>NZ_JAMFLX010000026.1 GCF_023502345.1 Parendozoicomonas callyspongiae
AAAAGTTGAGAGTCAGATTTGATGTCTTTCCTCCACTCTTCGCACTTATCTGCCAGATCCAAAGCAGATAAATCCAGCTCGAAGTTGTCTGCATACCAGCTGGTTGAGCGGATATATCGGTGACTTTTCTTCCAGGCCAGTGCCAATAATAATGGGTCAGTAATGTACTCATCAGACAGAGTTAATGACTGATACTTCTTAAAACAGTCCATGTTTATCCTTAACTGAGAGCACCTTCTACCATAGCATCGGCCAGATGCAGGCGGGTTTGCTGGGCTTGTTGGAGGTGGGTTTGGAGCTGATTGCAAATCGCCAGTAGCTCATCCACTTTTTCAACAATGCGCTGCTGTTCATCTGTTGGTGGAAGAGGAAAACTGAAACTCCTGACTTTTTTACCGTTCAGGGCTGGTTGCGCTCCACCATGTCCACCGCCTCTGTGCGCATGATATTTACTCTTGGCCCAAATCCAAACAAATTCTGGGACAACAAAATTTTCATTGAATACAAAAGCCGCAATATTTTGGTTTGTGCAAGCATCAATCCCTAACAGTGCTGTTTGTCCTCTGGTTTTACCTTGCCCAATGATTGCCATCAGAAGACTTCTTGCAGGGATGATTGATGTGCTGGACTTACTCAAACCCTCAGGAGTTATTTTTTCTTTTGTATCCCAAATAATCTCATGTGCAACTTCTCCAGAACTCACCCAAGGAATTTCGCCATTCCAATAAGTTGGCTCAGTTCTGCTTGGGGTGCTACCGAGGCGTATATCTGCAAAATCCTGAACAACAATTTTTTCCCAAGTGGAAGGTAGGTCGCCTAACCCACCAATTGGCTGAACCTTAGGGTGCTTCTTGATCTTCTTCTCTTTGATCAACTGCGCCTTTTCGGCGGCGATTTTCTCCAGCAGTACCGAAGCCGGTTCATCGTTCGGGTTCTGGGGAACCAGCTTGCCCATAACCGCCAGTTGCAGCACGGTTTGTTTGAGCTGGTCGATGCTCTCTTCAGTGGTGAACAGAGTGGTGAAATGCTCGGCAATGCGCAGCCAGTTCTGTTCCAGCTCGGCGGCATCGATGCTGCTGGTCAAGGTGGCGAGCAGGTTTTCGACCAGTGTCGCATGGGCGGTGAGGCTGGATTCGGTTTGCTGCTCCAGCTGATCGCACAGTGACATGAGTTCTTGGGCTTTAGCATCTATACGGATTTGTTCAGCTTCTGGTGGTACAGGAATAACACCAGAAAAAAACTGCTTATCATTGATAGCAGGATACGCAATGCCTGTCTGACAACTTTCAACGTATTTTACAAAGCTGGGAGATCGCAAATAGCGATAGATAAATGAGCCTGACATGCCTCCCATTGGGTGTAAGATAGCAAAAGCGGTACTAGCTATCGGTTCTGGATCAAATGCCTGATTGATCACTGCAATATTCAACAAGTATGGTCTTACCGTTGAATATATAACTGTCCCTTCTTTTACTAGCTTTCGCGCACGCGAAGGGGCTTCACCAGCTTCGAGGATATTTGGTTCGCTAATGTATCCAAGCTCTTTGTTTATAGCCCCTACATCAATATATGTGAATTGCTGGTCTGGCTTTTTCTGGCCCCATTCTCTGCCAATATCCTCAAGTCTTGCCCATGCCCAGCCAGCAGGTATATCAAAAGGCTTTTCATTCTCAGTGATATCAAGAAACTTCCGAGGCTTTTTAATTTCTTTGGATTCAAATAATTGCGCTTTCTCAGATGCAATTCGATTCAAAAGGGCAGAGGCTGGCTCATCTTCAGGATTCTGAGTAACAAGCTTACCTCGTACTGCAAGCTCGCGAATAAGCTCACGTAATTTCTTAATGCCATAAAGCTCAACCTTCTTACTGGAACCACGCCCGGTAGCATTTCGTTTCTGAACCGCCAGCGCCCAGTTGGCAATATTGTCGGTAATCAGATTTTCTACATCACTCATTACTGCTTACCTTCACTCAGGGCTTCACCCAGAATATCTTTCAGCTGGTTCAGCAACCCATGAATCTGTTCCTGCTGCTGGGCATAATCTGCCAGCAGTTCTTCCGGGTCATGGATGATGATTTCGCCAACGTGAGGGTTTTTGATATCCAGGTTGAAGTTGCGGTTGATGATTTCATCAATGCTGACTTTCCAGGCGTGTTCATTTTCTACCCGTGCTGCAAAACCATCAGCTTCATCGCCCCACCATGCCTGTTCTGCCTTGAACTCCTCAAACTTCATGGGTTTGGTTTTGCTGTAGTTCTTTACGCCTTCCGGATAAGGGTGCTCGTAGAACCAGATATCTTTGGTGGGCTGGCCCTTGGTAAAGAACAGCAGGTTGGTTTTAATGCCGGTGTAGGGGTTAAATACGCCGTTGGGCAGGCGCACTATGGTGTGCAGGTTGCACTCTTCACACAGCAGCTTCTTGATCTTGGTTTTTACGCCTTCACCAAACAGGGTGCCATCGGGCAGCACCACCGCAGCTCTGCCCCCTTTCTTTGCTGAAGAGCCAGCCAGAATTTCGATAATTAGCTGCAGGAAAAGGTCGGCTGTTTCCCGGGTCTGCATTTCTGCCGGGAAGTTTTTCTCAATGCCGTCTTCCTCTGTGCCACCAAAAGGCGGGTTGGTGACGATCACATCAATCTCTTCATCCCAGCTGGAGAGAGGCTTGCTCAGGGTGTTGCCGTGTTTGATCTGCACCGGCACTTCAATACCGTGCAGCAGCATATTGGTGGTGCAGAGCAGATGGGGCAGCTGTTTTTTCTCAACACCGTGAATCTGCTTCTGCAGGGTCTGGTGATCTTCCGTGGTTTTGACGTAGTTGTTTTTTACATGGTCAAAGGAGCAGGAGAGAAAGCCACCGGTTCCGCAGGCCGGGTCCATAATGCTTTCGCCCAGCTGAGGGTTCACTCTGTCTACCATAAAGCGGGTGACGGCACGGGGGGTGTAGAACTCACCGGCATTGCCTGCGCTTTGCAGGTCTTTCAGGATTTTTTCGTAGAGATCATTAAACAGGTGTCGCTCTTTGGAGCTGGTAAAGTCGATCTCGTTCAGCTTGTTGATCACCTGGCGCAGCAGGGTGCCGTTCTTCATATAGTTGAAGGCATCACTGAAGGCTTCTTTCACCACAAAACCACGGGGGTTGGTATCAATTGGGGCGGTCAGGTTTTTCAGGTCGGGGAACAGCTCATCATTGACGAAAGCGAGCAGTTCATCGCCGGTAATACCCTGCTTATCGGCTGCCCAGTTGCGCCACAGATACTCATCGGGAATGGGCGTGCGGTAGTGATCCAGCTCAAATTCCAGCTCTTCTTCCTGGGCATCAAAGATTTTCAGGAACAGCAGCCAGGACATCTGGCCCAGACGCTGGGCATCGCCATCGACGCCTGCATCCTTTCGCATAATGTCCTGGATGGATTTGATAACGGAACTGATTGACATGGTGTTCTCTTAAACAGGTTGATGTACACAAGGCTGAACCCCACGCTGTAGATAAGCGTCACGGTCAGCCTTGTGCAGTGCAAATAAATTAGGCGATGCGGTAAATCTCGGCTTCCAGTTCGCTGATGGCTTTTTCGTAATCAGCAGGCTTGCCGAAGCCCTTTTGTACAATTTCTTTGGGGCGGCCCATTTGAGGGAAAGGTTCTACTTTCAGAACGCTCTTCTTCTCAATCTCCAGTACACCTTCATCGGCGTATTTATCCAGCAGGGTGTTGAGGACTGATTGGGCGGTTTCGGAGTACTTGGTGAAGTAGTTGCGCTTCTTCACATTCTCGGCCCGCTCTTTGCGGGTGAGGGGCGGCTGATCGTACACCACGTGGCAGATCAGGTCGAAAGGGTCCAGCTCTTTGCCGATTTTCTGTTCTACTTCCTGCAGCAAGAGCTCCCAGATTATGCCTTCTCGTTCCAGCTCATCAATAATGGCTTGCTTGCGCTCGGCGGCATTCCATTTTTTGGTGAACTCATCCAGAGAGGCAAACTGTTTGGCAATGGTTTTGCGGGTGTAATCCTTAAAGGATTCCGTCACCAGCTTGCCATCGGTATCGTAATACTGAACCCGCTCGGCAACGGCTTTAACGGTAACGCCGTTCACATGGTATTTGCGAACCTGGTTTTCTTCACCGGGCAGCTCGCCGTCTGTGGTATCGCCCCAGGGTTCTTCTTCACCGATCTCCTCACCGTTCTGTTCACTAGCGCCGCCGGGATCATCTCCTGAGGTTTCACCATCCTCTGGCTGATCGTCATTGTTCAGAATATCTTCCAGATCGGACTCTTCATCGTTGATATCTTTGGGCTTGGTGGTGATCACCTTTTCCGGAATACCGTCAAAGCGTTCATCGGCAAACAGCTCGGTGGCTTTTTTGAAGTCCAGGATGGTGAACCAGAGCTTGTTGTATTTGTCATCAATCCGGGTACCCCGGCCAATAATCTGCTTGAACTTGGTCATGGACTGGATGTTCTGATCCAGCACCACAAGTTTGCAGGTTTTGGCATCAACCCCAGTGGTCATCAGCTCTGAAGTGGTTGCAATAACCGGGTAAGGCTTTTTCGGGTTGATAAAGTTATCCAGCTGGGCCTTGCCAACTTCATCATCCCCGGTGATCTTCATCACGTACTTATCGCTTTTATCTACCTGATCCTTGTTCAGGTTGACCAGCGCCCGGCGCATACGTTCGGCGTGGTTGATATCGTTGCAGAACACAATGGTTTTGGCCATTGGGTCAGTACGCTTGAGATAGTTGGTGATGGTCTGCGCCACCAGTTCGGTGCGCTCATCAATCACCATAGTGCGATCAAAATCTTTCTGGTTGTAAATGCGGTCTTCGATCAGCTCGCCATGTTTATCCACCTGCCCTTTGGTGGGCCGCCAGCCCTGCAGATCCACATCAATATCAACCCGCACAACCTTGTAAGGCGCGAGGAAACCATCTTCGATACCTTCCTTCAGGGAGTAGGTGTAAACCGGGTCGCCAAAGTAATCGGCGTTGGAAACATCATCAGTCTCCTTGGGCGTAGCGGTCAGACCAATCTGGGTGGCACTGCTGAAATATTCCAGAATCTCACGCCATGCGCTGTCTTCCGATGCGCTGCCACGGTGGCACTCGTCGATAACAATCAGATCAAAGAAATCCGGGTCAACCTGTTTGAAGGCTTTCTGATGTTCTTCTGGGCCAGTGAGAGCCTGGTAAAGAGCCAGATGGATTTCATAGGAGGGGTCAACCGTGCGCTTTTGCACTTTGGTCATGGCCGAGCCAAAGGGCTGAAAATCATTACTCTTTGATTGGTCAACCAGCACATTACGGTCGGCCAGAAACAGAATGCGTTTCTTGTTCTTGGCTTTCCATAACCGCCAGATAATCTGGAAGGCGGTATAGGTTTTGCCGGTTCCTGTGGCCATGACCAGCAACACACGATCCTGCCCGGCAGAGATGGCTTCTACGGATTTGTTAATGGCCTGCAGCTGATAGTAGCGGGGAGACTTGCCACTGCCATCGTCATGATAATCCTGAGTAATAATGGGAAGCTGCTGTTCTGTGTAGCCTTTCCAGATACAGAACTTCTGCCAGAGTTTTTGCGGTGTCGGGAAATCATTCAGGCTGATTTCTGTTTCCAGCTGCGTTGGGTTTGTTTTGTCATGAAAGATAAAACCATCACCATTGGAAGCAAACACGAAAGGCACTTCCAGCAGTTTGGCGTAATCCAAACCCTGCTGCATACCTTTGCCCATCTCATGCTTGTTGGCCTTGGCTTCAATCACGGCCAGAGGCATGCTGGGCTTGTGATACAGCACGATATCTGCAGATTTCACCTTCTTGCGGGCAGCAACCTTCCCACGCACCACCACCTTGCCGTCACGAAGTTTCACTTCCTGACGGATCTGGGTCAGATCATCCCAGCCTGCATCCTTCACGGCTGGCAGGATGAATTTGGTAATGATGTCGGTTTCGGTGAGCTTGGATTTATCTATGCTTGCCACTGCTGCGCTTCCGTCCGCGTGGAGGTAAGTGGGGATTTTCGCATAAAAAGCAGTGAGTAAAACAGCGTAGGATTTACTGAACTGGATAGGAGGGTATGCCTGACACTAAAGTTCAGAGTGTTCCTGACCGCAATATGGCAGGATTATACCTTGCCAGAAATACTGTTATCACTTGGAAGGGCTGAGCTGTAATGCTTTTCCGGGCGATGATTTATGCTTTTCTGGATGCTTCAGATCCAGCCAGTTTGGCAAGGTGCGCTAACCTGCCACCTCTCATATCTCTTAAAGTTGGCCTTCGTCTTAATTGCTCGGTTGATATATCCAACAGCATTGCAATGTGGTGGGCCTCATCAGAGGTTAAATGAACATTTTCCTCCTGAAGAGTATCAATAGATAGTCTGGACAGATATGGATCCTGAGAAATGGATTCCAGGTTAACTACCAGTGCTTTGCACCAGGTTGCCACACAGTATGTCTCAGAATATTGGTTCATTTGCACAAAAGAACTGGCGCTGTGATTAAAGAGTACAGGGTTAATAATTATCGAGTAATTATAACTCCCAGTCGAAAAGATCTCTTATCTTTATACCCAGAGCGCTTGCCAGCCTTGCCATACTTTCGAGGGTAAGATTTTTCTCTCCCCTCTCAATGTCGCCAATATATGTACGGTTGAGTTTTGCCCTGTGTGCAAGCTCTTCCTGAGTCAGAGTTTGTTGCTCTCGCACTTCTCGCAATCGTTGCCCAAATTTCCTCTGAACCGTTGACAAAGCCAGTATCCTTTCCGCTAAATGAAAGAATACTGATTTCCAGTACGGTATTAGCTCTACCGTCTATAATGGTCATTTTGTAAATTCTGCATTCATGCATACCACCTGTAATGGTTGGAGTCATTTGTGATGGCAAGAAAAACGACCACTAAAGCTTTTCGGGAACATGCTGTTTATATGGTTCGTTCTGGAATGAGTACTGTGCAGGTTGCCAAGGAGCTGGACGTTGAACACCATAAAGTTCAACGCTGGTGCAAAAATAGTGATGATGCCCTTATGTTTTCAACACTGTTGGATACTCATAAGGCTGGAATAGAGGAGCCATCACCCACAAGTGGAGGGACACCAAAATCTTCGGAGAAAGAGATAAAGAATCTGCAACGAGAAAATCGCCACCTGCGAGAGCTTGTTCAGCTGAGTACCCAGTGGATTTCAACTTATGTGGCTATGCAGGGAGAGCGTCAATTGAAGTCGTGAAGTAAATATGTGTTGGTGATCTGTGCGTGTATACCTTAGTGGGACTTCTGTACAAACTAGTTCTACAGTTATAAAGCCGCCTAGTTATTGGCGCCTGTAATACAGGCACATTGCCTTCATAATTCAGATTAGTGCAAAACTAGCATTATGTTTCTGAACGGACACCGGACTTTACCAGCCAGTCATGAGGTATCGGCTTTCTCAGTTCTTGTTCTGTTAAGTCCATAGCCCTTTCTTCCTCTCTTACTTTCGTTTATGGCATTATTTGCACTCCTTTTTCTGCTTCCTACACAATCAAAGAATCCTGTTTTTTGGGCTGAAATGATTAATCCATACTTTTCACTGGTCACATGATAAAACTGAAAAAATGTAGTAATGGACAGCAACATGGCAACACCTATTACAAGATTGAAACCTTTCTACTTTTATACTTTCACCCTTACTCCATTGAGTATTGATAAATATCAATAGAATAAATTACGTGAGGAATATCATCAAAATTCTAGATCATGTACCCAATACATAATGGAGATTGAAGGCACTCACTTGCTTCATTGTATTTTTCGAAAACGAAAAATATTTTTCATACTCTTTCTGATAAATATTTTTCATAGTGTTTAATAATCGTACTACTGAATATTATGAACCATTTTGAAACAGAGACAGTTAAAGTTGTTGGTACATGCTATGTCGATAGCGACGGGTTAGATCAAAATATTTTCTTTGAAGATATTACGAGAGGGTCTGAAATAACGCTAATTAGGAATCCTGAAAACGAGCATGACTCGAATGCAATACAGGTTCATGCCTCAGGAAAAATGCTAGGACATATTCCCAGAATTATTGCTGGCGAAAGGTTAGCACATATTCTTGATTCAGGAAACGAGTACCAAGCTTCTATATCTAGAAAAATGGTTCGTGGTGACAATGTGTACTTTGCAATTTCATTGTCAACATTCCCTAAATCCAAGAAGACAAATAAAGAAGCCAAAAAGCCAGATACAAATAATCTTAACTCTAATAATTACAATAGCAGCAAATGTACCAAGCAAGCTATCAGGCATTCAATTTTAAATATTCCATTTTCTTCGATAAATAACTTACAGGAACACTTTAAGAATGCTGACAAAAAATGCGGCATATATTGTCTCTGGAGCAGTGATCACAAAAGCTATATTGGACAATCTAAAGATATTGGAAGGAGGTGGAGAGATCACTATCAGAAGTTGATTGAGGGAACACACGAAAACTCAGATTTACAGTCAGCCTGGGCAAGAGCTGGACAAAATAAATTCAGGTTTGACGTTATCATTGAAACTCGCGAATCAGAGTTAGATTACTATGAACTGTACTATATAATTGAGTTTGATACATTTCTACATGGATATAACCAAACACCAGATGGTCTAGGAAAATTCAATAAACCCTCAAAAATTAAAGAAAACTCAGCAATATCAAGTGAAGATAAAAAGGAAGACCCTGATCAAAACATGGAGAATGATAAACGTTTTCATTATACCATCCCAGACCCTTATTTTGCGTACAAATCTAGAATACTTTCAACAGGATTAGGTCGTGGAATCCGTGTGTGGCGTAATAAAGAGGAGTATAAGAATACTGATAAACCTCAAATAAATGAAAAAAGAATCAACATTTTACTAGATGTAATTATTATTTTCCTACCAATCTTTATATCGAGTGTAATCAATAACTCAGTAACAAGAGAGTGGGTAATTTGTGCCTCAATCATTGCCAGCTGGAGAATTTCTAGAGCCGCAGCCATTACATACAAAAAGTACATTGATGTGAGGCTGTAAAAGTGGAACACCTAATTCATATCACATGTTAAATTTACAGCCGATTAAACCTTGGAAAAATAGGGATACTCCATTACCTTCCATTTCAAAACCTGCATCATAAAAGGAGACCTGTTTTTTATTCTAAAAACCATTCGAACTGAAGTAGGAAAACATGAATACCAAGAAGACTAAAGCTAATACTAAAGAATCCACGACATCCATTTAATCATAAAGTGGCCTGAACGACTTCCTAAAGGAACTCACCAAAGTAATCATATAGGTTACACACTCTTCTGAGTTTTTTTAAACCAATCTCTCTCAGAGCAATATATGGAATGATTGCGTTCACGGGTGGAACCATTCTTTCTTTTCTTGTTGAGTGTATAATGGGCTGATTCTCTATCAACACTAACTTATTAATTATTTTTTTGATGTGAATTTGTACATAGAATGCATTTGATAAATGGATTTGTTTGTACTTTGTTCTTGTAATTCAATTCAGGTAATTGCACCTATATTCCTAAATTCTTTGAGCACCTAAAATTAGCCTCTGTTTAGATCAAGGAATGGACTCAGATGAAAAATATTCTACTTTGTGTTTTTGTTTCTTTTTTTATGACCGGCTGCTTTGCGCCTGAAGAAAAAGTCAACTCGCTAGAAACAACTCTTAAAGAGTTAGAAAGCAAAATGAAAAATGCGACTGCTGAAATTGACAATCTAAAGAATGAGCTTGGACCTTATAAGTATATAGGGTTAGACCCAGAAATCAGAATCGAAATTGGTAAAATTCATATTACTAAGACCACGTACAGTGAAAAAGGCGCTTATTCGATTAATGCTGTACAACAAAATCTGAACTTCCCATTTGATGAGTACACCGTGGCGTTGAAGTTTGATGTTATGGATGATTCTCAAAATGTGGTCTGTACTAAAAAGCAGAATATCACCATGGCGGGCAAGATTGGAGGTGTGAAGGTTTCACAAGCTTTTATGAACTGTCCTGGTGTTCGTTCCGGTTACTATCATGCTGACAATATCGCCTTCGACTGGTTGTTTGACAGCGGGATATTCGAGCCTGTCTCTATCAAGCACATCTAACCGTCTTTCGAGCAATGCCTGATTAGACATTTCACGTAGCTTTGGTCTGTTGCTCCATCGGCTTTAGCTACGAGAGAGACACCTTTCTCCTGTTTTTACCACTGTTTCACGGCTTTCCTCTACCGGTTCAGTACACCTTTCCCGTGAAGACGCTCAACCTGGTTCTAAGCCAGCTCTTGCTAACGGATATCATTTTTCGTTTCATTTTCGCTTATTCCAGTGACTGCATCATGAATCAATAGACACACAACTTGGATGGCTGGAGGAGGAAGTTATCCAATTTTTCAAAGAAAACGAAATTCTTAAGGATGCTACTCAAACGTTTACAGACCAATCATGATTTGATCAAAAAATGAGCCACTTATCCCATACACCTCCGATACATATTCAAGGGGAATGCCCCCTGAAATTGCGAATAACCCCATTGGTCAAGAACTTTACTACCGGTATACTTCCGTGCTTTTACAAGCCCTAGCCGAACTGATGACTAAGCCGATTTCTGGATCTGAGAAAACCGAATTTAACAAGCTGCAAAAGAAGCTCCGACGCCATACCGGGCGGGCTATCGAAGAATTCAACATGATCAAAGATGGCGACAAGATCATGGTGTGTTTATCCGGCGGGGCTGATAGCTACACCATGCTCCATATTCTGCGTAGTCTACAGAAAAGTGCCCCTATCAATTTTGAGTTGATAGCAGTAAACCTTGATCAGAAGCAACCAGGATTCCCAGAGCATGTTCTTCCCGAATATCTGGACACCATTGGCATTCCCTATCATATCGTCAACCGTGACACTTACTCTGTTGTAAAGTCAAAGATTCCCGAAGGCAAAACAACCTGTGGCCTTTGCTCTAGGTTGCGCCGCGGAACCCTGTATGCCTTTGCAGAAGAAATAGGTGCTACCAAAATTGCACTCGGCCATCATAAAGATGACATTGTAGAAACCATGTTTCTAAACATGTTTTACGGATCCCGCATTTCCTCTATGCCACCGAAATTGTTATCAGATGATGGCCGAAACATTGTCATTCGACCTCTAGCTTACTGCCGCGAAAATGATATCAAGCGCTTTGCGGCTGCCATGGAGTTCCCAATCATTCCCTGCAACCTTTGCGGTTCACAGGAGAACCTCCAACGTCAAAATATTAAGGCCATGCTTAAGGAATGGGAGAGAAAACATCCCAGCCGTATTGAATCCATCTTTACTGCTATGCAAAACATAGCTCCATCTCAGATGGCCGATACTGAGCTGTTTAACTTTAAGGATCTCCAGATTGATCGCACTGGAGAACGTAAACCTTATGAACACGAGGATAACCAATCCATTTTCTCAGGGAATATTCCTGAGCCAGAATCTGCTAGCGATGGAATTGTTCAGGTCGTGAACTTCGATCCAAAAATGTAAAGATTCGCATTTTCTCACTCAACCTTTACATTTTTCTATAAGTGTAAAGGTTGAGCTGGACTGGATTCGGCATAAACCCTTGCGTACCAAGCTTTTCGCCCCTTATCCAAAAACACCAGTCAGCCAATTGTTCCAATAAGCAAGGACAGCTATGTTATGCTGCACGTTCTGCGCAGCCTGCAGCGCAGCGCTCCCATCAACTTCGAGCTGGTTGCCGTTAACCTGGATCAGAAGCAGCCCGGCTTCCCTGACCATATACTGCCTGAATACCTGGACTCCCTGGGCATTCCCTTCCACATCATTAACCGTGATACCTATTCGGTAGTGAAATCCAAGATTCCGGAAGGAAAAACTACCTGTGGACTTTGCTCCCGTCTGCGCCGTGGCACACTTTATGCTTTTGCTGAAGATATTGGTGCGACCAAAATCGCTCTTGGCCACCACAAGGACGATATCGTAGAAACCCTGTTCCTGAACATGTTCTACGGTTCCCGTATCTCTGCCATGCCGCCTAAGCTGCTGTCTGACGATGGCCGCAACATTGTTATTCGCCCGCTTGCTTACTGCCGTGAACGTGATATCAGCAAGTTCGCGGAATACATGCAGTTCCCAATTATTCCCTGCAACCTCTGCGGTTCTCAGGAAAACCTGCAGCGCCAGAATATCAAGGCCATGCTCAACGACTGGGAAAAGAAACACCCAAGCCGGATTGAGTCCATTTTCTCCTCTATGCAGAACATCGCCCTGTCCCAGATGGCCGATACTGAGCTGTTTAACTTCAAGGATCTGGAGATTGACCGCACCGGTGAGCGGGCTCCGTATGAACATGAAGATAACCAGTCTATCTTCTCCGGCAATATCCCTGAACTCGAGCCGACACCTGTCAGCAACGAGGTCATTCAGGTTGTTAATTTCGACCCTAACGTGAATTAATACCGATATCTTGCGGAATGTTTCTTTAGAAACATTCCGCATAGAAAACAATATATATAAAGCTGTTCTATATTCAGGTTTTAATCTCTCAAAAGGATTTGGTGATGGTTGCCCGGCGCATATCGGAACTGCTGGCCTTTATACTCCTGCTCTCCTATTCCCTTACCTCCTTTGCTGAAAGAAAAGTCTTTCTATTTGGCCTTCAAGGTGCCCAGCTTTCGTTAGTTCGGGAAGACTCGGAATATATCCCTCTCAACAGCCGAATCACTCCAGTTAAACTGGTTGGACATAAAAGAGCCTGGAATATCTGGGTAGATGACCAGAAGCTGCGTATGTCCACCCCCTCAGATGTGGATGGCTATAGCGGCTTCATCAATGGTGTGCTTTACGAGGTGAAAGAGCGCGACCTGCCCAAGATTGATGGCCTGGCCAGCTGGGGCTTTGAGCGTATAAGAGTTCCACTGCATATGTTCCGGTTCTACAAGGATGAGGATATTGCCTGGTTTAACCGGTACCAGAACCATATCGATGCCTATGTATTCTACCCATGGCGAACCAAGGTCAGACATGGCGGAACTTACCTGCATGATCCCTCCCGTCACTGGGATAAGAAGGTTCCCCGCTCCTTCCTGGATGTTGTTCTTGCCGGATGTGCAGAGATAGATAATGCCAATAACCTCGGGGGTGCCTACCTGGCTGACTGTAACTCCACCATGGGGTTGTCAGGACTGGATATTCTCGAAGACAGGAGCAAACCCGTTTATGAGTATCACCCGGCCAATATCTTCGAGCGAAGTCGGCAGAATAGCCTCAAAGCCGAATCATTCCTGGACGAAGAGTGGCCCCGCCTGTTGCAACAGATCGGTGCTCCCACCCCTGCACAGTAAATAAAGGAGCTAAAATCAGCTCCTTTTTCCATGCATACGATTTGTTAGAGAAAGATGGCCTCTACGGTGTCAGAGTAACTGCAGCGTCCTTGTCCAGCTTCACAAGGTTATTCTTGTGCATCATGCGGGAAATCTCATCGACATAATCAAATCCACGCTCGGAATACTTCCATAACCCCTGCGCCAGATAAGGCCCAGTAACAACCTGATTATTATCACGGGCATTAACTCTCAGCTCTCTCAGGGCCTCATACTGCGGATGAGAGTTCAGATTAAGAAGGTAGGCACGTACGGATTCCTGTACATCATCAAACTTTTTAACTTCATGGGTAAAGCCTTCTTTTCGGGAATTTGGCACCAGTCCACAACCTTCCGTAAAACACCACTGGCCAAAATAGTTATTTCCTTCCCGTGCAAAGCGCGATGTACCCCAGCCTGACTCATTGGCAGCCTGGGCAAGTGCCATGGATGGTGGCAGCATATCCACTTTTTCCAGAATATCATCAAACCACTTGTCCGACGGTTCACCCTCTTCACGATACTGCCTGCCGATAAACTTCAGCCAGGTTTTATCATGCTCAGACAAGCTAATATTACCGGCCAGCTGGAGAATCCGGTTACGCTGCTTGATGATTCGCTGATTTTCCTCTTCAACAAGAGGCAGCATGTAATCGAAGAATTTCTTTTTCTTCTGCTTAACGTCCTTGATCGCCATAAAATCAGGTACACCAGCTATCTCCCAGGCCTCCGGACCGGGCTGCTTCTGCTCTTCTTCCTCAGTCACTTCAGGAACCACAACCTGTTCAGCGACCTCTTCCTTCTGTTCCGGCCAGAAGACATAGAGAAGAACAAAAACAGCCACAAAAGCTGCCAACGAGACAATATTTTTCAAACGATCCACCTAATAATATTCGGAACTATTGGTTGCCAAGTGTTCAACATGCTGTTTAACTGAATGCAGTCGCCCAAAACGACAAACTCTTAAACGACACAATCTATAAAAATAATACGCCAACTCGCAATAACAGTCTGTACTGACTGGCAGGGAGAAGCACGATGAGTCTGACTCACGTACCGGGGCTTTTTATGCACCCCGACAAGGAATGGCGAAGTATCAAAGATGAACAACACAGTGTTATCAAGATAATACTGACCTATCTGATATTTATGGCAGCAATTCCCGCTATCTGTGGTTTCTTTGGCACGACAGCCACTGGCTGGCAGCTACCCGGAAGCTCCGATACCGTCTACCTCACCAGCGAAAGCGCAATAACCATGTCAACCCTGGCCTACCTGGCTATGCTGGCATCTATCTTTTTTATTGCTGGATTTGTTCACTGGATGGCCCGCACCTTTGGTTCCTCACCGAGCTTTGCCCAGTGCCTGGCCTTTACTGCCTATACTGCGTCACCTCTTTTTATCGCTGGCCTGATCGGTCTTTTCCCCTCTCTGTGGACGGCCATGCTGGTTGGTATCACCGCCATAAGCTGGGCATCCTACCTGCTCTACACTGGGTTGCCCGTCTTCATGGATATCCCTTTTGAACGGGGGGTTATCTTTGCCAGTTCGGTACTTTGTGTCGCCCTGGTCATTTTGGTAGCAACCATGGCTGCCACGGTAACATTGTGGAATCTGGGGGCGGGGCCGGTCTATACCTGAACTTGATATACAACCGTCATTTTCAACGAATTTTTCATAACAAAGGGCCTTTTCCGGCCCTTTGTTATTTTGGGCTGGCACACCTGAAAACCGGGACTAATATTCCATCCGCTTCGCGATAACAGGTCAAAAAAGCGATGGAATATCTTGATCTCCATATCCGGGTCCAAGAGCTGATCCGGAAAGCTTCCAGCTTCTACGATATGCCTTTTTCTCCACCAAAGATTCTTGTCGACCTGACGGGGGCAGATGCCGGCCAGGCCATACCCGAGAGCAACCTGCTGCGCTTCAATCTTCATTTTCTAAGATACAACCGCAGTCATTTCCTGAAGCATATTGCCGCCCATGAAACTGCCCACATTGTTGCCCCAAAAGTCTATGGACACCGAATTGCTGCACACGGAGAAGAATGGCAAGGGGTTATGAACAGAGTTTTCAAGGTTCCAGCAGAGCGCCTGCACAGCTATGATCTGCGTCAGACCGGCCGCTATCGCTTTATCTACAACTGTCGCTGCCCCAAGAAAGAAACCCCGCTTTCAGCGATCAGACACAATCGCAGAAAACGGGGTGTTATCTATTACTGCAGTGATTGTGGTGCCAGACTGCGCTTTCTTTACGAAGACAAGAAGCCATTCAGGGCTGTCTGAACACTGGCAAACTCTGACTCAGCTTTGGAAATCAGCTCCCTGGTGGGTTCTCCCAGGGAGTTCTCCTTACCCATAGTTTCCAGCTCCAGGCAAATAGTTTGCAGTCCAAAAGCGCCAATATTGGCACTGCTTGACTTGAAGCTATGGGCTGCCCGCTGGAAATCTTCGGCATTAGAGCCCGAAAGCGCGTATTTCATGGCACGGATCTGGTTGGGGGCATCCTCAAGGTAGAGAGTGACAAGATCTTTAACCTCATCCTCCCCCTCATCCCCCATCAGCTCTTTGAACTGTTCAAGAATGGAAAAATCAACTGGCCCCATGGCAACATTCCCTGTAAAGGCAGCCAGGAAAACCGCCGCCTCATAGCAATAGACATATAAAAAGCCTAAGGTCTTTGCTTAAATATGCAAGCTGACAGTAGCTTGCAGAAACTCCATTAAGCCGCCAATTTTAAGGATTTTCCTGTACTGATCTGGTCAGTACTCCCAGGAAAGCTTCACCATACTGCTCCAGCTTAAACTGACCCACTCCAGAAACTTCCAGTAGTTGGTCCGGTGTCTCAGGCATTCGGGCCATCATTCCCCGCAACGTGGCATCACTGAATACCTGGAATGGCGGGACATCTCTTTCCCTGGCCAGTTTCATCCGCAGAGCGCGCAGATCTTCCCACAGTTCAGCATTTTCACCATTCAGCTGCGGAGTTGGGCCAACAGTGATTTTTTCATGAACTTCATAGCGGTCACGACGAAGCTCAAGAGTTTCTTCGCCGCGCAGCAGCTGCCGGCACTTTTCTGTCAACAACAAACCACCATGGGATTCGGACGTTACGGTCACATAACCACGAGCCACCAACTGTCGATAGACTGATCGCCAGATTGGCTGACTCAGTTCTTTGCCAACCCCAAATGTGGAAACTGACTGATGCCCAAGTTCTTTGACTCTTTTATTAGTTTTACCCAGCAGCACATCTACCAGATGATTTACCCCAAAGCGCTGCCCGGTGCGGTAAACATTGGAAAGAGCCTTACGGGCTGCTTCTGTGGCATCCCAGGTTGAGACTGGTTCCACACAAAGATCACAGTTGCCGCACTTGCCCTCACGCAATTCACCAAAATATCCAAGCAGAGCTTCACGGCGGCAACCGGTGACCTCACAGAAACCCAGCATGGCTGTCAGTCGCTGACGCTCCAGCTGCTGCATGGCCTGGTTCATACCCGACTGAACCAGCATCTGTCCCAGAATAATCACATCCTGAAGGCCATAAACCAACCATGCGGTGGCAGCCAGACCGTCACGTCCGGCCCGACCGGTTTCCTGATAATAGGCTTCGATACTGCGGGGCATATCCATATGGGCGACAAAGCGCACATCAGGTTTATCCACCCCCATACCGAAGGCAATGGTCGCAACCATCACCAGGTTATCCGTAGTCTGGAACTGATGCTGGTGTCTCGAGCGAGTCTCAGTATCAAGCCCGGCATGATAAGGCAGAGCTGCTACCCCCTGGTTCTGCAGCCAGGCTGCCAGCTCATCAACCTTGCGCCTGGAAAGGCAATAAACAATCCCGGACTGCCCGGCATGATCTTTCAGGATAAAATCCAGCAACTGCTTTTTGGCGTTCCGCTTTTGGGCAAGACGGTAAAAAATATTGGGCCGGTCAAAACTGCTGATAAAGAAGCGTGCACCGGAAAGATTCAGACGTTCAGCAATCTCTTCCCGCGTACGCTGGTCCGCTGTTGCAGTCAGGGCTATACGGGGAACATTGGGATAGCGTTCATGAAGAATGGATAGCTGCAGATACTCAGGCCGGAAGTCATGTCCCCACTGGGACACACAGTGGGCTTCATCGATAGCAAACAGCGCCACCTGAATATGATCCAGCAGCTCAAGCATCCGGTGGGTCAGCAAACGTTCCGGCGAGACATAGATCAGGTCATACTCGCCGCGAACAAGGTCTTCCTGAATCTGATCCTGCTCACCATAGGGAATACCTGAATGCAGAGCAGCCGCCCTGACACCCAGCAGGTTCAGTCCATCAACCTGATCCTGCATCAGGGCAATCAGTGGAGAGATAACAATCGCGGTACCGGGTCGCAGCAGCGCCGGTATCTGGTAGCAGAGACTCTTGCCACCACCGGTCGGCATCAGCACCAGAGCATCATCGCCCTGCTCCAGTTGCTCTATGATCGCTTCCTGCTGGCCACGAAAATCCGTGTAACCAAAAACATTATCCAGAATCGTCCGCGCCCGGTCCGACATAGAGCTGTGTTCACCCGATTAAATGAAAAAGCATTGGGAAATACCGCAGTATACACGTCTACGCTTCCAAATTGCGTCAACACGCGTCAGACTTGCGCTATCTGATAATTTTTATCTTTATTCTTTTCCGGAAAAATCACATGACGGATTCCGATTTACTTTTAGATGGTCGTCTATTTCAGGCACTGGACAAGGTGGCTGACAAGGATGAGGAAGCTCTTGACGCCATTATGGGTCATGGCTACCTGACAGCACAGGCCATCAGTCCTCAGCCGGACAGCGCAGAAGATATCTGTCAGACCATGTTCCCTGATATTGCCGTAACCGGTTTAACGCAGGAACAACTGGTTAGCGATATCCTGGCAGCCATGGCAGAGATTGATAACCAGCTCAATGATGAGGTGATGATTCCTGTCTCCGTCGAAGAAGATGAAGACATTCTGGAGTCCGAACTGGCCGACTGGTGTGCAGGCTTTATGGAAGCGCATATCGAGCAGGAAGAGCTGTGGCTTAACAATGCCAAAGAGCAGGAAATCGCAGAACTTCTGCTGCCAGTAGCCGCTCTCTCCGGTCTGTTTGTGGAAGAGGAAGAGTTCAGTGAAATTTCCGGCAACCCTGACCTGCTGGAAGATATGGCAACCCAACTGCCGGAAGTACTAGTTGAACTGTATCTGATGATCCGCACTGACTGATCGCACTGAATGCTTCAGTCCAGCCCTGACAACCGTCGGGGCTCCGACTCCCCCTTCAAGTTTCCCATCCTCACAGCTTGTGGTACTACTTAATCAATAACAATGATTAAGGCTCCACCATGTCTGCAACATTCAACGTAATTTTCAGCGGTAAAATCGCTCCCGGAGCAAACGAACAGAAAGTAAAAAATCTGGCCATGAAGGCCTTCCATGCCTCACCAGAACAACTTGCCAAACTGTTTTCAGGTAAGGCTGTTGTCCTGAAATCAAACCTGAGCCAGGAAGCTGCGCAGAACTTCGTGAAAAAACTGAAGGGCATTGGTTTGGTTTGTGAAATCAGGAAAAAGAGTCCGGCTAAAGCGCAGGAACAACCCGAACAGCCTGCTGTCGAGCCCAAACCCACAAAGCCGAAATCAATTCCTGAGACAGATACACCAGTGGCCCCAAAGGCCAGTTCAACTACATGGGATATTGCCCCGGTCGGAACAGATATCAACCCACTCAAAGCGCCGGAACCTCCTCCTGCTCCAGATACCAGCCAGTTTGAAATCAAACCTCATGGTGATTACCTGCTGGAACCGAATGACTCGCCAGCACCCGAAGCACCGGACACAAGCCGCTTTTCAATTAAACCATAGCGATTACAACCCTGTGTCGTAGCACCAGGATACTTCTCAGCTAAGGTAAATAGGAAAGAATTTCTTTAAGTGAGATCTTTAAGTGAGATCTTTAAGTGCCAACACGCGCCACCAACTCACCGTTACTGCCCCCAGGCTCTTCTACACGCTCACCGACTGAGCATTCTGAAAAACAAGAGCAGGTTAAAGACACCACTGAAACGAAAGGGTTACGGTTACCAGCAGAACAGGGCACAAGGAAATTACAAGAACGGGATGTCGACCCCGTCAAGCATGAGTGTTTGCCTTATACCGAAGAGGTTAAAAAGCCTGACGAAAAAGCTTTAGCCTCATCATTCAGCGATACATACAATGGTCTTTACCATGTGGGTGCTTATCTGCCCAAAGATATTCCAGATGCTCTTGCGGTGTTCGAGAAGCAAAAGCTGTCACTTGACGGCGCCTTGTCCCAGCATCGAAATGGCCCAGAGATTCAAGAAACCTGGAAGAAAGTCTGTGATAGTGCCCAGGAGTATCTCACCTGGTCAGGAACATGTGATCAAAAACCAGTTCCACCCAAGTTGGTTCAGAACTGGAAAAAACTGGGAAAACTGCGCACAAAAGCTTGGGATTACACTCGGAAAGCTATGGAGCAAGGCCCCAAAAAGAAAATTCAGCTTGCTAAAAAAGCCAATGACATAATGCCGGAAATCACCGCATTGCGTGATGGAAAAGTGAAAACGCTGCAAAATGAATACTATGAGTACCTCGAAACCCTTAGAGGTAAAACTCCTGAGTCAGTCAGCTTTCATAAGAACCTTGCAACCATGATACAGCTTGTCAGCGAGGATTTTCCTGATTCCTATTCAGAAACTGCCATTGATAGAGCAGTCGAATGCTGGGTTGAAAACATCATGTTCAATAAGGGTGTTCTGGCTGCCGGCCTCAACCTGAGTGATGTTGAATAGTGCGAAACAAAAAAGCCCGGCATAACAACCGGGCTTTTTGTTTAACCTGCTACTCAGTCAACCAGTTCCCGCCGACCAGCAAAGGCATGCATCAGGGTACCGCCATCAATATATTCCAGCTCACCGCCAAGAGGCACACCGTGGGCGATGCGGGATACCTTCACTCCCAGCTTACGTAAAGCAGAAGCGATATAGTGAGCCGTAGCTTCACCTTCCACGGTTGGATTGGTTGCCAGAATCACTTCCCTGACGCCATCGGTTTCAACCTGCGCCAGAAGCTGGTCAACACCAATATCTTCAGGACCCACTCCATCAATAGGAGACAGGTGCCCCATAAGAACAAAGTAATGGCCGCTATAGCCACCAGCCTGCTCTATGGCCAGAACATCGGCGGGTGTTTCCACCACACATAGCTGCTCACCGTCCCGTTCGGGGTGAGTGCAGATATCGCAGATATCCTTTTCGGTCAGGGTTCGGCAGCGCTGGCAGTGCCCAACCCCTTCCACAGCAGCTTTCAGGGCTTCGGACAGCTGACTGGCTCCCTGGCGATCACGCTCCAGCAAGTGCAGAACCATACGCTGGGCGGACTTGGGACCAACACCCGGCAGACACTGCAGTGCATCCATCAGGCGGACAATCAAGGGGCTGAATGACATAGCTGGAGAACCTTCCCTGAAATAATCTGTTGCCTGTATCCGTCAGATCAGAAAGGCATCTTCATACCGGGGATACCCATACCACCGGTAATTTCGCCCATCTTGTCCTGCTGGTTCTTTTCAACCTTGCGAACAGCATCATTAACCGCTGCAGCAATCAGGTCTTCCAGAATTTCCTTATCCTCTTCCATCAGGGAAGGATCAATTTCAACACGGCGTACGTCATGACGACCGGTCATGGTCACCTTAACCAGGCCAGCACCAGCTTCACCAGTCACTTCTGCATTAGCAAGCTCTTCCTGCATTTTCTGCATCTGTTCCTGCATCTTCTGGGCCTGCTTCATCAGGTTACCCATTCCACCTTTCAGCATGTTCACCTCTAACTGATCGCTGAATTGAAAACTTCTGGCCTTGCAGAATTAACGAAACCCTGCAAGGCGAATCATCATATTATCCGGCCTAGGAGCCTACCGGTTCAATGGTATGGTCAAGAATTGTGCCGGAAAAGGCCTCAACAATAGCCTGCACCCGCTCATCGGTATGGAAACTGCGGCGGGCAGCTTCCAGACGTTCACGCCGACGACGTTCACGCCAAGCTGAGGGGGTCTCGGTCTGGACCACACCGGTCTGGATATCCAGCGCAATCTTCTCACCGAAGTAATCCGAAAGAGCCTGCTCTATTCGCATCCGGTGGTTGTCGTTATAAAGGGTGTCGTGCTCACTATCCAGACGCAGGGCCATCTTGTTGCCAGCTGCCGAAACCATCTCACAGTTGGATACGATGGCACCGGTCACACCACCCATGCGCAGCCCCTGACTCAGATCAATCCAGTTCTGTGGCTGCAGTCCGGCAAGAGCAATCTTCTCTTTCTCGTCTTCCGGTTCAATCTCTTCAACATGCTGTGCTGAAGGCTCAGGAGGAGTAGCGGCCTGAGGTTCTACGGTCTCTGGCTGGGATGGTGCCGGGGGCTCATTGAGAAGGCTATCGACATCAATAGGTGTCCGCACTTCATTCTCATAACCACCCATATCAACATTGGCATAGTCTGCCAGCGGGGGGGCATCATAAAATCCGGGAGGCGGAGCATCATTTGCAGCCACTGCAGCTTCAACAGGCTCCGGCATCGGCTGCTGTTGTGACGGTGCTGGCGAAGGTGGGACCTCAATTGTTTCGGCAGGTTGTCTTTCTGCTTCCAAAACTTCTGTAGGTTCCTGAGCAACTTGCTCCTGTTCTTGGGCAGGAACCTCTACCGACTGAGGTTGAGGCTCAGTTTGAGATACTGGCTCCTGTTGAGCTGGAGCATCTAATGACCCTGAAGGCTCAGGCTCCTCACGATCTTCACGTACTTCTGCTTTTGATTCAGGCGCGCTGGATACTTCTCTGGGAGCTTGCTTCTCATTGCCAGAATCGCTGCCGGGCAGTGGCTGTTCGGGAACAGTTGGAATGCCATCCGGACGAAATGCCAGCATTCGCAGCAGAACCATTTCAAAACCGGAACGCGGATCTGGGGACAGAGGCAGATCACGGCGACCAATTAAGCCGGTCTGATAATAAAGCTGAACATCTTCAGCAGTCATGCGCCCCGCCAGATTGAGAATCTGTTCACGATCCCCCTGACTGTTGTCCACCACATCAGGCAGAGCCTGGGCTAGCGCCACGCGATGCAGCGCCGACAGCATATCAGCCAGAACAGCCACATAATCAGGGCTGTGCTCAGACAGTTCAGACACTGAGTCCAGAACCGCTCGCGGCCTACCATCGGCCAGAGCATCCAGCACCCTGTAAACCTGGGCCTGGTCAATCGTGCCCAGCATGGCGGTGACACCCTGATTGGTCAGGCCTTCACCGCAGTAAGCAATAGCCTGATCCGTCAGGCTGAGAGCATCACGCATACTGCCATCAGCAGCACGACCGAGCTGCCACAACGCGGGCAACTCGTAAGAAATATGTTCTCCATCCAGTACATTCTGCAGATGCCCCACCACTCTTTCAGGGGGCATATTTTTCAGGCTGAACTGCAGGCAGCGGGACAGGATAGTGATCGGCAGCTTATGCGGATCAGTGGTCGCCAACAGGAACTTGATATGGGGAGGTGGCTCTTCCAGCGTTTTCAACAGGGCGTTGAAACTGTGGGTGCTGAGCATGTGCACTTCGTCGATCAGGTAGACCTTGAAGCGCCCACGCGTCGGCGCATATTGCACGTTATCCAGCAGTTCCTTGGTATCTTCCAGGCGAGTACGGCTGGCTGCATCGACTTCGATTAGATCAACAAAGCGGCCCTCATCAATCTCCCGACAGGAATCGCATTCACCACAGGGCTCCGAGGTCACACCGGTTTCACAGTTCAGACACTTGGCCAGAATTCGGGCAATGGTGGTTTTACCCACACCGCGGGTGCCGGTAAACAGGTAGGCATGATGAAGCCGGTCATTGTCGAGGGCATTCACCAGGGCCTGCAAAACATGCACCTGCCCTACCAGTTCCTTAAAGGTCCGGGGCCGCCATTTGCGCGCAAGCACCTGATAACTCATTGGTTTTTCGCCACTTTCATTGTCGCCAGTTTGGTTACTGCAGGTAAGCTGTTCGAAGGAAAATAAGACGCTATATGCTAACCGAGATAAGGAATGGATGCACGATAGTATTCAGAGCTGAAGTTTCAGGATGAAAAAAGAAAGACATTCAGAAGGGAGAGATAATGGAGGCGGCCCCTGCCAGCTAACACCCCGGCACATGTGCGCACTGCTACCGTTGCTCCCTTCCGGGCCTGGCGGAATTCACAGCTGCTCATTGCGGGGGAACCGACAAGGTCCGCCATAATGACGCTCAGGACACGCTTAACACTTGCCCTCGAACGGTGTCGCATTCTCCATAAACCGGAGTGACTTTGCAAGGGGGGAAAGCCATTTCATTGAAATGAAAACAAAATCTTTTCAAAAGAAACATTTGGAAAAGTCAGATCCACGATTTTGGATCAGCCCGTTCTTCAGCGTATCCTACCCATCTAAAGCCGAATTTAAGGCATTAATACTATGCGCCGTTATCAGGCCATTCAGAGGCGTGGAGAACAGTAATGGCTGGCCAAGATGTTTTACTTTACGGGATCAGGGAGCTTTTGATGCGTAAGCCCTGCATCAGGATAAAGTCACTGAAAGATACAAACGCAAGGCAGTTTTTAATCCATTCAACACCACACCACCCGTAAGCACGACTTTCGACACCATTGTCTTGATTAGAACAGGTCAAAGAGGCACACCAAGCCTGAAGGCTTGCACCCTATCGGGACTACGAATTCGTAGTCGTAGTTATTGTCGTTTACAAATCAACGAAACGGGCCCGCGTTGAGCGGGACTAACCGTACAGGCCTGAAGATATGTCTTATTCTTCGCACACCCTTGTTCTTAGCGGCTCGATGGTGTCACTTGCCTCCATAATGATAACAGGCAGGTGATTTTGTAGTATTGTAATGCTCTCCCATTTCTGAAAATCCGGGGAGGCACAGTAACGAATCTCTGTGAAATCATCAGCAGTCCGTGGGTCTTTGTGACTGCTTCTTTCACTCAAACAATGGGTTGTGATTGGAGCAGGTTTTTGGTGATACGCGAACATTGCGTGCGCGAACAGTGTATTGAAAGCACCGATATCGCCTATTTGTTCCTGCTTCAGAAAGGCTTGAAAATGAAAGGGTAACATCATCATAAATAAATCACGATCGAGCTCCATATCCATAGATAACTTGCCCATATGGGCAAGAAACAATGGTTCCAGATTTTCAACCCCCGCATCAAAATCCTGGGGAAGCAGTCCCTCTTTGGGAAGCATGCAATGATATTGCATGCTTGTTGATGGTATACCCCAGTTTTTCCCGTTTCTATGGGTAGTGCTAACGTACGAGAATCGCTCATTATATTTAAAAGGCTCAGAGACAAGACTCTGTGAGCAGGGGTGGCCCGGTTCACGGCTATTTCCATTAAAAAACGCGTTCAGACGCATTTCATGATGTTGAGACATGAAAATTGAATAGTACTGCTCGTCAGAATATACAGGAGTATAAAAATACCAGTGACCCCTATCGTTATCCCGATAACTAAATTTTGTCATCCTGATTCTTTTATGGTACCCCATGCCTGAAGAAAAAAACCTTCAGTAAAACGGTTAGGTTTTATTGCTGTGCTATAGCGATATCCGATACCAGGGCTAAATGCATCAAAACAATAATTGAACTGGTTGACCGCTGCCTTCTTTATTCCCGATGACTTATTTCGAAGCTCATGGCATATGGCCATGGTATTATCATTGTTACAACGGATTTGGATGTCGAGCTTTGAGTGGTAATGGCTTGCAGCAATATAGTTTTCATCCACTTCCACATCATGACGATGAATAAATCCAGCAGATATTTTTTCCCCTGATACCATGCCAAAAATTTGATAACGTTTGGAAAATTTAATATCGGAACATGCCGCAGGACGGATGAACAACAGCTGCGAGAGAAATATAAGTGTCAGGGTAACTGCTCTGGTGAGATAAATTTGTCTGGCTGGCATATACACCTCCAATTATGCATATTGAACTGAGATCCTTCATGGAGTTAGAAACAGAAATAGGTAGGAGGTTCATTCATGCTGCTGATATACAGGTGAAGGAATCATAACCAAGTGGTTAGGCAGTTAATCGCACTTAAACCCCGACCATCTTGAAATCCGATGTTTTTAGAGTCTGCTTTCCCTACGGTATATACGAACTGCTGAACAAAGCACAATCAGTACGATAACCTACCCAGTTCCTGCCAGATAGCCATCATGCTGAAAGTTCATTCCATGTGGAATCAAACACCGGAGCATCTACGTTTTGAAACGCCTGGGTTATGGCCGGTTCCGCAAGGGAGAGCCGTTATGGGTAGGCTCAGACTCTCCCGGCCTGTCAACCAAAGTGACTTTCTACGGCATTTATTACTGCAATCTGGGACAAGTCAGGATATGGCCTTATCCCTGCGGTAGAAAAGAACATACCGTTAATATCCTTGAACGCATAAAGATGGAACATCCCGCAAGAGAGATTGATATCGTATGGAATGGAGCGCTGAGGCATACAGCCAATGTTGTGAAAGAGGCGGAAAACGCGAAGAAGAAATTCTGAGAGTAAGTGTACAACCGGAGCTTGCTTAAAACTCCGGTTTTCAAGGTGGTTGGGGTTTAGCTGACAGCGTAAACCTGCTTCAAACGGTTCACATAATTAGTGTCCAGGCACATGGTTTTACCTGGAGCGTCAGATATCTTGGCAACAGGCTGGCCATTGCAGGACACCAGCTTGAGAACAATATTCAGCGGTTTGCCACCAACATCATTAGTCAGCCAGGTACCAATACCAAAGCTGGTCGGAATCCGGCTGGCAAAGTGCTCACTGATTTCCAGGGATTTATCAAAATTCAGACCATCACTGAAAACCAGCTGGCGGGTACGTGGATCAATATCCAGCAGCTCATAATGAGCGACGGCACGTTCACCCCAGGTAATAGGATCACCGGAGTCATGACGCAGCCCCTGGTAACGCAGGGCCAGCTCACGATTAAAGTCATTCAGGAAAGCCGACATGGTAATGGTATCGGTCAGGGCAACACCGAGTTTGCCCTGATACTCTTCATACCAGACTTCAAGTGCACGACGCTGACTAAGAGCCAGATCATCCACCAGCGCCTGATGTGCCTGCAGCCATTCATGGCCCATGGTACCAACCGGTTTCAGATCAAGTTCACAGGCCAGCATGATATTACTGGTTCCAACCAGACTGCCCGGCAGCTCCTGCTTCAGAGTTGTCAGCAGTTCACGATGCCAGTCCGCAGAAAAACGACGACGGGTGCCGAAGTCGACAAAGTGGAAACTGCCACCCGTATCCCGCAGATGCCCATTCAGTGCTTCAATCTTGTTGCACAGTTGCAGGCGTCCTGTTTCCAGCGCCGCACCGGTCTGCATATGGCGCCCATAGAGCTCGCTGACAATGGCCAGCACATAGATCTCAAACAGGGTCACTTCAAGCCAGGAGCCCCGAACATTAATCTGCAGAGCTTCCTGGGAAATCTGGACATCAACCTTGTTTGGATCAAGCTTCTGGGATTCCAGCCAGTCAAGATAATCCGGCTTAAAGACGCCTACTTCACCCAGCCAGCCTTTCTCATCCGCCGCCAGTCTTAAACCGGCAAGGCTGTTAATCTCATCCCGGACTTCATCAGCCAAGGGGCTAAGGTCAACCGGGGAACGGCAGTGGAAACGGGCATCAACAACAGCTGTTGGATAGTTATGAAACACCGCCTGCTGCATAGTCAGCTTATATAAATCTGTATCCAGCAGCGATGTGATAATTGGTTTAGACATACAACGATGATGTACTAATTAGGGTAAATCTTTATAACTGGCTAAGTGGCCTCCCGAACACTTAACCAACCTGCAGGTCATTGGCTGACTCAACCAGCTCAACACCAGCCGCCGCCATAGCTCTCAGGGCTTCAGCGGAAGATTCGGGTGCAAGACCTCGTGTCGCACCCTGATTCACAATGACGCGAAAACCAGCCTCAGCAAGCTGCAGAGCTGTTACCTTCACGCAGTAATCCAGTGCCAGTCCGCCTACAACGACAACATCAATGCCCCGGTCCCGCAGGAACTCAATGGCTCCTGTACTCCGGCGGCAGGCGAGATCATGAAAACAGGCACCATAAGGGTGGATATCAGGCTCCACCCCTTTCCAGACGAAATAATCGTATTCACTGACCTCTGGCAGACCTTCCAGCAACTCAAAGCCGAAGGTTCCGGGGACACCATGCCGTGGCCAGTGCAAATCAACATTCTTATGCCCTTCAACAGGAGTCAGGGCTGGACGGTCATCATCGGCTTCCCAGATGGCATTGGCCGGATGAGCATCCTTGGAACCCAGACGCAGGCTGACAATATCAGCCTGTCTGTTCAGTTCACTGACTATATGAACGCCATCAGGTACTGGCAGCTCCGCCGGACACAGCTCGGTAAAGCAGTTCTGGGCGTCAACATCAAAAGCCGCAACCCTATCCCGGGGTCCAAGTTTCAGCATGGCTTCAGCCTACATAGTGAACTAGATTCCTTAACATAGTGAATCTAGTTCCAAAAGGAGTCAAGAGCTGTCAGGATATAATGACTTCCCGGCTTCCTGTTTCCGCCTCATACGTTGAAAAAGGTTGACCATAGTGAACAGACTGGAGAGTTTTACTGATCAATTTATGAGTCAATCTGATTTTCCACCCGCCCAGTTGCTATCAATGGCCTTGATATCCGTTGATGTTGTCGCTTTGAGGTTGCACCAGGGGCAGCTGCAGGTTCTCACTGCTCCCGCCACTCACCCGAAGGCAACGTTTCCCCGGGCTTTACCTGCCGGACGAATAGATCCACAAATAGATAGCGAGCTGGAACAAACGGCTCTCAGACAAATTACTCAACTGACCAGTGCCGAACCCTCCTGGCTGGAGCAAGTTGAAACCATTGGCAATAACCATCGGGACAGCCGTGGCTGGTCCCTGACCGTGGTGTACTTTGCCCTTCTGAGAGGTGAACCGGAAAAAGATCTGGGTGAAGCCGAATGGCTGGATATTGGTATTCAAACAACGGCCTGCCACGATCCCCAGCTGCCAGACCTGGCTTATGACCACCAAAGCTTGCTGCTGACAGCCATAGAAAGGCTTTGCAGCAAGGTGCAGTACAGTACTCTCCCTCTGTATCTGCTTCCTGAAGTCTTTACGCTGTCTGAAATCCGCGATGTTTTTAACTGTATACTGGGTAAGTCTCCCCCAATGCGCTCCATACGCAATCGCTTTGTGGGCGGAAATATTCTGGAAGATACCGGTGAAAAGCGTTACGGCAGTAATCGGCCTGCCAGCATATATCGCATGAAGGAGTGTGACTGTGCCCAGCTGTTTAACCGGTTATATCAGACAACACAGTAAAAACTAGCGCGGAAGAAGGCTTTCCAGAGCCTTTTCCAACTCTGGATAAAGAAAGGTAAAACCGGAATACTCCAACTTAAAGGAAATTGGGCGCTGCCCTTCCAGCAGCAAAGCTGAAGCATCCCCCAGCATCAGCTTCATCATAAACCCCGGGACAGTAAAAAAGGCCGGACGTTTAACAGCATTCCCAAGAGCCTTGGAAAAAGTGCGGTTATCAACCGCCTTGGGTGCAACCAGGTTAAATGGCCCCTGGGCATCAGGCGTATCCAGCAGAAAGAGAATACCTCTGACCATATCCTCAATATGAATCCATGGCATGACCTGCTGACCACTTCCAATGGGACCACCTACTCCCATTTTGAAAGCAGGCAACATCTTGGCAAGAGCACCATACTTGGGATGTAATACCACACCGGTTCTGAGCAAACACAAACGGCAGTCATCACTGATAGTCTGAGCAGCCTGCTCCCATTCCGAGCAGAGTTCTGCCGCAAAATCATCACCGGCAGGATACATTTCGGTGATTTCATCATCAGGTTTCTGTGGGCCGTAGTAGCCAACAGCAGAGCCAGAAATAAATACTTTCGGGGTTTTATCCTGAGCATTCAGCCATTCAACCAGTTCACTGGTCAGATTGATCCGACTCTCACGAAGTATCTGCTTGCGGGAGCTACTCCAGCGTTTCTCGACGATACCTTCACCTGCCAGGTTGATACAGGCATCGGGCCCTTCTGGAAACGGCCACTGGTCAAAGCTTTGAATGGATTGCACCTGGTCACCCAGGGTACGGGCAACACGGTCAGATGACTGACGGCTGAAGACAACCACAGTCCAGTTATCCTTCAACAACTCCGGAACCAGAAATTGACCGATAAAACCAGTACCGCCTGTTATCAGCAGCGTTTTCTGGCTTATTACATCATTCTCTTCCATAAGGCTTTACACCACCTGGCTGGATCAGCACTTAGCTTCGCGATTTACCTGTACTAAGTTTGGATATCTCACTTGAGAGTGCAACTAAGAAGTTGTCTGAAAAGCCATTTCCAATCAAAAAATGCACATGATCCTTGTCCGTCCCAATCTCCAGAAACTTGATCTGATATCTGGCCTCTATCTGTAGACACACTGCTTTCAGCTCTTTATCTACAGCATTGTCAAATACCGCTCGGCGATACTTTGCAGGAAACACTAAGTGATAAAGCAAAACTGTAACGTTATAACTCTTGTGGGTGTATTCGCTCACCCTACCATTTTACGCTGCAAGTTGCGGGGAATATGACCCGAAGAGATTGAAAATCCGCCAGAACCGATTAGCCACCCGCTGCCTCGGTTGTTCTCATCCTTACCAATGCCTGCGATGGCCCCGCTTACTCTTTTTGCTCTTATGTTTTTTACCTTTTTGAGGCTTTGGTTTCACTGGTGACTCTGTGTGTAGAACTTCCTCAAATCCAAAAGCAGGGAGCGCAACCTGCCGTATAGGCCGAGAATTGGAGCGAGCATTATGCTCAATGCAGCGGCCATGTGTATACATACGACCATCATACTCTTTTCTCCACAGTTCCATGCATACCCAACAAAACTCGTGTTTGCATTTTCCACAGGTAATATGATGGCAGCCATCAAGCTTTTCTATCGGGGTTTTACATCTCGGGCATAACTTCCAGTCACCACTCTCAACCATTCTTTTTATCTGGCAGTAATTCTCATATTGCTGAGCCTGGTCGCCCAAAATCAGCTGTGCGTGATCTTTTTTACGCCCACGATAAAACAACATTTTTTGTTCACAATTCCGTCGCGGACAGGCAAATTCGGCTTTCTCTCCAACGTTGACATCAGGTTTAAACCCTATATAGCTGCAATTTTGGGCCGGACAAAAGAACATTGACGGATCCTTTGAACAGGCTTCCTCCAACTCATAGAAACTGATTTTTTCCAGAATTCGCTTATCGCCACAAACAAGCAAAATATCATCATCAGACCAAGTGACACTGCACGCAAAACCTGGACACTCAGGCCGCTTGTGATTCAGTACGCTGTTTTCAAGCTGATCGAACAGGCAAGACCGGCAGGCGTGATGCTCACCACAGGATAAGCCATCATTAAGCTCACCATCATCCTGATTCATCGGACTCATGCAGATAAGACAGTCTCGCCCACTCAAATCATACTGAATACCAAGATATCCAACCGTTTTAAAACCGATTAATTGGCTGCGCCTGTTAACAAGGATGCCTCTCTCTGTTTGCAAAGCTTTAAACTTCAGATTGCATTGCAGGCATTCAGCTTCTGTCTCTCCTTTGAAAATCAAAGTGATTTCATCAAAGAAATTTGCTGCAATACGAGCACCACAGGTGCAAAATAAGGCCTCAATTGTTTTGGGCTGTATTTTACAGTCAATTCCTTCATCTGACGCATAACCTTTAGAGCCGATCTCTTCAACTTCATCACCATTAACACTCAGATTGCTTAAGCGGGATTCAAGTCCGCAAAGGCGAGAATTTTCTTCCTGTGATTTACTGGCTGAATAAGGTAATGACGGCTCGTATCCTCTTAAATCATGCGATGGCAATACTACCTGACAGAGAATAGACAAATCGACCCTCAGCCTGGGCATTGACTCCAGCCTGATTTTCTCCTGCTCCAAAGTAGCACTGGAAATAAAACATGATTCTCCACACTCCTTATAATCAGATACAGAGGGAAACACCTCATCATTTCCATAACTGATACAGTCAGTCTCAGGAGTACTCCCACCGCCACTTTCAGCCAGCCTTTGTACTGATGTTATAACAGTTTCCTGCTCGTGTTCTTTTCCCGGAAAAACCAGCACACTAGCTGATACCAGATGGAAAGGCACAGCTGATACAGCGCCATACATTGGTTTGGCAAACGTCGGCAAAAACAGGATGTTCTCTTCTCCCATCTGCTTTCCGGTCAGCCATTGCGCTGAAGTAAATGTTGAGGAGTATGTAGCCTCTTTCCTCAACGAAAACATTCCCAATGCGCTCTGAGATATAACCCACATCAGCAGATTGGCCAACAAACACTTTGAAACCGAACCGAGCCGCATAGGCTTCCTTATTTGTCGGGGAGAGCGAGAATAGATCGGAGCTTGACTTTAATAAAGAAACCAATGATGCCTAATAAAAACTGAGTTATTATCAAATCTACTGTTGGAATAAAATATCAAACTCTGTTTGGATTCACCTTCAATGGCTAACAATAAACTGCAATTGGTATGGTTACGTTCTGACCTGAGAAGCAGGGATAATCCCGCACTCTACCAGGCTTCTCTAAAAGGCCCGGTAATTTGCGTTTGGTGCAGTTTTGAAGAACAATGGCTGAAACATAATGACAGCCCCAACAAACTGCGGTTCTGGCAGGAGAACCTGAATGTTCTGAAAAAGAATCTGGAAGTTTTCAACATACCGCTTATCACTAAAAGACTGAAGCGATTTTCAGATACAGCGGACAGTCTTCTGCAATTAGCAAAAAAAATAGACTGTGAGGCCATTTGGTTTAATGATGAATACGGTGCCAATGAACACAAACGCGATCAAAACATAAAAGCTGTTTTTGATAAGGCTGGCATTGGTTGTTTCTCATTTACAGGTGACTGCCTTATGACTCCAGGCTCAGTATTAAATAAAGAGGGGAGCTTCTTTAAAGTTTTTACCCCTTTTCGCAAGGCTGTTTACCAAAATATATCACCCAGTGATTATCACCCATGCCCAGCTCCAAAAAAGCAAGAACCGCCATCTCTCAATGTGAAAAGTGACAAGTTACCAGCCTATAAACCCACTGCAGAAAATATCCTTGAAACCTGGCCTGCAGGTGAAAAAAATGCCCATAAGATATTGAAAGCATTTATTGAAGAGAGAGCTGATGGCTATAAGAAAAATCGTGACTTTCCTGCTAAAACAGGAACCAGCAGTCTCTCCGTTTACCTGACTGCCGGTGTTCTTTCCATACGACAGTGTTTCGAAGCTGCAGCAAAGGCAAATGATGGAGAGCTTGATACAGGATGTGCCGGACTGGCCTGCTGGATGAGCGAGCTGATATGGCGTGAGTTTTACCGACATATCCTGGTCGGCTTCCCAAGGGTCTCCATGAGCAGAGCTTTCCAGAAACATACCGAACAGATTCCCTGGAAAACAGACAAACAACTTCTCAAAGCCTGGCAGGAAGGAAAGACCGGTTACCCTATTGTTGATGCCGCTATGCGACAGCTTGTTGCAACCGGCTGGATGCACAACCGTTTGCGGATGATCTGCGCCATGTTCTTCACCAAAGATCTGATGTTGGACTGGAGACTGGGTGAGAAGTTCTTTATGGAGCATCTCATTGATGGTGACCTGGCTTCCAACAACGGTGGCTGGCAGTGGTCTGCAAGCACCGGAACAGATGCCGCGCCTTATTTTCGAATATTTAACCCTGCCAGCCAGTCAGCCAAGTTCGATCCTGACGGAGTGTTTCTCAGGGAATGGTTACCAGAACTTAAAAACCTGGATGGAAAATCAATACACACTCCCTCGAGCGGCAAGCACGATCTACTCGGGAGCAATCCTGATTACCCGGAGCCGATTATCGATCACAATCTGGCCCGGACTGAAACTCTTGGAACATTTAAGTCTTTGAAAAAGTAAACATTCGGTGAACCCATTTGCTGAGCTCGCAATCCCTTGGTACCAGAGGAGTTCTTTTTTTGGTACGAAGTAACTATGTTGCTACAGCCCTTGAAAACTGGGGATATGACATGGGTTCACCGAATACTTACTTGAAAAAATAATTATGGTTTTGCAGCCATAAATAAACGCCACATTAAATGGCGCTCTTTCTCGTGAAAGTTTTTCATCCCGCGAGGGGACGAAAAACTTTCTTCAGCTCATGGCTGTTTATGCTAAGCCTGTGCTTACAGGTGCATACCAATACGGTAGATCATAGCACCGCCGTAGCCTTTCCAGCCCTGCTTGTTCTTGAAGTAGCTGTACTGAACACCGGTCTAGAAGGTATCGTTGATGTCATACCAAACACCAATGCCACCGTTCAGGCCAGTTTTGCTATGAGACAGCTTGGTGTACTCTTTGTTGCGGTTAAGCTCAATTTCATTCCAGTTGGTTACCATCAGAGGTACACCGGCAACTTCGAATGTTGCGCCAGCACTCCAACCAACCATGTAGCCATTGCTGCCCCGAATGTCATCAGATTTGTTTGACCAAGACAGGTCATGGATACCAGCCCAAGGCTTGAACCACCAGCCATTGCCAGTCAGACCAAGGTAGACCAACAACACGATTCTGTTCGGCGCTGTCGAAGCGCTGGTCATTGATATCATAAACCTGACCGCAAAGTTAATTAAATGTAAATAAACTGTAATTATGAATTCATGTAGTTATCACTATAAATGCCCCCTTTGTCAAACTTCGTTGTTTTTTAGTCAATACACGCACTATCACCGTATACTGACCCAGCAATGCTGAACCATGTTTCACCGTGGACGACGAAAAGAGAAATAAATAACGATGAACCGTATAAATCTTGCCAGATGGGTAGTTGCTACCATTTTGTTTCTCACTGGTAATCTGGCTGCAGAATCTGACCAGGCAGAACTTATCACTCTGATTCAGCTTAAAGGGTGTGCCAACTGCCACGGCACAAAAGGTCAGGGCAATAAGTATATGAAGGGTCCGAAACTGGCTGGTCAGGCACCCGAGGAACTGATCAATAAGTTAAAAGCCTACCGTAGCGGGGAGAATGACAATCCCACTATGGCGATTATGAGTGCGCGATTGACGGATAAAGAAATCAGTCAACTGGCTGAGTATTTCAGCCAGTTTAAGTAGGTTGTTAATTTATTTTTCGGGCAGAGTTTCCAAGAACTCTAGCTCCTGCGGGAACATCCTTAGTTACTACAGACCCCGCACCGACAATGGTTTCTATTCCAACGGTTACCCCTGGCAGGATAATGGCGCCACCGCCGATCCAGACATCATCTTCAATGGTCACGGCCAGAGCTTTTTCCATCCCTTCTGCCCGTAAAACCGGATCAAGATCATGGGCAGCAATATAAATCTGGGTATTGGGCCCAATCATCACACGCTTGCCAATAGTGACAGGAGCATTATCCAGTACAGAGCAGTTAAAGTTCAGAAAACCTTCTTCACCCATTTTCAATGTAATACCATAGGTACAATAAAATCGTTACAGAAACCCAGTGAACCACTGCTATTGTTGTTCTCTTCGCAGATCAGGCATCCACTGGTTTAAATGATTACAGAAACAATTAGACGAATCCTGTTTCCAGTTTTAGCTTTGATGGTATTTTACTCCGCTTCCCCATTGAAGGCTGAGCAACATCCTCTTGATACAGTTCCAGACCATTTTATTGAAACCGGCTACTTCTCAACTCAACCAGAGAGTTCCTACAATCCGGCCATTCGCATGGCACAAGATGAACTTCTGATCCCTCTCGGTTCTGTTGCTGCCACCAGCTTTGCCATTGGTTTTGTGCACCGGTTTCTTGCCGACCGGTTGAAATCCAACTGGATCAGTACTTTAGGCTGGCCCTTGCTGAATATGACTTACTACTTTTTTATGCGCCCGGAGTTTGACCGCTATACAGCCCTGCGCCTGCTACCCAGCATTGGGGATGCTACCATGGTAGCTGCCTATGGCGAAGATTGGGCCGGTGCTGCCACCCCATGGTTAAGGACTGCAAATACCATTTATGTTGGTTTGGAAGCCATATGGCCTGAACTGAAAGCAGAGATCTCGGCTTATCGTCAGTGCAAAGTCCAGCCGGTTGTTATTGAAGGGAGCCAAAGCGCAGCAGACCTCAGTATTCTGACATGCCCGGTCAAAACCTCTGCATCAAACAATAAGCCAGCACTTTTTATTGATTTCCTTGACACAGATGAGGTTTCAACAGATTCCCCCCTGATGAAAGGCCTGTACCAACTGAGGGAGATATGCAGCAGCATATCAATCTCAAAGCTGATGCTTGTTTATGAACACTCCCCCGATGGTGGAGTGCAGTTAAGAGTTTTCCCACAAATTGGATCTGGCTGGCAAAAACCGAAGGTGCTTGAAATTAATAATCTGCAAGGTGGTGGCTGGTGGTCAGATCTAAACTTTGCAGCCATGCAGATACAGAATAGCCAGCCGGTACTTCCTCCCCTGTCGCCTTCAATGATCGAAGGTATTGGAAATACCGTGAGTTATCCTCACGAGAGCCACAGCGTTGACGTTGATTCAGCGCGACTGGAACCTGTTGCCGGTTTGTTTACCCTGCCACAGGAAAATGATGCCTTCTGGTTCAGGCTAAAACCAGGCAGCCTGCTCCCTGGAGGTTACCAGCCTCTTCCTGAAGTTGTTCTGTCTCTCAATAGCAAATGGCTGGGTTCCTCTTCCCAGGCCAAGAAATTCCGGAAGCACTCCTTAATTCCGGAAACCATGCGGCTCCCCTGGAGAATAACGCAGTTGGGACTGATGTCATTTATACGCAGCCAATCCATCAAAGCGGCTGAAAAACTGGCCCGTTCTATTGAAGAATCCATTGTTTTGCCAGGTACACTTCTGGGCAAGGGCATTATTCCTGACCAGATTTTGCCGCATTCCGAACAAACCTATGACCTGCAGATAGACGGACTTGGAACACCAGAAAGAGTGACCATCGAGACCAACGATGGCAAGCGTCTGCAGGGACTTCTGATTCGTTCTAACAGTGCGCACGACACCGGCGAGCGAACTCTTCATATTCATTACCATGGCAACGGGGAAACCAGCCATCTGGCGGGCCGGGCTCTCTTTGATGCACTCAAACCTGACAACCAGTCTCTTGCCGAATTCTGCAATGATCAGGGCGTTGATATTTTGATCCCTGAATACCGGGGCTACCGGAATGATCTCGAACCTGTGAATGGCCAGACTCTGCTCGATGATGCCAACCTGTTCTACCGACTGCTGAGCAATCAGTACCGCAGGGTTACCGTTTCAGGCTGGTCGCTGGGGTCAGGTATGGCTGCCTGGGTCTCCGGTCAGAATAATCCTGACTCAACAATTCTTCTTTCACCCTATACCAGCCTTGCCCGTGTAGGAAGGGATATGTTTATGGGTATCAAGATCCCCAAGTGGCTGGTGAAGTTCAATATGGAAACCGATCAAAACATCCAGCATATATCCCCCAATACCAGAATCTACCTGCGGCACGGTTCACAAGATAAAGTGATCAACCCCCAGAATACCCAGGATCTTTATAACATTCTGAATGGTTCATCCCGTGACAATGTTGATATGAGGATTCTTCGCGGCAGAGATCATATTAATATTCTGGGCGACAGCGGCATCAGTGACATTTTTGCCAGAGTACTGAAAAGAGAATAGCTATCTCTTTCACTGTAATCCGGTTAATCTTCGTCCTCAGCAATAGACGAACTTTGCCTTATAATTATTGATGGCGGGATAACAACAATGAATACCGACAGACATTACGACTCACTTATCAGCATGTACGCTGCTGCACCTCTGAACAAGTTCTATAACCCGACCATGAGACTGGAAGACGGTTATGCAGAAATTGAAATCGAGCTGGACAGCAAACTACATCACTCTGCTGGCGGAGTTCATGGTTCTGTCTATTTTAAGATGCTTGATGATGCGGCTTTTTTTGCAGCAAATACCCTTGAGCCGGAGTTTTTTGTTCTGACGACATCCTTCACAACTTATATTACCCGCCCGGTTTCCAGCGGAATAATGAAAGCCATAGGCAAAGTTGTGAATAAAAAAAACACCCAGTTTATTGCTGAGGCCATTGTCTACGATTCAGAAAACAGGGAAATTGGCCGGGGTAACGGCATTTTTGTAAGAAGCAAAATGCGCTTAAAAGACGCACAGGGCTTTAACCAGGAGCAGGGCTCCAGTTAACAATAACCCTGTGAAGATGTGCCACCCTTAATGCACTTGGAACATGAACCGAGACACAAATTCCAGATTTGCTTCTTGGATTCATTATCCAGACAGTGGATGTCTGATGCGCAAAGGGCTCCCCTTTCAAATAAGGTCCTGAGTTTCTCCACATCAATCTCCAGCTTGACCACATCCCTGCTCTCTAAAAATACAACATTATTCATAACCTGGTTCACCATTTTAAAAATGTTCTTACTCCTCACCTTATAAGGAACAACTCACGGGATTAGTGCAGAACTCTTGCCTGAGGAAAAGGCACGACCTGACCAGAAGCAACACTTCCTGATAACCGGCTCACTGAGCAGGATTGCCTGCTACTCCCCATTGAAACAGCCAGCCACTCTCTGGCTATATCGAGATGCTTCCTGCAACAATCACAAACCGAATGGCGATTGGAGAACTCAAGCAAGGGAAGAACAGTGCTTCGAACAGCACGCATAAGAGGGAAATGAAACTCCTGTGACAACCCTCCCTCTTGCAGCAAGGTAACAACTCGCCTGTAAGGCAAAACAAAGAACGGGCTGGCTTTTTGGGGCTCTTCAAGCTTTTCAAACAGAGTGCCAAGATTATGCATACAGGCAATCCAGGCCATCATGAACTGTGCGTTGTCAAGATCACGAAACCACTCTTCTTCAAGGATTGAAGCGGCTTCACGGTAGTAGTGTTCCGCCTGCTTCCAGCAACTGTGTTGGAAGTAGAAATTCCCCTGCCTGATTCTTGTTTGCCACCTTTCCACAGACACCCCTCATACATGCAAATGAGATTTATTCTCATTTAAGCATGAGTAAGATCTCATGTACAGACGTTAATTAACGTATTGATACACTCAAAGGGAAAAAATTTTGTTATCAAAAGCTGCTTAAAAACATGGATAAGCAACGTGCCGAGTAGCAGAAGAGGAATTCAGAAGGATGTCTCTCAAACTTGGAAAGACCAGGTGTTTTTTTGAAAGGCAAATACAAAAAATCCCGCCACAGAAAACTGCAACGGGATTTAGTGTTTTATTGGCTCAAAGCTGTTTGGCGGTGAGGGAGGGATTCGAACCCTCGATACGTTTCCGTATACACACTTTCCAGGCGTGCTCCTTCGGCCACTCGGACACCTCACCGAATTGTCACTTGTAGACTGGTCCACAAGCAGGTGCGTAATCTATTACAGTCACCTAAACGGTTCAACAGGTAGTGTTACCACGTTAAACCCAAGAATAACCGTGCAACCTTCGTCACCTAATTATTCCCAATTTCACTCAGCTCCATTAAGGAGGGAGAATGAAAAAGCCCGATCCTAATGAGTCGAGCTTCATTGCTTAATGCAATCTGGCGGTGAGGGAGGGATTCGAACCCTCGATACGTTTCCGTATACACACTTTCCAGGCGTGCTCCTTCGGCCACTCGGACACCTCACCAGATTGTCGCTCCATATTTCAGGGCATGCCCTGCGAAGCGGGGCGTAATGTATAACAGCAGTTAAACAGGTGCAACTGGTAATATTTCTGATTTCGGTATATCCCGTGCTTGCCCGGTTTCAGACCAACTGCTTAAATACAGCCCTCGTACTCACAGATGTGAACCAGTCCTGACATTATGCTGACCCGAACAGGCACTTTTGTTTTTTCCCGTCCACGCCGGGCCAGTCAAAGGCAAGCCACCGGGCTGAAACACCTGCACCATTTCAGCCGCCATATTCAGCATCAGATTTATCAATGCCCGATTTATTGCTGGCTGGCAGAGGGCTTTCTTCGTAAAGAAGATATTCAGACGGCTCCAAAAACCTGTTACTTCATATATATGGAGTACAGAGACAACGAAGGTGCCAGCCAGTACCATTCCGAGAAATTCCTTTCCCTGAACGAAGCCTTAACCTGGCTGGATAGTGAGGCCAGCAGCTGCGTGATGGATAATATTCATCCTGAAGCAACAACGATACGACCAATTTGTGAAGCTTCTCTGAAAGCTCTGGAAGAAAAGGATACCAAGTCTCATATCCTCTCCAATCAACCTGCCGAGCAGCTTTCTGATCTGGCTGCTGTATCCTGAATGGTCTTAATCAGAGACTGGGAGTAATCCCCAAAATTTTCTGCAGTATTGGCCCAAGACCGGCAAAGAAGTATTCAACGGCTATCACCATCACAATCAGGCCCATAACCCGCATCAACACCTTGTTACCGCTCTCTCCCAGACGATTCATAATCGGGCTGGCGAATAACAAAGCCACCCAGGTCACAACACAGACAATGGCAATAGAAAAAAACAGGGTCACCTGATGGGTCAGATCCTGCTCCTGCATCAGGATGATTACCGTTGCAATGGCTCCCGGTCCACAGATCAGCGGAATAGCCAGCGGGGTTAGCGCAACATCCTGTGAATAAGCATCCATTGCATCCAGCTCTTCAGCCTTATCAAAACGGGTACGGCTTAACCGCGCCTGAACCATTTCATAACCCATGATAAAAAACAGCACACCGCCAACAATTTTTAACCCGTGAACAGATATTCCAAAAACCTTGAAAATCACCGACCCTGTCAGGGCAAAAAACACCAGGATAACAAAAGCCGTTGCTGTCGCTTTGCGGGCAACATCTCTGCGCTGCTCTGACGGTAATTCTGCGGTCAACGACAGGAAAACCGGTGCGATACTGATCGGATTGATCATGGTAAACAGCGAGGTCAGGCACAGAAGCCCGAACTCGACCAGGGACGATGGCATACAACAACCTCCGCAGAAGTGGTCAGCAAAAGCTGACTGCGGTATAAGAGTGTGGAAATCTTTGAAAATTTGAAGGCGACTATATAACGCCAGACAGTGTTATTTTCCAGCCTCAAGTAAAGGCTTTTACTTCTTCTTTGCAAATAGACAATTAATGACAACGAACAGCCCTCAAACGCGTACGACAACGTTCGCCGTTTTCTCAACCATTGCTGCTTTTACCATCTGGGGACTGAGCCCGGTTTACTTTAAGCAGGTTGCCCATGTTTCTCCTACGGAGGTACTGGCACACAGAGTGATATGGTCTTTCCTACTGCTTGCCCTGGTTGCTTATGTCCAGAAAGAGATGCCTGTTGTTCATCAGCTGCTAAAAGATCGAAAAACTCTTCTAACCCTAACCGTGACAGCAGTCATTATTGGCCTGAACTGGCTGGTCTATATCTGGTCCATCACCAACAACCATATTGTTGATGCCAGCCTGGGTTATTACCTGAACCCGATTGTGAATGTTCTTCTGGGTATGATTTTCCTGAAGGAAAAACTCTCTCCCATGCAGAAGTTGGCTCTCCTGCTGGCCTCAGCCGGTGTTGCCTGGCAGGTTATCTCTCTGGGAAGGTTACCGGCAGTGTCTCTGATCCTGGCCGTTTCTTTTGGCTTTTACGGCTTGATCCGAAAAAGAATTGCTGCACCGGCTGTACCTGGTCTGCTGCTTGAAACCATGATCATGATACCCTTGGGGCTGGGCTGGCTGTTATGGCTTGCCGTTCAGGGAAATTCCGCATTTGTGTTAACCGACTTTTCCACTTGTGGCTGGCTGGTTCTGGCAGGTGTTATTACCTCGGCCCCCCTGCTTCTCTTTACCAGTGCGGCACCCAAACTGCGCCTGACAACCATTGGCTTTATTCAATACCTGGCCCCTACTCTGGCTCTGATGCTGGGTGTACTCATGTATGGAGAACCCTTTGGACATAACCTGCAGATCAGTTTTGGTTTTATCTGGGCTGCATTGCTGGTGTTTTCTTCGGAAGCTGTTTTGAAAGCCAAGGCAAAATAGCCATACGGCAGCCTGTCAAAATATGGACTGCTGAAATCTACAAGCTGGTTGAAAGTGCTGCTTTCCTGTCAGGTTTATCAGGGTACCAATGGTTTCCCATTCCATGACAGGAAAACCTATCCACTGTTCGATGCATCTTTCGATTTGTGGCGGAGAAACACCATTTAATTGTCTCTGACAGCCATGCTCTGCCCGATGATTTCAACCATAATTCTGTTAAGCCGTTTAAAAAGCGGTTTACTGCCACTATCTATTAGGTCAGTCCTAGCTCTTAGATCAGCCCAAGCAGCCTTGAGCTCAGAAAACTGATTCCGGGGTAAAGAATAACCGCATACTGTTGTCTCGTAGACTGCACCCGGTAGCTACCATTTAACAGATGCCCAGTCAGTTGTGTATGTAGATATGAGCGAAAATCACCAAGACACCCAAGACACTGCGGATATTGACAATGAAACAGCCTCGGAAGGCGGTACTGGTCTGGTTATTCCCAACCAGACACTCCCTGACAAGCTGTATCTGATACCTGCTACCAACCGCCCGTTTTTTCCCGCCCAGGTTCAGCCTTTGGTTTTTGGCGCCGAAGCCTGGGAGGAAACTCTCAAGCGAGTCAGTCAGTCCGACAGCAAGGTTCTTGGCCTGTCGTTTATTAAAGACTCCATAGGTGAGAATGCTGCGCCTGAAGACTTTCCGGAAATTGGCTGTGCCGTTAAGGTGCATAACATTGTTGAAGTAGAAGACCAGATTCAATTTATTGCTCTGGGTGTTCAGCGTTTCAGAATTGTAAAGTGGCTGCGTCATCGCCCACCTTTCCTGGTTCAGGTGGAATACCCGGACGATAAAAGTGAAGATGAAGACACCCTGAAGGCCTACGCCATGGCGTTGATAAACGCCATCAAAGAACTTCTGCCGCTTAACCCTCTTTACAGCGAAGAGCTCAAAAACTATCTCAACAGATTCAGCCCAAGGGAACCTTCTCCTTTGGCAGACTTTGCTGCAGCAATTACAACAGCTCCTGGCCCCGAACTTCAGGAAGTTCTGGAAACTGTCTCTATCCAGCGCCGGATGGAAAAGGTTCTGATTCTGATCCGCAAGGAGCAGGAAGTTGCCAAGCTGCAAAGCCAGATCAGCGAGGAAGTAAACCTCAAGATCAACAAGCACCAGCGCGAGTTTTTCCTGAAAGAACAGCTCAAAGTTATTCAGAAAGAACTGGGAATAGCCAAAGACGACAAAACAGCCGAACTGGAAAACTTCCAAAAGCGTCTGAAGGATAAAGAGATACCCGAAGCTGCGCGCAAGAAAATTGATGAAGAGCTGCACAAGTTCTCACTGCTGGAAATTGGCTCCCCAGAATTCAGCACAACACGTAATTATCTTGACTGGGCAACATCTGTTCCCTGGGGCCAGTACTCCGAAGATAAACTGGATCTGGTAAACGCCCGGACAGTGCTGAACAAAGACCATGACGGTCTGGACGATGTTAAAGACCGGATTATTGAGTTCCTGGCAGTCGGTGCTTACAAAGGTGAAGTCGCAGGTTCCATTCTTCTGCTGGTAGGCCCTCCCGGTGTGGGTAAAACCTCTATCGGTCAGTCCGTCGCTTCTGCCCTTGGCCGCAAATTCTACCGATTCAGTCTTGGTGGCATGCGCGATGAAGCCGAGATCAAAGGCCACCGCAGAACCTATATTGGCGCCCTTCCCGGCAAGCTGGTGCAGGCCCTGAAAGAAGTCGATGTGGCCAACCCGGTTATCATGCTGGATGAGATTGATAAGATCGGTTCCTCTTTCCGTGGTGACCCTGCCTCCGCCCTGCTGGAAGTTCTTGATCCGGCCCAGAACAGCGAGTTCCTTGATCACTACCTGGATATGCGCATTGACCTGTCCAAGGTACTGTTTATGTGCACCGCCAACCAGCTGGATACTATTCCTGGGCCTCTACTGGACCGTATGGACACCATTCGCCTGTCCGGTTATATCACTCAGGAAAAGATTACGATTGCCAAGAACCACCTGTGGCCCAAGCAGCTTGCCAAAGCCGGTTTGAAAAAGTCTCAGGTCAAGATCAGTGATGCCACTCTTCGCACTCTGGTTGAAGGATATGCCCGGGAGTCCGGGGTTAGACATCTGGAGAAACTGCTAGCGCGCATCATCAGAAAAGTGGTTATGAAGATTCTTGATGATCGAGACCTTAAGGTGAAAGTTGGTGTTAAAGACCTTGATGACTACTTGGGCAAACCTTACTTCACCAAGGAGAAAGTTCTTCAGGGTGTTGGCGTGATCACTGGTCTCGCCTGGACCTCAATGGGTGGTGCGACTCTGCCAGTTGAAGCAACCTGTGTTCACCACCTGCGTCCAGGGTTCAAGCTTACCGGTCGGCTTGGCGAGGTAATGAAGGAATCTGCCGAGATTTCTTACAGCTATATCATGAGTAACCTCAAGAAGTTTGGTGCTCCTGATAACTTCTTCGATAAATCCTATATCCACCTGCATGTTCCTGAGGGTGCCACACCCAAAGATGGCCCAAGTGCCGGTGTAACCATGGCCAGTGCCTTACTAAGTCTTGCCAAAAACCGCAAACCTAAATCTCTCGCTATGACAGGTGAGCTCACGCTGACAGGTCATGTATTACCGGTTGGAGGCATTCGGGAAAAGGTCATCTCTGCCCGTCGAAGCAATATCAAAACCGTTATTCTCCCAGAGGCTAACCGCCGGGATTATGACGAACTGCCAGAGCATATCCGCGAGGGCATGACAGCTCACTTCGCCAAGACATTTGCTGATGTAGAAAGGCAGCTGTTCTAACCAGTTTACCCTTCAGGCAGGCATAAAAAAAGCTGCCCATCCCATTGCGGGGTGGTGCAGCTTTCTTTCTACAGCTCGCTCAAGCAGCGTAGGCAACCCACGCTTGGACACGTTTGGTGAGCGTCCCAACTATAGTCTGCCACCTTCTTGACTGTCCACTTTCTCTAAGAATCTTTTTATTTAAGCGCGGCCATTTTTACGCTTTATCACGCCTGTTTCAGCCTCTCCCGCACCAAAGCTACCTAAACTTTAACCAGTTAGGGATAGTCAAAAAGGCTGGAAGCCAAATGCCATCATCACTGCCTCCAGATTACCGCTCAGGAGTTAACGGCGGCTCTTATGCCCGACCTCCGGTTGAAACTCATCAGAGGCAGAACTCGAAAGGGGTTCACTCAGAAGAACTGCTCGACAGAAAAATACCCTCACCTGAACGCCAGATTTCAGAGTTACCTGATGAGGATGATGAAGTATTTCATTCACTACGCCCAGCACAAACCCTCCTGAATAAAGACCAGTCAGGTCGTGTCGTCAGTCGTCAGTCATCTGTCTTATCTGACAGCGATGATGAAGAGTTTTTTGAACCTGAAGAATATCTTGACAGCGAGTATCTGGATGCTCCTGAAAACCTCTATGAGCCACAAGGTTCATTGTCGCTGAATGACAGAGAGATCACTGAAACCATACCTGAGAGCAAAGGGTGGTTCAGCTGGCTCAATCCATTCTCAGGACGAAAGAAATCAACAACTGAGCGTTCCATATCAAAGTCACAAGCAGATGCTGAAGTTGAAACAATTAATCATGATATCTGGGAATTAATCAAAACCCAGGTTATTGATAAATACGTCCAAGGTCTGAAGTCCTGGGAGATTCCCAACCTGCTTCAAACCATGTCGACCGTTTACCACCGCTGGAAGAATCGCGACATAACCGGTGAAGGTGTCGCTCCAGAAACAGTTCACCTTTCAGCTCTGACTATTCCTAATGCTCTTGGAGAAGGTCGCGACCTCTATCTGACTAATGTCACCATCAAAATTCGTAAAATCAGACCACATGGTCCCGGTGAAGGTTACGATAAGTTCAGAAAGTTACGAGTCCTTGTCGATATCAGCGGCGATGCACAAATGTCAACAGGTTACTCAAAATTTGCCGGAGATGTCGCATTTAAAGATGTCATCATGGATATGAATTTCCGTGAAGGCGCTGTGATTGGCAAGTTAATGGAAAGCGGAACCCTGACCGGTACCACCCCAAGAGCCATCTGGCAGTTATTTGATGCCAACTTCTTTTCCAATATTAAAAACTACGCACTTGGCAAACTGTTTAGAAGTAGTACTCCCACGCCGGGATTCTGGAAAGTTGTGCAGGATTATTTGTTTACAAATATCTTGCCCCATGACATCAAAATCAAGCCGGCCCACTGCAACATTCATTTCACTGGAGTATCTGCAGACAATGCTGACTGCTCTGTCGATGTTGGCTTTGATGAACTTGAACTTGCCTTGGACAAACGTCTGCCAGATAGCTCCGAAGCTCATCAGGCGACTCTAAAAAACGTAAGGTTGAAGGGAAAGGGTCAGCATATTCTTCACTTTCTGCCAGAAGATATTCACGAACAGGCTGAGAAGTATTTGCCTTACGCAAAACATTCAGAAACTGTAGCGGAAGTCGAACTTGATCAACTCTCAGTTCTGTATAGCGGAGCGTCGATCCGTGCCGCCTGTCCCAATATAAAAGTGAAAACCCAGGGGGATGTTGACCTGACCCAGGGTCATATCAAAAATTTCGCAGCGGTTGTCCAAAGTACCCCAAAATCCCATATTCCAGAAGTGGTTGTTGGCTTTGATGAAGCTGGGGCTGATGCGCATGTTCCCCTGTCCACCTTTCAGCTGCCATATGAAGTTAAGGGACCAGTGAGATGTGAAAAAGCCGCCATCAAGTTCAGTCCAACCTCGAAAGAGGACGGTTCTCATAAGGGAATCAAAATTACGGCCCAGGCACAGGAAATTGATGCAGCAGTTGATGGTGGAATTGAGTTTAACGGTACAGCTAGCAATATCTCTGTCGGTTATGACACCCACGAAACCAAACTGGATCTTGAAGTTAAAAAAGCATCAGCCCAACACTTCAATGTTGCTACAGGGGGAAGCCAGATTACTCCTGAAAACCAGCTGGTGAAAGGACATGGCGACTTCCATGGCATCAAGCTGAAAGTTGAACCCGAACAGGGACCATTACCAGAAGACCAAAAACGTTCAATGGTTACCAAGGTTGAAGTCGCCAGGGCTAAAACACGAGACCTCGAAGGAAAGGTATCAGCCCGGCTGGCCAATCTGTCTAAAGTCGAAGTCACCCAGAAGTTCACCGGTGAAATGAAACAGCAGATAGATGTTACGGCAAATACAATCGACAGTACCCAGGTTCTCGTACCTGATCAGGCCCTGGCCGGATATGCTGAGGTAGATTTGGACACCGCCCGGGTAAACAAGGTTTCTGCAACCTGTGAAGTATTATCCGCACCATTGACCGAAACAGAAAAAGAAGAAGCTCATAAGAAAATCCCGGTTCCCAGCGAAACATGGAAAATCCCGCAAACAGCTGTTGTTTCAACCAATGTTGATATGACTGTTCAAAGTACATCTGGTGATATCAGTGCAGCCATACCTCTGCCTCAAAAACAGGAAGAGGATGAAGAAGTCGACCCAAAACCAACGCCACGGGCCTACACAGCAGGTTCCTTTGAGGTAAGAGTACCCAAGCTAACCGTTGAATACGATGCAAATAATGGTGTCGAAGCCGCTATCCTCCAGACAGATACTGCACGCTTGGAATTAGACCATGGCGCTGTTCGCGGTGAAGTCAGTGCCCATAAAGTCCAGACAGAGTATGTGCAACATTCACAGGATGATCCTGATACCGCCACGGTCCATGCCACAGTCGTTGAAGCTTCTGGAAAGGGGCTGACTGTTGATAACAACCTGAAGCCGGAAGGAGTAGAAGTCACTGCAGATTTCAATGCAGATCATCCCGAAGCATGGGTGCAACTCAGAAAAAATTCTGAGACAGAAAGTACCCAAACTAAAACAAAGCTTGAAATGGAAAATGGCAGTATCAAAACAGAGCTTGCCATATCGAGAAGCCAGATCATGCCCGGCTCAACCAAAGACAAAGTTCAAAAACTCAGGGCGATGCTTCCGGCAGAATATGCAGAAAAGCTCGAAGCTCCACTTCACTACCTGGAAACAATCCCTGAAGAACCAAATGAAGAGCTGGAGAAATCAATACTGCACCAAACCGTTGAAGTTGCAGCCCATAAACTGCATGCAGATTTATCTACAGGTGAGCGAAATACTCTGGATCTGAACACTCACAGTGCTGATATTAAAGTAACCGAAGGAACAGTGCAGGCCCATGCTCAACTTAACGATATTGAAGCCCATATTGTTCAGGATGAGGACACTATCAATACCGGCCTGCATGTAGATGAAATTGTTACTGACAAGCTCAGTACAAAAGGAAATGTAAACATCAGCTTAAGCAGACCTGCCGTCATAACAGGGGCCCACTTCGCGTTTCACCAGGGGCTAAAGGAAACAAAACTTCATACAGAAATCGAAAACGTTGATATTGACATGAATGCAGGAGTCAACGGTCTAGCCCAGGCAGGTACCGCTGAAGAGCGCCCCCTTGCTCCAGCTCATATTCAGGTTAATGGCCAGCATCTTGAAGTTGATGTTGGAAAAAATATTGTTGGCACAGTTGCTGCCGCCCAGATTCAGAAGCTGCATTTTGAACTGGATGACACTGTGGATCAGCTGGGAGTCGATATCAAACTTAAAGCAGATTTGAGTGATGGTCTGCTTGGTATTTCATCCACAGAAGATCAGCTTCGTGTTGATGCCTCTGCCGAAAAAGTCCATGTAAAAACCGAAAAAGATCTGAATGGGGTTATGGATATTCATGGCGCAGGCATAACGGTCTTGCAGGATGAAGATGGTATTAAAATAAACACCCGAATTGATAGCAAAAAAACCAAATTTGATTTTGCGGACCCTGCCAGAGAGCTTGTTCAAATTTTTACCAGGGAACGCCTTGCCCAGAGCCCTCTTGGTAAAGCCTGTGAGCTGAGCGTCACACCAAACCTTGATAATACCCTGACAGGAACTGTCTCAGGTTCCGCCAGAGGCGTTCTTTCTCCGCTGATCGGACTACTGTTGACTGTTGCTACCAGTAGAAAAACCAGGGCACTGCTTCATATTGCCGAATTTTTATCCGGCACAATGAAATTTGGTGTTCAAATGAAGAATCTGCCTGTTCTGGAGGGCAGTATAAAAGTCTCTGACATCTTCAAATGCACCAGTATTCAGATATTCAGTGAACGGGGTTTTCACGGAAAGGTGTATTCCGGAATTATCAGCTTCTTGGCGAATTACCTGGCACCATGGATTATGAAACCAATTATGGCAGCCATGAATTTAACCAATAAAACCGCCGGTGAAATATCCCTTTCAACACTGGCAAGCTATACCGGTCAAAATATTCAGTTTGTTTCCCATGAAGACCTGCCTATGCCTCCCGGAGTCAGTACATCGCGTCTACTGCAGGATGCTCACAAATGGCTTCTTATTAATAGAAAGCTTCCTGAATGGTGGGATGACCGGGCCTATATTGATGGTCTTGAACAAAAGCTGGTGCATATGCGCTGGAATAACAAAGCTCTTGGCAAAAACCGAGAAATTTCCGAGCGCGATATTCGGGAGCTTTGTAAGGCGATCGCGAAAGATTTCCCTCTTCCTACCACGGCCGGAGAATTCAGGCGTGTAACTGAAATACTTGATCTGCTCCAAACCCAGCTGCGCCTCGAGAAGGAAAAGATTTCACTTAGAGATGCCTACAACCAGGCGCATGATCATATGGCAAAGATCAAGGAAGCCAAATATAACGGTACTCCTTTAGGTTCAAGATCATCCCCAATTGCCAGAACAAGGCGGGGATAACGCTATTGGTTCAGCTCCATGAGTTTCTTCAGTGCCAGCAAGCTATCAGGGGTGTAAGGTCGAAAATCAGTATTTGCCAGAACATGCTCAGGCCTGTCCATGATCACATCGGCAACCTCTTCCGGCTGCGGAACAATCTTCCCTTCCCACAAACAGGTATAGGCTTTACCCCATAAACGACAGGCGCTGTCCTGATAGTAAAAATGGAACCTTGGCGTCAGCTTGATTCCGGCAATACCAAACTCCTCTTTCAACTCCCTTGCAGCTGCTTCATCATATTCCTCTCCTTCATCAACGACACCACCAACAGCCAGATCATAACAGCCGGGATAGACATCCTTGGTCATGGTTCGTTCCTGTATATGAAGCTCACCCCTGCTGTTGAAAACAAAAACGAAAACTTCGCGATGACATAAGTGCTGAGCCCGCACAAAACTGCGCGTCTGGGCTCCGATAACTTCATTATTTTCATCAACAACGACAACCCGTTCTTCTGCCATACCTTAAAACTCCCACCATATCTTATTGTAACCATTGATATTTTTATGGCATTTCATGTTATTGTAACAATCAGCCTCAAATAATACCGATCAAACATATGGGATGTTATAAGCCGAAGGAGTGCCCAACATCATCCCAACAATAGGCGAACAAATCCGAAATTGTTCTGGATAAAGCAAATTTTTTATAAAGAACCAGTTGAAGTAACGGATGGATACCATTAAAAAAAATAGAGAGTCTTTAGGACTCTTCAGCATGGATATGCAGCCACTGACAGAATTTCACAGTCATGGCACTTACGCGACAGAGGGCAGCTTCCCGCCTGTCGCCGCATTGGAAAACAGGAATATCCGGAACAGGGGAGAATCTATGTCAGGCTGCAACACAGTCAGTGCAATCGTTAACCCTGCCGGCAGCATGAATGTGCTGTCAGCCCATGAAGTCAGCAAACTACACGACACGACCCATACAGGTCTTTACTCCCTTTTCCGGCAGTGTGCTCTGGCCGTTCTCAGCTGTGATACCGAGCTGGACGATGCCCAGGAGCTGATGAACCTTTACCATGATTTTGATATCAAGATCATGCAGGAACACCGCGGCCTGCAATTAGAGCTGATCAATGCTCCCGCCTGCGCTTTTGTAAATGGCGAACTTATTCGTGGTGTGCGTGAAAACCTCTTCTCAGTCGTACGCGATATTCTTCATGTTTTCTCAGAGATTGAAGCACATGACCTGCTTCAGCTGACTGACCCGCAGGACATCACCAACCTGATCTTTGAAATCCTGCGCCACGCCAATGCCTTCATTCCCAAAACACCACCCAACATTGTCGTTTGCTGGGGTGGTCATTCTATTGGTCGTGAAGAGTACAAATACACTAAAGATGTCGGCTACCAGCTTGGGCTGCGTGGTATGGATATCTGCACAGGTTGTGGCCCGGGTGCTATGAAAGGCCCCATGAAAGGTGGGCATATCGGGCACGCCAAACAGCGTATACATAATGGTCGTTTTATCGGTCTGACCGAACCCGGCATTATTGCCGCTGAAAGTCCGAATCCGATCGTTAACGAACTGCTGATCATGCCAGACATTGAAAAACGTCTGGAATCGTTTGTCCGGCTTGGGCATGGCATTGTAGTGTTCCCAGGAGGCCCTGGCACCTGTGAAGAGATCATGTACCTTATTGGTATTCTTCTGCATCCTGCCAATAGAGAGCTACCTTTCCCTTTCATTCTCACCGGCCCGGCCTGCGCCAAGGAATACTTCGAGCAGATTAATGCCTTTATTGGCGATACTCTTGGAGCTGAAGCCCAGAAACTGTACGAAATTATTGTTGATGACCCTGTTACTGTTGCCAACCGTATGCAGCAAGGTCTGCACAAGGTGAAGCAGTACCGTAAAGATCATAGCGACGCTTTCTACTTCAACTGGAAACTTCATATTGAACACAGCTTCCAGGAACCGTTTGAGCCAACCCATGAGAATATGGCAGCACTGGCACTGGAACCAGATCTTCCCAAGGCTGAACTGGCTGCCAATCTGCGCCGGGCTATGTCTGGCATTGTGGCAGGCAACATCAAGGAAGATGGTGTTGAAGCAATCCGCAAGCATGGAAAGTTCAAGCTGAAAGGCGAACCGAAACTGATGAAGCGAGTCGATAAGCTGCTGGCATCTTTTGTAGAACAACAGCGCATGAAACTACCGGGAAGTCATTACGAGCCCTGCTACGAAATCGAGCACTAAAAATATAAAAATCACTTCCACATTGAAAAAACCGGGTTTTTACCCGGTTTTTTACATTCTCTTTGCACAAATTTGCACAACACCTATTGTTCATTTGCACGCCGACTGCTTCAATACCAAACAAATGCAACTACAACCAAACACATGTTTGCATCGGCTTTGCTGACACATACTTGTGACATTTATCTAGTTGCTGAACGGACACATCGGACAAGCTATGACTGGGCGTGAGCAGCAGATTCTGGCACTGATTCGTGGTAACCCCCTGATATCCCAGAAATCCCTGGGAGAACAGCTGGGCATCAGCCGTGAAGCCGTGGCAAACCATATTATGAACCTGACCCGCAAGGGCTATATCAGGGGAAAAGGGTATCTCTTAAATGATGTTCTGGAAGTGGTCGTTATTGGCGGCTGCAATCTGGATATCCAGGGAATACCTCACAAAGCAGGCCTGAAGGGAGATTCCCTTCCTGGTGAAGTCACCATGACTCCAGGCGGAGTTGGCCGGAATATTTCCGAAAACCTGGCCCGCCTGGGTCATCAGGTTCGCCTGATATCTGTGGTTGGTGATGACGATGCAGGTGAACGACTTCTGACTTGTACCGCAGAGGCTGGTGTTGATATTTCATCTGTTCATCGCCTGAACAACCAGCGCAGCCCGGTATATCTCTCTGTTCTTGATGCTGAGCATGAGCTGGTCCAGGCCATCAACGATATGGACCAGATGAACAGCCTTACACCTGATGTCCTGGCTGAACAAAGTTCAGGGCTGCGTCAAAGTCAGGCCATTGTCGTTGATGCCAATGTCTCCTGCGAAACCCTGGAGTACCTGTTCTCCAGACCTCAGCTTCCTGCAATATTTGCCGACTGCGTCTCCGCCAGTAAGGCTGAAAAACTTAAGCCCTGGCTATCCCATATCCACTGTTTGAAGCCCAATAGAATGGAAGCCAGCCTGCTCTGGGGCAAAGCCATTGAAACCCAGGAAGACCTGGAAAGCTGTGCTGACTGGTTTCACCAGCAGGGCGTCAAACAGATCTTTATCAGCCTTGGTGAAGAAGGCCTTTTCGCAAGCAATGGCGAACGGCAACTGAACGTCATCCCGACACCTGTTGAGGTTGTCAGCTGCTCAGGAGCAGGCGATGCCCTTATGGCTGGCCTGGTTCACAGCCACCTGAATCAGTTTGATCTGCTGCAAACCGCCAACTTTGCCCAAGCTTGTGCCTCCCTGGCACTGGAACATCATTCCACTATTAATCCGGCCATCAGCGCTGGCATGGTTCAAAACAAACTCAGGACAGTTCAATGAAAAATACAGTGAATCCTTTTCTCGATATTCATCCCGATGTTAAAGCAGCGATTGATGGCGGCCTTCCGGTTGTGGCCCTGGAATCCACCATTATCTCCCACGGCATGCCTTATCCGGATAACGTGGCAACCGCTCTGAAAGTTGAACAGACCGTCAGAGACAGCGGCGCAACCCCAGCCACTATCGCCATTATCGATGGTCGTCTGAAAGTTGGTCTCACTGAAGCCGAGATTGAGCACCTTGGTAAAACCGGTCTTGGTATTATCAAAACCAGCCGTCGCGATCTGCCCGTTATTATGGCCAAGCGCATGGACGGTGCCACAACCGTTGCCACCACCATGATCATTGCCGCTATGGCCGGTATCAAGGTCTTCGCTACTGGTGGTATCGGTGGTGTTCACCGTGGTGCTGAGACAACCTTCGACATTTCTGCAGACCTGCAGGAACTGGCCAAGACAGATGTTGCCGTTGTTTGCGCAGGGTGCAAATCCATTCTAGATATTGGTCTGACTCTGGAATACCTGGAAACTCAGGGCGTGCCTGTACTTGGTTACGGTGTGAAAACCATGCCTGCTTTCTACACCCGTGAGAGCGGTTTTGACACCGACCACCAGCTGGATCACCCTCAGGAAATCGCTGATGCCATGTATGCCAAGTGGACCTCCGGTCTGAAGGGCGGAATGGTGATTGCTAACCCGATTCCACACGAATTTTCCATGCCCAAGGAAGATATTGATAACGCAATTGAGCAGGCACTGAAGGAACTTGATGAGCAGGGCGTAAAAGGTAAGGAATCCACTCCATTCCTGCTATCCCGGGTTAAGGAACTGACCGGTGGTGAAAGCCTGAAATCCAATATTGAACTGGTGCTGAATAACGCTCGCCTGGCTTCCAAAGTAGCTGCTGAGTTCAGCAAAAAAGCTTAAGCGAAACTGAAAAAAGAGGTTGGTAATTGCCAACCTCCTTTTTTCTGATAGCTGCTTTTCTCACTTCGATTAAGACAAGAACCAAGAAGCGTCGTCATTCTTTTGACACATCAATATTCTGCGTCAACAAAACCTTTCTACTACCCACTCTTTTTTCCTTTTTCGTCAGTGCACTAGCGCCATAACCTCCCCATGTTTATCTAACATGATTTTAATGCATTTCTGGAGAAGCCAGCAGGGAGTAGATTATGGCTTATCGTATGACAGGGGATTATGGTCGACAGTGCCAAACCGAATATCACAACCCGGATCAACCACAATTTAATCCAAATCCCACCTCACTGAAACCAATGCCAGGTCGTAATTACACACCTATACCAGTGAGAAGCAGAACCACAGAACATCCTCCAATACATACAAGACAAATATCTGAAGCTCCAGAGTACTTTGACTCATCTTCACAACAACTTTTTGATTACATGAATCATGTTGCACAATTTCCCAAGGGGGCGAAAAGAAACCATGAATTGAAAACCATTCTCTATGCAATCAACCATTTAAATAAAGAAAGAAACCCAAATGTCCGTAAGCTTACGCAACATATGCACCAAACCAGGTTAATACCGTTCTCCCCTGAGCGCCTGGAAATATTCGATTCCAACTTTCCCGGAAGTTTGGAAGGTGCTGTCCGTGCAAAGACAACAGAACGAGCACATTTTCTAAAAAGCGGCGGACGAAATTTTAGTCTTGAAGAAGTAAAGGCAGCTATTGAGTGGTTAAGTGAAATCCATGATTCTGATACGCTTTTTCTTCTTCAAAATGCTCGAGAACTTTACCGCTTCAGAACTGAACTTGAGCCCAATGATAAAACTTACGAAGCGAGAATTCTGCAGAACATGTCACACCATACTGCAAGTCAACCTCCTGCCTCAAAACCCGAACCAGTAAAACGTGATTACGTCACACGACAATTAGAACAACACACCAGAAGAGAAACAAGCAGCCCAAAGACACATGTAAGCCCGGAAGCCTCCGCAAGTACCGAATCTCGATACTCACAAATATCATTCCGGGGATGTGGTAATCCTACTATCAGAGATTTTGATCAGAAAGCTCCAGTAGCAACGCTTGTGACACAGCTTATTGAAAAAGGCCATCCATTACATTCTCACGGCATAATGTTCGCCGGAAAAATGATTAGTGAAGGCGATGATCTGTTACTGAACATGAGCTCAGGTGGCCACAATCCACAAAGTGTAAACGGCATCCATCTTCTTACAAACGAAGATTTATTAGACCCTTTAAAAATTTATATTGAGTGTTTCACTTGGAAAGACAGTCACAATCAGCGTCACTCGCTTATGGACAAAAAGTATAACGAACCTGATAAGATTGAAGCTGCGCTTGTTACCCTTTTCCGCCAATCCCGTGGGCTTCCTGTTGATACTCCTATCAATGATGCAGAGTTTCTCCGACTGAGACAGATGCTTGTAACTGTAAAAGAACATATTGGTGAAAGCACAAGACTTGTTAATCATAGAGAGAAAGCTGAAACGTATTTTCAAACACTTCTAACATGCATGGATTTACACCGATATCCAGGAAAGTCTCCTATCGGCAAAGATAAACCAAGTACATCTGTCCCCAGAAGTCATCAGCCAGCTCCACGACAAACAACCAGCCCGGAGAATTACCAGCCGGTTCAGAGGACAACCTATACCGCGCCAAGAATCGAGCCCCTGTTCTTGAAGATTTCGAGCAGCCAGTCATGGCCTCTCTTCAAGTCAGTACAATGATCCTGAGTGAAAATCAAAAGAAAGCCGATCTACCACTTCAACAAAGAATCAATAATAAACAAAAAGAACGCATGGAGCAGTTCAACCATTCAGTAGAAAAGCCCGCTGGACAGATTTTCGCCAAAACACTTACAGGGGATACCCACACCATCAACTTTACAAATCGCGGCCCTGTTGCCGAGATTATCATGGGCTTGCTCCAGAAGAAGGCATGTCATCTGTATTCAGCTCGCGTAATTTACATGGGAAAAAGAATCAGCTTTGGAGATATCCTCAGTAAACGCCACGGCACAGGGGATACTAACTTCGCAAAAGAAGGCCCAATTCATCTCGTGCATACTGACGATGCAGACAATCTCCACCGTAAATTTTGCGAATTTCTTATTTCTAAGGTTAAAGATCCGGACACAGGTGAAGTAGAGCCAATGATGCCCGAGAGCATTAATACCCCTGAAAAGATTGAAGACTTGTTAGTGCGTATCTTCGATCAAATGAGAGGAGGTGAAGCGAGCGTTTATGCGCATGAGTTTATTGAACTGCAGAGCCATCTGGAAGAAGCTCGTATATATGCAGATATGGCACAAATGCCGGATGAAGATAAATCCAGATTGAAGGATTACATTGATACCCTGCTTCGTTGCCTAAGTATCTACAAACTGCCATTCGTTGGCCATCAAAAAGCTTTCCTTGATGATCACATCAAAAAGTTTCAAAGCTATCGTTCAGAAGGGCATCAGCAGATGACAACCGATGAACTGTTAGACAGACTGGATCAAGCGACTGTACACAAGGATCCTGCAGAGGCTTACAGCTGCCTCGATGTACTAATTCAGGGCATTAAATTCAATCTGCTCACAGTTGAACAGTTGGCACAAGTTATGGTGAACCCTCATCTGCCAAGGGATGCTAAAGAAGCACTACGTCCTCTTGCTGCACTGCATGCGTCACAGACAACGGGCATACATAGTCTCAGAACTCATACCGCGATACACCGTTCCCGCCTGGAATCAACGGACGTTGCTCCTCCCATGTCACTCCCGCAGCCAGGATATAACTACAGGCAGAAGTAGCAATCCAGATGGAATTGAAGGTATACAAACTAAAAAAAGCCGGAAATCATTCCGGCTTTTTTAGTCTCGATAACAGCAAATCAATAATTAGCGATTGCCATTGTTATCACGGTCACGGTTGCCACGACGGTCGCCACGATCACTATAGGAACGACGACGCTCTCCACGATCACCACGTTCTCCGCGATCACCACGGCTGTTATCAAAACGGCGGCGTGGGCGGTCATTGCGATAGCCACCACGGTCACCACGTGGGCGATTGTCCTTCCACTCACGCATTTCCAGAGTCTGGTTGCGGATGCGGGATTCGCTCAGAGTACTGATCACCTCTGGAGCCAGATCTTCCGGCAAGTAAACAGTGGAGAACTGATCGAACAGACGGATATGACCGATGTCCTTACCGGAGATACCCCCTTCATTGGCGATAGCACCAACAATTTCGCCAGGGCTGACACCGTGCTCACGACCAACGCTGATACGGTAGCGCTTCTTGCCCTGGTTACGGGGATCATCACGATCATCACCACGAGGACGACGCTCACGCTCCTGCCACATGGGAGGCTCAGGCGTGTTGTCGTTGGCATCCGGGAACGGACGCTCACGCTGGGCCAGGTAGCACAGTGCAGCAGCCGCATCTTCCATGGAGATGGCCTGCTCCTGGATCATCTCTTCAACCACTTCGCGGTAAGGCTCAAGTTCTTCCTTACCGATGATCAGAGAGATCTGTTCCTTGAAGTTCTTGATGCGGGTATCACGAACATCACGCAGAGAAGGCAGGCGCATAGGCTCGATCTTCTGACGGGTGGCATGTTCGATAGCGCGCAGCATACGACGCTCACGAGGGGAAGCGAACAGGATCGCAGTACCCTGACGACCGGCACGGCCAGTACGGCCAATACGGTGAACGTAAGCTTCAGTGTCGTTAGGAATATCGTAGTTAACAACGTGGCTCATACGCTCCACGTCCAGACCACGGGCTGCTACGTCGGTAGCAATCAGAATGTCCAGTGAGCCTTTCTTCAGGCGGTCGATCATCTTCTCACGCAGACCCTGGCTCATATCACCGTTCAGGGCAGCCGCAGAGAAGCCACGGGCTTCCAGCTTTTCGGCCAGCTCAACAGTGGCAGAACGGGTGCGGACAAAGATAATCATGGCGTCGAAATCTTCGACTTCCAGAATACGGGTCAGGGCGTCCAGCTTATGCAGACCGCTGACCATCCATACCTTCTGGGTAATAGTGTCAACAGTAGCGGTCTTGGCGCGAATTTCGACAGAAACCGGATCTTTCAGGTGAGTGCTGGCGATACGACGGATGGCCGGAGGCATGGTCGCAGAGAACAGGGCTGTCTGACGCTCTTTTGGGGTATGATCAAGGATCCACTCGATATCATCAACAAAGCCCATGCGCAGCATTTCATCGGCTTCATCCAGAACAACAGTCTTCAGGTTGTCCAGTTTCAAGCTGCCACGGCGCAGGTGATCCATAACACGACCTGGAGTACCCACTACAATCTGGGCTCCACGGTGCAGGCCTCGCAGCTGGCCACGCATGTCCTGACCACCGTAGATTGGCAGAACATGGAACTTATCCATGAAACGGGCATAGCGCTGACAGGCTTCTGCTACCTGGATAGCCAGCTCGCGGGTTGGACACAGAACCAGAGCCTGAGTTTCACGATTATGAACATCAATCCGGGACAGCATCGGCAGGGCGAACGCAGCAGTTTTACCGGTACCAGTCTGGGCCAGACCGAGCAGGTCCCGCCCTTCCAGCAGATGGGGAATACTGCGTGCCTGTATCGGTGACGGGGTTTCATAACCCACATCACGAACAGCTTGCAGAACGGCATCCGCCAGTGGTAGCTGGTCAAAAGCGGTAACTAAATCAGTCTGGGTTTCGGGCATTTACATCGCGCCTGTTGGAGGAATTCTAAAAAAGCGGGCGATTCTAACGGGAAATGCTGACCGCTGGCTACTGAAAATCGTTCAAATAACCAATATTGGCAAATTGAATTTCAGTGAATTACGGTAAGTACCCATACATAGCGGCTTCGCCTGCGTATAATGGGCCAAAGACAGGTTTTATCGAAGTCAGGGCTTATTCTGCGAAGCCCCCTATCCAGCCCACATGTATTGTGCTCTTTATTGCTCGTGCTGCAAGTTTTTCCTTTAAAAAATCTTCAATCTACGTAACGCTCATTTAATCAGACAAATGGGAAACAATACGCTGTGCTTGCAATAATATAGCTTTGCTGAAGGTTCCACGTTCCGAGGAAATACTTCAAGAGTTGCCTGTTCTTCATCATATACCTTTCCCATGAGTACCTGTTTCCCTTTGGGCCCACTTAGACCTTGGTCTAACGTCCCAGAACTCATCGCGATTTCAGTAATCTATCTAGGTAGGAATATATTGTTCAGGGAATGAAGCCATGATCAGGGAACCAGGCAAAGTCTTTAATCCTCTTAAGGAGATACCTCTGTCTTGTGAATATGCAGATTACTCCTTTAGAGATAAGCTCGTCAGAGCCATTCCTGATGCCATCAGCTACATGAAAGAAAACCCGGATGATTTAGCATTCTTTGCTGGGGTCGCCGTTGCAGCAGCTAGCGTTGTTGGGCTTGGCTGCGCCATTGCTCCGGTACTTCTGACACCAATGGTCATTTACAACCCTCCTATCCTTGGTTTTGCCGGTTATACCGTAACCAATGCCATACTGGGAGCGGCACCCGCTTTAGTTGGTGGCTATCAGCTCAACAAACTCTGTGCAGAACCACCAGCAGATATGGATGCGTGGCGTGAGGAAGGGCGGGCAAGAAAGGTAGTGCGTGTTGCTGCCAAGTTTCAGCTGATCACTCTTGCCAGTGGCGCACTCGGCGCTGCATTTATCCCGGCCGGTCACGCACTGGGACTGATACTGCCACTCTACTAGAAATGATCTCCAGGTCGCCTGCATTAACCCATTGAAAGTGGCTTACCTCTCAGAAGTTGTACCAGCAATTTGAGGAAGCTGGCCACCTGCGGCATTTCCGTTTCTTTTTCCGAATTCTTGATTTCTCTGTAAAGAGATTCGACCTGACTCAAAAGGTCATTCTGTGTTGTTTCCTCAACTTTGCCCAGGTTACCAATCTGAAACACCTTGATTGTCCTGTGCGCTCTTGAAGCCGGGCGTGCCCAGATTTTTGGAGGAGTTTTCCTGACAATCCGGTTGAAAGACCGGGCCTGGGAGACCTGCCCCTGGGCATTCAGATCTAAAACCTGCTGCTCTGGCTGGAAAAAGCGATTGAGATAACGCGTGTGAAAGAAATCACTTTTCTCAGCCACTACAAGCCGAACTTTCAAATGACTAAAGCATGACCCGGCCTGACTAAAATAATCAGGTTCAACAACGGCAACGGAAGCACCGGATTTCAAGGCTCCGCAAAGTGCAATCGCGGAAGAAATGGAAGGCCTTGATGTAACAGCAACAACATCCTTTTCTATATCCAGAGATGTCTGAACAAACGCAGCAAAAGAAGTACTGGCTTCATCCAATTGAGAATATGACAGCGTTTGCTTATCAGAACATAACGCCGGAAAGTGACAGTACATATCGAAACAGTATTCAAGCATCTGCTGCACGGATGAAAAATAAGAACTTCCGGCAGTTTTCTGGGAAGATGAAAGCTCAAGTGAGGTAACGGGATCACCCATAGGACATTCTTATTGTTGTTTTTCAGGGACTATACCCTTATCAGGCAACAGCAACAAAAAAGAAAGCAGGATTGATCCAAAACAGTCGGCAGGATTAACAGCCTTACAGACTCTAAAAGCAAAAAAACCTGCAATCTCTGCAGGCTTTCAAAAGTATGGTCGGCGAGAGAGGATTTGAACCTCCGACCCTCACAACCCGAATGTGATGCGCTACCAGGCTGCGCTACTCGCCGATACTGCTTGACGTGGCGCGTAGCCGGGCGTCTATACGCTGCGAATACTACATATTCAAGCTGTGGAATGCAACCGGAGCACCTTTATTTCCACCGTGGTACAGCACGTTAGGAAGGCTTTTGCCATTCCGGTTTTAACCAGCAGATGGCCTGCAGCCACTACGATCTGGTTCGCCTGATCCAGTATCTCTGGTGTGAACAGGCAAATATTATCCTGCAGGGTCTGGATAGTGTAGAAATGAATACAGTAAGGGCCATGGCCGAGCATCTGCCGCAAGGTTCCGTGTTCATTGGCCAGTTCCTGGAGGCGGTCGTAATCACTGTTAATGACAAGGCGCAATGTTCCAAAGACAAGAATGCGCCAGAGGTCTATGCTGGGACGGCCATTGCTATGATCTGCCGAAATTTTGGTTTCAAGCACCTTCAAGACTTGGCTACGCAGTTCCAGATCTGTCCAGATGTACTGCAGCTTCTATTTTCATTCTTCATACCTTCAATCATCTGCAAGAAGTGTTCGTTATGAACACCGCATTTGCTCTATTGGTAAAGAGTCGAGAGGTTCTACCCAATAGTACCTCCAAACTCTTCAAGCAGGGTTCTAAGTGCCAGCGGCATCATTTTGCGTGGAGGATAGATAGCATGTACATGACGCACAGGCATACTCCAGTCCGGGAACAGCTGAACCAAAACACCTGATGTCAGGGCATCTTCCAGAATCATTTTAGGAAGCAGTGCCAAACCCGCTCCAACTATGGCGGCTTCTCTTATCGCAGTAATATTATTGAAAATGATATTACCCTGCCCTATGTGGGTATACACCTCGCCATCTTTACTGAACACCCAGCCTGAAGTGTTATCAATCATGGGATAAAAGCGGATGGTGTTTAGCTCCGCCAGGTCAGAAGGATGATGAATAGTTTTACCCTTCAGAAAATCAGGGGAAGCAACCAGAATCATCTCCGAAGTCCATACCCTGCGACATACCAGATCCTGATCATTGGGTGGTGTTATCTGCAGTGCCAGATCAATATTATCTTCATAAAAGTCGACCCGGCGATTACTCAGCTCAACATTGATACTCACCTTGGGCCAGCGTTGCACAAATTCCCCAACCTGCCGGGCAAGAACCAGCTGTCCCACTTCGATAGGAGCAACAATATTAAGATGGCCGGAAGGCTCTGACTTATGATGCTGGAGAATATTCTCAGCCTCTTGAAAAGCCTCGACAATATAGCGACAGCGCTGGAAATGTTCTTCACCAATATCCGTCAGTGCCATTCTACGTGTAGAACGATGCAGCAACCTGACACCAATACGCTCTTCCATTGCAGAGAGTTTTCGGCTGATCGTTGATTTCTGCATTCCCAGCCGTTCTGCCGCCGCGGTCATACTGCCCGCCTCAACAACAGTGAAAAAAATCAGCGCTTCATTCAGGTCAGCAGATTGTTGCATTCAGGGAACACCAAGTTGAAAAAAGATCATCTAATCCCATAGAGGCAACAATGATAACATGCGCCGCTATTTCCAAACATTCCAAACCCAAACATTGTCAGGTGCTTTTATCAGACGGGTGTTTGGTACTTGTCGTAGAAATCTGAGTTTTATCAATGCCAAACAAAAAGAAGCACGGTGTTCTTGCTCTTCTAGCCTGTATTGCCCTGGCAGGCACGAGCTACTGGTGGCTGTTTGCACGCTTCCAGGAAAGCACCGATAACGCTTACCTGCAGTCAGATATTGTTTATATCAGTACCAAGCAGGCCGGTTTTGCCGAAGCGGGCTGGATTGCAGACAACCAGCCGGTTCATGAAGGAGAGGTTCTGGCCCGTATTGAAGATCAGGATTACCAGTTAAAGGTTGAAGAGAGCCAGGCCGCTGTTTTGGCATCAAAAGCCGCCATCCTCCAGCTGCAGGCACAGTTAAAACTGCAGAACACTCTGATTGATGTAGCCAAAGCCAAACTGAATTCCACCAAAGCCGAGCGTAGATTTGCAGCAACGGAACTGAAACGTATGCAGTCCCTGTTCAAGCAAGGTGCTGTTTCCGTTGACGACCTGGACGAAATCCGTACTAAGGATCAAAAGCTTCAGGCTCTGCTCGATGGCGACAAGGCCAATATGCTGGCTCAACAGCGCCAGATTGATGTATTGAACAGTCAGATTGCCGCTGCCAAGGCCTCCAAAAAACAGGCCGAGAGTCGTCTAGCTATAGCTCGCAGCAGCCTTGAAGAAACAGTGATTACCTCACCCCGAAGTGGTGTAATCGGGCAGCGCCAGGTGAAAGATGGCCAACTGGTAAAAGTAGGTTCCGTCCTGTTTACCCTTGTTGACAGCAATACAGTCTGGGTTACGGCTAACTTTAAAGAAACCCAGATTGGCCATATGCGCGTAGGCCAACCGGTTGAGCTGAAAATCGATGCCTTCCCGGATCAGCCTGTGACCGGATACATTGATTCCATCTGGCCTGCCAGCGGGGCGCGCTTCAGCCTGCTGCCACCGGAAAATGCCACCGGTAACTTTACCAAGATTGTTCAACGTATTCCGGTGAAGATTGTCATTCCCCAGGGGCATAATCTGACTGGACGACTGCGTGCAGGTATGTCGGTTGTCGCTACCGTTGATACCCGTTCTGAACCAGTTAATGTCAAGCAGCTGGCCGTTAATGATAACAATGTGATCAGTGAGCAGCATGTCGCAGAACGCTGATACACAACAACAATCTGACAGCACTAACGCGGAAGAAGTCTCAGCCCAAAGCGCCTTTACTGAAAAAGCATCACGCCGCGACTGGATTGCCGTCGCCGGTATGGTGCTGGGTGCTTTTGTGGCCATTCTGGATATTCAGATTATCAACTCCTCCCTGGCTGATATCCAGGGTTCACTGTCAGCCAGTCTGTCTGAAGGTTCCTGGATCTCCACCTCTTACATGATTGCGGAGATCGTTGTTATCCCCCTGAGTGCCTGGCTGGCCACCGTATTCTCCATGCGCCGCTATTTGTTGTGGAGTACTGCTGCTTTTATTCTGACTTCCTCTCTTTGCGGAATGGCCTGGAGCCTTGAGTCCATGATTCTTTTTCGGGCACTGCAGGGTGTTGCGGTGGCACCGCTGATTCCGCTGTCGTTTACCCTGATCAGAACCCGGTTACCTGAATCACAGCAGCCTATCGGAATGGCATTGTTTTCCTTCTCTGCGGTTCTGGCTCCCTCCATAGGCCCAACAATCGGTGGCTGGCTGACGGAAAACTTCAGCTGGCATTTGATCTTCTATCTCAACTTCCTGCCCGGCCTGTTGATGATGGCTCTGCTTGCCCATGGCCTTGACTCGGAACCGATGCGTCTGGATCGGTTACGCAATGCCGACTGGCCCGGTATTGCCTCCCTGTCAGTGGGACTGGCCACCCTGGAATTTGTGCTGGAAGAAGGTAACCGCAACAACTGGTTTGAATCCCATGAGATTACCTTGTTTGCGTTTATCGCCACTATCTCGCTAACCAGCTTTGTTTATCTCCAGCTAACCAGGAAAGACCCTCTTCTCAACCTGAGAATACTGGGGGAAAAACAGTTTCTGCTGGGAACCCTGGCTAACTGTGCCATGGGCCTTGCTCTTTACGGTTCGGTATTTTTGCTGCCGATGTACCTGGCTTCCATCCAGAATTACAGCCCGATGGAGATCGGTGAGGTGATGCTGTGGGTTGGTGTTCCCCAGCTGTTTCTGATTCCACTATTGCCGGTAGCGATGAAGTATTTCGAAACCCGCTGGCTCTGTATCTTCGGACTGATGATGTTCGCCATCAGCGCCCTGATGAACTCCTATATGTCCTACGACTTTGCCGGGGATCAGTTCCGCCTGAGCCTGATTATCCGGGCTATTGGCCAGCCTTTTGTGATGGTACCTCTGTCGGTTCTGGCGACGGCAAAACTGGATCTGAAAGATATCCCTTCTGCCTCCAGCGTTTACAACACCACCCGCAATTTGAGCGGTGCTGTAGGCATTGCCATGCTGTCGACCATTATTGACCGGCGTTCAACCTTCCATCAGGTTAGAATCGGGGAAACCCTGTCTCTGTACGATCAGAAAACCCAGATTTACCTGGACAAACTCCAGTCTATCCTGCCGCAACTGACTCCCCAGCAGGATCTGGCTCTGATTATGAAACAGATTGCCCGGGATGCCGGAATCATGGCCTTCAGTGATTCCTTTATCGTGATTGCAGGCTCTCTGGTGATTGGAGTACTGGCCGTTATCGCTATCGGGTCTAACTCAACCCAATCGGTTCAGGCCACTTCCTGACTAATCTTCCAGCCTGTTTCCTGCGGGCTGGTCATTTATCGACTATCTTTCCCTGTTTGGCACTCGCCATAGCTATAAACAAAATACTACTCGGAAAGCTCATAGTCGGAGTTAAATGAAGTACTGCCGCTGCCTGCCATTCTTTATCTTATTGATATCACTAGTACTTTCTCAGACATCCCGGGCCAATAGTCCGGTTGAGAAGATTCGGGAATATATCAATGCAACTTATGGTGATGCCTTAATTATCAGCAATAAGCAGGTTGAGCAGTTGACTTGGGTTCTCGACAACCCCGTAACAACTCCTGAAATGGCCGTTATTTACCAAAACGGTCGTATTCACCTCGAAGTTCCAAGAGCATTGGCCCGGCTATACAGCCTTCAGCTTCTTCGTTCAGGCTCACGAGACGACTACCAGATCTTTATAAGCCCGCAGATCAGGGAATATTCTGCCGATGAAATTCTGCCCTGGGAGGACTTTCAAAGTTTATCCGAGGTGTTTAAAGCACTGAGTCCAGCAGAGTATGAAACACTTCAGACAGGAGCACTTATCAGCTCTGTGGCTCTTTCTCCCAAGGCCAGAAAGCAAGCAGCCCCCTTTTTGAAGACAATGCCGGAAGACAGCAACCAGTTTCTGGCCGTCACTGCTCCGTATGCTGCGCAGATCTATCCATTGGCAAGCCATCTGGCTAGCGAACATCCGGAATCGTCTCGGTTACTCACAGTGCTTTTTATGCCCGACAGTCACCTCAGGCATATGATGTACTGCGAAGGTTCCATGGCCATGTACAGCCATCTAACCAAAGCCTCGCAGGAAAAGACCATCTCAGCCCGGGAACTCAACCTGTGGCACCTGCATTGGTTGATCAATATTGCAGGCTTTCGCGGGCATCTAGAACCGGTTGGCTCCCTCTACCTCTCCAGATATACGCTGGCCTCAGCCCAACTGGCCAAACAGGCGATCAACCTGGCTATTCAGGTTCCTGACGCCAATCCACTCAGGTTTTATCTGCAGGAACGCAGCCGCTGGCTGGAGTTACCTTCATTAACAAGTGATCAAGACGAGCTGGTTGCCCTGGGCAGACTGGCAGCCCAGCTTCGCATCTATACCCCGAAGCAGGGTCAGGAACTGTTTGATAGCTTTCGCAGCCTGGATGAAGAGGATCAGGCTCGATGGATTGCTTACTCACTGAAACAACTTGATTTTCAGGAAACACCAGCCCCTACCTATGCTCCAGCACTATTGTGTAACTGCGCCAGAAAACAAGGGCTTCAGAAAGCTATTCAGTCTGTAGCTCCCATAATGCTGGATGCTTTCGCCAGAGCAGAGTTGATGCGCACCGACGGAACACTGGCTTTGCGTACACCACTCTCCTTTCGCGAACTGGCTCAGGCTTGCTCTGTTACAGAGATTCTCGAATCAAAAGGGAATCAACCCATTCAGATTGATGGTACAACCGGTCTGGTAACTTTTGATCCAGTGAGTTCCCAGTCAGTACTAATACAGAAAACACCCTTAAAAGATAAGAGACTAAGGTGTCCATGCAGAGATTAAGAACATTATCTCTTACCTGCCTGTTGCTGGCTCTTATGCTCTGTCAACATTCTCTAAAGGCAGAAGACGAACCAAAAGTAGAAGAATCAGCGGCCGAGTCAGAGATTCTGAAAAGCGTTCCCAATAATCTGTTTCTTTCCGGTTATATAGAGCAAAGCCCTTCACCCAATAGAAACAGGCTTACTACACTGCTTTCAGAAATCGTTATACCTTCAGGCTTGGCGTATTTAACAAGTTATGGTTTTTCCTATGCGGGGG
>NZ_JAMFLX010000027.1 GCF_023502345.1 Parendozoicomonas callyspongiae
ACAGGAGGCACGAGCCTGCTCTGGTGTGCAGTTGTAGCAGGGGCTGTTGGGGGTTATGGTGGTGCAAAGTTTGGAGGTACCGCTACCGAGGGACTTGGAAACTACATATATAAAGTGTCAAACTAATGAGTATTGAGCTGCTACAAGCATTAACAGCGCTTCTGGGTTTTCTCTGTTTTATTACAGCCCTGATCAATGCCATTATTTTTTATAGGAAGTTCTATAAAAACCTGGCAGAAAAAATCGATGGAGGTGTTTACGACTATGGTTTTTTATTCTCAGCGAACCGGTTTATGTTGTGGGGTCAATACTGTCTGTTTCCCGAAAAAGGCAAAAACAGAGAACTTTCTGCAATCTTGAGCAATATCTCTGAAACAGAAAAATACAGGCTTAAGCTTCATTTTATAATTGTCTTAACTGGCTGTACACTAATGATAATTTCTGGGCTCTTGGCCAGTTAGCAACTGGCGAAAACAATAATGATTGGACATATCGGGGTGCCTATTTTTTACCCCTATAAACTGTATACACATACAGGTTTGTAGTTGTTAACCGGTCATGTTCGTCTATATAGTTTGCCGGTGTCGCATGGCCCAAAACTCTGACCATAATTTGACTATGGGTGACCAAAAAACGGTCAAAAATGGGGAGCTGTAGGGGTTGACAAGCGGCGAAAAAGCTCTGTTTTTTCAAGGAAAAACCCACCTTTTAAGTTATCCCCGAAATCTGGGGATAACTTTGTGGATTACAACATTCCATTTCCCCGCACCCCTTGGGAATCCTTACCTTCCAGCAAATTGTCTATTTTTTGATCAATTATTTTATTCTTATTTTTCAATGAGTTAGATGCCCCATTCATCAAACGGAAATATCTTTGTCAGACTGTTGACACAAGACCAGCCCCGTCCATTTTTTGTGCATAAAAACATAGACGACACTGCTATTTAAGTATAAACCGTGATTCCAGAGGGGTTCAGAACGGCATTACTGGTATTGACAATTGCCACCCTGAAGAGGTGTTAAAGGAAGGGTCTGTTTTTGGTCAGTTGATCAGGCCAAAGTTATCCCGAAGCGTGTTAATAATTTCTTTCCTTGGGTTGTCTGAAATGACTAGTTTCTTACTGGTTATTTTCTCAGCAATATCCACATATGTTTGTGATACAGCCATCAACACCGACTCCGGCAGGGCATTGTCTTTAGCCAGAGCCTTGCGTTCATCCATCCGGTCCTTGTTCAGCAGAATATCGGGATCAGGGAAATGGTTTAACAGCAGCTGTCGGAAGCTCTCCTTGGAGTTCTCCACAATTTTGCCTTTGCGGTAGCAAGGGCCATCCCAGATTCTGGATGAATCGGGCGTACCCACCTCATCCATATAAATCAGTTTTTCCTGGCAGGTAGCATCAGTGACATAACCAAATTCGAACTTGGTATCCACAAACACCTGATCCAGCTTGGCCAGCTCATTGCTGATAACATCAAACCCTTCTTTCAGTAGTTTTTCGTAAAGTCCGATATCATCCTTATTGCGGAATCGGAAAGCAGCATAATTCTTCTCAATATCGCTGCGGGTAATATTGACGTCATCCGCCTCCGGCACACCAGGAACCCCTTTAAGAATGCCCTTGGTGGAGGGGGTAATCAGCAGCTCAGGCAACCTCTGATCCTTTTCCAGATTATCAGGCAGATCAATGCCACAGAAATTGCGCTCACCTTTACTGTAGGCACGCCACATGGAACCGGTAATATACTGGCGACAGATGGCCTCTATCATAACGGGGTGTGCTTTCTGGACGATCCAGACCAGTGGATGCGGAATATCAACAATATGACTGTCAGCAAGACCTTTTTCCTTAAACAGCCGGAACCAGTGATTGGACACTGCATTTAATGCCGCTCCCTTACCAGGAACACCATTCATCCCTCCCTCACCGTGCCAGATACAGTCGAATGCTGAAATCCTGTCGCTGATCACCATAATGGCCAATTCAGCATCTTCAGCAACGTTGTAACCTTGCTCTTGAATAAGACGACGACTGTCAGCTTCTGTCAGCCAGTAGACGGAGCGCACCTTGCCACTGTGAACTGGAAGTTCTGTCCGGATTGGCAGATCATCATTAACCGCAAGAACCTTGCCTGCCAGCGCATTGCCAGTGTGAGTCATTACGAGCAATTCCTGTGTTTAATCTTCTTATCTATATGGGTGAAAAAGACCTGTTCTAATGAAATCCCTGTCCAAAACGAAGAAACCAGGCTGCGAGCCTGGTTTCCGATTTTACCAACTTGTTAACCCAGATATTCCAACAGTTTTGTCAGGAACTGATCACTGAGCTCAACCGGTGGCAGGGTATTGATATCCTTCTCAAGTGTCACTTGGGTACCATCACCCACACTTTGTACTCTCAGGCGGAACTCATTATCAGCCGCAGGCTTCTTGACTTCTTCCTTGTCAGAGCTGAATAAACCGCTGAACCAACCCTTGCTCTTCTCGTCTTTGCTGGGAGAAGAGGCGGGTACCTTGCCGCCTTCCAGGGTCAGATAGACAAGACCTGCAGTACGGTTCTTATCGGTAACAGAAGCCCCCATCTTTTTCAGGGCCTGCTCAACAGCCTGCCAGCTGCTGGCAAAGTTCTGATCAATCGCCAGGGCCGGGTTGCCATTACCATCGCGGATAATGTTGGCTTCAGCATTGACGGCAAAATCATCTGATGCCAGTGCACCCCCCTGATCCTGGCGGTTCTTAACCATAAACAGCAACATTTCATTCAGCAGCTGACCATCAATAAAGCTGGCACCTGGCTTGATAGCACTCCAGTTAACCGGAGTCTGATTATTGGCTTCAATAGGCAGGCGGGCATGCTTGAGCAGCACTTCACTGGTATCGGCACGGTTACCCTGGCGAATGGCCACCCGGAATTTTTCCTGGCTGACTTCAGAGTTCTCCAGTTCAATCACCTTGCCAAACAGCTGTCGCATCATACCGGGATTGGATTTCTCGCCCAGCTGTACCCAGGCTGTTTCCATAGTACCCGCAGCGACATTCTCCTGCTCCAGGGGAATACTATTGCTGTCCCAGAAACGGCTCATGTAAGACCAGATGACGTCCGGTGCATAATCAGCCAGAAGTACACGACCTTCCGAACGCTGCACAACCTGGAAGGTAATACCGTTATCCTGCACAAAACGCTGGTCTGCTCGGGGAACCACATTCTCTGCACCGGCCGAAGAAACGGGGATGGTTGGCACGAGGAGGTAATCCTCAGGTGCTACCGGGTCGAGAGATTTGGGGATCTTCAGCTCAGGGATCATCGATTCATTCAGATAGTCACCACCCTTATCCCGCAGGTAGCCGTCCTGACCTGTCAGTGAGCTGCAGGCTCCAAGAAGCAGAGAAGCCCCTGCCAGTGTGAAAACCTTATATACGTGCTTCATGCACTCTCCTATCGACTGTAGAAACACCTGTACCATCCCACAGGACTATCCCCGAACTATATATCCCCGGACAAATCACCCTAAAGGGCACAGGTGCACGCTTAAGCTGTTTCAGGCCTATATGGCCTGTTGTCTGGTATCAGACCTTGATACCGCACGAAGATAAAGCGTCCCGAACCTGCTTATGGCAGGCTGGCGACAATGGAGTCAGAGGCAATCGGATACCGCTGTCAATCAGCCTCATCTCCTGCAAGGCAAACTTGACCGGAATCGGGTTGGACTCGGCAAACAGATTCTTGTGCAGTGGCATCAAGCGCTCATTCAGAGCCCTGGCCTCTTCTGCCTGGCCATCAATAGCCAAAGCACATAACTGGTGCATCTCTGCAGGTACCACGTTGGCAGTCACAGAGATATCGCCTTTGCCTCCCATCAACATCAGCTCAACGGCAGTCTCGTCATCACCGGAAATAACGGCAATACGGTCACTGCAACGCTGAATCAGGTCTCTACCCCGCTTCAGATCGCCAGTGGCATCCTTAATAGCGATGATATTGTCCAGACCTGCCAGACGTTCAACTGTCTCATTCAACAGGTCAACGGAGGTACGGCCAGGCACATTGTAGAGGATCTGGGGGATGGCAACAGAAGCGGCAATGGCTTCAAAGTGCCGGTATAGACCTTCCTGAGTCGGCTTATTGTAATAAGGTGTCACCAGCAGACAGGCATCCGCACCCAAGGCACGGGCCTCTGCTGTCAGGTGTACCGCTTCCTGGGTGGAATTGGCTCCAGTTCCTGCAATAACGGGTATTCTGCCATTTACCTGATCAATCACGCGTTTAAGAATCTGGCAGTGTTCTTCAACGGTTACAGTTGCAGACTCTCCCGTTGTCCCAACGGCCACGATGCCATCCGTTCCTTTTTCAATATGGAACTCCACAAGATCGTGCAGACGCTGCCAGTCCAACTCTCCGTTGGGCAGCATTGGGGTCACTAAAGCCACTAGACTGCCGGAAATCATTTACTCACTCCGCATGTTGGGCAAATATTATCTTTAGAATGTTACCGGTGCCCATGACCTAGTACAAGACATCCTGTTTTTCCTTTTGTTTCCTATTGCAGCTATCAGCTGAGAAGCTGCCCGAAAAATGGGAAAACAAGAATATGAGAATACACGTTTGTGGGACGATTTGCTTAATTAGCAACTTTACCCGAAAGGAACCACTGACTTCATGCGTCTAACTTTTTTCGGCACTGCCGCCGGGCTGCCCTCCAAAGAACGAAATGTAACAGCGCAGGCCATTGCCAGGGATGATGCCAAAGAGTGGTACCTGATTGACTGTGGTGAAGGTACCCAGCACCGCCTTTTATATAGCCGTTACACTTTGAGCCACCTGCAGGCCATCTTTATCACCCATATTCACGGTGATCATATGTTTGGTCTGCCTGGACTGCTGACCAGTGCCAGCATGCAGGGCCGCACCGAACCTCTGACAATTTGCGCCCCCGAAGGTGTTGAGAGTTTTGTCCGTCATGCTCTTGCTTGTGCCGATGTCACCCATATGCCGTTTGAGTTGATTTTTCTTCGCTCAGATCAGCCTGATTTCGTCTGCAAGACAATAGATTTTTCCGTAACTTCCCACCCGCTGTCACACCGTGTTCCTTCCTTTGCGTACGCCTTTGAGGAAATTCCGGAAAGAACCAGTCTCTGTCAGGAAAAGCTGCAGGAGATGAATGTGCCCCGCGGCCCACTCTGGGGCAGGTTGCAACATGGCGAACCTGTAGAACTGGATGATGGTACAACGGTTCAGCCTGAAGATGTGCTGCAACCACCGCTACCAGGACGGTTTGCGGTTATCGGAGGAGACAATGATCAACCCGAGCTTCTCGCAGAAGTGCTGACCAAAGCAGACGTATTTGTGCATGAAGCCACCTTCACCTCCGATGTCAGGGAAAAGGTTGGTAGAGCCTGGATGCACAGTACTCCGGCACAGGTTGCAGAGGTAGCTGCAGCCAGCGGTGTAAAACACCTTGTCCTGACTCACTTCAGTAACCGCTACCAGCGCAATCCGAAGCCGGGTCATTACCATATTGAAGAACTGCGCACAGAGGCCCGGGAACGGTTTTCGGGAACCATTGATCTGGCAGAGGATATGGGTTGCTGGGAATTAAGCAGAACTGGCGAGTGGAGAAAGATTTGAAGCCTGACATCAACTGCAAACTGCGGACATAAACACTCAGTCATTGTTGCCCGTTTTAAGAACCAAAGGTACTGCATCATTAATAATACTTCTTTGCAGTACCTTTAATCTATGGGACCTTAAAAATCCTCAATAATTTCCCCACCCAAACCGCCACCAAGCGTCTCAGCATCAGCAACCATCAAAGGCTGATCAGATAAGTCAAAGCACATAAGTTCAGTATCAATTGAGAACCAACTTTCCAGCAGCTGCGCATTAAGTTCTTCTGGCCAGAGAGAGGCATCTACACACCAGGCCATCAGTTCATTTTTCAGAATATCGACAGCATTGTCAGTGACTGCCTGATAAAAATCACTCTCCGATTCCACTTCCTGAACCAGATAGACTGTTCCGGTCTGCTCAAGCTGTGCTTTCAGTATCGCCAGTTCTTCAGCATCTTCCGGAGCAACACTGGAACACCATTCGAGAAAAGTCGGCTTGGCTCGTAACCGAAGAGCGGAACGGTTGAGAATCTTCATATTCTTTTACTTCCTGGAAAATGCCGCGAACATATAACAATTAAGTTGTCGTATAAAGCAATAGCTTGAGTACTGTTCTACTTTTAGACCATCTGCAATCTCACCAACAGCCAGATGGCCACAAAGTATGTTTTTTCTACGCTGTTTTCTTGTTTCGGCTCTACTGTCCGGTGCATTTCTACCTGCAGCCAATGCCGACACCATGAACTGTGGCAGCTGTGCCACATTTATCAGCTCTGTGCATGGACCGGGAGGCAAGAGTCCACTTATTCCAGACGGTGCCACAAAATCACCGGATATCGTTGTAGAGGCCGTTGTTACAGTGAACACACCTGAACGATTGGGCGGCTTTTTTATTCAGGAAGAAGTCGCGGACGAGGATGATGACCCTTCTACATCAGAAGGGCTGTTTGTCTACGGAGCAAGACCCGAACTCCAGCCCGGCGACCGGATAAGGGCAAAAGGTGTAATAAGAGAGTTTTACGGGCAGACTCAGATGATTTTGAAAGAACTGATTGTCTGCGGTACCAATGCCCTTAATGAAGTTCGCCCCGCCAAGCCTTCCAGAAAACTGGTTCTTCAGGAGATGGAGCCTTATGAAGGAATGCTTGTACACTTCGAAAACATGCTAAACATAACCCGCAACTACAGCTGGGACTTTGATTCCTATCGCAACAGCATGGATGTCAGCCTGTTTGAGCCGCTCTACAAACCCACTCAGCTGTTTCCTCCGCTGTCGGAAGCAGCCAAAGATCTTGCCAGAAAAAACGACCAGAACCGAATAACACTGATCACAGATGAAAGGAAACAGGAGAATGGCGTTATTTCCTATTACCCTGCCTTTGGCCCGTTCATTCATTACCCAAGAGTTGGCGACCGAATTAAGGATTTAACTGGCGTGATCGCTTACAGGTATGGCCGTTATGAAATCATTCCAGTTCCATCACGGGAAGAACCATGGCTCGCTCCCATTGACGCCTATGCTTTGGAACATGAGTTTTCACCGCGCAAAGGGTATCCAACGCCTCACTCTTACGGAACAGTTCGCATAGCCAGTTTCAATGTACTGAATTACTTCAACACCCTAATGCCGGATCATAAGGACAACCCGACAGGAACCAACCGTGGGGCAAAAACCCAGGAAGAGTTTGAGTTGCAGCGCACCAAAATTATTGAGGCAGTCACACGGATTGATGCCGATGTTATCGGTTTAGTGGAAGTAGAGAATAATGGTTTTGGGACAGGCAGCGCTATTGAAGACCTGGTCAGCACCCTGAACAGTCGTCTTCCGTCGTCAGAACATTATGCAGCCGTGTCAACCCATGAATCGACAACGATTGGCACCGATGCCATTACTGTCGGCCTGGTTTACAAGCCTTCTCGTATCGCACTTCATGGCAGCCTGCAGATACTGACCATGCCTGAACAGAACTTCTCTCTGACCAGTACCGACGGTGATGAAGTCAAGTTCACAAAAGACATGCGCCCTACTCTGCTACAGACTTTCAGGGACAAAATATCCGGCAAAACTGTGACCGTTGCCGTAAGCCACTTTAAATCCAAAGGCTCCATGTGTTTTGAAGATTTTATGAAATACGCCACAGCCGACGGTAAGATTCCCCTGAGCGGAAATCGTATAAAGAAAGGCAGCAAACCTACAGCACCGGACTACCAGGATGACCTGCAGGGCAGCTGTAATAAATTCCGTGTAACTGCCGCCAGGCACCTTGGTGATTATCTACAGCGTATGGGAGACCTTTTATCAGAAAATATTCTGCTGATCGGAGACTTTAACTCCTATGGCCAGGAAGACCCTATGCGTCTGCTGACCAAAGGCAAAAAGATGGTTTATCCGGTAACCACTTCAGCACACACTACAATCAACTGCAGTGAGGTGCCGGTCGAGACACTTAATCGTGGTTATGGATATATCAGCCTCGTTACTGCAAACCAGGGCAATAAAGCTTACTCTTACTGCTATGACGGAGAACTTGGCGCCCTTGACCATGCGGTTGCCAACCGTAGGCTGGCAGCCAAAGTTCTGAATATTGAAGAGTGGCACACCAACTCAGTTGAAAACTCGCTGTTTGAATACCCCGGAAAGTACTCCGGTAACCTGCCAAAAGATCCAGGGCCATTCAGCTCTTCTGATCATGACCCTTTGCTGATTGATGTGGATTTAACTCTATAAAGGTATAATTCGGGTACTCCCTGTTTCCGAAATAGGGAGTACCTTTCACGGCAGTTGTTTCAGAAAAGAGTTACTCCAACCAAACTGTTCAAAAAGATTAGTGAATGCCTGATCCAGAGGAGCCTGAAAAACCAACCTTTCCCCGTTTTTCGGATGCAACAGTGACATCTCAGTACACGCCAGCATCAATCTTGATGCTCCAAACTCTTTGGCAAAGAAGTGGTTATGAATACTTTTGCCATACTTCGGATCACCGATAACGGGATGGGCAATATGCTTCATATGTCGGCGTATCTGGTGCTTCCTGCCAGTCTTTGGTTTCACTTCAACCAACGAGTAACGGCTGGTTGGGTAACGGTCAACACTGACTGGCAGCTCAACCGTTTCCAGCCGACGAAACTCCGAGATGGCTTCCTGGGCAGGTTTATCCTTGCAGGCTTTTCTGTCTGTCATCTTGTCATGCTTTTCTTTCAAGGCATGATCAATAATTCCTGACTCCGGTGCGGTGCCACGCACGACCGCCAGATAGGTTTTCTCGACAGCTCCCTGTTCAAACTGCTGGCCCATCCCTCTGGCTGTATCTGATGACAGAGCGAAGACCAGTACACCAGATGTTGGTTTATCCAGACGATGCAGAGGAAACACATGCTGGCCTATCTGGTCCCTGACCAGCTGCATAGCGAAGCGGGTTTCATGGCGGTCAATCATGGAACGATGAACAAGAAGACCTGAAGGCTTATTGACAACTATCAGGCAATGGTCTTGGTAGAGAATATCCAGAGTTTTTTGGGTAATAGAAGACACAGTGAACAAATCAGGTTAAACAAAAGGAAAATAATGGGGGGTGCCTAAACTATTCAAGTAGACATATCACCGATTCTACACAATGTCGATGGGGGCTGCCCGGTGATCTTCATTATACCATCTAACCAGTTGATTGTATCCTCCTACCACTTGATTGTGTTCTCTTACCAGTTGATCATATCCGAGCATTAAACGATCTAACATTTGTTCATGTTCTCTGCGATTAATTTCTGTTTGAATAGATGCCATATTTTTTTGCGTCATGGCAATCATGTTCTTGTTACCGATACGATCTCCCCACTGACAGAGTGCTGATGAGACAAGTCCAGCAACGGTTAAACCAACAGCCATCGTAATACTCACTTGTGGAGTAAGAGCGACGCAGGTAAATAGCGCCAGTTTCCAGTTCCACTGGCTTAAGGCCGTAATTTTTCTCTCACTCAAAGCACGATACCCTTTTTGGGGGGCATCAATATGCTCACCAAGAGCAAGCCTACAAGCATCTAACCTATTCAGTGCAGCTCTATAATCATCTTTTTTGCTATTTTCCAGGATCGCATTGACCCTTTTGTTCTGGCTTCCTGCCTGCCACCAGCGGCAAACCACCGTACCGGCATATTTCACTATTGGAAGAACAGCGGGTATAGCTGCAATAGACAGGGTTCCAAGAGCAATACCAGACTGCCCCTTTGTTAAAACAGTCTCAGCAGTGGAAATGGGAGTAATACGCCGAAGAAGTATATCTTTGGCACCGGGAATGTATGATTCCAGTGAGTTAAGCCCGAGCATCTGCCCATTATGAACAAATGAGCTGAATGTACCTGGAATACTCGTGACATAACCCAAAAATGTTGATACTTTCTCGTGCCCAATATCCCAGAGAGTGCTGGCAAAGGAATCTATGGCGCTTTTGTTGTTCCAGAGCATAAATACTCCAGACGTTACGCCAGCAGTGATAAGATTACTCTTAATGGACATATCATTGCCTCCATGCATATGAATTGTGAGTTGTGTCCTGTGCTCATTACTGGTACTGGATAGTTACATACATTGACAAGGCAACTGCTACGAAAGTTCAATCCTTGCGTTTCGTTGTAGTGAGCCAACTTTCATCTGTGAACTCTGGTAAAACGAACGATATACTCATCCTTTGAATACCCCAACGTGAAATATGCCCTCCCAACCGGAAATAATCCTTTTAAATAAACCATTTATGGTACTTAGCCAGTTCACAGATGGTGAAAACCGGGCCACTTTGGCTGACTATGTGGACCGCCCCGGTGTCTATCCGGCTGGCCGGCTGGACCGGGACAGCGAAGGATTACTCCTGCTTACTAACAGCGGCACCGTCCAAAGCCGGATTGCCGATCCTCGCCATAAAATGGAGAAAACCTACTGGGTACAGGTGGAAGGAGAGCCTAACGAGGAAGACCTGGAGCGGTTACGCCAGGGAATCACGCTGAAAGATGGTCCGACCCGCCCTGCCAAAGTAAGGGCTATTCCGAAACCTGATATCTGGCCAAGGAATCCGCCGGTTCGCTATCGTGCATCAATACCGGACAGCTGGCTGGAGATTATTATTTCTGAGGGGCGAAACCGGCAGGTGCGCAGGATGACAGCGGCTATTGGGTACCCTACTCTTCGTCTGGTTCGATATGCCATTGGCCCCTGGTCACTGGATAGCCTCTCTCCCGGTGAATGGAGAGCGATTCCTGCCCCGGCAGAGCTGTTAAAGCGTTCAGCACCAGTCAAAACCCAGGGTGTGCAGAAACGCCCCGGTGCCAGCCGCTTTGGGAAACCGAAAACAAAGCCTTTTCGAGCAGGTCAGAAGAAACAGAACAAGCGGTAGTGTGAATCACGGCTACTGCTCTATTTAGAGCCTGTTCATAATTTTCGCTAACTGCGAAGATTATGAACAGGCTCTTAGAAGTAGAAACAGTCTGAAGGAAGCAGAAGCCATGCCTACCCCGATTATTCTTGATTGTGACCCCGGTCATGATGATGCCGTTGCCATCCTTATGGCTGTTGCAAGCCCGTTAATAGAGCTGCGGGCAGTGACAACTGTGGCCGGCAATCAGACTCTGGATAAAGTCCATTACAATGCCTTGCGTGTTCTGACTCTGGCCAATGCACAGGTTCCGGTTGCAGCAGGTGCCTGTACCCCTCTTAGCAAAGTGCTGGTTACGGCTGGATATGTTCATGGCGAATCCGGCATAGAGGGAGCAGAACTCCCTAAACCGGCCTTTGCTGCGGAAACCTGCTCAGCCGTTGAGCTTATTGCCAAAACAGTAAAAGAGTCCGATGGGTTAATCACTCTTGTTCCAACCGGCCCTCTCACCAATATCGCTACCTTTCTGCTGGCTTACCCGGATCTGAAATCACGGATCAAGCAGATTGTTCTTATGGGCGGTGGTCAGTACGGCAACATTACCCCTTCTGCCGAATTCAATATTTTTGTTGATCCGGATGCTGCCAAGATTGTTTTTCAGAGTGGCATTCCAATTGTGATGTGTGGTCTGGATGTTACTCATAAGGCTTACCTCACTCGGGAAGATGCTGACCACATTCGAAAGCTGAATAAGGTGGGGGAAACCCTGGGAGGCTTTTATGACTTTTATACCGGCTACTACGGACAGCACAATAAACAGTGCCCAGGTGCCCCCATGCATGACCCCTGCACTATTGCCTGGTTGATAGATCCAAATCTGTTCACTGGCAGGCAGTGCCATGTTGATGTTGAAACCCATGGCCAGTTAACGGAAGGGATGACCGTAGTGGATTTCTTCGGAGTCACTGACAAAACAGCCAATGCCGAGTTTATTTACGATGTCGACCGCCAGGGATTTGTCGACCAGCTTTTTGAGCTGCTCAAATACTATTCCTGAAGTGCCTATATGCTCTGCATAGATGATCCATAATGTAAAGATCAACGACAAGCAGGGAAGCATGTCATGGCTATGGGGAATATTTCCAGAAATGTCACTCTCGGTGCCGGAATTGGAGGTCTGGGTGGCTTGATTATGGCAGGCCCGCCGGGTCTGGCTTTAGGGGGCGTTGTCGGGGGAGCTATCGGCTCAGTCTGGGCAGTGGCTATTCCCAGCTCACATATGCCGGATATTCCATCCACCCACATCGATAGAAGGGATACCTGGCACTGCCTTGAAGCTGATGATGAGATGGTTGTCAGTCCTGCTGTTCCTACCAACCTGCTGATCGATATCGTGCTTGAAGATTTGGTTGAACTACGTGTTCTTCTCGAACAGAAAGAGTCCAGCCAAAGTACCCGCCAGCTATTGATTGATCTTTACGAACTGCAGCACTTTTTCAAGCAGGTAAAATCCTATCCGGGCTGCCCGGCCGACTCCATTGCCAGACAGAAAGCTCTGTCACTCTGGGGAAAGAAGATTGCTATTCAGCTCGCCCCGATGGCAGACCAGAATGAGCAGATCAAGATTCTGCGAGATGAGCTTCGCACGACGATGGACCAATACAAAGAGGCCAGTTAGTTCTCGGCAAAACCTTGCGCAACAAGCATTTTGATCTAAATTAGCCACTTCCTGGCGGGCTAGGAGGTGGTAGAGATGGCTGTGTTGTTCTCTCGTTTGTATAAGCACCCCCTTCTCATGGTCATTTTACTCACTCTGCTGGCAGCAGCATTTCTGTTCCCTGCTACAAGTGAAGCTGGAAGGCTAAAAGTCGGGAAAAAATCCACTCCAAACCATACAGGCGCAAGTCCCAGTCAAGGTACTGTTGAGGAGTTAGCTCTTCAGCAGAACCATGTCACGCAGGATGGAATGGTCGCTTTCAGGTTACAATACCTTCTTGGTGCTGGCCAAAGTGCCAGTGCAGCACACTTTCCCAGAGTTGATCAAACACTCTGAACCGAAGTCTCTTCGGTTAGCTCGTATTCTACTGATACTTCCTCATCCAGTACTCGGTCCAGAAGTACATCCTCATACCCTTCATCAACTGTATCAGCACCTCCACCATCTCTGATGAGTTCAGCCACCTCCAAACTTGAAAAAATACAAATTGATGAAGACAGATTTGCAAAAGAATGTGACACACTTGCAAAAGAGTGGATCAGGAACCTTAGTGAGCTTACTGATGAAGAGCTCTTATGGCTTGGTCTTACTCTTTCCGAAGAAAGGAGTGTTGGCACCCACTACCATTTAGTGAAAGCCTGGGGGCTGGCTAAAGAGGGCAGATATTCCAATCAAAGCATAAAAGAGTTTGTCAAAAATCAACTTGAAGAAACTAAAAAGAGCTTTTCTGATGATGTACTGGCCAGGGAAAACCTGTATTCCCTTGCTCAACGAGGTTTCACTATTGCCTCGCTAAAAAAGTCACTGCAAACTCTCCACGAGCAGCTGGAAAATGCCATGCTCCCTAGACCCATGAATTTGCCGACCTTAGGAGCCAATGTTGATGACTGCCACACAGAAGGTAGTCAACTGGCATTTCATCTCCTGACGGGGTACGAGCTAGGCTTAGCAAGCCATAACTATCCAGATCTTAATTCCTTGAACCTGGTTTATGACCACCATTTTGCCCCAGAATGGAAAGCAACAATTGAAGCATCCCTCCAAGGCTTACCCTATAGCAAAACTATTTTCCTGATAATTCACCTGCTGAAAAGAGACCGTTTCCAGGCTGTTGATGCCTTTAATATGCTGACAGCTGCAACGGTTTTATCCGGTAAAGAGGCCGGCTTTGAACTGAACTCTCGTGTCCTGACAGGCCTAACACAGGATCCCGACCCGCATAAATCGCCAGCAAGAAAGCTCAGGGAAGTTCATTTGATGGCGGCTGGTTTCGATCCCAAAACTCAAAGCTGTTCCTGTGGAGCCAAGGCAACAAGCCTAGTGCCATTGGCAGATCATTTGACATACGATCGAGGTGAAAAATGCCAGTTCCGTCATGATCTGTTAACAAAAACAGACAAGCTGTTAAAGCAGCAACTGGTTGAAATGGCTAGTCAATTTGGATTTTCCATAAACCATGGCTGTTGGGGATGTGGAAAGCACATACCAAAAGCCGCTACCCATCAGGAACTTATGGATCAACCCGCATATACCAGAGCAGATGGAAAGTGGAATTGTGACTTCTGCAGTAGCAAATTTAAGGACTTTCAGCAGAAAAGAGTTGAGCTTTCTCGCAAGGGTATATACATAAATCCTCCAGCCCCATTTAACTGCGAGACCTGTCAACTGGATTACTGTACTGATTGCCTCAGCTGCAATCACTCCTTTGAGAAGGTTGAAGCACTCGAGGCTGCTAAATGTCTTAATACACACGAAGTAAGCTGTGACCTCTGTAGGACTGGGCATATTGACTGGAGCAGAGTTGAAGATAAATCCAAATGGACTATCCGTCTCCACCCGGATATTAACGGAGCAATTTGCAGAAAATGCAGGGAGAGTAAGTTCCCCGATAACAAAGGCAGCCATCTCACGGAAGTCAATATAGAAGACCAGCTTGAAGAGCAGACACGCATGGTCTGTGCATACAGAGATTGTAAAAATGGGGTAATACCTGATACCAGAAGAACCTTGTATACCTCTAAAAAACACCTTCGTCAGTGCAAAAAGTGCCTGGCTACAGTGCTTTGTGAAAAGTGTTACTCAGACTACCCATCAGGCCAGCCTGTTGATTAGCTTGGGTGATGATTCCGTTGACATCTGCCTTCACCGACGTACGATGCTAACTCCATCCCCAATAACGAGATGATGATGAGAAGAGTACTTCCGGTACTGGCTGTTCTGCTTGCCTTTACCTGTACCCTTACTTCAATGGATGCCGAGGCCAAGAAGTTTGGCAGCAGCAAGTCCTTTGGTAAGACATTCAAGGTGGCTCCTTCACAGCCCAAGAATATTACTTCACCGTCCTTTGGTAATACTGCCAGTAAAAGCACCACTCAGAGTGGTTTTGGACAAAATCAGACCAAAAAGAAAGGTTTTTTCAGCGGCTTTGGTGGCGGCCTGCTTGGAGGTTTGCTGGCCGGTGGCCTGATCGCCTCATTGTTTGGTGGCATGCCGTTCCACGGTATGCAGTTTATGGATATTTTGATACTGGCGGCTATCGCCTTTATCGTAATCAAACTGTTCAGGGGAATGAGCCGCGCCAAAGCCTCAGCCCTGAACGGCGGACATAGCCAGCATTATGATTCTGGTGCGTCTTCCTGGCAGCAGAACCAGAACAATCAAAACCAGAGCTACCGGGACTTCGGCTTCGACGCTGTAAATAAACAGGAGCCACAGTCTTATCAGCAGGATGCAGGCTTTGGTGCCCACTCTGATGTTCCTTTTAATCTGCCACCGGATTTTGATCTGAACGGTTTCCTGAACCGTGCCCGCAGTCACTACAAGCAGATTCAGGATGCCTGGAACAGTGGTGATATGAGTACGATCCGGGAGTATATCGCTCCTGATCTGTATAACCACCTTGAGAAAGAGCGCCAGGCTCTTAAAGGTGACCAGCATACTGAAGTTATGTATGTGGATGCGGAGCTGGTAAGGGCAGAGATTGCCTTTGGCAAGGCGGAAGTCAGTCTGCGCTTCAGCGGCCGCTACCGGGATAATGTTGAACGTATCGAGGAAAAGATTACTGATATCTGGCACTTGGAACGTGACCTGAACCAACCCAATGCACCCTGGCTGATTGTTGGCCTGGAATACGCTGACGACTAAGGCTTACAGAAATGAAAAAAGCCCGCACAGTTTTTCTGTTGCGGGCTTTTTATTTCTTTCACTGGTCAGTTCTTTTGTTCACCGGCCAGTGAGTCCAGAATTGGACAGTCCGGGCGCTCATCGCCATGACAGCATGTAACCAGCTGCTGAAGGCTCTCTCTTACTGTTTGCAGGCGGGAAATCTTCTGATCGATATCTTCGATACGGGCGTGGGCAATGGCTTTTACGTCCGCGCTCTTTCGCCCCTTATCCTTGTAAAGATTCAGCAGCTCACCACATTCTTCCAGGGAAAAGCCAAGCTCCCGGGCCTGACTGATAAACAACAGCTCACGCACATGCTGGTCATCATAATCCCGGTAACCATTATCCCTGCGGCTCGCAGGCGACACCAGCCCTATACTTTCATAGTAGCGAATTGTTTTGGGAGTCAGCCCGGTTGCTTCTGCCGCACTGGAGATATTCATGACTATGACTCCATACGCTCTGAAGGCTGGAACAGGCGCAGCCTGTTGGCATTGGAAACCACCGTTACAGAAGAGAATGCCATGGCTGCACCTGCCACAACCGGATTCAGCAGCAGACCAGTCAGGGGGTAAAGAACACCAGCAGCCACCGGAATACCCAGTGAGTTATAGATAAACGCACCAAACAGGTTCTGGCGGATATTCTTCATGGTCGCACGGGAGAGCTCAATCGCATCACTTAATCCATGCAGGGATGAACGCATCAGAGTGATATCTGCTGCTTCAATAGCGACATCTGCTCCGGCACCGATAGCCATACCGACATCGGCACGGGCCAGTGCCGGGGCATCATTGATGCCGTCACCGGTCATGCCGACCTTCTCACCCTGTTCCTGCAGCTCACGCACATAACGCTCTTTATCAGCAGGCAGCACCTGGGCACGCCAGTCATCAATGCCAACCTGGCTGGCCACCGCTGCGGCTGTTTCCGGATTATCACCGGTCAGCATCATGACTTTCAGACCCAGCTGATGCAGGCGTTCAATAGCAGCTTTGGAATCAGCGCGAACAGGGTCGGAGATTCCCATAACACCTGCCAGCTCACCTCCGATTGACAGATAGATAACGGTCTGGCCCTGACCGGCAATTTCAACAGCCTGCTCAGACAGCTCATGTGTTTTCACATCATGTGCAGCCATCAAAGCTTCATTGCCCAGCAATGTCTGCTGGTTATTAATACAACCTGCCACACCACGGCCAGTTTCAGCCTGGAAGTCTCGCACATACGGCAGTTCAAGCCCTTTGGCTTTCTCAAGAACTGCTTCCGCAAGGGGATGCTCGGAATGAGATTCCAAGGCCCCAGCAGTGGTCACAACCTGATGCTTACTGAATGCACCAGTGCAATAGATGGCAGTGACCCGAGGCTTGCCCTCGGTAATAGTGCCGGTCTTATCAAGGACTACGGTGGTCAGGTCGCTGGCCTTCTGCAAAGCATCTCCCTGACGAACCAGCATCCCCAACTCGGCCGCCTTACCAACACCCACCATAACCGACATGGGCGTTGCCAATCCCAGTGCGCAAGGGCAGGCAATAATCAGAACAGTAACAGCAACAACCAGAGCATGGGTAATAGCCGGAGCCGGGCCAAACAGGAACCAGATCACAGCGGCAATCAACGCTATGGAGATAACCACTGGCACAAAAATTGAAGCCACTTTATCGACCAGACGCGAGATCGGCATCTTGGAGTTCTGCGCCTGTTTCACCAGGGCAATGATTCGGGCCAGAGCCGTTTCGCTACCAACCTTTTCGGCACGCATCAGAATGGAACCATTCCGGTTCAGTGTTCCACCGGTCAGAACATCACCAGTAGATTTTTTAACGGCCAGAGGCTCACCGGTCAGCATGGACTCATCAACTGTCGTGGAGCCTTCGGTGACGACACCATCAACCGGCAAGCTCTCACCAGGACGAACCCGCAATACATCGCCTGGTTTTACCAGCTCAATAGGAACATCTTCTTCGCCTTCAGGAGTCACCAGCCGGGCATGCTGAACCTGAAGATTTAACAAACGCTTGATGGCTTCACTGGTTTTGCCCTTGGCACGCAGTTCAAGAGCCTGACCAAAGTTGATCAGGCCGATAATCATCGCCGAGGCTTCAAAATAAACGTGCCGGGCAACTTCTGGCAGGGCTTCAGGGAAGAGCACAACAGCCATGGAGTATATCCAGGCCGATCCGGTTCCCAACGCAACCAAAGTATCCATGGTCGCCGTTTTATGTTTCAGGGAACTCCAAAGACCACGGAAGAAATGACCGCCACTGATCACCAGAACGGCAAGGGTCAGCAAACCAACCAGCCCCCAGTACACCTGACTTTCTGGAGTAACGCTCATTTCACCGGTGATCATGCCCCAGGCCATCAGGGGGACACTGACCGCCAGCGCCTGAACCGTATGAATAATACGACGACGGTACTCTGCTCTGTCTTTCTCCTCCTGCCTGCGGCGATTCTCGCTTTCGCTCAGGACAACAGAGGCCTGAAAGCCAATACCCTCAAGAACACCAACCAGATGTTCCGGTTCAGATGATGTAATAACGTGAGATGTTTTTTCCGCAAGGTTGACTGTGCAGGAGGACACATCTGGATCAGCGGCAAACGCCTTCTCAATTTTCCCTACACAACCGGCGCAGGATATTCCCGGTAGGGAAAGGGTCACCTGCTGCTCGGGACGATCAATTTCCACTGAGCTCATAACTGCAATAACTCCCGCCAAGGTTCTTTGCCATGGAATGATCTCTTCCACGAAAAGAGTCATTAACACTCATGGCTGTTTTGGCAAGCTTAACCCTTACCCTTACTGGAAGGTCAAGATTTAAGTAGGAGAACTAAAGTGTTTTTTCGTTACTGCACTAACTCCGGTTTAAATAGACCTGCTCATACACAAGATTGGATACCACATAAACCAGAAGCACAGACATCACAACATTAAAAAATATTCCCTGCTATCTTTTTATCACCTGCAGACTTGTTATGATGAAGACGGGGAATAACAACAGATTACAATTACATGCCCAATGAACGAAAAGCGATTTATCAGTGAAGTCACCCGGCGTCTGACCCGTATTTATGAGCAGATCAAAGCCGGACAGCCAGCAGAGACAACAAACCTTCACCGTGTTGAAGGGTTTATGAATGCCGGTGTCTTTATGGGAGTGTTGACCAATCAACAACTCAACGAGCTGATCGAAAAGGTTCATCAAGATGTTCTGGGCATATCTGTCAGTGAGCGCCGCCGACAGAACCAGTGCCACTGGCACCATGAAACCACTGATTACAGTAGCTATGAAACCCCGACTTATGAACGGGGATATCGCAGGCAGTATAAGAACTCTGGCGTCACACTCTGTCCTGAGAAATAAACAGTTACCTTAAAGCCATGTACCCTCCGAGTTAAGCGAGGGTATATTCTGTTCTGATTTACCGACTCGTATCAGAAAGGCATTCATGCAGCAGTATCTGGATATTCTTAATAAAGCCATCACCGAATGGACAGCGGAACCCCGCCCGGCATCACGTCTTATGCCAGCCCACCAGCTGTCTGAACAGCTGGATATCTCCCTGGGAGAAGACGGTGCCAGTCTCAAGCAGCTGGAGCAGGCTGTGAAAGACTATCTGCACTTTAATCCGGATGTTGCACAACCCGATTTCTTCAAGCTGCTGTACTCTGGCCAGAATGATCCTGCCTTATTAGGTGACTGGATTACCGCTCTCAGCAACGCCACCATGCACACTTACCAGGTCAGTCCTGTTGCCACTTTGATGGAACTGGAGCTGATTAAACAATGGAATGCCCTGGTCGGCTTTGATGACGGTGAAGGTGTAATGGTTCCTGGTGCCAGCCAGGCCAATCTGATCGGAATGATGCTGGCCCGGCATAAGGCCTGCCCGGACTATAAAACCAAAGGCCCTCAGGGGCAGACGCTGGTTGCCTATGTATCGGATCAGGCGCACTACTCTGCCCAGAAAGCGGTCAATGTTCTGGGTATTGGCACAGATAACCTGATTCCTGTTGTCAGTGATGACAATGGCTGCATGCGTCCTGATGCTCTGAAAAGTGCCATTCAGAAAAGTCTTTCTCTGGGACATACACCGTTTTATATCGGCCTGACCGCTGGTACTACCGTGGTGGGGGCTTTTGATCCTGTTGAAGAGTGTGCAGCCATCGCACGGAGGCATAACCTCTGGCTGCATATTGATGGAGCCTGGGGCGCACCGGTTCTGTTCTCAGAAAATCACAGACATCTTCTGGCCAACAGCCATATGGCAGACTCTGTTTCCTGGGATGCCCATAAGCTGATGAATGTTCCTATCACGGCGGCAGTGATCCTGGTTAAGGAAAAAGTTCAGCTCAGTTGCTGCTGTTCCGGGGGCGGTGGTGAATACCTGTTCCACCAGGATGAGAACGCCAGCTTCAACCTTGGCGAACGTTCTATCCAGTGCGGACGCCGTGCAGATGCCCTCAAGGTGTGGTTAAGCTGGAAAGCCATTGGCAACAAGGGTTTTTCTGACAAGATTGATTTTCTGCAAGACCTGAAAAGTTATTGCGTTGAAAGAGTAAATCAGCACCCGTCATTGCAGATGATGGCTCCGGCAACCTATCTGAATGTTTTGTTCCGCTTTCAGCCAGAACTCGATCTGTCTGAAGAACAGCTCCGCAATCTTAATATTGCTATCTGCAAGAAGTTGCGTGAAGACGGTCAGGCCTATGTGGATTATGCACGCTATAAAGGCCGAACCGGTATTCGTCTGATTATTGCCAATGGTGCAGCCACTCAGGGCGATATTGACCATCTTCTCGAGAACATTCTGAAGACCGGATCGAAGTTAATATCAGAATAACGACTATTGTGAACTGGTTATCTTATTGCTTCGAGATAACCAGTTCGCTGTTTCCACCGGAGGTATCAATTTTCAACTTTGCCCAACCACCAAGGGGAATAGTGAGAATGGGAGTTGTATGACCAAAATCAACATTGGCAGGAACTGGCACGCCCTGAGGATCGCACGCCTCAACAGTATGGCAAATGAATACATTATGCCTCCTTGTCTATAGCGGCATGTCCTCTATTACAGTTTATTCACAGCTTCAGTAGAATGCCGCCCCTTTCACCGGCCTGAGCTATAAACAGTAATTTTTGACTGAAACCTAACCACCTTCAGGCATTTCTCTATCATGAACTTAAAGGCGTAAAAACAGACCTTCTGTTTCTACATCGCATTCACTACTGGAAAATCCTCTCTATGTTCGATCTTTTGGCAAATAAACAGCCAAATCTGAAAGCTGAGTTACTGTCTGGACTCACCGTAGCCCTGGCCTTGGTACCCGAAGCCGTCGCCTTTGCTTTTATTGCCGGAGTTGAACCACTGGTTGGCCTCTATGCCGCCTTTATTGTATGCCTGTCAACAGCCATTCTGGGCGGCCGCCCCGGTATGATTTCCGGTGCTACCGGTGCCCTGGCTGTGGTTATGGTCAGCCTGGTTGCCGAACATGGTGTTCAGTATCTGTTTGCTGCAGTTGTCCTGATGGGTGTTCTGCAGATTCTGGCGGGAATCTTCAAACTGGGTAAATTTATCCGGATTGTGCCTCACCCGGTGATGCTGGGCTTTGTAAACGGCCTGGCTATTGTGATTTTCCTGGCTCAGATGCCCCAGTTCCAGACAAGCACCGGCTGGCTGGAAGGTATGCCTATGTTCCTGATGCTGGGTCTGGTTGCCTTAACCATGGGGATTATTTTCTTCCTGCCCAAACTGACCAAGACTATTCCATCATCCCTGGCAGCCATTGCTGTTGTGTCTGCGATTGTTATTGGTTTTGGGCTCGATACCCGGACGGTGGGTGACCTGGCATCCATTGGTGGTGATCTGCCATCTCTGGCGATTCCATCCGTACCATTTACCATGGAAACACTGGTCATTATCTTCCCTTACTCCCTGGTAATGGCAGCCGTTGGCCTGATTGAATCCCTGCTGACACTGACCCTGATTGACGAACTGACAGAAACCCGAGGCAAGAGTAACCGCGAGTGTGTTGGCCAGGGTATTGCCAACGTTGTTACCGGCTTCTTCGGTGGTATGGGTGGCTGTGCCATGATCGGTCAGAGCATGATTAACGTAAACTCCGGCGGGCGTGGCCGACTGTCCGGCATCGTGGCTGCTGCTTTCCTGCTGATGTTTATCCTGTTTGCCAGCTCCCTGATCGAGATGATTCCAATCGCAGCTCTGGTTGGCGTGATGTTTATGGTGGTGATTGGTACTTTTGAATGGTCCAGCTTCCGTATCGTGCGTCGTATTCCGCTTTCTGATGCGCTGGTTATCGTGGTGGTATCTGCTGTGACTGTGGCGACCGATCTGGCTATCGCTGTAGTGGTGGGTGTTATTCTGTCAGCCCTGGTTTTTGCCTGGAAACAGTCTCACTTTATCAGTGTTGTTACCAAAATCGATCAGAACGGCTTCAAGATTTACGAACTGCACGGTCCGCTCTACTTCAGTTCTGTATCCAACTTCCGGGATCTGTTTACTCCCAATGAGGACCCCAAGCACGTTGTGGTCGAGTTCCGTTACTCCCGTGTCTGTGATCACTCTGGTATCGAAGCTATTGATGCCCTGGCAGAACGTTATGAAAGCCGCGGCAAAACCCTGCATCTGCGTCATCTGAGTCATGACTGTATTAACATGCTGCATAAAGCACAAAAGCTGGCCGAGATTGATAACCAGGAAGACCCGACTTACCGCGTAGTAAGTTAGTTATCTTCATACTCTATCCATGAAAAAGCCCCGAACAGGGGCTTTTTCATTAGCAGTCTCAACTCTCCAGCCAGATATCCCTGGCCCAGTGCCAAATGGTTGGCCACTCATCTTCAGTCAGCCCTTCATCACGATCCCAGAACCGCACCACGCCATCCTGTTCAATACAGTAGTACCCATCCGGGGCTTCACAGATGGTAATCAGCTCTCTTGGCATACCGATATCCCAGGCAATGGAGGTCATCTCTGGAAGATAGGTATGGGAATTCTCATCAGTGACAGTGGCCGGCTCCAGAGAACCACAGACAACATCGCTGACTTCTTTCAGAAAAATCTTGTACTCATCAGGCAGGTGGATAAGAATCTGCTCCTGCACCAACACCAGGTCATCATCTTCCGGCAGTTCAAGCGGCGTGGGAATATCTTCGCTTCGCTCCCGCAACAGCTCGATTACGTCTTCCATTTTCTTTATCCGAGTTAGGCAAATGAGTTAACGGTTCATTGTACAATACATAAACCAACCGGACTCAGAAAAAACAGACGGGAATGTAATTCCAGTGACCAGCCAGACACACCTTAAATATATCCAGGGCTATCCCGAGCAGATCACCTCACAGGTAAAGCAGTTGATTGATAGTGATCGTCTCGGCAGCTGGCTGTTAAAGCGTTACCCGACTCCACACCAGATCAGAACTGCGAAAGACCTTTATGAGTACACCTTCGGGCTGAAAAACAGGTTTATGAGAAAGTCACCACCTCTGAGCAAGGTGGTCTATGACGATAAGGTCAAACTGAGCAGTGCTCTGGGACTGCATGCCTTTGTCTCAAGAGTTCAGGGAGGTAAGCTGAAATCCAAAAATGAGATTCGCATTGCATCTGTGTTTAAACAGGCACCAGAAGAGTTTCTGCGCATGATCATTGTGCATGAACTGGCACACTTCAAAGAAAAGGAGCATAACAAAGCCTTTTATCAGCTCTGCCAGCATATGGAGCCGGACTACCATCAACTGGAACTGGATACACGTCTGTATCTAACTTATCTGGAGTTATCCGGCCCATTGTATTAGGGCCTGTTGATTATTCTCTGCAGGCATTGACGACATCACGGTAAGACAGCTTGCCACCAAAAATATCAAGCGCGCTTCCCACAGTGATATGTACCCGGTTCTTTCCTGCAGAACGAACTGCTTCAATATCTTCCAGGGAAGCAATCCCCCCAGCGTAAGTGACTGGTACAGGCGTATGCCCACCCAAAAGTTCAACCAGTTTCAGATCAGGTCCAGCCTGCAGCCCCTCAACAGAAGCCGCGTGCACCAACAGTTCACCACAATACTGCCCAAGGTTCTGGAGGGTTTCGGGGGAAATAATAGTTTCCGTAAACTTCTGCCAGCGGTCCGTTACGATAAAGTACTGGCCATCGCGCTCTTTGCAGGATAGATCCAGTACCAGCCTTTCCGGGCCGGTTACATCAACCAGTTTTTTCAGGTTTTGAAAATTGATTTCGCCATCACTGAAAACATAAGACGTTACGATAACGTGCGATGCTCCCATGGCCAGATAATGCTCTGCATTCTCAGCATTCACACCCCCACCAATCTGCAGACCTCCCGGCCATGCCTGAAGAGCCTGTTCTGCTGCCCGTTCATTGCCCGGCCCGAGCTTGATAACATGCCCACCACGAAGGTTATCTTTCCGGTATGTCTCGACAAACCAGGCTGGGGACTGATCGCTTTCAAAGTTTACCTGTGCTGAATTATCAGTATCCGTCAGGCTGCTGCCAACGATTTGCTTAACCTTGCCGTTATGAAGATCAATACAGGGACGAAACTGCATATTTTATACTCGGTATCTCATATCAGATTATTTCCGTCTTGACGTTCAGAGCAGAAGCCGCCACAGCGCCACCTCAAGGCTTCGAAGAATCCAGCCCCCTTCGGACTCGTACGGGAAAGAACATATGTTTATTTTGTACTAACTCCTGACAGAGAGCCTCTTCTGTTCCAGAACGACAGGCAATAACTATACGAGTACTATCATTAAGGCTTTCTTTAATCAACCGATTTCGCTCAGATGAATCTGTGATTATTACGGTGTCATTCCGTACTCTGCTTTGATGGACACGGGCCAGAATGTCTTTGCTACCCAGAGGAATAAGCATATATGGCTGAAACTCTTCCTCTCCCTCATCATGTTTCAGAGTACCTCCCTGCCAAAGCACTTTAGCAACAGATTTCATTCTCTTGTTTTTTGCTATATGCGTAAGATCTTGATGCGGCAATAAAACCCATTCAAAAGTATCAGCTAAACCACTTTTGCCAAGGTTGGAATATATTCCAGTCTCCCCAACATGTATTTTTTCAGCTTCCTTACCAATAACTTGAACCAGTACAGATTTCCATGACGTGACAGGCTTATGACTATCCAACCTGTAAGTACCAGTAATTTTCAACAGTGCTTTAAGCCGGTTATCAATGTCTTTTGCAACCGCTGCAACGGCCTTAGCCTCTTCTCTCTGCTCAACAAGTTTGATCAACCATTGCAGAATCATTTTATAGTGTTCAAGCCCTTCATGAGCAGGTTGCTGTACCTGTAAAATTTCTACAGCTCTTCTATAGAGTTCTTTAGCTGTAACAAGAATTTCCTGCGGTACAGATAAATATTCCCATACACAATTCAAGGCACGCCAAAAGAACCTGTCCCTATCTATATGGTCGGGGACATCAACCATTACTCGCTCCTGAGCAGGCATGCTGTCAAGAATTTTTCGATATTCATGAGACTTTAAATTACCACCGATAGTAAATAGAATCTTTAACTTGTCTATGTCAATAGTGTTGATTCTTCTTTGAAAAGCAAATATTTTTTTTATTACAGAATCAAGATTATAAAGCATGTGTTGCCATGGTCGAATAGCCAGATCAGCTCGTTCAATCAACACATAGGCTTTACGAAAATCGCCCTCATCGAGCATTTTTTCGCATTCAAGGTAGGCATTATCTGCCGTTTCATAATCTCCCTGGGTAGAAAAAGATCGCGCCTCAGCCATTTTTTCCATCCATAGCAGATTTGAATCTTTCATTACTATTTTAACAACAGTAGAGTCACGGCTCTCGAGAGTTTCGTCACAAGAAACTTCAAAATTCATTGTTTTATCAGTTTTGGCAAGTACTTTTTCATGGCTGCTATCATGAAACAATTCCTCAATATATCTTTCACGCTTCAATTGTTTTTCTTCTTCCTGTAAACCTCGAACAGAAAAATCAACAGCCTGTCTATCATGAATTAATATAATTGCCTTGCTGATCTGACCACAAACATAAACGCACATCCCACCAGACAAATCAAAAAAATAATCACCAATACCACAACTATTCTGAAACATAGCAATATGTGAATCTATACAGGAACTGAACGAGACAGATCCATCAACTATATTTCTGCATATAGTCAATAAATAAGCTGACAATTTTATAATAGTATTCTTCGTTTTTTCTTTTAATTCTTCATCCTGCAAAAAATGATAATTTATCTCGTTAGAATCATCAAATAATTCACCCCTAGAAAATCCAACACCTCCAACTGCTTTCTGACGAAAACTTGTAAAAGAGAGTGCTTTCAAGGCAGATTCATACACCTTTGTAGATCTTATATAAAATCCAAACCATAGAATTTTGTTAAGAATAATTCCAGTTTTACGGACAGCCTCATTTTGCTCCTTCTTATTTGACCCGGCCTTCCCCAGGTTTTCCTCAAGCCTTTTGAAAACATCATTTACAAACCTAAGCCCAAATCTTTCGAGAGATTTCATTTCATCTTCTGAGAAACTGTTATTTACCATAATATTCATCAAAGGGATGTTGTCACCAAATAAAATAAGCGTCTCTAACAAAATACAGGTACGATCAAAAGTTAACTGCCTATGTCTATATAAAATTATATTTCCATCAAGAAGACATGTTGATTCTTTTTCCAGCAAATACTCCATGTCATAGTTTGCCATCAAAACCTTTAAGGTCAACTTGAAAACATCAACCCTAGTTACACTTTTTAATCTCTCCAGAATCTTGTCATCATACAAAAATGAAGACAGATCAAAAAAAATTGTATTAATACTCATACAGTAATTAATAAGATTGGTTATATTTCTTACCACAGCCTCATTTTTTTCTTTACAAACCAGCCAAACGTCCTTTTTCTTTTTCACATCACAGTCTTTCCTTTTACTCATCAATCCTTGTTTAAAAGAAAAAAGAGACTCAAAAAGATAATGATAATAAGTATCAACACTTAATGACAAATCAAAAAAATCTTTTTCTAATTTTTCTATAGAACTATCCTTAACCTGAGACCAACTTTCTTCCGCCTCCATCAACTTTTTCACAATTGAATATTTTGTTTTAATCTCTTTGCTTTTTTCAGCTGCAGATTTCGATATTGCCTCAATTCCTTCTCTCTGATAACGCCTCTGGGCCATTCGTTTCCTGATACTGCCAGATATTCCCAACCAGGGCTCTCTATCGTAAAGAGACTCCTCATGCCCCGGCCTCACAGACATACATGCCAGATCTTTAACAACAGCAAATGTATGCATTGTATCGGGGCCCGCTTGCCGATAAGCAAACAGCATTGGTTTTTCCGGTGTCTCATTTCGACACGTCTCAACATTCTGAAAATATTTAACCTGTTCTCCAACAAGCAAACCAGATATGTTCTCTAACAGCTCAAGAGCTTTTCCGCTTATGGCGGGCTCCAATACCAGATTGATCTTTCTCGTTTCAAAAGGAACTTTAAAAGCAACCAACCAAAGAACTTTTTTTTTCTGACTTACAAATACTTTATCAATTTTCAGATTTGAATTAATTTCAGATATACTCACCAATCGTGGTTCTTCTTTAAAAAGCAATTGCCCCCAAATTTGTTTATCATCAGTATCCATATGGCTTAAATCAGGAAAAAGAAAAATGTATTCCGCTTTAGTGGAGTCTCGTTCATTGAGAAAACGTGCTTCATAATCTGGCAGATAAGGGGTGCTGGCAGAAACCTCCTCATCTTCAGGCCAGAGCATTCCGAACGATGCCATTTCATAATCAAACTCTTTGATGCCATCATCCGTATGGAAGATCAAGCCAATACCAACCTGACCGCTATCAGGCATTATGGTAGAAGCATCTAACAATTCTGGGGGAGTTACGTTCAGTTTAGAAAAGCGCTTTTGCAAGTCTTCAATTTCTTTTTGAGTCAAAGGCTTTTGAGCAGATTCCTTACTGTCACTATCTGCCTTTTCTAAAGCACTGTGTTTTTCTTCATTAACTGTACTGTTTTGTCCAAGTCTGAACATTCCCCAAGATAAAGATACTGATTGACTTAAAACCATAAATTCTATCAGTAAGCAACAAATCGCCATTCTGGCTTTCACGGGTACCTCTGCAAAACCTCAGCTGCCAGAAGAGATTGAGATTAGTTCATTTTTAATAACTTATAAAAAGGCTTTCACAAACAGGCTGTCTGCCCCGGACAATCACACTAAACTTAGCGGTTTCTCTTACCCTATCAACCCTCATACGATTAACTCTATAAAATTATGCAGGAACAGTTTTGTCTTTTCCAAGCATCAGATTGATATCGAGCATAACTGTCATCAGAGAGAGCGTATCCGACAACCTCTTCCAGCTCTTCTTTAGAATAAATATATTTTTCATCTGCTCTGTCAAAAAATGGATCAATTCCTCCCAGCAATGATGAAAGCAATAAAAAACTGCTCGTCACAGGAAATGACACCCCCTGCATTTTAAATATCTCTTCCTTTTCACTCTCTGGGTCATCAACCACATGAACATTTTTTTCTTTATCCAGCATATTCATCCAGCTGATGTTATTCTCCTCGTTCGTGCAGGGTAGAAAGCACAGAGGATAACGTTCGGCATCACGCGAGCTTACTATATGCTGAAGAGCATCTGGCTCACAATCAGTTGGTTGTCCATCTGATGCGATATATAGAAACGTTCTGTCATCACAGGAATATCCAGTTTCAAAAACGGCATCAAAAGCCGCTTTCAGCGGTGTTCCTCCAGAGAAAAAATCTACCGGTTGGTAATTTGCTGAGACGCTATCAAGGTGGGTACGCAATTCCCTATAAATTTCTTGTGCCGGCCTTCTGTCAAAATTAACAACCAATGGAAATCTAAGGCGTTCAAAATCTCTGACAATCACCTTTTTGATTGGAAAATATGAGATAAACCTGAAAATAATATCCAGCCTTGTCTTTAATTCATCCATCCTCGACATCGAATATTTGCCATCTGGCGACCTCATACCATCCATAGTATTCATGCTTAAGCTGGTATCTATCACAAAATCGAGTGTAGCTCCCTTCAAAGCTTCCATCCGATAGGCCATCCATTCTCCTCCTCCCTGACTTTTAAGCAAATCACAGACTGCCAGAAAATTTCCATCGTCGTTGCCTAATAGTTTACGTAAGCGTTTGACTGGCTCCGACTCCAGATACATAACTCCAGGCGGCCATTCCTGTTCTCTACGGACTTGATCCTCAATCTTTTCCAACCCCAACCGGTTATCAGCTCCTCCTGATTGTGGTAAAGAACGGGGCCTCAGCATTCCTTTAGTATTATCTCCGAGCATGGCAAAAACTGGGGGCAAAACGAGTACCAATGCAATGATCATCCCCATTGCCAACGCATTAAAGCCTCTCCATAACTTACACGTAACATACATAATCACGACTCTTACAGTTATCTAAAGATCTTTGATTACGAACCCGTTCTTTCCCGGTACTTAAAGCCATTCATATAACCAGATATTCCAGAGTAGATATGCCTCTTTCCTCTGTAAACCTGACATCAGGCCTCTTATACTCAGAAACCTTGAACGAAGGAAGGTAGACTATTTTGATTACTATTTTTGGTATACAAAACTGCGACACTATGAAAAAAGCGCGCAGGTGGCTGGATAATAACAATCTTGAATACGCTTTTCATGACTACAGGAAAGACGGTGTAGACAGAGGCTGGCTGAAGGCCCGTATTGATGAGCTGGGTTGGGAGTGGCTTGTCAACCGCCGGGGAACCACATGGCGAAAACTCTCAGAAGACGTGCGCAACACCATGGACGCAGCATCCGCAATAGAGATCCTGCTTGAGCAACCTGGCATGATCAAGCGTCCTCTGCTTGATACAGGTGATCACTACCTGCTGGGCTTCTCTGAAACAGTCTGGGAAAAAGAACTAAAATGATGATTCCCTGCTTCAGGCGACGACACAGCAAACCATGCCTGCATTCGTCTCAGTAATCTCTATATAATGACGATCAGGTATAGAAATTAAAAAACAAGGATATTGTCTTCTCTTATGAGCAAAGAATTCTTCAGCATGGCAGCCGGTATCGGCACCAAAAATGGTAATGGTGAATGGCTGGAAGTCTTTTACCCTTCCCCCCTGTTCCAACCATCTGCCGATCTGGTGGAATCCGTTGCGTCAATCGTAGGCTATAAAGGCGGTAACACAGTTATCACCCTCGATGGTGCCACCTGCCACGCGCTGGAAGAGTTGTGCATGCAGCATACCATGCTGGATCACGCCCTTATTTTCAGCGCCTTTGAAACCAGTGGTCGCCCCTGTGTTCTGAGCATTCTGGAAACTGATGAAGCCCCCCAGAGCACACCGGAGGCTTACCTCAAGCTGCACCTGATCTCCCACCGTCATGTAAGACCCCATGGCACCAACCTGGATGGTATCTTCCCACTGCTGCCTAACGTAGCCTGGACCAATGAAGGTGCCATTGACCTGAATGAACTGCCTGCACGCCAGCTTGCAGCCCGCGCCCGCGGCCAGCTGCTGGATGTTCAGTCTGTCGATAAATTCCCGCGTATGACCAACTATGTTGTGCCTAAAGGCGTTCGTATTGCCCATACCGCCCGGGTTCGTCTGGGTGCCTATATTGGTGAGGGCACAACCGTTATGCATGAAGGTTTTGTTAACTTCAATGCCGGCACCGAAGGTAAGAGCATGATCGAAGGCCGTGTTTCTGCTGGTATCTGGGTTGGTGAAGGCTCTGACCTCGGCGGTGGCTGCAGCACAATGGGTACACTGTCCGGCGGCAATGATATTGTGGTATCCATCGGCAGAAACTGTCTGATTGGCGCAGAGGCGGGTATCAATATTCCTCTGGGTGATTGCTGCACAGTTGCAGCCGGCCTCTATTTGACGGCAGGCGCAAAGGTGACGGTTCTGGATAAAGACAAGAATCCGGTTGAAGTGGTGAAAGCTATTGAGCTGGCAGGTAAATCCGATCTGCTGTTCTGGCGTAACTCCCAGACTGGAGCTATTGAGTGTCTCGCTAACAAGAGTGCTGTTAAGCTGAATGAAGAGCTGCACGCCCACAATTAATAACTGCAGTTAACTTATTTCTACTATTTCGTTTTCTGTTGTTATCCAGGCCCTGTTCGGGTCTGGATAATTCCTTTCCATAAACTACCTTTCACCCATCCCATAAGAAGTACACAAGTACAACTTACGTTATTCTTTTGAAAAATAACCGTCGGACGTGGAACTTAACAAAAAGAAACGAGTCCCTGTTTGCAGATTTTCGACAAAGATAAGAGTGCTTTCCCTATGGGTTCACCAATTCCTTTCTGCAGACTGTTTCGCCTGTTGATACCTGCCACTCTCATTCTTTTCACAGCCATTACTTCAGCTGCAGAAGAGCCTGCTGATCAAGAGATTTCGCAACCACAGCCATCCACTATTCAGAACTCCAGTGATGTAACTCCCTCCCGGAAGCCCATTATTCGTTACGGAAAACTGGGAAGCACACTTAACTTAGACAGACATACTATTTATCTGGAAGGGATAACAGCTGATGATACAGAACAGGCCATTAACAGTGTTCTTTGGGGAGGCATTGCATCTTCTGCACTGATAAACCTGGGATATATAGGTCTGCATTTATTTTCACAACCCTATATATTTTCCCCAACGCTGGCTCCACTTGTTGCATTCGCCGGTGCTGCCGGACAGTCTCTCTGGTATTACTATCGGCTGCTGAACTTTAAACAGGCTGCGACAGCAGGCTTTTCCTACTTCATACCTCTTTTGGTATCCCAGTCACCTCACGTACGCCTGTACAGTATGTTTCCAGGAGTCAGAGCAGAGGATATCCCATACCTTCCCAGAGCCTGGTCATACCTGTTCTCATTAGGTCTTTTGCCTTTCGAAATCCTGCTTAACGCCATGGAAAGCTATGTAGAGGATAAAATTGCAGGGGATGTTCAGTTACAGCTTAAGGGAGAAGTATCGCAATATTTTATTATCCGGGCCCGCTTTCTCACCAATGGTGCCGGGTTTTATATTCTGGAACGCATGCCACAGACTCAGCCTGAAGAATACAGTACGGGATACCAGAAACTGGCCAGAGTTCTTGAGGAACAGAACTTAACCGTTATTACACTATTACCATACACCCATAAGGGGGCCAACAAACTCAAAGTGTTATGCTTTGATAAACAGACAGGCACTGTTGCCAAGATCAATTTGAGAGGAGATCTGGGGCAGGAGAACGCTCCCTGGCTGCTGACTTCAATAGCGCGCTCGTCACAATCAGATAATCTCGATCATTCCAGTGGTGTTCACAGTCTTCTGGCAAGAGATGTCATAGAAAATGTCGCTGATGCCATCAAGGCATTTACTGACAGGGACAAGGGTGATGAAGGCTATAACAGTGAGAACTTTGATGAGCGGGAACCGAAGCTGTATGAGTATAGTATCACCGGGACGGATATTGGTTTTCTCCCCCAAATCAGCAAAGCCCCATTGCGCCGACTGTATGGATCTAATTCCATAAATGAGATAAATGGGCAAATCACCTGGGATACCAGTGGTATGACAACACAAATGATATTTGACGATGGCATACCCAGTGAAGATGTCGTTCAGTGGCGTATCCCCGACTGGCTTGGTAATAGCATTCTGTCTGAGTTTATATACTGGAGCCAGGAGGCTGGCTATTACGCCACCAGCAGGATTTTCCGAACCGCTTCCAATATAACGGGCCTTACCGATTTTATGCACAACAACCGGAGGGAGTCAGCCCAGGCTCTGTACCAGACAGCTCATGACAGTCTTGGCATAAATGAACAGATCTTTACCCTTGGCATGCGGGCTTATACAGCTCCGTTCACCTCAATTCACGAAGATTATATCAACCAGAGCCCAATGTACCGGGAAGTCGATACAACTCCTCCCATGCCATATCCGACAGGAGTCGTTAATGAAGGCGCACACTGTTTCAGGTGCACTGATGAAATAGTCAATCCGGATCACCTCCGGCTGACATCCTGTTGTGGACGAAGAATCTGCCAGCCCTGCCTGTCAAACTGGGTATTCAATGATAACAGAAACAGGTTTGTGAACAGAGATCACTTACTATGGGAATTCTCTGTGACACGAAGCCAAACTATTCAATGGAACTGTTCTCACTGCTGGCAACCAGTGCAGGGGCGGGTAACTCGCTGGCGCACCGTTCCCAGCTCCAACTGAGCGACAAGTTTCATTATCAACGCTGCCCGAACCAAGGCAGCGTTGATAGGATTGATGAAAGCACTCCCCTTCGGTTTAGGGTGCAACCTTATACACATTACGGGAGTAGATGCGCCCTTCTGGTATACCGTAACTCACACCTCTCAAGTCTGGCTTGATCAGGTAGCTGTTACTGTTCCAGAAAACTGGGGCAATCGGCATATCATCCATCAGCTGCAGCTCTGCATTGGCGTAGATTTTGTTGCGACCCTGGATATCCTGAGTCAGCCGTGCCTGGCGCAGCATCTCGATATATTCCGGGTTATCGTAAAAGCTGCTGTTATTGGAGTGAGCCGGTGTATGCATATCCAGCATGGTCATGGCGTCATCATAGTCTCCACCCCAGAGGGCACGGGCTACCTGGTAACGGCCTTCCCGCTTGTTTTCCAGATAGGTTGACCACTCTATGGCCTGCAGTGTGATTTGGACAGGCAGAGCACTCTGCCACATCTCCTGGATAACAACCGCTACACGACGATTTTCTTCTGTACCGTTATACATATAAGTCAGCCCAAGAGGCTGACTGTCACTATATCCCGCTTCCTGCATCAACTGACGGGCCTGAGCCAGACGATCCTTTTGATCAAGTTTTTTGTAACCGGGTTCCGGAGCCTTGAAACCAGTCACAACGGCGGGAGTAAAAGTATACGCCGGAACCTGCCCCTGGCCCAGAAGATCGTTGGCGATACGCTCACGCTGAATGGCATATGACAGAGCCTTGCGCACCCGTACATCATCAAACGGCTTCAGACGGGTATTAAATGTGATGTAGTAAGTCGACAGGGAAGGCGTCGTTTTCAGCTGCTCAGGCATATCTTTTTTGATGCTTTGGACATGGCTGGGAGGAACACGTTCCAGCAGATCGATATCGCTGGCCTTGTAGCGGGCCAGAGCTGCAGTCTCAACAGGGATAGGCAGGAAAGTCACCTGCTCCAAAACAACAGATTTGTTGTCCCAGTAGCGCGGGTTACGCACCATAACGATACGTTCATTGATAACCCGCTTATCCAGAACAAAAGGCCCATTGACCACAATATTCTCGTCCGTCACCCAGTCACGGTCATGAAGATCAATCACATGGGCTGGCACAGGGTTCATGGAACGGTGGGTCAGCATATTTAAAAGGAAAGGTGTGGGTGCCGTCAGCTCAACAACCAGCGTATCCCGGGTCGGAGCAGAAATGCCCAGTGTGTCTGCAGGCTTTTTACCATGAATAATATCCGGGGCATTCTGCACACCCATAGCCTGCAGGTACCAGCCATAGGACGATGCAGTTTTGGGATCAGCAAGACGACGGAAACTGTAGACAAAATCTTCTGCTGTCAGTGCAACACCATCAGACCATCTCAGCTCAGGACGCAGCTTGAAGGTCCAGGTCTTCCCGTCTGGTGAAACGCTCCAGCTTTCGGCCTGGCCGGAAATAATATTGCCCTTGATATCCTGGGTTACCAGCCCTTCAAACATATCCCGGATAACATGACTCTCGGGCATACCCGTGGCAAGGTGCGGGTCGAGCGACTCGGGGTCACCTCGCAGCATACGGGTTAAAGTCTGGTCTTCAGACAGCTTCTCCCCCTTGATAACCGGCGCCGCATAAGACACCAGGGAAAGCTGCAGCGCACACGCCAGCGCTACGATTCTGGTAATTATATTCATACCGACTTCTTGTCTTGTATTGGTTAGCAGACAGGGACAATGTCACTTGGTAAGTAAAACAAGATATGTAACACCCTTCTATTGTCCAAACCCTTGGACAGGTGTTTATACCACCTCAACAGAGCATCATTGAAGGGATTGCTTGTAATTATTTTTAAAGCGCAGGTATTTGAGAGTATCTATGAGCCAACAGTTTTGGAGAGCCCGCGAACTTCCTGACGAACTGTATCATCTCCTATTCGCTCGGTAATTGATGCCACACCTTCAGTCTTATAGCCCCTGACACCAACATTGTATTCCTGAACCTCAAGATTGCCGCTGTTCAGCAGGATCTGGCGAAACAGTTCCTTGTCACTGTCAGAGGTAATACGTCCGGGTTTGGGGACAGCTCCAGTTTCCGAATCAATGCGCGCAGCCAGAAACTTGATCTCGGCATCCAGCATTCCGGTTCTGTCTTTACCACTTTTACAGTTTGAAAGCGGGACACCGCCGATCAGAGAGGTTAACAATGATACCCGGGCAGCAAGCTTATAGGCATCATGGTGATGGTGGTGGTGTTTGCCTTTGCGATAGATATCCTGAATCTGCTGGGATAGATCAAGAACTGAGCAATAGTTTTTGGTGGCCTGTGCCAACTGGGCATCAAGACGATAAGCCTCCTGGAAAGCTCCGGCATCTGTCGCTTCTGCAACTTGCTGCCTGAGATCCCGAATTTCCTTACCTAACTCCATTAAGTGCTGATGAGCGAGTCCACCAACTTCATTGGTTGATGGCTTTCCAACCAGTTCTGCGATGGCTTTATCATTCATTTCTTTCTGCAGACCTCGGCCTCCCGTGATCAGGGACGCAGGACCTACACCGCCCCAGTTCACCGGAATATTAAAGCGGGACTGCTGAATATTCAGTTTCACTTCACGGGGTTTGCCATCAGCTCCAAGCACATGAAGAACAACTGGCTGCTGAGAGGTAAAATATTCGAAAGCTTCGTTTTGCGCTTTCTGCATTTTCCTCTCTTTACCAGATCCTGCACCGGTTGTTACCAGGGAAACGGACGTTGTGTGTAAGGTTGGAGGCTCTGCTTTGCCATCTGCAGCAGCCAGAGCCCGCCTGAGCACATCGGGCTTTGCCCCCAGTGCGGCCAGAAGAACTTCCTCGGCTTTTTTCCTGGCGCCCTCAGCTCTGGTCCCGGCCTCATCTTTATCCTTAACACCATAGGGGTCAGCAATTCCGTGCCGAATTCCCACATACCCAGCGCCACCACCTACGGAAAATGATGATTTCCAGAGATTGGTGGCATGGTGAATATTTTTGTTATCGACACAACAGACCCCATGACCGTTATACTCGTCAACAAAAAGTCCTTTCACCTGATCTTTAAGATCTGAAGGTATCTGCATCTGTGCAGCTGGCTTCTGCGTGGAGCTCATGGCTTTGCCTTCATGGTTGAAAGCACTGCGCACCGTTCCCCACTCTCTGGAGTTGAGCTGCTGAACGTAAGCCTCCTTGAACTTCAAGGCGACAGTTTCAGGGTCAACACCTGCCGCAACCAGCCTTTCCTGAAGATGTTCCGGAAAGCCTTCCTTGGCATACTTCATTTCCTGTTTGGTGACTGGCTCCTGACCTTTTACAAAAGCCGTCTCCTGAAGCATTTTCAAACCATGCTCCATTTCTCCTTTCATCAGGACAAGATCTTCAAGCTTCTGGCCAGAGTGCCTTGTTCCGCTTAAGGTTTTATCCAGCACCTCAATGGCTGAGTTGTAGTGCAAAGTCTGCAGTTTCAAAAGTTCATGATGATCATGAGTACTTTGTGCTTTGGGTGTTGGCAGGTTATCGGGAATTTTGACGCGGCTGACATTTTCTGCAGTTTCTTTTTCAGGAGCCTTGCTTTCCATGCCCGGCAGTTTCACGGCATCCTTTGGCAGCGATGCATGCTTTGGTGGGGCAGGTTTTATAAAAGAGGTCGGCCCGCTGATAGAAGCCTTACGCTCAAGGAGTGCGGTTTGCTTTGGAGTCACCTGACTATCTGGCTTTGGTGTGCGCCGGAAGGGTTTGGTGAGGATACTGATAATCCGCCCTATCCCAAAGCGACGGCTCGACTTGGCTGCAGGCTGAGCCGTGTGGCTGGTTGGCAGACTCGTTTCCACACCACCAGGACGACCTGAACCACCTACATTACCTGCCATGATTTTCTCCCTGAATCGTTTCCCTTCCTGGAGGCAGCCTGAACACCAGATGGTTATTTAACTTACAAAGTATAGGCTGTTCGGAGTCACTGATTTATTAGCAATGTTCATGTCCGATTTTTGCCAGTAACAACCTGCCAACTCAGGTATATTGACAGCCATGAACAGCGATTTTGAACAATGCTACCAGGCACTCAAAAGCCGGGATCACCGTTTTGACGGCCGTTTCTTTGTGGCCGTCAGCAGCACAGGTATCTATTGCCGGCCCGTTTGCCCGGCACGGCTGCCCAAGCCGGAGAACTGCAGCTTCTTCCAGACATCAGCAGCCGCAGAGCAGGAAGGCTATCGTCCCTGCAAGCGCTGCCGCCCAGAACTTGCTCCGGGTCTGTCCTGTATCGATATGCCGGATACCCTGCTCAGCCAGGCCTGCCGCCTGGTTAATCTCGGTTTTCTCGATCAACACAGTGTTTCAGAACTGGCTGACAGAATCGGGGTTTCCGACCGTCATCTGCGCAGGTTGTTTCAGGCTGAATTGGGAACATCCCCACTGGATATCGCCAACAGTCGCCGGCTGCTGCAGGCGCGTCAGCTGTTAAGGGATACAGCCCTGCCGGTCACAGATATTGCTCTTTTAAGTGGTTTTAAAAGCATTCGCAGTTTTAATCACCTGTTTCGCCAGTATTACCATCAGACGCCGGGGGAAACGCGACGAAAGCAGAACCTGAGCCCCGACAAACCGATCCGGCTGCAGCTTGGGTACCGCCCACCCTACGACTGGCAACATCTGCTGAACTTTCTCTCATCACGAATTATTCCCGGCGTTGAGGAGATAACAGACACCAGTTACCGAAGAGCTGTTCAACTGGAAACCAGGGAGCATGATATTGTCAGGGGCTGGCTGGAAGTCAGTCATCTGCCGGAGAAATATCAGCTCCAGGTCACCCTCGATCCCAGACTGGCTCCAGTGATTAAGGAGGTCTTACAAAAGGTCAGGCAGCTTTTCGATCTGGACTGCAACCCTGCACCTATCCTGCAGACCTTGGGGACTCTTTCTGAAAGCAATCCTGGAACCCGCCTGCCAGGAGCCTTTGATGGTTTCGAGATGAGTGTCCGGGCCATACTGGGTCAGCAGGTAACCGTAAAGGCAGCACATACTCTGGCAACCCGTATTGCCCGGGCTTTTGGCTCACCACTGGACACCCCTTTCCCCGGTCTGGCCTTTACTTTCCCCGATGCCAGAACCATTGCCAAACTGGAGCAGAGCCAATTGGGAGAGCTGGGTATTGTTCGCCAACGCAGCGGCGCCATCCTCGCCATAGCCAATGCCGTGATTGAAGATAAACTCGATCTTTCCCCTCTGGCAGATGTTCCTGCAACACTGGATAAACTGGTCGCCTTAAAAGGCATTGGCCCATGGACTGCGCAATATATTGCCATGCGGGCACTGAGCTGGCCGGATGCCTTCCCTGATCAGGATTTGGGTATTATCAAGGCTCTGGGTACCAAAGATCGCAAAACCATCCTGGCCACGTCAGAGAAGTGGCGACCATGGCGGGCCTATGCGGTTATGCACCTTTGGGAAAGCTTATCCAGCACAACTCCACTGCCAGATACCATACTCACGGAGGAAACACCCGCATGATATATACAGAATTCAATTCCGCCTTTGGTATCACCTTGCTGGCAGCAGAAAATAACAAGCTTCGCCACCTCTGGTTTCCTGATCAGAAGCATGAGCCTGATTGCTCTTCATGGGAAAGAGATGACGACCTACCTCTTTTTCGGCAAGCCAGAATCCAGCTGGAAGAATACGCACAAGGTACAAGGAAGGCATTCGATCTGCCCCTTGCTTTTCAGGGCACAGACTTTCAAAAGTCAGTCTGGCAGCTTCTGCAAACCATCCCTTTTGGCCAGCATACCAGCTACGGAGTGATGGCCAAACAACTGCAAAGGCCCAAAGCATCAAGAGCGGTCGGGGCAGCTGTAGGAAAAAACCCACTCGGTATTATTGTTCCCTGCCACAGAGTTCTTGGAGGCAATGGTTCCATGACTGGATTTGCTTCCGGGCTGGATATGAAAAGAAAGCTGCTTGAAATTGAAGGTGTTCTTGAACCGACACAGGAAGAACTGTTGGTTTGATTGTTCAGTCTCTCAAGTTTCACCGAGAGACTGAAATACTCCTTAAAGCTTTATCGAATAGCGAACCGCTCGAACTTTCCCGAAGCACGCTTTAGGAGATCAGCTTCCAGCTCAGGATCTAGAACAGACTCCTGAAGCTCACTGTTAAAACAGTTCTTTATACGGCAGCGCTGCACGGTGAAGTTCTGCACGCCTTTTTTCTGTAAACAGTCGGCCAGTGCATTGAATTTCTCAGGCTGCGTTAAGCCCCAATGAACAGTTGTCCGCACTTCATGGGGAATACCGGCTTCCATAAGAATATTCAGGCTTTGCCAGCCTTTATCACCGGTACTGGTTCCGGTAATACGTGGATAATCATCAGGCAGGCCTTTGATATCCAGGCCAACCCAATCAAGGTGGGGAAGAATTTCCTGCAATCGTTCCGGCACCTGTCCGGCGGTATGGAGCCCGACTTTAAAGCCCATACCGTTCACATCACGCATGGCGGCACCCAGCCCCTTTTGCAGTAACGGTTCACCGCCACTGAAAACCACCGAGTCCAGCAACCCCTGGCGACGATCAAGAAAACCAAGAACATCTTCCCAGGACATATCGCCGACCCGTGATGAGGTCTGCAGCAGATCAGTGTTATAGCAATACTGACAGCGCAGGTTACAGCCCCTGGTAAACACTACGGCAGACAGGTGATCAGGAAAGTCGATGGTGGTCATGGGTACCAGACCACCTATACGCAACGGTTCAACCGGCAGAGATAATACGTCAGCAGTCGTCATTAAACTCTCTTTTATACCTACTCTCTATGATTGGCAGTTCTTTCAATAAAGTGCTTACGGTCCTTTTGTTCTTGTTGTTTTCCCGGATTAAACGCAGCCACAGGACGATGATAACCCATAACTCGCGTCCACACTTCGCAGGGTTGACGCTCGGAGTCATCCAGATGAATTGTTTGTTGGTTTGGTTGCATGTTCTACTCCCTTTGTTTTTTGCCATGGAAATACCCACCACATTTTTATTTTTCGGGGTGGGCATTTCCCGCTCACGGCTGTTTGTAGTTATTGAAGCCTGCGCTTAAGCACAGGCCTGCTCTTTCATTTTTTTCGCGATCAATTCCTTATCGCACTTTGGACAGAATGGGTGCTCCCCTGCCAGATAGCCATGCTTGGGACAGATGGAGAAAGTTGGGGTCACAGTAATATACGGCAACCGGAAATTGCTAAGAGTCCGTTTCACCAGTTTCTTGCAGGCTTCCACAGAGGAAATCTGTTCCGCCATATAGAGATGCAGAACCGTACCACCTGTATATTTGCACTGCAGTTCATCCTGCCGTTCCAGCGCCTCGAACGGATCATCGGTGTAACCCACCGGTAGCTGGGATGAGTTGGTGTAGTACGGGTGCTCAATCGTTCCTGCCTGAATAATATCCGGGAACCGCTTCTTATCTTCCTTGGCCAGACGATAAGTTGTGCCTTCTGCCGGTGTTGCCTCCAGGTTATAAAGGTGTCCGGTCTCTTCCTGGAACTCCACCATCCGTGCCCGGATATGATCCAGAAACTCAACTGCCAGCATGTGGCCTTTGTTGGTAGTCAGATCATGGGCATCTGCCGAGAAGTTACGCACCATTTCGTTGATACCATTCACGCCGATGGTGGAGAAATGGTTGCGCAGTGTTCCCAGGTAACGCTTGGTATACGGGAACAGGCCACTGTCCATATAACGCTGAATGACCTTGCGTTTCACTTCCAGGCTGTCTTTGGCCAAATCCAGAAGTTCATCCAGACGGGCATACATCCCTTCCCGGTCATCCTGATACAGATGTCCAAGACGGGCACAGTTAACAGTAACCACACCCACCGAGCCGGTCTGCTCAGCAGAACCAAACAGACCATTACCACGCTTCAGCAGTTCACGGAGATCCAGCTGCAGACGACAGCACATGGAGCGCACCATATTGGGTGTCAGCTCGGAATTCAGGAAGTTCTGGAAATACGGCAGACCGTACCTGGCTGTCATTTCAAACAGCAGGTCAGCGTTGGGCGTATCCCAGTTAAAATCCGGGGTAATGTTGTAGGTTGGAATCGGGAAGGTAAACACCCGCCCTTTGGCATCACCGGCCATCATCACTTCGATATAGGCCCGGTTGAGCATATCCATCTCTTCCTGAAGATCGCCGTAGGCAAACGGCATCTCTTCACCGCCAATCTCGGGAATCTGCTCACGCAGATCTTCCGGGCAGACCCAGTCCATGGTGACATTGGTAAATGGTGTCTGGGTGCCCCAGCGTGATGGCACATTCAGGTTATAGATAAACTCCTGGATATGCTGCTTCACCTGCTTGTAGATCAGCTTATCAACCCGGACATACGGTGCCAGGTAGGTATCAAAAGAGCTGAATGCTTGGGCACCGGCCCATTCGTTCTGCAGAGTGCCCAGGAAATTCACCATCTGTGCGACAGCACTGGTCAAATGCTTAGGGGCTGCGGACTCCACCTTACCCGGAACGCCATTGAAGCCTTCATGCAACAGCGTTCTCAACGACCAGCCAGCACAGTAACCGGAGAGCATATCCAGATCATGAACATGCAGATCACCTTCCCGGTGTGCCTGGCCAATAGCCGGATCATAAACATGGTTCAACCAATAGTTGGCTGTCACCTTGCCGGATACGTTCAGAATCATTCCGCCCAGGGAGTAACCCTGGTTGGCATTGGCTTTTACCCGCCAGTCCAGGCGGTTGAGATACTCATCAACGGATGATTCAACATCCAGTAATGTCTTTTGCGTATCACGAATACTTTTGTGGCGCTCACGATAGAGAATGTAGGCTTTGGCAGTATCAAAATAGCCGCTGACAGCCAGCACCTGTTCCACCATATCCTGAACCTGCTCGACCGACGGTGCCTTCTGGCCCCAGAAGCGGTAGCTGGTCAGCTTCATCACTTTCTTTGTGAGTTCGGTGGCTTCATCAAAGTCAAACTCACCGGTAGCAAGGCCGGCTTTTAGAATGGCCTGGTAGATCTTTTCCTGATCAAATTCGACCCGCTGATTATCTCGTTTAATAATTTCAGCCGGGCATTTTTGTTCTTCTGTAGGCTCGGAGAATTGCATAAGAAGACTGATTACCTCCTTTTACCCCCATGGTTTCAGTCACTCATATTGGATCATTCTCAAAATCGATATATTGACAATTATCAGATTGAAACCACTATATATTGCGATTTCCGCATCATTTACACAAGCAAAACGTGTCCAAAACATCCGTATTTGAACAGAGCATCCGGCTCAAAAATTTTCTCCCGTGATGTCTTGCCTCAAAGTATTAGTAACACTGTCAAACTGGTTATCTTCTTTAACCATCAATAGCATTTTCTTATTGAAGAAGGAATTCCCTGAGCCACAGAGCCTCTAAAGATCATTGCGAGGAGCATAACCAAAAACTTTAAGGAGATGACTATGGCTCAACCAACCCAGACACCAGCAATACCCTACTCAACTTTTGCCTGGCCAAGCGAAACCCCTCCCAGGGTGGAAAATACCCGATCTTTCAAGGGGGACCCCAAGCAGGTTAAAACCAGAGGACAACTACATAAATACAATGGTCGTCAAATGGCCATATCTGGTGCAAAGCTGGTTCTTAGAAAAGTCTGTGAAGCCCGCAGTGAAGATCTTCCGACCCAAAGAGATGCTGTTGAGGCCAAATACTCCCGTTCATTCCTTCAGTCCTGGATCACTCCAATGCCGATGTGCGTTTTTATGAGTTCAGCAGGTGGAGCGGCATGGGTTTGTAATAAACAAAATGCCAGCCTCAAGCAAACCGCTGGTCTTTCCCTTGGAGCAGGTACTTTATGCAGCCTTCCATTCGCTATCTGGGAATACAAGACTACCCCAGAGCACCGTGTTCGCGACGACCGTAATACTATTTTCCAGAAGTTCTGTGAACACGAGCAGGAAGCTCGGGAGAAAGAACTTGAACTGATGATGATTCAGCAGGAATTCAACAGCATCAGACATAATGCCGAACCCATTGAGACAAGCGTCAAGCTTTACAATCAGGATCTCCAGGAGCTAATAGGTTCTTATCAAGGAAGACAACGGAAGTTACTCCGTGAAAACCAGCATATAAGGGAAGCCGTTAAAGCATTGCACTTGCTGCATGATGCAAGGGAAGCAACAAGATCAGCCAAAAAAGCTGCCGATTCCGCCCAGGAAACTGTCAACAAAACCAAGAGAGAAATTAGCAAAATCCACCCGAATGACCCTGTTCCAGCAAACAGTTCAAAAAGGGAAAGACTGGTAAGAGAGCTAGAAGGTCAAAAGAGTGTATTGGCCCTAAAGCAAAATGCCCATGATCGAGCAAGAGAAACTGAACGCTCCCAAAAAAGCGAGGCAGATTTCAATCTAGATCTTTTAACATCAACTGAAGTCAAGAAAATTGGCACAGAAATACGACCACTCTTCATATTGCTCGATTACCAGACAAAGACCCGTGAGCTAAGACAGCATGAGCGAGAAGGTAATAAGCTCCAGGCGGAACTTGAGACAGTTGGGTATGAAGATATCCTGCTCAATGGCACGTATGACGCGGTTCAGCCGCAAGCTAGCGGGGTAACCGAAGAACAGGAAGATGGTCCTATTGATCTTCCTGAGGTTCCAGAACTTGCGCCAGGCTTTGATAATGGTGAAGCGGCGAAGCTTCTTGCCCGCATCCCTAAAGTACTGATGACTCGGTTAGGCAGTGACGACTAACAGGTAACAATCATCATCAACCAGAAAAACCCTGCTATAGCAGGGTTTTTTCTTACTTGGCAATCAGTGAAAGTAGGTCTAGAGCGCTAACAATCCCTTTCAACCGGCCATTATCACTGACTACAACACGGTGGATATGCCCTTTCACCATAGCATCGGCAACTTCCGTCAGTGGTGTTTCACTGCCCACCTCAAATACGACAGGTGTCATAATATCGGAGACTAGGATAGTTTCGTCGACACTCTCATGGAACGAGCGCATCTCTTCCCGTGACAGGGCACAGTCAACCAGTCCTTTGTAAAAAGCATCATCGCGAGGGTCAAGATCAAGCAGTCCGCTACCGGTCTGGCGCACAATATCAGTAACGCTCACCATACCGCACAGCTGCCCGGATTCATCGACTACCGGTGCACCTGAAATATCATGATCAACAAGGAAAGTTGCCAGACGCTGGACTGACCAGTCCAGGGGGATGGTTTCGACCTTTCTGGACATCACATCACCAGCTTTTTTGCTGGCAAAGTCAGATCGAATAACGGAAGACGTTCTTTCTTTAAGGGTTGCATCCGAATACATATTTGCCTCCACTAACCCGGTCCAACAAGACGGACCATTAAGCCGGGAACAGAAGCTTATTGGCTGCTTCTTTCAGCTCCTTTTCAGATAACTACACCTCGGGGCGAAATTACAACTCATCATCGAACTCACCCCAATGAAGCCAAGTAAAATCCCGTACATTCATACTCAGTATGCAGCAGTCAGCACCGTACTTGTTGATTTATATCAATAAATACGGAGGCTGTTAAGAGTGGATTTCAAACTGCGGAGTCTTCGCCGATTCGGCTGGCAATAGCGCCACTTTGGCCTTTATACTTGGCATTTACCCTTTTGTTGTAGGGCTTGTCTGCGGAACCGGTCATGGTTTCAAAGTTCATCGCACCGATTTTCATTCCCGGACGCAGAGCCAGCGGCAACTTCCCTCCGTTAAAGAATTCCAGCACGATCTGACCACTCCAGCCTGGGTCAATCCGGTGGGCAGTCACGTGCACCATCAGCCCCAGTCTTGCCAGAGAAGAACGGCCATCCAGCCACCCGACAATATTATCCGGCAGAGTTACCGACTCTCTGGTTACGGCCAATGCGAGTTCTCCCGGATGCAGGAAGAATGCTGCTCCCTGCTCCAGAACAATCTCCCGGCTCATAATCGAGTTCAGGGTCTGGTCAATCTCTTCGCGACTGCCTGACAGATCTACATAAGGTGCAACATGATCGTTAAACACCCGGAAGCTGTTGCCCAGTGTCAGATCACAACTGACACCTGAGATATGCTCATCCGCAGGCCGGGGATCTACAACAATCGTTCCGGCATCCAGTGCTGCAATAATATCTCTGTCACACAGTCGCATAATCTTTCCCGTTTTCTTATTTTTCGTGGAAGTTTTTCATCACCACAGGCGATGAAAAACTTCTCTCGCTTATGGCTGTTTAATCATCGGAAATGGTTATGGTGGGAATCGGTGCACTCTGGCGATTCTGCAGAGCCAGCTTGATAGCTACCCGCCGCGCCGTTTCAATATACAGCTGCGCTTCTTTGGTTTCACTATCAGCCACTATTGGACGACCACTGTCCATCTTCTCCCGGATAGTCATGGCCAGAGGCAGTGACCCCAGAACTTTGGTCTGGTACTCCTCTGCCATTCGGCTGCCACCACCTTCACCAAACAGGTGTTCGGCATGGCCGCAGTTGCTGCACACATGAACAGACATGTTCTCAACAATACCCAGTACCGGTACTTCCACCTTGCGGAACATTTCCACACCTTTGCGGGCATCCAGCAGCGCCAGATCCTGTGGCGTGGTCACAATCACACTGCCGGCAACAGGCACTTTCTGAGCCAGTGTCAGCTGAATATCACCAGTGCCGGGAGGCAGATCCACAACCAGATAATCAAGTTCACCCCAGGCTGTCTGGTTCAACAGCTGAAGCAGAGCACCACTGGCCATAGGACCACGCCACACCATCGGCGTCTGCTCTGTGACCAGGTAGGCCATACTGTTGGACTTAAGGCCGTAGGCTTCGATGGGAACAAACATCTGCTGCTCGCCAACGTCCGTCACATCAGGACGGCGACCTTCAGGAATACCCAGCATCTGTCCGATACTTGGGCCGTAGATATCCGCATCCAGAATACCAACTTTGGCACCATCCTCAGACAGCGCCATTGCCAGGTTGACCGCCGTGGTGGATTTGCCGACACCGCCTTTACCAGAAGCAACGGCAATAATGTTCTTCACATTGGTCAGCCCGGCTTCTTCACTGACACGGGGTGCCATTGGCACTTTGCTGCCAAGTTGAATATCAACGGTATTGATATCGGGAAGCTCGGAGACATAATCGGAAATCAGCTGCTTCAGCTGTTCGGCGCCCTGTTCACAGGGGTATGCCGTCGTGAGTGCAATCGAGGCTTTACCACCCTCAACCGCAACAGAGTCAATATCCGCAGCTGTCAGCAGGCTGGCTTCCAGCCATGGATCCTGCAGTTCACGTAGTAAACCTACAACCGTTTCACGGGAACTTGATGTCATTCTTATCTCACTTAGTACTGCCAGACGGGATGATGCATTCTCTCTCTGAATCAGAGGTCTTCCATCATCCGTAAAAACTCATCCCGACCACCGTCAGGGTTGATACCGTGTTGTTTCATATCCTTGCGAAGCTTTTTCTCTGCAGCGATCTGGGCCTTGCGCAGTTCGTCCATTTGCGCGTGATTTTCCAGCGCCTTAAACATTTCACCTTCAAGGTTTTCACCCGCCACAATGCGGTTGCAGAGAATCTCGTAGTTTCGTTCAAAAACCGGGAGAGCTACGTTTTGTGGTTCACCCTCCAGAAGTTGCCAGCCGGTTTCTTTCGCAGCCAGATATACCGCCAGATGGCTCCAGAACCCTTCTCGGGTACGGTTGGTTGCGCGGCAGGCTTCATAATAGGCCTGAAGAGGATCTTTCAGCCCCAGATCTTCATAACGGGTTTCGCAAAGCTGCCGCAGGGCACTGAGGCTGGGAAGAAACTTGCTTTCCTTGATTGATTTGATCGCAGCCTTCTTGATCAGCTGCGGGTGAAGGTCAGCCAGGCCTTTGGCCCACAGGCTGCGGGCACGGTCACGGGAATCCTGGGAAGGGAAGGCATTGATAAACTGCTGGGGAAAAGCATCCCGCATCAGCATAAAAGTAAAGTTAACGGCGTCGAGAATATCCGCCTTGGCATAGCTGGATTGAGAACCAGGCTGTGAACTGTTTTTAGCCTGTTGCTCAGTCGAAGTCGAAGTCGTACTTATCTGCCCAGCTGCGGTCTGTAAGTTCTTCAGTTGTTGGCTGGCTACGTTCGGTCCTTTTTTCACCCTTCTCCCTCCGCCACTGATAAATGACGTGTTTCATAAACCGGTAATCCCAGGCCTTGCGGGCCTCTCCGGTGCTGAGCCAGTACATCTTGAAATCATCAAGCTGCTGCATGGCATAGTCCCGCGTCAAACCATTATGCTGCAGAAGCTTCTGTAAACACCACTCTGCCGGCTGGTAATCCTCCGGCAACGGTGTAGCCCGGGCTTGTACAGCAACCTGATTATCACGATGACGGGAGAATACATCATTTCCTGCCGGATATCCGGAATAGGCAGCAGTCTGCACATTGTTTTGATGGTGCTGATGTTGATACTGGGCTTCAGCATTCTGCAGCTGCTGGCGAGCAGAGGCCAGCGCCTGTTCATCAGCACGCTGCTCGTCCTGCAGGCGCATCAGTTCCTGTTCCTGCTGGTAAGCAGTATTGCGCAGGCTTTCCAGCATACGTTCCTGCTCGGCGATCCTGATCTGGGTACGCTTCAGCTCATTAGCCAGGTTACTGGCTTCTTCTTCATGGCCTGACAGCTTGTGTTCCAGGTCCGACACCTGGCGACGGGACTGGTTGATACCGGAAGCTTCGGCCGGCTGCATGGATCGAGCCTGTGACACAGGTGCACGGGATGGTGCAGACTGTTGTTCCTGCCGCTCAGACTCCAGCCACATTTCAAACAGGCCTTTGCCTTCCCGGTTCATCCGGCGCGTCAGGTTGTCAGAGTCACGATCACCCATAAAATATCCCGGCAACTCACCACCAACAGATTAACGATAACAGATAAAAAATAGAGAAGAGAGTTAGTTTACTGCGGAGAGGGTATGTGGGGCCACAAGTATTTGCACGAGTTGAAGTCCAGTGAACCCCGCTTCTGTTGCGTTCAGTTTCTGGGCACTACTAAAAATGAGTGACTTGTCTTTCCTGAGGCTGAAACCCCAACAGGATAAAACGTATCAGAGACTCAACAGCTTTACTGTCCCTGGTAGAGAAAACAGATAACACCTCATAGGTTGGTGAAAATAAGTAGTAGGTTCCACTTTCCAAAAACAGGTAGTAAGAACAGTCATCCTCATACCCATCTCCAGTAGCCCTCAGGAACAATTTCAGGACACCTCCTTTTCTATCAGAAAGCAGCTTTATTTCTTGCAGTACTTGGTCATCTGTCTCCAGTGGCCTTTCAGCCCCCTGACTTGACAGTGTATCCTGAATTACCACATCCAAACCTGGCATATCTCCTGCCTCTCTATTCTCTCTCTTTGCCTGCAACCACTTTTTTAATGGTGATAGGATCCCCAGGCCGTGATCATGAAAAGCATAAGGCTGAAACCCCGAAGCCAGTGCCACCATTTTCAAGATATTTCTGATAGTCAAAAAAACAGGGGAAGGTCTATCTGCTTCTATCTGTCTTGACCCCAAAATATCCAAAATCAGAATCTTATTGCCGACTGAAGAAGAGAAAGGCGTTAGCAGCACACTATGCTCACGACCAAATGAAAGCGCATAGAAAAGAGCGGTAAAAACAACCTGTTCGACCTCAGGGCGTGTGAAACATTGCAGACACTTTTCACCACTTTTTTCTGGAGAAGCCACCATTAGACAATACTCATCACTGGCTAGTTTGTTTGTAACATCACCAACAACCCAGTCACTTTCATTTTTTTTGCGACTTATCACAATGAAGTTAGCGCCTTCATCATGAACATCCCTATCAGAAAGTGTGAACAAAACCAGATATTCCCCTGATTTCAACTTCCTTGTTTCAGCCCTGGTAACTCTTCTCAGTTCACTCACTTGGCCATCAGGGAAATCATAACCAGGTATTTCGGGGTATCTATTCAACAGGTGCTTCACCCCAGATACGATATCTCCTGAAAGAAGCACCTCTGGGTTATACATATGCAATAGCCGCCATTCCAAGGGCAAAGGCCGAAAGCTGCCATAGGCTTTCTCTAAACCTTGTTTGAAATGGAACACTTTCCTTCTATTTAACGAAAAACTGTTCGTCCTGAATATTGAAGTTGACCTGGTGCTTGCTGTTAGGGGTATAGAGAGAGTGAACTCCCTATCCCTATCCCCATCCCCATCATCAGGCTGAGTTATAAGCTGGCTTGATGAAATCACTGTATAACCTGGAGCCGAAGCCTCGCCTCCGGTCGCCTGTTCTTCTCTAGATTGCTCGGGAGTTAGGCAGTAATCCGATACTTCACTTTTAGTGGAATTAGCCTTGACCTTTTTCTGATACTCAAAAGCTTCAACCAGACAGGCCGTATGGTAATAACTTTGGTCGTCAGCAGAGTAGGTTTCCGTATCCTCATCGCAACCATATTCACACCATATACAAGTATGACCGGTTAGTTTCTTTTCTTTTGATTCAACACCTGGGGAGAAAACTTGCTCATCGACTTTCATTATTTCCATTGTCATCTTTGCCTGCTCCCGAGCAGCTACCTTGCCTAGATAGTTTTTTATAGTCCTCTCAATCGCTCTATCACGGGGCAGTGTGATCTCAATAAGATCCCCCTCACAACGTGGGCAGGGAATAGTCTGTAAAATAAGATTTTCAGCACATTTCGGGTGATAACGACATCCACATTGCGTTTGACAGGCTTCCTCTAATATTCCACTACATGCTGGGCAAATAAATTCGATTGGATGCTGTGTTGGTGGCGACTTTGAATCCACACCATTAAACATGGCCAGAGTATGGATAGGAGCTACAGAAATCAGAATTGTCAGAACAACACTTACCAAATACCCGACGATATTATCCACTTTCCATCAAATCCCGATCATATCCGAAATAAGGCAGGAGCAATCATAGAAGTGAACGCTTAAAGGGAAAGGCAGGAAGCCTTTTTCATTAAAATCCGAAACTGCTTTTTACCACAATTCCCACAACCCGCCTAAGCACCGTATAATGGAGGATTAGAATTTTCCAACCCGTCTGTACTTTCAATCTTTTGGCCTCCTTTTGGCCGGTTAAGTGCTGTAAACCGGGCTCCTGAGTCGGAGACGTCGTCCCCCTATGTCTGAACAGAACACAACCGAGCGCAAGATTCTTGTTACCAGTGCCCTGCCCTATGCCAACGGGCCTCTGCATATGGGTCACCTGGTGGAGTATATCCAGACCGATATCTGGAGCCGGTTCCAGAAGATGCGCGGCCACAAGTGCACCTATGTCTGCGCCGACGACGCCCACGGCACCGCTATCAGCCTGCACGCTGAAAAGCAGGGCATTTCCCCGGAAGAAGCTGTTGCCCGTATCAATAAAGAGCGCATTGCCGACTTTGGTGATTTCCATGTGGAGTTTGATAACTACCACTCCACCCACAGTGAAGAGAACCGTGAGCTGTCCTCTTCCATCTACCTGGCTCTGAAAGAGAAGGGTCATATTGCCAGCCGTACCATCACTCAGGCTTTTGACCCTGAGAAGCAGATGTTCCTGGCTGACCGTTACATCAAGGGCACCTGCCCCAAGTGTGGCGCTGCCGATCAGTACGGTGATAACTGTGAAGTCTGCTCTGCCACTTACAGCCCAACTGATCTGAAGAACCCATACTCCACTATCTCCGGTGCCACTCCGGTTGATAAGGATTCCGAGCATTTCTTCTTTAAGCTGACCGACTTTGAACAGTTCCTGAAAGAGTGGACCCGTTCCGGCACCATTAAAGACGAAACCGCCAACAAACTGGCCGAATGGCTGGACTCCGGCCTGCAGGACTGGGATATCTCCCGTGATGCGCCTTACTTTGGCTTCGAGATTCCTGGTGAACCCGGCAAGTACTTCTATGTCTGGCTGGATGCACCTATTGGCTACATGGCTTCTTTCAAGAACCTGTGTGACCGTACCGAAGATCTGGAGTTTGACGAGTACTGGAACAAAGATTCCAAGTGTGAAGTACACCACTTTATCGGTAAGGATATCGTCAACTTCCACTGCCTGTTCTGGCCAGCCATGCTGACCGGTGCTGATTACCGCGCACCGACTAAGGTGAATGTTCACGGTTACCTGACCATCAATGGCGAGAAGATGTCCAAGTCACGTGGCACCTTTATTACCGCCCGTACCTACCTGGATCATCTGAACCCTGAGTACCTGCGTTACTACTACGCGGCCAAGCTGTCCAGCCGGGTTGATGACCTGGATCTGAACACCGATGACTTTATCCAGCGCGTCAATAGCGATCTGGTAGGCAAGGTTGTAAACATTGCCAGCCGTAACGCCGGCTTTATTGCCAAGCGTTTTGGTGGACAGCTGTCCGGTACCGATTGTGCCCCTGAGCTGACCAAAGCCTATATGGAAGCGTCTGAAACCATCGCCCAGTACTATGAAGACCGCGAGTTCGGTAAGGCGATGCGTGAGATTATGGCTCTGGCCGACAAAGCCAATGCCTGGATCGACGAAGTGAAGCCATGGGTTGTTGCCAAGGAAGAAGGCAAGGACCAGGAGCTGCACGATATCTGCTCCACCGGTATCAACCTGTTCCGTCTGCTGACTATCTACCTGAAGCCGGTTCTGCCAGCTATGGCTGAAAAGGCTGCTGCGTTCCTGAATGTCGATACACTGAACTGGGCAGACAGCCAGTCTTTGCTGTTCAATCACGGTATCAACAAGTTCAAACCACTGATGACCCGTGTCGAACAGCCAAAGGTGGATAGCATGATGGAAGATGCCAAGAAGCTGCTGGAGTCCATGGCTGTTGAAGCAGCGAAGAAAGATGACTCTGTAGAAGTCAGCGAAATTACTAAAGATCCCATTGCTGACGAGATTGAATTCGACAGCTTTGCCAAGGTTGATCTGCGTATCGCCAAGATCGTCAACGCCGAACATGTTGAAGGTGCCGCCAAGCTACTGCGTCTGACTCTGGATATTGGCGAAGAGACCACCCGCAATATTTTTGCCGGCATCAAATCTGCCTATGCACCCGAAGCCCTGATTGGCAAGCACACTGTCATGGTTGCCAACCTCAAACCACGCAAGATGAAGTTTGGTATGAGTGAAGGGATGGTTCTGGCAGCAGGCCCTGGCGGTTCTGACTTGTGGATTCTGGAACCACATGACGGTGCCAAGCCTGGTATGCGAGTGATGTAACTTCAATTTAACCTTAGGTTGTTATAACCCGGCATAACGCGTGGTTATAACAACTCTCTGTTTATTTATCTTTTTCATCAAGTGTTAACTTACTTTCTTCAAGTAGGTCAGGCCTTTCTGGATGGGAGAGGGTATTCAATGTAAGTTTACCCATTTCAATAGTAACTTCTGTAATAGTCTCTTCAAGAACTTTTGGAGTGGCTGCCGGGGAAGAAGGGAATGAAAAGATTGCAGGCTGTTCTGAAGTTTCCATCTCCTCCATTTCATTATCAGAGTCACTACTCCGACGGCCACACAAACATCTGCCAAATGCAGAGCAAACAAAAAAAACACCACTCACTATCTTATCAGCTGCATATGTCACAGCTCCTGTCATAGTCGGCAAGCCAATACCTACAGCAACAGTTATGGTGTTATAACCGAACGAACCAACTTCAGAGCCACTGACATCAATCAATTCAGACTCAACAACAGTAAAGTTTGGGAACCCATTCTCCTGCCATTCCTCACAGCTGCCGTTCAGGGCAGGTTTAGCAAGAGATGCCAAGGCTGCTCCTGAAACAAAAACATAAGGGCTGAGGTAAACCGTTCCAACAACAATAGCGGTTAAGATTGCACCTGTTGTTACAGATGTTAGAACTGCTCTTGAATAACCATTTCTACGTTCGCAGAAGATGTAATAAAAGGAGTTTGAGAAACCTGGGGCTGCTGTTTCCGAGTCATCGATTGCTAAAAAGCGCTGGCAGCATCCTGCAGCTTTACACACTTCTTTTGAAATTTTGTTTCCACCGGCATGATAATACTTGTCCAGACCTCCCAGAGAGATCAAAAGATTCTTCCTCTTGTCTTCAGGCATTCTGGCCAAAACTTCCAACAGTTTTAACGTTCTTGTGGGATCATAAGCAACAGCTTTCAGAGTCTGATTAATCCGTTCGTTACCTAAATAGTCAACAATTTCTTCATCCGAAAGTGCCAATGATTTAAGATATCGGATTCTATGCAATGACTCACTAGAACGAAGTAACCTGTTTACCTCTTTCCTATACCTGATGCCTTTTGACAATGTCCACTTATACGGCCAGATAAGCATCGGCATGATCAGTTTTTTTACGGCCAGCGGTCCAAGGGCAACAAGGACACCTATCAGGGTGCCAATAACCAGCCCCTGTGGAGTCAAAGTCAGACGATCAAAAAAACCTCCTGTCAGCATTGCTCTGAGGCTGAAATCGTCACCTCTTTCAAAAGCCGCACATATGGCCATAAGATTATCTTCGATCGCTTTGGCCAGTGCTCCAGCTAAAGTTACATTTAATAAATATGCCTGACTTGAAATAACGATCAAGCCATTGCCCAGATAAAGAACCCCATTAGCAATCATGGGAAAAAGATATATTAACTTTCCATTGTTTCTGAGTTCATTGAGAGATTCACCAAAACCAGTCTGAAGACTCATGCCACTTACTCCCTTCACAGAAAGGACCCTGTACTCATGAGATATCAACTTTGCATTTGGTTTATACACAACATGTTTTCTTAGCTCTGGTGGCATCCGCAAAAACTGTTTAAAAGCTTCAGCTAAATCCTCTTCCTTCATAAGCTCAAAAACAGCTCGTATGACTGTGTGATCTTTGTGCCTGATAAGAACATCAAAAACCATTCTTGATTCATTATCCAAAGCATTAATCATGCTAATTGCTGAAGAGGCTCCATCAATATTTTCCCGACGTTGATTACGACCAGTTCTCATCCACTCCTTGTATGTCGGTGATCGCCGTGAAGAAGAGCGCCGGGATAATCTTGATTGAGAGCTTTCCTGTCTGGTCCAGGATGCTGCGCTATCTTTTCTCGGCAAAGAGATATCTCCCAAATTAAATTTTGGAGAGAAAGAAGCTGAATGACTGGGATTGAGAAAATCTTCCGTATTCGGTCTAGTAACCCGCACATGAGGAACGGACTGAGACCGCCCTCGACCTCCTTTATTTTCATCAGGGGGGGTCTCCATCGCTGCGGCAAGAAGGGAATATGCCGCAGCCATCATTAATGTCATGACGGTCAGTCGATAAACTGTTGTTTTTCTACCCACCATGACACCCCTCTTTCAGAGGATGAACATTATAGATAGAAAAATTAGCCGTCTGTGGCTATCTAAATATCTGGCAGTAACAAGCTATCCCACAAAAAACCACAATATACTTGGGGATAATTTTAATTAAGAATGCTTACCAGCTCCTCCAGTGTTCTAATGGAAGTCACCTTACATTCTGCCGATTCCATACTGCCTTGAGCCAACCAGATACCGCGCATGCCAGCCTTTTTTGCGGGAAGAATATCTTTATCCAGGCTGTCACCAATCATAACTATCTCAGCAGGGGCCAAATCAAGCTCCCGAATAATAGCATGATAGAACTTTACCGATGACTTATGCTCCCCCAACACCTGATGACAAAAATATCTTGAGATAAACGACGACAATCCTACCCGTTTCATGGCAGTCTCTATATTATCAGGTGTTGTATCTGCTCCTGTTGCTAAATAGATGAGATAATTTTCTGACAAAGTTCGCAGTACTTCGTGAGCACCGTCAACAGCCTGCACTTCATCCCAGTCTTTCATTGGGCCTGGCTTACCGGGAAAATCCACCATCAGGGTATCGCCCCAATCAAAGACGATAGCTTTGCAGTTTCTAAAATCTTGATTTCCCACTGGGCTTACCTTCGGTACTTATTATTTTCAATACTTCTGTGAAAGTTTGCTGACGATTCAATTATTCGCTTCGCACTTTCTGGTTGATGATCAATCTACCACTAATCAATCAGGATTCCCCACCATTTACCTGTTGATTTCAATCAATATCATTACCGCGTTCTCACCTTAAACTATTACGATCTGGTCGCTATCTTTCAAAAAACCATGCTAGTTAAACTGTTCCTGACTTTTTTCCGGCTAGGTCTGCTGACCATTGGTGGCGGTTACGCCATGCTGGCCCAACTGGAGCAGGAGCTGATTACACACCATGAATGGCTGACTCGAGATGAGTTTCTGGAAATCACAGCCATAGCGCAGATCACTCCCGGCCCAATCGCAATTAATGCCGCCACATTTGTGGGCATGAGAATGGCCGGAACGGCAGGCTCCCTGGTGGCATCATTCGCTGTTGTCCTGCCACCGCTGATTATTGTCGGCTTTCTTGCTGGCCATCTGGCACAGTGGGTTGATGACCCGGCACTACACGGTGCATTTATCGCCAGTCGTTACGCTGCAGCCGCCCTGATTCTTCACGCATCCATAAGAATGCTGCGACAGGGTGTTACCTCAAACCTGGGGCGCCTGCTGTTCCTGGCAGGACTGGCAACCCTGATGTTCACTTCTCTCCACCCTCTCTTCGTTATTGTTGCCGGGGCCGGTACCGGGTTATTGCTGAATATGATGCACTGTCTGCCAGGAGGCAGCTCCCGAACATGATCTACCTGGAGCTGGCTCTCACCTTTTTGCGAATCGGCCTGTTCAGTTTTGGCGGTGGTGTTGCCATGATTCCGATGTTTCTCACCGAAATAGAGAAACATGACTGGATGACTCAAAGCGAGTTTATGAACATTGTCGCAGTTTCAGAAATGACGCCCGGCCCAATTGCGATCAATATGGCCACTTATGTTGGCAGCCATGTCGCAGGCTGGCCCGGGGCAGTTGTCAGCACTGTTGCCTTATCAACACCCTCTATTCTGGTGATTCTGGCTTTAGCGACCCTGTTAACCCGCCTGAAAAGTAACCCCTGGAAGGAAGCTGTGATCTTTGGTGTCAAGTCTGCCGCCATGGCGCTGATTTTTTATGCTGGCTGGCTGATACTAAGCAATACCGTTCACCAAAGTGATTCAACCGTGCAGACCGTAAAAGGGATGATCCTTGTCGCTATCTGTTTTCTGTTTAGAATCTACCTTCCCAGGGTACAACCGGCGTTTTTGATTATTGCCTCGGCCATAGTTGGTGTTTTTCTTTTCTAGAAGTCTGTCGGACTTAACCGACGGTAGCGAGAAAAAGTCAGCCGATGGTAAAAAACCGGAGTGAACTCTGTACATAAGATGCGGTATCGTACGAAACTCTGATTCAGGCGCTTTGCAACTTACGTCAACAGACCCTAGATAAAAGCGCAACAAACAGAATAAACCAGTGCAGCAGGCTTACTCTCAATAGTAGAAGGCTCGATGCTGGCACTTGGTCACAAGGACACTGTAGAAGGCCATAGATGCTAACAACTTCTCAAAAGGTGCAGGGGTACCTGCAAGATACCCTGCGTTTTTTCCGCGCCAATATCGGCAGCCTTGCACTTCTGGCCTTGCCTTACGCGGTTCTGTCAGAAGCATTTCAGCTGTTTGTTCTCAGTTCTGCCAAAGGTCCTAACCTGGTTGGGATGAGCCTGATGGCGGAGCTGACTCTGTACCCAATTTTCCAGAGTGCGCTGATCATTTTTATTGGTTCTGCCATCAGCGGTAATATTCGCCCTTTCGGCCAGTGCTACAGTATTTCGGCAGCTTACTGGCCCAGAATGCTGCTTCTGACTTTGCTCTCAACGATCGCGACCATGGGTGGTTTTTTCCTGTTCATCGTACCCGGGCTGTTCATCATGGTTCGCCTGGCGCTGTCCGATATGTTCTGCATGGTTGAGAACCGTTCTGTGGCTGACAGTATTCGACTGAGCGTGGCCGCCAGCCAGAAAGTGTCCTGGGTTATCTTCCTGGGTCTTGCCCTGCTGTTCCCCACCGTCACGATTATTTCTATTGGGCTGTCTCAGGCTACGGCTTCTATAGCCAACCCGGTTCTTGGCTTTATGGTTGCGGCAGTTCAAGCCTTGCTGAACACCCTGTATTCCATCTACCTGTTCCGGGTGTTCTCCGACGTACGCAGTCAGTAACAACCTCACTGGCCAGCAGCTAAGCACCTGCTGGCCATCCCCCCTTATAACCCTACCGCTTCAAGCCTGACCTCTTTCCTGCACCTTCATATCCAGTGCTATCGTTGAGCATATGGATAAACAAAGCTCAAATGGACTCAGGATCTTCCGGACAGTTTTATGGCAACTGCTGTTAACGGCTAGCATTCTTCCACTGTCCCATGAACCTGGATACTGTCTTGATCCCAAATATACCCGTATAAGTGACAAAATTTACGGTCACAGAATTCATCTGGTTAAAGTTTTTGCAGAAAACCAATCAGGATCTCAGCAATAGTAATGCTGGCTAAACCCCTGAGAATCTGCTCGCAGAAAACTGAATTAATTTTTTTCTGAATTTTTCACACTTTTCAAAATCCACTTCTACACTTTCCGTTTATGCAATGAAGACTTATGAATTCCTTTGTCAAGGTTCATCTGAATCAATCGGTAACCCTTAATAAAAGGTTCATAACTTGCCCCCAGAATTCATTGCTGAACAAAGAACAAAAACAATTCATTTCTTCAAAGGACTTCAAGGATGAACACTGAACGCCTTTATGTTCGTGATCGTATCACTTTCGAAAAGGGAACAATCGAGACCTGTGGTCAGCCAGGTTGGATCAAAGTACGTATGGAATGGGGAGAGCTGAGGGATTACCAGCCCAAAGACCTGATTCCCTGCCCGCAGGATCAGCTTATAAAACACAAGCGCGCCAGTTAACCGGAAAGGTCTCGGGCTCTTTACTGTTCATGCGGGCTCGAGACCTCTCTTCAATAATTACACTTCAAACAGCACTTGAGTCAGTACTGCCTTCACCTTCACTGCAAACCACCTTCAGACAGCTTCTCAGACACAGCAACGAAAAAGCAGCCCAGGCAGCCATTCCCAGCAGCAACCAGTCAGCAACCGGAATGGCATAGACAGCCGAATTCATTGCGAACCCCTTTTTACTCTTATATCACCAGAGGCTTACAAGACAAAATGAGCGCCCTTATGTTAGGATGCGAGCTCCTCGCCGGTGGTATGCTCCCCCATGCCGCCCCGAATAACTGAGTCGTTACACGACAGTAACATTCAGTCTATTTTCAGCTATTTTCCTAGCACTTGAAAACACTCCCGGGAGGCCCCGTGTTTAAAGCTCTGGTTCTGGAACAACAGGACAAAAAAACAATTGCCTCTATTCGCACTCTGGATGACAGCGACCTGCCCCAGGGCGATGTCACCGTTGCTGTTGAATATTCTTCTCTGAATTACAAAGATGGTCTGGCCATCACCGGGAAAAGCCCGGTTGTTCGCCAATGGCCGATGGTGCCCGGTATCGACTTTGCCGGAACTGTTATTGAATCCCATGACGACCGTTACCAGAAAGGTGATGAGGTTGTACTGACTGGCTGGGGGGTTGGTGAAGGCCACTGGGGTGGCATGGCTGAGAAAGCCCGGGTTTCCAGTGACTGGCTGGTACCCATGCCGAAAGGTCTCTCTGCCCGGTCAACCATGATGATTGGAACAGCCGGCCTGACTGCCATGCTCTGCGTCATGGCTCTGGAAGATGCCGGAATCACCCCAGAGATGGGTGAAATCCTGGTAACCGGTGCCAGTGGTGGGGTTGGCAGTGTCAGTATTTCTCTTCTGGCTGCACTGGGCTACAAGGCTGTCGCTGTTACTGGACGTCCTGAAAACAGTGACATGCTGACAGAACTGGGAGCATCTCGCGTTATCGCCCGCAATGAACTGGAAGAACGTGGTCGTCCGCTGGAGAAGCAGCTCTGGGCTGGCGCGATTGATATTGCTGGAAGCAATATCCTGGCCCGCCTGCTGGGACAGATTCATTATGGTGGTGCTGTTGCTGCCTGTGGTCTTGCTGCCGGGTTTGATCTTCCTACCACAGTGATGCCTTTCATCCTGCGTGGAGTAAAACTGCTGGGTGTTGATTCTGTGATGTGCCCACGCAAGCGCCGAATGGAAGCCTGGAAGCGTCTGGCTGAACTGCTGCCGTCTGACTTTTCTGCCCAGGCCTGCAAGGAAGTTGCCCTGGAAGAGGTTCTGCAGCTTGGAGAAGATATTACCAATGGTCAGGTCACTGGCCGGGTTATTATCAAGCCCTGATAGTGAAATCCTCCGCAGCAAACTGTGGGGGATTTTTATTTTCACAAAGGGTCAGTTTGATGGAGGCTAGTCCAGTTCAAGTTCCTGAATAACATGGCCATTCAAACTGGTAATACTTAGTCGCCCACTGTCATACCACCCCACTGTCGGCTGATGCCCACCCTTGGGCAGGGTTATTGAACCAGGGTTAAACATCACCTTTCCATCTTTTAGTTCCAGTATCGGGATATGGCTATGGCCAAAGCAGAAGATATCACCCTCACCCAGTACTGGCAGATTATCAGGATTGTGAATATGCCCATGGGTCAGAAACATCTGACGCCCATCCACCAGCACAACAACGTACTCGCCTAGAACGGGAACTGAAACCAGCATCTGATCAACTTCACTGTCACAGTTTCCTCGAACACAGGTAATGCGTCCTGCATTCTGATTAAGAAGCTCAGCAACCTTTTGCGGGTGATATCCTTCCGGCAGTGGGTTTCTCGGACCGTGGTTCAGCAAATCTCCAAGGGCCAGAATCCGGTCAGCCCCTTCTCTGTCTGCCAGGGCAAAGGCCTGCTCCAAAGCGGTAGAACTTCCATGAATATCCGAGATCAGCATTAACTTCATGCTGGCATTTCCTGTGTTCAAGACATTTGCGGGGCATCAGAGCATTTTGAACAGTCTCAGTCCAGCCCCAATAAACATTCATTTTAATTGCATCTTCGTAAAAACTACGCACATATAGGTCTGACCAGACCATTACATCATGACGCTTCAAAAGCCAGCAGCATGATAAGATAGGTATCTAAAAAAAA
>NZ_JAMFLX010000028.1 GCF_023502345.1 Parendozoicomonas callyspongiae
TTGGTAAATCAAGTAGGCAATGCTCGGCAAGTGTATCGTATGCAGGGTTACGGTTGAAAGCTGCCTCGGTTTTGTTCTTATGTTTGTCTTTGTGATATGGGATGCTCAGGGTTCAGCTGCAGTAAGTCCCAAAGGTTGCCATATAAATCTTTAAAGACAGCGACAGTCCCGTACTCCTCAGTTTTTGGATCTCTGACAAAATGAATGCCTTCAGAGACCATACGGTCGTAGTCTCTCCAAAAGTCATCTGTATTAAGGAATAGAAAGACCCTGCCGCCGGACTGGTTGCCAATAAAGTCATGCTGCTCTGGTTTAGATGCTTTTGCCAATAACAGAGTTGTACCAGAGGTGCCTGGTGGGGAGACGACCACCCAGCGCTTATCTTGTTCAGGCTGGTAGGTATCTTCAATCAGCTCAAACTTCAGCTTGTTCACGTAGAAATCAATAGCCTCATCATGGTCACGAACGACTAAAGCGATGTGTACGATGGATTGCTTCATTTGTAATGCTCTATCTGCTGGGAAGGTGCGGCCTGGAGCCGTTTATTGGTTACAGAACTGTGAGAATGCCTCTGAGGTATTATCTAAACTTTCCTGCTCGGCAAGCTCCCAGGGACGTTCGCACTGGTTGGTTCGTTGACACCAGGAGTAGCCTGCTGAACCGATGCACCCGTGAGCATCTCTATCAGCTCCTACTTTGAGTTCTGTATTAGGGGCTGGCTCATTGGTGCTACATCCAGCAAGGAGAAAGCTGCAAAAAACTACGGTGGAAAATACTTTAGCCATTAAGCGTACTCTATGGTGAAGCTCTTTAGGGTTGATGTGCTGAGATATCAAAGGCGTGATCAAGTTTAACATCGGTCGTTTAGGTACCGAAGTTATCCGGGCTCAATGGTATAAATCCCTGATCACATGATATTACTCATGCCCTGGAGAAAGTCTCTTTTACCGCCATAGGATGGATGTCTTATGTATTGCACTTGAATATCTGGAAAGGCTTTCTTTATAGCGGTTTCACCTTTTCGGCCAATGCTGGCTATGACTTCCGGCTCATAGATATCTTTTAACTTTCTTAGAATGGTGACGCCAAATTCAATTTCTTTTGACGTTGGAGCTCTGTTTGAATTGCTCTTTCCTTTTAGGTGTGGGTGGAAAGGGAAGGAGTTCCAAAATAGAGGAATTGACCGTTCATGACTTAAGAAATCCCAGACAATTTTTGCGGTGTTTTCTGACTCGGTTTTTGAAAAAACAAGTTTGTCTTTAAAGCGGCAAATATTCGGGTTCTCTGAGTTTGTTAGTTGATAGCTACTTGTGAATGGTATGCCTGTGATACGACAGCCTTTGTATCCTGGGGCTTCGCCAACCAGTAAAACCCTTTTACCAGCGTGTTTATCCATAAACTCAAGGTATACCCTTAAGTTATTGAGAATACTTTTATCCTTGTAAGGATTGTAAATGGTATCGCTGCCATCAAAGCTGTTTAGTGTTGATAAGAAGTCTTCAAGTGTTCTCATATACTGCATTTTCTCAGTGAACAGTCTGTATATACGAAGTGAAAGATTGCTAAGAAATAATACAATCTGGTTAGATTAATTCTTCCAGGGTCGCTGCTGGCAATGACCTGTAATTGAGCAATAGTTCCCTGAAATATCCCGAAAAGCTGCAGGCATACTGCCACTGCTTCCTTCTGTGAGCTATGAGAGATATACGAACAGGCCCAAGCTGAATAACCATGTAAGGCTTGGTTTCGAATATGATCCACATTTCGGCCGGCCGCGAAACGAGAAATTCCCGCCAACCCCCACTTTCAAGTACAATTCCCCGATTATGGATATTCACGGTCAGGAGTTCCGTTTTGTCGATTACTGAACAGCCAAATATCGCAGGCCTGATAACTGAGATCACGGCAGATAATCTGCAGCAGGTCGTGACAGAAGTCTCAAAGGAAACACCGGTTCTTCTGGATATCTGGGCTGAGTGGTGTCAGCCCTGCAAGGCACAGTTGCCAATCCTGATGAAGTTGCTGGAGGAGTACCAGGGCAAGTTCCGTCTGGCCAAGCTGAATGCGGAAGACCCCGATCCCCGTGTCCAGCGTCTGGCCCAGGACCTGATGATGCAGCTGCAGGTGCGCAGTATTCCGGCTCTGGTGCTGGTTCATGGTGGTCAGGTTGTGAATGTGATGGTGGGTTTGCAGAAGGAAGCGGATCTGCGCGCTCTTCTGGATGAAGTAACCATGAGCCCGGCAGACCGTATCCAGCAGCAGATTGAGCAGCTGGTGGCAGACGGACAGGCGGAGCAGGCTCTGCAGCTTCTGCAACAGATTTTGGTGGAAGAGCCCAATAACGGTGAGCTGCAACTTCTGCAGGCCAATCTTCTGCTGCAACTGGGGCAGATTGATAATGCCCGCCAGGTGATCGAAGCGTTGCCGGATGATCTGCCCGGTGCCGAACAGCCTAAGGCCAAGCTGGCGTTTCTGGATATGGCCCAGGATATTGCCCCTCGCGCACAGGTGACAACCCAGCTGGAGGCTCATCCGGACGATCATGAAGCGCGTTACCAGATGGCAATTCACCAGGTGCTGTCTGATGAAATGGAAGGCGCCTTTGAAAACCTGCTGGAGATTGTCCGCAAGGACCGAGCCTTCCGGGAAGATGGTGCCCGCCTGCTGATGCTGCGACTGTTTAACCAGCTGGGTGCTGATCCTCTGGTGCGCCGTTTCAGAAACCGGCTGTTCAGCCTGATGCACTAAAGCACAAGTTCTTATTACCAGGGCGCAGCTTGCACACTGCGCTCTTTTCTTTTTTTCTTCCGCTCAGGCAAGCTTGTCAAAGTTAAACCGTTCCTGCCAAACCAGAAGGCGATTAATCTCGCCCAGCAGTTCATCGAAGGCTTCTTCAAGACTATCCAGGTTTTCAGCCTGTTTCAGCAGTACCTCTAGCTCCCGGCAGGACTTTCGCAGATGGGGAACACCGCAGTAGCGGGCAGCGCCATGAAGCTTATGAACCGCTTCAAGAAGGTGCATGTATTGCTGCTGATGATGCAGGGTTTGCAGTTCCTGGGCATTTTGCTCAAGGTCTTTCAGCAGCATATCCAGCAGCTCATCGGCCAGTTCCTCTCTGCCTCCGGCCAGTCTGACTCCCTCATCTTTATCAACCGGGCCATAACCTCCTGCTGTGGGTGTTTGAGCAACCATGGCTGGCTTTTTGGGGGGGAGAGGCCGGGAATGACTCCAGATAGAAATAACATGGCGCAGCTGCTGATCGCTGATGGGTTTGGTCAGGTAGTCATCCATCCCGGCAGCCAGCAGTTGCTGCTTTTCATCTGCCAGGGCGTGGGCGGTGAGAGCGATAATGGGTAAATGTTGCTTCTTGCCCTCGTTCTTTCTAATGCGGCGGGTGACTTCCAGACCATCCATTTCTGGCATCTGGATATCCATAAATACCAGGCTGTACTCATCTTGCTTGATAAGCTCCAATGCTTCTCTGCCGGAGAAGGCGGTATCAACAGTAATGCCTATATCCCTCAGCATGGTTGCCAGAAGCTTCAAGTTGGGCTCGTTGTCATCTACTGCCAGAACGCGCAGTGAGCTGCAGGGCTCAAGATGACTTCCATTATGGGCTACTGTCTCATGATCTTTTTGGGGAGAGTAAAGTCGTTCCAGTATTTCCTTGGTGCGTACCTGGGATAAGGGACGAGGCAGAATAGCAACTTTGCTGCGACGCAGATGATTCAGGTTGCTGATATCCGCAGTGCTGGACAGAATCAGGAAACGGCTGCCCTTGGGGCTGCATTGCAGGGCTTCACGAATCTGTACTTCTGAAATACATTCCCGGTCATGACCGATGACGATAAATGTTGGCTCCTCGGAACCATTTAACCTTTCGGAGAGTTCTTCGATGTTATGAACATCCTCCACGGCAAAACCACTTTCCTGTAACAGCTGTGAGGCTGAAACCCGATTCCAGCGGCCGGGTTCCAGTAGATAAGCCTTGGGTGGAATGGGTAGCAATTGAGGAGAGTGAACCGCGTGCCGGTCCAGCGGTGCCCGGAAGGTAAACCAGAAACGTGATCCCTGGTCTGGCTGGCTGTCAAACTCAATAGAGCCATGCATCTGTTCTACCAGGTTTTTACAGATAACCAGACCAAGCCCGGTGCCGGTGCTGTTGCGGTTGCGGGAGGAATCAACCTGTGAAAAAGCCTGGAACAGTTTCTTGGCATTATTCCTTGAAATACCAATGCCGGTATCCTCAACACTGATACGCAGGGTGGCATAGGAATCCAGCAGGGTTTCGCACATAACCCGTACAATCACAGAACCTTCATTGGTGAATTTGATGGCATTGGAAAGCAGGTTGGAAATAATTTGCTTCAAGCGGTTGGCATCGCCAATAAGGTTCAATGGCGTATCGGGATAACAAAGTGCAGCCAGTTCCAGGTTTTTGCTGTCGGCGGCCGGGCTGTTCATTGCCAGTACCTCATCGACAACTGTGCGCAGATCCATCGGTGCTTCTTCCAGTACCAGTTTGCCCGCTTCCAGTTTGGCGAAATCAAGAATATCGGCAATGATGGACTGCAGGGCGTTGGCCGCTGTTGAGAGCGTACGCAGATGCTCTTTCTGGATATCATCCAGCTCTGATCTTTGCAGCAGACTGGTATAGCCGGAAATGCTGTTCAGAGGTGTGCGCATCTCATGGCTCATATTGGCCAGAAACTCTGACTTGGTACGACTGGCTTCCAGTGCGACTTTGCGTGAAAGGTCCAGCTCGGCATTCTGCAGCTCCAGAGTTTCCATATTCTCCTGTAACTCTTTAGAGGTCTGCTCGACTTCCTCCTGCATTTCCCTGTGGCTGTTCTGGACCTTGGCCAGCAGCATATTGATATTATGGGTCAGGGCTTTCATAACTGACTTCTGTTCAGGAATCAGACGAACATCCAGATTATTTGCCTTGATCTGTCGTATACCCATGGTGATACGCGACAGTGGATAAGCAATGCTGTTAGCCAGACGAATATGAAAAATAATGGCGATTGACAGAGTGATCAGTGAAATCACCACCCCCAGTAGAATCCACTGGTATTGCTCCAGAAGAACACTCTCGCGGGTGTATTCCAGTTCCAGCCAGTAGCCGGGTTCGACATTGATAGGAGTGGTGGTTAGTAAAGTGTTTCTGGATTTCAGGAGCAGAGGGCGGGTTTTCGGAGCTGGTGTTGGGTAATAGTTATCGGTATTGATTGGCGGTCCAACCTGAATCAGTGCATGACCATCACGGTCACTGATGCGCAGGCTGTTTAGTCCTCGCTGTTTCAAAGCTCTCTGTTCCAAAGCTCGCTGCTTCAAAGAAAGTCGGGCAATATCATTGATCTGCTCAGCTGTCTCATTGTTAAGAACCGATTCGGCATGGATGGCAATCTGCCATGAATCAGCCTCGACCTGGCGAATAAAGTTGTTATTGATCTGGTTAATGGCCAGCAGGGTGCCAAGAGTGCCAAAGCTGACAGTAAGAATCAGAACCGGAACCAGCCCCATTTTAATGATATGGCGCTTCAGCCCATTGAAAATTGTGTCCATGGTCGGTGCTCCCGGCCTTATTATTTTTCTATCTATGGTTATGGTGAAGAAGTCTACTGGTGTTGTCTATAAAACCGGTAGTATGAAAGGAGTATCGGGAAAGAAGAACAACGAGTGGATTTCACGTGAAGTATCCGACCATAGACGCCCTTGTTGGTGGAACGCCTTTGATTCGCCTGCAGCGAATGGGAGCGAACGACCGCAATAATACCATTCTGCTGAAGCTGGAAGGGCAGAACCCCGCCGGTTCGGTGAAAGACAGGGCTGCTCTTTCCATGATCAGCGAAGCTGAGAGAAAAGGGGTTATCAAACCCGGCGCAACACTGATAGAAGCAACCAGTGGTAATACCGGAATCGCTCTGGCCATGGTGGCCGCTATAAAAGGCTACAGGATAAAGCTGATTATGCCGGATCATATGAGCGCTGAAAGAAAAGCCGCCATGACCGCGTATGGTGCTGAGCTGATTACCGTCAGTCAGAAGGAAGGTATGGAAGGTGCCCGGGATCTGGCTTTGGCTATGCAGTCCAAAGGAGAAGGGACGGTTCTGGATCAGTTTGGTAACTCTGATAATCCTCTGGCTCATGCTGAAACCACAGGCCCTGAAATCTGGCAGCAGACTGATGGCGAGGTCACTCATTTTGTCAGTGCCATGGGGACTACCGGAACCATTATGGGAACCTCGTCTTATCTAAAGCAGCAGAATCCGGATATTGAAATTATCGGTCTGCAACCGGCCGATGGTGCACAGATACCTGGTATACGTCGCTGGCCAGAAGCCTATATGCCAGCCATTTTTGATTCCAGAAGGGTGGACCGGGTTCTGGATATTTCCCAGGAGGAAGCAGAAACAACAGTGCGGAGGCTGGCACGGGAAGAGGGGATCTTCTGTGGCGTTTCATCAGGTGGTGCTGTATCTGCTGCATTGCGCGTTTCTTCAAAGGTGAGCAATGCCACCATCGTCACCATTATCTGTGATCGTGGTGATCGTTATCTCTCTACAGGGGTATTTGGAATCGAGTAGTTTGTTACGGGCAGCTGAGTTATAACCAAATCTCCCAGGCCAGTTTGTTGGGCTATAGTCCTGTTTGCTTCAGCTAAGAAAATCGTGAATGCAGTCGATCAATATCAGCAGGATATACCAATGGATTCTGGTTACGATTTTGCTTTCTTCCTACGGACAGGCCTACTCAAATCCGATTTCCTGGCAGGAGCTGATATCTCCTGAATTCACTCCCCGCCGCACTCCAGAGCAGTTGAATTATTACCGCAATCATCTCAAAACTCATCGTGATCTGGGGTTCTCCCCTGAGGTGACTGCCCTGATGGGGATTTTTGGGCTGACGGCAGAACAGGCTCAGAAATGTGTGACTAATGGCTGCCCGCAAGAATATCGTCTGGCGATAACAACGTTTCCGTTCTGGCTGGAAACCGATATTGTTCACTTGGTGGCGTTCAGCAATAAACCTGACTGGAACCGAAATAAACTGCTTACCGGAACCAAAGAACTGTTAAGAAAGAAATTGCCGGAAGTCTTCGAAAGCGGTCACTTTGAATATCATATTTATATCAATCCGCCTTCCAGACGATCTGTTAGAAAACTGGCCCACAGCCATGTCTTCATGCGTGGAGTGAAGCCGGGGCGGGATATTTATCAGCTGGTTTCCCGTCTGCCTTTTAGTCTGCCATCAGTCCCCCCGAAATCCTGGCAGCAGGTATCTGCAGATTAGGGGGGGCACAATCAAACATCGCTGAGTTTGACGTTTAATTGTGAACACCCCCTAAATTGATTTTCCAACGTATTAGTGGATTACAGTATGGGGTAGAAGCTATACAATACTGAGTTTTTCACGCTGTACACCTGCATGTCGTTCAAACGCACCAATCCCTCCCGTCCTTCCAGAATTTCCCGTAACCAGGGGCCACTGGAAGTCACCATTGATTCATTGACCCATGATGGCCGGGGCATTGCCCGTGATCGCGGGCGAGTTGTGATGGTGGAAGATGCTCTTCCCGGTGATCGGGTAAAAGTACGCGTCACTCGCCAGACCACCAAGCGACTTGATGGTGCTGTTGCCAAAATTCTGGAGCCTTCCGCTGATCGGGTTGAGCCTCCTTGCCCATGGTATCAGCAGTGCGGCGGCTGCAATATGCAGCATATCAGCAGTGAAAGCCTGATTGCTTTCAAGCAGGATATTGTCCTGAACCAGTTGCAGCGTTTTGCTGATCTTAAACCCGAGCAGGTTGTTGATCCTCTGCTGAGCCCCGAGTGGGGATATCGTTCCCGTGCACGTCTTGCGGTGCGCTGGTGGAATGGTGAGTTACGCATGGGATTCCGTGCTTCCGGCAGCAAAGATATTGTTCCGGTTGGCACCTGTCCGGTTTTGCATCCGGAACTGGCAGAACTGATCCCGGTTTTAAGAGAGCGGCTGGAAAACAGCAAAAAGAAACGCGCGGTATCCCATATTGAACTGGCCTATGCAGAAAACGGGCATGGCATACTGCTGCGTACTCCGGAAGCCCTTCATGAGCAGGATCGTGAAGCCTGGATGGAGCTGGCGCAGGAAAAGGGCATCCACCTTTATCTTCAGCTTGATTCCCCGGATTCTTTAGTCTGCATCCATTCACCCGATGACTGTGATCATTTACGATATGATCTTGCTGAGCAGAAATTAAAACTGGAGTATTTACCGGTAGATTTTACCCAGGTGAATCCCCATATAAACCAGCAGATGGTTTCCCGGGCGATGGAGTGGCTAGCCCCTGGCAGAAATGATAGGGTGCTTGATCTGTTCTGTGGACTTGGGAACTTCACTTTGCCGCTGGCGCAGAAGTGCCGTGTGGCTGTGGGTGTAGAGGGCGTGGATGCCCTGGTTGAGCGTGGCCATCATAACGCCCGCCTGAATAATCTGAATAACGTTGAGTTTTACCAGGCTGATCTGGCTGCAGAACCCGGTAACCGTCCATGGGTGGCAGACAAGGCTGATGCCCTGCTGCTTGATCCGCCGAGGACCGGTGCGCTGGAAATTCTCCAGCGGCTGGTGAAACATCTCCCGAAAAAGATACTCTATGTATCCTGTAATCCCGCAACTCTGGCCCGGGATGCCAGTTTCCTGAAAGAGCAGGGTTTTCATCTGTCCCGTTTCGGGGTGATGGATATGTTCCCCCAGACAACCCATGTCGAGAGCATCGGGTTATTCGTCCGGTAACAGGTGTTACCGCTCAAGAGGTAGAAGTACCAGGTTTCTGAGGACTGGAAACCTGATGAATAAAGAGGTTGAGAATAGATTCCAATGGTTAAGGTACGTGAAGATCACCCGGTTGCTCCGGATGGCTCCATCGACATTCCATCCTGGCTGGAGAAGCTGAAAACCTATGTCTCCCTGAAGGATGAGCGAGTGGTGATGGAGGCCTGCGAGCTTGCGCGTACTGCCGCAGATGCTCCGGGGGAGAACTCCGTCTGGTCTGAACAGCAGGGACTGCTTCCCATTGGTCTGCAGATGGCCGATATCCTGGCCGAACTGAAACTGGATCAGGCTTCACTGGTTGCCGCTGTCCTCTACCGTGTTGTGCGGGAAGACAGAGTTAGTCTGGAAACTGTCAGGGAGCACTTTGGCGCAGAAGTGGCCCAGCTGATTCAGGGTGTCCAGGGAATGGCTGTTATCAGTGCCATCCAGAACCCGGCCCGCACCCAGGTGCTGGGCCAGCAGCAGGATCAGCTGGAAAAAGTCCGTAAGATGCTGGTCTCCATTGTTGATGATGTGCGGGTGGCATTGATCAAGCTGGCTGAGCGGACCTGTGCCATTCGTGCTGTTAAACATGCTGACCGTGAGCGCCGTCAGCGGGTTGCCCGTGAGGTTTTCGAAATATATGCCCCTCTGGCTCACCGTCTTGGTATCGGTTATATCAAGTGGGAGCTGGAAGACCTTGCGTTCCGCTACCTGAAACCTCAGGACTACAAAAAGATTGCCCGCCTTCTGGATGAGAAACGGGTTGATCGGGAAAATTATATCCAGACCACCATGGACAGTATCCGTGAAGCCCTGGCAGAACAGGGTATTCATGCAGAAGTCAGTGGTCGGGTAAAGCATATCTACAGCATCTGGCGCAAGATGAAGCGCAAGGGTGTGGAATTCAAAGAACTCTATGATATTCGCGCCATGCGGATCTATGTGGATGAGGTGCGGGAGTGCTATGCCGCGCTGGGTATTGTTCATGCCCTGTGGAACCATATTCCCAAAGAGTTCGATGATTATATCGCTACACCCAAAGAGAACGGTTATCAGTCTCTTCATACTGCGGTTGTTGGACCACGGGGGAAAACCCTGGAAGTGCAGATCCGTACCCATGCCATGCATGAAGAGGCGGAGCTGGGTGTGTGTGCTCACTGGAAATACAAGGGCACCGACACCAAGAGTGAAAGCGATAGTTATGAAGAAAAATTGAACTGGCTGCGTCAGGTTCTCGACTGGCAGGAAGAAATTGGCCAGGGCATGGAAGGACTGGCTGACCAGTGGCATCTCGATGTGGAGCCGGACCGGGTCTATGTCTTCACCAAAGATGGTCACGTTGTCGACCTGCCGGTGGGTGCGACACCGGTTGACTTCGCCTACCGTGTTCATACTGAAGTTGGCAGCAAGTGTCGTGGTGCAAAAGTCAGTGGTCGTATTGTTCCGCTGAATACCCCATTAAAAACCGGTGATCAGCTGGAAATTCTGACAGCGTCTAATGCTTCTCCCAGCCGTGACTGGCTGAACCCATCCCTTGGCTATGTTTCTACCAGCCGGGCGCGGGCCAAGATTGTCAGCTGGTTTCGGCGTCAGGATCGGGATTCCAATATCTCTGCCGGTCGTGGCATGGTGGAAGCTGAACTCAAGCGCATGGGCATTGACGGCATCAAGTTCGACAAGCTTGCAGAAAGTATGAAGCTGCAGGATGACGATGAGCTGTTTGCCAAGGTTGGTTCAGGCGATCTTCGTACTCTGCAGGTTGTTCATGCTGCCCAGCGTATGGTTGAGCCTGAGCATCAGGAGCCGGCCACTTTTGAGTTCCGTCCGCGCCAGGCCACCAAGCCCAAGAGTGACAGTGATATCACAGTCCAGGGTGTAGGTGATTTGCTGACTCATATGGCCAAGTGCTGTAACCCTGTACCAGGCGATCCCATTGTTGGCTACATTACTTTAGGCCGTGGTGTTTCTGTTCACAGGGCTGACTGTACAAATGCCCTGCAACTGCGGGAGCAGGAGCCGGATCGGGTGATAGAAGTGAACTGGGGAGTTGATCATGAACCCGAGTCAACCTACCCGGTCAAGGTGGTTATTGAAGCTTATGATCGTGCCGGTCTGCTGCGGGATATCACCATGGTGGTGGCCAACGAGAAGGTAAATGTGACCGATATGAGAACCCATACCCGGTCAGATAATATTGCCAATATCTCTCTGATTATGGAGATATCCGGTCTGGAAATACTGGGGGTTGTTTTGGCCAAGCTTAACCAGCTTCCCAATGTTCTGGATGCACATCGCGACCGCGCTTCCCTGGTGAAAGAAAAGGCCTGATGTGCAGAATAGAAAACCGGAACAGGATGGTTACTCAATCTCTGATCTTTTGAATGTGATGGCCCGCCTGCGTGATCCGCAGGCGGGGTGTCCGTGGGATATTGAGCAGACATTCAAAACCATTGCCCCATACACCCTTGAAGAAGCCTACGAAGTTGTTGATGCCATAGAGCGTAATGATATCGACCATCTCTGCGAAGAGTTGGGTGATCTGCTGCTGCAGGTGGTTTTCCACGCCCGCATGGCGGAGGAAGAGAAGTCTTTTGATTTTTCTGATGTGGTCAATGCCATCGTAACCAAGCTTTTGCGCCGCCACCCTCATGTTTTTCCCAATGCCTCTCTGGCGGACCTGCAACTGAAAGAGTCTCCTGATTTAACACCCGAGGAAGTCAGGATAAAGTGGCAGGCCATTAAAGCAGAAGAGAAAGCGGAAGAGAAAGCGGCCAAGCCGGTACAGGATTCTTTGCTTGATGCTGTGCCCAATAATCTTCCGGCATTGATGATTGCCCAGAAGCTTCAGGACAAGGCTGCCAAAGTGAATTTTGACTGGCCGGATGTTCGTCCGGTTCTTGCCAAACTTCGTGAAGAGCTTGATGAGATTGAAGAGGCTTTAGATAAAGGTGAGCAGGAAGAAATCGCTGCCGAGGTTGGAGATTTCCTCTTTGCGGCTACTAATCTTGCCCGCCATCTGGATGTTGATGCCGAGCAGTCTGTCCGGGGTTGCAACCAGAAATTTCGCAATCGCTTTTCTTATATCGAACGTGCAGTGAAAGCTCAGGGCAGAGATATTAATAAATGCACGCTGGAAGAGCTGGATGCTCTTTGGGATGAAGCCAAGTTGAAAAACTATTAAGGCAAAGGATTTTTCCAGCTTCTCACTGTTTCCAAAATTAAAGCTGATTACCCAGCTGCGTTTATTCGCTACTGGGGAACTTCAGCTGTTATCAAAAACGTACAAAAAAAGAAGTTGGAAAAACGCCGAACTCACTTATTGTAAGAGCTTCATTTTTCCCGTGAACAAGCCTTCCATTTGATTTAATTTCTGCATGCAGAAGTCCGCTTTCCAGAAACCCTTTGATTTCGTAAGCAAATATCTATTTTGTGTGGATTTACCGAAAAAAATACGGCTTCTCTATATGTATTATGAGAAATCCTTACAAAAATGTTGGGCTTTTATCGATTAAACAAGGCATTTGTTGGCATAAAGCAATATTTTCTTCTGTGCCTAGTTTTATGATTCATGTGTCGGAACTTTCCTGATCAGGCATCCCGAAGGTGGGATACACGTTGTTTATTTCTGGAAGGATGCCGATGGCTGCCGTTAATTGCAGCCCGAAATGAACATGATATGACCAGGGTAATGGTCAAAAAGTAAAGGCACCACGCATGCTTGAAAATTTCGGATCCTATCTGAAAAAGCGGCGCAAGGAAGCCGGTCTCACACAGGATCGGCTGGCAATGGCTTTATCGTGTTATTCACCGGTTCTCGCGGGAATTGACTCGGTAACAATCAGCCGCTGGGAACGGGCGACGACAGAACCTACGGGTGAACGTCAGCGCCAGGTTATTGCCTATTTCCACGATGACGTCGAGAAAATCTTCCCATTCCGCTCCAGCCGTTCGCAGGTGCTGACTCCTGATCAGTCTATGGAATACCTGATCCGTCACTACCTGAACTCCCCGAAACTGGGCAGTAAGATCGGAACGTTCCCTGAACGTGATGGACGTAGCTACAGTATTCAGTCGCTGAATAATACAGAGGAAGATCGTTCCTTTCTGGAAATGATTCTGGAATATGACCGTTCCATTTCCAAGAGTGCCGTACCGGTTGAACGGGAACGTCTGGGAGGTTGGCTGGGCAAGTGCAATCGCCTCACTATGGTATGTCGCAAATATGGCCACTATTTTGGTCATGTCGTGGCTTTGCCGGTTAAGGATGAGGTGTTCTGGCAGCTGATCCATGCCCAGAAAGAGATCGCCTCTCTGTCACTTGATGATATTGTGTCTCCCCATGAGCCACACAGTCTCTACGTCTCTTCATTGTACGGTGCCAGCCGTATTGCGGCAGGGCGTTTGATTCTGGAAGTGGTCAGCTACCTGGGGCGTCATTACGACAATGTCAGCCATATTGGTGGTTTGTGTGCAACCAGTGATGGTGCCCGCCTGGCTCGCTCATTCCATCTTGAGCCCTGTGAAGTCGGACCTTCTGTTCCTCATGGTCCGGTACGTTACCAGGGACGTGAAGTGAAGTTTGTTACTTACACCTCACAGCTTGCGCATATTCTGGAAGATCCGGGTCTGCGTAAACTGCTTCCTGCCTAGAAAACGAGACGATTCGGGTCAGTTAACTGACCCGAAAACTTTAGGGGGCGTTCTCAATTAAACATCGAACTCAGCGCTTTCGAGAGTTTCTGTAACGAGGCGTAGTGCCGCAGGAATGCTTATTGCCTTTCAAGGCGCTACAACGAAGCTTACAGGAACTCTCGGAAGCGCCCTGCGGGTGACTCTAAAAGCGGCTATCTGCTGCGTCAGGCTTGCTCAATGTAGAATAACTACGATTTTCACAAGCCCTTCTAACATCTGACCGCTTTTAGAGTCACTGAGTTGATGTTTAATTGAGAACGCCCCCTAATCTCTTAAGCTGTTATTCCGTCGACTCTTTAGTTGCTGCATTCTGGCGAATACGGCTGAGAACTCCCCGCAGAATATTCATCTCTTCCTGTTCCGGACGCGCTCTGTTAAAGAAGCGGCGCAGCTTGGTCATAATCTTTCCCGGATGCTGGCGGATAATAAAATTAATATCTCCCAGTGCTAATTCCAGTTGCTTATAGAACTGCTCCATTTGTCTAGAATCCGGGTAGGGGACAGAATCTTCCTCATCCAGTTTGGAATCAGACAGACTTGCCTGGTATACCTCGTAACACAGGATCTGAACGGCAGAGGCTACGTTTAAAACGGGGTACTCAGGATTGGCATCAATGGAAACATGGAAGTGGCACTGCTGCAGCTCTTCGTTGGTCATCCCTGAAGTTTCCTGACCAAATACCAGAGCCACTTCACCGGTGCGGGCTTCCTGAACTGCCTTTTCGCCACAGCTGCGGGATGTCAGCATGGGCCAGGGGAAGCTGCGACTGCGTGCCGAAGTTCCTATCACCAGGTTGCAGCCTTCAATAGCCTCTTCCAGAGAGCTGACCACCTCCACTTTATCCAGAAGATCACTTGCGCCTGCTGCCATGGCTTCCGCTTCCGGAGATGGGAACTGTTCCGGGTTAACAAGTACCAGCCGTGTAAGGCCCATGGTTTTCATGGCACGAAGGGCAGATCCAATATTTCCGGGGTGCCATGTCCGGAGCATGACAATACGAATGGCGTCCAGCATATATGATGTGTGCGTTCTGAAAGCAAAGCGCGGATTATACATGTGACCGGCCATTTACCGGAAAAGAATAACTTTGAAATGATTCACTATATTGAAAAGAGAGCTGAAAAAAATTCTGTGAGGAGCAGTGGGCATGGATGTCCGGGCGGAACGAAAACAGTATCTTCAGAAGCTGGTCTCTTATCTTCAGCAGAGAATGGGGCTGCCAAAGCGCAGGTTTGTCTGTGCCGTAAGAGATGAGTTTGATAATGGGCTGGGTATGCGTCCCCATGACCGCAAGGTGATTGGCAGTGAAACAGTGACTGCCATTGCTGAGCTGGAGCCGGGAAGGTGCCAGTCTGCAAATGATGATTAAATAAAAATAAGTACCCGGACATACGTAATCATATATTTCTGACTCAATCTCCAGGCCGCCCAGCCGTACCGCAGCTCCGGTCACATAGCTAAGGCTATGCTCCCTGCGCTGCAACCCAACTGGACAGCCTGTTTATTGGCCAGAAATATACGCTTACACATGACCGGCTACTTTAAACATGAAATTGTAATAACAAAGCTGGGCTATCGGATATTTGATGCGTACAATCCGCATACTCTTCAGTAATTGTTAGCTCGGTAGTCATTACAATGCAGAAAGAACGGGAACAGGTATTGCAGTCCTGGCTCCGCTCTCACCAGGTTTCGGTCAAATCATTTATTCGATGTGCTGTTATTCTGGGAGTTGGTCAGTATTTTCTGGTCGTACTTCAGGCCGCTCTTCTGGCCTGGATTATTGATCAGGCCGTTATGTCTGGTGTGGCGTATTCACAGCTCACTTGGCCTTTTATCACCCTGATTGTTGCCGGAATCCTGCGCGGTTTATGTGCGCGGGGCAGAGAACTGGCCGGACATCAGGCCGGAGAAAACCTCCGCCGTAAAATGCGCGGTGAAATTCTGGAAAAAATCTCTGAACTCGGTCCTGTGGTTTTGGCTGAGCGACCTTCCGGCAGCTGGCTGACCTTGCTGATGGAGCAGGTTGACAAGCTCAATAATTTTTACTCCCATTATCTGCCCCAGATGATACTGGTGCGCATACTGCCCCTGTTTACCATTGCCCTGGTTCTTCCTTTCAGCTGGGCTGTTGCTGTGATTCTTCTTGTGACAGCACCTCTTATAGTGGTCTTTATGATCCTGGTGGGTAACAGGGCTGCCGCAGCCAGTCGGCGCAATGTGCAGGCACTGTCACGCCTGAGTGCCCATTTTCTGGATCGCCTGCAGGGGTTGGCGACTCTGCGTTTGTTCTACCGCAGTGCCCAGGAGCGGGCCTCTGTTGCCAGTGCGGCTGAATCGTTCCGGCAGAAGACTATGCAGGTGTTAAGGTTGGCGTTTCTCTCCTCCACTGTTCTGGAATTTTTTACTGCAATTGCCATAGCCTTGACAGCCATGTATCTGGGGATGAGTTATCTCAGTTATCTGGATTTTGGAACCTGGGGTGAGCCGCTGTCTCTGTTTACCGGTTTGTTTCTGCTGTTGCTGGCTCCGGAATACTATCTGCCCCTGCGGGAGCTGGGTACGCATTATCATGCCAAGGCTGATGCCGTTGGCGCGGCCGATGACCTGGAAGCTTTTCTGGAGCAGCCCCGCGAAGTCTTCACGGGAGGAGAAGAACAATGTCCCGATGAAGCCGCTGCCACTGTTTCATTCCGAAATGTTTCTGTTGTGGCTGAAAGTGGTCGTCAGTTATTGAAGGATATCTCTTTCGATATTAATGCTGGTGAGCGTCTGGCGATTGTCGGTTTATCGGGTGCAGGCAAAACCACGCTGATCAATGTTTTGCTTGGTTTTATCCCTTATGAGGGCGAAGTTCTGGTCAATGGCATATCACTCAGGGAGCTTGATCTGGCCAGCTGGCGGCAGAATATTGCCTGGCTGGGGCAGAACCCAAGATTGTTTAGTGGCTCTATTCGGGAAAATATTCTGCTGGCTGATCCCCATGCCTCTGAAGAGGTGGTCAACCGTGTGGTGAGTCAGGCTCATATCGATGAATTCGTCGGACGCCTGGGTAATGGGCTGGATACCCGTGTCGGTGATGATGCGGCAGGTTTGTCGGTTGGTCAGGCACAGCGTGTTGCTTTGGCCCGGGCTTTGATTAGACCATTCCAGCTGCTTGTTCTGGATGAGCCAACAGCCAGCCTGGATCAACATAGCGCCGGTATTGTCAACAGGGCTTTGGATAAAGCCGTTGAAGGGCGAACCATGATTACTGTCAGTCACCGCCAGGACAGTCTGATTAAAGCTGATCGGATCATTATGCTGGACAATGGCTGTATAACAGCCCAGGGCAATCAGGAGAAACTCTGGCAGGAATCCTCTCGTTTCCAGCAGCTATGGCAGAGCTGGCAGGAAGAAGAGCAGGCGATCAACAGTTCAGAAATCGGGGAAGTTGCCTGTGTTTAACTCAAATACTTCAGTATTGAATGATCTGTGGCCCTTCCTGCGTCTTTCTGGTCGTTATGGAGGACGCTTTTCTCTGGGCTTTCTTCTGGGTTTGGTCACTCTTGTGTCCAGTGTTGGTTTGCTGGCTTTATCCGGCTGGTTTATTACCGCAACTGCACTTGCCGGGCTGACTGTTGCCACTGCTCAGGTTTTTAACTTTCTTACACCGGGAGCTGGTGTTCGTGGTTTCTCGATTGCCCGTACTGCCGGGCGTTATGGGGAACGGCTGGTCAGCCATGACGCGACGTTCCGGCTGCTTGCTCATTTGCGCACCTGGTTTTTTGAGAAAGTGGAACCGCTGGCTCCATCCGGGCTGAGAAAGTATCGGCAGGCTGATCTTTTAAACAGACTGGTTGCAGATATTGATACCCTCGATGGCCTTTACCTGAGACTGGTCAGTCCGTTGCTGCTGGCGGTTGCTGGCAGTTGTGCGCTGGTGATTCTGGCGGCCATTTATTCCGGCTCTGTTGCAATACTGCTGGCGATTATTCTTTCTGTCTGTCTTCTGGTGCTGCCTGCATTGTTTTTCAGACTGGGCCGTCAACCCGGTGAAGATCTTGTGCGGGAACGGAGTCAGCTGCGTGTGCAACTGCTGGATTATGTTGCCGGGCAGACTGAGCTGCAGCTGCTGGGAGCGGTTTCCCGTTACCGCACCCGGGTAGAGCAGGCTGAGGAAAAGGTTCTGACCACTGAGCATCAGGTAAACCGGGTAACAGCACTGTCTTTGCTGTTGATTACCGCTCTGACGGTCTCAACAGTAACAGGTGTTCTGTGGTTTGGAGCCCGTGATATGGCAGTTGCCGGTTTGTCTGGTCCGCTGGTGGTTATGCTTGTTTTGGCAACCATGGCGGCATTTGAAGCCATTATGCCGTTGCCGGGAGCCTTTCAGATGCTGGGTCAGACCCAGAGAGCAGCTTCCCGTCTGCGTGATATTACAGAGCAGAAGCCAACTGTCGTTTTTCCTGAAAAGAGCATTAAGGGTGTGTCGCCGGAGGGTCGGGTCAAGCTTCAGTCTGTTGAATTCTCTTATGTACCAAGTGTTCCGGTTCTTCAGAATTTTGATCTAACCCTTGAGGCTGGTGAGCGGGTTGCTCTTATGGGGGCAACTGGTTGCGGTAAATCCTCTGTTTTGCAGTTGTTAACCCGGGACTGGCCTCTGGGCAGGGGAAGTATTGAGCTGGACGGGCTGCCACTGGAACAGTTTTGCGAACAGGATCTGCGTTCCCGTATGGCGGTTATGCCCCAGCGAATCCATATTTTCAGTGCCAGCCTGCGGGATAATCTGCTTTTGGCTTGTGGCGACAGGTCATCTGAGGTTGATGATCGGGAACTGCTGAAAATTCTGGAGCAGGTCGGGCTTGATCATCTGGCAACAGAAGATCAGCTGCTTGATATCTGGCTGGGGTCGGCCGGGCGAGCTCTCTCCGGCGGTGAACAGCGACGTGTTGGTCTGGCTCGGGTTTTATTGCGTTTAAGGGACAGCAAATGTCGTCTGGTTTTACTGGATGAGCCAACAGAAGGGCTGGACCCGGAAACGGAAAAGAAAATGGTTGAGGTTCTGGAGCAGTTGCTGGGGGATCGAACGCTTCTCGTTGTGACCCACCGTCATGCACTTTTAAAACTGGTTCAGCGAGTTGTTAGAGTCGGTAACTAGAAATCAAAAGGCCCTGTAAATCAGGGCCTTTTGCAATCAACCGACTGTTATACAGTTCCGTCCTGAATCCTTGCTTTGATAAAGCAGTGTGTCAGCCCGCTTGATCAGTGTTTTCTCGGTGTCAGTAATGTTGACGACGGTTGCTCCAATGGAAATGGTGACCCGGATCTTATTATCCCCTTCCAGAACATGTGAGCTTTCAATAATCCTGCGAAGTCTGCAGCCAAGCTGTTCAAGGCCAGGCTGCTCAATGTTTCTGATAATGCCGATAAACTCCTCACCCCCCCAGCGCCCATAAAAATCGAATGGGCGCGATGATGATGAAAGGGTGTCAGCAACGAATTTGAGTACCTTATCACCGACATCGTGTCCGTAGGTATCATTGACTCGTTTGAAGTTATCAATATCAAAGAAAAGTATGCCGAAAGGAGTGCCTTTACGTTTGAACTCACAGAGCCGTTCTTTGATTTCCTTATCGATAAAATTCCGGTTGCCGAGCTGAGTGAGATTATCCAGAAGGGCAAGCTTCTCAAGCTCTTTAAGTTTCAGAGTGTTTGCCGCCTGGTTGCTGATATCGGCAATCAGAGCGCTGGCACCCACAACGCAATCATTGTCGTCTGTCAGGGGGCTGACTTTAATATTGACGGGAATTCTATGACCTTTCTTATGGCGCAGATACAGCTCTGATTCATGCATTTTTCCATCATCCATAGCCACGGCCAGTGGACAGGTTCTGATGTAGTTACCTTCGCTGTCCACATTTATCAGGGCGCTGTCTGTGCAGAGTGTGCCAACAATTTCCTGACTGCTGTAGCCAGAGATTCTTTCAGCAGCTTTATTCCAGTATGTGATGACCAGATCCTGGTCCACGAAATATAAGCCGTCATGAAGGTTTTCAATGATTTTCTCAAAGCTGTCCGTGCTAAGAATCATAATGGAACCTCAACATCTTTTTTATGATTCCGGGAACGATCATTTGATCATACGTTTTGCAGGTGAAAAATGTGAGCGATAGGTGTAAAGCATAAAGTTATACGACAGTATCTGTCATTATGTGCTCACTATATTATCATTTTTGACTCTTGAAGGGACGGCGTGCGTTTCATAAAAATGAACAGTATTCAATGCCTATTTTGTATTTTATCGTCTAAGGAGATTAGTAATTATGTCTGATCATATCTATATGCAGACAGAAGCATTCAAAGTGACTGGTTAAATGAAAACTGTGACACTGGTGACATAATAAAAGGCACCATTTGTCAGCTGGATAGTAAATAAACAGAAAAGTTCTGCCTTAACAAATAATTACCTTTGGCTTCCTTGATGTTGGTCAAATTGAAGTCAGCTTGCAAAAGCACACAATACCCTCCCCGGTTTCTCCGGTCTTTTTAATACACACCAAAGACAAGGATATGCCAGCTATGTTAAGCCGTGGTAATGGTATTAAGCTTGGTGCGGTTTCAGTTTTAGCGCTGTCTATTAGCGCCTGTTCCGTATTTCAAACCGAAACAGTCGATACGCTCAAACCTATTCAGGACAAGACGTACAAACTGACTGTTCTTCACACTAACGACCATCACGGCCGTTTCTGGCAGGACCGCAAAGGTCGCTGGGGTATGGCTGCACGTATGACTCTGGTCAACAAGATTCGCAAGGAAGTTGAAGCAGAGGGCGGTAACGTACTGCTGCTTTCCGGTGGTGATATCAACACCGGTGTGCCTGAGTCTGATCTGCAGGATGCCGTGCCCGATTTCATGGGTATGAACAAGCTGGGCTACGATGCCATGGCTGTTGGTAACCACGAGTTCGATAACACCCGCGACATCCTGATGATGCAGAAGGACCTCGCCAACTTCCCATTCCTGTCTGCCAACATTATTGATGAAAAGACAGGCAAAGCACTGTTTACTCCATACAAGATGTTCGAGTTTAACGGTCTGGAAGTTGCGGTGATGGGTCTGACCACCACTGATACCCCCAAGCAGTCTTCTCCTGAGAATGTGAAGGGTCTAGACTTTGTCAGTCCGGTAGAAGTTGCTTCTGAGCTGGTACCTGAACTGCGTAAGACAGCTGATATTGTTGTCGCTGCTACCCATATGGGTCACTATGCCAATGCCAACTATGGTGTAAACGCTCCTGGCGATGTCACTCTTGCCCGCAGCGTAGATGGCATTGATATGGTCGTCGGTGGCCACTCCCAGGATGCGCTTAAGGAACCAGATCAGCAGAACGGTGCTTACATCGTTCAGGCTCAGGAATGGGGTAAGTATGTTGGCCGTGCTGACTTTGAATTCAAGAATGGTGATCTGAAGCTGGTTGACTATGAACTGATTCCGGTCAACCCCAAGAATGCCAAAGTAAAAATTGCCCAGGATCCTGAAATGCTGGCTCTGCTGCAGCCATACCAGGACAAAGGTTCTGAGCTTGTTCAGGGTACTGTTGGTTCCGTTGATGAGCGACTGATGGGTGAGCGCGGTGAAGTCCGCTTCCAGCCTACCAACCTGGGTACTCTGATTGGTGCCGCCTTTATGGAGAAGACCGGTGCGGACTTCGCAACCATGAACGGTGGCGGTATTCGTGCCAGCGTTGACGGTGGCGAGATCACCTATAAGGATGTTCTGACTGTTCTGCCATTTGGTAACACGGTTACTACCGTTGAAATGAACGGCAAGGAAGTAATGGACTACCTGACTGTTGTGGCCACTAAGCCTACCAACAGCGGTGCATTTGCCCACTTCACCGGCATTGATATGGTGATTGATGGTGACAAGGTCAGTGATGTGAAGATCGCTGGTGAAGCGATCGATATGAACAAGACCTACAAGATGGCTATCCTGAGCTTCTCTGCTGGTGGTGGTGACAAGTATCCCAACGTTAGCAAGATGTCTGGTTACGTTGACACCGGTTTCACTGACGCAGAAGTCTTCCGTGAGTTTGTTGAGAAGCACTCTCCTCTGAAGGTTGCTGAATATGAGCCTAAGGGTGTTGTTCGCAAGTAATCTCAAAGAAAAGAGATAATTTGTGATCTATAAAAAAAGGCCTGATAATCAGTCGGGCCTTTTTTACGTCTATTGGTTTCGACACATGGCATCCGGAGTGGATTGAACAACACTCATGTAGTGGTCTCTGTAGCCATCGTGCAAAGCCTGTGTTCCTTTATTTCCCGCATTCTTACCAATAATCCAGGTTTCACTGGCTGGGATACCGGCATCTGCATAGGCGCTGATATCTGTTGAGGCGTTGCCATAGGCACGGGTGATTTTCAGACCTTTATCCTGTTGCAGATGGGTCAGGTATTTGCGTTTAAATGTCTCGGTATCATATCCAAGTGGGCTGCCACCATCATTATTAGTTCGCAGGTGCCATTGGGGGAGGTTGATAACACTGGTAAACCACTCCCTGGTGTCCCTGGTATTCCAGTATGGACGTCCAGTGACGTATATTACTCGATAACCTTTATCAACATAGGCCTGGACAGTTTCTTTGGCGAAGTCCCAGCTGGCAGCTACAGATGTGCCCAGGTAATCACCAACCTGCTCAAAGTCTTTGGTTGTGAGAGTGCCGTCAATATCAAACAGAACTGTTTCCTGACCTTTTGGAACTACAGAAATAAAGCCATCAGCCCAGCTCAGATCACCTTCAACAATCATTCTGACAATATATTCACCTGCAGGCCTGGCCTGAACAGGAACATGCACTTTGCCATCAGAGTCCGTCTTGTAATTACCAAGATATTCCCACTTATCCATCCCGGCTCCGAACAAATATGCATGAACGACTTCATGCTCCAGATCTTTGTGGGTAACAAGGTTGTAATCAAATTTGCCGACGATAGTAACGGACTCAGAGGGGTTCACTATCTCGTCATGAACCATATGGTAGGGTGCACCAATCCGGCTTAGGTAACGGTACTGCCAGTGACTGAACTTCTTTCTTTTCGGTCCTTCAAGGGGAGGAAGGTTAATAGCTCCGCGATAATCCGGACAGGTGCCCAGCGTGACAGGAAGATCAGGTGTCGGGTTGGGATCCGGTTCGGGGGGATTAAGTGCCCAGGCGCTGGATGTACCCAGCGCCAAAGCTATCCCCAGCGATTTTATAAAGGTGGAAACGCTATCGCTATATGTTGCACAGATAAAAGACTGTGAAAGCTTGCCCATAGACATAATGGATATCCAGCTTGTTTCTACCGATAGCAGAAAAAAGTAGGACAATTTTGCAGTAAGTAAAAAAGTTCTGGCAAGATTTAGTCAGAACTTCCATGTTTCATTCTGTTGCTGCATATAACTTCAGTGGCTTTAGCTTGATCATCCCTTCACGCAGGGATGGACATTTTGCCACTCTGAACCAGCTTCAGCATTTCGCCCATTTTCTGATGTACCAGATTGATGGCCTTAAGTGGGCGCAGCATCACTTTAAACTCAGTGATCAGGTTATCCTCATTCCAGCTGATCATATCCACACCGTTGATTTGAATACCATCGATTTCTGTTGTGAACTCCAGAACGGCAAAACCATCACCGATGACTTCTCTCTCATACCTGAAGGGTCCGGACAGCAGAACATGGCTGGCACCCATCAGGTACATCCTGGTCAGTTGTTTTCCTTTCTGCGGGGTGTGGACGACAGGTGAATAAAAAAACACATCATCTGCAAGAATATCCCCCAGAGTAGAGGGATTTTTTGTGGCGATAATGTTATGCCACTTCTCGATCACGGAAGGAATCATAGAGAACCTATTATTCGTGTTATGGCAGCAAGATCCATGTTAGTGGTCACGGTTAATCTGGTATAGCGAAAGCTTTACTCTAATTGCCCGTTAAGAAAGCACGGTTGCTGACTGGTGGTGATTAATTCTTCTGGCGAAGCATTGCAGCCACTGAACTGAAGAGCAACTTTTTTCCCTGCCAGTCTGTCCTTGATTTTCAAGGCTGCCATTATTGATGCACTACCCGCACCTTCAACCTGGTTGTGGGTGTAGTAGGAGGCTAAAGCCATTCCCTGGTAGATCTCTTCTTCAGAAAGCAGGATGAAATCTGCCAAATCGTTTTTATAGATATTGAATGGCACCTCGTAGGCGATTCCGGTCGCAAAGCCTCCGGCAAAGGTTGAATTCTCTGAAGAAAGAGTGGTGCCTTCCCGCCATGATTTGCAGGCTGCAGACGAGCATTCGGCCTGAACAGCGTAAATGTCGATATCAGGATTGATGGTTTTCAGTGTGGTAATAGCAGCCGCTGCTTCGCTGCCTGCGCCGACCGGAACGATCACCGCTTCAATATCTGGTTGTTGATCAATGATCTCAAGAAACTCAGTACCCACACCGTTAATCAGGTGAGGTTCATTGGCGGCGTGAACATAGTAGAGATCTCTGGATTGGCACAGTGATTCAACAACTCTCGAAGCCTCTTCAAAAGTTGAACCCGCTTCAATCAGCTCTGCACCGGTTTCCTGGATAATTCGATTTTTTGCGGGGTTATTGTTTTCCGGGACAACAACCACGGCCTGCATATCAAACCATGAGGCGGCAGTGGCAATTGAGATTCCATGGTTACCTGTTGAAAAGGTAATAACTCCCTTCTCTCCCTGTTTTTTAAGGTGGGCCATAAGGTTGACTCCCCCACGAATTTTAAAGCTGCCAGTGGGGTTGTGATTTTCGTGCTTGATGTATACCTGTGCGCCAATAAGATCCGATAAGCCCTGGTACTGTATCAACGGAGTGGGTTTCAGCCAGTTGTAGACATTGTGTTTGGCTTTAAGAGTTTCCTGCAGAGAGATCGGGTAGTTTTTATTATTGTGCATGCTTTTTACTTTTATCGTGATGTCCACTCTTGTTTTAATAATGCCATGATCACTGTATCCCACCACTGCTGTTTGAAATAACGGTTTTCCCGAAAGAGGGCTTCCTGTCTCATTCCCAGCGATTGGCACAGACGAATGGCTGCTCTGTTTTTGCCGATGGTATCAGCATATATTCGGTGAATATCTAGATGGTTAAAACCAAAATCAATTAAACCTGAGGCAGCTTCCAAGGCGTATCCAGTTGTCTGAAATCCTCTTGCCAGACCGCAGCCCATTGAAGCCTGGTGTTCCCCTTCGAGACGAAGGCCGCAGGTACCAATAAACTGACCGGTTGATTTTAAAGTGACAGCCAATTGATATTTGCTGCGGGGAGACTCCAGAGCCTGTGCAATAAAGAGTTGTACCAACTCTCTGGCTTTGCTGGTTGAACAGTCTTCTTCATCGTAAAAGCGCTGATACTTGGTATCCTGGCACATAGAGATATAAGGCTCTATATCTTGACGCTGGAAATCTCTGAGCTTCAGCCGCTTGGTTTCAATAGCGAATGTCATACCTGTGTTCAGCTCCTGTGATTAAAGCAACTTCGACATATAAAGCTCGTTAACATAACTGCCATCAGTTTTTTTCCCAGACCCTGACCATTATATTTCTGCTTGATACCGATAACACAATACAGCGAATGTCTGTTGCGAAGAAAGTTTCCGCCGATTCCGACAATAAATCCGGTGGCTTCACCGGTATTTTCATGACATGCAATCAGCATGGCCTTTGATTGGGAAGTGCAGAAATCTTCAATATGCTTCTCCTGCTCTTCGGTGGAGGTATTTCTCTCCCCTGGCTCCATCATCATAAAGCGGGTTTCATTATCAAGAGTGTTCAGAAGTTCTGCTAGAGGTTGTCCATCACCTGGCTGTACTGCTCTGATCTGCAATGACGGCTCCCTGTTGTTTATAGATTGGCTGCAGAGATAATTCTGAAAACAGGGAGAGCATACAATCAAAATGGTCAGGGAAAAATTGCAGCAGTGTTGTTATTTTCTGATATAGCGAGTTGATCGGCCATGACAGGTCAACAAGTCAAGCTGGGTCTTCAGCCTGCTGACCACTTTACTCTGCTTTTGCAGTTCTGATTTATCGATAAACAGCTTTTCAAGAGGGCTGGCTTGATTCCTCTTGTAGTCGTACTCGTTACAGAGATAAGTCAGCTTGGCTTTTTCAACAAGCAGCTGGTGGGAGAGGTTGTCGACTTCAGCCTCGGACTCTCTTGCCCACTCTAATTCTTCCCTGCGTTCACGACTGATAGATTTTAAAATCATAATGATGACGGCAAGAAAAGAAAATGCGATAAGGGCAAGGCTGAACTGCATAGGCTTGAATACTTATTAGGAAGCTGATGGCTTGATGTTCCACCAAAAACGGGTGGGGTTCAACAAGTAATCGGTGAAAAATACAGATTTAAAATTGTTCAAAACTACATTGAGTGCTACCAGGGGCTGTTGCAAGTCATAAGAGCCTGTTCATTCATGTGAATGAAGGAGTTTCCAGGTTTTCTCGATTATATCCAGCAGTTAAGGGAATATTGTTCTTTACCGCTGATTCGGATCGCAGCAGACACATCTTGACCGGTAACCTGACTGCTCCGGTGACCTGTGTGATTCTATAGTGGGTCAGTCTGCTCAATCAGATGATCAGGAACCAGATCATTCGTTAGAGCGACAAAAGCAGGTCTGTGATTGTTAGCTGCATTTTTAAACCCCTGTGCTGGAGGTCCAGAGAAAATCAGTTTCGGAACCTGAGAGCTCTCCTGTTGATATAACAGTTTTTGACTGCCAGGTGATTAAAGCTGCCGGGAGAAGCTTGTACATATATAGAAGAGGAAGGAGCTGCACTCTTTCTGTTAGCTCATTGATTGCGTGGGCATTCAGAATATTGAAGCAGGATGAGGCTGCAACGATGAAAATCCGGAGCAGTTGTTTGGCCACTCTATCTGATATCCGATTTCTCCACACAACCAATGATCCCCGATTGAATAAAACATTCCAGATTGAGCCAACCTCATCAGCTGCCTCTCTGATTGATCTATTAAAGGATAGAAGCATTGAGAAAAAAAAGACCTGGGCCTTGTGGCACCAGGTCTTGGATATTGGATTGAGGGCTAGCCTCTACATAAGCCTTTCTGGCTTACTAATAGTGATATATGGCCTGATCCTGGTGTGTTGCCTCAGTATCAGGTAGCTTCACCGGAAATATGGTGAAAGTCGATATGCTCGTCTTTGCTGGCAGCATTGGGATCTTCGAAAACATCCAGATCCATTTCGCCTTCAGACTTGGCAACAATACAGGTTACTGCGCAGTCACCGGTAATGTTAACGGCGGTACGAACCATATCCAGCAGACGGTCAACACCCATAATCAGCGCGATACCTTCCAGCGGCAGACCAACCTGCTGCAGAACCATGGCCAGCATCACCAAACCTACACCAGGAACACCAGCAGTACCAACAGATGCCAGAGTGGCTGTCAGGATAACAGTCAGGTAATCACCCAGACCCAGTTCAATACCAAACGCCTGGGAGATAAATACGGTGGCAACACCCTGCATGATGGCAGTGCCGTCCATATTAATAGTGGCACCGAGAGGAATAGTGAAAGATGCAACCTTATTGGAAACACCCAGACGACGGCTGACAGTTTCCATGGTTACAGGAATGGTCGCGTTACTGGACGCAGTACTGAAGGCAAACATCATGGCATCTTCCATCTTGCGCAGGAAAATGCGAGGGCTCAGACCTGCGAAGATCTTCAGCATGGAGCAGTAGGTGACAAACAGATGGGTAATCAGTACCGCAACCAGCAGCACGAAGTACTTCATCAGGTTGGCGATAGCGCCAAACTCGATTTCGGTAAACAGGCGTGCCATCAGAGCGAATACACCGTAAGGAGCCACGTTCATCAGCAGGGCAACCAGCTTCATCATCACTTCGTTCATAGACATGAACAGATCAGCAACCTTCTTGCCTTTCTCACCGGAAGCGGCAATGGAAATACCGAACAGCAGAGCAAACATAATGATCTGCAGAGTGTTGCCGCTGGCCATAGCTTCAATCGGGTTGCTGGGGAACATGCCCACAATAACGTCACCCAGTGATGGAGCGTTCTTTGCGGCAAAGGTAGAAGTTCCTTCCAGGTTGGTGCCGATACCAGGCTGAACCAGGAGACCTCCAAGGATCGCCAGAGTTATCGCAATACAGGTAGTTGCCAGATAAATGCCAACGGTCTTGAGGCCGAGACGGCCAAGGGAAGTCGCATCGCGCAGGGAACAGGTGCCGCAGACCAGAGAGGTGAAGATCAGGGGAACAACCAGCATCTTCAAACAGGTGATGAAGATCTTGCCGATGACATTGAATAGGCCATTTGTGACATAGTCAGTTACAAACGGATCTGCAGGGAACAGAGAACGAGAGAGCAGGCCGAAGGTCACACCGAGGACCATTCCCACCAAAACTTTGCTCGTCAGAGACAGGTTATTCCAGCGTTTAATCGCAGGCATTCAGTCTTTCCTCTTACTTGAGAATGATTGATGCCATGTTTGAGAGCAGTACTGCGTACAAAGCGCAGGTGCCGGTGCCGGAAATTGTTATCCGGCTCCCGATTGAGCGTAAAGGGTCGGGAAACATGGCGCTGTTATTTGTCGATATTCCGGGCGGGAGAGAAGCGAGGTAAGGCTTAAAAATCTCCAGGTGAGTCAGCAAAAAAGCACGGCTGACAGCGGGCCAATAACAGGCCCAAAATGACAAAACTGCCCGGATAAGACAGATGGAGTCAGGCTGATGGCGAGCACCCTACCAGCGGGGCAGTTGGTTGGGACATGGCATAAGTATTTAATTTTATTGGTTGTTGTGCCTAGTATGGTCGGTTGGATAAGACTTTTTATCTGATAAAAGATGGTGGTTTTCCAAGGTATTTATATCTTTTTTGGGGTAATGCTTCAGGCGCTTGCACGGGGTATTCCCAGGGGATGAACCATCTTGTTATTCATACGAGCAAGTCTGTTATGAGTAGTTAGTGTGGGAAGGGTTTATAAAGAGAGCCTGTGGTCTAGAAAAGGATTTATGATATGGATGGCCGAAGACGAACTCGATCAAACTCACTCTCTGAAGATTCCTTACCTGCTACGAATAGACATGCAGCAAGTACTGAGTGTTCGATCTGTTACAGTGATTACCCGATATTCATTCCAGATCCATCAGGAGAAACTGGTTATATCTCCGATCACGCTATCCAAATTTGTGATCAGGGGCATTATATGTGCTCCTACTGCGCTCCAGAATATTTTCGAAATGAAATTCTTGAGGATAGAAAGTGTGAAATTAAGTGCCCAGGGACTGGGTGTGATCATCGAATGACCAGTGAGCAGATTGAAGGTTTTGTAGGAGCATTCTCTATCCATCTGGGATGGAATCAGGAAAAAACATTCAAAAAACACTTAAGGAAGGTACCACATGCTGTGTCGGAAAGAAGAAGGATGGTTCCCCATGTCCAGAGGTGTTTGAAAGAACAGTTGAGGCAATTAACAAACCCTATCCATGGCTCTGTGAGGAATGTGGGACATTCTATTGCCTGGGGTGTGGTGAAATGCCATTCCATATGGACAAAACCTGTGAACAGGTAGCATTAGAGTCCTATCGAGTGAATGAAGTTGGTTTTCCCATTTCTGTCAAAATAAAAGCAGCTGCGGGAAGAGGGGGGATCTGTAAGTGTGAGGAATACTATGAGCGTTCATCAGGGTGCAACCATATAGTCCATACTCTGGTCACTTCCGGTGGATCTGGCTCTAGCCCTGTTAAAGCATGCGACGCTGCATACTGTTATATTTGCAGGACTCCCTGGGGCGATAAAAACTGTGGCTTCTACAAATGTAATCAGACTCTGATCAAGTGTCTTAAGTGTGACCATCATGCTGTCAGAATACAGGTTGGAACTGAGCACTATGTCTGCAAGAACCAGATGAGCCCTCATGAGTTCTGTAATGGCTGCAAAAGTGTCTGGGGAAATGAGCATCATGATAACAGGGGGTGCCCTCCACCTTCTGGAAGTCCTGGCTCTTCTGTAATGGCGAATGTGTTGTGATACGCAGAGTTGCAGGCACAGGGAAGAGATCTCCGGTGACAAATCTTTAAACACTGGTGGGACTTTAAAAGGGATGGGTGAGTTGCTGAGACATCTTGTCTAGATAATAAAACGCCCCTGGGAGCAGGGGCGTTAAAGTGTTAATTAAACTCTGGTCTTATTCTTCAGTCTTATCATCAAAATCATGCTCATGAAACTCATACCACATGGTATTGATAATCCCGAATGAGCAGGCCAGCAATACGCCGAGTATCCAAGCGAAATACCACATACAGTCAGCCTCCTAGTACAGGGAATGGGTATTGGTTTCGATATGGGCGCTGTCGACCTTGCCCCACATCTTGTAGAAACACCAGATGGTGTAAGCGAACACTATCGGTACAAAAATACCGGCGACGATAGTCATAATACCCAGGGTCAGTTCACTGGAGCTGCCATCCCAGACGGTCAGGCTAACGTTCGGATTGCTGCTGGAAGGCAGAATGAACGGGAACAGGGAAAGACCTGCCGTGGCAATCACGCCTGCCTGGCACAGAGAGCTGCTGACAAAGGTCAGGGCCGCACTCTTTTTGGAAAGCAGCATCACGCCAACACTGCCGATAAAGGCCAGGGCTGGAGCCAGAATCATCAGCGGATAGGTCTGGAAGTTATTCATCCATGCACCAATGGCGCCGAACTCAACAGTTTTGTTCAGAGGGTTGGCTGCGGCATTGGCATCAATGGCACCAACAATCTCATAACCAGGCAGCTGGGTGACCCAGGCACCGCCAAGAGCAAAAGTGACAAACACCACAGCTGCCAGAATGCGAGCCACATGAGCCGCGCGCTGCTCAACCACTCCGGAGGTGCGCAGGTTCAGCCATGCTGCACCCTGCATCATGATCATGCTGATGCTGACCACGCCGCAAAGCAGTGCAAACGGATTCAGCAGATCAAAGAAGCTGCCGGTGTAACTCAGGCGCATGGTGTTATCAAGGTTGAAACCATAACCCTGGAACAGGTTGCCGAAGGCAACACCGAAAATCAGGGCGGGAATCAGGCCACTCAATACCAGGCCCAGGTCACACCATTTCTTCTGATGATCTTCCACCTTGGCGCGATACTCGAAGGAGAGCGGTCGCAGCATCAGGCAGAACAGCACCAGCAGCAGGGCCCAGTAGAAACCGTTGAAAGCTGTGGCGTACACGGTTGGCCAGGCGGCAAAGATAGCGCCGGCGCCGGTGATCAGCCACACCTGATTACCATCCCAGTGAGGGGCGACCGCATTGATAACAATCCGACGTTCAGTGTCGTTTTTACCCAGGATAGTCAGCAGACCGGCAGAACCCAGGTCGTAACCATCGGCGATGGCAAAACCGATCAGCAGCACGCCAACCAGCAGCCACCAGATCAGTTTTAATGTTTCGTAATCAAACATAAAGGCTACCCCTGTCAGTGAGTGCTCATGGCGCTGTCGCCAGAGGTTTTCTGTTCAAAGTGATAACGTCCGGTATGCAGGCTGCTTGGCCCCTGACGGGCATACTTAATCATCAGATACATTTCTACGGCCAGGAAAATGGCATAGAAGATGGTGAAGGCCGCGATGGTCATATACAGATCAGTTTCCGTCAGACTTGATGCCGACATCCACGTTGGCAGCATTCCGGCAATCGTCCAGGGCTGGCGACCATATTCAGCAACAAACCAACCGGCTTCAGCAGCAATCCAGGGCAGAGGCAGACACCACAGTACAATTGTCAGGAACTTGCGGCTCTTGTATTCGGTGCGACGTGCTGTCTTATAGAATGCCGTTGCGAATACCAGCAGCATGATAAATCCACAACCCACCATAATCCGGAAGGAGAAGAACAGCGGCCACACAGTCGGGATCGTGTCTTCTGCAGCCTGACGGATCTGCTCAGGTGTGGCATCGACGACTTTGTCTGTATAACGCTTCAGCAGCAGGCCGTAACCCAGTGTGTCTTGAACTGCGGAGAAGGCTTCGCGGATTTCGGGAGTCTTGTTACCTGCACGCAGCTCTTCGAGCAGACGGTAGGCTTCCATACCATCCTTGACACGCAGCTCGTTGCGATCGATCAGATCCTTGATGCCGAGTACCTGCTTATCAAGAGAGCGGGTTGCAATTATGCCCATCGCCCAGGGAATCTTGATGGCAAAGTCGGTCTCCATGTTTTTCTGGTCAGGAATACCGATCACAGTAAAGGCGGCAGGAGCTTCTTCGGTATGCCATTCTGCCTCAATTGCTGCCAGCTTCACCTGCTGAACATCGCCCAGATTGTAGCCGGACTCGTCACCCAGAAGAATGGTGGACAGGATAGCAGCCATACCAAAACCGGAAGCTACGGCAAAAGAACGACGGGCGAAGCCGATATCGCGGTTGGTCAGCATGTAGTAAGCACTGATGGACAGTACAAACATTGCTGCTGTCGTGTAACCAGAAGCAACGGTATGAACGAACTTCACCTGGGCAATGGGGTTAAAGATAACTTCGGCGAAATCAACCATCTCCATACGCATGGTTTCAAAGTTGAATTCGGCACCAACGGGGTTCTGCATCCAGCCGTTGGCGATCAGGATCCACAGTGCAGAAATATTAGAGCCCAGGGCAACCAGCCAGGTACAGGCAAGGTGTTGAACCCTGGACATGCGGTCCCAGCCGAAGAAGAACATGCCGACAAAGGTGGATTCCAGGAAGAAAGCCATCAGCGCTTCGATAGCCAGGGGGGCACCGAAGATATCGCCGACATAGTGGGAGTAGTAAGACCAGTTGGTACCAAACTGGAACTCCATGGTCAGGCCGGTAGCAACACCGAGAGCAAAGTTGATGCCGAACAGTTTACCCCAGAAGCGGGTCATATCCTTATAGACCTGCTTCCCTGTCATCACGAACACGGACTCCATAATGGCGAGCATAAAGCTCAGGCCAAGAGTCAGCGGCACAAACAGGAAGTGGTACAGGGCCGTCAGAGCGAACTGCAGGCGCGAAAGATCGACAACATAATCAGAGATCATAATATTCTCGCGCGGAAAAATAACAAAAAGAAGAAGAGGTCTACAGGCCAGAGGAGTTCCGGTACTGCAGTGGAACTTGCCCTCGGAACACACCAGTATGAAGTCGTCCTTGAGCGCGGGTCATTATAGTTGGGTCATTTGCGGCTGAAAATTGATTTGAGTCAATATCTGGTTATTTGTACCTATTTCGGTATATTTTGGCGAAATATTTTCCTGGGGGTGTAGCGATAATGTTTGTTTTGTGCTGTAAGTTGTCGTTTCCCAGTGACGCATCATTTCGGGAGTGTGCGTTGAATGCTACGAGTGACCAGTTTAGCCCGTTAAAATGTTTAGAACGGGTTTGCCGGTTAAATTCTTCTTATTGATATCAACTAGCAGGCCGGATAAAAAGCTTCGGCCAAGCAGGATGGGATATTCAAATTTACGCCTGTCAGTCAGAGTAAAAGGTGTACTACGCTGGTCACTGCCCATAACAACAGGAAGGCAGACGACAGGGCGGCACTGGCTCTCGGCACCATGGCGTTTAACCCGGACATAACGCTCAACCGGCAGCTCCATGTTTTTTGTACAGCCGCCACCTCTATTCACCAGTTCAAAACTGACCCAGTCTTTTCCATCCTTTTTGAAGTCTTTGATATTGCGGGCATCCAGTGAGGAGAGCTCTGCGCCTGTGTCAATTCTGGCATCGAGAGCCATTCCAGCAGAAGGGAGGCCAAGGGTTTCCACTCCTCCCAGGATTTTTGTTTCTTTCTGCTGAAATGGTGTGGTTTTGGTATCAGCCTGTAAGGGCAGGTGAATCAGGCAGAAAAGGCAGGCGATAAGCAGGGTTTTGTTCATACCTTCTCCGTCTTTATTTGGGGCTGTTACTTTGGTTTCAGTCCTGACAGTCTTCCAAGAAACTGCATGAGAATCAGTATGATAATGGCGGGTATTGCCCAAATCATATGACTCGTACTGCCGGGCCATGAGGGAATTAAAGTTAGCAGGCTTTCTGGAATTGGGTAGTACGAACGTTCTGTGTTTAGTGCAAAAAGACTGAAAAGGGAAGTGGTAATCAATATCAGCTGAGTTGTTGTCCTGCGCCAGATCAGCCAGTTACGCAGCAGGTTCAAGACCAGCAGGCTGATGGCAAGCGGATAGATAAACAGCAGCACTGGTTCGTAGTAGTAGATCAGTTCTTCCAGGCGCAGGTTCACAGCCAGCAGACAGGCTGCTGCCAGAATCAGAACATAGCCTTTGTATCCCGGCTTTGGCATCAGTCTGGTGAAATAGCTGGCAACGGCGCTCAGACATCCTGCCGCTGTTGTCAGGCAGGCCAAAAGGACAACCCCACCCAGTAGAAGTGCACCTTCGGGGCCAAAGCGCCAGGTGGTAAACCTTGACAGAAGCTCACCACCATTGGCTGGCGCTTCAATCAGATTCCGGCTTGTGGCTCCCAGATTGAAAAGACTCAGGTAGACCGCCGCCAATCCGGTAGCGGCAATAAATCCGGCAAAAATGGTGTAACGCACCAAGGTTCTCTGGTCATGAATACCATGGGACTTCAGGGTGCTGACAATGACCGAACCAAACAGAAGTGCGGCAAGGGCATCCATTGTCATATAGCCATCTGTAAAGCCTCTTCCAGCAGGATCGATAGCGTAGGCTCCCAAAGCTGAACTCGGTGCCAGGTTATTCACAACCAGGGGAGCCAGCCCAAGAACAGCCAGTAATATCATAAGTACTGGAGTCAGCTGCTCACCAATGCGCTCAGCCATTCGACCAGGATTCAGGGCGAGGAGGGCGGCGACAGAGATAAAGGAGATATTAAAGCCTATTCTGACGGCTTCGCTGCTTTTCGGGAAAAATGGATGAACAGCAATTTCATAGGCTACAGCGCCTGTTCGGGGAGTGGCGTAGAGGGGGCCGATCATCAGGTGAATAAAGAGACCAAGAATCAACAGAAACCAGGGAGGAGTATCTCGACCGAGTGCCTGGAAGCCATGGTCACAGCGGGCCAGAGTGGCTATGGCCATCAGTGGCAATCCGACAGCGGTTAACAGAAATCCGACAGCCGTCAGCAGCCATTGATCCCCGGACAGATACCCTGCCATCACTGGAAAAATCAGGTTGCCTGCGCCCAGAAACAGGGAAAAGGTCATAAACCCTGTTGCCATCAATGTACGGGTTGCCTGGCTCATCCCTGCCATCCCCTGTCTGTGTCCTGGTGATTATTCTGTGTTATCGGCTAAAAGAAAGATAATCTATTGATTAGAGGTTTATTTTTAGAGAATTGTGATAATTTCTCATATGCCGGACAACAGGCTCCCTACAATGCGCAGCGTTCGTAAACCCTGTGAACAAACAGCCTTGAGCGGGAAGTTGCTTTTCATTACCTCTAGGTGATGAAAAGCAACTTCTGTAGAAAAAGACAGATGCCACCAAAAGTGGCTGCCTTTGTCGCTTCAAAATACGATATTGAACCGAGCCTTACGTTAACGGTATGAATCCAGAAACCCCTGTTAAACCGATTTCCAGGCCTCTGGCCATGGTCCCTCTCTGCATATTTGTTGCCATTTTCTTTGGCAGTGGTGTCTACCACATGATGCAGGGCACTGAGTTTGCCTTCTATCAAATTAAAGCCCCTGTGGCGGCACTTCCTGCCATGGTTGCAGCTGTCCTGCTGGCCAAAGGCTCGGTGGAAGATCGTGTTCTGCCATATCTGCGTGGCGTGGGTGATATCAATATCGCCACCATGTGTATGGTCTTTCTTCTGGCGGGTGCATTCAGTCAGGTGACCAATGCTATTGGTGGCGTGGATGCGACGGTGTCCCTTGGTTTGAAGCTGCTTCCTGCACCTTTCCTGCTACCCGGTCTGTTTCTGGTTTCCGGTTTTGTCGCTACAGCCATGGGGACATCCATGGGAACGGTTGCAGCCATTGCTCCAGTGGCTGTCGGTATTTCTCAAAGTACCGGTATTGAGATGGCCCTGTGTGTTGGTGCCGTGGTCGGTGGGGCCATGTTTGGTGATAACCTCTCCATGATTTCCGATACCACCATTGCTGCCACCAGAACCCAGGGCTGCAAGATGCGGGATAAGCTGCTGTTTAACCTGCGTCTGGCTTTGCCCGCAGCTCTGATAACAACTGTGATATTGCTGCTGCTCAGCTCTGGTGGCGAGCCAGTGACAGGTGATGTGGAAAACTACTGGCTGGTGCTGCCGTATTTATTAGTTCTTGGCCTGGCTGTGGCAGGAATTAATGTCCTGGTTGTGCTGATGAGTGGTATCCTGTTCTCAACCCTGCAGGGAATGCTGACAGGCAGTTACTCTATCGGAGTGGCAGCTGACGATATCTATCGTGGTTTTGAAAGCATGATTGAAATCATGCTGCTGTCCCTCTTTATTGGTGGCCTGAGTCGCATGATGACAGAAGGCGGTGGTAAAACCTGGCTGACAGACACGGCCCGTCGTCTGTTATCCCGTGGTGGCAAACTGAGCAGTCGTGCCGGTGAGGCGGGAATCGCTATCCTGGTGAGCATCTGCAACCTGTTTACCGCTAACAATACCGTGGCCATTCTGGCTACAGGTGGTGTGGCACGCGATCTATCCAGCGAGGCAGATATTGATCCCCGCCGCTCAGCCAGCCTGCTGGATATTTTTTCCTGCATTATTCAGGGTGTGATTCCCTGGGGCGCGCAGATTCTTCTGGCAGGTTCTATCGCGAAGATTTCACCGCTGGAAATTGCAGCTACTGTTCATTATGTATGGATTCTCGCAGCGGTAGCCATACTGGCGATTATCACCGGGTTCCCCCGTATCAGGAGGGAATCCTGAGGAGACCCAATGCTGAGACGTACAAAGATCGTTGCCACTCTCGGGCCGGCAACGGATTCTGATGAAGCACTGACCCGCCTTATCAAGGCAGGTGTAAACACAGTGCGATTGAATTTCTCCCACGGCGTTCCCGAGGACCACCAGCGCCGTGCACAGCAGGTACGCAGGATTTCTGCAGAGCTGGGCCGGGCCGTTGCTCTGCTTGGAGACCTGCAGGGGCCCAAAATCCGTATTACCAAATTCAGTAACGGTGCTGTTGAACTGGCACCGGGTGATACATTTATTCTTGATGCGGCCCATGATGCTAATGCCGGCAGTCAGGAACGGGTTGGCCTGACCTACAAGGATCTGCCGGGTGACTGCGGCGCCGGAGATATGCTGCTTCTGGACGATGGTCGTGTCACCATGCAGGTGGAAAAGGTTGAAGGTTCAGCCATTCACTGTCGTATTGTTATTGGTGGCAAGCTCTCCAATAACAAAGGTATTAACCGCCAGGGAGGAGGTCTCTCGGCGCCGGCACTGACAGAAAAAGATATCGCTGATATCAAGGTTGCTGCCGGTCTGGAGCTGGATTATCTGGCAATTTCCTTCCCCCGTAGGGCAGCCGATGTTGCACAGGCCAGACAATTGTTGGAACAGGCTGGTGGCAATGCCGGTATTGTTTCCAAGATTGAGCGGGCTGAAGTGGTGAATGATTCTGCGGTGCTGGATGAGGTAATCCGCGCCTCCGATGCGGTTATGGTTGCCCGTGGAGATCTTGGTGTCGAGATTGGTGATGCCGAGCTGGTTGGTATCCAGAAGCTGATTATTGAGCAGGCCAGAATCTATAACCGTCCAGTGATCACCGCGACCCAGATGATGGAATCGATGATCACTAACAGTCTGCCAACCCGGGCAGAAGTGTTTGATGTGGCCAACGCGGTTCTTGATGGCACCGATGCGGTGATGCTGTCTGCCGAAACCGCCACTGGTGATCATCCTTACAGTGTGGTTGAGGCCATGAACCGTATCTGCCTGGGTGCAGAAAAGCAGCCAGCGGTACAGCTCTCGACTCACCGTATGGACTGGAACTTTGCCCGTATCGACGAAGCCATTGCCATGGCCACCATGTATGCGGCCAACCATATGGAAGGTGTTAAGGCGATTGTCTGTCTGACTGAGTCCGGTTCTACTCCTTTATGGATGTCCCGCATTAATTCGGCTCTACCCATCTTTGCCCTGACGCGAACTGAGGCCAGTCAGAGAAAAGTTGCTCTCTATCGTGGCGTTGAAGCACTTCTGTTTGATCCGACTGTCTACAAGGCGGGCAATGATGTCAATGAAGCTGCTTTGCAGGTTCTGGTGAAGGAAGGCCTGTTGCAGAAAGGTGACCGGGTTATGATGACCAAGGGCGATACCATGGCTGTGGTTGGTGAAACCAACACCATGCAGATTCTTAAAGCCAGATAGAAACAGTTATCGTCTGTTGAATGAGTATTTTGCCTGATAATGTCACTTTCTGCTGGTTACACAGGGGTTCTCTGACCTTACAATTAAGCTGCAAATAACAATAGACATCCATAGTAAACATTAAGAAGTGGGAGCTAGGAGTGATTCTTCATAATAAAACAGCCTTGATTACCGGCGGAGCCTCGGGTCTAGGGCAGGCGACAGCGCAGGCCCTGGTAGAGAAGGGGGCGCGGGTATTTATTTTTGATCTGAATGAAGAACTGGCCAGGGTAACTGTCTCCGAACTTGGAGCGGATAATGCCGGTTATGCTGTGGTCGATGTTGCGGATGAAGCATCCGTTGAGCAAGGAATCAGGGAAGCCATGGAGGCATTCGGTGAACTGCATCTGGTTGTGAATTGTGCCGGTATTGCGCCACCTGCCAAGGTAATAGATCGAGATGGGAATCCTCTTCCTTTCAGCAAGTTCAAGAAGATTATTGATATAAACCTGAATGGCACATTTAATGTTCTGCGTCTGGCAGCGGAACAGATGGCCAAGAACCACCCGTTTAATGAAGATGATGGACGCGGCTGCATTATCAATGTTGCATCAGTTGCGGCTTTTGATGGCCAGATCGGACAACCCGCTTATGCGGCTTCAAAGGCTGGCGTGGTTGGTATGACCTTGCCCATAGCCAGAGAGTTTGCCCGTTATGGTATCCGCGTGAATACCATCGCTCCCGGACTGTTTAGAACACCAATAGCCGCTTCATTACCTGAAGCTGCCATCGAGTCACTGAGTCAGGGCGTGGAATATCCTAAACGCCTTGGCCGGCCTGAAGAGTTTGCCAGTCTGGTTGTGACTATTGCAGAAAATGATTATCTCAATGGTGAAACAATCCGTTTGGATGGTTCTATTCGAATGGCAGCACGCTGATTTAAATAATAAAAAAGAGGCAGACGATGTACGAGCTGACCCTGGTAAATGGACTGATTCTGGTTGGTGCCGGAATCGCTGCCGGTTTTATCAATACCATTGCTGGTGGCGGCTCAATGCTGACTCTGCCAGCCCTTATGCTGATGGGAATGCCTGCTGATATTGCAAATGCCACAAACCGTGTTGGCGTGGTGATGCAGTCGGTGGCCGGGTTACAGGGCTTCCACAAGCATAAGCGGTTGGATACCTCGGCAATGATGGCTATTGTTTTGCCAACATTGCTGGGGGCTGCTGCCGGAGCCATCCTGGCTTCATGGTTACCTGCCGATATTCTCAAACCGGTTTTACTGGGAACCATGATAGTGATGGCCCTGGTTATGGTCATCAAACCCTCTGCGCTGTCCCCAAAAGAGGGAACACAATCACTCTCTTTTTCTGAAAAGCCATCTGCCTGGCTGGGGTTATTTTTTGCAGGAGCCTACGGCGGTTTTCTACAGGCTGGAGTGGGCTTTATGCTGCTTGCGGCCATTGCCGGAGGCTTGCGTTATGATCTGGTGCGGGCCAATGCCCTGAAGGTGTTTTGTACATTTGCCTTCAGCCTGGTTGCCCTTGGTATTTTTATTTATAACGATCTGGTTTTGTGGATACCCGGACTGATTCTCGCCCTTGGCAGTATGATCGGTGCCAGGTTAAGCGTGAACTTCACAGTAAAAGCATCCATGCGAACACTTGAGTGGATTCTGTTTGCAATGATTGTTCTGGTCTGTGTGGCTGCGCTGTTTAATTAATCAGAAGTCATTTCTGACAGGCTGGCTGATGCGGTCATGCATGGCATCAGCGGCAAGTGTCTGAAACCCTTCTCCGGAAACATGCACTAATGTGGTGTGATCACCGGCTTCCAGAAAAATATCCTGACAGGATAGAAGTTGGTCATCCCAGATCATTTCCATATTGAATGCCGGTCCCATGGGCGGAATGGCACCTGTTTCACAGTCTGGAAACCGGTTAGCCAGATCTTCCTCAGTTGCCAGCTTTAATGGTTTATCCACCAGATCTTCCAGGACCCGCAGGTGTAACCGCCTGCCAGCTGGAATAACGGCCATCAGGTAATTTTCCAGAGGATCATGAACAACCACAGCTTTGGCAACCTGGCTGGACTGGATATTTGACGCTATGGCGCTCTGCATGGCTGTGCAGCTGTGGCTATGAGTGACTGTGTCATAAGGAACATGCTGCTGAGTCAGGTAGCGGGTCAGATTGCGGGAAATTGTCACAACTCATCCCCTTGAGATGATCTTACATTGCTACTTCAGGCTTCCATTATAGGCTTGGGAAGCTATTTGGTTGTGCTGATATTACGTAGAAAATGAAATTTTCAGCCGTTCAGCGATAAGCCTTTCTGGCTCCTATAATCATTAGTCATGGAGGAATGAATACTAAAAGGTTGCCGCTGCATGGAAGCAGAACAGAACTCTCAACATAAACACCAGAGCCATCCCGCCTGTGAATACCCTGGCTGTCAGGAAGTGGCATTAGCAGGAAAGAAAATCTGTTTCTGGCATGACCCTGAAAGCAGCAAGCAAAATGAAGACGTCCGTCCGCAGCTTGAACAAATGGTGCGCGAGGGCAAGTCTCTGGCTGGTTTTCGACTGGCACGTGCAAACCTGGAAAATATAGATCTTGTCTGCCGTCGACACAGTTCAGGCCCTGACTTGAGCCATGCTGATCTCTATCGTGCCAATCTCAGAGGGGCACATTTATATAAAGCGAATATGAAGCAGGCCTGTCTTATGAAGGCCCACCTGTCATCAGCCAATCTGAATTTTGCCGAACTCTCTGGAGCCAATCTTTTGGGTGTGCGACTGGATTACAGTCGAATGGAACATGTGAACTGGGGCAAGACTCTTTTCCAGGAGCTGGAAATCAAGGAAAAAGCCAAAAACAAATCCGCTGAAGAGAAACGGCAGATGTATGGCGAGGCCGAAGAGGTTTGCCGCAATATCCGAAAAAGCTGTGAGGCTCATGGACTGTTTGATGATGCCGGACGATTTTTTCAGAAAGAGATGACATTTCGTCGCTATCAGTACCCCCTGGGAACCTGGCAGCGCTGGACTTCGAAAATTGTGGATCTTCTGTGTGGTTATGGAGAAAGGCCGTTCAGGGTTTTTGTTTCGTCAGCCGGTCTTGTTTTTGCCTGTGCCCTGTTTTATTTCATTACCGGAATGGTGTCTGGTGATGAAATACTGCGTTTCGAGTTTAATGCCTCGCTGGCTACAAACCTCAGAACATTCTTTGATGCGCTTTACTTCAGCGTGGTGACATTTACCACGCTGGGGTATGGTGATCTGACGCCGTTAGGGCCAGCGAGAACAATGGCTGCTCTGGAGGCCTTTATCGGGAATTTTGCCCTGGCTTTGTTTGTTGTGGTGTTTGTTAAGAAAATGACCCGCTGACTTCAGGCAGTGATACCCCGGAGTCGGTATAGCGCACACCAAAATAAACAATGCCTTCTTTGTCTACACGGTTAGGGCGTCCATCTTCGTTGTCCAGACCGAAATAACTGAAGTAATGACCATCTTCGGTCTGTATCCAGTCCGGATAGTCCGTGTCGTTGAAGTGAATATGGAAAGGTCCCTTACGGATAATATTGGGAATGTGTTGAGGCTCTTTTTCCGGATCGGTGGTATCCATCAGGTTGTAACAGATCAACCCGAGAATAATGGCTGCAGATAACGAGATAATATAATCCCCTTCAACAGCCGATAGCAGAGCGATTGACAGGGTGACAGCAGGTGTAACAAGACGATAAAGAAAGCGCATGTCAGCTCCAGTGCTAGTAGGCACTGCCTCTACTATGAATCCCGCTGGCGACTATATCATACGGGTTATCACCCAAAATTTGCGGGAGGTCAGTTTCTGACACTGTCATCCAAAATATTTTCCTTACATCCCGGGCGTTGGAGAACTGATTATTCAACGCCTCCCTTATAGAGTTCCTGCTCATCGGGAATACAGCTGAGATGAAGATGAAGCTGGCTTGTCATCAGCTGTTGATATTGATCCCTGTGCATATGAATCAGCTCTCTATGATTGCCTCCTTCGAAGTAAATATCCGTGACATCATTAAGGCTGTCATCACAGGCTGTCATCATTCCCCACGGTTCTCCAATTGCTGGAATAGAACCCGCCTGGCAGTCAGGAAACAGCTCTTTCAGGGTTTGTTCCTGCACCAGCTTTAAATGGCGATCCATACTCTGGTTCAGCTGTTTGAGCATCAGCTTGTTATTGGCGGGCATGACCGCCATGACCAGCCCTCCTTCATCTTTCAGAACCACAGCCTTAGCCATGGTTTTTGTTGGAATACAGGCACTGTGAGCGGTGTCCAGCGCTCTCTCTGTATAAGGGTGGGCAACAACATCATATTCAGCATCATGGGTACTGAGGAAGTTTTTGAGGTGCCGGGAGATGGTCATAAAATTGTCTCTTACATCAAGGCGAATTCACCCACCACTCACAACAGCAAAGCTTGAGTGTTTTGAGTTTCTGCCTAAAGGCGGCAAAGTGCAGATAAGTATAAGCAAAGACGATAATTTCGCAGCGATACAGCTACTTTTTTGAATCATCGAACAAACGGCAATGGGACACTGTTGACTGAGAATATGTTATGCAGCTTGCAGTGGGTTTCTTCTCATGTATTTGAAGTCTGAAAAGATAACTCCATGGGACAAAAGAACCCCGGCCTAAGCCGGGATTCTTTCAAAGGGGTGATAAAAACAGAAAATCAGCTTTTGTTATGGGGGGCATGCTCAATGGCATCCACCATATGTTCAGCAACAGCTTTCTCACGCTCACGCATCGCCTGGATAATGCGATACAGAACCGGAGTCAGCAAGGTGCCAATGATGGTTGCCGCCAGCATACCGCAGAGTACGGTCATGCCCAGGGAAACCCGGCTGGCCGCACCCGGACCGGTTGCCATAACCAGGGGCAGAATACCCAGCACAAAGGACAGTGCAGTCATCAGTACTGCCCGGAAACGCAGGTGGGCTGCAGTCTGGGCCGCTTCGATAATACTCATGCCGTCTTCACGCTTCTTCATGGCGAATTCCACGATCAGGATCGAGGTCTTGGCCGCGATACCTATCAGCAGAACCATACCGATCTGGGCGTAGATATCATTTACCATGCTCGCCAATGTCAGGCCGGCGGCAGAACCAAAGATGGCAATAGGCACTGAGGCGATAACCGCAAATGGGATATTCCAGCTCTCATATTGCGCCACCAGGAACAGGTATACGAACAGGATGGCCAGTCCAAACAGGATCGGGGCCAGGTTGCCGGCTTCGATCTCCTGGCGGGTCTGCCCGGCCCACTCGAAGGTGTAACCGGCAGGCAGTTTGTCTGCCAGTTCGGTCATAACCCTGATGGCATCACCGGTACTGTAACCCGGTGCCGCGTTGCCGTTGATGGTGGCAGAACGGTACAGGTTAAAGCGGTTGATGGTGGTCGGTCCCTGGATTGGCTTCAGCTTGACCATGGTCGAGAGTGGAACCATCTCATTTGAAGCATTGCGAACAAAGAAGTTGCGCAGATCTTCAGGCTTGGTCCGATACTCGGCTTCGGCCTGCATAATCACCTGGTAGATACGGCCAAAACGGGTAAAGTCATTGATGTACAATGAACCCAGCTGAGCCTGCAGGGTGGTATAGACATCAGCAATGTTTACTCCGAGAGCCTTGACCTTGTTACGGTCAACCTCAACCTCAAACTGGGGCACGTTGGCACGGAAGGTACTGAAGACCCTTGATAGTTCGGGTTGCTGGTTGGCTTCATAAATCAGGCCATTCAGAACTTGAGCCAGCTCCTTTGGATCACGACTCATAGCATCCTGCAGGCGGAAATCAAAGCCGCTGGTGGAACCCAGGCCGGGGATGGGTGGCATTTCAAAGGAAAATGCCTGCGCATCATCCAGAGTCCAGAGGCGGCCCTGGATCTGACCGTTTATGGCTGCAATCTGCAAATCCGGAGTGGTTCGTTCATCCCAGTCCTTCAGTACTACTACGCCCAGGCCGTTGTTGGATCCGGCACCGCCCAGCAGACTGAAACCGGAAACGGTGATCACACTGTCGACCCCCGGTACTGACTGAACCAGTCCGGTGATTTTTTCCAGCACCTTGTCGGTTCTGTTGATAGACGCCGCATCGGGAAGCTGAACGTTTACGAACAGGAAGCCCTGGTCCTCATTGGGTACGAAGCTGGAAGGAAGTTGCTGGATCATATAACCGGCGGATCCGGCCAGGATCAGAAACAGAATTCCCATACGGGCAGAACGTTTGATCATCCAGTCGACCCACTTGCTGTAACCGCCTGTGGTTCGGGTGATCATACGCTCAAACGGCTTCATAAAGCCCATATGACTCATGCGGCCCGGCTTAAGAAGGGTTGCACAGAGTGCCGGACTCAGGGTCAGGGCGTTGATGGATGAAATAACCACAGCCACAGAAATAGTGACCGAGAATTGGTTATAGAGTGTTCCGGTAATACCCGGCATAAAGGCCACAGGCACAAATACCGCCAGCAGAACCAGAGTGGTGGCTATAACCGGGCCGGTTACCTCTTTCATCGTCAGTCGTGTTGCTTCAACCGGCGACATGCCATCGGCGATATGCCGTTCAACGTTTTCAATCACCACGATGGCATCGTCTACCACAACCCCGATGGCCAGCACCAGGCCAAACAGTGATATGGTGTTAATCGAATAACCCAGCACATTCATAATGGCGAAGGTACCGATCAGGGAAACCGGAATGGCAATGGACGGAATCAGAGTCATCCGCCAGTTCTGCAGGAAGAAGAATACAACCAGAATAACCAGGGCCACTGCCTGGAACAGGGTTTCTACAACTTCATCAATAGAACGCGTGATAAACCTTGTGGTATCAAACTTGATGTCGTACTCAAGCCCGGGTGGGAAATCTTTTGCCAGAAGCTCAACTTCGGCACGAACATCTTCAGCTACCTGAGTCGCGTTGGCTGATGGAACCTGATAGGCAACAATAAAGGCGGTCGGGTGACCATCAATATTAGCCTTGCCGGAATAGCTTTTGGAGCCTAGCTCAATACCGGCAACATCCCGCAGCCGTACGGTTGAGCCATCCGGGTTGGCGCGCAGAACGGTATTACCAAATTCCGCTTCGGTTTTCAGGCGGCCCTTGCCCTGAATGGTGTATTCAAACTGCTGGTCCGGAAGTGTAGGCCCCTGACCCAGTTTACCGGCTGCAACGATAAGGTTCTGTTCCTTCAGGGCACCGTTAATATCACCAACAGTGATATTCATGGCATGCATCCGGTCAGGTTTCAGCCAGATACGCATGCTGTAGGTGAGTTCACCCATTACGCTCATCTTGCTGACACCGGGAACACGGGACAGAGGTTCAACCATGTAGTTCGTGGCGTAATTGCTCAGGAACATCTGGTCAAAAGTGCCATCCGGTGAAACCAGGTTAACACCCAGCAGCATATTGCTGGATTGCTTGTTTACGCTGACGCCCTGGCGACGAACCTCTTCCGGCAGTTTGGATTCTGCTCGGGCCACCCGGTTCTGTACGTTGACCTGGGCAATATCATCATCAATACCAGACTTGAAGGTAACCTTGATCGAAGCCGCGCCGTTATTGTCGGCTGAGGATTCGATATAGATCATATCCTCAACGCCGTTAACCGCCTCTTCGATGGGGCGAATAACAGATTCTTCCACCACCTGGGCACTGGCACCGGGATAGACTGCATTGATGCTGACCGTTGGGGGAGCAACCTCAGGGTACATATTGATCGGCAGGGTTGTCAGGGAGAGTAAACCTGCCAGTGTTATCACTATCGAGATAACAAAAGCGAACTTCGGCCGCTTTATGAAAAAGTGACTGAACAACATTTACTTGGCCTCGGCGCTTTTGTCAGCACTGCCAGCATTCGCTGGATCACTGAAGGTACCGGTTTCCATATCAACAACCTTCATCACCGGAGTGACAACAATACCGGGGCGTACCTTCTGTAGGCCAGATACAATAATTTTCTCACTGGCTTTCAGGCCGGACTCAACCACCCACATAGGGCCAATGCGACGGCCGGTTTTAATAATCCGGGTATCCACTTTGTTTTCGCTGTTGACAACGAGGACAAAGCGACCCTGCTGGTTTTCCTGAACGGCAGCCTGAGGAATCAGCGGCTTGTCCTGTTTCTGGGTGCCTTTGATGATCAGGGTGACATACAGACCGGGTAGCAGCAGTTTATCCGGGTTGGGGAATGCCGCACGCATATTGACGGTGCCGGTGGTTTCATCAACCTTGATATCGGCAAAATCAAAGCTGCCAGGCTCATCATACATGGCACCATTAGGCAGCTTCAGTGATGTGGAAAACTCCTGGTTTACATTACCGTTGCCCTGGTGTTGCTGCTGATAAGTAATCATCAGCTTTTCGTTAACCTGGAAGTTAACATACATCGGGTCAACCTTGATCAGGGATGCCAGCGGATCACTGGAAGGGCCGACCAGGTTGCCAACGCTGTAGGTTTCCTTGCCGATTTTGCCGGAAAAAGGTGCGTTAATTTCGCTGTAGGAAAGGTTGATTCTGGCAGTTTCAACCTGAGCCTTGGCAGACTCTACATTGGCCACTGCCTGTGCTTCGGCGCTAATTAGTGAATCCAGATTGGCCTTGCTGATATGTCCCTGTGGAAACAGCTCACGGCCTCGTTCGAGGTCAGCAGCGGCCTGTACTTTGGCGGCACGGGCACTGGCGAGCTTGGCATTGGCCTGGCTCAGGGATGCCTTGAAAGGAGCTGGATCAATTTTGAACAGCAGCTGGTCTTTCTGGACGGTTTCACCCTCAATAAAGTTCCTTTCCTGCAGGAACCCTTCTACTCGTGCACGCAAATCCACAGATTCGCTGGCTTCCGTACGGGCAACAAACTCGGCATAGTCTCCAACGGCTTCATTGGTCACGGATGCCACAGACACAGCGGGAGGTGGTATCTGATGCTGGGTTGCACCTTGCTGGTTCTCTTCCGAACATCCGGCCAACAGGGCCATGCCAAGCAGCAGTGGTGCGGCCTTGATGGACAGGTTTTTGGTTATCTGCATAACTTTACTCCTTGTTAGACAGGGCTTGGGTTTTCTTCCTGAGTTCATGTGCCCATGAACTGGTATGTATCAATAAGAATTAGGCGCTGTGGTGCAGCTTGCTCGATTAATAGTTTTTTAATCGGACAAACTTACGTCAAAAGAGCCTGATTTGCTGTGAAAAAGGTAGTTCAGCCAAACGTAACAGGGTCAGGGGGTGTTTATGAATGGTCTGTTGGACTAATCAGCGTTAATCTACGCTCAATGGTTATGCAAGTCTTGGCCATGTTAGCGTTAGATAATGTAACGCAAAATGCAGAGTTTGCAGCCGGTGAACAACCTCACGAACAGAATCTGTGAATGACACCATAATATGGAGCAAAGGGCGTGCAGTTTTTTGCTTTTTTGGCAATTTACAGTCATTTAATTATGACACTGGTCAACAATTGCTGTAGTTGACAAATTCTTTACGGGATATAAATACACTGAAAAGACAGTCAGCATAGAATGCAACACAGTGGTTATTCATACCCGCCGTAATCTGTATTTTCCCCTGTGGATCGGTGTGGTTTTTTTTGCTTATCTTTTGTTGAAGTACCGCGCATCATGATCGATATCCTTCTCGTCGACGACGACCTAGAACTATGTGAGCTGCTTGTTGAGTTTCTTGGATCGGAGGGCTACCGGGTCACCGCAGTCAATGACGGTCTCGAAGGGGTTGAAACTGCATTGAGCCGTAACTTTGGAATAGTGTTACTGGATGTTACGCTTCCCAAGCTGAACGGCTTTGAGGTCTTGCGTAAAATACGGCAGCAGTCGCAGGTCCCTGTGCTTATGCTGACGGCTCGTGGTGATGATGTTGACCGTATTGTCGGTCTTGAGATCGGTGCTGACGATTATCTGTCCAAACCTTTCAATCACCGTGAACTAGTTGCACGCATGAAGGCTATCCTGCGTCGTGTTAACTCTCCTGATGAAAGTGACCGCACCCGTCGCAAAGTCCTCGAAATGGATGATCTGTCCCTGAACCTGGCTAATCATGAGGTTTTGCTTGGTGAAACAGTTCTGGATATCACGGCAACTGAGTTTGTGGTTCTTAAAACTCTGATTGAAAAATCCGGAGAGCTGGTGACTCGCGATGAACTGACTCAGGTTGCCCTCAACCGTCGCCTGATGCTGCACGATCGCGCTATCGATATGCATGTCAGCAATCTGCGTCGCAAGATTGGTAACAAGCCTGACGGTCGTCCTCGTCTGAAAACTGTACGTGGCTCCGGCTATTTCTATATTGCCGACTGATTGTTGAATCGTCGGCAGGAGCTGTTTCCGTGACGGCTCTATCTTGATTTATATATGACAGCCGCATCCTGTTGCGTTGATAACTGGATCGTTAAGCCAGCAGGGGCTTTGTTGTAACATTTCTGGTTGACGAAATGAAAAAAGTGAATTCAGGGAGAGGGAGTCGGGATGGCTTTCTGCGCTACCTGAGAGGTTTTTACCTGAAAATTCTGATCTGGTTCTGGCTGGCCGCTTCCCTGCTGCTTGGTGTAGTCCTGATTTCTGTTTCCATAACCGTCAATCCCGAGCAATCATTGCCTCAACAGCGGGAGTTAAAGGAGAGCCTGAGTCTCTATGTCCGATTTTTAAGTGCTCATCTTGGAACCGGCCATACACCGGCAAGAGCACTGGCTGCTGTGAAAGGCAGTGATACCTACGCTAACGACAGTTCTCTCATACTTGTTTCTCCAGAGGGTGAATGGCTGAGTGATGCGGCTGTTGACACCATGTCAGTGAAGGTTGCGGTGACCCAGCTTTTGAATGGGCATCGGATTGGTTTTGTTGTCCATCCCAGTGAAATTATTGTTGGTCCTAATCATCTTGTGTATCAGGGTAAAGCCTGGCATGTCTTTATGGTATGGCAGAATCATTCCCTCTGGTGGAAGCGTCTCATGGTCATGGGGCGAACATATCCCGGGCTACTGCTGCTTGCTCTGTTGTCGAGTGGATTTCTTTGCTTTCTGCTTGTTGCATGGCTCGTCACGCCACTGCGTCGTCTTCAAAGCGGTGTGAAGCAGATTACGGATGGAGATCTGGATGCCCGTCTCCCTGAGAAGCTGACTCAAAGGAGAGATGAAGTCGGTGTTCTTTGTCGCGATTTCAATGTTATGGCAAAACGATTGCAAGCGTTGGACAAAAGCAAACAACGTCTGCTGAGGGATGTTTCCCATGAACTGCGTTCACCTCTGACCCGTTTGCAGCTGGCGCTGGCACTTGCCCGTAGCAAGGCCGGCTCTGTGGCATCCAGCGAGCATGAACGTATGGAGCGGGATATTGACCGACTTAACGGAATGATTGGTCAGATACTGGCCTGGTCCCGGATGAGTACGGCGGCCAATGGATCAGCGCCGGAAGTGTTCAGTTTCGATGAGGTGATTCGTGAACTGGTTGATAATGCTGATTTTGAAGCCGCCATGGCCGGGCACTCGGTGTTGCTTGTTCGCTGTGATACCTGTTCATTTTATGGGGTGGCTGAATGGCTGGCCAGTGCAGTAGAGAATATCGTCCGTAATGCGATCCGCTTCTCCCCATCAGGCAAAAATGTTGAACTTCGTCTTTTGAGAGGAAGCTCTGAGGTTGAAATCTGTATTCGTGATTATGGCCCCGGTGTACCAGAAGAGGATTTATGTCACTTGTTCGAGCCATTCTTTCGGGTAGACGAGACCCGGGGAGGCGATAACAGTGGTACTGGTCTGGGAATGGCAATCGCCCACGCCGCCGTCGATAACCATGGTGGGATTATCATGGCTGAAAATGCCAATCCCGGGTTGCGTATTACTATCAGGTTGCCTTTTAGAGAAACACCTGCTGAATCTGCTTGAGGTTAAACAATTGTACCCTGAAGGCGGCTAATTAAGCCGCTTGATCGGTTCTCATGGCAATGTTGGAGAGCTGGTTTTGGAGGCCTGTCGGGGGTATCGTTTACCGGAACCTATACGCTGGGGCCGATGGTATCGCTTCACGTCGGCCAGGCATTATAAAGAAACTGACGGATGGGAATAAAAATGGTGTCTGTGATCCGTAACTTCTGTCTTTATGTCATATCAGCCCTGTTTCTGGTGGCCTGCTCAGGAGATGGCAGTGTCAGACTGACTTTAAGTGATTTTCAAACACTGGTTAATAATGGCTTTCAGGCGCCTCGAATAGTGACTGTCGAATTGCCCATGTCTACGCGAGCCCAGCTCTATCTGGAAGCCCCAAAGCTGGAGTTTGCAGATAGCCGTAAAGCCCTTAATTGGGTTATGGATGGTGAAGTCGATATCGATTTTGCCGGAAAATATACTTCTGGAAGAATGCAGGTTCAGCTGGAAGGTAAAGCTGATCTGTTTGTCGATCCCAAAGATCAAACTGTCTTCCTGAAAAATGTGGCGATAACCGGTAAGGACATCATGGTAAGATCCAATTTGGTACAAATGTTGGTTATGGATGCCTTGGCAGCGCAGGTGGCCCAGGGGATGGATAATATGCTGTTGTTTATGATCCCTGAGAACTCACCGCTGGCAAGTCTTGGCAAGATGAGAGCCGTGAGTTATCAGATTGAGCCAGAGGAAATTGTCTTTACCTCTGAGGCCGGGTCATAAGGTAATCAAGGCGCTGGCGTATGACTTTCTCGGATGAAAGTACGCTCCCGGCCGAGAAGTAGCTGGAGATAAACTTTTCACGAGCTTCAAGGCTGAAAGCTTCTGTATGGCGCATAAAGCATTCCAGGTCTTTGAAACGGCGGCGTGATTCCAAAATATCCCGGCGGGCTTTTTCGAGGTCAATTAAGCGGATATTTGCCGCGCGGCCATTGATTTTGGCAAAGCTATGGTTGGGATAGAGACAGTAGTGAGCCATCCCTCTGTCATGCATTTTGCGTACAACCTTACCAAGTTCTTGCAAGGCAGGAATTGTACGCGAATCATTGCCTTGGCGGTTAATGCTGCCAATATCAAGATACCCATCAAGGGCAACTGTGATCAAAATAGCCTGGTGTTTACCGGAAATAATTCGTTCACCATAATAAATTGGTGTAACTGTAGGAATTTCATTCGCATGAAATCGTTGAATATTGCAAAGCTCTCGCCGGTATGTCGGAATACCTGACAACGGGTGAAGAAGCGTCTTGGTGTTATGATTCTCTTGCCTTTTGATATAAAAGGAAGAAGTCCGGCCAGGAAGAGTCATCCGGCAGACCCCGCTCCAACCTTTTCTCCGCTGGTTGGGGGCCTCAAACCACTGCAGGTTAACATTCCACAGGCTTCTGAAGTTATCAAGCCCCTCTTTCCTGAAAGTGGCTTCAATGTCATTGCCCAGAAAGCCAGAAACCAGCCCCGATGAAGATGCAACCATTTCTTTTTGTTTGTTTTGGTTTCGAGGTGTGCAGAATAACAGAATTAGGTGTAAATGCGTACCTCTGGAGGTGGGGGGAGTGCCCGGGCCGCCTGGCGGAAGCCTGTTCTGATGATTTTTTACTGTTCGGCAATTGAAAAATCAGGGGTATATAGAATTATTCTCTTCCATTGAAAAAGTTGGTGATTTTTTTTACTGCCTTTTTGTCTTTGGAAGAAAGTCTATCGATACCCTTGTACTGCTTATAGAACTTGAGCCGTTGGGTGTTGCTTAAATATTTTTTACCTAACTTGTCTAGACAGGCTAAGTCTTTGATTATTCTATAGCTAAGAAAGGGGCCAAACCATCTTTGGCCAGTTGGGCAATCAATGAAAAAGACTTGCGGTGACAGCGAGTCATTTGTAACAAGAATATTGCGCCATTTGAGGTCATTATGAGCAAAATTGTAGTTATGAAGCTTTTTGGTAAAACAGGCAATTTGATTTGACACAGTTGCGACCCACTTTGGGTCTTTCAATCGGGCATCTTCACGCGATGCCAGTTCTGCCAAATCAACACTATCTGGTAGTGAGGCTGTTATCAGTGCGCCTTTTCCTGCCCTTAAAAGACAACGCTCTTCTCCAAAAGCGACTAGCTGTGCAGTTGATATGCCAAGCTGGCTGAAGAGTTTCAGGTTGTGCCACTCACCTCTTAACCGACTTTTACCCAGCCAGCTTCTGATCCCCCTTGTTGAGTGAAAACGTTTTACATAAAAAATACTGCCATCAATATTCTGCCGGAAAACAGTACTCTCCGAGTCACTGGTTACACGGTCTTCAGTGTCGGAAAGTTCAAAAACTTTCTCGATGGAAGAAAATGTATCCCCAACTTCGGAATTGCGGAATTGAGGGAGAACTCTCCAGCGGTTTCTGCGTAATAGGCTGGTGGTCACAATATCTACATTCATAGGCAGATAGTTTTTTTTATCGGAAAGTGCATAGAGCGCTTTATGGAAGGGCTATGGCCACCAAAATTCAACAACATGACGTAAAAACCTAAAAAACGCAGCAGAGTATAGTACTTGAATACTGGAATGATGAAGGGCTCACATAAATATCAGGTTGTTCGATCGGCTACAAGTGAGAGAGTCAGTATTATCTCAAATATATCCCCTTCGAACTGATTAGATGGATCTTACCTTAAATTACAATACAGGCGCAGCACGCTGAACCAGCTTCTGTACAGGAATCCCCGCAGGCAGGGTTCCATAAACCAGGTTGGTGTTGTCTCTCAACCGTGATGCACAGAACGCAGATGCAACCGTAGAGTCTCCATCCAGTAACTGATTTGCCTGCATGCAGATCGCCAGATCTTCAATCATTGATCGAGCCTGATACTCTAATTCTGTAGGATTTCTGACCAGGGTTTTCATTCGGGAACCCAGTTGATTCAGTTTTCGATCCAGTAACGGCTCCATCCCCCGGTTTCTCTGAAACTCTGCCATCAGAGCTTCTAAAGTGGCTGGCTGTTTGTTGAGCGCCCTAAGTACATCAAGGCACTGAACATTACCGCTACCTTCCCAGATGGAGTTGACTGGTGCTTCCCGGTACAGGCGGGGCAGGATCGTTTCTTCCACATAACCAACACCTCCCAAACACTCCTGGGCTTCATTGATATGAGCCGGAGCCCGTTTGCAGATCCAGTACTTTCCAATAGCCACGGCTATACGGGCAAACAGCTGCTCCTGTTCATCCTCAATATTATCCAGAGCCCGGGCAACACGCATAGTCATGGCAATAGCTGCTTCACTTTCCAGAGCCAGGTCTGCCAGAACATTCTGCATTAACGGGTGTTGGTTAAGTGGTTTGCCAAAAACTTCCCTGTATCTACAGTGATGACTGGCCTGGGCCAGAGCCTGACGCATTAATCCGGCAGAGCCTGCCATGCAGTCAAAGCGGGTCATGGCAACCATGGTGATAATGGTGGGAACCCCGCGGCCTTCCTCGCCAATCATCCAGGCTTCAGCATTACGGTATTCAATTTCGCTGGAGGCATTCGCTTTATTGCCCTGTTTGTCCTTCAGTCGCTGTATCTCAATGGCATTCTTGCTGCCATCTGAACGCCAGCGTGGCACCAGGAAGCAACTCAGGCCTCCATCAGACTGTGCCAGGGTCAGGAAGGCATCACACATGGGAGCAGAGCAGAACCACTTGTGCCCCAGTAGTTCATAAAGTTGCCCCGGACCTCTGGCTCCGATTGCAGTGGCAGAGGTTGTGTTGGCACGAACATCAGTGCCACCCTGTTTCTCGGTCATGGCCATACCGATGGTCAGGCCTTCCTTCTCAAACCAGGGCTTGTTGTCCGGGTCGTAAACTTTGGCGTAAATCCTGGGTAGCCAGATTTTGGCAACATCCGGTTGCATATTAATAGCGGGAACCGCTGCAAAGGTCATGGTCAGTGGACAGCAGTGACCGGCCTCAACCTGGTTTTGCATATACATTTGTGCTGCACGAACCACATGGGCTCCTGGTTGGGGATTGGTCCAGGGAAGGGAGTGAAGGCCATGTTCAATAGCCGAACGCATCAGCTGGTGATAGGAAGGATGAAATGTGGCGACATCAACACGGTTGCCATACCGGTCATGGGTTTTAAGCTGCGGCAGGTTTTCATTGGCCAGAAATCCAGCTTCAAACAGGTTGCCAGCAATCTTGCCGTAATGGTGAGCCTGCTCTTCACCCCAACTGCCATTGTGTAAGTGGAGCTGTTCATGAAGAGCAATATCAGAGGTAAACAGGTTCCAGTTATCGAGGGAAGGAACCTGGTTGAAAACGGTATGAGTCCGATGAACAGATGGGATATCTTGAGACATGTTCAGGCTCCATATTTATAGTTCTTGTTATTGCTCTGCTTTATATGCCGAGATTAATGGCAATGACCTTCTTTATACCAAACCCTAATACGCCAAACCCCAGGGTGCCGAAAAGAATCAACGTTCCAAACCTGCCAGCATCGTGTTTGCGGGAGATGTCCCAGACGATAAATGCCATAAAAATAACCAGGCCTGGTACAAGCATGTTTAACATCAGCTGTTCAAATTCTCTGATCTCCACCATCTACTCCCAACTTCAGATGAAGGATAATTATATAGTGGTTAACCGAAGGGTGCACTATGGGGAAGGTTTGCCATAACTGGCAAAATGTATATTTGAAGTGAAAGTTTGGCTGCAGAATTTAACTGCAGCCAGAGGGAGGGTTTATTCTTCCATACTGATGCCGAGTTCGCTCAGCCCATCATTCAGGGCCAGCTCACGCAGTTTCTTTTTCATGTCTGCATTGGGTTTGGCTTTGCTTAGCAGAGTGCAGACTTCATCAATAAAGTCGAGATGCTGCAGAGTCAGCGGGTGTTGATCAATATACTGGCTCAGTTCAGTGCCTTTCAGTTCTGAGGCTTCAGTCTGCCCCAGGAACTTGCCAATAGTAGAGAGCGACAGCTCACCATTACTCAGGGCTTCATCGGCAGACGGCTGCATGGCGCAGTGAACGGCAGTGGTCAGGGAAACAATGGCGTCCAGAGCGGGATACACCCCATACATATCGAAGTCATCAATATCGGGAGTCTGCTCTTCAAGGCGTTCCAGCAGGCGCTCAAAGTTCTTGGCGGACTGCTGTCCGGCAATATGATCCCAGAGCATATTCAGGCAGTGCTTCAGTTCGGATAGATCACCGAAGCCGGTCACTTGCGAGAACAGGCCGAAGTTACTCAGGCTGCGCTGTGCCATGGCTGTGGCAAAGGCTGTCTGTTTCCAGGGCTGAAACTTCTGGAGCTTTTTACCCAGATCTTTCAGATAAGCTGTGTCTGTCAAAGCTGTTTACCTGTCAGGCGCGGGACATGAATTTGCCGGTTTCGGTGTTGATCTTAATCCTTTCACCGGGTTCCAGGTATTCGGGCACCTGAACTTCCAGACCTGTGGCCATACGGGCTGGCTTGGTGCGGGCAGCAGCAGAAGCGCCTTTGATGGCCGGGGAGGTTTCAATGACTTCCATAACAACAGACTGGGGCAGTTCAATGGCCAGTGCCTGACCATCAACCACCAGAACCACGATACCTTCCATACCGTCCTGGAGGTACTCCAGGGAACCTTCCAGGTCAGATTCGTTCAAACTGTGCTGGGTATAGTCTTCAGCATCCATAAAGGTATACAGGCCACCGTCCTTATAGAGGAAGGAGCAATTGCTGCGCTGAAGATCGACATGGGGGAACTGGTCGTTGCCGGTGTACGAGCCTTCCAGCTTGCGGCCGCCAGGAACCTGGTTGAAACGGATTTTATAAAGCGTCTGGGCACCTCGGGAGGAAGGGCTTTTCGCGTCGACGTTTTTGACCTGATAGTAGTGGCCATTGATTTCGACAATATGACCTTTTTTCAGTTCGTTCGCTGCCGGCATTCGGACTTTCTCTTAAAACAGATGAAAAGAATGGAGCGATTATAAATCAGAGCGGCCTTGATTGGGGAGATACTATCGTTTCAGATGTGACGGTGGTTTAGACTGGCAGCTGAAAACGCACAGAGTGGGATATAGGGGAAGGTATGATCGAAACGGTTGCCGTAGCCAATTACCGGTCATTAATCGAGCTGGTTATGCCTACGGGGCAGTTGAACCTGGTTATGGGTTTGAATGGTTGCGGCTTCAGTCTTGTTTGGCAGATGATCGCTGAAGCGAGGATTAAAGACATTTGTTCATTGCTTGTGAACAGGCTCCCAGATGACAGCATTGGTAATCATGCACCAGTAAATGAGGGGTTACCTGGATAACCCGGGTGCTACATTTATTATCCATCCTGAGGGATGCGCATTCCTATCCTGTACCGAATGTTCATATGTGCTGCGTGTGAGCTATAAGAGCTAAATCGATACTTTAACTTTCTCTTGGGTTCTCTCATGCATAATTCCATCGGGTTGAAAAGAAGTGTGCTTATACTCGCCGCTGGGGTGTTTTTCAGCTCCAATCTTTCCGCTTACAACCCGGCTATTCATAGAGAACTGGCGACGTTTGCGATGGTTAAAGTGCTTAAACTGTCGTCTTTTCCTGAGCCACATGCAGAACTGGCAGAAATAGCAGCTAGTGAGGATGCGGGTGAAGATACATCTGTTCGGGCTTGCGTCCAACGAATAACAAACTGGCATTTCTATAATCCACATAAAGAGAATCGACAACGGTGCAGTTGGCTTGGCCTCACCATAGATCGCTCTATGACATCGCTTGTATTGCAACGACAACAAGATCTTTTACAGGCATTGCAAAAACCAGACTTGTTATTCAGGGACTTTGCTCTGGTTTATGGTCGTTGTATGCATTTTATAGAAGATGTAACCGTTCCAGCTCACGTGACACCTGTCTTTCATGGCCCTGCATTGCCAGGAAGAGCGAGTGGATATACCTGGCCTGCCATTATCCGTGACCCTTTTGATGGTTATCCTGTCAATATGGCTGAGCTTGAACGACAGTGGCAGGAATTACAGGATGATTCCGCACTTCTGGAGCATATATGGAATATTCATGAGTTGCCCGGTTTAATTCAGGGGCTATCAATGATGCCAGCTGGTCACACTTTAAATACTGATATTGATATAAATCAGTCTCCAGTACTTTACTGCGTTGATTTGGTCGCCAGGTTGACGTTGGCACGGCTTCCACCTCCCCGAGATGCTTCAAGAACGTATTGGAATGAAGATATAGGTCATGAGTACTTTCAAGGCTATGGAGCCTCTTTTGACGATTCAGCCCAAGGTAGGCAGTTTGTAAATCAACAGCACTTTTTGGCAACGGTTGTTGTTGTCGTTTTAGGTCTTCACTTGTGGAAAATGAGGGAAAATCATGCTTCTTCAGGAGCTGATGTAAGGATGTAATCGGTCAAATCTCATCGCCTGCAAAAATCTGAAACTCGGCCTCAAGCTTTAGGCAGACAACAATCCACTTCCTGAATCGAGCTGATCTCACTGCTGCCACTCGGGTTTAACTGCTTGGCAAAACTTTCATCGTGGCAGCAAGGGGCCTGATGCTTGGTCAGGCTGCTTTCAAGTCAGGAAGGGTTTCCGGGTGCAGAGCCTGGAGTCTTTCCAGAGACTGGTGGCCGCGGGCGATAAGGATAAGGTTGATCCCAAGTGCCTGGGCTACTTCATAGTCATGATCAGTATCCCCAATCAAAACGGTTTCTGATGGGCTGATGCCAGATGCAGCCATCAGCTCGTGACCACGTTCCACTTTGGAAACAGCGTGCAGATTATCCAGCCCAAAGATATTGTCGAAGTACTCTTCAATGCCGTAGTTGTGGACACTCTGGCGCAACAATGGTTCATGGGCAGCTGAAAGAATGGATTGCTGCCAGTCGCCTGCTGCAATAGTCTGCACAACTTCCCGTGCATCATTATATAAAGCGATGGTAGAGCTCTTTTCATCATACTTCTGATTAAAAGACTGACACAGATTGTCAAAAGGGTAGGTATTGAAGTCAAAACCTATTGATGTATAGAAATCGATGACCGGGTGGTGAAAGTTGTCCCGATAATGATCGAGAGAGATTTCTGGCAGTCCCTGCTCCTGAAGCAGTTCATTGACGACACAGGCAACTTGATCAACGTCGTTTACCAAAGTGCCGTTCCAGTCCCAGATAATATGTTTAAAGCCTGCCAGCTTTTCTAATAACTGCTGCATGTTTTGTTGGCTATTCCATTTATATATGTATGGATAGCAGTGTGAGGTTTTTTTGAATTTGCGGGCATGCGTAATAAGCGCAGAGAAAATATCCCGTTAAAACCAGTGCATTAGCGCGGATTCGGTATTTGCTCAGTTGACTCAAAACCGCCATATCTCTATAGTTCGCATCCCGTAACGACGCGCTCATAGCTCA
>NZ_JAMFLX010000029.1 GCF_023502345.1 Parendozoicomonas callyspongiae
AACATTTCCTATGTTTCTATTGTAAACCCGGATCATTCCAAAAACAGCCAGTAACTTTTGATGTCAATCACTGCTGTTAGACAGTCTTGCACTATTGTTTGCAACCAACCTGAACTTAATAGAAATCTACAGTTCCAAGAGCCAGGAGCCAGGAGCCAGGAGCCAGGAGCCAGGAGCCAAAGCACATGATCGAACTTAAAATAATCAGAGTTAGAACACAACCTACTCCCAAGGATGAGTCTCGATTTATAAATGAAACAGAGAAAAAAATACCCAATCCAGGAGTTAATAGCACAAGAGGGAAACACATAGCCCAAAGACATGCGTCGGAATGGCTTAATTACGGTAACCCAGACGATTGGGATGTTGAATTTGAGAGTGCAGTATTAAATACTGTCGACAATCTAAAAATCGGACAAATGAAGCCGTCTGATATGATTGAGCATTTTGAAAAAGTAAGATACACAATAGCCCATAAAAGAAAAAACGCAGACACTTATGAATTTGGTTTACGAAGGGACACTATACCATGCTCCTCTCCGCTTGAAATACATAGCTATACACAAATAATTCCCAGCGAGCTGACATATGGCTACGCTCTGGAACGCGCAATAACAATACCCTACGACGGAAAACACTTTATAGAATCACAAAGTAATAATGGAAAATATTGGGCAGATAATTCTTTTTATAAACGTGAAAAGCAAGGCCCCTTGAGATACGGTCTGGTGCAAGGCTTTATAAATGGTGACCCAATTCCGTTAACGCAATATGTTTATTGTTCCAGAACAGAAAAACACAGACTTTATGAAAGTGAAAAATGGTTTTCGGAATTAGAAGTGGATTATATTGGAGATAACAAGGAATCAGCGATATGGCTGCACACTGGTGCTGATCAAATACCTGTTGTATTAAAACATATACAAGAATTAATTGATAAAGCCGTAGCCGGAGATTTAACCGTTATTCCAAGAATACACTGGTGGTACGTTCATCTTACCCCAGTCTGCAGAGGCTCTGGAGGAATAGCAGAAATGCTGACAAATACATTGTGTCGATTGAATGGGGTTGATTTACCAAGATGGAAAGATGGTGTAGCTCCGTCCGTTGAAACTCTGTTAGAACCAAATGAAGAGAAATTCTGCGAAAATTATCACAAGCTTTTTGCTTCTGAAGACTCTCTGAATAATTTGTTTACAAGCCCCTTGAATCTAAAATAATGTCAAGGGGCTTGAATCACAATCAAGAGCCCGGATGGCTATTTATTGCCGCAGAGTTGCACCAAGCTCAGCAGACAACGCATCAATAATTGAAGCAAACAGCTCATTCACTTCTTCATCCTGCAGAGTGCGCTCGGCATGACGCCAGGTTACACCCAGAGCCAGACTCTTCTTACCCTCTTCCACGCCTTTACCGCTGTAAACATCGAACAGGCGGATATCACGCAGCCACTCACCGGCCTTGCTGCGAATGATCGCTTCAACATCAGCAGCTGCGGTTGCCTGATCCAGTACCAGAGCCATATCACGGCGAACTTCCGGGAACTTGGACAGAGCCTGGAAGCTGGTTACTTCACCGGCTGTCAGGACATCAGCGGAGATCTCAAACAGGAAGACACTGGAATCAATATCCACTTCCTTGGCCACTTTCGGATGCAGGGCACCGATCACACCGACAACATTGCCATCACGCACGATCTCGGCACACTGGCCGGGATGCAGGCATGGACGCTTGGCGGCACGGAAACTGTATTGATCAGCATTACCAACGCGCTTGAACAGGGCTTCCAGATCATCTTTCAGATCGAAGAAGTCAACGTCAGCGTTATTGCCATGCCAGCTTTCTGGATGACGGGTTCCACAGACAGCACCACCGAACCACAGATCCTGGGTCAGCTTGTCACCCTTGCGCAGGAAGATTTGGCCGGATTCAAACAGACGCACACGACTCTGTTGACGGTTCAGGTTATGGCGAATAGTAGAAACCAGACCCGGCATCAGGCTGGTACGCATCACAGACATATCCTGTGAGATCGGGTTGGCCAGATGCTCAGGCTCACACTCAGGATCAAACAGTTTGTGCAGCTTGGGATCGATAAAACTGAAGTTAATCGCCTCACGGTAGCCACGGGCCACCAGCACACGACGCAGCTCCATCAGATCCACATTAGCCTCAGGAATCGGCTTCAGGCGCAGCTCTGCAACAGGAATGGTGTTGGGCAGATTGTTGTAACCGAAGATACGGCCAACTTCTTCTACCAGATCTTCCTGAATGCTGATGTCGAAACGCCAGCTTGGCACAGCAACATCCCATTCAGCCTCTCCATCAGAGCCGTCCGTAGCGGTCAGTTCCAGACCCAGGCAGGACAGCAGCGCTTCAATACGCTCGCAGGGAATTTCCAGACCCAGCAGATCAGTAACCTTCTGCTGACGCAGCTTAACAGTCGTTGCTTTGGGCAGAGTTTCTTCACAGGCCACTTCAGAAACAGGGCCAGGCTTACCACCGCAGATTTCAATAATCAGCTGGGTAGCACGCTCGATAGCCTTACTCTGCAGCTGGTAGTCCACACCACGCTCAAAACGGTGGGAAGCATCGGTATGCAGACCGTAAACACGGGCCTTACCGGCAATGGCAATCTTGTCGAAGAAAGCCGCTTCCAGGAAGATATTCTTGGCGTCAGCGTTAACGCCGGAGTATTCACCACCCATAACGCCGGCGATACCCAGGGCCTTCTCTTCGTCTGCAATCACCAGAGTCTTGCTATTCAGTTCCTGCTCGGTGCCGTCCAGCATCAGCAGTTTTTCACCCTGCTCGGCCATACGCACATGGATAGCGCCGGACAAACGGTCCAGATCATAGCCGTGCATTGGCTGACCCAGTTCCAGCATCACGTAGTTGGTGACGTCAACAACGGGATCGATGGAGCGAACACCGGAACGGCGCAGACGCTCAACCATCCACATTGGAGTCGCGGCCTGAACGTTGACATCACGGATGACGCGACCAACAAAACGTGGGCAGGCTTCCGGAGCATCCAGCTCTACAGGGAACTCATCATCGATTTCAGCCACAACATCCTGGAATTCAGGAGCTTTTACTTCGGTCAGGAAGTTAGCGGAAACCTCACGAGCCAGACCGGCAATACCGAGGCAGTCACCACGGTTCGGAGTCAGGTCGACATCAATAATGGTGTCGTCCAGCTGCAGGTATTCACGGATATCCGCGCCAACAGGCGCATCCAGAGGCAGCTCCATAATGCCGTCAGCACGCTCACTGGCCAGACCGATCTCATCATCGCCACACAACATGCCGAAGGATTCTACGCCGCGCAGCTTGGCTTTCTTGATCTTGAAATTGCCGGGCAGAACCGCGCCAACCATGGCAAAAGGAATCTTGATACCAACGCGTGCGTTAGGAGCACCACAAACCACCTGGAACTCTTCAGATCCATTGGTCACCTTGGTGACACGCAGCTTGTCTGCATTGGGGTGTTGCTCACAGGCAACAATTTCACCAACCACAACACCGGTAAACTCAGGTGCTACGGCTTCATATTCGTCCACTTCCAGGCCAGCCATGGTGATCTTGCTGACCAGCTCTTCGGTGCTCGCTTCCGGGTTTACCCAGCTGCGCAGCCACTGTTCGCTGAATTTCATGCTTTTCTCATCCTTAATCTCCTCTTAAGACAGGAGACCGGGTCAATCTATCTCGTCAGTTCAGAAGGTGGTTTGGCTTACTTGAACTGTTCCAGGAAGCGCAGATCGTTCTCGAAGAACTGGCGCAGATCGTGGACACCATAGCGCAGCATGGCAAAACGCTCGACACCCAGACCGAAAGCAAAACCGGTGTACTTCTCAGGATCCAGACCAGACTTGCGCAGGACATCAGGATGCACCATGCCGCAGCCCAGTACTTCCAGCCACTTGATGGAACCGTCTTCTTTACGGCCCCACTCGATATCCATCTCAGCGGAAGGCTCAGTGAACGGGAAGTAGGAGGGACGGAAACGGATTTCCAGATCACGCTCCAGGAAGACCTTCATAAAGTCAGACAGCAGGCTCTTCAGATCAGCAAAGCTCACCTTCTCAGCCACATACAGACCTTCCACCTGGTGGAACATGGGGCTGTGGGTCTGGTCGGAATCGCAGCGGTACACCTTGCCGGGGCAAACGATAGCAATCGGCGGCTCACGGTTTTCAGCCACATAACGCTCCATGGTACGGATCTGTACCGGGGAGGTGTGGGTACGCATCACGGAGCCATCCTTCATATAGAAGGTATCGTGCATGGCACGGGCCGGATGGTGATCCGGAATATTCAGTGCTTCAAAGTTATGGAAGTCGTCTTCGATCTCAGGACCGGACTCCACGGTAAAACCGATAGCGCGGAAGTATTCACTGATCCGCTCCATGGTACGGGTCACAGGATGAATACTGCCGACATCTTCACCGCGACCAGGCAGAGTAACATCGATAGATTCTGCCGCCAGCTGGGCATCCAGGGCGGCCTGCTCGATAAACGAGCGACGCTCGTTCATAGCGGCCTGAACGGTCTGCTTGGCTTCGTTGATCTTTGCTCCGGCTTTTGGCTTTTCTTCCGGAGACAGGTGACGCAGGCCCTGCATCAGCAGGCTGATTTCACCTTTTTTACCCAGGTACTGAATACGTACCTGATCCAGGCTGGCGGCATCACCGGCAGCCGCGACAGCAGCCAGTGCTGCGTCGGTCAATGCTTGGAGGTTTTCCATGGAATTACTTAACTTACTCGTTAACTGCCCAGTTACCCGTAACCACCACACTCCTTCAAAAACTCAAAAAATGAAATTCTCAAATGAGTGGACTCTCATTTCCAGAACCCGGGTTTCAGCGCCGGAAAACAGAATTAGCAGTTTTTAAACAATAAAGCGGTCAAGTGTACATAAGATCGGGCAGCAAGACTATGTACCTGCTGCCCTTTTGGGCTTTTTCAGACTTACTGCAGCTGACTTTTGATTCGATCAGCGAATTCATGCACATATTTTCGCTGACACTCTTTCTTCGGGCAATCCTGCCCGCAGATCTCAGTTAATCGTTTTACTGCGGTTTCAGACTCAGCACCCAGTGCGACCAGAGTACAACTCAGGACAATAGCTGAACGTCCCAGACCATTGCGGCAATGAACCAGAACATTCTTTCCCTGCTTCACCTGATGGGAAAGATCCGTGACAAAGTCACTGAATTTTTGCCGGTCTTCGTCCCGGGGGAAGCTTCGATATTCACCTTCAATTGGGTATTCACGTAACTCAAGCCCGCTGGCCTCAACAACCTCCCGGTAGTGGCTGACATAAAGCTTTTCCTTCAGCTCATCCTGAGGCACAACACTGACAATAATATCAACCCCCATTCTGGCAATATCAGCAACATCCTTGCACAGATCACGATTGAAGTAGTAAAGACGCTTAGAGCTGGCATCGAATCGTCCCGGACAGATCCCCAAGCCCAAGACAGCCTTTAACATCAGTCTTTACCCAGTAAACCCTGTAAGGCAGTTCTTCAGAAGTATCTGCCTGTAACCCTCAGTACGAAAACCCTGACCAACAGCAGAAAAAAATCAGCCCATGAAAACACCTGTTCATTGTGAAGCCACTAACAAAAGAGACAGAGTCACCATCAATCTGCTCATGCAGTGGACTCGTGTTAGCAAGTCATTATGGTATTCTTGCCAAACTACAAATCTCAGCATCTGATAGCCATGCACACGGAAGATATTGACCTCTTTTTTGATGAAATGTCCGGGGTCCAGCCACTGGCACCAGCAAAACGGGCGACCATTAAAGCCGAACGAAAAGATACCCCCGGCCAGGAGGAGCGCCGCCGGGCGGCCGCTGAAGAACTGATTGACCCCAACCCTCTTTCCATGGAACTGCGCAAACGTCTGCAACCCCACGATTTTCTGTTCTGGAAGGAATCCGGTGTTCAGGAGGGCGTTTGGAAAAAGCTGTGTCTGGGTAAATACAATATGGAAGCCAGTCTCGACCTGCATCTCTTTACTGTTAAAGAAGCCCGCCAGGAGCTGCACAGCTTTTTAAAGAGCTGTCTGGAAAATGGCATTCGCACTGTTCTGATTCGCCATGGACGTGGAGAACAGGGGGCTGAAAAAGCCACAATCAAAAGTTATACCAACCAGTGGCTGCTGGAACACGACCATGTACTAGCATTCCACACAGCCCAGAAACAACACGGGGGAACCGCAGCTGTATACACCATGATTCGTAAAAATGCTGACGCCCGCAATGAAAACCGAGAACAACACGCACGAAGGAATCACTAATACTAAGCGCCCTTGCTATTTGGGCGCACTTCACCCCAGAAATATACGCTTACAACACCTACCACTTTCCCTTACAAAACCAAAAGAAAGCACAACTGGAAAAAGATTTTCTTTGACCTGCCGCATCAAATTCCTTGCACACTGGTAAAATTCATGGGATACAGCGCCCTTAATTTTCTACCAACCGTAAATTGCTATGACCAACACAGGCCTGCAACAAAACACTGCCGGTAATAAATTCCGATGGATAGCGGTAATCTTTATGGTTTACCTGCTACTCGTTGCTGTCGGCATGATCGGCAGCGGCTTCAAATGGGCGTCAGGTGGCGCTGAAGGTGCGCGACAGCTATTTGCATTTGCAACAAACCCGGTTATGGGTCTTGTTATTGGTGCCTTTGCTACTGCACTGGTTCAGTCATCCAGTACCGTTACCTCCGTTATCGTAGGCCTGGTTGCCGGTGGACTTCCGGTTCCCACTGCGATTCCCATGATTATGGGTGCCAATATCGGTACGACTGTGACCAACACCCTCGTCAGCATGGGCCATATCGGTAAGAAGAAAGAGTTTCGTCGTGCATTCTCAGCAGCGACCGTTCATGACTTCTTCAACCTGTTGGCAGTGACAATATTCCTGCCACTGGAAGTGTTTACCGGATTCCTAAGCAACATTTCCGCGAACCTTACCGGGTTCTTTGTCAGCGATACCTCCCTGAGCATCAAGGGTTTGAACTTTATCAAGCCGCTGACCAAGCCTGTTGTTGGCGTTTTTAAGGATCTCTACACCACCCTGCCCGATATCTGGGGTGGCGTTGCACTGGCGCTAACAGGTCTGGCCCTTATCTTTATCTCCATCATTATGCTGGGCAAACTGCTTAAGGTACTGATGGTTGGCCGCGCCAAGCAAATTCTGCATCGCGCAATCGGTCATGGCCCAATGACCGGTATTACTTCCGGCACACTGATGACCATTGCCGTCCAGTCTTCTTCTACCAGTACCAGTCTGATCGTTCCCCTGGCAGGTAACGGTCTGTTTAAACTGAAGGAAATCTACCCCTTCACACTGGGCGCCAACATTGGCACCTGTATCACAGCACTGCTTGCTGCAACAGCGGTTGAAGGCAGCATGGCTGACCATGCCCTGCAGATTGCCCTGGTACACCTTACCTTTAACATCTCGGCTACAATTTTGATTTACGGCATTCCATTCCTGCGCAATATTCCGCTGCGAACGGCACGTCGATTTGCCCAGCTGGCCAGCCGACACAAGTGGGTAGTGTTTGCCTATGTCATCGGTCTGTTCTTTGTTCTACCAACTGTTTTGATTACACTGACCGCTTAATGGAGTAGATCATGACGTCTATGCAGGAATACAAAGCACACAGAAAAGCCCTGAAGGCTCAAATCAAGGAAACCAAGGCTCTGCTGACTCAGCTCGAGCAGGAGCTTGAGGAAGAGCGTGAAGAGATGCAGCACGAACAGGTGGAACACCTTGAGGAGTACATGGAGAAGGCCCAGCCTCACCTCGAAGACCTCAAGACCCTCAGTACGTCAGCCCTCTCGGATTTTAAGGATTCACTTCACAATCTGATGGAGTGGCTGAAAGGCAGCAAGAGTAAGTAACTCTCCTCTTACAGAGCAAAAAGGCAGAAGGTAAGACCTCTGCCTTTTTTGTATCGATTCCCACTCAAATCCTCCTTTGACCTTGGTTTAACACTACCCCAAAGGCTAATGACAGCCTCACCCGCCCCTTACAAAACTGATAAGGCAACAAGATCAAAACACCTAAGAGCCTGTTCATAATCTTATCGCAGGCTGCAAATGCCGAATAAAAGCAATCAAAAGCTACCAGAAAAAAGAGCCTAGCAAACAGCAACCGTCGGAAAAAAATGTACCCCCTGCCCGGCTAAGCAAGAATTTCATAATTCCCCTGCAAGACAGGGAGTTGAATTCAATTTCTCCCCGAGACATCAGGGATGAATTCAAGATAACTTCAATGGACCAGATAAAAACATTCCTTACGACTACAGCCAGATACACCACAGCCGGTGCCGCAGGTGGCGCAATCACGGGAGGCATGATTGGTCTGGTTATTGGTCTGGTTGAAGTATTGCAGTGGGTGCGGTTATCGGCGGTGGAATCGGTCTTGCCAGGGATGCCTGGACCGGCGTCAAGCGGGCTAGCCGCCTGACGCCAGCTCCAAGCCCGGGACTGGTATCTTGCTTCCGCATTCTTTTTCATACTCACTCTCCAAACTGTCCTCAAAACTCCTGCAGCTATGCGTCGAAGAGCACCCAGTTTGGTTTAGAACGCTGAGATGGCACACCAGGGTTGAATGAACGGCTCGGCAAGGCTAAAGCACAAACACGTCACAAGCATATTTGGAATGTTGGAACGTACTATCATATACCTCCTCAGAGAGTGGAGAATTTTAAGCTCTAGGCTCCAAAACATGAAAACACCAGTATTTCTTAGATTACTGACTCTGGCAGTATTTCTCTGCATCACTCTCAAATCAGGTGTGACCTTTTCAAGCCCAAAAGGGAAAGGAAGAGCGCCCACCCGCCCCTCCGAATCAGTCTCCACCACAAACGACCATGAGCAGGTAGCCCCATCATCTTCAAAGAAACTACTTTTTGATGACTCCAGGGACATCAGGAAAATAGGCCTTAACACTTTAAAGGCCGTATCTCAGCCGAGAATAAAACAAGATGGTGATTGGCAACTTGACCTTGGGAAATACCATTCCTCCTCAAAACACTTAATCACCCTGAGGAGGCAGAATAGGACACTCCTGACAAGTGCAACGTACTTTGCTGATCCAGAGAACAAAACAAGAGGGGGGAAATGTAATCGATATATAAGTGAAGCTTTTCCCATCAGTGTCCATAACACCACCCCAGATTACAATCTTTTTCTTTGTGTTGAATATGTCACTGAACTCCTGGAATATAATAACCAGAGAAGCGTTTCACCCATACTCCATACACTGCGGCTTACCGTTTATGCGACACCGGTTTCTGATGGTTTGAAAACATTTTTAAACGAACGGAATCGCCAACTTACTTTAAAATTTATCTTTACTAGAGCCAATCAATCAGATACCAAAAAACCTACCATCAGGCTGATAGTGACACCTGAAAGTATCCTCTTTACAGAAAAAAACAGAGAACGGTCAGACCGGAAAGCTTATTTAAAAAGGTCACCAAACAATTATGCTATTTATAATATTCCACTAACCCCGGACCACAGGAGTACCATTGCTTACTGCAATCAAGAGCTGGATGAAAGACTCCAAAAAGCAGACACAAAACTCGACATTGCAGGGGAGCTTGATGGCGTTCGCTCGGTATTCCGGGAAGATGAAACGTTCCCTGGTTTTTTTCCCGTAATCAATACCAGCTTAATTACTGCCTTCACATTGCATTACATGAAGCTTTCAGAGGACGAGACTGACCAGTTTTACACTATTTTCAAAATTGTTGATATGAGCGGGTTATCGCTCCTGAATGATGACAGAGAACCGCTGGTTTGGATTATCCGCAAAGGCTCCTCTCTTTATGGAAGGAGGGACTTTTTAGAACTGTATGATAGCAATTTCTTATATTATAATCGTTCAGAAGAAGTCATATATGAAAAAACAATCACTGCCCCCGATTCTGTCAAGCCAGAAGTGGCTGTTTCAACTACCAGCAAAGGTCAGCAAAGTGCTCCCCCTCCTCAAGCACCGTCGGTAGAATCAAAGACCAACAACCTAAAAAAGCCTTTAACATTTCCAGCAAACCTTCTTCTGGCATGCTACGGAATGGTCAGGCAAGTGGGCAAACTGATTTTAAAGGCTATTCCAGACTGGGTAAGTCCACGGGAGACTGATTGGCAGATTGACCTAAAAAAATACCTCTGCTCTTCCAAACACCTCATAACCTTGAGAAAGGACAATGGGATGATCCTAACTCGTGCTACATACCTTGCTGACCCTGACAACAAACGAAAAGAGGGGAAATTAAATCGATACATTAGTGAAGGCATCCCCATCACCGTTCATAGCAATCCCTTCTTCCTCTTTCTCGCTACTGAGTATGCAACAGAACATCTTGAATTTAACCAGCCTAAATCCATACACTATTCAAGTTCTATGCTCAAAACACTTCGACTTACGGTTTATGCGACGCCAACCTCTGAAGGGTTAAACCCATATTTAAATCAGGGGAATTGCCAAATTGCTTTCGACTTTAACTTTACAAGAGCCAATCATACCACTTCCAATACGCCTACCTATATGTTGAAGGTAAGACCGCAAAACATCTATTACATCAAGCACAATGCAAGCCTGACAGCAGGGAGAACTGGCCAATCAAAGCGATATACCACTTACAAAGTTCCATTGGCAACCGCACATGCGGACGCGATTATTAAGCACAACATACAATATGATGCGTTTTTATTTAGTGGCAAACCGTTCCTCGCTTTCAGATATTTTGACAGACAACCTTCAAAAATTCGGGCTAATGAGAAGCAACCCGGGTTCTTTCCCGTAATCAATGTCAACATGATTACTGCCCTTACAACGCACTACATGAAACTTTCTGATATTCATGAGATTGATAAGTTTATCATCAACATCATTGATGAGAATGGAGTCGCGAAACCGCCCTTTGATCAGGAGCCGTTGATCTGGCTTGTCGGCCATCAAATTGACTATTCAACAGGCAAGTTGCAATATCACATGTATTTGAACGATACCAAGCAACCGGTTTTATTTGAAAGAGAAGCTACAGATCCCGACTCCCTGAATACCGAATAAAATATGACTCTGATGAGTTTGCCTGTTAGGTTTTCAAACATAAAAAAGGAGCTCTTGAGAGCTCCTTTTCTGATCAGACTGGTTGTCCGGCTAAATTAAGCCAGAGCAGCCTTGGCCTGTGCAACGATAGCAGCGAAAGCCGCTTTTTCGTGAACAGCCAGATCAGCCATAACCTTACGGTCGATCTCAACGTTAGCCTTCTTCAGACCAGCGATCAGACGAGAGTAGGTCATGCCGTTTATGCGGGCACCAGCATTGATACGGGCGATCCACAGGGCACGGAACTGACGCTTGCGCTGACGACGGTCACGGTAAGCGTACTGACCCGCTTTAGTGACAGCCTGCTTGGCAACACGGAATACGCGGGAACGCGCACCGTAGTAGCCTTTGGCCAGCTTCAGAACTTTTTTGTGACGACGACGGGCAACAACACCGCGCTTAACTCGAGCCATTTTACTTTCCTTTAATTAACCAGTCTGAATTAACGTACGCGCAGCATGCGTTCTACCAGCGGCTTGTCCGCTGCACTTACCAGAGAAGTGCCGCGCAGCTGACGCTTACGCTTGGTAGTCATCTTGGTCAGGATGTGGCTCTTGAAAGCGCTCTTACGCTTGAAACCGCTAGCGGTTTTCTTGAAGCGCTTTGCAGCACCAGAATTGGTCTTCATCTTTGGCATGATTTGACTCCGCATTCAAAGGCCCGGCCTGAGTTCATTGCCGACTCAGGTTAGGCAGCATAAATATGAAAGTAGACGAGTGAAGCGGAAGCCTGAACCGGCTTCCGCAGCAAAACATTACTTCCGCTTTTTAGGCGCAATTACCATGATCAGCTGACGACCTTCCATCTTTGGACGCTGTTCAACAGTACCCAGTTCTTCCAGGTCTTTTTCAACCCGATTGAGCAGCTGCATTCCCAGTTCCTGGTGGGCCATCTCCCGACCGCGGTATCGCAGGGATACCTTGGCTTTATTGCCTTCTTCAAGGAAACGTATCAGGTTGCGTAGTTTTACCTGATAATCTCCGTCTTCAGTCCCAGGTCGGAATTTAACTTCCTTGACCTGAGTCTGAACCTGCTTCTTCTTGGCAGCCGCCTTCTGTTTCTTGTCCTCATACAGATGCTTACCATAGTCCATGACCTTGCAGACCGGCGGCACGGCCGTCGCATTGATTTCTACAAGGTCAAGGGCCGCTTCTTCTGCATGTGCAAGGGCATCCCTCAGCGGAACAATACCGACCATTTCACCATCGGCACCTATCAGTCGTACTTCTTTTGCACGAATATTCTGATTGATCGGGGCACGAGGTGCTTGCTGCCGACGGTCCCGCGGATTCGAACGTTTGATTGCTAATTCTCCTGTTTAGCCAACAGATTTATTGTTACGGCTGCGCTCTTTCAATTCTGCTGCCAGCATTTCTTCGAAGGCCTCAACAGTCATGCTGCCCAGGTCTTCACCGGAACGCGTGCGCACTGCAACAGAACCAGATTCAACTTCCTTATCGCCCACAACGAGCAGGTAAGGCACTCTTTCAAGAGTGTGCTGGCGGATTTTAAAGCCGATCTTCTCGTTTCTCAAGTCCGCTTTCACTCGGAAACCACTGTTTTTCAAGCGTGCTTCTACATTTTGTACGTAAGATGCCTGACTGTCAGTGATATTCATGATGGCTGCCTGGGTCGGAGCCAGCCATGCAGGGAAGCGACCTTCGAAGTGTTCAATCAGAATACCGATGAAACGTTCGAAGGAACCGAGGATAGCACGGTGCAGCATAACCGGAGTTTTGCGCTCGCCATGTTCATCTACGTATTCTGCCCCCAGACGGCCAGGCATGGAGAAGTCAACCTGGATGGTACCGCACTGCCATACACGGCCAATGCAGTCCTTCAGGGAGAATTCCACCTTCGGGCCGTAGAACGCGCCTTCACCTGGCAGTTCTTCCCAGGGCAGACCTGCAGCATCCAGAGCTTCAGCCAGAGCTTTCTCGGCTTTATCCCAGATTTCGTCAGAGCCTACACGCTGCTCAGGACGGGTGGACAGCTTGTAGATCAGGTTTTCTTTTTCAAAACCGAAATCAGAGTAAACTTCATGCAGGAAGTCGATAAACTCAGAGACTTCAGACTGAATCTGATCTTCAGTCGCGAAGATATGGGCATCATCCTGCACAAAACCACGGACACGCATAATACCGTGCAGCGCACCTGAGGCTTCGTTACGGTGGCAGGAACCAAATTCTGCCAGACGCAGAGGCAGATCACGGTAACTCCGCAGACCCTGGTTGAATACCTGTACGTGGCATGGGCAGTTCATCGGCTTCACCGCAACCACACGCTCATCACTCTTGAGAGTGAACATGTCGTTACCGAACTTGGAAGCGTGACCGGACTTCTCCCACAGGGAAATATCAACCAGTGACGGTGTCTTGATTTCCTGGTAACCGCGCTCCATCTGCTTCTGGCGCATGTACTGTTCCAGGGACTGGTAAATATTCCAGCCGTTTGGATGCCAGAACACCATACCAGGGGCTTCTTCCTGCAGGTGGAACAGATCAAGCTTTTTGCCGATCTTGCGGTGGTCACGCTTTTCCGCTTCTTCCAGACGGTGCAGGTAAGCTTTCAGTGCTTTTTTATCAGCCCAGGCTGTCCCGTAAACACGGGTCAGCATTTCATTGCTGGAGTCACCACGCCAGTATGCACCGGCAACACGCATCAGCTTGAATGCTTTCAGCTTGCCAGTCGATGGCACGTGGGGACCACGACACAGGTCTTTCCAGCTACCTTGCTGGTACAGGGAAATTTCCTCGCCTTCCGGCAGGTCTTTGATAATCTCAACCTTGTAGCTTTCACCCATGCCGTCAAATTCTTTAATGGCATCTTCGCGAGATTTTACGACACGCTGGATAGCGATATCTTCTTTCGCCAGCTCCTCCATACGCTTTTCAATCCTGGCCAGATCCTCCAGATTGAAAGCACGCTCGTAAGCGAAGTCGTAGTAGAAACCGTCTTCAATAACGGGCCCGATTGTCACCTGGGCACCAGGGAAAATTTCCTGGGTTGCCATGGCCAGCAGGTGGGCAGTGGAGTGACGGATCACTTCCAGACCATCTTCATCACGACTGGTAATAATACTCAGCTCAGCATCATTTTCAATGACATGGGAGGCATCAACCATACCACCATTGACGCGTCCGGCAAGTGTTGCCTTGGCCAGACCGGGGCCAATATCCTGCGCAACTTCCATTACAGAGACAGGCTGACCAAACTCGCGTTTGCTACCGTCGGGAAGGGTAATAACGGGCATAAAACAATTCACCTTCTTGATGTTATCTCAGTGGCAATCCAGACCAGGGACTGCATGTTCAGTTTGCAGTGGCAGCCCTTACCAGGAGCTGCATGCTGACGCTCGTATTCACAGACCTGAGAGCCTGCCAGGAATTATTCGATAAGGAATCGGAAAAAACGTGGAAGCGAACAGAGCGTATAAAGTTGACGACCCATACCAGAGGCCGTAACTCTTTGATTTATCATACTCCTCATTCCTCTTCACTGCCACTTTCCGCTGAATTGCCTGACACCAGATTTTCCTTGGTAAGGAGGCGCCATGGTGTTCTCAGATTACCGGAAGTTCCTGCCAGCATTTTTTTATGGCATATATACCCTGCCGATCCGGATACCAGTCAACCGTCGCAAGAATTTTCCCGGAGCGGATGGCAGCAAGAACACACTCCTCCCCGTCAAAGCCGGTAATTAAAACCTTGCCTGGCTTAACCAGGTCAGCGGCCCGTAAAGCACCCAGAGCCATATCATCATTCATGGTCATGATGGCATCCAGATCGAGGTATTTTTCCAGTAGCTTCATGGCCACAGACTCAGCCCGCTCTCTATTCCAATGGGCCGCTTCCACAGCTATGACTTTGAGCTTATTGCTTTTCAGCCACCCGCGTGCAACCCGCAAACGTTCATAAGAAGCCTGGTGCCCGGGCGGTCCGGCAATAATTGCAACCTTGGCGCCTGCGGGCAGACGTTGGACAAGAAGCTGAGCCAGAGCGCGTGAAGCTGAACCATTATCCGGGCCAACCCAGGCATAATCAGACGTTGCCGCCCCAAACGTTCCTGATCAAAACGGCTGCCAATATTCACAATAGGAATCCCTTTCCTTTTTGCCTGCACTAACTGGCCAATCAGTCCGCTTCCACCTGAAGGGGCAATAATCAGACCATCAACCTTTTCAGCCACCAGCTGTTTGAGCCAGATACGCTGAGAGGAATCATCAGTATTTCCCAGTGCTCCCCCTGACAGAATTCTGCACTGCCCACTACTGCGACAATATTGCCGGGCATATTCTTCAAGCTTCTGGTAAGCGGGCTGCTCCAGTCCACATAGAACCATGCCAATAACCGGTATCTTGATAGGGGTAACCGGAACATCAATTGTTTCGAGAACCTTTGTTTCAGAACGTGCGGGACTCGTCAGTCCATACCAGACCAGCAGGCCTGTCAGGCATAAAAAACAACGAAAACAGCTGCGATCTGGAGAAAACACGGTCACACCAACGACTCCCTGGCACGCAAAACGCCGCTAGTGTAGCCCCCAAAAACACGTAGAACCCTATGATTTCTGTGGTTTTTTTAGAACGTTAGCACCACGTTCACGTAACAAATTCACATAAGTTTATTAAGCAAACCTGCAAGTGCCGTGAATTTTTCTATGCTTACTGACCAGCATCAGCTCCCTGAAACCGGATCATCTGATGCTGAACGGCTTTAAACACAACGATGCAGTCTGACCAGAGAGAGGTAAACAGGGCAGCTCATGAGTATGTTACAGAAATCAAGGCACTGGCTGGCACCACTGTCCATCATGTTGCTGGGCAGTACGGTACTGCCCGCCTCTGCCGACAGTACAGGACCCGTTGAAGTCACCCCTGCCGGTGCCAGTGTCCGAGCAGATAGCAGTGGTGACATACACCTTCGCGTCAGCCGGGAACTGCTTACCGGCTCGCCGGAAAATCTCCGTGAAGCACTTCTGGATGTCATCCTTAATGACAGAAACCATAGCGCTCAGCCAGTCAGTATAGACGACGATGGTAAAATTCATTATCTCGTTAGCTTCGGAACCAATCAGGCGGGTAGTCATATCCACCTCAAACCACTTCCATCGGAAGCCAAACTCGAGGACGCCATTGCCAACGCCGTAACCGGCCTTTCGACAATACTGACGCTCTCTGTCGTTGATGGAATAAGCCGCTGGAGAAATCTCAGTGAAGACAAGTACCTCAACCTGAACTACAAGAAAGCTGGTGAAAAACACGGTTATTACCGACAGAATGCAGATGACCAATACCTTGATGCCAGTAACAATGTAATTCCGGATATCAATGTAACCTCGCCACATATCGACTGGGTGGAAGGTGACAACTTCGCTCAGGGGCTGGCGCGTAACTATGCCAACCAGGCAGTTCTGGTTTCATCATTCCTGCATGGCGATGCGGTCAAGGATATGGTTGCGCACCAGGTAGGCCCGAATGAAACCGGCAGAACCAGCTGGACTGATATTCTTCCAGATCTCTCCAGCACCCTGGCCATGGGTTTTTCTGGTGGAGGCCTGCGCTACCTGCAGGACTACCCCAAGTATGACGGTATTGACCATAGAGCCCTTGGAAAGGGAAGAACCGTTCTGGACCATGTCTCCATGTACAACATGAGCAGTACAACCAACACCATGAGCCGTTCTATTCGCAAATTCCATGAGGCATTATTGAATGATGTCACGGAGCTTGATGACGGAGTGGTAACAAAAATCGCTCAGGTTGCTCCCATTCTGGAGGGAGCACTGGCCCTGGCAGCCCTGAACTACTCAGGCTATGCAGGTCCTGATGTGGACGACTCGAACTCTTACCTACAAAACTTTCTCCCTGTATCCGTCGCGATCACTGCCATTTACAACTTCCGCGACCTGACAGCTGATCTTGCAACCGAAGCGGCTGGAGACAGAACTCTAGGTGAATTTGCAGCTACCGGTGCACTATTAGCCAGTACTGCAATACCCTACCTGCTGGGAGATAAGCTGGGTAGCTATAAGGATCTGGTTCTCGGTGAAACAGCTGAAGCCAGTGGTTTCAGTCTAAGCATGGCCATCGGCATGACTTTGAACAAAGCCATTGGCGGAGATCCATCTTCGACTCAGACAAGACTGGTCAATGCATCCTCAGGTCTGGCAATTGCCCTGGTCATGCATACACTGCAAAAATATCTGCCAGTTAAGGATGACTCCGGCACACTGATGAAAGATTACCTGAAGCCGGTTCTGGGCAACGCCGCCACGGGTACCGTCATCATGAACACTCTGGATCTGCTATCCCTGGCCAAGGATGAGTTGATCAAGCCATATCTTGTAGCGCCCCTGCTCGACAAGATGGGCGCGAGCAAGCCTGCGTCTGCCCAACCAGCCCTGCGCCTGAGAGCCCAGGTCACCAGCAAGGCTCCTCTTGCTAAGGGCTGATGAATGGAGCAGCTAAATACTGAGACCTTTTCGTCTTTTTAGAAGGAAAATGTCTCGAAATAGTTAAAAATGCAAAAGTCCGGGCTAAAAAACCGGGCTTTTACTTACCAGTGCTCCCAAGCTGGTACAGCTCTGATAGAATGCCTGCTTTCATCTTGCCCGATACAAGTAAACGGAATGACAGACTCGCGTCCAAACACCAGCGACTATGAACAATTGTTCCTCAATGACACCCCCCTTCTGGATGTGCGTGCTCCTGTAGAATTTGAAAAAGGATCTTTTCCTCAGAGCCAGAATCAGCCTCTAATGAACAATGAAGAACGGCAGAAGATCGGTACCTGTTATAAACGCTCAGGGCACGATGCCGCTATGGCTCTGGGCCACTCTCTGGTGAATGGAAAAATCAAGGCAGATCGGATGGCAGCATGGATTCAGTTCACAAAGGAAAACCCTGACGGCTACCTTTACTGTTTTCGTGGTGGAGAGCGTTCCCACCTGGTTCAATCATGGCTGAAAGAGGCCGGCATTCATTACCCTCTGGTGACCGGCGGCTATAAGGCCGTGCGTAGTTTTCTTATTGAGCAGCTCGAAGAATCGATCGAGGAATGCAATTTCGTCATACTCGGCGGCAAAACCGGCACGGGAAAAACACGTCTTCTGGAACACCTGCCCAGTTACATCGACCTGGAAGGTCTGGCTAATCACCGCGGCTCCAGCTTCGGCCGCAGAATCGGAGGGCAACCCAGCCAGATTGACTTCGAAAACAGGCTGGCCATTGAGTTTATCAAAAGCAGAAATGCAGGTCGGACAACTATCGTTCTGGAAGATGAAAGCAAACTGATTGGCCGTTGCTGCCTGCCTTTATCACTGAAAGAAAAAATGCAGAAAGCGCCAATTATTCTGTTGGAAGAAGATCTGGAAACCCGGGTACAGATCACCTTTGAAGAGTATATCGAGCAGAACCTGTTCGATAATATCTGCGCCCATGGAAAAGATACCGGTTTTGCAACCTTTGCCGATGACCTGCTGGCCAGTCTCGACAGGATCCGTAAAAGGCTTGGTGGTGCAAGGCATCAGGAGCTGAGAACTATTATGGAGGAGGCCCTGCTGGAGCAAAGGGATCACAATCGAAGCCAAAAGCACAGGGACTGGATACGAACCCTTCTCAGAGATTACTACGACCCAATGTATGAGTTCCAGCTGGAACAAAAATCCGGCCGTATCACTGACTGCGGCAACTGTCGGCAATTGCAACAAAAATACAGTAACGCCAACCTGAACAAACTGTTCTCGGAATAGGGGTTCCCACCATGATACCATGAACACACCCTGTTTTACTCACCCGAAAATAATGCGCACATGGTGACAACAAGTACAGAATATCGTAATGACCAGTACATTATTCAACACCCCTATTGACCGCCGGAACACCTCAAGTCTGAAGTGGGACAAGTACAAAGATCAGGACATTATTCCCATGTGGGTGGCGGATATGGATTTTCGCTCCCCCCCCGAGATTATCGATGCTCTCCACAAACGTATTGATCATGGGGTTTTCGGTTACACTAAAGCACCAGAAAGTCTGGAGCAGATCGTAGTTGAACGACTGAACAACCTCTACGACTGGCCCATAGAACAACAGTGGCTGGACTGGACACCCGGCCTGGTCAGTGCCCTCAATGTGGCTGTCAGATGTTGTGCTGAAGAAGGGGAACATGTCATTGTCCCCATGCCGGTTTACTATCCCTTCCTGCTGGCACCTCCTTTGGGCAACCGACAGATGCTGCAGATTTTCTGGCGGCGAAAAGACGGGAACTGGGAACTGGACTGGGACTGGCTGGAAAGCCATATTACTGACGACACCCGTCTGTTTATGCTGTGTAACCCCCAGAATCCTAATGGCCGGGTACTGACCCGTGACGAGCTGGAAAAGCTGGAAGAGTTTTGCCGCCGGCATAACCTTGTTGCCTGCTCCGATGAAGTACACTGTGATCTGATTCTGGATCGCAGCAGCCAGCATATCCCCTATGCATCCATCAGCGACTATGCCCGCGATAATTCCATCACCCTGATGTCCCCGTCCAAAACATTTAATGTGGCGGGACTTGGCTGTGCCTTTGCGGTTATTCCCAACCCTGAGCTGCGTGAGCGCTTCCGCCGCACCCGCAAGGGCATTGTCCCTGACCCTGACAATATGCTGGTCGGCTACACCGCTGCAGAAGCGGCCTACACCCACGGCGAACCCTGGCGCCAGGCTCTTCTTGAGCATCTGCGTGAAAACCATGACTACCTGCTGCAGCGCATCAAGGGCATGCCTTACCTGGATATGATTCCCCATCAGGCCACATATCTGGCATGGATTCAGTGTGATATTCCCGATGTAAAACGGCCCCAGGAATTCTTTGAACAGGCAGGTGTTGGCCTCTCGCCCGGCGCAGTATTTGGCGATGCCCGTTATGTTCGGTTGAACTTTGGCTGCCCTAAAGCGACTTTGGAGCAGGGGCTGGATAGGATGGAACAGGCCCTGAAGGAACTCTAAAAAAAAGTACAAAAAAAAGGAGGCTTGTGCCTCCCTTTCAATTGAAGTGTTTCACTTTATAAAATGAAACCTTTTAGGGCTAGTTCTTTTACGAGAACTTCTACGGAGTTCAGCTCCATTGAGAGGGCTTTGGCTCTTACGAGATTTGTTCTTCGCAAGATCAGCCAAACGCTCCTGCTCAGCTTCTTGTTCCAGATGCAACCTTAGAGTTTCTTCCTGCTCAAGTCTATAACTTTCAGCGCTGGACTCTTCTTGAGTGAAAGTCAGCGCCATCAGCGCACGAGCATCAGATTTATCATTTTCACTCATGTCAACATCTGCCTGAACACGAACAGATGGCTCAGCCAGCTTCTGCTGCTTAGGTGCAGTTCCTGCTTCATTCGACTTATCACTAGAAGAGCGACGGCGCTTCACCGGCCTATCTCTCGGAGAACCATCCACTGGCTCCTGAGCGGATTCAGTTGAACTACGCTTCTGACTAGCCGTCGGCCCTAGAATCACAGGAAGTGTAATAGGCGTCGCATCTGCCAGAGCAGCAGAACCTGGTGAGTTACTTACGTTGACCGATATATCCATTGGAACAGGAACATTATTCAAATCACCCGCTACCTGCTGTAACTGTTCAGAAACAGAAGATGTAGAAGCTTTAGACAAAGCCTCAACCGTCCTCAAAAAATTTTCGCGCATTCTGCGAATATCGTTCTGCTGAGAGCTAAATCCATAACACTGAACAAGCGGTATGAATGCAGCAACCTGAGTAGACGCCACAGAACTGGCAACAGTGCTGCTGGAAGACTGCAGGCCTGCAACATTGAACTGTGTTGCAGGCAGCTCAAAACTAGCAGAGCTAACTGGGAAAGCCGGAATCAACGGCAGAGTCGGTGCAGTCGTTATTGGTGCTGCAGTACTCGTTGGCAGCGTCGCTGAACTACTGCTGGTTGTTCCCAGAGGAGTGCGAGTCAGAGCGTCAGTACTTAACGTCGATGTCAAGATGACCGGAGTGATTGAGGCTGGTGTGACCACTGTTGAAGTGTTCACACTTGAAGCCACTGTTCCGGTAGAATCAGCCATAGTAGTGACAGGTGCAGAGCTACCAGCTGCCGTGGTCACTGTCGAACTACCAGCATCTGTTGCAGCAGGCTCTGATGAGGTCACAGTAACAGTTTCACTGGTCGAAGTGTTTACGGTCACAGGCGGTTCATTATCATCCGTTTCCATAATTTCATATTCTTCGGCATCAAGTCGCGCCTTCGCATCATCGTATGCCTTTTCCACCTTATCCACCGAAACCCATATTGGCAGTTTCGTGATAGCATCGCTCTTCTCAAGAATCTCCTGCCTCAGGTCATCACTGACAACTCTCATCATCAGGGTACGCACTGCATCAAGTTTGATAGCCATGTCAGACCGTCGCACAATTTCATCGGCGATCTTGTCTTCCTTGGGGCTGTTGTCCAGCTTGATAAGCAAATCGTTGACAACAGCCATACTGTGCTCAAACTGAGCCTGCAGAATACCACGACAGAGAGTAGCAAGCTGTTGCTTGTTGCGAATACACTGGGCCAAATCTTCCAGACTTTCTCTTTTCTCTGGCTTCATTGGATCCCTGATCACAGCAGTATATCCGCCATCAGGGCCATCAATAGATTTCACGGCCAGGTTTGTTTTCTTATCTGTGAACATCTTTCTTAGATTGTCTTCGGCGGCAGTACGATTACCTGCTCCCAAGCTATGAATATAACGCAGGATACCTGTCACAACAGCCGGAATATCGAATTCAATAGCGAGTGCTTTTCCATCAGGGTGAGTGTCACTCGTATCTACTTTCATGCTTCTGAACTGACTGGCGATCAGAGTACGGGCACGGCCAACATCCTTATGGGAGTCAGAGCCTGCATCATGGGTACAACTCAGATAACTAGACCTTGTAGGGGCAAGATCAACCGCTACCTTTACCTGCCTGACATCTGCCGTTTGACCTGGAGCTGTTGGAGCGGCCGGTGTCGACTGTGGCTGACCGAATGGGTGAGTTTCCATTGGCTCAACAGCCGGTACCTGTTCCTCACGGACATGAACAAGATCTTCAAGCAGAGGCACATACTTCTTCATTTCCTGAATGACGTAGTGGGCCCACTCGTTAACGCCTTGATCATCTGCAAGACAGCGACTTGATGCCACTGTTCTCATCATAACGGCCTGAGAGTAAGGAGTGTAACCAAGATCGGTCAGAGCCTTGAGGTAAACCTCATAGTTCCTTTCCTTAGCAGGTTTCTTATCTTCCGCTTCAACCTTTTCCATGATGGTCTTGATGGGTTTCAGGTTTGCCTCTTCATAAGATCTGGCAGAAGCAATCGCTGCTGCCTTGGCAGCACCTTCAGCCTGAGACAGCATAATATCCAGAGTCTCTTTATACATGCTATATGCATAAGAAACCCTCTTATCCGTTCTGCTTGGGTAAACGTCCTTATGGGCAGTGAACATTTGATCCATGCCCCTTGCCAGTGACATTTTCACTTCACGCATCAGGTTAAAGCGATAGTTGTAGTCGCCCAGCAGACAGGTTCCGAACTGCAGCAGCTTTTCAGGATCAGCAGCCACCTCGCCTACGAAAGGACAGCTGTCTTTCAAACGGCTGACCATTTCCTGTCTCATCACACCAAGCTCAAGAGAAAGCATCAGGACAGCTTTGCGAATCTTGTTCTTGGTCACATCATTCTTTTCGTTGATTTTGTCGATATTGTCGTAGGTATACTTGCCATCAGGATCTTTCAGAGGTTCAAGATCTTTAGCTGTAATACCGAAGCCTTTTACCAGCAGCTCAAGGTATGGAGAAGCAAACAGGTCGGTTTTTGCTGTCAACTGCTCACCGCCTTCAGGCTGGACAGATGCTGTTTTGATTACATCATCAACAGCTTTCATCATGTCTTTAAATTCTTGCTTCGTTTCATCAGTCTGAAGCTCCACCTTGTCAAGGAATACCTTGGCGGCTTCCTTGGCGGCCGTCTTAGCAGACTCGTCAGTTAACTTTTTGGCAGCGACTTCAGCGTTGGTTCTCAAGTTTGAGAGTGTCCTGGTTCTTATGGGCTTAATACGGGCAGTTGTTAACCAACTCACCCTAGATTCATTTTCGAACTGTAGGATATGCTTCTTTTGCTCAGTGGCACTCAGCTCCCTTACTTTTCCTTTAACACTGTCGCGCGCCTCTAAAGGACCCTGGTCCGTTTTAGTTGCTTTATAGGCACCAACAGCATCTGTTGGGGCTAGAGTAAAACTCGATGCAGGCATTTTCATTTCTCCTTGATAGTTTCCCGAGTGGCAACTGCCAGCTCCGTTTTCATGGCAGAAAACCCGTTTGGATCAACATGCCACCTGGCACTGCTCACCTCTGATTACAGGATTCTTCACACCAATTGACTGCTATCAGGAGAGATAGGTTCATGGGGGACTGTGCAGTATTACTAACCACAGGTACAGCAGAGAAAACATCGTGAAACCGGTTGCGTTCAGGGCCTGCTCTTGGTTAGTCTGCTGCGCATTCACATCCTTGGGGAATACTGTGCCTGTAGACGCCTCCACTGCTGCTTTGACCGTTCAACCCGTTGGCTTTATTCGCTCCTGTTACCGGGAAAAATTCGGTATTCCCCGCCAGCCAGGGCTGGCCACCAGCGCCAGAGCCCGGCTTGAACTCAGTGGTGCCTGCAACTGCCTTGAAGCTGTGAACGGACTGGGGGACTTCAGCCATATCTGGGTTCAGTTCCTGTTCCACGGTACCCAGGCAGAAGGCTGGCGCCCGACTGTTCGCCCCCCCAGACTGGGGGGAGACAAGCGAGTCGGTGTTTTTGCCACCCGTTCCACCCACAGGCCCAATCCACTGGGGCTTTCTGTGGTGAAACTGGAGGGTATTCATCAGGACAATGGCCAGGTCTGGCTGGAGCTTTCCGGTATTGATCTGCTGGATGGAACGCCGGTAGTAGATATCAAACCCTACCTGCCCTGGGCCGACAGCGTGACCGAGGCAACCAGCGGATTTGCTCCGGAGCCTCCTGAAAATCACCCGGTTCTGTTTACTGATGAGGCTCTCGAGCAATGCCGTCAGTATCAGCAACAAACTGGTCACCCATTCCAACAGCTGATTATGGAACTGCTGAGCCAGGATCCTCGCCCGGCTTATTTGAAGAAACGGTCACGCAGTGATTATGGTGTCAGACTGTGGGGCTGCAATATTCGCTGGCGGGTGACAGAAAAAGGCTTTGAAGTCTTTTCGATTGAACGGGAAGATAGATAAACTGCAATTTTTATTCAAGTTATTCTGGACACACAATGATCGTACCATGGCAACAGCTGGAAGAGGCCACACTCCATAACCTGATTACCGAGTTTGTCAGCCGCGATGGCACTGATAACGGTGATAACACACCGGTAACCACCAGAATCAACCAGGTTCTTGAACAGCTGCGCAATGGCAGCGCGGTGGTTGTCTGGGACGAGATGACTGAAACAGCCAATATCGTTCCTGCCGACAATATTGGTATTGCCTGAAAGTTCAAGAGCCTGAATATCCTGCTACTTTCTGGTGTCTCTATTGAAGGAGATGCCAGATGCAACCTGCTTTTCGCACTATCCGACGTTTCTATTTCATACTCTCTCTGGCAATGATTGTTATTGCTCCAACCAGTCAGGCTGTCCAATCCCCCTTTGATACACTGATTGAAAAGATAATGATGGAATATCCGGCTTTGCAGGGAAATATTCAGTCAGACATCATCAATGGGCAGACCGTGTTTTTCGCAGACACTAAAGAAGCAGGAAGCCTGCTGGTTAGTGAATTTATAGTCAAGACACTTCAGGATAACTACCAGAAAGGACAATCATCGGTACTGGGTCTGGCTACAGGCAGCACTCCTCTTATTGTTTATAAGAATCTGGTTACAGCCTTTCAGAATGGAGCTCTTTCGACCCAGAACCTGACCACATTCAACCTTGATGAATACCTGGGGCTGGCAGCGAATCATCCCGCCAGTTACGCATTTTTTATGTACCAGAACCTGTTCCAGTATCTCGATATTTCTGACGAACGCATACATATTCCATCAGCCCCCCCAAAAAAAACGGATGAAAGTATTGCAGAATATCAGCAGCTACTTGGCCAAACCCAAAGAGATATTCAGCTGCTTGGGCTGGGGAAAAATGGTCATATCGCTTTTAATGAGCCCGGTTCACCAGCCACTTCGAGAACCCGATTGGTAAAACTCGATGAATCAACCCGCATAGCCAACAGCCGCTATTTTGAAAGCCCTGAACAAGTCCCCGAACATGCCATCACTATGGGAATTGCTGATATTCTCGAGTCAAAGATCAATATTATTATGGCTTGGGGAGAGGGTAAGGCAGAAGCTGTTAAAAGAGCTATCACAGGCCCGATCTCTTCAGACTGCCCGGCCAGCTTTCTTCAACAACACAATAAAACAATCTGGTTCATTGATCAGAAAGCAGGAAAAATGCTTTAAAAAAAGAAGCACCAAACCATTAAAGATTACAATTTCTCAGCTGCTCGCCATAATTACCGGCCCGGGCATGAACTCGCTTGGCGACCTTGAGCAGCCAGGGCTTTTTGTTATAGGTTCTGCGGGCATAGCCGCCCCAGCCCTCGTGATAATTGAGGTAAAGGTGATCAGCCCGCCAGAGTGAGACACCATTTATCCTGCGGGTTTTATTGGTATACCAGCCAATAAAATCGATGGCATCACCAAAATCATCACGGTCAGCAAACCATCCACCGGCCTCTTTCAGATACATATCCCAGGTACCATCCTGGGCCTGGGCATAACCGTAGGCCGAACTGCCTCTGGGTAATGGAATAAACAGGAACCAGGGGCGTGGAGGCTGGGCATCATGCCGGTAGCTAGATTCGTGATACATAATCGCCATCATTATCTGAATCGGCGTTCCCCAGCGCTTATTCGCCTTCCTGGCTTCCCTGTACCAGGACGGCTTTTCCCGAAATATGGAACACAGGTTATGGGGCTTGGCAGGAGGTGCCGTAGAGGCACACCCCGCCAGAAAGAGCACGGTCAGAATGATGGCAACCAGTCTCATAGCTCGATTCCATTCTCCTTAAGCAGGTTCAGGAAGGCCTCTTCATCCAGAACCGGCACACCCAGCCCCTGAGCCTTGGTCAGCTTGGAACCGGCCTTTTCTCCGGCCACAAGCCCCTGGGTTTTCTTGGAAACAGAACCGGCCACCTTGGCTCCAAGCTGTTGCAAATAAGCCTTGCCCTGATCACGGGTCATGGCAGACAGCGAGCCTGTCAGAACCCAGGTCTGATCAGCCAGTGGCTGCGCAGCGGCCTCCTCCGGCCCCAACTTTTCTACAACCGGCCAGTTAACTCCCACGCTCTTCAGTTGTTCAATCACTTCCAGGTTGTGTTCCTGGCGGAAAAACAGGGCAATGTGTTTGGCAACAATCGGACCCACATCATCAACTTCCTGCAGGGATTCCTCATCAGCTTTCTGCAGCGCTGGAAGGTCGCCGTAATGACGAGCAAGCGAAGCAGCCGTGGCCTCGCCTACTTCACGAATTCCAAGGGCATATACAAAACGGGCCAGCGTGGTGGTCTTACTGTCTTCAAGGGCCTTCAGCAGGTTCAAGGCCGACTTTTCCCCCATACGCTCCAGACGGACAAGCTGTTCTTTGGTCAGACGAAACAGGTCAGCAATGGTTTTAACCAATTCTTTATCAACTAGCTGTTCGACCAGTTTATCCCCCAGACCATCAACATCCAGCGCCTTGCGGGACGCGAAGTGTTTGATAGCTTCCTTGCGCTGCGCCTGGCAGAACAAACCACCGGTGCAGCGGGCAGCCGCTTCATCTTCGCTGCGCTCTACTTCAGAACCACAGACCGGACACTGTGTGGGCAGTTCAATATCGGAAGCATCATCTGGGCGTCGTTCGATAACCACGCTTACCACCTGCGGAATAACATCACCCGCACGCCGCACAATAACCGTATCGCCGACTTTGACTTCCAGACGCTCGACTTCATCCATATTGTGAAGTGTGGCATTACTGACTGTAACACCACCAACAAACACTGGATCAAGGCGGGCTACAGGTGTTACAGCCCCGGTACGGCCAACTTGAAAATCAACTGCCTTGAGAACTGTCAGCTCTTCCTGCGCAGGAAATTTTCTGGCAATTGCCCAGCGTGGGGCTCTTTGTACGAAGCCCAACTGCTCCTGAAGAGCAAAATCATTCACTTTGTAAACAATGCCGTCTATCTCGTAGGGTAGCGTATCGCGCTTTTCAGCCAGCTTTCCATAATAGGCGACACAAGCCTGAATACCTGTGACGACTTCCATCTCAGGGTTAATCTTCAGCCCCCACTCTTTAAAGAGCTGCAACGTTTCGCCATGCTTGCCCGGAAGCTCTCCCCCTTCAACCAGCCCGGCACTGTAGCAGCACATTTCCAGAGGACGGGTTGCAGTAATACGAGGATCAAGCTGACGAAGACTGCCTGCAGCGGCATTACGCGGATTCACGAACAGCTTATCGCCCTTTTTTCGGGCCTCTTCGTTCAGCTGATCAAAACCTTTGCGGGGCATATAAATTTCGCCACGTACTTCCAGACGGGCTGGCCAGCCCTGCCCCATCAGCTTTAAAGGGATAGAAGGAATGGTGCGTACATTCAGAGTGATATTTTCACCGGTTGTGCCATCGCCACGGGTTGCACCACGCACCAGAATGCCATTCTCGTATAACAGACTGACGGCAATACCATCCAGTTTAGGTTCACAGGCAAATTCAAACTCACCAGCTAATTTCAGGCGATCGCCGATACGACGGTTAAACTCGGAAAGGTCCTCATCACTGAAAGCGTTATCCAGAGACAGCATTGGGATCTCATGACGTACCTGGCTGAATGCATCTAGTGGCTTTGCTCCAACTCGCTGGGTAGGAGAATCAAAAGTCTCCAGATCAGGATACTTGATCTCAAGTGCACGCAACTCATTTAACAGTCGATCATATTCGCTATCCGGAACAGAAGGTTTATCTAAAACGTAGTACCGGTAATTATGCAATCGAATCTCATCCCGGAGGTGAGAAATTCTATGCTCAATATCTTTTGTGGACATGATGATTAACAGTATTCGGTATAAAAATGCAAAAAGGCTCCGTTATTTACTAACGAAGCCTCGAAATAGAAGACAACCGCCAGCAATCAGACTCTGGCAGTAGACTTGTTCCGCTTGGTCAGTTGGCGTCGTTCAAAATCACAAATACGCTGACGATAATGCTCCAGGGTCTGCTGGGTCAGCACGCTGTGCTGATCATCTCGAATGATGCCTTCCAGATCTCGGGCAATATTGTGAACAGATTCTGCCATAATCCGGAAAGCCTGCTGTGGCTCGTGAGGCCCGGGCAGCCCCATAAAGAAGCTTATTGCCGGAGTATGACTGTTCTTCATGGTTTTCAGGTTAAAGGTCCCTGGCTCAACACCATTGGCAACACTGAACAGAATCTCTCCTGATCCATCCTCCTGGATATGACGATGGAAGATATTCATATCACCAAAGCGAATGCCAGATCGATGGAAGCTTGCCAGCACCTGATCGCCAGAAAATGGCAGTCCCTTCGGCGCAACCAGATTCATAATCAGCACCTCGTCAACAGGAGCGTGATGTGGTTCTTCGGGCTCCGGAGCCGGGGCAGCCTCAACTTCACTCTCTTTATGATGATGAAAATGAGGACGCTCAAAAAACTTCTTACGTCTTGGAGCAGGCTCTTTTACCGCTTCGCTGCGAGCACGCCTCTCTTCTGCTTCCGGCTTAATATCGAGGTTGAAATCATCACCAAACAGATCGGGCTCAGATTCCACAGGTTTGGCTTTAAGTGACTCTGCAGCGACAACCTCTTGCTCAATAACAAGTTCCTGCCTGGGAGCTGGTTCCGGTTTGAAGTCAAACTTAGGTTCAGCTGGCTGCGGAACTGGCTCTGGTTCAGACTCAATAACCTGCTCAACCTGAGGCTCAGGTTGGGAAAGCTCAACTTCAGACTTTAACGGTTCCGGCTGAACCTCTTGAACAGGAACAACAGGTTCCGGAACTGGCTCCTGGATGGGCGCAAATACTTCATGTTGAGGTTGAGACTCCGGTTCAGTATTGTCTGAAGCTGCAGAAGCCACAGTGCCTTGTGACACTACTCTTGGGACAGATATAACCTCTCCCGATGCAATATCAGAATCATCAGGAACAATTAGCGGTTCCTTGCGCGCAGGTTTGACGGGAACAGTCTCCTCTTCCCAATGCATAACACGTGCACCACCATTCGGCAGCTCACTGCCATAGTCATCTTCACAGCCGTGGACATCTTCCAGGCCGAAGTTCAAGTCGTTTGCCCGACGTTTTGCCAGCCACATGCGTCGTAAGCCGTCTGCCAGTACACCCAGAACCACCAGTACGCCTGCAATGACCAGTAAATCGCGAAAATTCATCTCCATGGGTACTCGTCAACCTGATATTCCATAGCCAGGGTCTGCCTACCCGGCCCTGATCAGTAAATTAACAGATGCAGAGGGTCAGGAAAATCCACTCTGCACAATTCAAATAAATATTTTTTGCGGAAAGTATCGTTAACACAGCAGGTAGTGATGAAAACGGTACTTATCGATCGAATCTAAGCAATACTGACAATTCAATCAAAGCGCAGCCATAGCTGCCGCCTGTGCAATATCTACAGACACCGGTCGCGATACACCCGGCTCATGCATGGTAACACCAATCAACTGATTTGCAGCTTCCATGGCAATCTTGTTGTGGGAAATGTAGATAAACTGCACTTTTTCCGACATTTCCTCAACCATCCGGGCATAACGCCCTACGTTGGCATCATCCAGCGGCGCATCCACCTCATCCAGCATACAGAAAGGCGACGGATTCAATTGGAAAATGGCAAAGACAAGGGCAATCGCGGTCAGCGCCTTTTCACCACCTGACAGAAGATGAATGGTACTGTTCTTCTTGCCAGGGGGCTGCGCCATAATTGACACGCCGGTATTCAGCAGATCATCGCCGGTCAGCTCCAGATAAGCCTGACCGCCACCAAATACTTTCGGGAACAGCTCCCGCAGACCGGTATCAACCCGGTCAAAGGTCGCCTTGAAACGGCTGCGGGTCTCCCGGTCGATCCTGCGGATGGCACCTTCCAAAGTGCCCAGCGCCTCTTCCAGGTCATCATTCTGGGCATCAAGATATTTCTTGCGTTCAGACTGCTGGTCATACTCATCAATAGCCGCAAGGTTAATAGCACCCAAACGCTGAATGCGCGCTTCTATACGTCCAAGGTCTTCTTCCCAGGTAGATTCCGTGGCATTGTCAGGCAGATTTGCCAGAACTGTCTCAAGATCATAACCATCTTCCTGCAGCTGTTCCTGCAGTGTCGTACGACGCACCTGCAGGGTCTGCCAGTCTATACGCAGTTTTTCCAGCCGCTCCCGAACAGATTGTGCTTCCTGCTCGGCACTGGACCGGCCTTTCTCATGCTCACGCAGAGCATGTTCAACATTCTCAAGCTGGCGCCTGGACTCTTTCATCTCTTCTTCAATTTCGAGACGCTGATCCAGCAGCTCTTCCAGCTCCATCTGCAGATCATCAGTTGGCTCATCACTTTCGTTAAGAGCCATATTCAACTGTTCCAGCCGCTCCTGGTGTCGCTCACTGTGCTTTTCCAGACGCTCAACACTCTGACGCAGAGACTCACGACGACTGACCAGAGACTGCTGACGCAGAGCCAGCTGGTGTGCAGTGTCCTTACTGTGCCGGGCCAGCTGGCGAATCCGGTCAAGAGTTGCACGGACATCATCCCGCTGCAGCAGAAGCTCTTCACGACGTTCGGCATCTTCTTCCATACGGTCCAGAGCTTCCTGCAAACGCAGGCGTGATTCCGACAGACTCTCCTGTTCAATCAGGCTCTGCTCATCGGCTTCGCGAATCTCTTCCTGCAACCTGTTACGTCGCAGGTTTTGCTGTTCCTGTTTGGCCTGGCGAGCCCCCAGATCAGCTTTCAGTTCACTCTGCCGTGATGACAGAGAACTCACCTGGTGCTGGCACTCTTCCCGTTGACCTTCAAACATTTCTAACTGCTCACGGCCCTGGGCAATAGCGTCTGCCAGAGTGTCTTCTTTCTCAGACAGAGCTTCCAGATCGGTAACAAGGTTTTCCAACTCTTGCTTCCGGGCCAGAACACCGGCGCTGGCATCAGTCTCGCGGGCAACACGCAGCCAGTCTCGGCCCAGCCAGATACCGTCACGGGTAATAATGGATTCGCCAGCCTTAAGCTGCCCACGAAGGGCCATGGCCTGATCCAGGCCATCAGCGGCATAAATTCCCACCAGCAGATCACCAGTACCCTGAGCATATTCACCCAGCCATGGTAACTGTCCGGCCGGCTGGCTGGCAGTGGCATGGTTGCCACTCAGAAATGTCAGACTGGCCTGTTCCAGTTCGGCCAGTCCGGTAGCAATATCATCCAGCTGATCGACACAGACCGCCTGCAGGGTATCGCCGAGCACTGTTTCAACGGCAGTTTCCCAGCCAGTAGTCACCTGGAGCTGCTCAGCCAGTCGCGGCTGATCGGCCAGCCCTTTTTGCTGCAACCAGCGCAGACCACCCTCACCCTGATCCAGTGCCGCCTGTTGCAAGGCTTCCAGGGAAGCCCGGCGGCCACGTGATTCGTTTAGTAACCGGCTGCAGGCTGATCGTTCCTGCTCCTGTTTTTTCAGTGTCTCCCGCATAGTGCGGATAGATTCCTGAATCGTTTCCTGGCGCATCTGGATATCTTCAAACTGGAAATCCAGTTCCGTCAATTCTTCTCTCAGTGGTTCGATCTCATCATCAAAGTCTGCACCACCAAGGCCGGCCATCTCTTCTTTCTGACGGGACAGCCGTTCAGCCATACGATCCAGAGCCAGCTCAAGATGCTGGATTTTGGACTGTTCCACTTCAGCAACCCGTCGCGGTTCGCTGGCCTGCTGGTTAAAGGCATCCCATTCATGCTGCCATTTCTGCATGGCATCTTCGGCAGAGGCCAGGGCTTCGCCCTGTTCATCCTCGCCAGCCTGAGCCAGCTCCAGCTCAGGTTCAATGTCTTCCAGCTCTCTTTCCAGATCCGACAGTATCTGACGATCAGATTCCAGCAGCTGGCGGTTTTCCTGGGCCGCCTGTTCCACTTCCTGAAGGTCACGGGCCAGTTGCCCTGCACGCTCACGGCGGTGAGTAATGGTCTGTTCAAGGCGGGTAATTTCATTGCCGGTGGAATAAAACTTGCCCTGCACTATCTGGAAGGCATCGCCCAATTCAATCTGTTGCTGGCGCAGTTTTTCAATATCATTATCGCTGGAGCGCTGTTTGGCAATGGCCGATTCGAGTTGAATCTCAAACTCTCGAATCGCTGATTCCTGGGCCTGGGCACCGGTATTGACACCCTGCCAGCGCAAAGCATGAAGCTGGGCCTTTTTCAGGCGTTCTTCCTGCTTGTAGTTCTTATAACGCTCGGCTGCTTCAGCCTGTCGTTTCAGGTGTGACAGCTGTCGTTCGAGTTCCTCCCGCAGGTCAGTCAGACGCTCGAGGTTTTCGTTGGTGCGACGGATGCGGTTTTCCGTTTCCCGGCGACGCTCTTTGTAACGGGAAATACCTGCTGCTTCTTCAATAAAGACCCGCAGCTCTTCCGGCTTACTTTCAATCAGGTTGGAAACAATACCCTGGCTGATAATAGAGTAACTGCGAGGGCCGAGACCGGTCCCCAGAAAGATATCCATAATATCTTTCCGGCGGCATTTACTGCCATTAAGGAAATAGGTATTAGCGGCATCACTGGTCAGGCGGCGTTTGATGGAAATTTCATTAAAGGCGGCATACTCACCGGTAATACGGCCTTCATGGTTATCAAAAACAAGTTCGACCTGGGCATAACTGGCTGGCTTACGGGAATTGGAGCCTTTGAAGATAACATCGGTGATGGACTCACCACGCAGATTTTTTGCCGATGATTCGCCCATTACCCAGCGTACGGCATCGATTATATTCGATTTGCCGCATCCGTTGGGACCAACAACACCACACATGTTGCTGGGAAAATAAACAGTAGTCGGGTCTACAAACGACTTAAACCCGGCCAGCTTGATACATTTGAGACGCATCGGGTCTTGGATATCCTATGATGTGACAGTCATTTTATTCGGCTGTCAGTGTACCGTCCTCTGGCTTCCCGACAGAATCCATAACAAAACAACAGCAATCTCATTCAACCGTCGATTCGGTTAGAAATGCATGAAATTAAATGCGTTGTAATTGTAAAGACTCATCCGTCATTTAAACAGTTGTGGCTTCCGAAATGCAACCTTTGTGATTTTGATAGTACTAAGGATTCTAGAAGCAGCCTTCAGCCCACGAGAAGTCGGGCCTTAAAGCTGTTAGCCACACTGACTATTGCTGACAGTCTTTCAAAAAATTCTGGCCCGGGCATTTCACAAACCGCCTCGAACGTCACGTAGAAGTTTGTGGCTTCAAGGACTTTGACGAAGAACCACCATATCAGGGTGTACGGCCAACCAGGCCAAACGTCCTAAAATCAAAAAAAAACAAGTAAAAACGAGAGCATGCCTGTGAAATGCCCGGATTAATCAACTGCCATTTGTTGAAACTGTCACCTTGGAAACAGAATCACTGCCAACCTCAACACCTTCCAATCGCGCTTCATAATCCGGCTGCATAACACTGCCGTCTTTGGAAATACGAACCACAATATCGACCAGTTTGAAATCAGACAGTTTCATTCCTTCAGTCATCATCATGGAATCATCCAGTACAACCGTTCCGGGAAGATCCCTCACCGAGAGGGATACGATAGCCAAAGGCATTTTCTGCCCCTGTGGGCGCGCATAAACAAAAACACGGGTCTGTGGTGGCAATGACTGCAAAGACTCATCGAGTGAAACCTGAACCTGTACAGCCGAATCAACTGCTGTTGAAACACCCCCTTCATTGACATTCTCACCCAGAGCCTCACGAGCTCGCTTAATACCAGCCCTCAATGCATCACGAGCCTGCGGTTTGCGAGTCATTGGCAACAGCTTTTCCCAAGTGGCAACTGCATTGCGATAGTCACCCTTTTCATAAGCAGAAATCCCCTTCAACCCAAGTGCCGTGGTGTTATCAGGATCAGCAATCAAAGCTCGCTTAACAATGGTTTCAATTTCGATATTGATCTGGTTTTCATTGGCAAGGAACAGAGCCTGGGCCAACTGTGCCAGAGGCTCCGCCTGCTCACCCACTTGCCGGATAACAGTACGATACTGAACAGCCGCCCGATCAAACTGACCTCGGGACATATACATTCCCGCCAGCATATAACGGGTCTGATAATCTTCCGGAAAATCAGCAACAATCTGCTCTATCTGGGCCAGTGCCTGGGTTGGATCCTGCTCACGGCTCAGCTGCTGCAGGGCAACTTTCTGCTCGACCTGACGTACTGAGCCAAACTGGTAGTACATACCAAATGCAATCAAAGGAATCAGGGCCACAAAGATGAGCGGAAGTGTGATTTCACTCTTACCCACTTTCACCTCTGCTTCAGCTTCTACGGCATCCATATCCGCCAGCAGCTCTTTTTCCATTTCCGCACGCTGAGTATCGTACTCCTCCCTCTTCAACTCACCGGAAGCAAGCTGCTTATCAAGGGCCGCGATGCGGGCCTTGTGCAGAGAAAGATTAACCTTCTTACGGTCAACATCCCCTTCGCACGGCACCGGCTTTTTCCGGTAGTGCATCAGAGGAACAACAACAAAAAGAAGCGCCAGAACAACCAGGGCGATGGCAAGTATCCAGAACAGAGTCATACCTTACCCTCGCCGGAAGCATCATCGTCCAGAAGTTGTTGTACACGACGCCGCTCTTCTTCGGTCAAACCTTTATTAACGGCTGGCTGTTTCTGCATTTTGCGGGAACGTTGAATGATAACCAGCAGAACTACCAGACCAATCCCAAAGAACAGGAAAGGGCCAGCCCAGAGCCAGAAGGTTTTACCAGTGGCCCTAGGTCGGTAGAGCACAAACTCACCGTATCGATCAACCATAAAGTCAACGATGTCCTGATCACTCTCACCATTGACCAGTTTGTTGTAAACAACTTCCCGAAGATCATTGGCTATCGGAGCATTGGAGCCGCCAATACTCTGCCCGTCACATTTCGGACAACGCAGTTCCTCGGTCAAGGTAATATAACGCTTCTGTTGTTCCGGGGTTTCAAAATCCCAGGTATCAATGGTTGCCCAGCTGGCCGGAGCCAGGGCAACCAGAAGCAGGAATGCAGACAGTACTCTCAACATTACTGGCCCCCACTGCGAATCTGCTCAATCTCAATCTTCTCAATAAGAGGAACAAACTTCTCTTGCCAGATCCGTTCATTCATATCGCCTTCATGCTTGTAGCGAATCACGCCTTGGGCATCGACCAGAAAAGTTTCCGGCGCACCGCGCACACCCAGCTCGATACCCATAGGGCCATCATCAACAAAGATCTCTTTGTAAGGATTATCCAGTTCCGCGATCCACTGGCGAGCCTTATCAGTATCATCTTTGTAATTCATACCGAAGATAACCACGCCACGATTCTGCAGCTCCATCAGGTAACCATGTTCGGTATAGCAGGTAGGACACCAGGTTCCCCAGACATTCACCAGTGAGATCTCCCCCTTGAGCATATCCTGGGTCAGTTTGCGGTCAGGATCGGTCAGTGACGGCAGCTCAAACGCCGGGAAAGGCCGGGAAACCAGGGCCGAAGGCACTTCATCATCCAATGACAACCCACGGTAGAACAACACCCCCATGGCCAGAAGCAAGATCAGGGGTAACAGCAGTAATACTCGTCTCATCCTTACCTTTCCCTATACCCGAGCAGCGGCACCAACCGCATCAGTCATCTCTGTTTTTCTCGCGTGTACACGCATTCTATAACGGCGATCCAGCACAGCCATACAACCGCCGAGCGACATCAGGATGCCTCCCAGCCAGATCCAGCGTACAAAGGATTTCACCTGGATACGCACAGCCCAGGCATCGCCACCAACATTTTCACCCAAGGCCACATACAAGTCCCGGGTCAGACCGGCATCAATGCCCGCTTCAGTCATTACCGATCCCTGCACGTTATACATACGCTTTTCCGGATGCAGGGTGGCAACCTGGCGACCCTCTTCTGTGACCAGCAAGGTGCCGTAATCAGACAGGTAGTTGGGCCCCTGCTGCGGACGAACACCATCAAAGCGGAAGGTGTAGCCAGCCAGTTCAACAGAGTCACCCGGCTCCATTCTCAGGTCGCGTTCAACCCCATACATGGAGGTCATCAGTACACCGACAATAGCGACAGCCAGGCCGATATGGGCGGTATGCATTCCCCAGACCGCAGAAGGAACCGCCTTCAGACCAACCCAGAGTGATGACTTATGCCGGCAGCGGTTCAGGATAGATTTCCCGGATGCCAGAACAACCCAGAACACCAGAGTCATGGAGATCGCAACACGAATCTGGAAGCCTTCATGGGCAATAAACGTGGTAAGCAGTCCAAGCGCCACTGAAGCAATAGCCACCCACTTTAACTGTTGCAGGAGATACTGACCTGCCCCGGTTTTCCAGCGCGCCGTTACACCTGCACCCAATGTTAACGCCATAAGGAGCGCCAAAGGCACAAAGGACGTATTAAAGAAAGGAGGTCCGACGGAGATCTTACCCATACCCAGCGCATCGATCAGCAACGGATAGAGCGTACCCAGCAACACCATGGCGCAGGTAGTCACCAGCAGAACATTATTAACCAGCAGGAAGGTTTCCAGCGAGAACAGTGAGAAACCACTTCCACTTCGTACTGCCGGAGCCCGCATGGCAAAAATCAGCAGAGAACTGCCCACGACCACAATCAGGAACGCCAGGATAAAGGCACCACGGGCCGGGTCAGAAGCAAAGGCATGAACCGAAGTCAGCACGCCGGAACGTACCAGGAATGTGCCGAGCAAGCTCAGGGAGAAAGCACTGATTGCCAGCAGGACAGTCCAGCTCTTGAAGATGCCGCGTTTCTCAGAGACAGCTAAGGAGTGGATCAATGCCGTGCCCATTAACCACGGCATAAACGAAGCATTTTCAACTGGATCCCAGAACCACCAGCCGCCCCAGCCCAGCTCATAGTAAGCCCACCAACTGCCAATCACGATCCCCATAGTCAGGAAGATCCAGGCGACAATGGTCCAGGGTCGGCTCCAGCGCGCCCAGGCAGCATCCAGACGCCCACCCAGCAATGCGGCAATAGCAAAGGCAAAAGCCACGGAGAACCCGACATAACCCATATAAAGCGTCGGCGGATGAATAATCAGACCAATATCCTGCAGCAGCGGGTTCAGGTCTCCGCCGTCCGCCGGAGGATACGGCAAAAGTCGTGTGAATGGATTGGATGTCAGTAGCATAAACAGCTGGAAGCCTGTGCTGACCAACCCCATGATGGAAAGAACTCTGGCCAGCATAATACGCGGCAGATTACCGGAGAACACTGCTACAGCCAGTGTCCAGCCAACCAGCATATAGGCCCACAGCAGCAGGGAACCTTCATGCCCCCCCCAGATAGCACTGAGTTTGAAGGCCAGTGGTAACTGACTGTTGGAGTGGTTGGCCACGTAGGCAACAGAAAAGTCGTCAGTAGCAAAGGCCTGCGCCATCACAAGAAAAGCCATGGACATAAACACAAACTGGCCAGCAGCCAGCGGTTTTGCCAGCGCCTGCCAGTTGCGATGCCCGGTATAACTGCCGATCATCGGCACTATTCCAAGGAGCAGCGCCAGACAGAGTGACAGTATCAGCGAAAGCTGACCAAGTTCAGGAATCATCAGCCCTCTCCGTTATTGGTCGGATGTGCTTTATCGATAGCGTCCTGAACTTCAGGTGGCATGTAGTTGGAGTCATGCTTGGCCAGAATTTCAGAAGCATGGAACTCATTATTCTTGTCCAGCTTGCCGGTCCCGACAACTCCCTGACCTTCCTGGAACAGATCAGGAAGAATACCTTCATAGTGCACAGTAATCGTTCCGGCACCATCGGTAATCTGGAATTTCACTTTCAGGCTGTCTGAAGCACGCTCCACACTGCCGGGAACAACCAGACCACCACCACGAATTGTTTTCTCGACCGGTGCCTCACCGGCCTGCATCTGTGCAGGAGAGAAATAGAGATTAATATTTTCCTGCAGCGCTACCATTGCCAGGCCAACAGCAGAAGCTACACCCAAAGCAATAAAGACCAGCAACATCAAACGTTGTTTACGGACAGCTTTCACAGACGCCCCTCCCTGCGCAATTGACGACGAAGTTCAGCAATAGTTTTTTTTCGGTGAAGAATGGGAGATACCAGGTTCCAGCCCAGTACGATAAAGCCCAGCAGGTAGGCACCCCATACGTAAGGTCCGTGTCCCCCCATGGAGATCAGACTGTTCAGATCTTCAAAATACATCAGGACCTCACACCCAGCATTCCACGCACCCAGGAAGTGCGCTGCTCACGACTGACAATTTCAGTTCGGAGCCGAATCAAAAAGACAAACAGGCAGAACAGATAAAAAGCAAAAATGGATATCAGCAACGGTATCAGCATCTCCGGTGCCATGGATGCCCCCTTGGTCACCTTGATAGTCGCGCCCTGGTGCAGAGTGTTCCACCAGTCCACGGAAAATTTGATAATGGGAATATTCACCAGTCCGACCATGGACAGTACGGCACAGGCTCGGGCAGCAGTATCCTGACTGGTGATAGCTTCACGCAGAGCAATCAAGCCAAGGTACAGGAACAGAAGAATCAGCATTGAGGTCAGACGAGCATCCCACACCCACCAGGTTCCCCAGGTTGGCTTACCCCAGATAGCTCCGGTCACAAGGGCAAGAGCACAGAAGGATGCACCGATTGGTGCCAGGCACTTCGCGGCCAGATCGGCCAGTTTGATTTTCCAGATAAAGCCAATCCCGGCCGAAATCGCCAGACTGACATAAACTGTCAAGGCCAGTGAGGCCGAAGGTACATGCAGGAATATTATCCGGTAGCTGTTGCCCTGCAGATAATCAGGAGGAGTAAACAACAGCCCCCAGATAATTCCTGTCAACACGCCGATCAAGGCAAGGCCACCGACCCAGGGCAGGCATTTCCCGCTGAATTCATAGAACCACTTGGGTGATGCCATTCGATGAAAAAACGTCCACTTCATGATAAGGAAAAGCTACCCCTTGAACTTTCGAACCTATTCTATGGTTTTAGAACCCCGCGTCTACCGGAACTCTAGCTAGATTATTTCCTATTGATACCGATCATTATTCACTCAACCACTAATACTGACCCGCAATGATGCGGCGATTGCCAGAGGGGCAAAGGTTATACCCAGCATCAGTAGAGCCCCCTGCCACATTAAGAAAGGAACCCACGGCAACTCACTGATGGCCGCCCCGATACACCCGGTCCCGAGAATCAAAACAGGAATATAGAGAGGCAGGATAAGAAGGGAAAGCAATATTCCTCCTTTTCTTAGGCCAACGGTCAAACCGGCACCAATTGCTCCAATAAGGCTTAGTAATGGTGTACCCATAAGCAGAGTCAGGAACACAGCCGGTATAGCTTCACCCGGCACATCAAACATCACTGCCAGCACCGGTGAAAGCAGAGTGAGCGGCAGGCCGGTAATCAACCAGTGCACAACCACCTTGGCCATAACCATCACCCAGAGCGGCTGAGGACTGAGCAGCAGCAGTTCCAGTGAACCATCTTCATAATCAGAGCGGAACAGACTGTCCATTGCCAGCAGATTAGCAAGCAGTGCCGATACCCAGATTACCCCGCCACCCATAATGGTCAGTAGTTTTGGATCAGGCCCAACACCTAAGGGAAACAGGCTGGCAACCAGTACAAAAAAGATCAGCGGGTTGACCATATCGCCGCGATTTCGCACCGCCAGCCGGATATCCCGTGTAAAAATGGTTTTTGCGCCCTGCAACAAACTCACACTCTGGCTCATACACTTGGTTCCAGGGCTAATTTACGGAAACCGGAATAATCCAGATTCATCTCGTGGTGCGTGGTCATCATCACAAGCCCGCCATCTTTAGCATGATCAACCATCAGCTGTTCCAGCTCGGCTGTTCCCTGAAGATCAATGGCGGTAAATGGCTCATCCAGAATCCAGAGTTTCTGTTTGTTTTTTAAATGCAGGCGCGCCAGGGCAACTCGGCGGTTCTGTCCCGCAGATAGCCGATAGCAGGGAACATCTTCGTAACCCCGCAGACCTACTTTCTCCAGAGCCTGGTAGATTTCCTGAACGGTAATAGAATAGTGCAGCCCCATGGCCCAGCGCAGATTCTCTTCCGGGGACATGGTGGCTTTTACACCGGGCTGATGCCCCATATAAAGGAGGTGACTGTGGAAACCTGGCTTGTCTTCATCAACCGGCGAACCACACCAGTCAACCTGACCATGAAAATCGAGCGAAAGGCCGGCAACAATTCTGAGCAGGGTAGTCTTGCCCACACCATTGGGGCCGGATACCTGCAGCACATCACCAGAACAGAGTGTGAACGCAAGATTTTCGAACAGACACCGACCATCCCGTTCACAAGTCAGGTCGGAAACACTTAATTGCAGCAAACCGTCCATCCAGCACCGGTTGAAAACCCGGCTACTATATTACAGTTCGGAAAGATTTTGCAGCTTCCTTTAACGAATAAACTGCAACAATTATTATCCTGGCCTGCTCATCTTTATTTATAAAATAATTAATTGATGGCCTGCTTCGGTTTAATAAACCCAAGAAAACAAAACTTCCAGCAATTAACTTTCTACCACTTTTAGGCAATAACACCTACCAGAGTCAATATCGCCTTACTTAACAAGTGGTAAAATAACGGTTGACGTTGCCTGAATAATTTTTGCTTCAGACTGCAAAAAGATCATCACTCACTCTTTCTGTATTTTTGGTGGTATTTTGAGCTAACACTATAAGACAAAACCATATACCCCTTAAGTGGTATGCCGCATAATCCCTTATTTCTTGAGAAAATGAAACGAAAATCATTCTCAAAAATAAAGTCAGAAACTGTATTTGCTTAGCTCATTTTTTAATCGGAATCTACGTGATTAACACTTAAAAAAAACTAATTAATTCACGCTTGATTCTTATCAATAAAGATTTATTCAACACTCATCAGAATTTCTCCTGATGCAAAATAAATGAATGTTTCTTCCTTGTTAAAAAAATCCCTCAGGGCCAGGTAGCGGAGAGAGAAATCAATGACTGTTGTGAGAAATCTACTCGGTTTTTTATCGAAACCCTCTGTCCGGTATTCAGCCGGCGCACTTATTTTGGCTGGAGCAGCCGGCGCCCTTATTTTATGGGGTGGATTTAATTTCACCATGAATGCAACCAGTACAGAAGAATTCTGTATCAGCTGCCATGAAATGGAAGCCAACGCTTACGCCGAATACAAAGAGACCATCCACTATTCCAACAGCTCTGGCGTAACAGCCGAATGCGCTGACTGTCACATTCCCCATGACACTGTCGGCAAGATCTTCCGCAAGATCGAAGCCTCCCGTGAAGTGTACGGAAACATCATCGGCAAGATCGATACTCCTGAAAAGTATGAAGCACACCGTCTGGAAATGGCTGAGCGTGAATGGGGCAAGATGCGCGCCAACGATTCAGCTAACTGCCGTGCCTGTCACAGCGATTTCGAACGTAATATCGAAAACCAGTACGAGTGGGCCCAGATTAATCACAAGAAAATGATCGCTGAAGGCAAGACCTGTATCGATTGCCACCAGGGTATTGCCCACAAGCTGCCCAACACCAAGCAGATGCATAAGCAGATCCCCGAATCTATCGATTACAAGGCTCAGTAAGGGGCTTTATTGATGGCTTCTACCGCAGGCTATCTGCTTCTCACCTCCGCGTTCGGGGTCAGTATTTTGCTGACCCTGCTGCCTGCCGGCAGCCGCTGGATGAGTGAGGCAACCACCCGCCGCTTGACCGGTGTACTGGCTATAGGTCAGTTTCTGGGCCTGGCTGGTGCTCTGTCCCTTCTTATTTATTCCATGGCGACCCTGGATTTTTCACTGGAATATGTGGTGAAAAATACCAGCATAAATCTGCCCATGCTGTACCGCATTACCGGTACCTGGGGCGGTCATGAAGGTTCACTTCTACTGTGGACTTCGACGTTGGCAGGCTGGAGCTTCCTGTTCTGGCTGGGCAGCAGTCATATGAACCAGCAGCTGCGCCGGATCACTTTGTCGATTACCGCAGCCGTCAGTCTCGGTTTTCAGGCGTTGCTGGTACTGTCACCTCCCTTCCGCGCCATGAAGTTCTATATCCCGGAAGATGGTCAGGGTCTCAACCCGATGCTGCAGGATGCCGGGCTGGGTATACATCCACCGACGCTTTATATCGGTTATGCAGGAATCAGTATTGTCTTTGCCATGGTTATGGCGGCACTGATTCTCAGGCTTCCAGTGCGGGAATGGGTGCGCGAAATGCAGCGAACAGCTGTTACCGCCTGGGGCTGGCTGACACTCGGTATCGCTCTCGGAAGCTGGTGGGCCTATCTGGAACTCGGCTGGGGCGGATGGTGGTTCTGGGATCCTGCTGAAAACGCTTCCCTGATGCCATGGCTGTCACTGAGTGCACTTCTGCATGCTGGCATTCTGGCCAAACGTAACCGAAAAGCCGCCCACACCATTGCAGGTCTGGCAACAGCAACCCAGGCACTGATGCTGATCGGCATGTTTATTGTTCGTTCCGGCATTATGTCTTCGGTTCACTCCTTTACCAGTGACCCAACCCTGGGCATGACCATCATTACATTTATTGTACTGACAACTGCCTGCGGTTATATGACACAGGTTTTGCGGCCTCCCGTGGAGAATCAGGCTACGTCCCGCTACTCCAGGGCCGATATGATGATAGTGGCTGCCATTATCTTCCTGGTTCTGGCCTGTGCCACAGTTCTGCTGGGAACCATGTACCCCTTCGTACTGGAAGTTCTTGATCTCGGCAAGATCTCTGTTGGACCAGCCTACTTCAACACCTTCTTTGTACCACTCACACTGATCACCGGTGCAGTACTGGCTTACTCAAGCCTGCGCGGCGACCTCAAGCAGGCTCTCACCGCATTCTTGGGCGCTGGACTGCTGGCAGGTTCCTCAGTTTATACCGTTATTGGTGAACTTGACTGGCTGGCGATCACTTCGGTGACTATTGCCCTGGTGATTCTGGTGGCTGCAATCAGAGAACTTCGCTTCTTCGGGATTCGTGGCGGTACGGTTGCCCATATCGGTCTGGCTCTGACGCTGCTTGGCGGCACTCTGTCTGAGCGTGGCACCGATATTATGGAATTACGGATGTGGCCCGGTGATTCCGCTGATCTCGGCGGTTACTCATTCGAGTTTTCCGGAACCACTCCGGTGATAGGGCCCAACTATTTCTCAGATTTTGGCTTCTTTGATGTCACCAAAGATGATGAGGTTGTCGGAGTCATCAACCCGGAGAAGCGGTTGTATCCGCAATTCGGTCAACAGGTCATGACCGAGGCCGGTAATCTGCCGGAACTGAACAATGACCTCTATGTCGCACTGGGCGAGCCTTTTAACGACGGTTCCTGGGCTGTTCGTCTGCGCGTCATTCCCTTTATCAGTCTGCTGTGGCTCGGATCTCTCATCATGACCTTCAGCTGCTGTCGTTTTGTTAAACGTCCCATGAGTATTTCCAAAATGCTCCTTTCGTATCAACCCAACACCTTTTGCGCACACAATAACAAGTCAGGAGAACAGGCATGATTCACTGTCGAACGTTATTAACCGGGGTACTCGCCACGCTGCTGACTACAGGTTTAGCAAATGCGGCTCCTACTGAAATTCCAGAATCCCGGAATGACAAATTTGAGAAGGGCTACCCTCACCAGTTTGAAAGCTGGAAGAGCACTGAAGAGATGGACTTCAAGAGCAAGCATCTTGGCAACAAGATGGAAGATATGCTCGAGAAGGATCCTCGTTTAGTTGTTCTCTGGGCTGGCTACGGCTTTTCCAAGGATTACAATGCCCCCCGCGGCCATATGTATGCCATCACCGATCTTCGCAACACCCTGCGTACCGGTGCCCCCAAGAAACCAACTGATGGTCCGATGCCTAATGCCTGTTGGACCTGTAAGGGACCGGACGTCACCCGACTGATGGCTGAGCAGGGTGAAGACTACTTCAAAGGTAAGTGGGCTTCCAAAGGTGATCAGGTTGTTAATTCAGTTGGCTGCTATGACTGTCATGACACCAAGGATGACATGAAGCTGCGCCCAGGCCGCTCTGCCCACCAGGCTACCATGCAGCCTAACGGCGTTGATGTTGCCAAGATCTCTAACCAGGACATGAAGTCTGCTGTCTGTGGCCAGTGTCATAGTGAGTACTACTTTGCTGGCAAGGATAAGGTTGTAACCTTCCCGACAGCCAAGGGTACCAAGGTTGAAGATATGGAAGCCTACTATGATGAGCTGGAGTTTAAAGACTGGACTCACAAGATCTCCAAGGCACCCATGCTGAAAGCTCAGCACCCAGGCATTGAAGTCTGGAAAGAGGGCGTACACGGTCGTAACAATGTATCCTGCGCCGACTGCCATATGCCTAAGCGTAAGGAAAAAGGTGTGACCTTCACCGATCACCGTGTGGTTAGCCCACTGCGTGATATGAAGGCTACCTGTAAGACCTGTCACAGCCAGGACGAACAGTATCTGCTGGACGTAACCTATGCCCGTCAGGAGCAGGTTGAAGAACTGAAGATCAAGGCTGAAGACGCTATCGTCCGTGCCCACATCGAAGCTGGTGAAGCCTGGAAGGCCGGTGCAACTGAAGCCGAGATGAAGAAGCCTCTGATGGCTATCCGTCACGCCCAATGGCGCTGGGATTACTCCATTGCTTCTCACGGTGCATCTTTCCACGCACCTGAAGAAGTTCTGCGTATCCTGGGTACTGCCCTGGAGAAAGCTGGCGAAGCCCGTGTTGAGCTGACCCGCATTCTGGCCAAGCATGGTGTCAACAAAGAGATCCCAATGCCTGACCTGTCTTCCAAGGCCAAGGCTCAAGCCTTTATCGGTCTTGATATGGACAAGCTCAATGGTGCCAAGGAAGAGTTCAAGAAGAACACTCTGCCCAAGTGGGATGCAACTGCCCGCGAAAATGGTCTGCTGAAGTAATATTCGGTCAGCTACCGTTCAAAAACCCGGGAAAATTCCCGGGTTTTTTTATGGCCTGTTAATTCCTTTCTCTGCATGAACCTTATCTATCGCATCTTTCACTTCCGGTGGCATATAGTTTGGATCATGCTTGGCCAGCACTTCACTGGCGCAGAACTCTCCCGACTGTTCAAGCTGCCCCAGAGCAACAATCCCCTGCCCTTCCTGAAACAGATCAGGGAGAATCCCTTCATAGCGAACACTGATCTGCTCACCACCATCCGTGATGCCAAAACGAACCTTCAGGTTCTGGCTGCTTCGCTCAACAGAACCAGGCACCACAAGCCCGCCTCCCCGGATTGTTTTTCCAATAGGTGCCTCACCAGCAATCATCTGGCTCGGGGTAAAAAAAAGATTGATGTTACTCTGCAGGGCAACCAGCGCCATCGTCAGACTGATACTGACTCCGCAGAGAATGAACATCAGAACATAGAAACGTTGTCTTTGGACTATGGTCAAAGCGTTATCTCGTTTGCAGTGAAAGCCCGGTCACAATATAGGCCAGCATTCTCGAATACTGCGAGATTTTTGCGCGATCACATAAGCAACTTATTGGTCAGGAAAATTTGTTATAAGACAAGTCGCAATCTGGTCATAGAATGTTTCACTAGTCATTTGCCTGATATTCACCAAATAACAACTTTATACAACAGCCTAAAACAGCTGGAATATATGACAGCCGATTCTGATTATGAATTGCATTCATAAATCAGACAGGTGTTGTTTTTGTGACATCAGGCCGCTGATACCTGAGAGTACTGAGAGAACAACCAATGGCTGTGGTTCGCAAATTTTTGAGCTTTCTGTCTCAACCCTCCGTGCGCTATTCCGCTGGCGCGCTCCTTTTGTTTGGCGCTGCAGGCATGATTATCCTGTGGGGTGCCTTCTCATTTTCCATGAGTGCCACCAGCACCGAGAAATTCTGTGTCAGTTGTCATGAGATGGAGGATCATGCCTGGGCTGAATTCAAGGAAACAACCCATTATCAGAACAGTTCCGGTGTGACTGCCGAGTGTGCAGACTGCCATATTCCCCATGACACCTTTGGCAAAATCATGCGCAAGATAGAGGCGTCACGAGAAGTCTATGGAACAATCATCGGAAAAATCAACACCCCGGAAAAATATGAAGCTCACCGCCTGGAAATGGCTGAGCGTGAGTGGAAGAAGATGAAAGCCAACGACTCGGCCCCGTGCCGCCACTGCCACAGCAACTTCGAGCAGGCTATTGAGCATCAGTATGAATGGGCTCAGATCAATCACAGGAAAATGCTGGCCGAAGGCGGAACCTGTATTGATTGTCACAAGGGTATTGCCCACAAATTGCCCAATACCAAGCTGATGAAGAAAAAGATCCCTCCTTATCTGGACTAGTTGGCTGAGATATTTACTGCCTGGTTATCATCATGGCTGCAATCATAGGAAATTCACTGCTTGTGCTGGCTGCTATCGCCAGTCTTGTACTGGTGCTGCAGCCGGTTGTTATCCATCGGATGCACTGGCAGAACAGCAGCTCCTTTACAGCGTCATTGGCCCTGATTCATTTTCTGGGCCTGGTTGCTGCCCTTGCCGTGCTTCTCTACAGCATGGTGACGCTGGATCTCTCTCTCTTGTACGTGGAAGAACACAACAGTGCTCGTCTTCCCATGCTTTACAGAGTCACGGGCACCTGGGGAGGACATGAAGGATCACTTTTACTGTGGATCACCATCTTCTCCGGCTGGAGCCTGTATTTCTGGTTCACCAGTAAAAGGCTTGATCTTCGGCTCAGAGTCACAACCCTGGCAATTTCAGCATTGATCAGTCTGGCCTTTCTATTTCTTCTGGCGCTCAAACCTCCTTTTGCCACAACTGAGGTAATTTCTGAAGATGGCCGCGGGTTGAACCCATTACTGCAGGATGTGGGGCTGGCCATTCATCCACCAGCTCTATATTGCGGCTATGGCGGAATAAGCATTGTCTTCTCACTGATTATGGCTGCTCTCTGGCTCAAGCTTCCTTTGAAAAACTGGTACAGAGAAACCAGGAACAAAACCCTGACTGCCTGGGGCTGGTTAACTCTCGGGATTGCTCTGGGAAGCTGGTGGGCTTACAGGGAACTTGGCTGGGGAGGATGGTGGTTCTGGGATCCGGTTGAGAATGCATCACTGATGCCATGGCTGGCTCTGACGGCCCTGCTCCACGCACTGATTCTCAGCAAACGAAACCTGCAGGCGGGAAAAGCTATAGTCAGCCTGATTGTGCTGTCACAGATGATGATGATTATCGGAATGTTTATTGTTCGTTCCGGTATTCTGTCTTCCGTGCACTCTTTTACCAGTGCTCCGTCTCTTGGAATTTCAATTATTACTTTTGTTCTGGCTGTCGCCGCAGGTGGATACCTGTCTTTAGTCGTCAGACCGCCAGTCGAACATAATGCAACGGCCAGCTATCAACGGCCCGACTTTATCATTATCTCCGTAATTCTGGTTCTTGTTCTGGCCTGCCTTACGGTTTTGCTGGGCACCATGTACCCACTTATTCTTAGCGCACTGGATATTGGAAAAATTTCTGTTGGCCCGGCTTATTTCAATACCTTTATTGTTCCAATGGTTCTTGCCCTCGGCTGTCTTCTGATATTCAACAACTTCATCCGAGGCATGAAAGAGTTACCTTTCTGGGTTCTGGCAGCAGCGACTGTCGCCACTCTGGTTTCTATCTCAGTTATTGGCAGTATTGATTATCTTGCTATCAGTTCACTGTCAGTAGCGTTCCTGGTTTTTGCTTCCGGCCTCAGGGAAATGTTCAAAACCGGGTATCGAAACAGTCAACTGGCTCACCTTGGTCTGGCTCTTGCCATAGCAGGAGGCACCCTGACAGAAAGAGGCAGCCTGATTTCTGAAACAAGACTCTGGGCTGATGATCAGACCGAGCTTGGCAGTTTCATCTTTGAGTTTTCTGGAACGACCCCGGTCATGGGTCCGAACTATGTCGCCGACCTTGGTTTTTTCAATGTGACCAGAAACAACCAGTCCATCGCCTCTATTCATCCAGAGAAACGCTTCTTTCCCTATTTCGGGCAGGTGCTGGCTGAAACTGACCAGCATTCCATGCTTCAACAGGATTTCTACATTGCCCTAGGTGAACCGTTTGGTGATGGTTCCTGGGCAGTTCGTCTGAAAGTCATCCCCTACATCAGCCTGCTTTGGCTGGGGGCATTTTTTATGGTTATTGCCTGCTTCCACTTTTCTCAACGTATCGTGGGCACAATAAAGATGCTGCTCTCCAATATTCAGCATCTGTTCAGCCCAGGTCATAACAGGTCAGGAGAACGTGTATGAACCACTGTCGAGCGCTAATACCAGGAGTTATGGCCACGCTTCTGACCTCATCTACGGTCAGTGCCGAGATAGGTCCTCTGGAAGCCCGAAACCGAATGTTCGAAGATGAGTTCCCGCGCCAGTACGAAACCTGGAAGCAGACGGCCGAGATGGATTTCAAAAGCAAACACCTTGGCAATGTTATGGAAGATGCCCTTGAGTCCGATCCACGCTTAGTCGTGCTTTGGGCAGGTTATGGATTCTCCAAGGATTACAACGCCCCCCGCGGGCATATGCATGCGGTTACCGACGTGCGTAACACCCTGCGCACCGGTGCCCCGATGAAACCAACAGATGGCCCGATGCCCAATGCCTGCTGGACTTGTAAAAGCACCGACGACACCCGTCTTCTGGCAAAAGAGGGAAACAATTTTTTCAAAGGAAAGTGGTTCAGTAAAGGCAGCGAGATTGTTAACCCAATCGGTTGTATTGACTGCCACGATCCCGGTAAGGATATGACGCTGCGGGCCGGTCGCCCTCATCTGTATGAAGCTCTGAAGGCTTCAGGGCAAGATCCGAGTAAACTGACACAGCATGACTGGCGAACCATGGTTTGTGCCCAATGCCATGTTGAATACTACTTTGCTGGAAAAGATAAAATCGTCACCCTGCCCTGGGATAACGGCACTCTGGCTGAAGAGGTTGAAGTTTATTACGACAACAGAAATTTCAAAGACTGGACTCATAAACTGTCCAAAGCTCCCATGCTGAAAGCCCAGCACCCAGGTTACGAGATGTGGAAGGAAGGTGTGCACGGGCGCAATAATGTCTCCTGTGCTGCCTGTCATATGCCCCAACGGCGGGACAAAGGAGTTACCTTTACCGACCACAGGGTGGTCAGTCCATTAAGAGATATCCAGGCTTCCTGTAAAACCTGCCACAGCCAGAGCGAGAAGTACCTGCTTGAAGTAACCTACGCTCGCCAGGATCAGGTCAAACAGTTGAGAATCAAGACCGAAGACATGCTGGTACGTGCCCATGTTGAAGCGAAAGCAGCCTGGGATGCAGGAGCCAGCGACAAAGAGATGGAAAAAGTGCTGATGCTTATCCGCCATGCCCAGTGGCGCTGGGATTATGCGGTTGCTTCCCATGGCGCGTCTTTCCACGCTCCAGAAGAAGTGCTGCGGGTTCTGGGATCATCTCTTGATCAGTCAGGTAAAGCACGTACTGAACTGGCACGGATTCTGGCACGTTATGGCATAACCAAAGAAATTCCAATGCCTGATATCACTACCAAAGAGAAGGCGCAGGCTTATATCGGACTGGATATGGAGAAACTGAAAGCTGATAAGGAGAAATTCAAGAAAGAGATTCTGCCTAAGTGGGATGCTGAAGCAAAAGCGAAAGGATTACTGTAATCAAATCAGTTTGCTTTAAC
>NZ_JAMFLX010000003.1 GCF_023502345.1 Parendozoicomonas callyspongiae
CTTTTTAACAGTTTTTTCCTCTCAGGGCTGTTAGAGAGTCATCAGAATCCTGGCCAGCATCAGGGCGGATACAGTACCGATAGCGGAACCGAAAATACCCATGATCAGACAGACATATCCAGCCAAACCAATGAGGAATCAATTGGTATCTGACCAATGTCTTTTGTCGACAAAGTTCACCCAGTCACTTCAAACTTCAGACCTGCAAAGTGTTTAAGCCGGTCAAACATCCTTTCATCAAAAATTGAAGCCGGGGTCCAGAAGCCTCCTCCACATTCACTTCTTTCAATATCACAGGCAAGAGAAAGCCCTGCCTGTCCAAGCATTCTGGCAGTTGACCCATACCCCGGATCACGGTCACCCGTGACTTTTACCTGGATCTCCTTGCCATCAACAGTCCATCCCTTGAAACGAAGATCATAAAAACCATTTTCTTGCGCTTTGGGTGAAGGCCCTTCTCCAGGTTCGGGTAACAGGAATTTCTGCATTATCCATCGCGCTGGTTTTATTGCGGCACCGGCAAAGAAAGATGTTAAACCCGCAACCAATGTCATGGCAGCCCACCTCCCTTTCAAACCATGACCAGTCATCACGGCCTCGTCATAAAGGAAATAGTTTCCATAGGCATGGCCAAGTAGAGCGTTGGTGCGATGCACAACTCTGGTATTCAGGGCAGCCATAATGAAAGGTGCTGTCCAGGATTGAAAATCCTGATCATAAACTGCAAATCTGGTTTCAGGCTGGCGGATTGTGAAGCCATGACCATCTGGACACAGTGAGTAATGGTTAGCCAACTCCCTGCGCATGTCAGCATTAAACGTAGCCTCTTTAACTACATTGATAATGCTGGCCACTGTTCCCCCGGAAGCCCCACCCTTTGCAGCTTTAAGACGCATTTTGACCGCACTGCAGGTTACTCCAAATCTTTCTTTCGCCTGCTTCTGCAGATATGCCACACCAAGATCAAAGGGAATCGAGTCAAAACCGCAGCAGCTTACAATTCGGGCACCACTCTTTCTGGCAGTTTTTTCATACCGGCTGATCATCAGCCTGATCCACGGTAGCTCGCCGGCCAGATCACAGTAATCAGTTCCAGTCTCAGCACAGCATTTCACCAGTGTTTCGCCATGGAGTGCATAAGGGCCAACAGTTGAAATCACCACTTTGGCTTCCTCACACATCCTTCTCAATGCTGCTTCATCGGATGCATCAGCCACAATGATGGGAATATCTTCAGCCCCGGTAATAGCGTTTCTGACTCTTTGGAGTTTGGGCTCTGAACGACCAGCCATGGCCCAAAGGATGGGTTTACTGCTACAGGAAAGATGCTGAACGAAATACCTGACAAGTATCTGACCGACAAAGCTGGTTGCACCAAAGACGATGAGGTCATATCGGGGAGTTGTCATAAGTCAGGCCTTGGTTGTTTTTATTTTGCCTGATATTAAGGTTTACACCAGTGACGTCCTGATACCATAGCATTTACCTGATAACTTTTATCAAAAATCGTTCTGGTCAAGCTGTGATAACAAAACTGTCAGCCAGGGTAACTCTATGGAGCTGATCTGGCATCAAAACCTGCCCTTATCTGTCAAATGTGGTTTACAGGATTTCAGCATAAGAGACAGGGACTATGCAGGTACATGCCACAGCAGGAGGCGCATCCTCTTCACTACTTCTTGACAAAAAACTCAGAAAGAAAGTCAGAACTTTTATGAGGACCATTAAAGGAACATCTCCCTTAACTGTCAGACGAAGGATGATGCAAGGGCTTCTTAAAGGCCAAATAGAACTGAAGGAAGGCACTTATATTTTTTCTGGGCTGACAGATCACCAGTTGGGTGTAAAGGAGCCTATGCGCGGCGCTTTGATTGGCAAAGCCAGAAAGAAAATACAACGATCAACTGCTGAGTACAGATCCCCTTGCGTAAGTACTTACTATGAGAAAGGAACACCTATTCCAGATGAACGGGAATTCCAGAAAGCCGACAAGGATGACAAAAAAACAGAAACGAAAGCTGATCAAAAAACTGTTGTTAAAAAGAAAGTTCTTGAGCTCAATGGAGAGCATACTTGTTACAGCTTCACCAAGTGTGATTTAGAGACTTATGAAACAAGTTACTTTATTCCCAGCCCAGAATGCAAAAAGAAAACTGACTTTCTTTCTTTAATAAATAAAACAGAATGGTGTGTCCAGGTTGCCTGTAAAAAGAGGGGAACACTTCCTATCGAGATCGTTAAACCACATAGCGTTGTTACCCTGCGAACCAATGGATCTAAGCACGCTCCAAAATGGCTGGTAGCTCACCGGTCATGTTTTGAACCAGTTGAGCAACCCGCATTTCAACACAACCCTCAATTGAAAGAGCTGAAACCGATAACACAAGAAAAAGTAAATAACGCAGAAGCGCAAAACACTGGAGAGCTGCACTTAAACAAAAAAGTCATGTGCAAACTTTTTCAGGACGAAACAGATACAAAATTGAAGTTTGCCCAATCAAAAGAAGCTTTACTTGAGAATCTGTCACAAATAAAGGAGTTCTCTTTAGAGAATAAAAACAGCACTCATGTCATGCTTGTTGAAAACGACTTTTGTCACACTTCTGGCTTAATTATTCGAGTAACAAACCACCCGACTAAAACTTGTGAGGTCTTTTTTCTCGAGACCCTCCATCCGAAGAGCAATATCGCAACAACTATGCGTGAACTCGTTTGTCCCCAACTACGGGAGGTTTTCTCTGACTATGCATTGAAAATTGTAGTTCCTGGATTCGCCAATCAATATGACTACACCAGTTGTGGTGTTATAGCTCTTGATTGGGCAATCAAGAGCTATAAAGATCCTGCTCTTGTCGACAAACTATTCCAAATTGAAACCGCACCATTTAAAGGACAAAGCGACATTCTGACAGTGTCAAAGCTTCCCACTGACATGATGGAGTTCTATCAGGGGGAAATGGAGGAATTTGACAAGTGTCTTCTGGAAGGGGGAAACCAAGCTAAAGCCCTGAAAGAAGCTGTCGAAAGCCAAACAATCGAGATCTCAGATGAAGGTGGAACCACCAAACTGAATGCAGCAGGCTTGCTTGACAGGTATCGCCTGATTCTCAGATACAGAGCCATACTGGAAGAACAAAGGAAAGGTAAAGATATTGATAGCCAGGAACCCGCTGAAGTTGCTATTGATTCTGATGAAGCCTCAGATCAAATTCCCACTACCTCAAGGTTGAAAAGGAAAGTATCACATTCTCCAACTCATGATCCTTCCTTTAAAAGAACAAAGCCCTAGGAGCCTGGAATCTCATGATGAAACCAGTCTCGTGGCACATTTTCCCAATATCTATTCAAGAAACTCTGCTACACCCTATTTTTCTACAATCTGGCTGAAATCTGTTACGAAAAATATCGGTATCCCTCGATAGTTATATCATAAAAGGGATCTGACCAAAGCCAATAACTGGCTTCGTGCGCAGGCTCTGGCAGAAGCCCAGAGTGAAATGGGTGAAGATGCACAGAAGCTAATTAGCTTCCTGATCACAGATGATGAGTTCGCCCTCCTGAAACACTATGGGAAGTGGGTTCTTACAACAGATACTCTCCAGGAGTATTCACAAGATCTCTTTCAATGGTGCGAACATGTCAGAACAAACAGTTCTGACATGCCTTCACAGAAACATCAGTTACTTATGGACTGGCTTCTGGACTATCGCCTTTCACTCTATGTTTGGGTGGCGGGGCAGAGAAAGTGAGATAACAGCAGCCAGAGCTACAAACAGAGCGGATATCCACAGGCAAGCCACCAGCCCGGCAACCTGGAAGACATAACCGGATAATATGGTTCCGATTAAACGTCCCATAGCGTTGGCCATATAATAAAAACCAACGTCCAGAGACACACCATCTTCCTGGGCATAACTGACTATCAGGTAACTGTGCAGAGATGAGTTAACCGCAAAAAGACCACCAAAGATCAACAACCCGCCAACAATAATTGCCTGTACCAGAACACCATTTTCATTCGGAATAATCCAAAGCCCCAGAGCAATCAAAGCAGGAATCACAGCCAGTACAGCAGCCCACCACATGGCAGAGAAGCCATCCGGTGTTTTCCCGGATTCCCGGCCAGTCAGCTTGGGAGTATAGGCCTGGATAAATCCATAACCGATAACCCACAGGGCCATAAACCCACCCACTTCACTGGTGCTCCAGCCAAAAACATCACCCAGGAAAATCGGTAGTGCAATCACAAACCAGACATCACGGGCACCGAACAAAAACAGCCGGGCAGCGGAGAGTCTGTTAACAGCAGAACTTTTAGAGAAAATCTCATTGAACTTGGGTTTGGTTTTCGCTTTGCCCAGATCCTGCTTGAGAGTCAGCAGGCAGAACACCCAGACCATAGCCAGAACAACGGCCATGGCTAGAACTGCTCCCGAAAACCCAAGCGTTGCCAGCAGGAAGCCGCCAAGGAAAAAGCCGACACCTTTCAAGGCATTTTTCGAGCCGGTAAGAATAGCCACCCATTTATAGAGTTTTCCTTCTGCACCGCTTTTCACCAGAGTCTTGATAGAGCTTTTGGCGCTCATCTTATTAAGGTCTTTGGCGATACCAGAAAGCGCCTGAGCCGCCATCACCCAGGGAACTGTCAGCATGGCAGCAGGCACAGTCAGCATCAATAAAGCCACTATCTGCATAAACAGACCAATGCTCATGGTTCTATTCAGGCCTACCCGCGCTCCCAGCCAGCCACCAAGCAGGTTGGTGACGACGCCAAAGAACTCATAAAACAGAAACAGGAACGCAACTTCCAGCGGGCTGTAACCCAGATGATGGAAATGCAGCACCACCAGCATGCGCAGGGCACCATCGGTCAGGGTAAACGCCCAGTAGTTGCCCGTCACAATCAGGTACTGCCGCATATCCGGTGCCAGGCCTTTTAACCCACTGCTTTTCAGCCCACTCATAACTTACGTTCCTGTTCCCTGGTACTTTTTATTGATCAGACAGACCGACTTTCAAAGCCAGTTCCGCAGTACGGTTGGCATAGCCCCACTCGTTGTCGTACCACACGTACAGTTTCACCTGGGTACCGTTGATAATCATGGTGGACAGGGCATCGACAACACTGGAACGAGGGTCGGTTTTATAATCGATAGAAACCAGCGGACGCTCTTCAAAACCGAGAATATCTTTCAGCTCACCCTCAGCAGCTTCTTTCAGCAAAGCATTAACCTCTTCCGCTGTGGTTTCGCGTTCCACTTCAAAAACACAGTCGGTCAAAGAAGCATTGGCCAGAGGGATACGAACAGCATGGCCATTCAAACGACCTTTCAGCTCAGGGAAGATATGAGTGATTGCAGTTGCAGAACCAGTCGTGGTTGGGATCAGGCTCATACCACAGGCACGGGCACGGCGCAGATCCTTATGGGGCGCGTCCAGAATAGTCTGGGTGTTGGTGATATCGTGAATAGTAGTCATGCTGCCATGGCGAATGCCCAACTTTTCATGAATCACTTTAACAACAGGTGCCAGGCAGTTAGTGGTGCAGGATGCTGCCGTCACAATGCGATGCTCGTCAGCGTTATACAGATGATCGTTGACACCCATAACGATGTTAAGAACGCCTTCTTCCTTAACCGGAGCAGTCACTACAACCCGCTTAACCCCCTGATCAAGATAGGCCTGAAGCAGCTTTTGAGACTTCATAACACCGGAGGCTTCAATAACCAGATCGCAGCCAGACCAGTCGGTCTCACCAATGGTTTTGTTACGACTGGTGGTGATGGTGCTGTCACCAATAGTGATCTGTTCACCTTCACCGGTTGCTTCGTGGTGCCAGCGACCATGAATAGAGTCAAAAGTCAGCAGGTGAGCAAGAGATGCAGCATCTCCAGCAGGGTCATTGATATGAACAATATCAATTTCCGGCCAGTCCCAGGCTGCACGAAGGGCCAGACGTCCCATACGGCCAAAGCCGTTAATACCGATTTTAATAGCCATAACGTTAACTCTCTAAAGCACTCTCAGTTATGTTGCTGTGTTTTCAGGTTTTGATGTTTTTGAATTCAGGTCAGTTCAGGTTCATTTTCAGAAGCACGGACACTCAATGCCTTAAGCCTGATCTTTTCATTATTAATAAACGCAGGATTACCAATACGCACGGTTTCCAGAACCAGTTGGCACCAGTCTGGTAGACCATGAGCAAGATGGTAAAACATCATCTGGCCCTGTCGGCGAACTTCAAGAATGCCGACATCCCTCATCTGGGCCAGATGACGGGAAATTTTTGGCTGGCTCTCATTCAAAGCCCCAACCAGTTCAGAGACACACAACTCTTTCTCATCTTCAATCATCATCAGGATACGCAGGCGTGTGCCATCACTTAAGATTTTGAAAAGGTCGGTTGGTGACTCGAGCGGGGACAGCCGATCCAGCGAGTTAAGCTGCAGGAAAAGCCGGATTTTCTGCTCAAGAAAGCGGGCTGACTCCAGAAATGGTTCAACACCATCAAGAGGCTTTGGATCAACCATATCCCAGTGCATCAGCGCCTGGGACTCCGGATACGCGGCACATTCCCGACTGGCCTGATCGCACAGGGTTATGACGAAGTCAAAGCTCTGTTGCGGCAGCTCCTGCAAAGTTTTGCTGCTCAGGTTTTGGGGCGAAACACTCAATAAATCCAATACCTGATAGACCCGTGGATCAACGTCCTGTGGGTATGTTCCGGCACTGAATACTTCGAATCTGTCGCCTGCCACCTTTCGGAACAGAGCCTCTGCCAGCTGCGAGCGGGCTGAGTTACCAGTACAAAGGAAAAGAATGGAGAACATACAATTATCCGACACAGAACTCTGGCAACAGGCTAACTAAAGCCCTGCTACCGTGAGGTTTGAGTGCATTGTATCTACTGGAGAAATATATGGAATATCATATATACGAAAATCCATATATTTGGCACGCCCAGACCTTCTCAAAAAGAAGGTCTGGTGACTGAGTCAGCTCAACGATTGAGCAAAGGCCTGAATATAGTCCTGATGGGGAACTGGCGTAAGAGCCTTTGGTCGCTGGGATTTCACCAGCAATGAAGCATCTTCAAGGGAGACACCCCGTTCAAGTAGTATCTGGATGGCAATCAAACCTGTGCGTCCGGAACCGCCCTTACAGTGAATGGCAATATGCTTTCCCTTGCTTAACAGGTCATGTACCTGATTACGATATTTATCCCAGCCTTCCCTGAACTCTTCACCCGGAGCCTGATCATCTCGTATCGGAAGATGAAACCATTTCATACCATGCTGAGTGACTTTCTCATCCAGATCAGAAACGTTATTCCGCTCCATCTCATCAGCCATCATCAAAGTGAGAACAGCCTCCACACCTTCATCCTTCAGCACTATCAACGATGCATCCAGCGAAGCTTTTTTGGTTCCGGGGCAAGGTGTCATCCCTATCTTCCCTCCGCAACCCGCGACAGGAACAAACCAGACAGGATGGTCAGTAGTCATTTTCAGTTTCTCGTTCAATTCAGCTCACAAAGTTTAGGCGTTAGCCCCAGCGACAGGAAACATATGTCGTGTTCTGTTGGCATAGACAACCAAAGCCAGCATGACCGGAACTTCCTCAAGCACACCAACTAAGGCTGCAATAGGTGCAAAGGCAACAATCATAATCAGGTCATTTACCACGACCTGAACCAGAGTATAATTTGAATCACCTTTGGTCAGCTGACTCCAGACAAAAACCATGGCTGTGCAGGGAGCAACACCCGGCAGAATCATGCCTGCTATATATTCATCCGCAAGACTTGATGAAATCCACATACCGTGAAAATGGCGCATAAACAGAACGGTCAGCAATGCCATGGTGAAAGGCTTGATTCACCAGTTAACCGTTAGAGTTACTCACTCTCCGCCTATAAGTAACTTCCACCAGCAATAGAGCCTACTGGCATCTCAGACAAGGCTCGAATACAATGCAGTTGTTCGTTTCAAGCTGCAAACCTGTTTGTTTCTGTCACAGTACAAACAGTCTCAGTCTGAAACGTTTGGCAAAATGTTCTCAGGACAGGGTGAAATTCCCTACCGGCGGTAAGCTCGTACATTATGAGATAAATGTACCCGTAAGCCCGCGAGCGCCCGGCATTAGCTTTTTCTAATGTCAGGGGACAGCAGATCTGGTGAGACTCCAGAGCCGACGGTTAGAGTCCGGATGGAAGAGATAACGGCCGCCTCTCCCGGTGTTTTTCTTACAAGCACCGGGCTGGACCTATGGTCAGGGATTTATACTTTTCAGTCTGACCAACCGCCCAAACCGCTGCCGATGATCTGTCCTGACACGATAAACAGGAGTTTCTGTCGTGTCTCAGTCTATGAAAAATTCAACGTTTCACGCCCCATTACTGGGAGCCTTCTGGATGCTGGCCAGTGGCCTGGCCTTTGCTGTGGTTAACAGCACAGTGCAATGGGTCAGCTTCAAGCAGGGCTTTGAGTCTGCCAATGTGGCTCTCTATCAGTACGGTATTGCAACTATAGTGCTGCTGCCGTGGATGGCCCGCCAGGGTTTTCGCGCCAGCCTGCAAACCAACCACCTGACTTTCCATATCATCCGTGTAGCCACTGCAGTTACCGGTGTTCAGTTCTGGCTCTGGGCTATGGCCTGGCCGGTTCCAATCTGGCAGGCCATTGCCCTGTTGATGACTTCACCATTATTCGTAGTGATTGGCTCGGCATTGTTCCTCAAAGAAAAGGTGACCCTAACCCGCTGGCTGGCAACGGTTATCGGTTTTATCGGGGCCATGATTATTCTGGAACCCTGGGGAGAGTCTTTCCACGAGTCTGCTCTGCTGCCAGTAACAGCTGCCCTGTTCTGGGCTGCCTACTCACTGATGACTAAAGCCCAGTGCAAAACAGAAAGCCCAACCACTTTGGTGTTCTACCTGTTCGCCCTAACCGTGCCGTTTAACCTGTTTATTTCCCTTCCGGTACTGGCACTGCCTGAAGCCAATATGTGGCCGCTGCTTTTGGTAGCCGGAGGATTGACTGGTTTTGCCCAGCTGGCTCTGACCAAAGCTTATCAGTCTGCGGAAGCTGCCTTTATACAGCCATTCGACCTGGCCAAACTGCCATTGAATGTCCTGATTGGGTTCCTGGTTATGGGTTCAGTACCACCCGGAAAAATGTGGTTGGGTGCAGCTTTGATCGTTGGGGCAACTTTGTTTATCACTCACCGTGAAAACAAACAGGCTCAGACTGAAAATAAAAACCTTGTGACCAGCTAATCTTCCCACATTAAAAAAGGGGTCTTGTTTGCACAAGCCCCCTTTTTTTTACGTCCCTTAAACGACTGGAACTACCACTTCTTATTTAACAGCCACAGTTCGCCTTCTTGCCAGCTCCTGTCGCGCCCCATTGATAAGAGCATCCTTTTCTTTTTGCGCAGAGGTGGTTTTTTTGAAAAGCAATGATGTCAACAACCTGATAAGCTGACCAGCACCTAGTTTCTTATCAAAACCATCAACAAGCTTCTCCATAAGTCCCCATAGCCTCTGACTTTCGGCTTTAGCTTCTATGCACTGTTCTGATACGATCTGCAACTCTTCTTCAGCTTCAGTTTTCGCCGTTTTAGCCAAAAGTAAATCTCGCTCCTGGCATTCCTGCTTTTCCTGTAGTTCTGCCAGTTGGCGCCTCAACGCTTCATTCTCGGTACTCAGCATCTGATTTTTAATATTGAACTGCCTCTGAGCAGATTCAACCTCTTCTCTGTGTTTTCCAGCGTCTCCCTCCAAACGCTGAACTCTTGCTTGTTCAATTTCGAGTTGTTGGCGGAGTTTTTCAGTTTCTTCTGACACACTATGAGAACCCTCTAATTGCCTCTGAAGCCCCTGCAATTGTTGATCTTTTCGATCGCACTCTTGTTGATAATGCATGGTTTCAGCTTTTTCCTGCTTCAGTTGCAAATTAAGAGCTTCGATCGAGCTTTGGTGCTTCCGCTGAAGCTGATCCTTTTCCCTCACATACTCCGTCTGCAGGGTCTTAATTTTCTCATTATTGCTTTCCACAGCTTTATTCAGCTCAGAACCGCCTTCATCAAGCTCAGCTTTTAGCTTTGTTCTTTCTTTTCTTATACAGGCCAAGTCTCTCTGATGCTGTTCATTTTTTGCTATTTGGACCTTCTCACTCTTCACCAATCGAGCAACTTCAGATTCAAGCTCAACACACTTTCTCTGCTTTTTTTCAGAGTTGTCTACTGCTGTCTGTACCTGGTCTTTGGCTTCACGTAGTTGTTCCTTAAGACCCAGCACTTCTTTTTCTAACTTTTCATTTTGCTCTTGTAACTCTTGAGCCTGAGACTCAAGGGAAATTTTATGCCGCCTGAGGCTTGCTTCAACATTTTTCTGCCTGCCTGCGTCTTCTAGTTCTTGAAGAGCTGAAAGTTTTGCAGCGTTTGCCTGCTGCTTTTCCTCATTCGCTCTTCTTAGCTCCGCCTGCAAACTTCTTATTTCAGCCTGCTTGACCTTAACATTGGCATTTGCTTTTTCAATTTCGAGATTCTTGCCCTTCAACTCTCTCTCAAAAGTATCCTTTGCCTGCTGAGCCCTTGATCCAATGGTTTTTAGCCGTTCACTTGCTGTCGAAAGTTCTCCTTTATAGCGCTCTTCAACTTCTTCGAGGCGGAGTTCTATTTCTTGCTTTGCCCGCGCATTGGAATTAGACGCCTCTACTAAAGATTTCTTGGATTCTTCAGCTTTCCTAAGCAACTCATTCTTTTGATCAACGTCCTGTCTTAAATCAGAAATCTGCCAATCTCTTGATACCAGCTCTTGTTGATAAGAGCTGCTTATCCTTTCGAGCTCTATTCTAGACTGACTCAGTTCACGCTGTTTAATTTCAATTTCATTTTGCAACTGCTTTCGCCAGGAACTTAATTGTGACTTTTCCTGTAAATCTGTTTGTTTTTCTCTCTCAACCTTACCCAGCAGAGCGTTTCTATCTTGCAATAATCCTTCAAGCTGATTAACTCGTTTCTGATACTCCAGCAAGCTAAGTTCATGTTCTTTCCGGGCATAACTGAACTGTCTCGAAAGATCATCCAGCTCACGCTGTTTCTTGGCTATATCCTGTTTTGAAGCCTGTGATTGGCGGGTATTCTGGTTTCTTAGTCCCCTAACATCCTGCTTAAGACTATCTACCAGCCTTTGGAACCGAGTGCATTCTTCGCTCTTTTGTTCATTAATTTTTGTAAAAATATTAAGTTCGTCCTGAACTTTATCCATATCACTCTGAATTCTCTTAACCTCACCCTGAAGTTTTTCCTTAATCTCAATACCAACTCCTATTCGCTCCATCAGAGACTGAAAACGCTTGCCACCCACTGTTAATGCAAGCTCCTCAACTCTTTCTTTTACGTCTTTTTTGTCATCGAAGTATTTCTGGGCTCTGGCTCCCTTCTCGGTTTCCCCTGCCTGCCTTTTCCTTAATTCTTCCTCATCTCGGGTATACTCTTTCTCAAGCTGATCGAGTTCATATTCAAGTTGAATAACAGGGTCGAAACATCTGCCAATGTGGTAACAGACTGCACAAGTAGGGCGAACAAGAAGAGTATTAATAGCTGTCGTTGCTAAATGGTAGACAGGTATAACTGGAATTACCCAGGTGAAAATGGATTTAGTGGCAGAAACAGTATAAGCGCCGAACTTAGCACAGCAATCTTGAGCTTCGTCAGGACCATCCTCTCTATCTTGATAGAAAGGCTGATCAACCTGTGCTCTCACGCCTGAGTCTTGATATTGATATTCCATGCCAGAACCTCCCTGCCCTGTAAAAAGTAGAATCCTATTAAGCAAGACCTGATAAGGGAGTGTTTGTTCGTGCCAGTAACAAAAGAAGGAAGTATCAATAACCACGATTGTTAGATTTTCTAACAATCGTGGCAACATAAGCTAAGAGGAAAGCAAGAAGAGAAGCCTGCCATAATCAGCAGGCTATTTTCCTATCCAAGATCAGTATACAGAGACAACTGGCCTAAATGCCTTAGCCAGCTCACTGGCATATTGATGAGCAACTTTCAGGGTTTGGTACTGCGTTGGCTTTTGCACACCAAAGTTACCACGCTGATCCCGCATCAATTCAACCTTATCAACCACTTCCTGTACGGGTTCATTGTTCATGGCAGCCATAACAGCCTCAAAAACCCCAATAAAGGTACAGGTGCGGCCTACTCCCGCTTTACAGTTAACCGCTACTGTTCCCATTCCATCAGTGAAGCTTTTTGCAACAGCAGCCGTTGCAGCAAGAATAGCCGGGTTGGAGCCTGTTTTATCTGTCCAGTTCCGCATACAGACCCGCACATGTGGGACTTTCCCATCGATCAGCAAATGGTGAACTTCCAGCCGCCCAGGTATCAGAGTCCTTGTTCTGATGTTTTTAACAGTATGGGAACCGAACTGGCTTTCACTTTCTTCAAGTGGAAATGGATCATCAACTTCCCCCTCCCTTGTCAAAGAAACTGAAACATTAGCGTTGTTATGGAGGATGACATCCCAGAGCTGGCCAACATTTGCCTCTGTTGGCCCCTGTAAAGCAAGATAATTTCCATATGGCATAGCCACTGTATTTCCTGGGTATACCGGTTCACCATCTGCATTTTTTACAGCACTAAGAGCCGGGGTAGGAATATCACTGAATGCCGGAGCTGCAATACTTTTGAAATCAGGGTTTTTATTCAAGTCAATATTACCTGCCCGGCTGGGTGCTGGCAGTTTACTGTACTCTCGCTTTAGCTCATCTGTCTCAACCGTATCATCCCCACTTTCATGAGGGACTGTGGCATAACAATCCATAACCAAGCCTGACTTCGGATCTGCTTCACCATTCAGTCCATACTCATAGATTTTGTTTTCCCAGGCATCGGCAATATCCTGTGCCATTGGATGACCTGGTTTTCCAACACATATTCTCTGAAATAATTTATTCAGGACTGAGATTGGAAGAGCCGCAACTTCATCAAATGAAGGCCCATCTGTAGTACCAAGCAATTTCTCAAGCTTATCCATCATCTCATCTGATGACTGAACAATTTCATCGGGTTCAACATCATCGTACGCAAAGACAGGGTCAGAACTCTTCTGACAGGTTTCCATAAGCTTGGCGCACTGGGAGTTCCATTCGCTGAAACTGGCAGCATCTTTGTCTTGGATATCAGCAGCAAGAGCCATATGAGACATCATTGCTGAGCTGGCAGCTTTTTCTAGGAAGGCATCTCCACTGAAGCTATTAAATGCAGGAAGTGCTTCTTCATAGGGTAAAGTCGACATATGCTTTTGAAGATATAAAGCTCCACTTTCCCCTGCTTCCCGGTAGAGCTTTTTCATTGCAATCAGATCTTTTGAAGAAGTGGGAGTGCAATGGCTCAACCCTGATGCCAGAATCCTACGAAATGCATAGAGCTTTTCTGGTTGTTTCAGCAAGCTTCCCATCAGCCTTTGATAATCGTCTGAGCTTAAACGCAGACAGGCTAATGTCAGCTTTTTTGCTGCTTCGTCTCCAGCACTTTCATAAATGAGCATATCATCTGCTAGAGTTTCAGCGGCTGGAGCTTCTGCTGTCAGCAAGTATTGGATGGCACTATCGTGATCATATTGGATCAATCGGGCTCTCACTTCAGCACAGCTCATAACACTAAAAGTTTCGCCACTTTCTGTGTGTAACTGAGAACCCGCCTTAATATCATCATCTTTCAGGCTCTGGGGCTTAACTAAATTAACTGCGGGAACCTGTAATTTCATATCCCCGGTTTTCGAAGCTATTCGATCCATTAGAACACGGGTATGAATCTGCTCTTTAGCCGTTTTAATGATATTCGTTTGATGTCTGGCGCCTCTGTCGGTTGCTATTCCAAGGTACAGAGCTTCCCGGCTTCCTTTATTTTTAATTCTGACCGGCATTCCAGCAGCTTTGGCCTTACTTGCTCCTTTCTGAGAAGTATGCAATTCCTCTTCTCTGTTCAGGTCTGCCAGCATTTGCCTGGCCAGCTCCCTGTTGAAGTTAACGTCCCCTGTGAGTTTTCCCATAACGCATCATCCCTAAAATCACCTTTAGTAGTCATTATGGTCAATAGCTGCGCCAGTGGCGGAAAATTACCAAGGAAGTTGTTTTGTGCATCTTGGCTCCTGAGTTAGTATTCACCGCAAGCTCGCTTATAACAGATGAAAAACAGTGCAAATAACTCTGACACGACCTGATGATTTCCACCTCCATCTGCGTGATGGAGCCGTTCTGGCGGCTACGGTTCCTGCCACAGCCAGAACCTTTTCCCGGGCAATCGTCATGCCCAACCTCAAGCCACCAGTGACAACCGCAGCCCAGGCCGCCTCCTATAAAGAGCGGATAATGGCTCATTGCCCCGCTGGCAGCGGCTTTACTCCACTGATGACGTTGTACCTGACCGATAAAACCTCCCCTGATACGGTTCGGGAAGCCTGGGCTGGCGGGGATGTTTATGCCCTGAAGCTCTACCCTGCCGGAGCCACAACCAATTCCGATGATGGCGTAACCACTCTGGAAAAGATCTATCCAGCCCTGGAAACCATGATTGAGTGCAATCTCCCGCTACTGGTTCATGGAGAGGTGACTGATTCAGATATTGATATCTTTGATCGTGAAAAGGTATTTATTGACCGTCACCTGCAGCCACTGATCCAGCGTTACCCTGAGCTGAAGGTGGTGATGGAGCATATCACCACGGCGGATGCTTCAGCTTTTGTCAGTGAATCCGGCGCCAATGTTGCAGCCACTATAACGCCCCAACATTTGCTCTACAACCGTAACCATATGCTGGTTGGCGGCATTAAGCCCCACTATTACTGTCTGCCGATTCTTAAGCGGAATATCCATCAGGCTGCCCTGATCAAGGCCGCCACCAGCGGCAGTTCCAAGTTCTTCCTGGGCACAGACTCTGCCCCACACACCAAAGAAACCAAGGAAAGCGCCTGTGGCTGCGCGGGTTGTTATTCCGCCTTTGGAGCACTGGAGCTGTATGCCGAAGTCTTTGATCAGGCAGGAGCTCTGGACCGTCTTGAAGGGTTTGCCAGCCACTATGGTGCGGACTTTTATGGCCTGCCACGCAACACTGAAACAGTGACTCTCAAGCGGGAAGCATGCCCGGTTCCGGAATCTTTGCCCATGGGAGACAGTAAAGTCATTCCCCTAAGGGCCGGTGAAGATTTACAATGGACGCTTTGTACACCGAATTAAGGCAATGCTGTGAGCCAATCTGACCCGAAAACCCTGATGTCCGAACGTTTCCGGGGATACCTGCCGGTCGTCGTTGATGTTGAAACAGGAGGGTTTAATGCCCAGACCGATGCCCTGCTGGAGATAGCAGCAGTGACTATCGGCATGGACGAACAGGGTTTTGTGTTTCCGGAAGCCAGTGAATCCAGCCATGTTGTCCCGTTTGAAGGGGCCAATATCGAGAAATCAGCCATCGAGTTTATTGGTGTTGATCCATTTCACCCGTTAAGAGTGGCCTACCCCGAATCCGATGTTCTGGGGACGGTTTTTAAAATGGTTCGCAAAGCCATGAAACGCTATGGCTGTACCCGTGCTGTTCTGGTGGGCCATAACGCCAGTTTCGACCTGGGCTTCCTGAATGCCGCGGTTGAGCGCAGTGGCATCAAGCGCAACCCGTTCCACCCATTCTCCTGCTTTGACACCGCAACCCTGTCGGGCCTGGCTTATGGTCAGACTGTTTTGTCCCGTGCCTGTGATGTGGCCGGTATTCCTTTTGATAAGGAAGAAGCTCACTCCGCCCGTTACGATACTGACCGTACGGCCGAACTCTTCTGCGGCATTGTGAACCGCTGGAAAGAGCTTGGGGGCTGGATCGACTAGGGGGTGTTCACAATTAAACATCGACTCAGTGGCTCTAAAAGTGGCCAGATGTTAGAAGGGCTTGTGAAAATCGTAGTTATTCTACATTGAACAAGCCCGACGCAGCAGGTGGCCACTTTTAGAGCCACCCAAAGGGCGCTTCCGAGAGTTCGACGTTTGATTGTGAATACCCCCTAATCACCTGTTCTTCCTGCAAAGCCACAACTGTGGTTTTTGCAGGAAGAAGCAGAAGAAAAATTGGTAGGAATACGCTCTTGCCAAAAAAACCTTTGTAAGGTTAAGGTATTACAAACGCCAGCTCCCGATACCCGGCCTGTTGGTGATGGACTACAAATATTCAGATTTCAACAAGTGACAGCTATGCAGTCGTTAACATTTTCAGCTTCGCTACCGGCTTTACCAAGCCCTCTCAACAGTTCCTTTGCCCTGTCTGCTTCCCTGCGCCCTCATCATCATACCCATCTGCATCATCACCATCACTAAAGCTGCTCTCTTTGGGTTTTAAGCTTTAAGTTGTCTCAGGCTCCGCGCCTACCCGTTTACTAACACACAATATGCCGGTTTTTCTCTACTGAGCCGCTTTTCTGGGCCATAGTTGTCTCATGTTCATGTGAATATGACGCTGGTTCGTAGCATCTGTCGCAGCCGGAATAAGCAAAACATAAAAAACAGGTTTGTCTTATGAATGCAGTTGTTGTCGCTGTTGTTATCATGCTCGGGCTCAGTCTCGCCCGGGTGAATGTGGTTTTAGCCCTATTTATGGGGGCCATCGTTGGGGGAGTGACCGGGGGCCTGGGAGCCCTTGGCAGTCTTGAGTCTTTTGGGAGCGGATTGGGCAATGGTGCCAGTATCGCTCTGAGCTATGCGCTGCTGGGTGCCTTTGCCATGGCAATTTCCCGTTCCGGTATTCCTGATTATCTTGCCGGTAAGATCATCACCATCATCCATAACAGCAAAGGTGGTGGTAACAAGGTTAAGTACAACCTGCTGCTGTGCATTATCCTGATGGCTGTGGCATCTCAGAACCTTGTGCCCGTACACATCGCCTTTATCCCAATCCTGATTCCACCTCTGCTGGCAGCGTTCAGCCGCCTGAAGCTTGATCGTCGCCTGGTAGCCTGCTGTCTGACCTTCGGCCTGACCGCGACCTACATGCTGCTGCCTGTTGGCTTCGGTAATATCTACATGATCGAGATCCTGGCCAACAATCTGCGTACCAACGGTCTGGAAATTTCCAACAGCGTTATGCCACAGGCGATGATGATCCCGGTTGGCGGCATGTTTCTCGGTCTTCTGGTTGCCGTGTTCTGGACCTACCGTAATCCCCGCGATTACCGTGAAACCGAGTCCAAGACCATCAACCCTGAAAATGTGGCCCTGCCAACAACCAAGCTGATCGGCATTGCCGCTGGTATCGGAATCTCTCTGGCAGCACAGCTGTGGAGCGGCTCCATGAGCCTGGGTGCCCTGGCTGGCTGTCTGACCCTGATCGCGACTGGTGTCATTAACTACAAGGAAGCAGACGAAGTCTTCGTCTCAGGCATGAAGATGATGGCTTACTGTGGCTTTATCATGATTTCTGCGGCCGGTTTCGCCGAAGTTATGCGTGCCACTGGCGATGTAAACACTCTGGTTTCCTCCATCAGCGAACTGTTCGCCGGTAACACCTCTCTCGGTGTGCTGATGATGCTGATTGTTGGCCTGCTGATCACCATGGGTATTGGCTCATCCTTCTCCACTGTGCCCATCATCGCCACTCTGTACGTTCCTCTGGGTATGGAAATGGGTCTTTCTGCTCTGGCTATTGCGGCACTGGTTGGTACTGCAGGTGCCCTTGGTGACGCAGGTTCTCCAGCCTCTGACTCTACCATTGGCCCCACCGCAGGTCTGAACGTTGATGGCCAGCACGATCACATCCGTGACTCCGTACTGCCGACCTTCATTCACTACAATATCCCGCTGGTTCTGTTTGGCTGGCTGGCTGTGATGGTTCTCTGATTACGGGAACGAGCATTTCAGGTCAGTTATGGCTGGCCTGAGATTAAGCTAAGTGATGAGTAAATCGAGAGGGAAAAGGCGGAAAAAGAGGAGATAAGTTCAAGGGTTATCTATCTCAATATATGTGCACTTTTTCTCCCTCGCAATGCTCAACAGCACAATTCTGAAAAATAATAAAAAAATAACTTTCCAAGCCTTATTTTCACTTGCTCTTCTCTTTTTTATCACCCAATAATCAAAACAGGTCTGCTTAAAACGACAATTCAGTCGGCAGGCCGGGTGATCCTGACAAGATCATAACGCAGCCCACCGGCACTTAAGGTTTACCGACCTGCCGGCGCCGGTGGCGTAAAGGGAACAAGGAGAAGCCCATGCATGATGCAGTGACGCTGGAGCCTATTCAGACGCCTCGCCGCACCACTTATGTACTTGACAGTAATGTCCTCATCCACGATCCCAACTCGATACTGAACTTTGAAGAACACCAAGTCCTGATCCCAATCACAGTCCTGGAGGAGTTAGACAACCTAAAGAACGGAAAACAGACAATAGCTGCCGACTGTCGTCAGGCTATTCGCCAGATTGACCGTATCGTCGGTTCAGCAACACCGGAAGAGATTGAGAAGGGAGTTCCCATCCGCCGGGCCGACAAAGCGCCTCCATTGGGAACGTTGTCCATCAAAATGCACAGCACACCTTCTAATGTCACTATGTTACCCACCGATCTCAATGACAACCGCATAATCAACGACATCTGCCAACTACGTCAGCAGAACCCTGATGACGACTTTGTTCTTGTCACCAAAGACATCAACATGCGCCTGAAGGCCCGTGGCTGCGGGATCATGGCAGAGGACTATCACAACGACCAGCAGATCTCAGATGTTCGTCTGCTCAGCAAGGGATTTCTGGAGCTGGACGGCAGTCTCTGGGACAGGGTCAGCGATGTAAAAACCACGCAACATAACGGAAGAACACTGCACTCATTGCCACGACTTACTCAGGAGCTAGCAGAGGAGCTTGGGGAACCTGGCATAAATGAGTTCATTATCGATCAACAGGGTTTTGTCGGCCGTGTTACCGAGGTGTCTGAAGGAACAGTCACCCTTGAACATATGGATCGTGAGGCTCTGCTCAATCGTAAAGCATGGGGTCTGCAGCCACTGGATATCTATCAGGCACTGGCGCTGAACCTGCTGCTGAATCCTGACATTCAACTGGTCAACCTGAATGGTCCGGCAGGATCCGGTAAAACTATTCTGGCACTGGCTGCAGCCATTGAGATGACCGTGGCTGACCAGCAGTATCGCCGCATTATTGCAACCCGAAGCACAAGAGGACTGGACGAAGATATCGGCTACCTGCCTGGTACAGAAGCCGAGAAAATGGAACCCTGGCTGGGTGCCATCACTGACAACCTGGAGGCCCTGCACAGTGATGATGAAAGCACCCGCAGCAGTGTGGATTACATCCTCGACCGGGTACCCATTCAGTTCAAATCACTGAACTATATCCGTGGCCGCAGTTTCCAGCACAGTCTGATTATTATCGACGAGTGCCAGAACCTGACACCACACCAGATGAAAACCATCATCACCCGAGCCGGCTATGGCAGTAAGGTTATCTGCCTTGGAAACCTGGCCCAGATTGATACGCCTTATCTCAATCCTGCCAGCTCCGGTCTCACCTACCTCACCCAGAGGTTCAGACAATTTGAGTATGGCGGCATGGTACAACTGGAGGGTGTACCCCGCTCAGAACTCGCAGCATTTGCTGAAGCCAACCTGTAAAACCTGAGTGACTTTGGAGGAAACCGGATACAAAACTGTATCCGGTTTTAATATTGGATTTGCTTAAACCCCGTCTTGGTCTTTTCTTACTCCCCCTATCTCTTCACAGATATGAGTATTTCAGACCATGCATGCTTTTGCCTTCGAGGTCATCGCAAGAATCTTACCCGCCGTTTGTTTCTTCTGCTCTTTGATATTTATTCCACAGGTTGACGCTCACACTCCGGAAAGCCTGATATCAGGACTAAAAGCTGGCACTCTGACTCTCGGAGAAATCAATGACCATCTGGCTCGGTCTGATATTACTCCAGACTTTGAAGATCAGGTCCACAGTCGGCTAAAAGCCCATTTCAGCGCTAACAACTTCAACTTTATCGGTCTCAATCGTACCTTGCGGGATGCTGCTGATAAGCAGATTACTCTGGATCAGGTTCTCAATGCACAACCGGCAAAAACAGGGTACCGGCAACACTCCAAAACCAACCTGCCAGCAACCAGCGATCAGCCATCAGCTATACCGTTTAAAGTTCCCGTTTCTGAGCCCCCGTTCAGCAACAGTGGGAAAATTGTGATGCGTCAGGGTGATAACATTATTTTCTGCACAGCTCATCTGATTGCTCCCGGATTTCTTCTGACCGCTGCTCACTGTTTTGGAGGTGATTACGATATCTCACAGCTGGTCTGGTACCAGGCCTTTGATCAGGGAACATTCACCAACGCGATCAAACCGCTCTGGATCGCCCATAACAAGAACTACGACCGGGCGATCACAAATGCTGAGAGCACTATTATCCAGCCAACAAGGCAAGAAGAAGCAAATGCAGTTGATGCTGGATTCGATTACGTTCTGTTTGGTATTCCCCAGGACAACACGCAAAGTCAGGGAAACCCTATTCAGTGCTTTAACAGCGGCAACTCGAACTGGGTATCACGCACCGGCCTGCAAATCGGATACGGTGCCACCTATGGTGGCAATAATGAGCTTTATGCAACCCACGTAACTATTAAGGACATTATCAAAGACCCTGATGGCCCTCTGGCAGAACAGCTGGGAGTATGGATGACTCTGTATGATGGAATATCACTGGGAGAAGGAGCCAGTGGTGGCCCATTTCTGTTTTCAAATGCCAATGAAACAGAAATGGCCATCTCTGGCAGTTTAACCGGCAGTCTGACTTACGATGATGGGTCAACCTATCAGTTTGGTCCGACATTTTTGGCAGGCAGCAACTTTGCCCGCTTTATTGCTGCACACGGGATACCAGCGAGCGGATGCAAATAAGAAAAGAAAGCAGGCCTTGGTCTGCTTTCTTTTTCAAACAATACTTACTTAAATACTTAACGGCGGCCAGGATACATAGCTTCAATTTCTTTCTTGAAGCGCTCCATAATCACCTTTCGGCGCAGCTTCAGCGTTGGTGTAATTTCACCAAGCTCCAGAGAAAATTCTCTGGACAGAAGGGTGAACTTTTTCACCTGTTCAAACCGCGCCAGTTCTTTCTGCAGCTTTCCAAGTCGCTCGTTGAATAGTTCCTGAATCTGGCTGTCGCGAATCAATTCCATGCGATTTTCGAATTCCACACCAATGGATTTAGCATACTCTTCTAAAGCTTCGAATGCAGGAACTATAAGCGCTGAAACATATTTTCTGGTATCAGCAACAATCGCCACCTGTTCGACAAAGTGATCACGAATCAAGGTGCTTTCCACCAGCTGAGGAGCAATATATTTACCACCGGATGTTTTCATCAGTTCTTTCAGGCGCTCTGTCATGATGATATTGCCATCATCATCGAGATGGCCGGCATCGCCAGTACGGAACCAGCCATCTTCGGTAAACGCTTCAGCCGTTGCTTCAGGTTTGTTGTAGTAACCCCGCATAATGGTTTCAGACTTAACCTGAATCTCATCCTTCTCGCCAATACGTACCTGAATGGCCGGCAGAGGTTTACCCATAGTGCCAAAGCGATAGCCTTCATCCTGATAACAGGAAACCGTAGCTGTTGTTTCACTCAGGCCATAGCCGTATTTCAGGTGAATCCCGATAGACTGGAAGAACAGATTGATATCATCATCCAGCCGCGCACCCGAACAGGGCAGGAAACGGGTTCGTCCACCAAGAGCCATCCGCAGCCTGGAAAACACCAACTTATCTGCCAGGGCATGGGATGCTTTCAAATACAGGCCTGGCTGCTTTCCTGATTGAATCGTTTTGAAGCACTTCTCACCAACACCGACAGCCCAGTAGAACAGTTTTTTCTTGGACTCAGGGGCTGCTTCAACCTTGGAAAGAATGGCTGTGTGCATCTTTTCATAAAGGCGCGGGACAGCACACATTACGGTTGGCTTAACCTGGGGCAAAATATCTTTGATATCGTTCTGATCGCGCATGTAAACGTTGGTTGCGCCACGATAGAGAACGTAAAAGGTCCAGGCACGCTCAAAAATATGGCTCAGTGGCAGGAAAGAAATCGAGATATCATCTTCAGTCAACGCAAGCCGTTCATCATGCTGGCTCACTGCCGCTGCGAAGTTCTGATAATCCAGCATCACCCCTTTGGGTTCCCCGGTTGTTCCGGATGTGTAGATCAGGGTGACCAGATCGGTCATATCCAGATTTTCGAGTCGTTGTTCCAGTTCAACCTGCTCAGCCCGCCCTCCATGGGCCTGGATAAAGTTATCCAGGTAGCAGGCTTTTTCGATTCCTCTGAGATCAATGCTGCGATCAATAGCGACGATGCGTTCCAGTAACTCATAATCACCAGCAGCTTCCAGGGCAGAATCAAACTGCTCCTGCTCACCAACAAACAGAATACGAATACCAGCATCCCGAAGGATATAAGAAACCTGTTTGGCAGTATTCGTAGGATAAATCGGTACAGTGACAGCCCGGGAGAAAAGAATGGCCAGGTCGGTAATGGTCCATTCCGGCATGTTCCGGGAGCAGATGGCCACTTTATCCTGAACCTGCACACCAGCGGCAATCAGGGCCAGAGCCAGTTCTTCCACCCTGCGACCCAGTTCGGTCCAGCTGATATCCTGACCTTCTTCCGGATTGGCATAGCGCAGAGCTACACGGTCACGATATTTGCCAACATGTTTCCGCAGCAGGTTAACCAAGTGAAAGCTGAATTCTTGTGTCATGGGGAATGGACAACTTCTTTGGAGAGTGTAAGTGGTTATGAAAAAAAACGGTTTACACGATGCGTGTGAACCACTATCACAACCAGTAGCTTTACCAAAGTCTCCCCTTATGGTGATTACAGGTCAATAAGGTATGTCACCTGCGGAAACAAAAATAAACAATAAGATTAGCTGGTTTAGCAGAGCTGCGGACAATACTATTGGTTATCTGAAGATGGCTTTACAAATAGCTATCAATAAATTAGAGGAAAGGAGCAAAAAGTGCTGATTATTATTTCTCCTGCCAAGACTCTGGATTATGAAACTGCTCCAGTCACTGATATCAATACACAACCGGATTTCCTGAAACATTCACAGGAACTCATTAAACAGTTGAAAGAACTCTCTCCAACCGAGATTGGCAAGTTGATGAGCATCAGTGACAAACTGGCAGGCCTGAATGCGGCACGCTACGAAGCTTGGAAGAAACCGTTTAATAACAAGAACGCCAAGCAGGCAGTTCTGGCTTTTAAAGGTGATGTCTACACCGGTCTTGATGCAGAAACACTCACAGAGAAAGGCTTCCAGTTTGCCCAGGAACATCTGCGGATTCTGAGTGGCCTGTATGGTCTTTTACGACCACTTGATCTGATGCAGGCTTATCGCCTGGAGATGGGAACCAAGTTTGCGAATAACCGGGGGAAAGACCTTTACGCTTTCTGGGGTGATATTATTACCGATGCCTTGAATGCCGAACTGGAACAGCAGGGTGATAATGTTCTGGTTAACTTGGCTTCCAATGAATATTTCAAGAGCATCAAGTCCAAACAGCTGAATGCCGATATCATCACACCAGTTTTCAAAGATCTAAAAAACGGGCAGTACAAAATCATCAGCTTCTATGCCAAGAAAGCCCGGGGACTGATGACCCGTTACATCATCGACAAGAAAATTACCAAACCTGCCTCTATCAAGAAATTTAATTATGCTGGCTATAGCTTTAACCCGGAGATGAGCGATAACAAACAGTGGGTATTTACAAGAGACCAGGCAGAGTAGCCGTAATACTATACCGACTCATCAATAAAGACATGCTGATTGCTGCCGGATTTGAAGCCAGTCCTGCATTGTAGCTTTCCGCCCGGCACGCATCGCTCATTCAGATCTTATTGATATTTCATTCTGACATACCCTGCGATAAGGACTTGTCCTCCTCAATACGGGCTCTACTCCCGGACAGGCTTTCGGGACTGTTTGGGAGCTGTAAGCCTGGGAAGAGACATATTGCAGTAAATGGCAAGAAGACGAAGGCAAAAAACAACACAGGCACACGCAATTGCAACCACAGAGCGGGCAATACCGACATCCTGCATAACAATATAAAACAGCCCGCCAGCAATGGCAGCTGTTGCGTAAATCTCACTTCGAAGCACCATAGGAACGCGTCCAGCCAGAATATCCCGGATCAAACCACCTCCGGCACCGGTTAAAACTCCCATCATGACAGCAGTCATGGGAGGAACTCCAAACCGAAGAGCTTTTTCGATGCCAATCACAGTAAACACACCCAGCCCAAGTGCGTCAGATACCAGAAGGATCGCACGAGTCTGATCCCACCAGCGTCGGCCAAACAGAGTTAAAGCCGTCGATAGGAAGATAATGGCCAGATAGGACGTATCATGCACCCAGAACACTGGCATACTGCCCAGAGTAAAGTCTCGGATCGTCCCGCCACCCACGGCCGTGACGAACGCCAGAACCAGGGCACCAAAAATATCGAGGTTTCTTCGGGCAGCAACCATTGCCCCGGTTGCGGCAAAGACCCCTGTTCCCAACAAGTCGAGAAAATTCAAAAGCATTATTAAAACAATCCAGAACACAATGATTGCTGATGACACAAACCATATAAGGAACTGATATCCGTTCACTTCATATTGCGAACAACCAGTCTTTTACTATTTACAGCTCACTTAAGGTTTAACTACAGGTCTTTGGAGTTATTGCATTTATTTCGGTTTAAAACTGCAAGACCAGTTTTCGAATCGGTAATTTTATTGATCTACGACAGTTTTTAAAAGAGGAAAAAGTAAATAGACTGCAAATAGACAATTTCGATAATGATTGAACAATAACAAATAAGCGCACTGAACTTTTTGATTGTTACTTCTCTAAAAATTAAGAATTAGGGTAGCGTTTTGAAAAAAGTCATTACTTTGTCCCTGCTGTTGCTTTTGGGCATAGCACTGTCGCAAATGCTCCCTCTCCATTTTGCCGAGGCTCACACTTTCTTTCAGCCGATGGTCATGTATCTGACCATGACTGCGTTGTCATTTATCATGATCAATGTCGGTACAGAGTTTGAGATTGATAAGTCACACCTCTCCTCATACGCATGGGATTATCTGGTTGCCATGACCGCAGCCACCCTGCCCTGGCTTTTTGTTGCTCTTTACTTTGTATTTGTCCTGTCGCCTTCCGGTGGATGGTTTGAATCCCAAACCTGGAAGGAGATGCTTCTGCTGGGTCGTTTTGCTGCACCGACTTCAGCCGGTGTTCTCTTCACCATGCTGACGGCTGCAGGACTGGGTGCAACCTGGATGTTCCACAAAGCCCGCACTCTTGCCATTTTTGACGACCTCGACACAGTTCTGCTGCTGGTTCCGTTAACCATTATGATGATTGGCCTCACTTGGCAGCTGGGTGTTATTCTGGCTGTGATGCTGATTATGCTTTTACTGGGATATGAGAACCTGCGTGCCTGGAGAATTCCCTGCACATGGCGCTGGCTTCTGCTTTATGCCTTTATTATCGCCACTGCCAGCAAGCTGATTCTGCTGGGTAGCCTGTTTATTGACCCTGCTACTCCTTTGCATATTGAAGTACTGCTTCCAGCCTTCCTGCTGGGTTGTGCTATAAAACCAGATCCAGAAGTTAATCATGAAAGCCCTGTCGAGCTCAAAGCCAGAGATATCATTGCAGCTATCTTTATGGTTCTTGTGGGGCTGAACATGCCCCATATCAACCTGATGACATCTGCCAGAGTAGATTCAGCAGCAGGGATGGAGCTGTCAACAATCTTTGGCCATGTGCTTGTGGTCACTGTTATTTCCAATCTTGGAAAAATGTTTCCTCTCTTCTGTTACCGACAGGAAGCCTCCCTCAAAGAAAGGCTTGCTCTCAGTATTGGGCTTTTCCCGCGAGGTGAAGTTGGAGCTGGCGTAATAATGATCAGCCTAGGCTATGGAATTGGTGGAGATATCCTGACCATCGCCATGTTTTCGCTGACCTTGAACCTGTTCCTGACTGGTGCATTTATTTATGCCGTTCGCTGTCTGCTGATCAGTCATCCTGAACACACACAGAATGAATTGGCTAAAGGTGCTATGTCACCCATGATTAACAGTTCATGCTACGAACAACAGAGGCCCGAGTAAAAGCTTCTTAAAATTGCTATGCTCCCGTTAAACAGCCCCTGGTGAACCGAGCGAAGAAATGATTTCTTCATCAAATACCAACAAGACGCCAGGGGTTAATGTCTCACAGGAGATACCAGCATGAGCAGTCAGAAAGGGACGGTTCTAATAACCGGTGCTTCACGTCGGCTTGGTTTATACAATGCCCGTCGGCTTCTGGAAGCCGGATACAGAGTTATTGCCACCTTTCGCCACCACTCTTCCGGCATAGATGAATTGAAGCAAGCCGGAGCTGTTGTTCTGCAGTCCAATCTTGACGAGACCCGCAGTATCCTCAACCTGATCGAGCAGGTTAAATCGATCACCTCAGATCTCAGGGCAATTATTCATAATGCCTCCGGCTGGATTTCAGACAGTGATAACCCGCAGGATAACGAACCACTTGCACATTTGTTCAAGTTACATATGGAAGCACCCTGGTTAATAAACCGTAGCCTTTACGGTTTGTTGAAAAATTATCCTGAAACTGCGGACATCGTCCATATGACCGATTACAATGCCCTCCGAGGTGACGAACATTATGCAGCTTACGCCGCCACCAAGGCTGGTCTTGAAAGCCTGACCCGCTCTTTTGCAAGGCTCTACGCCCCAAAAGTTAAGGTCAATGCTATAGCACCTTATCTGATCATCATGAATGATCATGACCAGTTGGCAGCAGCCGAGAATACACTGCACATTCCGCCAATGGGATTGGAACCCGGCGAAGATGTCATCTGGCAGTCTCTGAGTTACATACTGCACAACCCGTATGTCACCGGAACGACAATGCCAGTTGACGGTGGAATGTCATTGAGATGAAACGGACCACTACATGACCGATAACCCGAGTGAACTCGAACTTGAAGCCCTGTCCTCATACTACAGAGGCATTATTGAAGGAGTTGGAGAAGACCCACACCGGGATGGCCTGAAGGACACCCCCAAACGGGCCGCCAAAGCTATGTCCTTCCTGACACGGGGCTATCGTCAGGACCTTGAAGAAATCGTAAACGGAGCAGTTTTTGAATCTGACAATGATGAGATGGTCGTTGTTCGGGATATTGAGCTCTACTCCCTGTGTGAGCACCACCTTCTGCCCTTTATTGGTAAGGCGCATGTTGCCTATATTCCAAAAGGCAAGGTTCTGGGTTTGTCCAAGTTTGCCCGGATTGTGGACATGTTTGCCCGCCGCCTGCAGATCCAGGAAAACATGACCCTGCAGATTGCCGAGGCCATTGAAGAGGTAACAGAAGCCCGTGGTGTGGCTGTTGTTATCGAAGCCAAGCATATGTGCATGATGATGCGCGGTGTGGAGAAACAGAACTCATCCATGACCACATCGGTGATGCGAGGCGACTTCCGTAATCACCTTCCAACCCGTGAAGAGTTCCTGCGTTATATCGCAAAGTAATGCCTGACCAGTGCTGCAGTATTAACTGCTCAAGTTTCCTGCTGCAGCCTTAGTTTCTCAAATCTTTTCTGCAGCTCTTCCTCTCCTACAAACATCTTCAAAATTCCCATTTCCAGAGCTTCAACATCATCAAGAAGGCCATCCATGATTCCCCAGAACTGCTCCCCACAGCGTTCAATCTCTAATTTTTTTTGCAAGGCCATGCATGCAGATGACAGCTTGCTTTCTATCACCCACTCCTCACGGACAGAACCTGTTCTGATTCCCTCGGCGAAAGTAGCTAAAGCAGCAGCTATCTGATTTAACTCTGAATTAATTCCACTTTCACTCCTAGCAGACCAGATCTCCGCATCGCAAGGCATAGAATACAAGTCAGAAAGAGTTCGACAGATGGAGAAAAGATAAAATGAGACTGGATTGACACTGGCACTTGAAACACTTAGCCTGAACAACTGATAAAACAAAGATTTAAATTCTGGGCATTTTAATGTTTCCTTTGTCAGTTTCAGCGCATTGCCATCAATTGCGTTTACAAAAAGGGCCGTTGAAGGCATCACACTTCCTCCCCCTTCAAGGGAGTAAATATCTTTTCCAAGCGCGCCTGCATCCCAACTATACCCCCATAAGAGAGGGATCTCACCAGTTACTGCAGGGGAGCCAGCTTTAGCTTCTGGTACAGGAACAAAGCCGGTAGTATGACCACCAATCACCAGATCAATAAAATTCATTAAAGAGCTGTAATCGCTTTCATCTATTTGAGGGCCTACTTCAGGCAAACCTGGAAATACCGCTCCCCTAACAGCTGAACTATCGTAGGGGCACCCCATATCAACTTTTTTACCCAAAATATCCCCAATAGCACCCAGAGTTTCAAATCGTCTAGGGTCTGAATCTACTTGTAACGGATTATCGACAATAGATAGCAAACCTTTCAGCATATGGAGATTGCGCTCAAGCTCAGAGGAGGTTCTAGCATAAAGCAATACTTTCTCAACAGATTTCATAGCATGCCTGACAGCACGTATCTCTGTTAGCATTTTTTGATAAGTCACATCAAAGATATCACCCTTACTTAAAGATATTTTCACCTCTACATACCTGAGGTAGTCAGTACATGAAGATGTGATAGATGCTAAAACTCGTGCCGTATTAGATACTGCCTGAGTTCGGTCTTGACCTAACTTCTTGGGATTTGAGTTCTGTCCTACAATCGTTTTAATTTGAGTCGTCAGCTGTGCTTTAAACAAAACCCATGGCTGAGACCAGGCTTCGTCATCTGGGATATCCTCTGTATTCTTATCAATGGTCTTTAAAGCTTTCACAAGCCTTTTAATAAATTTTTCATTCACTGGTGCCTTTACAGGCAGGGATGGGAGAACAATATCAACTTCATAAGTATCAAAAATATCAACACCGTTATATTTGGGATATTTCAAAGAAACAGTGTGGTAAAGAAGATTCGTACCATTTGTCCAAGTTCTTGCAATAATCCATTTACACAATCTCAGAATAATTGTGCTCCAGTCATTAGTTCTGACGTCTGGTAGGGTACACTTTAACTTCTTCAGCGCGTCCATAATTTCGGCGAATTCAGCATCATCTCGTGCTGACACTTTCCAAACACCAGATTTGTCATACAGCACTCGATAGGCATTTTTCTTGTTTGTATCAGCCTCTTTTCTCAGCTTGGCCCCTTCCCCCCCGATGTCCGCAGATTTACTTACTGACTTAAAGAGATTTCGATCACTTTTCCACTTTGACAGCGTACTCACAACTGACACCTTTGGAGCCCTCAACCTTACCCTTTTGCTATTCCGTCCCTCGCTTCTTCCAAAGGCTTTACGATGGGGGTTATTATTTCTCTCATTTGACCAGTCAGGAAGATCATCTATCGGTGTCAGGCTGAGACTTAGTGCATCAAGCTCCTCTGATAGTATTACAACATCTCGATCATGACGGATTATTGTTCCCTGTGACCCATATGTAGAATCAGAAGAGCTGTCTTCTCCAGCAGGTTCTTCCATGCAAACTTCCATTGGTGCACTAAAACCAGTACGGGGTATATTTAACATTGGTGTTGTGCGATATATCGGAGCAGCGGATGCTTTAATTCCCATAGGATGGTGAACACGCAGGAAGCTCTTATCATAGCTACCTGCACTGGCTCCAGGCTTTGTAGAGTGACTGTATCGCAAGCCAGATTGATGCCCTTCCCAAGAGTTAGGAAGAACCCCGTCTTCATTCTCTGAGATCGAACGTTTATATTCTTGTTCCGCCTGCTTGCTCCATTTGTATTTATGTAACTCTTCAGTTTGAAGTGCCTGACACGAAGATGAAGATGACAGCTCATTGGGATCTTCCACTCCACTACTCGAAAGCGATGAGCTACTTGGAGAAAAAGAAAGATGCGAATAACTACTGCTCATTGATAAGTTTGCCGAAGACAGGCTTCTGCCCGGAAATCTTGAGGGTGTGTACTTGTCTCTTCTTACCTGAGTAGAACTTATTCCACTATCTCTGTCCCCATCACCGCCCCCATTATGATCGCCACCCGGTTGAACGACCTCCTCACCTGTTCCTCTCATCGGAATATCCGGGGGGACAGACCCGTGGCGTGCATGTTTCTTTTTACTAAGCATTGCCCAGGCAGGCTCTATCACACCATACCCAAGGGCTACACAAATACAAACATAAGAAGTCAGCCTATACACAAACACCACCCCCCATGCTTGAAAAACCATTAACGGAAGGAGCGTTTATTATTTCTGCAAAGTGACAGACGTTTATTCATCGGCTGCTGCTGGCAGTTAGATTAGTATCCCCCATCCAATCCATCCTGAGAAGATAGCAGGGAAAGCGGAATTTTCACGGAGACTGAGACAAACACCGGAGAATTACGTTTGTTTTAAACACTTTTTGAGTTCCAGATAATAAGCATTAACTGGCAAGCCACTTCAGGAAACGAAAAATATAGATTGTATTTTTATGACAGAGAGGTGAAAGAAATAGCAAGAGGAGGGGAAATGAAAGCAGAACCGTTGCTGCCCAGAGCAGGCAACAACGGCTTAAGCAGGGAATTACTCAGTCCAATCCAGAACGATCTTACCGGACTTGCCACTGGCCATAATTTCGAAGGCTTCTTCGAACTGGGACACAGGGAAGCGGTGAGTAATGATCGGATCCAGATCCAGGCCAGACTGCAGCATGCTGCCCATCTTGTACCAGGTTTCGAACATTTCACGACCGTAGATGCCTTTCAGGGTCAGCATCTTGAAGATCACCTGGTTCCAGTCGATGGTGGTATCAGCAGAAGGAATACCCAGCAGGGATACCTTGCCACCATTGTTCATCAGCTCCAGCATCTGCTCGAATGCACGACCGTTACCGGACATTTCCAGACCAACGTCGAAGCCTTCGGTCATGCCGAGGTCTTTCATCACGTTTTCCAGGTTCTGCTCAGCCACGTTTACAGCACTGGTTACGCCCATCTTGCGGGCCAGATCCAGGCGGTATTCGTTCACATCAGTGATCACAACGTGACGGGCACCGGCGTGACGGGCAACAGCTGCGCCCATAATGCCGATAGGACCAGCACCGGTAACCAGAACGTCTTCACCGACCATATCAAACTGCAGGGCAGTGTGAACGGCGTTGCCGTATGGATCGAAGATGGACGCCATATCATCGCTGATATCATCCGGCAGAGGGAATACGTTGGCAGCGGGAATACACAGGTACTCGGCAAAGCAACCAGGACGGTTTACGCCAACACCCTTGGTGTTACGGCACAGGTGACGACGGCCAGCACGGCAGTTACGGCAGTGGCCGCACACCAGATGGCCTTCACCAGAAACACGGTCACCTATCTTCAGACCCTGAACTTCCTGGCCAACTTCCACGATTTCACCAGCGAACTCGTGACCAACAGTCATACCCAGAGGGATAGTCTTCTGAGACCACTCATCCCAGTTGTAGATATGGATGTCAGTACCGCAGATAGCAGTCTTCTTGATCTTGATCAGAACGTCGTTATGGCCTGGAGTCGGGATTTCCTTCTCATCCATCCAGATGCCTTTTTCGGCATGCAGTTTGGCCAGAGTCTTCATCATGGTCATGGGGCTTACTCCGCGAGCCGCCGTTTCCTGACGGCTCAAAACTATAAATGTTGTTAATTAGACCTTAGCTGGTAATCAGTCTTAGCTGATGACCTTGAGTTCGCGGCCAACCTTGGCAAAAGCAGCAACCAGGTGATCAATCTGCTCTGTGGTGTGAGCAGCAGACATCTGGGTACGGATACGGGCCTTGCCATTCGGAACAACCGGGAAGCTGAAGGCAATCACGTAAATACCTTCTTTCAGCATGCGGTCAGCAAAGTCTTTGGCCAGAGCAGCGTCGCCCAGCATTACAGGGATGATTGGGTGATCCTTGCCTGCCAGAGTGAAGCCATGCTTTTCCATCTCTGCACGGAAGTGAGCCGCATTTTCACGCAGACGGGCACGCAGGTCATCGCCTGCAGCCAGCATATCGAGAACCTTCAGGGTTGCGGACGCGATGGTTGGGCACAGAGTGTTGGAGAACAGGTATGGACGGGAGCGGTTGCGCAGCCAGGCAATCACTTCTTTCTTACCAGAGGTGTAACCACCGGAAGCACCACCCATGGCCTTGCCCAGAGTACCTGTGATGATGTCAACGCGGCTCATAACATCGCAGTACTCGTGGGTACCACGACCTTTATCACCGACAAAGCCAACAGCGTGAGAGTCATCAACCATCACCAGCGCGTTGTACTTGTCAGCCAGATCACAGATGCCCTGCAGGTTGGCGATGATGCCATCCATGGAGAATACACCGTCGGTGGCGATCATCTTGTGGCGGCAGCCAGCTTCGTCAGCGGCTTTCAGCTGCTCTTCCAGAGATGCCATATCGTTGTTGGCATAACGGAAACGCTTAGCCTTACACAAACGCACACCGTCGATGATGGAAGCGTGGTTCAGAGAGTCACTGATAATCGCATCTTCAGCGCTCAGCACAGTTTCAAACAGACCGGCGTTGGCATCAAAGCAGGAGGAGTACAGGATAGTGTCTTCCATGCCCAGGAATTCGGACATGCGGTTTTCCAGTTCCTTGTGAACGTCCTGGGTACCACAGATAAAGCGGACAGACGCCATACCGTAGCCATATTTATCCAGAGCCTTCTGGCCTGCTTCGATCAGTTCTGGCGCATTGGCCAGACCAAGGTAGTTATTGGCACAGAAGTTCAGTACGTGCTCACCACCAGTAACAGTAATATCGGAAGACTGCTGGGAAGTAATTACACGCTCGTCCTTGTACAGGCCTTGCTCTTTCAGTTCTTCCAGCTGTGTGGATAACTGATCGTAAAATGCAGATTTCATCTTGGCTCCGGAATGGGTCCAGGGAAAATATCAACGCTTCTATTGAACATAGAAGCGGCAGGTTATATCACAAAACTGGCGGCATCTTACTGCTAATCCGGAAGTGTGGCGATAGCACAAACACCTAGCAGATTCCATGCCTATTGCCTAGGGAATACCACCACCCAGACAGGCAAACACAAATCATTTCATATATTTATTGTTTAAATTACAAAACATTATCTTTACTGATCTTATCAAACTTATTTAAAAAACCTTTTCATGCTGGTACTTACCACATTTTTCTGTTCGCATTCATCTCCACATTCAGCCGTTTAAAATTTAAAAATGAGGATGCATCCCGACTGTTCAAAAAAAGACACATTTAATCATCTATTGGCGGAGAAGAGGTGAAGCAACTTATCCACAGGTCATCCAGATGAGTTAACCAAATATACTGTGGATAACCTCATATTACCTCTCAAGAAAAATCTAATTGCTTTTTAAGGAGCTGGCTTGACTGGACTGGGACACGGTTTATCTAAAGAATCCAAGGAAAAACTACTCGACAATGATTCCACCTCTTCTGCTATGGCATTCAGTTCAAATTGATATGAATTAAAAAGTTTCTGCCTTCCCTTGTTATATCCTTTGAAATATTTCTTTACCCCATATTCTACAGTTTTAACACTCTCCCTTAAGAGCAACGTTTCCAATTTTTTCTTTTTAAAATAATTATTAAGAAGAATGCTCTTAGAGTACCTTTCAATCTCTTCGCTTATGTAATTACGTACACTCATTCCCTTCTTGTAGGGCTTTTCAAGATCGGCTCCTTTTTCAACTAATCGTTCAGCTATATCGAGGTATTCTTCACTAATGGCAAAACCGAGTGGCGTTGGTTTGCCTTCTGGACATAGATCAACCTGGATATGCTCTGACTCAAGAAGAAGCTGGACAACGCCAATACGGCCTTGCTGAGAAGCCAGTGACAACGGTGTTGCTCGACCTTTAATGCCCAGATTGACATCACACCCCATCTCTATCATTTTTTTTACTGCTTCAATGCTGCCTGCCTGGCTGGCCAGGCCAAGACATGTAACAGAAACCTTATCGCCTCTTCTCAATGTTAACTCTAGATAATCATTTGGCTGATACCCACTATGTTCAAGATACTGTTGAAGTATATGAATCTGACCTGTTTTACATGCTCTCTGAAGTGTTTGATAGTCTTCAGGAGTCAATAAAGCACTTACCTCTTGAGTACTGTAAAAAAACATACAGGTACCAATAGCAAAAGCCCGCCTGATAACGCGCCAATAGCTGGCTTGACTGTTGAGTTTCACAATCTCCCCCAGGTGCATACAAAAACAGGGGGAACAAATGTGGCACTCAGCAGAAATAAAGCAAGTAAAGAAACCTCTAAAACCCAGTACTTATCTGGGAGCAACGGTAAACACTTTCCAGCAGCTCTTCACTGGTTTTCTGGCTATCCAGCGTCATGGCTTCAGGTGATGCCGCATCCCGGGTGAGTACAATAAATCCCAGTTTTCGCAAAAGCTGCTCCTGAGAAAACTCTGGCCGGGGCAATATAGCAACCGACACTCCCCGGTCAAACAGTTCTCTTTCCAGCAATGCCAGCGTTTGGCATGAGGCGCTCTTCACCTGGATAATTTGAGGGGTTTGCCCAAAACGTGCCGCCCGCTCTTCAACGGTAACTGGCGTTTTTAACCCCGTGCGAACGGCTCCATTGATCATTCCGGCACCAACCGTCTCATTGGTTACACGGTCTATCACAATAAATGAGCCGGTTGAACGGTTACGCCGATAAGCATCAAAAGTGACAGCCCGGGAAAGAGACAAACGACAGTAGCCAATTTCATTCAGGGATAATGACTGTACCGTATGCTGTTCAAAACTATTCACATCAATCTGATGATGAATTTTTGAAACCTGACCGGCCGTTGTTACTGTTCCAAGCTTGATATCATACTGCCTGCCCGGTTTCAGAGGCTGTTCCCCCATCCAGACAATTTCAGCATCCAGCTCCTGTGCCTGTAAGGGTCTGGCATCAGGTGATACCAGCATATCCCCGCGACTGATATCAATTTCATCTTCCAGCGTTAAAGTGATTGCCTGGCCAAATGAAGCTTTTGGAAGATCGCCACCGAAGGTCACAATATCTTTGACCCTGCTGGCTTTTCCTGATGGCAGAGCAAGTATGGTATCTCCGGGTCTAATCTCACCAGCCACAACTGTTCCGGAAAAACCCCGAAACTCATGGTTCGGTCGATTCACATATTGAACGGGGAAACGGAACCCATCGAAATCATGGTCATGGGTAATATCAACAGATTCCAGCAGCTGCATCAGGGTACTACCAGAGTACCAGCCCATATGACGGCTGGCATTGACCACATTATCACCTTCAAGGGCTGATACCGGGACAAAACGAATATCACTGACTTCCAGCGATTCAGCAAAGTCCAGATAATCATTGCGGATATTCTCGAAAACATCCTGCTGGTATTCCACCAGATCCATTTTGTTAACTGCTACCACGATATGCTTGATACCAAGCAGGCTGGCAATAAAGCTGTGGCGGCGGGTCTGGGTCACTACACCATAGCGGGCATCAATAAGAATCACCGCCAAATCACAGGTAGAAGCGCCCGTGGCCATATTACGGGTGTACTGCTCATGCCCCGGGGTATCAGCAATAATAAATTTACGCTTTTCAGTGGAGAAGTAACGATAGGCAACATCAATGGTTATGCCCTGCTCCCGTTCAGCCTGAAGGCCGTCCACCAGCAGAGCGAGATCAATCTTCTCTCCCTGGGTACCAACACGCTTGCTGTCTCCTGCTACCGCTGCCAGTTGGTCTTCATAAACTATCTTGCTGTCGTGCAGCAGACGGCCAATCAATGTGCTTTTGCCATCATCAACGCTGCCGCAGGTCAGGAAACGAAGAAGCTCTTTACTCTCATGCTGCTTGAGGTAGCTGAGGATATCGGACTGGATCAAATCGGACTGATGGCTCATCAGAAATATCCTTCCTGCTTCTTCTTTTCCATGGAACCGGAGGAATCATGATCAATGGCACGACCCTGTCGTTCAGATGTTTTGGTCAGCAGCATCTCCTGGATAATTTCCGGGAGTGTTGCAGCTTCAGATTCCACTGCCCCGGTTAACGGATAACAGCCAAGGGTGCGGAAACGAACAGACTTTAATTTCGGTACTTCATCCTTCCCCAGAGGTATACGCTCATCGTCCACCATGATCTGCAAACCATCACGTTCAACAATTGGGCGCTTTGCGGAATAATAAAGGGGAACTATTTCAATATTCTCAAGCCAGATATATTGCCAGATATCCAGTTCTGTCCAGTTGGAAAGTGGAAAGACACGAATACTCTCCCCTTTTTCATGCTTGCCGTTATAGGTATTCCATAGTTCAGGCCTTTGATTCTTTGGATCCCAGCGGTGATTGCGGTCACGGAACGAATAAACCCGTTCCTTGGCACGGGATTTCTCTTCATCCCGGCGGGCACCACCAAAAGCCGCATCAAAACCGTATTTATCCAGAGCCTGTCGCAGCGCCTGGGTTTTCATAATATCGGTATGCTTGGCGCTGCCGTGGGTAAATGGTCCGACCCCGGCATCCACCCCTTCCTGATTTTTATGAATAATCAGATCAAGATTAAATTTCTCTGCCTGTTGATCCCGAAACTGAATCATCTCGCGGAACTTCCAGTTGGAATCAATATGCAACAGAGGGAACGGGATACGTCCCGGAAAGAAAGCCTTCCTGGCCAGATGCAGCATGACAGACGAGTCTTTTCCGATGGAATACATCATCACCGGATTATCAAACTCCGCTGCCACTTCACGAATAATATGTATACTTTCGGCTTCTAACTGCCGCAGGTGATTCAGGCTTTCATCTGAGCTCATGGTGAACTCCGTTATTGTCATAGAATCCCGCTGTTTCATAGGTTTATTGGAAGCGGGAAGACACTATATCAATAATCATAAGGAATATTAGCTGTCTTGATTAGAATATATTTGCATATTGATATGACTGCACGACTTGCCAGTCATGTCCCACGAACCTCTTTCAATTTTTTAACAATCTATTGGTCTTTTATCAGTCATCACTTGCAGCAATTCTAGGTCTTTTGATGTCCCTTTCGCTTTCAGCAATAAGGTCAGGCAGCCTTTCCCCTCTTGCTTCTTCTTTAAGTTTCTTTACTCTTTCTTTGAGGAAGGCAATCCTATCTGCCTCTGAAAAGCCTATGTTGCCTTGATACTTAGTATGCATTTCTGTAAGACAGCCAACATCACCTTCTGACAAGCCCTTCAGATTCGCAACATTCTTCTTAGGTAAAGGTTTTTTTAAAATTGATGATTTTTGAGTTGGCTTAGGGCTTCTTGCCTCCACCCACCATGACTCTGAAGCTTCCTCAAACATTCCTCTGGCTAAATTCAAATCCTCATGATCAAGTTTTACCGAACGCCTTACAGGCTCCCCATGGATTTTGATCTTGTTAAAATCTTCCTCAATGAGAAGCGCATCTTCCAACGCATAGAGTGTTTTGGGGTGCTCTCCGCGAATATAACCAACAGTGTTTGTAGTAGGAAAGAAGCCAACTTCAGCTTTGTCAGTTTCCGTATCAATATTACGGTGCCCCCGCTTTCTTAAGACTCTTTTTCTATCCTGTCCCTGTTGGATGTCAAAATTACCAAGTTCTTTGGAATCAGGGAGAGGTTGATATTGATTATCGATAGTATTTGTTGATAGCTGCCTTTCAAGCTCATCCTCTGACAATATTCTCGGGGTAGGTTTGGCAGCCCCAGTCAAATTTATTGCTTGTACGCTGCGCCCAACCAGGACACAGTTATTCCCAAAAGTTTTCAGCCCTGACCACATACTTTGTTCCTCCATGAAACTCCAGCACTCACGATTAGAACAGCAGAGAGGCTACTTGTTCACATGATTGTCAGTATTCCTGACAACTCAATTACCATGAAATCCAGCTTTTCCCCACAAACAGCCATGACCAATCTTCGGCCACCCCTAACCATGAAAATGGTGGAGTCAACTCACCATACCTTATCTGTCGGCGAGGCGGTCTTATTCTGCCCGCTCAGTGCCTATTTTCATGGTAAACAGTGAGATAAGAAACACCCGACCCAAATTCTCAGGCCGGGAGGTATACCAAAGTTCTAGACCGGGTTGCCAATATCAAAGAACTGATGCTCCAGCCCATGTTCTTTTTCAAGCCATTCGCCAAAAGCCATAACACCACCACGCTCGGTGGCATGATGCCCGGCAGCAATATAGTGAATACCCTCTTCCCTGGCGGTATGAACGGTCGACTCTGATATTTCCCCGCTGATAAAAGCATCCACTCCTGCAGCCAGTGCTTTATCGATGTAACCCTGTGCGCCACCTGTGCACCAACCAATAGTCTTGATCGGGTGATCTCCTCCGCTAATTAGCAGGGGTTCACGCCCTAATACTCCGCCAACTCTCTTGCCAAAATCTTCCAGAGTTTCCGGGGTATCCAGTTCACCGATATTACCAATAGGTCGGCTTTCCAGAGGATCGAGGGGGCCGGTTTCACAGATATTAAGCATGCTGGCCAGGGTTGCGTTATTTCCCATGGTCGGATGAGCATCAAGTGGAAGGTGATAAACCAGCAGGCTCAAGTCATTGGCCAATAGTTTCTGCAACCTGCGTTTTTTCATACCCACGATCTGGGCATTCTCGCTTTTCCAGAAATAACCGTGATGTACCAGCAGGGCATCTGCGCCCCAGCTGATGGCCTTATCAATCAGGGCTTCGCAGGCTGTTACCCCTGTGGCAATTTTTAGAACGTCAGGCTTCCCTTCAACCTGCAGGCCATTTGGACAATAATCCCGAAACTGTTCCGGTTGCAGTTCATTTCCCAGAATTTCAATAAGCTCTTTCAGTTTCATTAGCGTTCCAGTAGGTAAATCACGGTCATTACGCTCCCGAATAGTTGATTATCGGGTGTTCCCATATATCCATGGGCAGGCAACTTCCTATAATATCTGGTACTGCCATTCTATGTCCTGTCAAGCTAGAGTGGCATAAAACACATGACAAGGATCGGATCACTATTTCCATGACCAGGTTTTTGCGCACTCTTAGCTGGTTCGGCTGGCCGACCCTATGTGGTTTGCTGGTTGCTTTTCTGCTGCTTCAGCAATATCCATCCCTTTCCGGCATACAGCCCCCGCAAAGCCAACAGACTGAAATCATCCCTTTCAACGGCCCTATGTCATTTAACAGCGCCGTTGAAAAAGCCGCGCCATCCGTCGTCAGTATTTTTACCCAGCGAAGCCTGCGCCGCCCCAAAAACCACGATAATAACCTGATTAACGATAGTTACAGCCAGAACAGGGTTCCCCGCCGCCAGCTTGTGCAATCCAGCCTGGGATCCGGTGTTATTGTCAGCCCGGCCGGATATATCCTGACCAATAACCATGTTATTAACGGTGCTGACGATATTATTGTTGCCCTGCAGGACTATCGTGAAACCCGGGCTGCGGTGATTGGCTCAGACCCAGATACTGACCTCGCCGTTCTTAAGATTGATCTTGATGACCTCCCCAGCGCCGACTGGGCCAACTCCAAAGAAGTGAGAATTGGCGATATTGTTTTGGCTATAGGTAACCCATTTGGGCTTGGTCAGACCGTAAGTCAGGGAATTATCAGCGCAACCCGCCGAGATCTGCGCCTGAGCACCTATGAAGGCTTTCTGCAGACCGATGCCGCCATCAATATTGGTAACTCCGGTGGAGCACTGGTGAATACAAAGGGTGAGCTTGTCGGGATATCAACAGCCATTATCTCCAGCGATGGCGGTAGCGAAGGGCTTGGATTTGCCATCCCGTCCAATCTGGCCAAATTCGTAATGACCTCCATTGTCGAGCGTGGCCGGGTTATCCGGGGCTGGCTGGGGATCGAATCCACCGCCCTCAGCTCAGAACTGGCCGAAGCATTCAACCTGCCACTGGGCAGTGGCATTCTGATCTCCGGTATCTATGACGGCGGCCCTGCTGACCAGGCTGGTCTTCAAAGGGGAGATATCATTCTCCGTATCAATGATATGGTAACCTACGATGCCCGCAGGGTTATGAACAAAGTCGCCAAGCTTAAGCCGGGGTCGAAAGTTTCTATCGTCGTTCTCAGGAACGGAAAGGAACTCTCACTTCTGACTGAGGTTGGAGAGAGACCCGATTCAGTCCCCCGAACCTAAAAGCTAACCAGTTAGGCATACTGACAGCCCTGTCAGGGCTTCCAATTCACTCCTCACGCATAATCCCGGCTTTACTAATACAAGGAAGCGTTAGGAGACTGGCTATGGATATGCGTCAATCATCACTTTGCTCATTCCCAGAAAATGCTCGCAGTGTCTACTTTTCTGTTGGCCAAGAGGTCCTTCAGACAGTAAAAAGTGGTTTTCGCTCTATTGGAATGATCTCTAGCTCAATAAAATCAAGCCTTGGCCTCACCGCCTCCACAAAAAAAGAAGAGTTTGAGAGTGAAGATGAGCTGACCAGCCTCTGCAATCGCAACATCTATGAATGGACTAAGGTTGACAAGAGAAATTTTATCCCAACCAGTGCCCCTGACGTCGATCAAAGTATCCCTGTAGCGACTAACCCTTTTTATCTTGTCACCGATTATCTAACAGAATCCATGAAAAGCCTGAGCAACAGTGTCATGTCATCCCTGGGTAGTCTTCATAATGCAGAGGACGACGACCCAACTGCAAGCATAAGCAGCCACCTGTCTCTTATGAACTCCATCTCAGAAGATTCGCTTAGAGAAGGTCAGGAAAAACTTCCCTATACCTCTTACTGGCCCCGTGACATTCTCAGAACCTATGTTCATAACCTGACTGAGCGGGAGCGCCAGAATTGGATCGACAGAATAAGGGACTGGGAGTTTAAGCTTGGAAATATGATCAGGCAGCAGGTTATCTTTAATGGCTACAAATTTTTCTGCAAAGCCTGTTTTTTCCTGATGAGAAGTCAGATGCCCGAAGCAATGGGGGACGCATTCAATATGCTGGATCATGAAAGGCGCTGTTATGGAGAGCACCGCCCCTTCTAGAAACAGCATATAAAAAAGGGGCATCCTTGGGGATGCCCCTTTTTTATAGTTCTTTTTCCGCCAGTTACTTGATTCGGTACTCTGCCGATCTGGCATGAGCAGTTAACCCTTCTCCCCGAGCCAGAACCGAGGCAACCTGTCCGGCTTTCGAAGCTCCTGCTTCAGAAAAGTGAATTAAGGATGTTTTCTTCTGGAAATCATAAACGCCCAGCGGAGATGAAAACCTTGCCGTTCCGGATGTCGGAAGAACATGATTCGGACCTGCACAGTAATCTCCAAGCGCCTCGGCTGTATAACGTCCCATAAAGATCGCACCGGCGTGGCGGATAAGAGAGAGCAGTTCTTCCGGCTCTTCAACCGAGAGTTCCAGGTGCTCGGGAGCAATACGGTTCACCACCTCGGCCCCTGCCTTCATATCAGGAACATGGATCAATGCACCACGATCATTCACAGAAGTCGTGATGATTCCCTTGCGTTCCATAGTGGGCAGCAGGCGATTCATGCTCTCCTGCACCTGATCCAGGAACTCCAGATCCGGGCTAATCAGAATTGCCTGAGCATCTTCATCGTGCTCAGCCTGCGAGAACAGATCCATGGCGATCCAGTCCGGATCTGTCTTGCCATCAGAAATCACCAGAATCTCTGAAGGGCCCGCAATCATATCAATACCAACCTGTCCGAAGACCATACGTTTGGCTGTGGCGACATAAATATTTCCGGGGCCGACAATCTTATCCACAGCAGGGACAGACTCTGTGCCATAGGCCAGGGCTGCAATAGCCTGCGCACCACCAATGGTTAATACGCGCTCAACACCTGCCAGTGCTGCGGCCGCCAGCACCAGTTCATTCAGCTCACCACCGGGCGTGGGAACAACCATTACCACTTCCTGCACCCCCGCCACATTGGCCGGAATGGCATTCATCAAAACGGATGATGGATAAGCAGCCTGTCCACCAGGAACATACAGACCAACCCGATCCAAAGGGGTAAACCGCTGGCCAAGTACAGTCCCATCTTCTTCCTGGAAACTCCAGTCCTGCTGTAGCTGCTTTTCGTGGTAACTGCGGATACGCGCTGCCGCGATTTCCAGAGCATTACGCTGCTCATCGGAAAGGCTTACAAGAGCCTGCTGAAGGCGTTCTTTATTTAGAATCAGTTCTTCGGCAGAAGTTGCGGTAAGATGGTCAAACTTGCGGGTAAATTCCAGCAGCGCAGAATCTCCCTCATTCCGCACTCTCTCAACGATATCTGTAACAACCTGCTGAACGTTGGCATCTGAGACAGACTCCCATGCCAGTAATGTATCCAACTGCTGTTTAAAGGTTTCACTTCCATAAACCAGCCTTGATGGCTGTAGCATTTCGCTGGCCATAACTACCCTCTGCACAAAATCTTTTACGTTAGAAAGCTTTTTCAGCTTCTTTGTTCCCTGGCCACCGCCACGCCCATCTGTTCCACAAGCTGACTGATCATAGCGTGTTTCACTTTCATGGAGGCTTTATTCACCACCAGGCGGGAGCTGATATCTGCAATATGCTCGCGGGGTTCAAGTCCATTTGCTTTCAGGGTATTACCGGTATCAACAATATCGACAATCTGGTCTGCCAGACCAATCAGTGGAGCCAGTTCCATGGAACCGTAGAGTTTGATGATATCTACCTGTTTGCCCTGGCTCGCATAATATTTCTTGGCAACATTCACAAACTTGGTCGCAACCCGAACTCTTTTGCCTGGCTGTTCCTGGTAACCAACAGGCGCTGCCGTCATTAACCGGCACCGGGAAATATTCAAATCCAGGGGTTCATACAGTTCATCGGAGTCATGTTCCATCAGGACATCTTTGCCTGCTACGCCGATATCTGCAGCACCATGTTCAACATAGGTGGGCACATCACTGGCCCGGACAATCAACAGTCGGATATGGGAATGGTTGGTAGGAATAATAAGCTTGCGGGTTTTGCTGATATCTTCAGCCGGCTTGATGCCAGCCTGCTCCAGCAAGGGACAGGTATCCTCAAGTATGCGCCCTTTGGACAGCGCTATCGTCAACGAATTTGAAATCATTATTATCCGACTATGTGATTGCGATGGTGATATAGGAATTATTAGAGATATCGCAAGACTACATCTCACCCCCAATACACACAAGCTCCGCTACGGGAAACCGCAACGGAGCCTGTCAGATCAGGAATATAAAGCCGGTTTAGCGTGGCAGTCGACGAATAGTCGCACCCAACTGGTGCAGCTTCTCCTCGATACATTCATAACCACGGTCGATGTGGTAAATGCGATCAACAATGGTGTCACCATCAGCAACCAGACCGGAAATAACCAAGCTGGCAGAGGCACGCAGATCCGTAGCCATAACCGGTGCAGCTTTCAGTCTTTCCACACCGTGGACAATGGCAGTATTACCTTCCACATCAATGGTGGCACCCATCCGCTTCATTTCTTGAACATGCATAAAGCGGTTTTCGAAAATAGTTTCGGTGATAGCACCAGTGCCTTCAGCAACAGCATTCATGGCAGTAAACTGCGCCTGAACATCCGTTGGCATGGCCGGGTAAGGAGCTGTTTTCAGGCTGATAGCCTTTGGACGACGGCCTTCCATATCCAGCTCAATCCAGTCTTCACCATACTCAATCTTGGCACCGGCTTCACGCAGTTTGACCAGTACGGCATCCAGAATATGAGGATCAGTATCTTTAACACGTACACGGCCACGGGTAGCTGCGGCAGCAATCAGGTAGGTGCTGGTTTCAATACGATCAGGCAGAACGGAGTAAACACAGCCATTCAGGCTTTCTACGCCCTGGATGCGGATGGTATCAGTACCATGGCCAACGATGTTTGCACCCATACGGATCAGGCAGTCGGCCAGATCGACAATTTCCGGTTCACGGGCCGCATTCTCGATAATGGTTTCGCCTTCCGCCAGCGTCGCCGCCATCAACAGATTTTCGGTACCGGTTACTGTGACAGTTTCCAGAACAATACGGGCACCTTTCAGGCGCTTGGCGCGGGCCTTGATGTAACCGTCTTCCACAACAACATCTGCACCCATGGCCTCCAGACCACGAATATGCAGATCGACCGGACGGCTACCGATACCACAACCACCTGGCAGAGCGACTTCGGCATAACCAAAGCGAGCCACAAGAGGACCAAGCACCAGAATGGATGCACGCATGGTTTTTACCAGATCGTAAGGTGCCGTCTGGTGGCGAATGGTGCTGGCGTGCACCTCAACATTCATCTTCTCATCAATCATCAGCTCCACACCCATGCAGCCAAACAGCTCGATCATGGTGGTGATATCGTGGAGATGAGGCAGGTTGCAGACGGTAACAGGCTCTGAGGCCAACAGGGTAGATGCCAGGATCGGCAGAGCAGAGTTTTTGGCTCCGGAGATTCGAATTTCTCCGTCCAGCCGGTTACCGCCAGTAATTATCAGTTTGTCCATCGAATATCCGCAGGTAAAACGCTATCCGAGCCGGCTCAGCCCTGCTGGGCCTTCCACTCGTTTTGGGTAAAGGTCTGCATAGTCACAGCATGAATGGTTCCGGCTGCAATCAGCTCGTTGAGATGGGTATAGACCATCTGCTGGCGCTTGACCGGTAACACACCCTCAAAAACATCGGAAACCACAGTCAGGCGAAAGTCGCAGCCTTCCCCTGAGACATCGACCAGGGCCCCATCCATTTTCTCTTCTAGCAGTTGTTTAACTTCACTGGCATGCATAGAACTCTAACCGGATCGGAAACAAAAGAGCTCTATGATAGGGAAGTGGCGGTCAGGAAACCAGCGTCCAGAAGCCGCCGAACAGTAAAAATCTGAAAATTTTCCTGAAAATGATCTAGCCCAGATTCTCGCTGGGAATGATTGGTAGCATGCTCTCGATATCACAAACCTTGGCCAGCGCCATCAGGTCCTGAGAGAAACCACAGAAAGAGAGCCTCATCTGGCGGCCTTTTGCCCTGCGCAGCCAGGACAGCAGCATTGCCAGAGCGGAGCTGTCAGCCTGACCAATCGCAGACATATCAATGACCAGCTCTTTCTCTTCCTGGCTGACCAGAAGCTGCCACCCCTGTTCAACAAGAACCGGGGTATTCCAGACATCAACATCGCCACTCAGAACAAAACGTCCGGGCTTAACAGGACTCAGGCCTGCAGTCATGACTTCGCCTTTTCCTTTTCTTTCAGCTCTTTCTGTTGCTGATCAGTTTCCTGCTGCATCAGGGATGGCCACTTATCGATTACAGTGGCAACACTGCGGTATTTGTTCATGGCATCCTGGAACTGGTTACGGAACTGGATACCAATATTAATACCTTCAACAACAATGTTGCGTACCTTCCACTGCCCGTCCTTCTTCATCACGGAATAGGACATGGCATACTCGGTATCCTTGCTGCGAATTTTCAGGCCAACAGGAATGGAACGGCTCTTGCCTGCCTCATAGGCTTTCAGCGTATCAGCAGAAACAGAATCAACCTTGCCCAGGGTCAGCTGACTGGTATCAAAAGTAAGCACGGCCTTACTGTAGAAGGTCACCAGGCTGTCGCGAAAGACTTTAGTAAAGCGTGCGATTTCAGCATCCGTTGCACGGTGGGCATATTTCCCCATAACTCCCCGACCCATTTCATCGAAGGCAATTACAGGATCGATAATCTGTTCCACATCGTCGTAGAACTTACCGGGATTCTTTTCGTATACCGCCCGTTCGGTTTTCAGAAGCTGTATAACCTTGCCCGTCGCATCGCCGACAATTTTATCCGGTCCGTCCGCTGCCTGGGCGGTTGTAGTCAACGCCCAAAAGCAAACCATAAGACCAGCAAAAAAATTCCGTAGACTGACATTCATAAAACAGCTCCCTTCAAAAAATTACAGCCAGAGTTGGTTAGAACTCACCACCACTATCGTCACCTTCTTTGCCGACAGAGCCCAACAGGAACTTGCCGATAAGATCTTCCAGAACGATAGCAGATTGAGTGTCGTCTATAGTTTCCCCTTCCTTATAAAATTCACGGGAACCGCCAACACTGATGCCAATAAACTTCTCACCCAGCAGGCCGGCAGTAATGATTGCTGCAGTACTGTCTACTGGAATGTTATCGACGTCCGAATCAATATCCATAACGACCCGGCCCATATAGGTTTTCTTGTCCAGCTCTACTGAGACCACCCGACCGATGGTCACACCAGCCATAGATACTTTGGCCCGATGACTCAGCGAGCCAATATTATCGAACTCGGCATAGAGCCGGTATGTGCTGTCATTGGAATCAACAGACAGACCACTCACCCGCAAGGCCAGAAGAACAAGAGCAAAGATTCCCGCCAGAAGGAAGGCACCAACGCTGATCTCAACGGTTCGCATCCGCATTTTTTTATAAATCTCCAAACATCACGGCTGTGAGGATAAAGTCCAGCCCCAAAACAGCGAGGGAGCCATAAACAACAGTCCGAGTGGTCGCCCGACTGATTCCCTCTGAAGTCGGTGTTGCGTCATATCCCTGAAACACGGAGATCCAGGTGACAACGAAGCCAAAGACCACACTCTTGATCAAACCATCAACAATATCGTTTCGGAAATCGACAGCCTGCTGCATATTGCCCCAGAACGAACCTTCATAGATTCCCAGCCAGTCGACTCCAATCATGGCACCACCAAAGATACCGACCATGGAAAAAATGCCGGCCAGAAGAGGCATGCTGATCACACCAGCCCAGAAGCGGGGAGCAATGACACGCTTAAGTGGATCTACACCGATCATTTCCAGGCTGGAGAGCTGCTCGGTTGCCTTCATCAGGCCAATTTCAGCCGTCAGTGCGGAGCCTGCCCGCCCGGCAAACAAGAGCGCTGTAACAACCGGCCCCAGCTCTCTCACCAGGCTGAGAGCAACAAGCTGTCCAATAGACTGCTCACTGCCATAACGAATAAGAATGTTATATCCCTGCAGCCCCAGCACCATGCCGATAAACAGTCCCGATACAGTAATAATAATCAGGGACAGTACGCCAACAGAATAAATTTGTTTGATCAGCAGAGGAGTAAAAGATCCATATCCACTCCGTCGCCCAAAAACGGATTGGAACAACATGATTGTTGCGCGGCCAATAGCCTGGACAATATCAAGCCCGGTTCGGCCAAAAGCTGCCAGGTGATCCAGCGCCTGCTTCATGAAAGATCCCCCAACAACTCATGCCGATAGTCGGCTGCCGGATAATGAAATGGAACAGGGCCGTCAGGAATACCCTTCATAAACTGGCGTACCCGTGGGTCGTCAGAAGCCAGCAGTTCATCGGGCGAACCCTGGCCAATCACATGCCCGTCCGCCAGTAGGTAAAGATAATCAGCGATGCTGGCCGTTTCACTCAGATCATGAGAAACCACAAGACTGGTCAGTCCAAGAGCATCGTTAAGCATGCGAACCAGGTTTACCAGCACCCCCATGGCAACCGGATCCTGACCAACAAACGGTTCGTCATACATAATAAAATCAGGATCAAGCGCAATAGCCCGGGCCAAAGCTACACGACGGGCCATACCTCCAGACAGTTCTGATGGCATAAGCTGACTGGCACCACGCAAACCTACCGCCTGCAACTTCATCAAGACGATATCGCGAATCATGACTTCCGGAAGGTGGGTATGAACCCTGAGAGGAAAGGCGACATTTTCGAAGACAGTCAGATCTGTGAACAGTGCGCCACTCTGGAATAGCATACCCATTCGGGAACGTATATGGAAAAGCTCGTCCCGGCCAGTCTGGTTTAAATTTTGACCATCCACAATGACCTGACCTGCATCAGGTTTCAGCTGGGCACCGATAAGCCGCAGAAGAGTGGTTTTACCCGTTCCGCTCGGACCCATAATTCCTGTGACCTTCCCCTTGGGAATATCAAGGTCAATATTATTGAAAATGACCCGATCACCCCGATAAAACGTCAGGCCACGAATCTGAATATAATTATCTTGTTCAGGCTTCATCGGATACTGGCCACCCAGCGAGCTAGTCCACTTCCCTGGATAGACGACACTCCTCACTTTTAAACAGTCAGCGCAAATCAGGTAATTTGGATTTGATTGAGTATTCTAACACTCAACAGGCTGGAAAAGCAGCTTACTTAACACGAAGGTACAACTAAAAAATGATTGGATCAGCATAAATTGTTGTTGAACATACCATATATCTCCTGCAATCATGACAGACTTATCGGGCATTTTTTCTAACTGGCCTTGCCTCTTGTTGAGCAAAAACCACGTTCTGCACAAGACTCAGGAACTTATCATCGGATATATCCAGACCCGCTGCCCGCAAGGGATCAATGGTATCGTGCCACTTCTGTGCAGCATCGGCCTGATGCTTCCAGTTATCAACAAGGTTTTGCAGATCAATGCCCGGCGCACCGATGCTTTTACACAGCTTTTCCCAGTTTTCACTTTGATGTTTATGAAGCTCAAGCTGAACGACGATCTCTTTTAACTCATCATCCGTCAGCGATTGATCTTCCTGATTTACAATTTTGCCCAAGATGTTTTTTGTATGTTCAACTTCTCTTTGTTGCTCATGAATACTGTTCCGGGCGCGGCTATCAACATCTTCAACAAACTTTTCAGCGTCCCGCTTGAGTCCATCCAGTTCATTCTTCACCTGATTATATTCAGCCTGCAAAGCATCGAACTGCTCTTCTTTTTCAAAAAGTTCTGCTTTCAGACTGTTGGCAAACTCAGTTTTTGCCTGAAGTTGGCTGGAGTAATCCTTTACTGAATCCTGCAGAGCCTCATTTTGAGTTCTCAGTTTCTGCATATCCGCATCCAAATGTTTTGATGTTTCCTGTCTCTCTTTATCTTTAGCATCACGACGATCAAGAGACTGGCCCGCATCTTTAAGCAAGCCCAACAAGCGATCTCTTTCACTCCGGAGAGCCTCAGCATCTTTCTGCAATTTCCCTGTCTGCTTTTCCAGACGATCAAAAATATCCTGATCACTGACTGACGAATCCTCAACAACAACCTCACTGGGGTCAGGCTTATGAGTTTGAGCGGTTGCAGCGCCTTCTGGAGAAACCTCCCCCTCCACCTCCCGATCAGATATAAGAAGAGGAGAGTGGATATCTGCATGAAGAACCGGGTTCAGCGATGAGTCCGGACTCTGGACATCTGAACTTAATTTGGCAGTAGCTAGACTCTCTTCAGGATTAACCCCTCTCTGAAGAAGGCCAACCATCTCACTCTGCCCTTCGACCCAGGACTCTTCATCTTTAGAAGCAAGATCCATGATCTGGGATGAGTACAGAACAGGAGGCCTCTCTCTGTTAAGAAGCTCCTGCTTTAACTGTTCTGAGTTCTTGCTCGCCGACCAGCCACTCCAGATATCATATCCTTTCTTTATGGTAAGCCCTGCCAGACCTGCACCGACAATGGCTGGTGCATAGATCAAGCCTCCCACACTGAGGGCTGCAGTTCCGAAAAACTCCAGCCAGGACAACGCACCAGGTTTATGTGCGACACTGCGATCAAACAGGTCCTTGATCTCATGATCAAACATCGACTCACTGCTGTGGTGATAGGACATACCCGGAGCAGGAGTCACCGAACCACTCTCGGTAGTTGATTCAGCCGTACTGAGTTCTGCATACAAAGAGTTTCTACTGGTTGATTCTCTGACCGGATTAGCCATGCTTTTCTTCCACATCCCTGTCTGTATGTATACAGAATAGTCAGCAAATCAAACTGCTGAGATTTTCCATAAAACCTCAACAAGGCCTAGCCCCAAACAACTTGTGGTATCCACAATATCAATAACGGTAAAATGGGTTGTTTATTCCCCTAAATATTCTAACTAGACGGTTTTGACTTCATGTTTTTAGCCTCAGGCGCTCTCTTTCTTGGATTTCTGGCCTTGATGTGGAGTGCTGATCATTTTGTTGATGGCGCTGCGGCCACCGCCCGCAACCTGGGTATGTCGCCGATGCTTATCGGATTAACCATTGTATCCATCGGCACCTCATCACCTGAAATCCTGGTTTCCCTGATGGCAGCCTTATCCGGGCACGGCGATCTGGCGATTGGTAATATCGTGGGCTCCAACATTGCCAACATCGCGTTGGTGCTGGGTGCAACCTTGTTGCTTGCCCCGATTCCAGTCAACTCCATGCTGGCCAAAAGAGAGCTGCCCCTGCTGACAGTGATTACTCTGGCAACTGGAGTTCTGATTTATGATCAGTTTCTCAGCCGTCCTGATGGCATCATTCTGATAGTGGCTTTAGTCGTCACGCTGTTCATCATTCACAAATGGCAGCAACAGAACCGCCGTCCGGAAGATGAGGTCGCTGCCAGCCAGGAATGTGATGAAGAAATCCCAGAGTTGTCTCAGGGGAAAGCCAGCCTGAATCTGGCGGTTGGACTGGTAGTACTTCTGGTCAGCTCCCGCATGCTGGTTTGGTCAGCGACTGAAATCGCCCTCTGGTTTGGAGTCAGTGAGCTGACAATCGGCCTGACGGTTGTAGCCATTGGTACCAGTCTGCCAGAACTGGCAGCCAGCATAACCAGCGCCCTGAAAAAGCATCACGATATGGCCATTGGCAATGTGATTGGCTCCAACATATTTAATCTGCTGGCAGTCATGGCGGTACCAGGTCTTGTTGCGCCAATGTCGATTGATCCCACAGTCTTTGGACGGGATTTCCCCATTATGGCCGGTTTAACGATTCTTCTGGCGATTATGACCCTGGTTGGCAAGACCCCAAAAGTACTAGGAAGACCCTCTGGATTCCTGCTGCTGGGCTGTTACATTGCCTATACACTTTTAATCCTGTTCCAAGCTTGATTCTCTGCTAAGCCTGATTCCTGTAGATTTTCAAGGTAGAATACCGCCCTCACCCAACGGTTGTAACGGAGTCCGGATGCAGGAAAGCTGCCCATCCGTTACAATCACTCGCTTAACATCTGGAAGTGGACGATTCTCGTCATGAAAGAAGCGGAAGATTTTATTGCCTCCGGCCGCAGAACTGTGGATATAGAACAGCAGGCCGTCAGCGCACTTCAGGACCGCATTGATTCCGACTTCGCCAAAGCCTGTAAAGTCATTCTCGACTGCCGTGGACGTGTTATCGTAACCGGCATGGGCAAATCCGGCCATATCGGCAACAAGATTGCCGCCACCCTGGCCAGCACAGGTACCCCGTCATTTTTTGTTCACCCTGGAGAAGCTTCCCATGGTGATATGGGCATGATCACCTCGGATGATGTGGTCATCGCACTCTCCCATTCCGGTGGTGCTTCTGAAGTAGTAACCCTGCTGCCACTATTTAAAAGACTGGGTATTCCGGTTATTTCCATTACAGGCAACCCGAAATCCGCTCTGGCCAAATCGTCTGATATCCATCTGAACAATGGCGTTGAGCAGGAAGCCTGCCCTTTGAATCTGGCTCCAACATCCAGCACCACAGCCACACTAGTACTGGGTGATGCCCTGGCTGTTGCCCTTCTGGAGGCTCGCGGATTTACTGCTGAGGACTTTGCATTTTCTCACCCTGGTGGCAGCCTGGGCCGCAGACTGTTGCTTAAGGTCAGCCATATCATGCACACAGGCCCCCGTCTGCCTCTGGTTACGAAAGGCACTCCTCTGAGTGAGGCGCTGATGGAAGTCACCAGCAAAGGCATGGGCATGACTGCAATTACTGACGCAGACCACAGTCTCTCTGGTGTCTTCACTGACGGTGACCTCCGCCGGGCTCTGGATCATAATGTTGATCCCAAGCAGACCTCAATTGAAGAGGTCATGACCAAGAACTGCGTCACCATCTCTTCCGAAATTCTTGCGGCGGAAGCCCTGAAAATCATGGAAGACCATAAAATCAGCGGGCTGATCTGTGTGGATGAAAAGAAACGCCCGGTTGGAGCAATCCATATGCATGATCTGCTGAAAGCAGGTGTTGTTTAACTGCCGTGTGTTTTTAAAAAGTGTCTTTCAAGGTTATGGAAGACACTTCCATCATGGCAAAGAAAAGGTGTTATGAAGTTTACCGTTTCCTGTAATCCGGCTGACAAAACAAATGCAGCCAGCCCCCCTAATTCTGCGCGGAGGTCTTTCTGATGTCTCTGCGCCAGATGCTATTTACGGCATGCCTCGTCCTGTTTGTCTCAGCTGTAGGATACTGGTCTTATACTGCCGACAATCCTCAGGAAATTATTAAGCCCTTGAATTCAGTGGCAGACAAGGCACCAGACTTCTTTACCCGCAATACCAAGATGCGTGAGTACGGCCCCAACGGTCGTCTGGAATCGACCCTGGACTCGGTAGAAATCAGCCACTTCCCACATAATGGTGTGACTCTTTTAACCGAGCCTGATATGTGGAGCTATCAGGAAGATGACATTCTTCCCTGGCACTCTACGGCAAAGAATGGCCGTATACTTCCCGATGGTGAGACCGTCGAACTTATCAAGGATGTGGTCATGATTCAGGTTGCCCCGGATGGTTCTGCCGAGCAGCGTATAGACACGGATTTTCTGACCGTATACTCTGGGCAGGATTTTGCGGATACGGACGCTCCTGCACGCCTGACCAACGCCACCAGCGTTGTCAACACTGTCGGAATGCGCGCATTTTATAAACGGGATTTTATTCAGCTCAAATCCAAGGTTAGAAGCATTCATGAAAGTCGCTAGACTCTGTGTGACTCTTGCTGCAGCACTGATCGCTACACAACTCTGGGCCCTTCCTGATGACAGGAACCAGCCCATCTACATTTCCTCAGACAGTGCCGATATTGATGATGCCAAAGGTATCGCCATCTATCGCGGTGATGTCGAGATGACTCAGGGTACAACCAAGCTGACCGGCGATATCGTCACTATTTATTCGAAGAACCGGGAAATTCAGCGGGTCGTCTCTGAAGGCAAGAAAAAACAGGCTTACTATGAAGAGCTGCAAAGTGAAGAAAAAGGCAAGCTGAAAGCCTGGGGTAAAACCATAGACTATGATTTTGCCGTCGAAAAAATCGAACTGATCAAGCAGGCCAAACTGATCCAGAAAGGCGATACCTTTACCGGTGATCACATTGAATATGATCAGGCCAAACAACTTGTAAACGCCACTGGCCAGCAGGGCGGTAAAACCGGTGGCCGGGTTCAAATGGTTATCCAGCCCAGCCAGACGAAGTAAAGATATCAGCCCCAATGGCACAACTGACAGCACGAAATCTTAGTAAAACCTACAGCGGCCGCCAGGTTGTTCGCGACGTTTCCGTCTCCATAGAAAGTGGCCAGATCGTTGGCCTGCTGGGTCCTAACGGCGCAGGTAAAACAACTTGCTTCTATATGATTGTTGGCCTGGTGAAAAACGAAAATGGCCAGATACTGATTGATGGTCAGGACATCACCCGATTACCCATGCACGGCAGAGCCAGGGCAGGTATTGGTTACCTTCCCCAGGAAGCTTCCATTTTCCGGAAGCTGACTGTTGCCGACAACATCATGGCCATTCTTGAAACCCGCAAAGGGCTGGCCAAGGCCCAGCGTGTTGAAAAAATGGAGCTGCTGCTGGATGAATTTAATATCCAGCATATTCGTGACAGTCTGGGCATGAGTCTGTCGGGTGGTGAGCGCCGTAGGGTTGAGATTGCACGGGCCCTGGCCACCGAACCTTCCTTTATTCTTCTGGACGAACCCTTTGCCGGGGTCGACCCGATTTCCGTCACCGATATCAAACAGATTGTCACTCATCTAAAAAATCGTGGTATTGGCGTTCTGATTACCGACCATAATGTGCGCGAGACACTTGATATCTGCGAACATGCCTATATCGTGAGCGAAGGACATATTATTGCTTCAGGCGACAGCCGTACGGTTCTGGAAAACCAGAAAGTACGCGATGTTTACCTTGGCGAGCACTTCAGGATATAGCCACTAACAGGTAAGATGGGGGTATGGAGTTTGTAAGAGAACACCATGCCCGACCGGGTCTATAGACTGTTTTCGCGAACAGAACCCGACAGGGAACCCAAACAATAATGTCGTTTTGCCGAGAAGCTCGCTGGCTCAAAGGAGTTTGCTTTTCAGGCTTTCAGAACGCAGTAGAGGCTGAGCACCAGGTCCATGAAGCCATCATTGGAACTTAAAATTGGCCAGCAGCTGACCATGACTCCTCAGCTGCAACAGGCTATCCGCCTCCTCCAGCTTTCCACTCTGGATCTGCAGCAGGAAATCCAGCAGGCACTGGAAAGCAACCCCATGCTGGAGCAGGATGAACAGAATAGCACTGATAGTGAACCCGGTTCACAGGAAGCCCTGTCAGAAGCCGGGTTGACTGACCTCAACTCAGTATCCAGCCAGGAAAAGCGGGATGAAACCCAGGAAACTCAGGATGACTGGAACAATGAGATTCCAACCGACCTGCCTGTAGATAGTGTCTGGGACGATGTTTACCAGTCGTCCCCATCATCAGGTAATGGAACCTCAAGCGACTCCCAACCTGATGACTTTACCGCCCGCACCAGTGCCAGCGAGACATTGCAGGATCATCTTGAGTGGCAACTCACACTGACACCCATGTCCGCAACCGATCGTATGATCGGTATGTCAATTATTGAAGCAATTGATGATAACGGCTATCTCACCGTGTCCCTTGAAGAGATTCTTTCCGGCTTTACTCAGGAAGATGACGTCGAGATGGATGAAGTGGAAATGATGCTGCACCGCATTCAATACTTTGATCCTGTCGGCGTGGGTGCACGGGATCTGCGCGAATGCCTGATTCTTCAGCTGCACCAGCTTCCAGAAGCTACTGAAGATGTTATTGCTGCCCACCGTATTCTGGACAGGTATATAGACCTTCTGGGTACCAGGGATTATGCGACATTGATGCGCCGAACCAGGATGAAGGAAGATCAGCTACGTAACGCCCTGGCAATCATCCAGAGCCTTAACCCGCATCCCGGGGCATCACTGCAGACATCTGAAGCCGAATATGTTGTTCCGGATGTTATGGTTCGCAAGGCCAAGGGACGCTGGATTGTTGAACTGAATCCAGATACATCTCCCCGCCTGCGCATCAATGACAATTATGCATCCCTGATACGCCGGGCCGATTCAAGCGCCGACAACACCTACCTGAAAAGTCACCTTCAGGAAGCACGCTGGTTTATCAAAAGCCTGCAGAGCCGTAATGAAACACTACTCAAAGTTGCTACCCGGATCGTCGAACACCAGCAGGGCTTTCTTGAGTACGGTGAAGAAGCAATGAAGCCGCTGGTTCTGCATGATATTGCTGAAGCTGTCGAAATGCATGAATCCACAATTTCACGGGTTACTACCCAGAAATTCATGCACACTCCCCGGGGAATTTTTGAGCTGAAGTATTTCTTCTCCAGCCATGTCAGCACCTCTTCCGGTGGCGAGTGTTCCTCTACAGCTATAAGAGCATTGATCAAGAAACTGGTTGCTCAGGAGAACCCCAAGAAGCCCCTGAGTGACAGTAAAATTGCAGCGCTGCTCGGTGAACAGGGCATTCAGGTTGCCCGAAGAACCATAGCCAAATACCGGGAAGCGATGGCTATCCCCCCTTCCAATGAAAGAAAAAGGCTGATTTAACCATCAGCCTTTTTCATTTTCTCCCCCACCATCTCCGTCAATTTCCTAGCACTCGCTTATCATGAGTAAAAAACGGGTATCCCGACTACGCAAGAAGCCTTATTTATAAGCATTTCATATAGTTGCCCCACGCAACGTTATAGCGCTTTTTGGAAACCCACTGCTCCAACTCATGGATTTGGCAGAGGTTTGCTGCCAATTGAGCAAAAGTCGAGACGAGGCCAATGACTGGTGATAGAATCAAAGTGTCGGTCCGGTATGGAATTCACCGGGACTGCTCAACCTGACATCAGGAGAGTAACGCATGCAAGTTAACATCAGCGGTCATCAGTTCGAAGTTACAGAAGCTCTGCACGAATATGTTAATCGTAAACTGAACAAGCTCGCTTCACATTTTGATGGAATTACCAATGTGCAAGTCACTTTGAGTGTTGAAAAACAACGTCAGATGGCTGAAGCCACACTCCATGTTCGAAATGCTGACATAGCCGCTTCATCGGAACACGAAGATATGTATGCAGCCATTGACCTGCTTGTGGACAAACTTGATCGTCAACTTCTGAAGTACAAAGAAAAGAACATTGATCGCCTCCAGGGGGCATCGCATTAACCCCCTATTCAAAAAGTAATGAGCCTACGGAATATCCTCGCTCCCGGGCACGCCTTTTACGGCGTGCAGGGAGCCAGCAAGAAACGCACTCTGCAATATATCGCCAACCTGGTCAGCGAGCGTCAGCCCAAGCTGGACGCAAAAGAGCTGTTCAACCAGTTGGTTACCCGTGAAAAACTGGGAAGTACCGGTCTTGGAAATGGCTTTGCCCTGCCCCATTGCCGCATCTCTGGCTGTGAAACTCCACAGGCTGTTTTTCTCAGACTTGCAGAGCCCATTGATTTCGACGCCATAGACAAAAAACCGGTTGATCTGGTTTTTGCACTCGTGGTGCCCGAAGACGAAACAGAGCAGCACCTGCAGTTTCTGAGGCTAATCGCCGAACAGTTCAGTAATGAAGATCTCTGTGAAGCACTCCGCTCTGCGACAAACAGCGAAGCTTTGTATCGTCTGCTTACAGATAAGGTGACGGCCTGATCCTGATTTTTTGAAGTTAAATACAGCCTTGTTTTCAATTCGCTTATTCGAGCCATAGACGTTTTTTCTGTCTTTAGCTTTTCTTGAACAAATTGATAACACAGCTCCCGAGAGAGCCTGCCTGGAACACCCACCAAAGAAGTGTTCTACCGCAGGCTCTTTTTTATATCTGCTTTTTTACCTATCCTTTGCTAAAGCGCCCTGTACACCAAAAGAGTGCGCCAAAAGAAGTAAGCGACTCCACTCAAGGAAAACAATCGCTTTAGTGCTCAAGGCTGGGGGAAGAATAATCTATGTCAAAAGCAATACGGCTTGTCATCATAAGTGGCCGCTCAGGTTCTGGAAAAAGTGCTGCCCTGGGAGCACTGGAAGACCAAGGCTTTTACTGTATCGATAATTTACCTGCAGGATTGTTAACCAGCCTTGTCGAACGGTTTCGTAATGACCCGACTGAGGTGAACTCAATTGCTGTCAGTATTGATGCCCGTAATATGTCCGGCGATCTGGCAGGTTTTATCAATACCCATAAGCAGCTTTTAAATGACAGCAATCTCACCTGTGATGTGATTTATCTGGATGCTGACCACGAGACTCTGTTAAAGCGATTCAGTTCAACACGCCGCCGCCATCCTCTCAGCGATGATCAGTCATCACTGGATGAAGCCATTCGAAGAGAAGCGGATGTCCTGACGGAAATGGCCAACGCAGCTGATATGCGCCTGGATACCAGTCGTTTGTCTTTGCACGAACTTCGCAGCCTTATTCGCAAGCGTGTTGCAGGCAAAGAAAGCCATGATCTATCCCTGCAATTTGAATCCTTTGGTTTCAAGAAAGGGGTTCCACTGGACGCAGATTTTGTCTTTGACGTTCGCTGCCTGCCGAACCCTTTCTGGCATGAAGAGCTGCGAGGGTTTAATGGTAAGGACCAGCCCATTATTGATTTTTTGAGCGGACATGATTCTGTCAACAAAATGCTGCAGGATATCACCAGTTTCGTCAGTAACTGGCTGCCCGTTTTTGAAGAGAGCAATCGCAGTTACCTGACCGTTGCCATCGGATGCACTGGAGGACAGCATCGCTCGGTATTCATCAGCGAAACCCTGGCCAGTGAATTCCGCAAACATCAGAATTCCGTTCAGGTTCGTCACCGGGAAATGGAAGCCAAGAAGGCACACGGGAATCATAAAGAGGAATACCCATGATTCAGGAACAGCTGGTTATCATCAACAAACTGGGCCTGCATGCCCGTGCAGCAGCCAAGTTTGTTGGTGTGGCATCATCCTTTGCCAGCTCAATCCGCATTGGAAATCAGAACAAAATGGTTGATGGCAAAAGTATTATGGCGGTTATGATGCTTGCAGCCAGCAAGGGAACAACTCTGGATATTGAAGTCGAAGGTGACGACGCGGATCAGGCTTATTCCGCCATTGCTGAACTGGTATCCAACCGCTTTGATGAAAATGAATAATAAATAAACAATCAGTGCTGTTGCTTCAAAACTGTAACGACAGCACGTAATAAAAATGCAGGTGTGCCTGTGCCTCAGCAACAACAATCACTGGCCTTGTCTGAAGACCAGCTGGAAGCTCTGAACAAAACACTCAATTACGGCATGCCGGAACACACCCGGCAAATGCTCAATAGCCTGTCTGCTGCAGATATTGCACACCTGCTCGAGTCCTCTCCTCCCCGACAGCGCAGCATTCTCTGGAAACTGATTCCAGTTGAGGATGAAGGCGACGTACTCAATGAGATGGGGGAAGAAGTCCGCCAGTTCTTTATTGACCAGATGAACATCCAGGAACTGATTAGTATTTTCGAAGACCAGGATGTGGATGATATTGCGGATATTCTTCAGCAGCTGCCCAAACAGATAACCTATCGCGTTCTGGATTCGATGGATTACCAGAATCGCCAGCGAGTCGAAGAGGTTCTAGCCTATCCAGAGAATACCGCAGGCGGCCTGATGAACACCGATACGGTAACCGTCCGCAAGGATATTACTGTTGAAGTTGCCCTGCGTTATCTACGTCAGCACAACTCATTACCCCAACCTCTAGATCAGCTACTGGTGGTCGATCGTTTCGATCAATTCCAGGGCGCTGTACCAATCAGTGATTTACTGACTGCAGATCCCAGTACCCTTCTGGCTGATCTGATAGATCACGCTATTCAGCCTGTTCCAGTTTCTATGGAAGATACCCATGTCGCACAGTTATTCGAACGGGAAGACCTTGTATCGGCTCCGGTCGTTGATGAAAGCTGTCATCTTCTTGGACGTATCACTGTTGATGACGTCGTCGATGTTATAAGGGACGAAGCCGAACACTCAATTATGAGCATGGCCGGACTGGATGAAGATGAAGACACCTTCGCACCAGTACTGCGCACCACGCGACGCAGGGCTGTATGGCTTGGCATTAACCTGATAACAGCATTTATCGCCTCCGGAGTGATTGGTCTGTTTCAGGAAACTATTGATCAGGTAGTGGCTCTGGCTGTGCTGATGCCAATCGTTGCCAGTATGGGTGGAATTGCCGGAAGCCAGACTCTTACCTTGATCATACGTGCCATGGCGCTTGGTCAGATTGGTAAATCCAACACCACCTGGCTGCTGACCAGGGAAGGTCTTGTGGGTTTACTGAACGGGCTGTTCTGGGCCATCGTTGTTTCTGCTGCCGCCATGGTCTGGTTTGATGATCAGACCATCACGCTTGTGATTGGTTTGTCCATGGTTATCAATCTGGTTGTTGCAGTTCTTTCGGGAGCCATGTTGCCGCTTGTTTTGAAATCACTCGATATTGATCCGGCACTCGCGGGGTCTGTGATTCTGACAACCATTACCGACGTCGTAGGGTTTCTGTCCTTCCTTGGACTGGCGACACTTTTCTATACCTAACCGAAAGGCTCTATTCTAAGCGCAACTGACGGCTGGTAACCCAACCCTCCGGGTTTGTGGCAGTGAAACCCTTAACTCTTGGCTGGAGCCAGTGAACCTGACTTAAATGTTTCAAGGGAATAATACTGTTGGATTCAACCAGCTGCTGCTCCAGATTTTGATAAAGCATTTTACGTTCTTCCTGAGACGTTTCAGACATCGCTTTTTGCAGCGCAACATCATAATCATCATCCATCACACCCAGCGAATAAGGTGAAAGACGACCACCTAACAGTAAAAATGCAGCAGGATCGTTAAAGGCAGCCAGCCAGGCACTATGCATAACCTGGAAGTCACCTGAGAGGTAACGGCGAGTGAACTCCATCCAGTCCAGGCTGACAATCTCAACCTCAACCCCTGGCAATCTGCGCCACTGGCTGACAATTGATTCGTTATACAGACCTCCCTTGCCATAACCTTCCACTGTCATATATTCGATTTTGACTGGGTTACTCTCACTGTAACCGGCCTTGGCTAATGCCTTCCGGGCAGCATTATCTCTTTTCCATTGTGCCTGTCCGTAATCTTCTGGTAACCAGTTGCTGGCCCCTTTGGTCCAGGGCGGAGTCAAAGTCCAGGCAGGCCCTCCAACATCAGGAAAAACAGCATCACGATCAAGCACGGCAGCCAGAGCTTTCCTCAAATGCGGGTTACTCATCGTTGAATTTTTGGGATTAACAATCAGATAACTGGTAATTAGCTGAGGCTCCGGCTCAGTGGCTATACCAACAGAGACAGCCTTAGGCAGCAAAGAAACAATTGGCAGGCCGGATGTAATATCAAGATCACCGGCCCTGAATGCCACAAGTTCATCCAAAGGTTGCTGATACATTTTCCAGACCAGATCGGAAATCTGAGCCTCAGAAAAACCTGAGTAGAAGGTGTTTCGCTGCAGCTTTATTTCGTTATGACCACTGGAAACAAAGCTGTAAGCGCCATTGCTGACAGCACAGCCTTCTTTCAAATGCCAATCCTCTCCACATGCTTCAATAGCGTGTCGCGGAACAGGCAGAAACGATGGAAAAGTCATCATGGCAGGGAACCAGCTGCGAGGCTCGTCCAGCGTGACTACCAGTGTCTGCTTATCTAGTGCTGTCACACCAAGGGATTCTACAGGCTGCTTTCCTTCGGTAACATCCTGGCTGTTAACAACACCGGAAAGCTGGAGATACCAGCTGTACTTGGCACCGGTTGCAGGATCAGCCAGACGGCGAAAACTAAAGAGAAAATCTTCTGATGTCAGAGGAGTTCCATCAGACCACTTAAGGTCTTCACGCAGCCTGAATGTCCAGGTGCGGCCATCTTCAGATACCTGCCAGCTCTCTGCAGCGCCGGGAACCGGCAGCCCATACTCATCCTGAATCACCAGTCCCTCGAATAAGTCCTTGAGAACACCTGCTTCAGGTGTTCCATGAAAAAAGTGCGGATCAAGCGTTGCCGGAGGCGTAGCAAGCCCCCTGACCAGGGTTTCTGCCTGAATATATGAGGAGAGAAGAACGGCCAGAATGGCCGGTAAGATACGCATGTCGACACCCCCGAAAACCAAAATTCACAGGGAAGTGTAGAAAACTGAGGGAAGACATGGCGGAGAATATTCACCGCCATTTACAAAAAGAAATATGATAAATGGAGAATTGTTACTCTCCAGCCACCATCATGCCATCAACCAGCAGGGAACCACTCTGGATATTACCGCGACGGTCAATATCATTACCAACCTTTCGCAGATTCATAAACATATCCTTCAGATTGCCAGCAATTGTGACTTCAGAAACCGGGAACTGAATTTCACCATTCTCAACCCAGAAGCCACCAGCACCACGGGAGTAATCCCCTGTTACCATATTGATGCCCTGACCGATCAGACTGGTTACCAGCAGGCCTGTATCCATCTCTTTAACCAAGCTATCCAGATCACCGGCATTGCTGTCAATAAACAGGTTGTGGGCACCACCAGCATTAGCAGTACTGGTCATACCCAGCTTGCGGGCTGAATAGGTGCTGAGAAGATAGCTGGCCAGCATTCCATCTGTAATAAATGACTGATCACGGGTCTGCAGGCCATCACCATCAAAAGCGACTGAGCCCATGCCACCCTTCAGCATCGGACGCTCATAGATATTGACCCACTCAGGGAAAATCTTTTTGCCAAGATGATCCAGCAGGAAAGAAGCCTCACGATACAGGCTGCCACCGCTGATGGCCGCCATCATATGGCTGATAAAACCACCGGCCAGCTCAGCACTGAAAATAACCGGCACATTGGCTGTGGGCACTTTACGGCTTCCCAGGCGGGCCAGAGTACGCTCTCCAGCCTTACGCCCAATATCAGCCATAGATTCCAGCTTATTGCCATCACGGGCCACTGAGTACCAGTAATCGCGCTGCATCTCATCACCCTGCTGGGCAATCATCACTGCACTGACACTCTGGCGACTGGAACGGTGAGGGCCAATAAAATCATGACTGTTTCCGTAGACACGGCAGCCCTGGTGAGAATTTACTGTTGCACCATCCGAGTTAGTGATTTTGCTGCTGACAGCACGGGCGGCAGCTTCACACTCTTTAGCTCGCTCAATTGCCTCTTCGGCACTGATACCCCAGGGGTGATAGAGATCCAGATCGGGAAAGTCAGTAGCCATCTGGTCGGCATCTGCCAGACCAGCACAATTATCCTCACTTGTGTAGCGGGCTATATCACAGGCAGCCCGAACGGTATCTCTGATCGCTTCAGGAGTATCATCACTGGTACTGGCCGAACCCTTGCGCTGGCCAAAATATACCGTGATACCGAAACCCTGATCCTTGTTGAACTCGACGGTATCAACTTCCCCCATACGCACAGTCGTTGACAGACCGGCATCCGAGCTGGCACCCACTTCACAGGCACTTGCTCCCTGCTTGCGGGCCTCATCAATAATGTCAGAAACCAACGTGGTGAGACGCTGCTCTTCCAGAGCCGGATCAATCACCGGCTGTGCTTGGCTAGTCTTGGGGCTGGCCATTGAAACATCCTATCCTGAGCCTTGTTGCTTCCATTCTACAGCCCTGCTTTTCATTCCGTAAACCAGAAGCTTCGAGTTACCAAAGCACTTCGTGGTTTTCATGGTAAAATAATCGCCAATTACTATTTGATATGCCCTTAAACAGGAAATGTAACGCCTAGGGGGTGTTCACAATTAAACGTCGAACTCAGCGCTTCCGAGAGTTTCTGTGACGAGGCGTAGTGCCGCAGGAATGCTTGCTGCCTTTCAAAGCGCTACAACGAAGCTCACAGGAACTCTCGGAAGCGCCCTTCGGGTGACTCTAAAAGTGGCCCCCTGCTGTGTCGGGCCACTTTTAGAGCCACTGAGTCGATGTTTAATTGTGAACCCCCCCTAGCAACCAGCGGCATTTCCACGGTAACAGAATGCGCAAAAACAGAAATCACGAAGAACTGGATCAGGATGAAGAGATCATTCTGGTCAGCAAATCCGAGCTGAAGCGGGATGCCCATGAACTTAAGGATCTGGGTGCCAGGCTGACTGAACTCAAGCCTGATCAGCTGGCAAAAATCCCCCTCGAAGGTCGGATTATTGATGCCATTACTGAGACAGCACGAATCAAAAGCCACAACGCCCGCAAGCGTCAGTTCGGGTTTATTGGCAAGCTGATGCTGGATCAGGATATTGATGCCATCCGTCACGAGCTGGCCATGATGGACACCAGCAGTGAAGAGTACAGCCGCCATTTCCATATCCTGGAACGCTGGCGCGAGCGCCTGATTAATGATGGCAACACAGCCCTGACGGCTTTTCTTGATGAACACCCTCACGCTGACGCACAGCAACTGCGCCAGCTGATTCGTAATATCAATAAAGAAAAGTCAGAAGAGAAGAAAGCAACACTCAGTAAAAAACTGTTCCGTTGCCTGAGAGAAGTTAGCGAAAGCTGAGTTAAAAAAACCAAGGCGGGTATAGCCAGCCTTGGTTTTTTTATGGTTCCGGTTACCCAGAAACTTACATGCTGGTTCCACCAACAGTAATCTCATCAATTTTCAGAGTTGGCTGACCAACTCCAACCGGCACTGACTGTCCATCCTTACCACAGACGCCTACTCCGGAATCCAGCTTAAGGTCATTACCAACCATGGATACCTTGTTCATAACATCAGGACCGTTACCGATCAACGTTGCACCTTTCACAGGCGTAGTAATTTTGCCATTTTCAATCAGATAGGCTTCACTGGTTGAGAAAACAAACTTGCCCGACGTGATATCAACCTGGCCACCGCCCATATTGGCCACGTAAATACCTTTGTTCACAGAGGCAATGATCTCTTCCTTTTCCTGCTGGCCAGGCAACATGTAAGTGTTGGTCATGCGGGGCAGAGGCAGATGAGCATAAGATTCACGACGGCCGTTGCCGGTTGATTCAACACCCATCAGACGGGCATTCATCTTGTCCTGCATATAGCCCTTCAGAATACCGTTCTCAATCAGAACCGTATTGGAAGAGGTCACGCCTTCATCATCAATATTCAGAGATCCACGACGACCGGCCATGGTTCCATCATCAACGATGGTACAGAGCGGCGAAGCGACACGTTCGCCAATGCGGCCGGAATACATGGAGCTGCCTTTACGGTTAAAGTCTCCTTCAAGACCATGCCCCACCGCTTCATGCAGCAGAACACCGTTCCAGCCGGCACCCAGAACCACTTCCATTGCTCCAGCGGGTGCTGCGACGGCCTCCAGGTTTACCAGCGCCTGACGGACAGCTTCCTTGGCATAAGACTTCCACAGGTCGCCCTTCAGGAACATCTGGTAATCACTGCGGCCACCACCACCATAATTGCCACGCTCCCGGCGACCGTTATCCTCAACAATCACACCAACATTCAAGCGAACCAGCGGACGAATATCTGCAGACAATGTGCCATCTGCTGCAGCGACCAGAACATACTCATGAACACCAGCGAGGCTGACAGTCACCTGTTTCACTCTTGGGTCCAGACGCCTGGCTTCAGCATCCATGTCCTTCAGGAGTTTGACCTTGTCATCCCGGGACATTGAATCGAGAGGGTTGGCATCGTTGTATAAGGCCAGTGGCTGGCTCCGTCCCCAGGCCTGAACCTGGCGATCCTGCCCCTGACGGGCAATGCTGCGTGATGCACCAGCAGCCGCTTCCAGAGCTGGCAGGGCAATATCATTGGCATAGGCAAAACCGGTCTTCTCACCGCTGATGGCACGGACACCCACACCGCGATCAGCGTTATAGCTGCCTTCCTTTACAATGCCATCTTCAAGTACCCAGCCTTCGTGGCGAATACTCTGAAAATAAAGATCAGCTGCATCAATCTGATGCCCCAGCATGCCATGGATTACCTGCTCCAGATGAGATTCATCCAGTGAATTGGGAGCAAGTAACTGTTGTTTGGCTTGGGTCAGGATATCTGTCATCTGGTGGGTGTTCCCTGAATTACGTCTTATGCCATGGTATGAGAGGACATGATCAGGCTCAAGAACTTTTCCTGCATGCCCTTGCCGGTATTCATCATCCCTGTTCTATTCATTGAAGTTAACCCTTAAATAATCAACCAAATCTACTTGAATTTCTTCTTATTGTGCTTGGCTTTATTTGAAAACAGGCGATCCAGCTTCATTGCCGGCTCAGACAGACTGCCTTTTATCTCATACCTGAGACTGGCGAACTGCTCAACCTGACTGCCCAGTAATTTATCAAACAGATAGGCAGCTCCGGCAATATAAGGCTGCCCAAGAAGCAGGCTGACAACAGCAATATTCTGTGTCACTGGTAGCGTCACCACCAGCCCCATATCCAGCGTATTCTTCACAACATTCAAAGAGCCATCCAGTTTGAAATCTGATGATGGCCCCTTAACAGTCAAAGGCTCCTTCAGATTGATCTGACCTTTATCAAAAGACAGCTTTCCTTCAACCTGATCAAACGCCATTCCGGAGCGGAACAGATCAGAGAAGTCCAGACGCAGGCGGCGGGTAATGGCATCAACATTAAGAACCCCAAACAGGCGGAGCGCGCTGCTTGAGCTGCTGTCCACAGACAGGAAGCGCCCATTCCTGACTTCAATATCACTGTGACCTTCCATCTCCTTCATCTGAAAACCACCAGGTGACCCCACCCAGGTCCAGTAGCTGCTGCTCTTGAGACGCTTACCTGTCATCAACTCTGGGTAGCCCCACTTAGCCAGAAACTCTTCAACATTAGTGCTGTCGATACTGGCATTGATCACTGTATGGTGCTGACCGTCATGCCTGGTCCAACCCAGATTGCCATCGACCTCAGCCCCACCAAGTACACCTTTCAGCTCTGTGGTTTTTATTCCATCTTTGACTGTGCGTATTTTGGTACTGAGATGCCCAAACTCTTGCTCGCCAATACGAATCCTCTCGACATGAACATCCAGGTCTGGGATATCGGCAGGAACCACATCAGTGAATGGATCAACAAACTCTTCTTGCTTGTTGTTCGTCTCAACTTTGGAAGTTTCCAGCTTATGCTCCGGAAGAACTTCTCCCGGCAGATTCAGCTGAGCCATATCAATTCTCAGAGGACGGTTATCCGCAGGAATAGTCAGAACTCCATCGCCTTCCGGAGCTTTCAGGCCAAGGTGCATCCCTTCGCTGTCCTGCGAGAAACTGGCCTGAACGTTGTTAAACCCGGCACCACCCCAGAGCAGTCTGTCTATAGAGACATCTTTTACAGATATCGATAGATCTTTGACTGAAGATTCAATAGCAGAACCTGAAGTTTCTCCTGATTCTGACCGGAAGTTTCCTGCGTTTTTCTGCCACCATAAGTGCCACGGCTTTAACTGCAGAGCATCAAGCTGACCTGTTACCAGAAAACCATTGTCAGGCAGTTCAACTTTCCCCTGACCAATGCGTGCCCCGCCACGACTCAGCTTCTGGCTCTTTCGATCAAGCTCCTGAACATAATCGAAGCGCCCGGCCAATGAACCTTCAACCGTAAATGGTCCTTTAGCAGGAGCAAGAACTGACATGGAATACGGCAGTTTTTGGGAAGCTTTCTTATCGAGAGGTTCGGGCATACTGGAAGTCATTCCAACCAGACTGCTATCAACATCAACCCGGATATCCCCTTTGCCTCCAACAGTGACACGTGCCTTATAATCTGTCTCGCCATCGGCCAGCCAGAGATAGTCCCATCCCAGCCATTGCGAGAGTGGCTTCATGGCGACTCTGCCATTGATATCAACCTGTGTTTTGGCAGAGCGCCCCGATGAGGTTGATATACCAAACGTCACTGGTTTATCAAAAAGCGATCCGCTTAAACCAGTTCCCTGTAACCCTTTCGCAGTGGAATAGGACATTCTGCCACTGATATTGGTTGCAGCCAGATCCAGATCAGGAATAGCAAACCTGTTTCCTGCAAGCCCGATATCAACTTTAATATCTTCTTTGTTTCTACCCTCGGCAGTCAGGGGAATATTGAGATCCAGACCAACCCTGACATCGCCGCCAATATCCCACTGGTCCGCAGCATTATTCATTGCTGTAGCAATAGGTGTTTCACGGAGAATCCTGAGACCGTCCCTGCCATTACTGGTAACCTGGCCAGTCAGTTTCAGAGTCAGCGGCTTATCAGTCAGCAAGTCTGGAACAATTGCTGTCAGACCTGTTGCACGGCTGTCATAGACCCGGGCCTTATCTGCTTTAACAACAACCTCATCCTGATCCACTGTCACCAGGCCATCGACACCTTTGACCTCGGGCCACTCAGGATCGTAAGCAAAATCAGTATTGCTGACATCGAAGAAAAGGCCCCAGCTCAGGCTTTTTGGCGCAACCGGATTAGTCAGCGGCCCATTCCAGATAAAGGCCCCCTGGCTGATATCCCCACCTTTGATAGCACTGTTAAGCCAGACATTGAGATCGCCCAGCGAAGTGGGCAGATACTTACCGGCATAGAGAGCATCTCCGCTGGTTATCCCTGCTTCCAGAGCCATCCAGATAGGATCTTCACCAAAAGGAATATCCAGTCGTAACCGTGCTTCAATATCACCTTCACCGCCAGTAAACGACATCTGATCAGTGCGCAGAATGTAAACATCATCAATGATATGCCAATACAGCTTGCCCGCAACCCGGTCATAGACCCATACATCATCAAAGACGTTATCCAGCCCCAGGGTAAAACCACGACTGTCGAGATCAATAACGCCTTCCCGGGCATTCATTCTGACCTTGGCATTAATCCTTTCCCCGGAAGGTGCCCCATACCAGTGATCGACTCCAACATCCCGCAGCTCTGCACTCAAGTCCAAATCAAATGGGTCAGAAGATGGCTTTAATTTCAGGACAAAGTTGTTAATTCTCCCGCGGGGTGCAAGCCGCGTGACAATACCATTCACAACATTGGGTAACAGGTTGGATGTGGTAGAAATCAATGAAAGTGCCTGCAGATGAATACGATCTGCGGCAATGGTGATATCACGATCCGGCTTTATTCCTCTCCTGATAAAAACGTTGCTGCCCGGATAGGCGTAACCGGAAAAAATGAACGAAAGATTATTCAGCCAAAGTTGCTGATCCTGATGCTTGCCAAATGTCAGGGCAAAATCTGAACGTAACGATGTCAGCGGAGGAAGTGTCTGACCTTCACGATCTATATCCACCATATCAGCTGTCAGATTACCGTGAATCTTCCAGCCTCTGGGTGAGTAGCTGAACCATGCCTGAGTTCCGGCACGCAGTTGATTGAACTTTAGCTTGGCCTCTTTGCGCAGTGATTCAGGTAATAACTCAAGCCATTTTTTAAAGTTGATAGTTGGTGTAGAGATATATCCATCAAGCATGATGTCCGGCCACCTGATGGCATGCCCGCTGACATTCATGGCCAGTTCAATCTCTTCCCCTGAAGCAGAGCTGATACGGGCCGACATTTTGCGGCCATCAGAAGGTCCGGTAAGAGTCAGGCGGTCCACCAGTACATCATGGGTTTTGCCGGAGTTCATGGACAGAGAGAGGTGAATATTCTCAAAATCAATCTGGCGCTGGCGGCTTAACACCTCCAGCATATTTCTCACCCCTTCCCGCTGACTGACAGTGGTGTCTTCTTCATCCTCTGCTTCAATTCTGGGAAAGCCAGCCAGACCGATATGCCCTGGCTCACCAGTAAGGTTCAGCTCTCCACCACCAACCATTACCCGCCGAAACACCGGCTCCAGATTGACCAGAGTGGAAATGGTATCCAGTTCCAGGATGATATTTTCAAGAGAAACGCTGGGTTGGTCCGGTTGCTCCGGTTGATAGATAACAACCTGATCCAGACTTATCGCAGGGTTGAAGTTATGGAGCCGGCCTGTCAATTCGCCTAGATACACTCTGGTTTCAAGTGTACTTCCCAGGCTGTCAGTGATCTGCCCCTTGAGCCCGCTGACCATAGGCATAACGACCCTGCCGGCAGATACAATAATCGCCAGTAGAACCAGACCAAATACCAGTGCAATCCATGTCGCACGGGATAAATGCAGGGCTATTTTCTTCATATTTCTCCGGTCAGCCTTAACACAAAACCGACGCACACGCGTCGGTCAGGCCACCACAATCCTTTGCTATCCCGAACAGAATAGCCAGTCACATATCAGACCAGCACAACATCAAACTGTTCCTGGCCATAACGGGGCTCAACCTGGAAGCGTATGGTTTTATTCATCGCTGACTCCAGATCTGCCACGCTGTCGGACTCTTCGTCCAGAAGCTGGTCAACAACCTGTTCTGACGCCAGAACCAGATAGCTGTCACTTTCATAGGTTCTCGCCTCCCGCATAATCTCCCGGAAGATTTCGTAGCAGACGGTTTCTGCAGTCTTCTGGGTTCCCCGTCCCTGGCAGGTAGGACAGGCTTCACACAGGGTATTTTCCAAAGATTCCCGGGTCCGTTTTCTGGTCATTTCTACCAGCCCGAGATCAGATACACCGGTAATATTGGTTTTGGCATGATCCCGCTCCAGCATCTTTTCCAGAGTTCGGAGAACCTGGCGCTGGTGTTCGACATCTTCCATATCAATAAAGTCGATAATTATGATCCCGCCCAGATTGCGGAGTCTGAGCTGACGGGCGATAGCATGGCCGGCTTCCAGGTTGGTCTTGAAGATAGTCTCTTCAAGATTCCTGTGGCCGACAAAACCACCTGTATTGACATCAATGGTGGTCATGGCTTCTGTCTGATCAATAATCAGGTATCCGCCAGACTTCAGTTCCACCCTGCGGGACAGTGCCCGGTTAATTTCATCCTCAACGCTGAACAGGTCAAAGATCGGACGCTCACCGGTATAAAACTCCACCCTGCCATCCAGATGGGGCACCAGCTTGCGGACGAACTTGGTCACTTTGTTAAAGGTTTCTTCGGAATCAATGCGGATTTTTTCAATATCCGGTTCAACCAGATCACGCATGGTGCGCAGATGCAGGGGAAGGTCTTCATAAATGCAGGAAGGTGCCTTGCTGGCCTTGCGCTGCTCTTCCACGGAATCCCAAAGCCTGTGCAGGAACAGGATATCGGCAAGAATCTCCGGCTCACCTATTCCTTCAGCTGCAGTCCGGAGAATAAATCCGCCCTTGTCTTTCCGGCCATCCTCGGACAGCAGTCGTTCAACAATTTCCCGCAGGCGGTCACGCTCTTCAGCATCTTCGATTCGAAGCGAGATTCCAACATGGGAGTTATGGGGCATCAGGACGAGGTAACGGGCGGGGATGGAGATATGGGTGGTCAGGCGTGCTCCTTTAGAGCCAATTGGGTCTTTGGTCACCTGCACCACCAGAGCCTGCCCATCATGAACCAGCTCCACTATGCTGGGCTCCTGACCATCAGCACGATCCTGCTTATCATAGATCTCGCTGGCATGAATAAAGGCTGCCCTTTCGAGACCAATATCAACAAAAGCGGCCTGCATTCCCGGAAGAACCCGGACAACCTTGCCCTTGTAAATATTTCCGACGATACCGCGGTTACGATCCCTCTCCACATAGACTTCCTGCAAGACGCCGTTTTCCACCAGCGCCACACGGGACTCCATGGGCGTAATATTCATCAGAATCTCTTCACTCATCCCTATCCCTCGGCAACTACTTTTTTACCAGGAAATGCCTCCGCATTTTCATTTTTCGGAGTGGGCATTTCCTGCTCATGGCTGTTTGCAGCAACCAGTTACACGGTCTGGTCACCTGAAAGCTTTTGCCAGTATGGTACGCCGAAAAGCCCTGCCAACTCGACTGTTTCCTTCAATGGAAGGCCAACGACGTTGGAATAACTCCCGTCAATACTCTCTACCAGTGTTCCACCAAACCCCTGAATACCATAAGAACCGGCTTTATCCATCGGCTCCCCTGTCGCTACATAACGCCGGGCATCCTCAATAGAGAAATGGCTGAAGCGTACCCGGGTGGTCACAACCTGGGTTTCAACATCCAGTCCATCCCCCAGGTCACCACAAAGCGCTATGCCTGTCAGTACATCATGGGTCTGACCGCTGAGGTGCATAAGTGACTCAACGGCATCATCTTCATTCTCTGGTTTTCCCAGCAGTTTCCCGCCAAGAGCAACCGTAGTGTCTGCTGCAAGAACAGGGGCGGCAGCGCCTCCGGTATCCTGCAATTTTGCCCAGCCGGCCTCGGCTTTGCTTCGGGCAAGCCGCTCAACATAGTCGGCGGCTCTTTCATTTTCCAAGACCGACTCATCGATCTCGATATCCACCAGCCTGAATGGTATTCCGGCCTGCGTCAGCAGCTCCCTGCGGCGGGGAGATCTGGAGGCCAGATAAAGAAAAGAGACATTTGCCATACAAACAGTCCTGAGCGGAAAAACAGCTCAAAAATAATCAACAGAGTCCTAATGGGTTCTGTTGATTTTTAAATAACGATAAAGCGACGGCGAAAACTGTGCATAACAGCAGCCAGCCACGGCCACAACAGAGCACTGGTCACAGCTGGCAGCAGGTATAGCAGGGACGGTGACAGTCTTCCTGTCGCACTGCCCACCCAAATCACCGTAAGCTCATAAAGACCGGTAATAAACAGCACCATAAAGCTCTGCTGCCACCAGGGGTACATTCGCAGTCTGCGGTGCAGCTGGTTCACCGCCAGGGCCATAAACAGCATGGCCATGGCATGCTGACCAAAGACCGTGCCATAGAGAATATCCATCACAATACCGAGTACCCAGGCAAAGAACAGCCCGTAATACTGTGGCAACACCAGAATCCAGAAGATAGTTACCAGCGGTATCCAGGATGGGCGTGCATAGGACAACCAGGCAGGCAGTGGCAGAAGACTCAACACGGCTGCCATCAACAGCGTCAGCCATACCAGCCAGTGCGCATGAGAAGAATGTCTCATTGCTTAACCTCCGTTTCCTGCCCTTCCTGAGCAGCTAGATCATTACCGTTATTATCAGCTCTATGCTCCAGTCCATTTCGTTCGGTTGAGAAAACCAGCATAACCAGCCGACTTCTGTTAAGGCGGGCCAAAGGTTCAGCACGGATATAGAGGAACGGTTCTCCAGGGTTACGCGTCACTTCAGTGACTTCAGCCACAGGATAACCAACAGGGAAACGCTGCCCCATGCCAGAAGTGATCAGCAGATCACCTTCTGCAATTTCCGCCGTTGCCGGAACATGCTGCAGTTCAAGCTCAGTACCGGACTCGTTACCGGCTGCAATCGCACGGTATCCATTCTTGTTCACCTGCACTGGTATACGACTGCTGCTGTCGGTAATCAAAATCACCCGACTGGTAAAAGGACTTGTCTGAACAACCTGCCCCATAACACCTGAAGCATCCAGCAATGGCTGTCCAATGTAGACTCCGTCGCGCTCACCTTTGTTGACCACGACCTGTTTCACATTCGGGTCGGGGTCAATGCCGACAAGCTCACCAACAACAACTTTTTCATCAACAAGACGGGAAGAGTTCAGAAGTTCACGAAGCCTGACATTCTCAGCATTCAACGATGCAAGTTTCTGGATTTTCTGTTCAAGAATAAGGCTGCGGGCCTTAAGGCGTGCATTCTCCTGCGCCAGTTCACTGCGCGAACTGACCATCAGGCTGGCATTACCGACCAGGCGGGCAGGTGTATCCGCCAACAGCTGAACCGGGGTGGCCAGAACGGATAACCAGCTGCGCACCTGCACCAGGGAATCAAAGCGATGATCAACAAATATCAGAGCCAGGGAGAGTGCCAGTAGAAAGGTAAAACGGGCACCAAGGGCCTGCCCCTTGCGAAATATGGGATTAATGGGAGTGCTCCTGCAAGCTCCAAGTCCAAAATTACTTATTGTAAATGTCTAACAGGCAATGCGGAAAGGGGAAACCGATAGATTTCCGAAATTTGAATGCTTTCTTACCGTTAGCTCACTGATTGGCCAGCACGAAAATCAATAAAAATCGCCCAGAAACTGACCACTCAGTTAGCCCTCGTATTACTTCAAGCGGAACTGAACTGGCCACACGTTATTCTAATGCGCAATCATCGAAAAATATCGGGGAAAAGCAGGTATGGATTTTGTTATTCACAGTAGAAGCACTTCGCCAAATATAAGTCATGACTGCCCACCTGACAATGAAAAAAAAAAAGGGATCCTTACTTGACCCAAAGACGGTAAAAACTGCAAAAACAGAAAGCTCTGAATTGACATTCACACCCAGTGGCCCGGGAGATATAACGCTTGCGAATCTGGCCCAATCACTGCCCCGGACAATCCCTGTTACGCCTGCCCTGACTAACCCTTCAGATAGCTCATTGGAAAAACAACCAGAACCAGAAGGTATAGAGAAAACGTCAAGGGCCGTGAGGATACGTCTATATTCAGATGAGACTCTGGCTGACAGACTGGTTCCCCTGTACCCCGGTACGCCCCCAACCCAAGGAGGCGATTCTCCGCCCAGCCGTGCGCCAGTGATGGCATTGTTTGATATTGCCCTTGATGAGGACATGACCGAGGAGGAAGCCAGAAGGGTAATTATTGAGTTCAGCAAGAAATATTCACACATTCCGAAACTTGAGCTGGATTTAAACAGCCAGGAAACCCAAAAGTTTCTTTCAGCCCTCAATAAAACCGGCCAGCGTATACGCCTGCGTGCTCCAGACTATTCAAGGATACGCACAAACGCTCCAGAGTTGATCTACGGGCGGTTTGTTATCGATGGCAACAATGTGGTCAATAGTAGCTATTCTCCAAGCTCTCCAACAACATATGTTGAATACGGCAGCCATCCCGATGCCATTATGGCAGGCTTGCTGGAACTACTCACATGCGAGAAGGGGGTTGCACAACTTTGCCTGAAAGAGCGGCAAGAACACCATGAGCTTTCCGTACTTAAGGATATCCTGGGAGCGTACATAAATAAGCATAAGAATGATTACTATAATAACAAACTGTTACCGCCGGACAAACAACAGTTCGAGGCCGTCAAAAACTCACTGGAGCCAATTCAGCTCAATAGAAGTGGTCTTTACAGTCAAAGACCTCATATCAATCCTGATCTGGCCGCCAGCTTGATTGATTCTACCCGAAAACTGGCAATGGAGGTTGCCCCGGAGCTGACCCAGCGCTGCGTAAACATTTCCCATTATCTCCATGACCCTATTGAATTTCTGCCCCAGCTGGCCAATCTTGGACAAAGGATTATAACCGTTTTTCAACAGCAGACAGCTAGATCGGGAACTGCGGATTCAAACTTCCCTCATTATTACTTTGGCGATGAGTTTAACTTTAAGCTGACTAATGATCGCGTTAATCAAGATATTAGCCCTGCGCTTAGAGGTTACTGTTGTCAAATATCCAAGACACAAGCCACATTGCTGCCAATACGCTTTCGTGGGTCATATTACCCCCAGCCCATTGTCAACACAGACAAATTGGATGGTTCCACCAAAATGGACGACTGGGTGAGTCAACATAAATTGCATCACAGTCTGGCACTGGCAGCTGGGAAAGACGGCAGAGTAAGCCCACAGTTTCTTGGATTTCTCAAGCCAAAACAGGCGAATGTAATTGTTACTCAGTATGGCAGCTTTCGGGATCACGCCTTATCTTGCAACCCCTTTCACACCAAAAATGTCCACGACTTGCAGATGGCTGTTCTGCGTGACAAGCAATTAATGGATGACAGCTTTTTACCGCAGATACTCTGCCCTTTGGGCGTCGAAAATGGCAATGATAATCTGTGGCCCAACCTGTTCGATGCAAACTGTCTGGTACCAGAGACAGACAGCTACCTCGGTGATCAAGTGATTCTGCGCCCCAGCCTGGCTCTGAATAGCCCTAACATAATTATTGGCCTGTTGAGTTCACAAAACCTGTCCCGCTCCATCGCTCTCTGCGCAGACAAGGCCCAGCCTGATACTCTGGGTAAACTGTTCCACAGGCTCTGCTCGCCTGACAAAATGACAGACACACCCGAAACAGAGATGCGTGAGGGTTTGCGAATGCTCTCCCTGCAGATCAATGCGCTGGAAGTGTCCATCATTTCTTCCAATTACAAAGATCTGAAAAAAATCGGTACATATGCAGCTCCACTTTTCGCAGAGCGCTTTACCAGGGAAGGGAGGCCTTTTGAGCAGACCAGTCCGGCCCGGCGTGCCATAGAACTGTATGAAAAAGCATCCGATGTAGCAAACTGCAATTTTATTGCGGATAGCGAGATAACAGACATTGGCAGAAAAGTGTATGAGCCCCAGGTGCTTCGGGATAAAAATGGCGCGATGCTGGAGAGCGAAGATGGAACCTGCTACCTGCTGCCCGGTGGCCATCTGATTAACAAAGACTTCACCGTTCTCTACAAGAATCACTCGCTGGATTGAAGCTTTACCTGAGTCCAGCAGCCGCAGGGCACGTCTGCACTCATGTAGAAAAATAATATGCCCGGAGGAAGTACAGCCGTGGAGTCTAATGCAAGGATAGATTTTGAAAGCCCAAGAAAAAGACCAAACCCGTCGAACAATAAAGAAAGGGAAGCTTTATTTGTTTCTATACCGGTAAAAATTGCGAAAATAGAAGAGTGTCAATTTACATCCACAGACCAAAACACAAAAGGTATAGCGGTTACGGGCGCTCCTCTATCAAAGCCTGAGCAAATTTCAGTTGAACCTGCCCTGACCATCTCCACAAGCAGCAGTACACAAAAAACGCCAAGAGCTGTGAGGATAGGTTTACCTCCAGGCCAGACTCTGGCTGACAGACTGGCTCCCCTGTACCCCGGTACGCCCTCAACCCAGGGAGGCGATTCTCCACCCAGCCGTGCGCCGGTGATGGCATTGTTTGATATTCCGCTTGATGAGGACATGACCGAAGAACAAGCCAGGAAGGTAATTACTGAGTTCAACGACAAACATTCAGATAACTTGGAACTTGGGCTGGATTTAAACAATCAGGAAACCCAAAAGTTACTGTCAGCCCTCAATAAAACCGGCCAGCGTTTACGCTTGCGCGCTGCAGACTATTCAAGAATACACGCAAACTCTCCAGAGCTGATCTACGGGCGTTTTGTTATCCATGACAGAAATGTGATCAATAATATCTATTCCGCAACTCCACCAGTAATATTTACTGAAGATGGCAGCCACCCTGATGCCATTATGGCAAGCTTGCTGGAGTTACTTACATGTCCGGACGGAATTGCACAGCTTTGCCTGAAAGAGCGGCAAATTCAGCACGAATTTCTAGTTCTTACAGATATCCTGACTGCTTATAGCTGCAACCCCGAGCCAGTTTCCGGTGGAAGAACAACATCGGCACAGAAACAAGAGCGGTTAAAAACAACTGTCGAAGATAAGATACATTCAGTCAATAGAAAAAAACATTCTCAATATTCCAATGACCCTTTCCGCAACTCTGACATTGCAGCCAGCATGATTGATGAATATCGAAAACTGGCCATAGCAGTTGCCCCAGAGTTATCTCAACGCTGTATGGAAATTTCTCGCTATCTTCATGAACCTATGGATTATGTGCCCCAGTTAGCCAAGCTTGGAGAGAAGATTATTGATATCTTTCAGAAACAGGCCACCGGGGCAGGAGAGGCAGATACCAGCTTCCCCCATCATGACTTTCACGAGGAACTTGAGTATAAGCTGGTCAGAGATCGTGCTGTTGAAGACGTGTCCAGTTCAAAACAAGATCAAGTCGCCTCAAAGGTATTCTCTGAAGCTCAGGGGATAGCCCATCAAGAACGTCTCAAAGGCTCTTACTACCCCTGCCCAAGAGTCAAACATGATGATGCCACTGGTACCAAAATGGATGACTGGATCAAATCGCATAAACTGTACCAAAGCCTCGCGCTGGCCGCAGGGAAAAATGGCAGAGTAAGTCCGCTGTTTCTGGGGTTCGTAGATCATTTAGAAGCCGATATCATTGCTGCTGAACATGGAAGTTTTCGCGACCACGCTCTTTCCTGTGCCATTTTTCACACCAAGAATGTTCATGATTTGCAAATGGCCATCTTGCGCGACAAAGGCCTGATGAATGACAGGCTTTTGCCCCAAATTCTCAGCCCATATCATGGAGGCTTTGACGAAAACCTCTGGCCTAACCTGTTCGATTTGGCATGTTTATCACCATACTCGAACAGCCACCTTGGGGATCAGGCAATCTTGCGGCCATGTCTCACACTCAATGCCCCTAACACAACTTTTGGCCTGCTGAGTTCACAAAGCCTGTCCCGCTCCATCGCTCTCTGCGCAGACAAAGCGCAGCCTGACACTCTGGGCAAACTGTTCCACAGGCTCTTCTATCCTGGCGAATTGACAAACACAACCGAAGAGGAAATGCGTAAAGTTTTGCGAACAGTCTCCCGGCAGATCAATGCCTTGGAGGTATCCATCATTTCCTCCAATTATAAAGATCTGATAAAAATCGGGACACATGCCGCTCCGCTTTTCACAAAGCGTTTTGCCGAGGAGAAAAGGCCTTATCAGCATGCTCATCCGGCTCTTCGTGCGATAGAGATGTACGAGAAAGCAACTTCACTGGAAAGCTGTGGTTTTGTTAAAGATATTTACATACATGGCCTCGGTAGAGAGGTATATATGCCCCAGGTGCTTGAGAATGAAGATGGCACACTACTGGAGAGCGCAGATGGTACCTGCTTCCAATTGCCTGGTGGCCACCTGATTAACGAAGACTTCACCGTTCTCTACAAGAATCACGCCCTCAAGGACGCTTCCCTTTGTTGACCATTAAAATAGCCGCCTCTACCCGGGAACGTACGCCAAGCTTTTTTAAAAGGTGCTTCACATGCACCTTCACCGTTCCCTCGGTAATATTCAGCTCACGGGCAATCATCTTGTTAGAAAGCCCATCTGCAATCAGCCAGACAATATCGCACTCGCGCGCTGTCAGGGTAGAGAGCTGATCGCCGGTACCGGTATCGTGCCTGAGCAGTGATGCCATAACCTCAGCCAGACGCTCGTCAACCACCAGCTGACCGTTTACAGCCTGATGAATGTTTTTGATAAGTTCATCGGGCTCCATATCCTTCAGCAGGTAGCCATCTGCACCCGCCTTGAATAAAGCAGCGACATCTCCCTGATGATCAGAGACTGTCAGCATAACCACTCGGGTAGTTATACCTGCATCACGAATCGCTTTCAGCGTTGCCAGACCATCCATGCCTTTCATATTGAGATCCAGCAGAATCAGGTCTGGGTCAAGCTTTTTTGCTTTCTCCAGCCCGTCCTTGCCATCACCAGCCTCCCCGGCCACTTCTAGCTCCGGGTCATCATTGATCAGTTGTTGTAAACCGCGCCTCAACAGAGGGTGGTCATCAATCAGCAAGACTTTCGACGGCATTATTCTGGTTCTCTGTATAAACAGTTTTAAAACGAAGCTGGACCCGGGCTCCACCCAGTGGCGATGGCACCATTGCAACATCACCATTCAGACTGCTGGCTCTCTCTCGAACAATAGTCAGACCGTAGTGCCCCGGACGATCCGGGTCTTTATCAATTCCTTTACCGTTATCATCAACGGTAACCAGAATTTCCTGACCTTCTGTCTGATAGCAACTGACCCGGCACAGTGTTGCCCCGGCATGTTTGACCACATTGCTCAGAGCTTCTCTGATAATCTGCAGGATGTGGATTTCCTGATGGGCATCTACGGGGCGGAAACGGATACGGTAGTCCAGTTCAAACCGGGTTTCGGCAGAACGGCTGTTGAACTCTTCCAGTGTACGTTCAAGGTTGTCTTTCAGTGATCCTTCTGCCATCGACAGACGGAAGGTGACCAGCAGCTCCCGTAACTGGCGGTAGGCATTGCTGACACCACTCTGAAGATCTTCAACAATCTCTTTTGCCGTACCCTCTTCCGGAACCTGGCGGCGCAGGCGGGCAATCTGGATTTTCTGGTAGGATAGAGCCTGTGCCAGGGAGTCATGCAACTCTCTCGCTATAACCGCCCGCTCCTCCATAAGCAGCAGGCGTCGTTCATCTTCGCGCTGCCGGCTTTGACTCAAAGCTGTGGCAAGAATATCAACAAAGACCTGCAGCCACTGTCGTTCTTCATCACTTAACTGGGTACCCTGTGCCGGAATCACCCGCAGGAAACCAAAGCACTGGTTATCCTTCTTGGCGACAGAAACCGGAAAATGATTGCTTCCAGACGGGCACCCGACGCCAACAGGAATGGCATGGTCTTTTGTTTCAACCAGGCAACTGGTACAGCGCCCGCCATCACAGCTGACTGACAAGCTGGTTTCAGGCTCAACACGCTGCAGGTTGTCATTTCCAGCAGCTCCTGAGAGACAGAGATAACACCCCTGCAGTCTCAGTAGTTTCTGCCAGCGTTCCAGCAATGAGACCATATTGGTACGGTCAAAAGGGTTATTCTCCAGAGAACGTGAACTGGCATAAAGCAGTTCCAGGGCAGCATTAGAGCGGCTTAAAGCCAGTGTCTGAATCTCGACCTGTTTTTCCAGCCCCTGGTACAGCTGATTCAGCTCACCTGCCATATGGTTAAAGGCACCGGTCAGCTGCCCCAGTTCATTTCCTGAGTTGTACGGAAGATCAATATCAAAATCCCTGCGACCAACTTTACTGGCAGCCTGCGCCAAGGCTCCAATCGGTTCCAGAAAGCTCTTGCGCACATCCCGGAACATCCACACAGCAAAAAACGCCAGGCCAATCAGAGCCACAATCATGGCAATGTACAGCCCTTTCAGTTTGCGTTCGGTATTTTCCTGCAGGGCATTAACCATGGCATCGATTCGATCGACGAAATCCGGCACCTGCACCACGTAGGCCTGGAAATCTCCGCGCTGGAGACGGGGCCGCATAATGTATTGCCACTCGTTCAGAATCTGCCGGTACTGATCCCCAATCGGGTTACTCCAGTCAGCAAGAAGCGCAAGAGAATCATGGTGAATGCTTTTGTCATATATCTGAACAAGGGGGACAAGAATGTCCTCTGTTACCAGTTCAGGAACAACAACGTGCTCAGCAAGCCGCCAGGACTGCATCCGCAGGGAACCAGCCACATTGATAGCGGCTGCATCTGTCTCGGTTATTTTGGCAAACCACAGTGACGTACTGATCACTGAAGCTGCCAGCAATGAACTGGACAGGAGAATAAGAAGAAGCTTACGCCTTAAAGTCATAGAAAATAGTGCTTGATCTACATCAATAACTGATCACTTTTCTGTAACTACCACCATTGCCTCGCAGTAAAAATGTGGGGAGCCACACTCATCCACCCAAAGGCGCAATTATCAGATTTCCGTGGAGTTTTACCCTACACCTCACTGTTTTACTCTACCCATAAAGAGGTACGCAAGAATAAAGTGAACTGATAACGCGCGATTCCCCCCTCTTTTACTAAGGTTTTACAGCATTACTATCTGCCCCACGTCGACTTAAAACAGTGACACATTCAGGGCACATGCAGCAGGCAGTTAACCAATCTCGCAGAAACTTATTCCGGGGCCGGATCAACCGGGTGGGAGGCATCCGTCCACCCTGGAGTTTACCTGAAAACAAATTTCTCGATACCTGTGTGCGCTGCAACGACTGTATTGATGCCTGTGAAACCAATTTGTTGAAAAAAGGTGATGGTGGATATCCGATAGCAGACTTTTCGCAGGCTGAATGTACTTTCTGCGAAGCCTGTGTGAAAAGCTGTTCCCCGAAAGCCTTGCTGAAAACAGACAGTCAGCAGAAGCCCTGGAACATCACTGCCACAATCAACGACAGATGCCTTGCAAAAAATAAAGTGCACTGCCGTACCTGCGGCGAGCAGTGTGAAGTCGAGGCCATTACTTTTCGCCTGGCACCGGGCGGAGTCGCCCTGCCAAACCTGGATACTGATTTGTGCAACGGCTGCGGAGCATGTGTTTCCAGCTGCCCGGTTTCAGCCGTTGCCATGAAACTCTCTACGGAGCAGCCATGAGCGAGGTTAAAGGCGCCATGAGCGAGATGAAAAGTGCCGAAGGCACAGATAGCGAGTTCAGCTCACTGACCGGACTTATCGTCCACACCTCTCCTACCAAAATTGAGAGCGTGCAAGAGCAACTAAAGAATCTAACCGGCGTGGAAATTCACGGAGCCGCACCAGAGGGCAAGCTGGTCGTCACCGTTGAAGAGATGCCCGGACAGAAAACGATGGTTGATACCATCACAGCCATCAGCCATGTGGAGGGGGTGTTATCCACTTCGCTGGTCTACACGCACAACGATGACTGGAGTGAAGCATGAAACACTCTTTTAAAGAGATAGCTTTTAAAGAGATAGCTTTGAAAGACAAGGCTGTGAATAAACTCAAGAGCCTTGCACCTCAAAGCCGCCGGGACTTTATCAAGTCCAGCGCCGTAGCTGCCACCGCAGCAGCAGCTGGCATGAGTATGCCGGCTTCGGCCACTAACCTGATTACCAGTAGCAAGGAGACTGATATCCACTGGGACAAAGCCCCCTGCCGCTTCTGCGGTACCGGCTGTTCCGTGCTGGTTGGTACTCAGAATGGCCGAGTAGTTGCGACTCAGGGTGATCCGGAAGCACCGGTGAACAAGGGTCTGAACTGCATCAAGGGTTACTTCCTTGGCAAGATCATGTACGGCGAAGATCGTCTGACCCAGCCTCTGCTGCGGATGACTGACGGCAAGTACGACAAGAACGGTAAGTTCACTCCCATCTCCTGGGATCAGGCCTTCGACATCATGGCCGAAAAGTGGAAAGACGCCATCGCTAAGACCCGTAACTCAGACGAAATGCCAGCCGTTGGTATGTTCGGTTCCGGTCAGTGGACTGTCTGGGAAGGTTATGCCGCTTCCAAACTGTACAAGGCTGGCTTCCGTTCCAACCATATCGATCCAAACGCACGTCACTGCATGGCTTCTGCCGTAGGTGGCTTTATGCGTACCTTCGGTATCGATGAGCCAATGGGCTGCTACAACGACTTCGAACACTCAGATGCCTTTGTACTCTGGGGTTCCAATATGGCAGAGATGCACCCGATCCTGTGGTCCCGTATCACCGACCGTGCTCTCTCCAACCCGCATGTGAAAGTTGCGGTCATGTCGACTTTCAAGCATCGTTCTTTTGAACTGGCTGACAACTCGATTATCTTTGCTCCGCAGTCTGACCTGGCCATTGGTAACTACATCTGTAACTACCTGATCCAGAACGATGCGATCAATAAAGACTTTATCAAGAAGCACACCCACTTCCGCCTGGGTGTGACCGATATCGGTTACGGCTTGCGCCCTGAGAATCCTTTGGAAAAGGCAGCTGCCAACCCAGGTAACGGTGGTTCCAAAGAGATCAGCTTTGACGAGTTCGCCAAGTTTGTCAGCGAATACACCGTTGAGAAGGCCTCTGAAATTTCCGGGGTTCCTGAAAAGAACCTGGAAGAACTGGCCAAGCTGTACGCCGACCCGAACCGCAAGGTTATGTCCCTGTGGACCATGGGTGTTAATCAGCACACCCGCGGTGTATGGATGAATAACATCATCTACAACATCCACCTGCTGACCGGCAAAATCTCCGAGCCTGGCAACGGTCCATTCTCCCTGACTGGCCAGCCATCTGCCTGTGGTACTGCCCGTGAAGTCGGTACCTTCGCTCACCGTCTGCCTGCAGATATGGTTGTTAAGAAGAAGGCTCACCGTGACTACGCCGAGAAAGTCTGGAAACTGCCTGAAGGCACTATTCCTGGCAAGGTGGGTTACCACGCCGTTCTGCAGAACCGTATGCTGAAAGACGGCAAGCTGAACGCTTACTGGGTGATGTGTAACAACAACATGCAAGCCGCTCCTAACATGAATGAGGAAGGTCTGCCTGGTTACCGTAACCCTGACAACTTTATCGTTGTCTCCGACCCATACCCAACGGTTACCGGTCAGGCAGCTGACCTGATCCTGCCAACCGCCATGTGGGTTGAGAAGGAAGGTGCCTACGGTAACGCCGAACGCCGCACCCAGTTCTGGTACCAGCAGGTTGAACCTCAGGGTGAAGCCCGTTCCGACGTATGGCAGCTGATGGAATTCTCCAAGCGCTTCAAGGTTGAAGAAGTGTGGTCCGACGCACTGCTGGCCAAGGCACCAGAATTCCGTGGTAAGACTCTGTACGACGTACTGTTCAAGAACGGTCAGGTCGACAAGTTCCCGGTTTCCGAATTCAAGGGTCGTATGAACCAGGAAAATGACCATTTCGGTTTCTATGTCCAAAAAGGCCTGTTTGAAGAGTACGCCACCTTCGGCCGTGGCAAGGCCCACGACCTGGCACCATTCGATATGTATCACAAGGCACGCGGTCTGCGCTGGCCGGTGATTGACGGCAAGGAAACCCTGTGGCGCTTCCGTGAAGGTTATGACCACTATGTGAAGGCTGGCGAGGAAGTGAAGTTCTACGGCAAGCCTGACGGCAAAGCCTGGCTGTTCGCTGTTCCTTATGAGCCACCCGCCGAGTCTCCGGACAAAGAGTATGACCTGTGGCTGTCCACCGGCCGCGTTCTGGAACACTGGCACACCGGCTCCATGACCCGACGTGTACCTGAACTGTACCGTGCCTTCCCGGATGCTGTTGTTTACATGCACCCGGAAGATGCCAAGGAACGTGGTCTGCGCCGCGGTATGGAAGCCAAGATTGTTTCCCGTCGCGGTGAGGTTCGTACCCGTGTTGAAACCCGTGGCCGTAACCGTCCACCAAAAGGCCTGGTATTTATGCCGTTTTTCGATGCAGGCCAGTTGGTTAACAAGCTTATTCTGGATGCTACTGATCCGCTCTCCAAAGAGACGGATTACAAGAAGTGCGCAGTGAAGATCGTAGCGGTCTGATTTAAGTATCTGGAGCTATTCAAGAGCGGGGCGCTTAACAGGAGCGTATGGACATGGACAAGAAAAACGACAAAAACAAAACGTTATCCCGGCGCCGGTTTCTGACCGGCACCGCACAGGCTGCCTGTGCAACAGGCCTGCTAGGCCTGGGGCTGACGTATATTGCCGAAAAGTCGAAAGTCCATGCTGCCCAGGCTCTGCGTCCGCCCGGTGCGCTGCCGGAAGATGATTTTCTGGCAGCCTGCCTGCGTTGCGGCCTCTGTGTGCGCGACTGCCCCTGGGATACTTTGAAGCTGGCGAAACCGGAAGATCCAATCGCGATCGGTACGCCTTACTTCAATGCCCGGGAAATTCCCTGCGAAATGTGTGAAGACATTCCCTGCGCCAAAGCCTGTCCAAGCGGTGCTCTTGATCATCATCTTGATGATATCAATGAAGCCCGGATGGGACTGGCGGTTCTGATCGACAGACAGAACTGCCTGAGTCTGCAGGGGCTGCGCTGTGAAGTCTGCTATAGGGTGTGCCCGCTGATTGATGAAGCGATCACCCTAAAGCGAACCCATAACGAGCGTACCGGTGCTCACACCTCTTTCGAACCAGTCGTCAATCCGGATGTCTGCATCGGCTGTGGTAAATGCGAGAAAGCCTGCGTACTGGAAGAAGCAGCGATCAAGGTTATGCCAAGAGACCTGGCTATGGGAGAGCTGGGTCATCATTACCGTCTGGGATGGGAGGAAGCTGAGAAAGCCGGCAAACCTCTGATTCCTGATCTGCTGGATCTTCCGGATCGTCTGCCGGAGGGAACCAAGCTATGAGCAAGCAAAAGCGCAACCCAGGACAAGAAGCGTCAGAAACCTTAGGCTGGTGGCACGCCCACCGGTTTATGATCCTGCGCCGCCTGTCCCAGATCACTGTTCTTGCACTGTTCCTGCTGACTCCATGGCTCGGAGCAAATTGGCTCGGTATCCATCTGATTGATGGCAACCTGTCGTCCAGCCGTATTCTCGATACGGTACCGATGACAGACCCACTGCTGGCCCTGCAAACCCTGGCAGCTCTGCACCCGCTGAGACTGACCGCCGCTGCAGGCGCTCTGCTGGTCGCTGGTCTTTACTGGCTGATTGGCGGACGCACTTTCTGCAGCTGGGTCTGCCCAATCAATCCGGTGACCGATCTGGCTGGCGTTTTACGACGCAAGCTGGATATCCGTACCAGCCATCGCCTGCCACGCACTGCCCGTTACTGGTTGCTTGGCCTGGTGCTGGTATTGCCACTGGTAACCGGTGTACTGGCCTGGGAAATAGTCAATCCGGTTTCCCAAGTCTATCGCGGATTGCTCTTCGGTATGGGCAGTGGCTGGATGCTGATTGTTGCTATCTTTCTGTTTGATCTTCTGGTCAGTCAGAGAGGATGGTGCGGCCACCTTTGCCCACTGGGTGCTTTCTACAGCCTGATAGGAAAAGCCAGTCCGGTAAAAGTCAACGCAAGCAGACGCGAGCAATGTGATGACTGCATGGATTGTTATGCTGTCTGCCCTGAACCCCAGATTCTTCCGATTGCACTGAAACCTGCCAAGGGTGGCGGTCCTGTTTTGAACCCCTCTGTTTTAAACAAGAGGGACTGCACCCGCTGCGGACGCTGCATTGATGTCTGCGCCAAGCAGGTTTTCGATTTTCAAATGAATATCAAATTTAGCCGCCAGGCTCCGGACACGAGCAGGGCAACAAAAAGATCATTGGCCAAGTGAGTTAAGACGCCATGAGTACACACCTACACTTAAAATCTCCAAGCAAATTTCTGAAAAGCTTCCTGACCGTTATCGCGGTCTGCCTGAGCTTCGGTGCCTTTGCCGACGGCACCAGCCTGCGCGGCGGTGTACTGAACGAGGAAGCACCTGCACCAGCCCTGAAAAAGATTCTGGAAACAGATGGCAACCTTGACCGACAGTTTGTCGATCAGCCTCCACTGATTCCACACGATATCCGTGGCTACCAGGTCGATAAGAACGTTAACAAGTGTCTAAGCTGTCACAGCTGGAAAAACGCCAAGAAGTGGAATGCTCCGCGCATCAGCGTCACCCACTTCAAGAACCGTGATGGTAAGGTGCTGGCTGACGTTGCCCCAGGCCGTTACTTCTGCCTGCAGTGCCACGTACCTCAGGTCGATGCCAAGCCGCTGATCGAAAACAAATTCAAGCCAGTTGAATCTCTCGACTAACAGCCCTGAGCTGGTAGAAGGTTTGGACAAAAACGAATCCAGGTGAAAGCAATGGCAAAGGAATTATTTATAAAACGCTACTGGAAGATGCTTAAGCGTCCGACATCAGTAGCGCTGGGATTGATACTGCTGTTCGGTTTTGCAGCCGGTATTATCTTCTGGGGTGGTTTTAACACCAGTATGGAAATGTCCAACAAGGAAGAGTTCTGTATTGGTTGCCACGAGATGAAGGACAATGTGTACGAAGAGTACAAGTCCACTATCCACTACAGCAACCGTTCCGGTGTCCGGGCTATCTGCTCTGACTGCCACGTTCCCAAAGAGTGGGGACCAAAGATGGTGCGCAAGATCCAGGCTAGTAAGGAGCTGTGGGGCAAGATTGCAGGTACCATTGATACCCGCGAGAAGTTCCTCGACCACCGGCTTGAAATGGCGGAAAGAGAGTGGGCTCGGATGAAGGCCAATGACTCGCAGGAATGCCGGAACTGTCATAACTTCGAGTTTATGGATTACTCTGAACAGTCAAACCGTGCCTTTACTCTGCACGAAAAAGCGCAAAAGAATGGCCAGACCTGTATCGACTGCCACAAGGGTATTGCCCACGAACTGCCTGACATGAGTCATGTCGATGGCTGGGGAGGCTAAAGGAGGAACATTATGGGATCACTGGAAACTGTTATCTGGTACATACTCGGTTATTCCGCCCTGCCAATGATTTTACTGGGTGGGTTTATCGGTACAGCGGTTGTGGCCTGCTTCCTGCTGGAACTCACTGGCAGAAAATAAAGCCATACAGCTAAGTCCTTTGTTTACGAAGAAAAGCCACTTGTTCAATGTATTGGGCAAGTGGCTTTTTTATTCCAGCTCATCCCTCTCGGAAGTTGTCTCTGGTAATCAAAAAGCAAAATAGAATCTTTGTGCTAAACATTCCCGATACTCACCAGAAGGGTTGTACCGGATATGTCACGTCCAAGTGCCCGCAAAGCAAAAGCTTTACTCCTCCCCCTGACGCTATCCGTTGCCATCATAGCATTGGCAAAAGACCCCGAAATAAGTCCACCAATACCGGCCCAGCCCGTTCCCTGGCGACCCCACAAGATTGTGGTTTTTGGTGACAGTCTTAGCGACAGTAACGGTGACTCCTACCATCCGGCAGAATCCGCACTTTCAACCTTCAACCTTCTGAAAACACTAAGGGGAGAAGTGATTACTCTTCCTGATGGCACGACCCGTTATCCCATGGACCTGGCCAAGATCATCGGTCGGCAGACAACGCTGGATAATATTCAGGCCAACTTCGATCTCACGGTGAAAGAGATTCTTCGTAAAAGTGAAGCAAAGGGTTACCTGGGTCGCCTGCTTGACAAAGTCAAAACCAGAATTGTTGAAGGGTTAGGTCATATTCTGGTTAATGTTCTTGAGGCGATGGATGCTTCAGAAGACCGTATTGATAAGGCCGTTCTTAAGCCCCTGAATAGAGCATCACGCTGGATTGAAGGCCGTCTTGAGAAAATGGATAAGGACTCTACGGAACGAAGTCTGTTCCAGTCTTTAGGTAAACAGGTGAGTTACCTTATTAACTTTATTGAAAAGGATCTTGCCAATGTCATTCTTGATGCCGGTGATGATCAGCTGATAAAAATCACCAGCAAGTTTGCCGACAAGATTCCACTGGTACCCGACCCCAATTACTACATACCAGGTAAATGGACCACCACAACAGAAGTTGATCAGGTATGGGTGGAATATCTTCACAAGATGATGTCGACACAGGATCACAAGGTGACCCTCGACAACCGGGCCATGGCAGGAAGCTGGACCCTCTGCGCTCAGGACAAGGCTGAGAGCCTGCATATCATTTCTGAACTCACCGACGGGATAACAGGCGGTGCAACCATGTTCTTCCAGGGCAGCCTTATTCCTCCCTGTGAAGGCCTGATTGTGCAGTCTTATCTCAATGAGCGCCGCAATATCTTTGCCCAGGAGCATGGTCACACACCAAACCCTGGTGATGTCCTTATCGAAGATGACACTCTGGTTGTCTTCTTCAACAGCGCCAACGACTTCCTGAATAAGTGGTCAGATCCTGATGAAGTTGCCCAGGAACATGCGCGGGATGTATGGAAGATTCTTGATGCAGGTGCCCGCCGGGTAGCCGTTGTTCTGCTGCCGGATATTTCTGATACTCCCCGCTATCATCCCGATCCATCCAAGCCCAAGGATAAAGAGTCCCTGCATATTTCCAACCTGATACAGAAATACAACACCAGCCTGATCATGCGTCTGAACCTTTTGCGGGAACAATACCATGGTGACAATGGTTACCAGCTGGTGACAGTAGACGGTGCACGCATGTTTAAAGAGCTGCTTAAGGAAGACCGCTGGGATGTCAGTCACCCCATTCTTGATATCGCCGTCCCTGGAACGGATGGCCCTGTAGAAAGAGCATCAGCAGCAGATTCAGCCCAGCCTGATAACTTTGTTCTTAGAGAACTGAAAAAGAACAAAGGATTTGCAGATACCTTCCACATTAAAGGTATGAATATTCAACCCGAGCAAAGCAAAACCAAGTTCTTTGCCGACAGTGTTCATCCCAGCTCAGATGCACACTACGCTATTGCTGCCAAGGCCTGTGTCATCATGCAGAAGCAATTTGCCGTTCCCTGCAGCCCTGATAACTATACCTTCGAGCAGGCTAAAGCTGACAAAGGAAAAAAATCTTCTTAATCGAAGAAAAAGGCAGGTAATGCCCCAGTTACCTGCCTTTTGCAGAACTGCCACGGTCTTATTGGTTTTATTTATGATTTCTCGCTTCTGCTTCCTCGTCCCAAACCAACTTTTCCAGAAAATCATCAACCTGCTTGACCGTAATTGGGATTTCACGTCCATCATCAGTGACGATGGCTGCACCAAACATTGGGTCAACATATCCAGATTGTGCGTGTCGACCTTTCCAAACTTCCATTTCTTACCCCGGATTAGTCCTGGTGTATCGGAATTGCATGCTTCGCACTGCCTATCAAATCGAAGCAACTTGAGAGTAAGCCGAGACTATACTTTTAATGTACTTGCAGGAATCGGCTTTTTGTAACGAAATAATGGGGAATGTGTAACACCGTCAGCAAGACAATCTAAAATAGATGCTCCATAAACCAGAGTAAAAAAATGAAGAATGGCGACAGAATCAGATGTTTTACTTTCTTCCTGTGTTATCTCTTCAGTGCTTCTGCATACGCCACTCGTCTACCTATTGTCTTGTATCAAGCTATTGGTTCAACCCTGCAGTTTGTCCTGATCGGTTCCGGGCATATTGATGCAGAGCACCCCTCCGCCTCCAGCATCTCTATCCAACCACATACCAGTGAAAATGATTTTTTCGTCGAGCCGGAGAGTGATATTGATCACACATACTCCTGGGATGCCAGCCAGCCAGTTGAAGACGAAAGAAAGGGAGAAGGCGCTGTGTCTCATCCTGCATTAAGACTAAAACTACGCCGAGGAACGCAACCAGAGGATGACCTTTTCCAACTCGCACAGAAGTGCACGTCATCATTAACCCGAACAACAAAATCAAAATTTCTCGAGGATGATTCAACTGTTTCTGTTGAAATGACTAATCATGGCGGTGGGTTTAAAAACTTTCCCATAGCCGTTGCATACCAATTTACATCAGACGAAGAAGTCACTTCATTATCTTATCTGCTCCATGAGTTTTACAATTTAGAGGAGCTGCCTTTCGAGGCTGTGGATGTGTTTGACGATATTTTTTATACCTGCAGAAAGGCCGATATGAAATTTTACTTTGCCAAAGACACTGATCACAAAACACTCGTTGTTAAAATCATCACTCTTAATGAACAACGATATCTGGCAGCAATCGGCCAGCCTTTAACGACCAAAGCGGAAGTGTTTGATGACAGTGGGATCAGCTCACCCGATAGCCCCAGAAGCAGATCCTCCAGCCCTGCCAGAAGACTCCCTGTCTCATTACCTTCTAACGACTCGCCCCCTCCTTTCTCTCAAGGACACAGGGGTAGCATTGGAATAATGATTCACCATCCTCTTATTCAATCGACAAAGTTCTCAAGAAGTCCTGTTACCAACCCTTCCATAAAAAATCGTTATTTCATTCCTGCCGATGACGCAGTGATGCACCAGAAGGAACTCCAGCAAATGACATTAGCCCAGAAACAGAGGTTCATTGATGTCGAAGAAGAAGGCACAGAACCAGAAGCCATGCAAACTGCTGATTTACAGGGAAAGAGGGAAAGAGGGAAATCAAAAAATGAATTTTCAAGAGCCGGGCCACAAGGTGACCCGGCCTTAAAAGAGGAGATTACTCAGTAGATAGCAGATCCATACGATGACGATCCATCATCTCAAGAGCACGGCCACCGCCACGGGCAACACAGGTCAGAGGTTCTTCGGCAACGATAACCGGCAGGCCGGTTTCTTCACTGATCAGAGTATCCAGACCACGCATCAGTGCACCACCACCGGTCAGCACCACGCCACGCTCGGCAATATCGGAAGCCAGTTCCGGCGGAGACTGTTCCAGAGCGCTCTTAACGGATTGAACAATAGAGTTCAGGCTGTCCTGCAGGGCTTCCAGAACTTCGTTGCTGTTCAGGGTAAAGCTGCGGGGCACACCTTCGGCCAGGTTACGACCGCGAACATCAATCTCACGGACTTCACCCATTGGGTAAGCAATGGCGATTTCCTGTTTGATACGCTCAGCTGTGGATTCACCGATCAGGCTGCCATAGTTGCGGCGTACATAGGTCACAATAGCTTCGTCAAAGCGGTCACCACCGATACGGACAGATTCGGAGTAAACCACACCACTCAGAGAGATAATGGCGATTTCAGTGGTACCACCACCGATATCCACCACCATGGAACCACTGGCTTCTTCAACCGGCAGGCCAGCACCAATTGCAGCAGCCATTGGCTCTTCAATCAGATAAACCTCTCGGGCACCCGCTCCCAGGACAGATTCACGAATCGCACGACGTTCGACCTTGGTGGACTTGCAGGGAACACACACAAGTACGCGAGGGCTGGGCTGAATAAAGCTGTTTTCATGCACTTTATTGATAAAGTGCTGCAGCATTTTTTCACAGACATCAAAGTCTGCAATCACACCATCCTTCATGGGACGGATAGCGGTAATACTGCCAGGAGTACGGCCCAGCATACGCTTGGCGTCCATACCAACAGCCACAACACTCTTCTGGGTTCCAAGGTTACGAATCGCAACTACAGATGGTTCATCCAGCACGATACCTTTATCGCGCACATAGACGAGGGTGTTAGCTGTTCCCAGGTCGATAGACAGGTCTGTCGAGAACAGTCCGCGCAATCTCTTTAACATAATGTCCTGTAGCCCTGCCGGGGGGCCTTCTCAATTAGTTTGTCCGTATCAGCGACCTGGCCGCTGTCTGGATGGCTGATGCAATCAAGTATTCGTGCTGTCAGTGACTTGCTGTCAATGATTAGTACCGGCCTGTGTGTATAGCCGACTGCAGACAACTGCACGATAATCTTAAACCACTTAACGGCAATGCTTGTGTTCACTTAAACGCCACAGTTATTAACAAGCACTGCCAAAAAATCCTTGTGCGCTCCCTTTGCCGCAAACTGCGTCGAAAATCAGGAATCGCAAGCATAGTTTTGGTGTAATCTGCCAACTCTAACAATCGACTGCACTACGGGCAAGCTGCAGCAATCGATTTACTGTGGAAATACATTTCCCTTCACTTCACATAACTTATCAAACAACAAAAAAGAACTGTTTTGGCCCTGTATTGTGTGATTCAGCACCACCGAGACAGCAAAGTCATGCCCAATCAGTAAAAGAACCTTGAGATTATAGGGTCAACCCCCTAAATTAGGCCGATTCACCAAAAAACATGCAGTGAGAGCTGCTATTTCTCTGAACAACGTGTCAGAGTTCTGAAACCACCGGAGAACTACCATGGCGATCGACCGCTCAAACAGCCTTGAGCCGGAAATGCCAGCGCCTGAAAAAATTGACAGTCAGGGCATTTCAGCCAAACAAGTGCAGAGCGTCGCTCACCTTGCCCGACTGTCTATCAGTGAGGATGAGGTCAGACAGACCACCGAAAAGCTCACGGCCATTATGGGCCTGATTGATGAAATGCAGGCGGTGAATACCGACGGCATTGAGCCTCTCGCCAATCCACTTGATGCAGTCCAGCGGCTGCGGGCAGACGAAGTTACGGAAACCAATAATCGTGAGCAGCTGATGACCAATGCTCCGGCCAAAGAAGATGGTCTGTTCCTGGTTCCGAAAGTGATTGACTGATTTTTTATTTCAGGCCACCGCTTCCCTACCTCTGCCCACTGATCGAAGCACAGATATTACAACATGAACGAAAAGCCATTGGTTGAAAAAAGCTTGATTGAAAAAAGTCTGGCTGAACTTTCCCGGTCGCTGAAAGCCGGTGAAGTGTCCAGCGTCGAGCTGACCCAAACCTATCTCGATAGAATCAATACTCTCGGCAGTGATCTGAACGCCTTCATCACTGTCTGCCCTGATATCGCCCTTGAGCAGGCAAAAGCTGCCGATGAAGCCATTGCCGCTGGCAATACTACGCCTCTGACCGGTATTCCCCTGGCCCATAAAGACCTGTTCTGCACCCAGGGTATCAAGACCAGCTGTGGCTCCAGAATGCTGGATAATTTCATTGCCCCTTATGAATCCACAGTAACCGCCAACTTTAAAGCTGCCGGAGCAGTTAACCTGGGCAAGCTGAACATGGACGAGTTTGCCATGGGCGGCGCCAATGAAAACAGCTACTACGGTCCGGTTAAAAACCCCTGGAACCACGATATGATTCCCGGCGGTTCCTCTGGCGGCTCCGCTGCTGCTGTTGCGGCCCGTCTGGCAGCCGGTACGACCGGAACTGATACTGGTGGCTCCATCCGTCAGCCTGCCAGCATGTGTGGCATTACCGGCATTAAGCCAACCTATGGTCGTGTATCCCGCTGGGGCATGGTGGCCTTTGCTTCCAGTCTGGACCAGGCAGGTCCAATGGCACGCACCGCTGAAGATGCCGCCATGATGCTGAATGTGATGGCCGGTTTTGATCCGAAAGATTCCACCTGTATGGATCGTGCGGTTCCTGATTACACTGCCACTCTGAACGAACCACTGAAAGGCCTGCGTATCGGCCTGCCTAAGGAGTACTTCGCTGAAGGTCTGGACAACAAGGTAGAACAGGTTGTCCGTGATGCCATCAAGGAATACGAGAAGCTGGGCGCAACGGTAAAAGAAATCAGCCTGCCCCGCACTCATCACTCTGTTGCTGCTTATTATGTTATCGCTCCCGCAGAAGCCTCTGCCAACCTGTCCCGTTTCGACGGTGCACGCTTTGGTCACCGCTGTGAAGATCCAAAAGATTTGGAAGATATGTACAAGCGCAGTCGTGCCGAAGGCTTCGGTAGAGAAGTTAAGAACCGTATCCTGGTAGGCGCTTACGCACTCTCCGCTGGTTACTACGACGCTTACTACGCCAAGGCCCAGAAGCTTCGTCGCATGATCCGTGATGACTTTATGTCTGCTTTCAACGAAGTCGATGTAATCATGGGTCCAACCGCACCAACTCCAGCCTTCCCGATTGGCGATAAGACCGATGACCCTGTGGCTATGTACCTGGGTGATATCTTTACTATCTCCGTTAACCTGGCTGGCCTGCCTGCCATGAGTGTTCCGGCTGGCATGGTGGATGGACTGCCTGTCGGCCTGCAGATTATTGCACCGCACTTTGAAGAAGCCCGCCTGCTCAATGCAGGTCACCAGTACCAGCAGGTGACCGACTGGCATCTGGCAGTTCCAACAGGCATTGACGCTGGCATGAAAGGTTAAAGAGGAGTAGAACAATGGAATGGGAAGCGGTTATCGGGCTTGAGATTCACGTTCAGCTCGCCACTAAAACCAAGATTTTCTCCGGTGCCTCCACTGCCTTTGGTGCCGAACCAAATACCCAGGCCTGCGCGGTAGACCTGGGCCTGCCGGGTATTCTGCCGGTTGTAAACGAAGAAGCCATTAATATGGCGATCAAGTTTGGTCTGGGTATCAAGGCCGAGATCAACAAGGTCAATATTTTCGAGCGCAAAAACTACTTCTACCCTGACCTGCCCAAGGGCTACCAAACCACTCAGCTGGATAAGCCTATCGTCGGTGCCGGACACATGGATATTGCGCTGGATGATGGCAGCACTCACCGCGTACGCATTCACCATGCCCACCTGGAAGAAGATGCAGGCAAGAGCCTGCACGAAGCTTTCTCTACTGGGAGCCATGGCATGAGTGGTATCGATCTGAACCGTGCCGGTACACCTCTGATTGAAGTTGTTACCGAACCGGATATGCGCAACGCCAAGCAGGCCGTGGCTTTTGCCCGCAAACTGCACTCTATCGTGACCACTCTGGGAATCTGTGACGGCGAAATGTCTCAGGGTTCCATGCGTTTTGACGTAAACGTCTCTGTTCGCCCACAAGGTCAGGAGAAGCTGGGCACCCGCACCGAAACCAAGAACCTGAACTCCTTCAAGTTTATGGAACGTGCCATTAATAAGGAGATTCAGCGCCAGATTGAAGCGATCGAAGATGGTTTCGAAATTGTGCAGGAAACCCGTCTCTACAACGGTGATACCGATGTTGCCCGCTCCATGCGCAGCAAGGAAGAAGCCAACGATTACCGTTACTTCCCCTGCCCTGATCTGCTGCCGGTTGTGATTGAAGACAGCCGTCTGGAAAAGATCCGTTCCGAGATGCCGGAAATGCCTGAAGCCCGTAAGGCACGCTTTATCAATGACCTTGGTCTGGGCGATTACGATGCCGAGGTTCTCTCCTGCGAACTGGCAACAGCGGATTACTTTGAAGCTGCTGCCAAAGCCGGTGGTGATGCCAAGCTGGCCGCTAACTGGGTGATGGGCGAACTGGCCAAGACTCTGAACCAGAATGATCTGGAAATCGTCAGCTCTCCAGTTAGCGCTGAAGCCCTGGGAGGCCTGGTTGCCCGTATCAAGGACAATACCATCTCCGGTAAAATCGCCAAGCAGGTATTTGAGGCTCTGTGGAATAATGAAGGTTCTTCAGCCGATGAAGTCATTGAGAAGAAAGGACTGAAGCAGGTAACCGATATCGGCGCTATCGAAGCGATTATCGATGATGTGCTGGCCAGAAATCCTGCACAGGTTGAACAGTACAGAGCAGCTGATGATGCCAGGCGCGGCAAGATGGTTGGCTTCTTTGTCGGTCAAACCATGAAGGCTTCCCGTGGTAAGGCTAATCCAGGCATGGTTAACCAGCTTTTGAAAAAGAAGTTGCAGTAGAGGATTACCATTTTATGGTTGCTCTTTAGCTTTTATAAATTTGATTCAATGGATGCAGGCTTTTGATAAACAGGGGGGCGGAATGAATGATTCTTTCCCCCTGCCGGTTTTTACTTTGATAACTGGCTTGATTTGACGAACCAAGACTTAGGCTGACATAAAAGTTCAGATACTTATAATAAGGGTTTCTCGTACCGGGTAAGATGGTAACCTCCATCTGGGGGCGAATAAGATGAGTATTCAACATACCCATTACTCTTCAGTTTTTCATGTTTGAAATCTTTTTTATCTGGTACTGACTGCCCATCGGCACAGACATCAACGACAAGGGACTTGTAGTGATTCTCTTTTGCAAATTGCTCAGCTTCGAACATCAGTTGTGTTGCAAGTTTCTTATTACTTTCTGACATTTTTACTGTCATCAAGCCAACATACAACTGCGTGGCATCCAGAAATCCTTGATCAGTTTGATGAGCCTTCACTCTATCGCCTTTACTCACGACACAACATGCTATTAATTCCTTATGTTCTCCATCTTTCTGTTCGCGGTTCATTTCAAGGATGGTGTTTTCATCACGATGAACAAACCCCGTTAGTTTTTCCTCAGTGATTCTATCTTTTCCTCCATCTAACCCATAATCCCTGTACGCCGCATTCACAAATTCAACCACTTTTTTTATTTTCTCTTTAGCCCCCACTGATTTCGCAGAGATATGATCAACCGTGACACCAGCCACAGTGACCGAGTAGTCACTCAGCGCTTTATCGGGACTTCCCGACTGGCCCGAGGGAGCTACGTAACTCTTGCCATCCAGTTGTTTATTTTCACTTTCAGGTACTGGCAACGGGGAATTATGACTCACGGGTTTGCTTTCAGAAGATATTCCTCTCATAGTATTTCCCTATATATTTGTTTCTCCGAGATAACAGAAATGGCCCAACCATTCTGGTTTTTTCACTATTTTCAGTGTATATCAAACCACCAAGCTGACTTTCTGGAGGCATTTCGTAGACATTGCGTAGCCAGGCCAGTAAGAAACAGGGCTTTCAGCGCTATTTAATTGGCAGGTGGGTATTGTTTTATAAGCTCTATGGCCCTCTCAGCATCAGGACGCTTATACACATCTGCTTTCATAAAATTAAACTGGCATGAACCAACAGCAAAACTCGGAGAATGCCATCTGTCTTGCGGGTTTATTATAATTTTTGCCATTTCCTGCAAGATAACACCCAAAGAATAAATATCAGCTTTATGAGATACACGAGTTAAACAGTTTTTACTGATCTCAATTTCAGGTGCCCGATATTTCTCTGTGGTCTCATCTAAAAGAGTAAATGCTGGAAGATCACTGCCTGGCTCGAGTTTCCTGGCTGAGCCAAAATCAGTAATCTTAATACATCTTGTTTCTTTGCCGCTCTTTGATTCTGCCAGCATGATATTCGATGGTTTAATATCAAAATGAGCATAGCCTTGCCGATGAATCCATGCGATTCCCTCCGCTATTTGAAGCGCAAAGTGATAAAACTCAGGAGCACGATTTATTTTATCGCTTGCACATATGCAGAAATAATCAAAAAGCGTACCTCCAAGTATATATTCGCAAACCATAACGTCAGCCATATCTTTTGAAAATGAGTAAGAACCATATAGCTCAGGGATTGAAGGGTGCCCCTGTAGTTTCTTGAGCGTTAACACTTCAGATAGTAATCTCTCCGACCTTTTTTTTGGCTCGCGAGCAAAAGAAATCTTAGTTGCCTCAGGTGTCCTCATCCATAGTTCCCTCCACTCCGGAACCAAGCTTACAACTTTCACAGCCAAGGCTTTTCCCGTCAAAGGCTCTATACCTTTTTCACCAGAGAAGGCACCGAATTTATCATTAAAGAATACTTTGTAAACAACACCAGTCCCTCCTGCACTTGCCTTACTTGTAGTATCAATTTCAAGCTCATTAACATCGGCAGGCATATGGTATTTTGAGTGCAGGGTAAGCAGAAGTTCTCTTTGAGTCGTTTTTTTATCTAACTTATCAACCTCATCAGTTTTTAGTACTTTACGTTCTGGAGTAAAAGACAAATCGTTTATTTTTTGTCGCTTAACAGACCTATGCCCCATTGCTGTCCCCGCTGACTGCAAGCTTAAACTGAATGCACCTGACTGAATGACATGGCCTGTCGTTCGTTCTATTTTCTTTTGAAATGAACTGCTCGATGTTCCAGCTACACTCCCCTCACACTCCGAGCTTCCTCTTTTCACGGGACTTTTTATATTTATATCCATATTCATATCGGCCGCCATAGTACCTGGCTCCGTTAATTATTATTGCAACTTGACTGATATTACTTAGAGAAAAAGGTATCTTGAAAATTCCATGTCATAACAGCCTTGTTACCAATTACTTTTTTGCAGGAGTAAATTCAGCAGTTCCTTGCACTCCTAAAGAATTACCATAGTGCGGTTGCTCTTCATGTATTAGCGGCGTTCTCTCGGTGGGCTGAGAGGCAGATCTGCTATCTCGACATAAGTCATGGCAACAAAATAAGCTGGTAAGATTGGATAACAGGCTGGGCGATGGTGGTCTGCTCTCACTCTCATCTCTGACTCCATCTCTGACTTCATCTTTTTTTGACCAGTTTTTTTCTTTAACCAGCCGAAGCAAACCGGGTATTCTATCATCAACATGTAGAGTAAAGGTGCGGGTCTTAAAAATATTACCCGTCTTGAAATGGACGAGTATTGACAAATCATAAGAAGCAAAATTCCGTGAAGCAGAATACCTGGGCATCACTTGAGGTTCAGCAGAAAAGTTGTCTGCGATGCTGATACTGACAGCTTCAATTTGCTCTTTTGCCCCTAGAGCAATATCTGTACCCTCTGGAGGGGCTATCAAAAGATAGCCGCCACTGTACCATTGGTGTATTTGAGCCCTCCCTATAAAATCCCTTACCTTATCCTCTTCACCAGAGGAAGAGAATATCAGCAGCAAGGCCTGAACCAATGCAAATAGTGTGTTAAGGTCACTGCACTCATTATCCACCGCAACGAATACCGGGCCTTCAGGTTTTTCACTATAATAAACGTCACGATCAACAACCTTAAGTATTTTCTTATTTGCTTCTTGCACATCAGAAACCTTAGGAACTACCGAAAGATCAACCTGAACTACACCTTGTTCAAAGCCTTCGCGTAGCCAACTAACATCAAATTTGTTTTCGTTAGGGGCCCAAAACGTTAAAGATAAGGACTTCCACTCTACTTTATAGACGGAACCGTTACCTACTCTTGTTGATGTCTCTTGTACCGGCCATTTAAACACTATAGGTTTTCCATAGGGAAAGTCGTCAGAAAGAATATTTGCAGACAACTTGCCGCACATACTGACCATTAACAACAGGAGAGAAAACCGAAACAACATCAATACACTCGCTCCGCTTTACTAACCGACAAAACGATCCTGACCCTGATCTGGCAGATAAAGGAACACCTGTACCCTCCGTTTCAGCGGGAACAGAAGCTTAGTTCAATCCAGGGCAATGCATTATGTTTCGCGCAATAATCCAGTGCTACAGTAAGGGCAAGTCTTTCCTTCTGGAAACCTGCCACTATCCTGAAAGCTGGCCTGAACACTTGTTTTAAATACTGCCTAAACGCTGGCTACAGCATCAACCAATGCCTTTACTTCATCAGAAGATCTCAGCTCCAGACACTTCTCAGCCAGGTGCTTAAGAGTAGGTGTATTTGCCTTGCGCAGAGCTTTCTTCACTCGGGGAATAGACGAAGCGGGCATGCTGAATTCATCCAGCCCCATGCCAGCAAGAACCAGCGCCGCCTGTTCATCACCTGCCAGCTCACCACACATGCCAACCCACTTTCCAGCATTATGGGCTGCATCAATGACCATCTTGATCGCACGTAGCACGGAGGGAGACAGGCTGTCGTAAAGACCTGAAATATTTTCATTACCACGATCAACGGCCAGCAAGTACTGAGTCAGGTCATTGGTTCCAATACTGAAAAAGTCCACTTCCTTAATCAGCTGATCGGCAATCATAACCGAAGCAGGTGTTTCCACCATTACGCCAACTTCACAATCCTGATCATAGGCAACACCTTCCTCAGTCAGGGCCAGAGTCACCAGCTCAATATGAGCTTTCAGACGCTGAACCTCATCGAGAGAAATTACCATGGGGAACAGAATTTTGATTTTGCCAAATGCACTGGCACGCAGGATGGCACGCAGTTGGGTGTGAAGAATTTCAGGACGATCCAGACACATACGAATGGCACGCCAACCCAGGAAAGGGTTTAACTCTGCCGGCAGATCCAGGTAAGGAAGATTCTTATCACCACCAATATCCAGAGTCCGGATTATCACTGACATACCATTTGCTGCTTCAGCGGCACGCCTGTAGGCCTCAAACTGAACCTCCTCAGAAGGCATGCTGCTGCGCCCCATAAACAGGAACTCAGTACGGAAGAGACCAATTCCCTCTGCACCATTTTCCATGGCCAGCTCAATGTCACCAGGCTGACCGATATTGGCGCCCATCTCGAATAAGCAACCATCAGATGTTTGCGCAGGCAGATCCTTTAGCAGCCGCAGTTCCTGCTTCTCGGTTTCCAGTTTATCCAGCTCAAGACCAGCCTGTTCGAGCTGTTCTGCGTTGGGGTTGGGAATCAGGTTATTGTTCAGGGCGTCGAGGATCAGGGTATCACCATCTTTCACTGCCGCAGAAATTTCCGTACACCCTACAATGGCGGGCAATTCCAGCGTTCGCGCAAGAATAGCGGAGTGAGATGTCTTACCGCCTACTGCGGTGACAAAGCCTTTGACTCTAGTGAAATCAAGCTGTGCGGTATCGGAAGGTGAAAGATCATTGGCAACAATAATTGAGTTCTCTTTCAGGCACCCCAGGCCGGGCATTGGAATACCAAGGATATTGCAGACCATTCGTACACCGACATCGCGCAGATCGGCGGCGCGTTCCCTCAGATATTCATTTTCAAGCTGTTCAATCACACCAATATTATTGCGTATAACCTGATCCGCAGCGGCTACGGCATTTTTACCGGAGCGAATAAGCTCAAGAACTTCCTCTTCGAGCTCTTCATCCTCGGCGATCAGCATATGACCTTCAAAGACTGAAGCCTGCTGCTCTCCAAGAGTTGAGCAGGTTTCCTTATAAATCTTCTCCAGCTGATCCATTGAATTCTGACGTGCAGCCATAAAATGGCCGATCTCATCATCAATCTGATCCCGAGCAATATCTGCCTCTGGTATTTCAGGGTATTCATTGTGGTAGAAGACCACTTCTCCAATGGCTATACCCGGTGAAGCAATGATTCCTTCCAGTTTTTGTGCAGCGGCCATGTCCTTAGCCCTCCAGAGTTTCAACAACATGCTTCAGCTGATCCAGCGCCTGAAGCTCATCTTCTCCCTCAGTACACAGGGTGATGGCATCTCCGTATACAACTCCCAACCCCAGCAACTTCATCAAACTCTTGGCATTGACGGTCTGCCCATTCTTCTCAACAGTCACCTTGCTGGAAAATTGCTTGCACGCTTTGACAAACACGGTTCCCGGTCGAGCGTGAAAGCCATTCTCGTTGATGATGTTAAGTTGTACTGACTGCATGATCCGGTTTCCCTGTTAGGCAAAAAAATATCGCCATTCGCTGCTCAGCCCCGGGTAGGCAAACCCAACTGCTGATTCATGGCTGTTGTTCGGATATAAGGCAACATTTTTCATTACTCAACGCCAATGCCACAGGGCAAATCGGGGACAATAAATAACCAAAGGAAAGCCTACGAAAGCTATTGAAAATTATTGAAAATCATTGAAACCTGATTGAGAACATTCATAAGTTAGCTCCAATAAAGAGCCACCGCCCTGGATGTTTAAGAGGCACTTATGGCGAACACAATAACAACAGCAGAGCGACGCGAAGTCATCATCCGCCAAGTCCGCCAGTACAGGCATGTTCGCGTTGAAGATCTCCCCGACCGGTTTCATGTATCCACCGTTACCATTCGCAGTGACATGAACTACCTTAACGACAAAGGGCTGATAATTCGTTCCCGTGGCGGAGCAACTATTCCGGAAATATTCTCACGGGAACTCCCGCTCAGGGATAAAAACTTCCTGAACAATGAAAAGAAAGAAGCCCTTGCCCGTAAAGCCGCGACCCTGGTCTGCGATGGTAAATCTCTGATCATGGATTCAGGCACTACCACCGAACGCCCGGCACGCTACCTTACTGACAAGCACAATCTTGTCGTGATGACTAACGGACTTAATGTAGCAAATGAACTGGCTCGTCACCCGAATATTGAAGTCAGGATGACGGGATTTTGAACACACTTGAAAGGATGACTAACAACACAGCCGCCATTCAGGTAGGAATAACCCCTTGGCTCCACCAGACATCATGCATTATCATTAGCCCATCAATTCGTGAAAAAAGGAGAGCACAAGATGATTGTAAAGAACAATAACCGGGCCAGCGAAAACTAATCAGAACACTCTGATTTCCCGGCCCGGTATTCACCGGGGCCTTCAATTGCTCAGCATAATTTCAAGTATGCATTATCGAGCAACAGCCCCTGCACTAGCATTTTTTATGACGCCATTTCTTATGGAAACTGCTCATGGAAGCGGTTGTGTGCGTCAGGGGTACACATGACAACAAACTTAACCACTAACTTAGCCACCAGCACTTTTTCCAACTCCGCTCTGTCTCTACCACAACTTGGCTGGAAACCATTTTTTCAGCAGCAGCTGACGCTGGAAGAATACGATTTTACACAGCCGGCTCGTGTGATGGCTGAGCATCGTTCCATCCTGGTTCTGGCAACAGAGCATGGTGAAACCAGACTCGACAGACATCACAATATGCCCGACATTGCGGTTGGTGACTGGCTGCTGCTTGATCAAGACCAGCGCTTCCATCGTTTGCTGGAACGAAGCAGTCTGCTATCACGCAAAGCGCCGGGAACTGATCGTAAGGTTCAGCTGATAGGAGCCAACCTGGATACAGCTTTTATTGTTTCATCCCTGAACCATGATTTTAATCTCAGTCGGATAGAACGCTATCTCAGCATTATCAATCAGGCAGAGATTGAACCGGTTATTATCCTGACCAAAGCAGACCTCTGTAGCGACCCCGATAGTTTTCTCGATCAGGTTCGCAACCTTGATCCAACACTGCAGGTTGAGCTGGTTAACAGTCTGGATGCATCAACATCAGACTTACTGAAAACCTGGTGCAACACTGGAAAAACAACAGCTTTTATCGGCTCTTCCGGGGTCGGTAAGTCAACACTGATCAACACGCTGAGTGGCCATGAACTCCAGAAAACCGGTGGTATCCGTGAGGATGACAGCAAGGGCAAGCACACAACCCGCTCCCGAGCACTCCAGCCTCTGGAGGCCGGCGGTCTGCTGATGGACACTCCGGGAATGAGAGAGTTACAGATAGCTGATTGTGTGGAAGGAGTTTCCGAAACCTTTGCTGATATTGAGGAACTGGCTTTAAATTGCCGGTTTGCGGACTGCAGTCACCAGGCTGAACCTGGGTGTGCAGTGCAGCAGGCCATTGAAAGTGGTGATCTGGACCCTCGCCGCTTTAAAAGCTACTCAAAGCTGTTAAGAGAGCAGGCAATCAATGCCCAGTCTCTGGCCGACCGAAGAGCTGACTCCAAGGCTTTGGGGAAGTTCTACAAACGTGTTCAGGCTGACAGCCGTCGGTTAAAACAAAGATAAGAGTGGTAATATAACTCTGCGGTCAGTCAGCCCTTTCAATCTTTGACAGGGCTGACTTCCTTATTCGCAAACGTCTTCATAACAGCTTTCCAGCATCCAGTCCTCAATGCTGCAGAACTCTTCAAGGTCACTGCTCAACACCGGACCTGTTCCATCCCGGAACAAAATACCAGCCTCCTCAAACATGGCATCGCAGGCATCTTTTTCAACGCCACCAATAAACTCTATAACCGGCCTTTCTCCCCTGAAGGCTTCATACATATCAGTGCAGGTGATTGATGAACAGGGTGACCATAACCTGGAAACATCTTCCCTGCTGGCACCATAGACATGCCGTGTAATCTGAATCCCTGCATAAAGGTTCATATGAATCAGCGCCTCAACTCCGGCCGGAGTGATTTCAGCGGTACTGTACAAAGTAAGAGGCTGGTTGGGTTTGCAGCTGTAGTTCCTTGCCAGAAGATGAAGGGCCAGCTGCTCGGATGTGTATAAAGGGCTGATATGTTTTGAAGATACCGCCGTAACCAGAAGCTGGCCCCACTCATCAGTTATACAGCTGACAAATGGACAGGCAGGATTCACCTCCTGTCCTAGCTCGACCATCTCCAAAATCAGCTCATTGTGCTCAAACATTGCGGTAAGGCCTGACGAGATTGAAGTACTGGAAATTGTAGCTCTTCACTGTGGGTTATGAGCCTGACTTTCTCAAAACTGATTTTCTCAAAGATGCCACAGAACCCCGAATAACGACTTTGGGAGAAAAGTGGTTGGTCATTTCAAGCTGTTGATCCGCCAGCAATGCCAGAGCTTTTTTAACAGCTGTGCGGCCAATATCTTCAACGGGGTAATTCACAGTTGTCAGCTGAGGGTAAACAACAAGACCAAGAATCACATCATCAATGCCCATAACAGAGCAATCATCCGGTAGCTTGTAATTTAATTCATGCAATGCCCGCAAACAACCTGCTGCCATGGCATCGTTATAAGCCATGATCGCTGTCACTTCAGATTTAGATCGAATCAGCTCATAGGCCAGTTGATACCCACCTTCAACCGTTGCTTCACCAAACGCTTTGTAAGCCTTGTTATGATCAATGCCAGCCTGCCCCAAAGCGTTGCAGAAACCGATGTATCTATCGACATTATCGGTAATATTCTGGTTTCGCCCCAGCCATGCGATGTTCTGGTGCCCCTGAGCCAGCAGGTGCTTCGTTGCCATATACCCGGCTGCCAGATTATCAAACCATATACAGCGGTCTGCTATCTCTGGAATTTCCCTGTTCACGACGACAGCGACCGGACACTCGCTCAGTAAATCCAGGAGCTGCTGATCAGGAATATCTTTGGAGTGCACAATCAAGGCATCACAACGGCGGGAAAGCAGAGAGCGGATAGCCGCTTCTTCCTGCTCGGCATCATGATGACCACAGGCAGCCAGTACCTGCATTCCAGCTTGGCGGGCCTCAGTTTCAACACCCTTTAACAAGGTCGCGAAAAAGGGGTCAGCCAGATCATTGGCAACAATACCCAGCATCCCGGTTTTATTACCTGCCAGAGCACGTGCTGCGCTGTTGGGCTGATATTTCAGCTCAGCCATAACCTGCAGCACTTTGTCCCGCTTGGCCGCAGCAACGGTTGCAGTACCGTTGACGACTCTGGAAACGGTTGAGATAGAAACATTTGCACGTTCGGCGACGTCTTTAATGGTGGCCACTATTTATCCTGCTACTTATCCAGCTACTCATCCTGCCTTTCAGCTCTAGAGAACTCTTCTCTCGATCATTTTGAATGTTGAGAGAAGCTTCAGTAAATCATTTCAGTCAGGATTCTACCAACTTACATGGCAGAATTTCACTTTTTTGAAAACGCTTTCTGAAAACGCTTTCAAAGCATGATACAAATCAACGAACGAATTATAAAACCGCCTTTACCATTCACCCTGCGGACAAACTTTGACCCGGAGAAACCTAGAAAGTGGATAACATGTCTTTTGACCCCAAGGATCATCCTCACCGTCGTTTTAACCCGCTGACGGGTGACTGGGTTCTGGTTTCTCCCCACAGAGCCAAGCGTCCGTGGCAGGGGCAGCAGGAAAAAACCGCTCCTGATAATCGCCCTGCACATGATCCAAAGTGCTATCTCTGCCCACGCAATGAGCGTATTGGCGGGGAAAAGAATCCCGACTATCAAAAGCCCTACGTTTTCCCCAACGATTTTCCTGCATTGCTGAGTGACACTCCTGATGCAGAAGGCTTTTGTGAAAAAGAGAGGGGAGAGCTATTCAAATCAGATTCTGCCCGCGGAACATCCCGTGTTATCTGTTTTTCTCCGGATCACAGCAAAACCCTGCCACAGCTTTCTGTAGAAAATATTCAGCTGGTTGTCGATACCTGGGCAGAACAGATCAATGATCTGGGCAGGGATTACAACTGGGTGCAGGTTTTTGAAAACAAGGGCGCAGCCATGGGCTGTTCCAACCCTCACCCTCACGGTCAGATCTGGGCAACCAGTTTCCTTCCCAATGAAGCCCGCAAAGTTGATCAAAGCCTGAAGCAGTGGCAGGAAAACAAAGGTTCCAACCTTCTGCTCGATTACGCCCTGCAGGAATCAGCCGACGGTGAACGTACAGTTGCCGAAACCGAGAACTGGATTGCGGTTGTTCCCTGGTGGGCGGCATGGCCCTTTGAAACCCTGCTTCTGCCAAAGTTTGCAGTGAAACACCTACCGGACCTGAACGATGAACAGCGTAATGAACTGGCGGTCATCCTGAAACAGCTGACCACCCGTTACGACAACCTGTTTAACACCTCTTTCCCCTATTCCATGGGCTGGCATGGTGCTCCACGCCTGCAGGAGAACACCGATCACTGGCAGCTGCACGCCCATTTTTATCCGCCTCTGCTGCGTTCTGCGACTGTGCGCAAGTTTATGGTGGGCTTTGAAATGCTGGCAGAAAGTCAGCGCGACCTGACTCCGGAACAGGCTGCAGAACGCCTGCGCAATCTGCCTCTGGAACATTATCTGAACAACTCTGAGCAATAACAACGACCAGGAAGGTACTGACAAATGAAAACTGACCTGCAAGTACTGACCTCCCAAACATTTCAAGAGCAGTTTGGTTCTGCACCCAAGCAGTTTTACTGGGCCCCTGGTCGAGTCAATCTGATCGGTGAGCACACAGACTATAACGATGGTTTTGTCCTGCCCTGTGCCATTAATTATGGAACTGTGATTGCTGCCAGCCCCCGGGACGATAACAAAGTCGTGGTTGTAGCCTGCGACTATGAGAACGCCCGCAGCCAGTTCGAACTGACACTGCCAGTTGCCAAGGCTGAAGAGGGCAATTTCTGGTGTAACTACATTCGCGGAACGGCACAGGCTTTGATGCAGAAGGGCCACCAGCTGAAAGGTGCAAATCTGGTTGTCTCCGGTAACGTGCCACAGGGTGCCGGTTTAAGTTCATCAGCTGCGCTGGAAGTTGTATCCGGCCTGGCACTCAGTCACCTGAGTGGCATTGAAATTTCTCCTGCTGATCTGGCGCTGGCTGGTCAGTCATCCGAGAATGACTTTGTTGGCAGTAATACCGGCATTATGGATCAGATGATCTCTGCCTGCGGTAAAGAGAACCATGCCATGCTGCTCGACTGCCGCAGTCTCGATACCATGCTCATCTCCATGCCTGCCGGTGTTGCCGTTGTGATTATCAACTCCAACGTTCAGCGTGGCCTGGTTGACAGCGAATACAACACCCGTCGCAAGCAGTGTGAATCGGCAGCTGCAATTATGGGCGTTCAGGCTCTTCGTGATGCGGATATGTCTCTGCTTGAAGAGCATAAGGACAATATGGACAGCACGACATATCGTCGTGCCCGTCATGTCATCACTGAAAATATCCGCACCATGGCCGCCAGCGAAGCCCTGAGTGCCAGCGATCTTGCACAGATGGGAGAGCTGATGGCGCAGTCCCATATTTCCATGCGTGATGACTTCGAGATTACTCACCCGGCTATTGATGCACTGGTCGAAATTGTTGATTCGGCCATCACCACTGAAGGCGGTGTACGTATGACTGGCGGTGGTTTCGGTGGCTGTATTGTTGCTCTGGTGCCTGAACAGGATGTACCGGCTATCCGCAAGGCGGTTGAGAAAGAGTATGAAAAGCGCAGCGGTTTAAAGGCTGATATTCATATCTGCAAAGCGACTTCCGGCGCAACAGTTCTTTCTTAACAGGGAGAGCTTCACAAGGAGAGTCTCATGGTCACCGTCAAAGAAGAGCTGTTTGGCAAAACCCGTGCGGGGGAAGATATCCTTCGCACAGTTATGTGCAATTCCCTCGGTGTGGAAGTGGCACTGATCAACTACGGAGCCACTATCCAGGCAATTCGGACTCCGGATCGTTATGGCAACCTGGAGAATATCGTTCTGTCCTGCGATTCGGTCGCAAATTATGAACGACAGGGAGCCTATCTGGGGACAGTCGCCGGACGAACGGCCAATCGCACAGCCAAAGGGATGACTGTTATTGCAGGCAAGGAATATCACTTTGCCTGCAATAATGGCCCCAATCATCTTCATGGTGGAAACTGTGGCTTTAACCGCAAAGTCTGGCAGCAGTCCATCACCAGGAATGAAAACTCTGCCTCTGTGACCATGAGTTATCTCTCCATTGACGGTGAAGAGAATTATCCCGGTAATCTTAATGTCGCGGTGATTTACACTCTGACAGAAGAGAACCAGCTGCATGCTGTTTACAAGGCAACCACAGATAAAACCACGCTGGTTAATCTGACTCAGCACAGTTACTTCAACCTGGCAGGTAAAGGTGATTGTCTGGGGCATATCCTGCAACTGGATGCTGAGCATTACCTGCCAACAGACCCAACTGCCATTCCCACAGGTGAACTTGCAGACGTTGCCGGAACACCTTTTGATTTCCGAATCGCCAAACCAATCGGACAGAATATCAGTGAGGACCATCCACAGTTAGAGATTGGCAAAGGCTATGACCATAACTTCTGCCTTTCAGCAGATAGTGAGGAGCCCAGAGAATTTGCCAAAGTACACGAGCCGGAATCCGGACGGGTTATGACGGTGGCAACCGATCAGCCAGGTGTACAGTTTTATTCCGGCAATTATCTCGAAGGAACTCCCGCTGCAGGCGATGAACATTATCAGGCCAGAGCCGGCTTCTGTCTGGAGACACAGATCTGGCCGGATGCATCAAATCATCCGCACTTTCCCTCGACAGAGTTAAAGCCTGGTGACACATATCATCATCACACAATACTGACATTCTCCTGCGAGCCCTGATACTTATGGATTTTCAGACAATCATCGCCCGTAAAGACTGGCAGAATCAGAATGTCACTGGCATCAACCGTTTACCAGCCCATGCTCCTTTGGCTGCATGGCAGGATCTGTCGACAGCTTTATCCACAGAACCGGAAGACAGTTCCGGCCGATTTTACCTGAATGGATTGTGGGATTTTTGTCTGTACTCCATGCCAGAAGAGGTTCCCCGGGAGTTTATCGAGCCAGGCTTTACCAGCAGGAACTGGGCGCAAATTCCGGTGCCATCAAACTGGCAAATGCACGGCCGTGATCGTCCAATCTATACCAACGTCCAATATCCTTTTGATTTTCAACCACCTTTTGTTCCAGAGAAGAATCCAACTGGTTGTTACCGGTTTGAATTTGAAGCCGATGAAGAGTGGCTGGATCACCACCAGAGAATCGTCTTTGAAGGTGTGAACTCCGCTTTTCACTGCTGGCTGAATGGAAAACACCTTGGTTATTCCCAGGATAGCCGCCTTCCAGCTGAATTTGACTTATCCACAACCATACGGCCGGGCACAAATACCCTGTCTGTTATAGTGATGCGCTGGAGTGATGGCAGCTATCTGGAAGACCAGGATATGTGGTGGCTGTCTGGTATTTTCCGGGATGTATATATCCTCAGGAAAGCTCCGATCCATATCTCTGACTATCAGGTTGAAGCCATACCTGTTCACTCATACAGAAATGGTCGTCTTTCCTTAACAGCATCACTCAACCAGCATAACAGTGACCAGAAACTGTTCTGTACTCTGGTTGATCCTGAAGGGCAGACTGTTTTTGAGCACCAGCAGCTTAAACCCGCTTCTCAGCAGGACGAAAGAGGATTTACTCAGCCAACCTGGCACTTTGACCTGGAGCTGAGGGATATCGCCCTCTGGTCATCTGAACAGCCTGAACTTTACAGGCTGGTATTGTGGCTGGAAGATCAAAATGGAAATCCTGTCGATATCGAATCCTGCGAGGTTGGTTTTCGCCATATAGAGATTTCAGACGGCTTACTGAAAATCAATGGACAACCTCTGCTGATTCGCGGCGTTAACCGCCATGAGCACCATCCTGAACATGGCCATACCCTCTCACGAGAGGATATGGAGCTGGATATCCGGTTGATGAAACAGCATAACTTTAATGCTGTTCGTAACTCTCACTACCCTAACCATCCGCTCTGGTATCGCCTCTGTGACAGGTACGGGCTTTATGTTGTCGATGAAGCCAACCTGGAAACCCATGGCGCTGAACCATTTAACTATTTCACCAATAACCCGGATTGGCACCAGGCCTGTTTTGAGCGTGTTCAGCGTATGGTGCCACGTACGCGAAATCATGCCTCGATCATTATCTGGTCTTTGGGAAATGAATCCGGCTATGGCTGTAATCTTCAATCCGCGTATCACTGGATCAAGAACAGTGACCCCACCCGCCCGGTACAATATGAAGCCGGAGGATCAGATACAGATATTACCGACATCATCTGCCCAATGTATGCACGGGTTGGACAGGACCAGAACCAGGGTAGTGTTCTAAAGCCAGCCATTGAAAAACATATCAATTTATCCGGTGAGCAACGTCCGTTAATTCTGTGCGAATACAGCCATGTAATGGGCAATAGCCTGGGTGGTTATGCAGAGTACTGGGATGCATTTCACAATTACCTCCGCTTGCAGGGTGGGTTTATCTGGGACTGGGTTGACCAGGGAATCACCAAAGTATCAGATTCAGGCGAGCCGTACTGGGCCTATGGCGGTGATTTTGGTGATCAGCCCAATGACCGCCAGTTCTGCATTAACGGTCTGCTTCTCCCTGATCGCAGCCTGAAGCCTGCAATTCTGGAAGCCAAGTATGTTCATCAGTTCATCCGCTTCCAGTATCAGGGGCATGAACTGTCCATAAAGAATGGACATAACTTCGATGATCTCTCCAACCAGCGCCTTTACTGGACAGTGAAAGCCGATGGCAAGGTGATCCAGACAGGTGTTGTTAATGATATCACCACACAGCCTGGTGAAAGCCGTACTCTACCCGTCACTATTAAATGGCCCGATCTGACTGCAGACACTGATTATCGGCTTCATTGCGAAACGATTTTAAAACATGATACGCCGTGGGCTGAGGCAGGACACAAAACGGCTCATGCTCAATTCAAACTTAACTGGCCTGTGCCGCTTAAAAGCAAGAAACCAGGAACAAAGCACTGCGTTAACTTCTGCTCCTCTGGTGCAGGGCTGGAAATTCTGTGTGCCAACAGCAACTTTATCTTTGACAGAGAGGCCGCCGTACTTCAGCAGGTCATTATTAATGACAGACCACAGCTGGCAGCACCCGTCACTGATAATTTTTACCGTGCACCAACTGATAACGATATGGTTCCTTTCGCTGTACAGGATTGTGATGTTTACGGCCGCGACTGGCTAGACACCGGCCTTAATAAATTACAGGCAGAGAAAACCTATTTCGAATTCTGGGAACGGCCTGATGGAATCATTGAGGTCGAAACAGAACGAAGCTATGGCAACGGCCGGATTATTGCTCACCACCATTACCGTATTCATGACAGCGGCCGGTGTGATATCCGGGTTATTGTCGAGATTCGGCAGGATATGCCCTCACTGCCCCGGATCGGTCTTCAAATTGTTCTGAAGGATGGCTGTGATTCTGCTGAATGGCTCGGTCGCGGGCCTTGGGAAAACTACCCTGATCGAAAAACGGCTGCCTTGATTGATCATTACCACCTCCCCCTGAGTAATATGACTACGCCTTATATTGTTCCTCAGGAGAACGGGGCACGATGTGATGTTCGCTGGTTGAAGCTTCACAGACCAGATCAGAAAGATTTAAGTATCACCAGTCATTCTCCTTTTATTTTCACATTAAGCCCCTGGAGCCAGAAGAGCCTGGAAAAGGCACGGCATACATGTGATCTGCAGAGTGAAGGCCACCTGTATCTATGGCTGGATGGTTTTCATATGGGAATTGGTGGCGATGATTCCTGGAGTAAATCGGTACACGACAAGTATCTAATTGGGCCAGGCCGTTACGAATACAACTTATCTATAGGTTAAATATTATCCAATTAAGCATAAAGCTCTGGCTATCAACCTCGTTGACCCAACCGGCGCTGCCGTCATCATTGATAAAGCCCGTTATGATGATGCTCCTGTTGTGTTCTACGACAAGGAACCTCCCGCTAAAGATCTGGCCAGCTATGACAAGGCTTACTATGTAGGTGCCAGCTGATCGCCAAGCAGTGGAATGCCAACCCTCGGTGGGATCTGAATGGCGACGGCGTTATTCAGACCGTGCTGCTGAAAGGTGGACCAGGCCACCCAGATACCGAAGCCCGTACCAGCTACGTTATCAGCACTCTAAACGACGACTTCAAACTGAAGACCGATAAGTTGCATCTGGATACCGCCATGGCCAAGGACAAGGTTGATGCATGGTTCTCTGGCCCTAACGCTGACAAGATCGAAATTGTTATCGCCAACAACGACGCTACGCAGCAATTCCCGCTGAATAATGAATTTCCTGTAATAGCAGGCTCTGCAGAGCATCGGATAATCAGCCAAGTCGTAAACTTTCAGCTATTTTTTACAACCAACCTTTCTAAAAAATTGATTTAAGTCAAACTCTGACACTTGCAAGTAAGGCATCCTGCCACTTCTAATTAAGTGCGAACCAATATCATTTGCAGGGGTACTACGTAGTGAAGTCGGATATTGAAATCTCCAGAGATGCGGATCTGATGCATATCACCGAGCTGGCAAACAATCTCGGTCTGAAGCAGGAGCATTGCGAACCCTATGGCCACTACAAGGCCAAGGTGAGCCTGGACTCCATTGAAGATCTGAAAGATCGTCCTGATGGCCGCATGGTTCTGGTTACCGCAACCACACCTACACCTTTCGGTGAAGGCAAAACTGTAAACACCATCGCAATCACCATGGGTCTGAACACCATTGGCAAGAATGCAATCAGCTGTATTCGCCAGCCCAGCATGGGTCCGGTATTCGGTATCAAAGGTGGTGCAGCTGGCGGCGGTTACGCTCAGGTTGTTCCCATGGAAGACTTTAATCTGCACCTGACCGGTGACATCCACGCAATCTCCAGTGCTCATAACCTGGGTTCCGCAGCACTTGATACCCGTATTTTCCATGAAGAGCGTGAAGGCTATGAAGCATTTGAAAAGCGCACCGGCCTGAAAGCTCTGCGTATCGACCCCAAGCGCATCACATGGCGTCGTGTGGTTGACCATAACGACCGTGCTCTGCGCCACATCACTGTGGGTGAGCAGACTCCAGGCACCCCCAAGAACATGAACGGTGTGCCTCGTACCGAAGGCTTTGATATTACCGTTGGCTCCGAGCTGATGGCTATCCTGGCCCTGGCAACCAGCCTGAAAGATATGCGCGAGCGCTTTGGTAAGGTCATCATGGCCTACAACCACGATGGCGAGCCAGTCACTGCAGAAGACCTGCAGGTTGCCGGTTCCATGGCTGTTATCATGAAGGAAGCTCTCAAGCCGACTCTGATGCAGAACCTGGAAGGTGGTGCCAGCTTCGTTCACGCGGGTCCTTTCGCGAATATTGCGCACGGTAACTCCTCCATCGTTGCTGACAAAATCGCTCTGAAACTCGGTGATTACGTGGTAACTGAAGCTGGCTTTGGTTCCGACATGGGTTATGAGAAGTACTGCAACATCAAGGTTCGTGCCGGCGGTAAGTCTCCTGACGTTGTTGCTATTGTCTGCTCCCTGCGTGGTCTGAAGTCCCACTCCGGTGATTTCCAGGTTGTCGCTGGTCGCGATCTTGACCCAGGCATGATTGATCCTAACCTGCCTGCTCTGGAGAAGGGCGTGGCTAACCTGCACTTCCACATTAACAACGTTAAGAAGTACGGTGTACCAGCTGTTGTTACTATCAACCGCTTCCCACAGGATACCCAGGAAGAACTGGATTGGCTGATGGCCAAAGCCAAGGAACTGGGTGCTGAAGGTGTAGCTATCTCTGAAGGCTTCATCCATGGTGGCGAAGGCTGCATGAACGTGGCCAAGGAAATTGACCGCGTCTGCAACGAGAAGAAGGCTTACTTCAACTACCTGTACAACGTTGAAGATGATATTTCCACCAAACTGAACGAACTGGCTACCAAAGGCTACGGCGGCAATAAGGTTGTTATCAGCGAACTGGCTCAGAAGCAGATCGCAGATCTGGAAGCCAAGGGCTACGGTAACCTGCCTGTGTGCATGGCCAAGACTCAGCTGTCTGTATCTCACGACCCAGCCCTGAAAGGCGAGCCAACTGACTTTGACGTACCTGTACGTGAAGTTCGTCTGTCTGCCGGTGCTGGCTTTGTATACGCCCTGTGCGGAACCATCATGACCATGCCAGGTCTGGGCTCCAAGCCTGGTTACATGAAGATTGATCTGGATGATGATGGCAACATCATGAACCTGAGCTAATCGATAGACTGCTGTCAAACCTAAAGGGGAGCCCTCAGGCTCCCCTTTTTCATAAACAGATTATTTCTGGTCATTTTCTTCGATAAACATCATCAATTTCCTCCAGCTGCATTATAGAGAACGCTAGCGGTATACAGTTTGAAATCGGGGTTCTACAACTTCCGTCTTAGCCACCATGGTCTAACAGACTCACGGGAACCAAATCGATACCTTGTGCCCATGAGAAAACTCCCTTGCCGGGAGTGTATATGGAAGGAGGTGTACCATGGCTTTAGAGCTTGTACTTGAGGAATACCACGAACTGGCTGTTGTCATCCTGGAAGGGTGCGTCAGAGCGAGTAATGCTGGCTTTCTCCAGAACACCTTCAACATGCTTCTCAGCGAAGGACATGCCCGTATCGTTCTGGATTGCCGTGCTCTGAGTTCAATGAACAGTGATGGTCTGGCAGTTCTGTCTGATCTGGTTCGGGCAACATCGGCAGGCGGTGGAAAGATCGTTCTCTGCCATGCCAGCAAGAACCTGGTTGATCTGCTGGATATCAGTGGGCTGGATCAATTTATCGAAGTAACGTCCGGACGAGCGGAAGCCATGCGTCAGGTCATGCACTAACCAGAGGAAGGAGTAAAAGATGCTAAAACATACTCACAACTCTTCTTTTCAGTCTCACAGCGCCAATATGCATCATGGGCAGATGGGTCATGATTTTGAACAAAAGGTCGGCCGCAGCACCAGACATGTTCCGGAAAGTGACGAACATAATGATCTTATTCAGTTACATCAGCGACGTATGACAGCCTATGATGATGACTATGACAGCGGCATCGAAGATATGTACGATGATGATTGCCCGAGAAGAGATGACGAAGAGCTTGGATACCTTGACTCAGGCTACTTTCCCTCACAGCCTTTGGATGTTGATAGTGACGATGATGAAGATGAGGATTACCCATCTGCAAGATTGACCGCCGGTAAGCCTCTTAGTAAGAAACATCAAAATTATCTGCTTACGCAAAATGGCAAAGGCTGGAATTATCGCAAGGCAAGTGTCAGTCACAACAACGTTCCCGAGAACTATGTGAACCATCCCCATAAAATCGGCTTAAGCAAACCCACAAACTTGTTCGATAAAATCAAGGATCGTTTGTGCGACTATGTTGATAACCCGATTTTATTTGTCCGGCTAAGTTGCAGTATTGCTCTGCATACCGTCATGGGTACTATGCTGGCCAGTACATTCCTCGGCGCTGGTATGACGCTGGGAATATCTGCCCCTATTGTTGGAATGGTTGCCATTCCGGTTCTGGGAATAGGAGCCATAGGTGGTGGAGTTCTTGGTTTCTACAATGACTTTATTCTGGACAAGTCACTGTTGCCAAAAGATTTCAACTGGCTGGATGGTCTGACCAGAACAACCTACTTGCCGAAATATTCTTTTCCGGTAGCATAAATCACTGAAAAGCCTGCCAGAAATGGCGGGGGTTTCAGCTCTATTTCATCTGTTTCAATCATGCTGGCACTCTTCTGGCAAAATAAGATTAAGGGCTACAGCTGTAAGCGCAGTGAGACTAACCCCCTGAAGGGCCATAAAACTCGTTCCAATCTGCAAGCCACCCAGGCCAAATACCAGAGAAAGTGAAACAATACAGAGGTTGCGCGGTGCTGACAGATTAACCCGGGATTTGATTAAAGTATTCAACCCCACCACAGAAATAGAACCAAACAGAAGAACAAGAATCCCCCCCGTTACCGGTGATGGTATTGAGTTTAAAACCGCTCCCAGCCTGCCAACAAAAGCCAGTGTTATTGCAACTATGGCTGCCCAGGTCATGGTGGCGGGATTTATAACCTTGGTCAGCATGACAGCCCCCGTCACCTCTGAGTACGTTGTATTTGGTGGCCCCCCTACAGCTGCGGCCAGAGATGTAGCCAATCCGTCACCTAGCAGGGTGCGATGAAGCCCAGGGCTTTCCATATAGTCTTCACCAGCCACAGAGCTGATGGCCAGAATATCTCCCAAATGCTCAATGGCTGGAGCAACAGCAACGGGTAACATGAACAGAACAGCGTTCATATTCCATTCTGGAAACACAAAGGGAGGAACGGTCAACCACCCGATCTCAGTCACTTTGCTGAAATCGCAGATTCCTGTAAACCAGGCAGCCAGCATTCCTCCACAGACTCCTGCCAGAATTGGCACCAGTCTGATCAGCCCTCTTCCCATGGTGGCTGCTGCCAGTGTGGTTAACAGCGCAGCACCCGCCACCAACGTTGCAATTTCCTGCTCAAAGATCTGGGATGAGCCATCACCAGTCTTTCCCATGGCCATATTCACTGCCACAGTGGAAAGCCCCAACCCGATAACCATGATGACCGGACCAACAACAACAGGAGGAAACAGACGGTAAAGAAACCCCCTCCCATAAAGCCTGACCATCAGGCTGAGAAATAGATAAAACCCTCCCCCCGCCATGATTCCGCCCAATGTGGCTGGCATGCCCCAGGTTTCAACGCTGTAAATAATTGGGGCAATAAACGCAAAGGAGGACCCCAGAAACAGGGGCACACGTCGCTGGGTACAAAACTGGAACACCAGTGTTCCAACTCCCGCCGTAAACAAAGCGACATTAGGGTCGAAACCGGTCAGCAGTGGCACAAGAACCAGTGCTCCAAAAGCTACAAACAGCATCTGCCCGCCGACAAGGGCGATTTTAAAGTGATTCTCTGAATCCATACTGTTATTCATTCTTCGGATCACATTGAGCGAATGTCCCAGCCTGGGATCTGGAGGGAGGCAGTCTAGCAGTCCGTTGGGGCTAACGCTGAGAGATAGGCAAAGAGACAAAAAAGCCCGGGCAGCAAAGCTGTCCGGGCTGGCGAGCGATAGTTATTTTTACTGTATTATTTCAGGTTACTTGGTGCCGAAAATCTTATCACCGGCATCACCCAGACCTGGCAGGATATACCCCTGATCATTCAGGCAATCATCAACAGAAGCAGTAAAGATTTCTACTTCCGGATGTTGCTCCTGAACCTTTGCAATACCTTCGGGGGCTGCAACCAGAACCAGTACACGAATGTGCTTGCAGCCTGCCTTTTTCAGCATGTCGATGGTGGCGATCATGGTGCCGCCGGTTGCCAGCATGGGGTCAACCACCAGAGCCATACGCTCATCAATCTGCTTGCACAGCTTTTCAAAATAGGGAACGGGTTCCAGAGTTTCCTCATCCCGGTACAAACCAACTACACTGATACGTGCGCTGGGAATCAGCTCCATAACACCGTCCAGCATACCCAGACCGGCACGAAGAATTGGGACAACTGTGATTTTCTTTCCTTTCAAGCGTTGAACAGTAACTTCACTGTTCCAGCCTTCGATGACATGATCTTCAAGCTCAAGATCCTTGGTCGCTTCATAAGTCAGAAGTGTTCCGACTTCACTTGCCAAAGTGCGAAAACCTTTGGTGCTGATTTCTTTTTGACGCATCAGACCCAGCTTGTGCTGAATCAGGGGGTGAGTAATTTCGCGAACGCTCATTGAGGGCCTCTGTTTTTAACTACCGCATACCGTATGTGGCAGCTAATCCGGTATTGTATGTGTCTTGATCACCATCATCCAATGCGAATCGAAAGAAATCCCCTAAGGAGTTAACGTAACGGTGCAGGCATAATCACGCCACCCTTCTGCCCTTTGCCGAAATCAAGAGCTTGTCGGATGATTTTCAGCCAACTCGCCAGCTAACACTGGCAATGCAGGCCAGAGACATGTATGTTCCGTTTTTAATATTGATCCAGAGATGCTGTTCGCCCCTATGTTGGCATCCAAGACTGAATCAATGTCACATTAAATGGTTGAGGAGAGGCCTCCCCCCATGTCCATCGATCTGGACCACATCCAACAGGTCTTCGAAGAAGCTGATTGTCTGTACACCCGTGAAGAGGTAGATGGTGCTATCCGCAGAATGGCCAGCGAAATCACCGAAGTCCTGGCTGATAAGAACCCACTGGTTTTTGCTGTAATGAACGGCGGCCTGGTATTCTGTGGGAAACTGCTGACACATCTGCACTTTCCGCTTGAATCATCCTATGTTCATGCCACCCGGTACCGCAACACTACCAGCGGTGGAGATCTAGAATGGAAAGTCCCACCTGCTCATGAATTAAAAGATCGTACCATTCTGATTACCGATGATATTCTCGACGAAGGTCATACGCTCGCAGCTATTGTTGATTACTGTCGAGAAGCCGGTGCTAAAGAAGTTATGACTGCTGTCATGGTTGATAAGCTGCACGACCGTAAAGCAAAGCCAGGCCAGAAGAGCGACTTTACCGGACTTGAATGTGAAGATCGTTATATTTTCGGCTATGGCATGGATTATCAGGGTTACTGGCGAAATGCACCTGGTATTTATGCACTGAAAGGTCATTGATACTGAGTAACCAAGTTCGCTGCAGCAATTGCAGAACGGCTAAAACCGACTGCAATTGCACTTCACATTTAGAAACAACCCAATCTCTATAATAAGAAATTTATTTAATCTTTTTTAATGCGTCCTTATCAGCACTATGCTGCCGCTTTCTTAAATCAATTTCTCTGGCATTAGCCTTAATCTCTTTCTTTGTATTAGCCAACTGTTTTTCCAGGTCGACAACCTTCTCGGTTTTCAAAGAATCAATATCAAGCTTCTCCAATGATTCTTTTCCAGTTGTTATTTTGGCTCCAAGATCTTTAATTCTTCGCTGCAAGTCTTCAACAGCCTGACCTGCTTTTTGTTGTTTATGAGTCATCAAACGACCCAGCCTTAGATTTTTATCTCTCTCGGATTCTCTTTTGGTTGAGAGTAATTCTGGATCGACCTTCGATTTTGAACTGTCAAGCTGACCTTGACACCTATCAATGGTTTTATGGGCTGCATCCATTTCCTGGCGAATACTTGCCCGGACTTCCTTTCCTTTCTGAATCTCTTTTTCCAGTTCTTTTTTCAGCTGTTTTCGCTCTGAGGAAGCACTCTTGATTTCACCCTTGAGTTTATTTCTCTGACTTTTCAGCTCTTTTTTAAGCTCACTGAGCTCAGATTTCAGTTGTGATGACAATTTCTCACCTTGCTCTTTGAGCGTTTCCCGCTCTTTACGTAAAGCTCCTATCTGACCCTTGTAGTCCGACTGTTCTGTTGAAGCCGCTTCCTCCCGAAGAGCAGATAACTCATTCTTCAGATCCTTTTTCAGATCTTTGTTACCTGCTTTGACCTCATCAACAAACTGGCGGCTATCTGAAATACCTTCACGAATTTGGGACTTTTGCTTGTCAGCCAGGCTCATGGCACGGTCAATGCGCTGGTCCCGTTCCAGGCCTTCTCCTTTGATAATGACTGTTTGCCCACCTGGAAAGGTTAGCTCTGCATCAACCGCAGAATCATAGAACACACCTGGGTCATCAAGTAACTTGCCGAGCAGTTCAAAGTTTTCTCCAGAAGTCTGAGCCTGGTGGAGAGTATCAGCTCCATCAGTCTTCAACTGGGTAAACTTCTCTGTTTTCTGGGTAGCTTCCGTTTGAGCTGCCTTTACCGAAGCCGAAAGCTGAGGCGGAGTTTCCCGGACACTCCGGCTGAATAAAGATTTAATTTTGGGGGCTGCATGGTTTTTAACACGAGCAGGTATCAGTTTTGCAACTTTTGTGCGGAGGGATACTGCCCGCTTCTTCAGGCTTTTTCCTACTCCAACAACCGCGCTCTTGACAGCATTCTTTGTAGCTTGTTTTGGATCAGCCTTAAAGGCCCGCCCCCCCTCTGCAACAGCTTCCTTAAGGGCGGCAGCACTCTGCTTGGTTGAGGCCAATTTTGCCTGACCAGATTTATGGAGACCATGCATGGCTGCGAGTGTGGTATCGACTGGGTGGTGGGCAAACTCCTTTCCTCCTTTCCATGCAGAAGAAGCGAGTTCTTTTCCAGATTTGAGTTTACCGGCACCATAGTCATAAGCTGCCGAAGCGCCTTTCTTGACTCCCCCAGCTATATAGCCGGCAGCCTGACGCAACCTGCCGGGTTTATTATCGGAAACATCCCTGACATCACGCTTGGAAATACTGTCTGTCTGCGCCTCAGAGTCGACCTCAGCACTTTTCTGTTCGGTTTTCAGGCTAACATCGGGTTCAGCCTTGGAAACAGTCCTTGAACTGTTAGAGAATTTTGCACTGAACCGGGCTTCGTCCAGCTGTTTAGGACTAACCTGCAGATCCAGGGCATCAATCGAGGAAGAACTTCCCCTTTGAATACTGCCATTTGATTCCATAAGGTAACCGGGGGATTACTGTAGTTTCGTACCCACAGCTATCGGCTGAAATGACATTCTTATTGGTGGCTTACATTTTCTTGTTTTTTCCAATAACTACCAGCTTAATCAACCAGACTAACGTCAACAAACCGACTAATTACTCAGGCTCTTAGGGACAACTTCCTTATGTGTCAGCAGCTCCAGATGAGCTGCTGACACATCACGACCTCTTCCTTAAAGCCAGGCTTTCACATCCATACGAGCATCTTTTGATGAGCTGTCCGCTTTCGCCTTCCCACCCTGAACTGACAGCCACTTAAAGGCCGTGGTATTCCACATCAAACCATTTTCTTCTTGCAGTTTTCCTAAAACTTCGCCCGGCTCAAGGCCTAACGTGGGTTTGACAACCTTTTCAACCAAGTCAACTTCATTCAGGACAAAATACAATCCGTTATGCTGTGTATCACTGGTAATAGGATCTGGTCTCAGGAGGTAAACCTTCTTAACCAGAACCCCCTGATCATCCGATGAGGATTGAACTTTCAGGCTTCTGTGACCCTGGACAACTCTTTCAATTTCGGATTTTTCGGGCGTAGAGAATGGCATAGGAACAAACTCGGACGCACTCTCACCTGAGCTATTGGATTGCATATCCCTAACAGAAAACTTAACCAGCCCATCAGGATTATTTTCTATAGCACGCCAAAACTCATCAAAGTTGATTTCCATTCCCAAAAGCAGATCATTGTTCCTGTGAATATAAGGCTTTCTACCTCTACGTTCTGGAACAAAGTAAACATTGACTCCCATTGATTTCATTACTGTCCCATCAGCTTTAAAGTGCTGATACCCCATTACCTCATGATCAATACTCTTCTCAATAAACACAAAGTACTTTTGCCCGCCACTATCAACAGGGATTGCATCACTAACGAATCGGCGTCTTGAATTATCAAGTGGATAATATTTTTGACTGGCAACCCTTTTTCCATCCACATATAAGGACTGGACTGCACGTTTGCTGTAATCAATTGCATAACTGATGAGCCCTAATCCAAGATACCAAGCACGGTTTAACAAGCTTGGATATTTATACTGATATTTAATTTTCTCCATTGAAATAACTTCAGGGAGCAGATCTTTTCGGTCATCAACTGAGAGTTGATTTGCACCGTCAACATCCGATAACCCTTCTGCTTTATCTGCAGGAGAACTCAACCCCTTCTCTTTTCCAAGTTCTTCTAGAACAGGCTCTGCTGAAGGGGACTCTTCTTGTTCTCTTCTTTCCGGTAACTTAGCATCACCAGTCTTTCTGTTTCTCGAGAAAAGAGCATTCAACAACCTTTTATAAAACCTAGGCTTGGCTGTCCCTGCCTTTAGAGTTAATTGCTCTTTATCCTGCTCAGATGGATCACTCTCCACTACCTGCTGTGGCTTCTGCGAACGCTCTTTAGAATTAAATCTCCTTGTGTTGGGATAATTCTTTTTATGGAATGCTGCCAAAAGGTTTTGATACTCTGTGTTACGCTCTTCTTCCCCACTTACTTCATCCTCAACCTCATCATTCTCCTCCCCTATCCAGACCTCTGGTAATAAGTATCTCTTTTCATATGGCAATTGTTTTTCAAATTCTTCCACCATTTGTTCATCTTTTTCTTTAGTCAACATTCTCTCTGCAATGACTGGATTTGACTCTCCTCCATCTTGACCTGATTTATCCCTAGTTAACGCAACACTCTCCCGTGCTAAAGAGTCAGGGGATAATTTCCTATGATGAACACTTATTGATGGCTCATCAGCCCCTAAACGTGCAGGTTTTGTTGTTTTACGAGTAGATCTCCTTACGGGGCCACTCGCACTTTTTTTTCCGCTGGCACCGATTCCACGGCCTGGTTTCTGACCTGGAATTACTGGTGGTTCCGCTTGTCTGGCAACCGTAGATACACCACTATTCAGGCTTTCTTCATCAATTCCTGGACTACTGCCGGTAGCTGTAGACCTACCAACATTTTTAGCGCCAGTGGTTCCTCCATACACAACACCCTGCCCTAGCAGCAACAGTAACAACAACACTAAACTACGACTAAGAAATGTTTTTTTCATTGTGAACACCTGCTGCTGAATAATCAGGCAATTTGGAAGAAAGATTCAAAACCAAACTGTCACTAACAGAATTGCTCAATGTTATAGACCAAAAAAAAGAGGCCATCGACTGATGACCTCCCAACAATTAAACGTCACTGGTTATATATTTAACAGATCCTGATTAAACCTGTTTTCATCAAAGTTACAGCCAAGATAATCAATAATTATCCTCAAATCATTCTCGGCATTCCCTAAACAGCTTGTTCCACCCGGGGATGGTGTCATATTAAAAATAATACCGGTTCCCGGGTTAATTCGAGCCTCACCAAGGAGCAGTTCTTTCTTATCCTTATCAATCAGCTGAGGACGGATCCCACCATAACCTTTGGCAAATTCAACATCCTTTAACTCCAGACCTGGAACAATCTTGCGGGCATCCTTTAAGAAAAGACGACGCCTGACCCATGGAATTTCGAACAGAAAGTTTTTGAAAATATAGTTTCTGATATCCGAAACCTTAAACAGATCCCAGAAAACTTTAAAGACAGAGCCATCAAGGCGAAGAACCTTAAAGAACTCCGGAATAGTCTTGCTATTGTATCGTTCCAGCATTGGCAGAAGCAGTGCTGTAGGCCCAAAACGGGTTTTGCCCGGTACCCTGACATCAGGATCACCATGAATCGCAGCAAAAGGCAGCTTGTCATTCTGAACGGTATAAACCTTGCCGGTAAGCACTTGCGGAGTGAAGTAAAAGCTGCCGGCAACAGGAAGGCAGGAGAAGTTCAGCCCGTACCCCATCTGCTGTGCCAGCAGAAGGCTGTGTCCACCGGCGCTGACCACTACAAACCGGGCTCGATATTCTCCATTATTGGCAATGACCTTATGTCCTTCCTCGCACTTCTCAATAGCGCTGACACAGGTTTCCAGATGAATATCGATTTCCTTATCCGTGGCCCTGGCCTGATCAACAAAAGACTTAGACAGAGCCTTGTAATCGACTGCTGTATAGTCATCGGTGATAGCAAGCGCATTCACCTCTTCAGGACGCGTTCCATTTTTGGTATTAACGACCTGCGGCTCGATTTTGGCAATCTGTTCTTTATCAAGCAGTTCCATTCCCTGGTAATGCTCTTTGAAAACTTCAAAGCGCTGCCGCAGGAACTCGCACTCTTCTACCCCTACTCCGAGCACCATCTTTGGATACTTGAAAATAATATTGTCACGCTCGTCATCCGGCAGGGATTTGGCGTAATTTACCAACATGCTGGCAGTGCGCTTCACTTTGAGGGCTTTTTCCAACGTGTAATTGGTTTCAATATCCCCGCAGTGAATCGTCTGACTGTTATTACTGCTCTTGGAGTTTACCTTGGCGAAATCATCATACTTCTCAATCAGGCCTATACGTCCAAGATCGGTATAGCGGGACAATTCGTATAACAACGCTGTACCCGAAACACCTCCTCCCACAATCAGCACGTCATAGGTCTTATCCGTCATGCTCTCTGCTCTCTGATCGCGTCTTTGGGTCATAACCTTTTCCTGGCGTGTGTCACCGGAATTATGACCAAGGACTGTTTATACCGTCTGATCCCCCTTCCTTGAGCCTTTTTTGCCACGGGAAGACCTTATGGGTCGCTATCGCTCATGGCTTTTTTATGGCCGACCAGAACTATTTGGGGCGCATTATATAGGAAGCTGAGCAAATTTAACCGGTATTTTTAAGTAGAAACCACTGGCACGGAAAATTTCGCTCAATTTGAAATCTGAACCACGAGAAAAAGACTAGCCCAACGGAAAGCAGGAAGAGCAAATTAAAGAAATAATCAGAGTTGAATGAAGAGATTAGAAAAGATAAGCAGAAGGAAATGGCTGGGGTGGCAGGATTCGAACCTGCGCATGACGGGATCAAAACCCGTTGCCTTACCGCTTGGCGACACCCCAGTAGATTATGGTAGCTAGGGGCAGATTCGAACTGCCGACCCCAGCATTATGAGTGCTGTGCTCTAACCAACTGAGCTACCTAGCCACAATCATTTTGCAAATTTTGACAATCTCAAAGGAGAATGGCTGGGGTGGCAGGATTCGAACCTGCGCATGACGGGATCAAAACCCGTTGCCTTACCGCTTGGCGACACCCCAATCACTTCATCGTGCGATGACATCGTGGTAGCTAGGGGCAGATTCGAACTGCCGACCCCAGCATTATGAGTGCTGTGCTCTAACCAACTGAGCTACCTAGCCACGAAGAGATTGTTGAGTTTTCGGAAGAGATGGCTGGGGTGGCAGGATTCGAACCTGCGCATGACGGGATCAAAACCCGTTGCCTTACCGCTTGGCGACACCCCAATCACTTCATCGTGCGATGAAATCGTGGTAGCTAGGGGCAGATTCGAACTGCCGACCCCAGCATTATGAGTGCTGTGCTCTAACCAACTGAGCTACCTAGCCCCGAAAACTTCGGAGCGCATTTTCATGATTCAGGCCCTTACTGTCAACAATTAACTGGCAAAAACCCACACCGGAAAACCGTAACGGCACATTGACACCCTTCAATCTGAAGCTAATCTTGCCCGTCACTAAGGCAAAACGCAGCCGCAAAATAACTCGAAGCCTGCCCGGTCAGCCCCTCAAACGGCTTCAGGATGTCACGGACAGTAACATCACTCACAAATCTTCGAATCATTGATATAACAGGCTGATCTAATTCAAAACAAAATCACTTTGTCCTCTCTCCTCACGACACAAAGACACACAACAAAACAAACCAGCATCACCTGAATACTGAGATAGAGAGGAGACACAGCCATGTTGAAAAAAATACTGGCCAGCACGCTGTCGGTTTTAATAACCGCTACAGCGAGCGCAAACAATTTTTACGACAACACCCCCACCACTACCTATTCATCCGGAAATACCATCCCGGTGGAAAACGATATTGATTACCGGCATATGGGCCTCTACGAACTGAAAAGGCGCCTCTATTACAACTATGCACCGACTCCAGATATCAGTGAGGGCAATACGAATACAACCGTTGTCAGACATATCCACCAGCATGAGCACTGGGGATGGGGTGGCGGATGGTGGGGAGCAGGTCCGTACTGGGGTGGAGGAAGCAGCAGCTCTTCCTCTTCTGACGACAGCAGCGATTCATTTACAGATCGAGTTGGACAAGGCGTGAAAGAAGTTGCACTTGTCGCTGCAGTTGTCGCTATTGTCGCTACCGCAGCCTACGGCATGACACAGGCGGCATTCACCCTTTGGCCCTATGTGGGAGCTGCCAGCCTGACAGCCATAGAGCTGCCTTCTGACTCTCCCTGGAGAATCACAGGCTACAGAGTAGCCAGTGGTCGTGTTATCACTTCTCAGTATTTTCATGGCAACCAGGATGCATTGGAAGCCATAGAAGAAGGCGAGATGTTTGACCGCGACCGAAACAACCAGGGGCGCTTCCTTCTGGTTGACCAGGAAAACTGGTGGGGTCTGGCAGATTACCCAACCGATATTGATGTCACTCTTACCCGCTCCCATACCGATAGACCCGATGAGAAAGTCACAGTTAACTTTCTGCGCACCGTAACCAATGGATTAAAGCCGGGAGCAGTCACTGCAGAAATCATAAAGTCAGCCAAAGGTCATTCACTGCACAACCTCTACAATTGCCCAATGAGAGTGAAAGCTCCCAGGTATTTCGAGTTTCGCAAGTGGTATCACCTTCCCACCCGCGTCATTATCGATTTACAACCTGTGGGCAGCTACTGACTGTGACTGCTGTCGACTGGTACAATCAATTGTGAACACACCCTAGGGGGCGTTCTCAATTAAACATCGAACTCAGCGCTTTCGAGAGTTTCTGTAACGAGGCGTAGTGCCGCAGGAATGCTCGTTGCCTTTCAAGGCGCTACAACGAAGCTTACAGGAACTCTCGAAAGCGCCCTGCGGGTGACTCTAAAAGCGGCCATACCCAGAGGGCACAAACGTCAGCTGCGTCGGGCTTGCTCAATGTAGAATAACTACGATTTTCACAAGCCCTTCTAACATCTGGCTGCTTTTAGAGTCACTGAGTCGATATTTAATTGAGAACGCCCCCTAGTCATCACCATAATAAACAAAACAAAGTGGTATCAGGCATGATTGAAGACGCGATTGTAATTGTCAGTGGAGCCCGCACCCCCATGGGTGGCCTGCAGGGCTCTCTTAGCGCCATGACAGCTCCCCAGCTTGGTGCAGAGGCTATTAAAGCTGCCATTGAGAGATCCCGAATCGCTCCGCAGGATATTGAAGAAGTGATTATGGGATGCGTACTTCCTGCCGGCCTGAAACAAGGCCCGGCCCGTCAGGCTGCGCGTCAGGCTGGCATTCCTGATGAAACCGGCAGTACAACAATCAATAAACTCTGCGGTTCAGGAATGAAAGCCGTTATGCTGGCCCACGACCTTATCAAAGCAGGAACCAACACCATAATGGTTGCAGGCGGCATGGAGAGCATGAGCAATGCTCCCTACCTGCTGGATAAAGCTCGCCAAGGTTACCGTATGGGCCATGGCGGCGTTCTTGATCATATGTTTACCGACGGACTGGAAGACGCAGAGACAGGTCACCTGATGGGTTCATTCGCCCAGGATATGGCCAACGAATACAAGATGACCCGCGAAGCCATGGACAACTTCGCCATCGAATCACTCAATCGTGCCAAGAGTGCAATTGAAAGTGGTTACTTGAAAGAAGAGATCACGCCCGTCACCGTGAAAACCCGCAAAGGGGAAAACATCGTCAGTGATGACGAGCAACCCTTTAATGCCAATATCGAAAAGATTCCCCAGCTTCGTCCGGCTTTTGCCAAAGATGGAACAATTACAGCGGCAAATTCCAGCTCCATCTCCGATGGCGCTTCAGCACTGGTGCTGACCACAGAAAGTGAAGCCAGGAAAAGAAACCTGAAGCCCATGGCACGGATCGTTGGTCATTCAACCAACTCCCGCCACCCATCCGAGTTCACCATTGCACCTGTTGGTGCCATTACCAAACTTCTGGATAAAACCGGCTGGGATAAGGATGACGTTGATCTGTTCGAAATCAACGAAGCTTTTGCCATGGTGACTATGGCAGCCATACAGAATGTTGGACTGGATCACAGCAAAGTGAATATTCATGGTGGTGCCTGCGCACAGGGTCATCCAATTGGCTCAACCGGCTCCCGAGTTATCGTGTCACTGATTCATGCCCTGCGCCGCACCGGTGGCCAGCGCGGAATCGCCAGCCTCTGTATCGGCGGCGGCGAAGCTACCGCAATTGCCGTTGAAATGATCTGATTGTGAATCGACCTGAGGACTATCCAGATAGTCCTCAGGCATACCCACTCTTTGTATACGCATATCCGACCATCCCCAGATAAACAACCCGGGAAAAACTCTTTCAAGCTGAAACCGTTCCGGCATCAATTCCGACAGTGACGCATTCACTGTCACTACACGCGCTTCATTTGGCAGCCCGGCACACAACATCGCGACCTGACGGATACATGCTTCGCTCATGGCTGTGCAGTCCACATAGACCAGCCGATAGCTGGACATATCCAGCTCAAACATATCCATACAGGAAAGTGTGACTTTATCAGTCAGGGAAGACCCCTTGAGCAATCGCTGAGAAATCCGAACCAGTGTTGGAATCTGCTCAACTCCATCAATATGGCAGCCATAATTCGCAGCCAGCCACACACAGTTGCGTCCGGTACCACAACCCAGCTCCAGAATACGATCACCCGTAGAAAGCTCCAGACGCCTTGCTACAGCCTCCAGAGTCACCAGGGGAGTTTCACCATAACCTTGCGCTTCCAACTCACCACGATCATCCAGAAAGCGTCTGCTGATTGCCCAGGGACTGCAAAACAAATAAACCAAACGTCTGCGTGATTCAAACCAGAGAAATTGTCTTTGGAAGATAAATCGCACCCCAACAAGTGAGAGACAGGCTTCGGTGATCAACATCCGAAACCAGCCTATAAATGGATTCTCACCGGCATTTTTCCAGTTCATTCTACAAACATCCCTGTTTGATAATTCTGTTTGCTGATAAGTTGTCAGAAAGCAAGACCGTTGACCATACTTTCTGAGCTTCAGGAAACTGACGCAACTTAAAAAATAAGAATAGAAATCAGGATGGAGTCTTTCCGCCTTATTTTCCCAAGTTCTGGGGAAGCAGGGCATAGCAAAGACAAGCAGGTGATTTATGAACAAGGAAACTGAACAACAGACCCGCCTCAACCCTGAGGACCAGCAGCTAGTTGACGACTTCATTTCTTCCGGCATTAACAAGGAGGAAAGACAACCTTTCCACCCCTGGAAACTGATGATGTGGCTGGCCGTTGTTATTGTTATCTTCGGTGTTCTGGCCAGAGTGGTCGGCACTTTATATCTGCCATACTAAAGCGGTGCCCGTTGATTAGAGAAACCAATGAATAAAAACCAGGGATTACATCGTATCGTTATTGTCGGGGGAGGTGCTGGCGGTCTGGAGCTGGCAACACGGCTTGGCAGAACCCTGGGACGAAAAAAGCAGGCTGATATTTTACTGATTGATGCCCGCATGACTCATATCTGGAAACCATTGCTGCACGAAGTCGCTGCCGGCTCCCTGAATTCCTACAGTGATGAGCTGAACTATCTAGCCCAGGCCAGCTGGAATCATTTTCGCTTTCAGCCCGGCACAATGAACGGTCTAAACAGGAAAGAGAAAACCATTACCCTCGCCTCTACAACAGATACCAGCAATACACCTCTTCTCCCCGAGCGCACCATTGAGTACGACACTCTGGTAATAGCCGTAGGAAGCCATACCAATGATTTCAATACCCCCGGAGCTCAGGAAAACTGCCTGTTTCTGGACAGCCGGGAGCAGGCTGAGCGCATCCACCAGCACCTGATCAGCCGCTCAATGAAGATAACGGAGCAGGAAGACGCAGACACAACAACCAATATTGCCATCATTGGCGCCGGAGCCACCGGAGTTGAACTGGCAGCCGAACTGCATCATGCCGCCCAGCTGATGTCTCGATACGGTTTAAAAAGCGATGTTGGCAACACCCGCATCACACTATTGGAAGGGGGAAACAGAGTACTCCCTGCACTTCCGGAAAGAATCAGTAAGGGCGTTCAGCTGCAGCTCGACAGGATCGGCATTCATACCATGACGGGAACACTGGTCAGCCAGATCAACAAAGACAATCTGGAAACCAGAGATGGTAAGAACATTGAGACAGATGTCACGATTTGGGCAGCCGGTATCAAAGGGCCGCAGTTTCTACAAAACCTGGACGGACTGGAAACCAATAAAATCAACCAGCTGCTTGTCCACCCGACCCTGCAAACTACACAGGACGATAATATTTTTTCCCTGGGAGATTGCGCCAGTTGCACCATCACTCAAAAGAATGGCACCAGTTTTACAGTTCCCCCTCGGGCCCAGGCAGCACATCAACAGGCCAGCCTTTTAACCAAAAATATTAAGCGCCGACTGCAGCAACAGGAACTTCTTAGCTTTGAATATCGCGATCACGGCTCACTGATTTCTCTCAGCAGCCATTCCGCAGTGGGGAACCTGATGGGGAATCTAACGGGAAGTGTCATGCTTGAGGGCTGGCTGGCCCGCATGTTCTATCTATCACTTTACCGCCTGCACCAAATCGCCTTATACGGCTTCTGGCGCACAGGAATGCTGATGGTAAAAGATTTGCTGGAGCGCAGCACAACACCAAAGCTGAAACTGCATTAACTTTTTACCATGAACATTTTTTCGCTTAAGCACCCGGGCAGTTGCTTTCGTATGTTGTGGCGAGTGGATTTTTTCACCCTTCAAGGCGCAACGCCGGGAGCGTAGCCGTAGCTACGTGACCAGAGTTGCAACGCTGTAAGGGTGGAAAAAGACGCCGCCAGAATATATGAAAGCAACTGCCGGGTACTTATGACTGTTCACGCATACGAAAAAGCCCGCATCAATGATGCGGGCTTTTGAAAATGGTGGGTCGTATAGGATTCGAACCTATGACCAATTGGTTAAAAGCCAACTGCTCTACCAACTGAGCTAACGACCCACAAACAAACAACTACGCAAGTTGATTGCTTTTACTCTCTATAAGAGAAATTTGGCTCCCTGAGCTGGACTCGAACCAGCGACCCAATGATTAACAGTCATTTGCTCTACCAACTGAGCTATCAGGGAACGAAAATGGTGGGTCGTATAGGATTCGAACCTATGACCAATTGGTTAAAAGCCAACTGCTCTACCAACTGAGCTAACGACCCATAAACAAACAGCTACGCAAGCTGATCGTTTCTAAAAGTGGCTCCCCGAACTGGACTCGAACCAGTGACCCAATGATTAACAGTCATTTGCTCTACCAACTGAGCTATCGGGGAAGCATGCGGTGATGCTCTTACCTCTCGGTCAACAACCCGGCGAACCGCGTCGTTGTCATCACTCAACGGCGGCGAATGATAATGACTCTGAGATTTTCGTCAAGTCCTTTTTACAACAGCGGCCGCATACTTACGGCATATTACAATCAGAGTTCGCCAAACTCGTACAAATTTCACCCTGAAAACTGAAAAGGGCAGCATACGCCACCCTCTCAGGATATTTCCGTGAGATTTCAGTCAGTTAATTAAGAGCTAGCTGAAAACCACCTTTTCTTCTTTCACATCCATTTTAATTGTGGAACCGGGTTCATATTTTCCAGCCAGAATGGATTGCGCCAGAGGGTTCTCAATTTCCCGCTGAATTGCACGTTTGAGAGGACGGGCCCCATAGACGGGATCAAAGCCTGCATCCACCAGCAATGCCATGGCTTTATCAGAAAGTTCCAGAGACAACTCGTTTTCAGCCAAGCGCTTGCACAGACGATCCAGCTGAATACAGGCAATGCCCGCAATCTGCCCCTTCTCAAGAGGATGGAAAACCACCAACTCATCAATGCGGTTTACAAACTCAGGCCGGAAGTGCTGACCCACAACATTCATCAAAGTGCTCTTCACGGTTTCAAACTCATGATTATCCAGAGTCTGGATTAGGTCTGACCCCAGGTTTGAAGTCATCACAATCACGGTATTGCGGAAATCAACAGTTCGCCCCTGCCCATCGGTCAGTCGGCCATCATCCAGCACCTGCAGCAGAACATTGAAGACATCAGCATGTGCTTTCTCGACCTCGTCCAGCAAAACCACACTGTACGGACGACGACGTACCGCTTCTGTCAAATAACCACCTTCCTCATAACCAACATACCCGGGAGGCGCACCCAAAAGACGGGCAACAGAGTGCTTCTCCATAAATTCGGACATATCAATCCGAACCACGGCATCTTCAGTATCAAACAGGAATTCCGCCAAAGACTTGCACAGCTCTGTTTTGCCCACCCCGGTTGGGCCGAGGAACATAAACGAGCCATTGGGCTTGTTAGGATCAGAAAGTCCAGCCCGGCTGCGGCGTACTGCATCAGCAACAGCCTGTACGGCTTCATGCTGACCGATAACCCGGTTATGCAATGCCTCTTCCATGCGCAGCAGCTTATCGCGCTCGCCTTCCAGCATTCGGTTTACAGGTATACCAGTCCAGCGGGAGACAACCTCTGCAATTTCCTCGTCTGTCACTTTGTTGCGCAGTAACTGCATTTCGGCAGATTCGGCATCCTGCGCCTGCTGAATGCGCTTTTCGATTTCCGGAAGCTTGCCGTACTGAATCTCTGACATCTTCGCCAGATCACCGCTACGGTTGGCAGCATCCAGCTCCAGAAGCAGCTTCTCTTTCTCTTCCTTCAGCTTGTGGGCACCCTGGAGAACTGCTTTTTCGGCCGTCCAGATTTCCTCTAGGTCGGAAAACTCTTTTTCCAGCTTACTGATTTCACCATCCAGATCCTGCAGGCGTTTCTGAGAGACTCTGTCTTCCTCTTTTTTCAGCGCTTCCTTCTCAATTTTCAGCTGAATCAGTTTGCGCTCCAGCTTATCCATGGATTCAGGTTTGGAGTCCATCTCCATCCGGATACGGCTGGCAGCCTCATCAATCAGATCGATAGCTTTATCCGGCAGCTGGCGATCGGTGATATACCGATGGGACAATTTAGCAGCCGCGATAATGGCCGGATCTGTGATATCCACATGGTGGTGAACTTCATAGCGCTCTTTCAAGCCACGTAGAATAGCGATGGTGTCTTCCACACAAGGCTCATCGACCAAAACCTTCTGGAAACGACGCTCAAGGGCTGCATCTTTCTCAATATACTGACGGTACTCATCGAGAGTGGTGGCACCGACACAGTGCAACTCCCCTCGAGCCAGAGCTGGCTTAAGCATATTTCCTGCATCCATGGCTCCTTCGGCCTTACCGGCACCCACCATGGTATGCAGCTCATCAATAAACAGAATGATCTGACCTTCCTGCTTGGCAAGGTCGTTCAGAACTGCCTTGAGGCGCTCTTCAAACTCACCCCGGTATTTGGCACCTGCTAACAAAGCCCCCAGATCGAGGGAGAGAATTCTCTTATTGCGAATACCTTCCGGCACTTCACCATTGATAATCCGCAGAGCCAAGCCTTCCACAATGGCAGTTTTACCAACGCCAGGCTCACCGATCAGCACCGGATTGTTCTTGGTTCGACGCTGCAACACCTGGACTGTGCGCCGAATTTCATCATCACGACCAATCACCGGATCAAGTTTGCCCTGCTCGGCACGCTCAGTCAGATCAATCGTGTATTTCGACAGTGCGTTACGGCTATCTTCTGCGTTAGGGTCATTAACATTCTCCCCGCCGCGCAGGTTTTTGATTGCTGTTTCCAGGGCTTTTTTGCTGACACCCTGATCCCGCAGCATCTGACCAAGCGGGCCACCTTCTTCCATCATCACCAGCAGCACACATTCACTGCTGATAAACTGATCTCCATCCTGCTGCGCTCTCTTGTCAGCAAGATTCAACAAACGAATCAAAGGATGTGAGGGCTGAATATCGCCGGTAGGATTCTTTACAACGGCAACTTTGCCCAGAATATCTGCCAACCCCTGGTAGATGGTAGCAATATCAAAACCCACCTGAGACAGCAGTGGCTTTACCGCTCCACCCTGCTGCTCAAGCATGGTCTGCAGCAGGTGAGCAGGTTCAATACTGTTATGGTCTTTACCTACTGCCAGAGACTGTGCGTCTGACAGGGCTGCCTGAAGCTTGCTGGTTAGACGCTCGGCGCGCATAGCTTTTCCCTCATCGCCAGAATTTCATTTTCTATTTTTCTATATGGCGACTAACGGAAAAAATTCAACTGGGTTGATTTACTCAACCCAGATTGCAGAAACCATCCGGCCAGAAGCGGCGCCATCACGGCGATAGGAGTGGAAAAGTTCATCTTCAATCACTGTGCAGAGACCTCCGCCAGTGATATCAGTGATACCCAACCGATTCAGACGTTGCCGAGCAATCAGATAAAGATCTCCAAGCCACCGGTCACCCTCACCGCTGACAAAGGCCTTTTCCGCTTCAGGTGCTGCCTTGATAAAGGCTTCACGCACTTCCGGCCCCACCTCAAAACAACGGCGACTGATTGCTGGCCCCATCCAGGCCATCAATTGCTCGCCTGACTCCCCCATTGCTTTCACCGTGGCTTCCAACACCCCATCACAGAGACCTCGCCAGCCTGCATGGGAAGCCGCCACTTTGGTACCGGATTTATTACAGAACAGCACTGGCAAACAGTCAGCCGTTAAGACTGTGCAGGGAATGCTTCTCTGGTCTGCCCAAACCGCATCCGCTTCAACTCCATATTTCGAGTCAGCCGACACAACGTTAATACCATGCACCTGAGTCGCCCAGCAGGGCTGCTGTTTCCAGCCCCACTGTTGAACCAAATCTTCACCCCAGGAGGATAACCACTGCTTACGCCGGGCAGGAAAGTCAGGTTCATTCCGTTCTCCCATTGGCGGCCCAACCGGACTGATGGGTTTGGTAGAAACAAATGCCTTTACGCCAGAAGGCGCAGCCCACTCAGGAAGCAGATAGTTATCCTTCAGAGTCATACTGTTTCGAGCTCCATATCCTGATCCAGAACATCAAGGAAAGTCTGGAAATCTTCAGGCAGTTCAGTTTCCCACTCCATATAGTCGCAGGTATAGGGATGCACAAGACCAAGGCGACGGGCATGCAGCGCCTGACGATCAAAATCCTTGATCGCCGTCGTCAGTTCCTGGGTTGCCCCCTTTGGGAAACGTGGCGGCCCGCCATACAGGCTGTCACCCACCAGCGGGTAGCGCAGATGACTCATATGCACACGAATCTGGTGAGTACGACCGGTTTCCAGTTTCAGCTGGATATGAGTATGCCCCTTGTAGCGCTGCTCCACCCAGTAGTGGGTAATGGATGGTTTACCACCATCAGTGACTGCCATTTTCAAACGGCTGGTCGGATGACGACCAATCGGTTGATTAACAACTCCACCAGCACTCATCACGCCAAAAACAATGGCCTCATACTCACGACTAACGGTCCGCTCCTGCAGTTGAGCTACCAGATCATTCTGAGCCTGCATGGTTCGTGCAACCACCATAAGGCCGGTGGTGTCTTTATCCAAACGATGAACAATACCGGCACGTGGTACAGAAGCCAGCTCCGGGTAACGGAACAGCAAACCATTCAGAAGGGTACCCGACCAGTTACCCGCCGCAGGATGAACAACCAGGTCACGCGGTTTATTAATCACGATGATATGATCATCTTCGTAAACCACATCCAGAGGGATATCCTCTGGTTCCCAGCGATCTTCCTCCTCCAGCTCTGCCTCCAGCCGCAGCTGCTCCCCGCCATATAATTTATCCCGGGGTCGAATTGTTTTTCCGTCGACAGTCAGCGCTCCGGCACGAATCCAGTCCTGCAGACAGGAGCGGGAATAGTCAGGAAAAACCTTGGATGCGATCTGGTCCAGGCGCTTCCCTCCCAGGTCGGCAGGAACGGATGCTTCCAGGATTATCTTTTCAGCCATAAATGAAACTAGAATCCCTATAACAACTGAATATAACAGCGTGTATCCGGTCAATGCAGACAGACATACCCAATGACCTGAATCATCATCGGAAACACGCCTGACAAGATCAAACCCGGATAGCTTGGGATTAGCCCCATGCTGTGATTAAATAGAACGATTAACGCAGTTTATCACAGCATGTCTTACTCCGGGACGGACGGACTGCAGCGGGAACGCACCTCAGGGATAACCCATGCGATCAACAAAACATATTCTTATTCTGGCCATGACCTTAGTTCTGACAGCCTGCTCCAGCACGGAAACCAAGGTGCCGGAGAACCTCACTGAAGCAGAGCTTTATGAACAATCTTCCCAAGCATTGAGCAGCGGGCTTTACTCCGTTGCTGTCGACAAGCTTCGCATCCTGGAATCCAGATACCCATTCGGCCCCTTTGCCGAACAGGCCCAGCTGGATCTGGTTTACGCCTATTACATGAGCACTGAGCCAGAAGCTTCCCGTGCTGCAGCCGAGCGTTTTATCCGCCTGCACCCACAGCACCCAAATGTTGATTACGCCTATTACATGCGTGGTCTGGCTTCCAATACTGCCGACCTCGGCCTGCTGGAACGCTATGTTCCCGTTGACCTGTCACGTCGTGACCCAGGTCAGGCCCGCCAGTCATTTAACGAATTTGCCGAACTGCTGCGTCGCTTCCCGGAGAGCCGTTACGCTCCGGATGCCCGTCAGCGCATGATCTACCTGCGTAACCGCCTGGCACGCTATGAAATGCATGCTGCTGATTACTACCTGAAGCGCAAGGCATATGTTGCCGCTGTAAACCGTGGACGTTATGTCGTTGAGCACCTGCAGGGCACACCTTCCACTGAAGAAGCTCTGGCAGTCATGATTGAAGGTTACCAGCACCTTGGTCTGAATCAGCCAGCTGATGAAGCCCTTCTGGTTCTGAAAACCAACTTCCCTGACAGCACACTGATCAATGCCGAGGGTGAATTTATCGGTCGTCGCATTTATAACGATGTTGATCCATCCCTGCTGAACACTGTGACATTTGGCCTGATTGGCAGCAATGATCCAGCACCACGCCAGCGCTCTGAAGTCATTGAGGAAGAAGAGGATTCTTCCATGCTGAGCACTGTAACATTTGGCCTGTTCGGTAACGATGACGAAGATAAGTCTGAAGCTGTACCCGAACCTCCCAAGCCATAGGCTATAAACTGTTTCACAATATGCCTACAGGTAAAAAAGGGTCTGACTAGTCAGACCCTTTTTCATAATCACTTTTCTTGAGAGTTAATCGTGACCACAACAGTCAAGTGCCCCCACTGCAGCAAACCAGTTGAATGGAAGTCAGAGAATAAATATCGCCCATTCTGCTGCGAACGCTGCAAAATGATTGACCTTGGAGCCTGGGCAGCTGAAGAGCACAAAATCCCTGGAGCCAGTCAATACGATGATCTCATGTCAGAATCACTGGATGATCCTAACTACAAGTAAAAGCAAAAGCGGCAAGCCAAACTAAGCATGCCGCTTCAACCTTTCTCAAGAAACTATGACCACCAGGCGGAGATTGCTGCAATACCCTGTGCACCAAGACGACAGGCCTGGACAAGATCGTTATCCCTCATACCGCCCAGGCAATAGACCGGAAGTGTTGCGTTCTCAATCATTGGCCCCACCTGCCCCCAGCCCAGAGGATTAGCTTCTGGATGAAAAGATGTTTCCTCAACAGGAGACAGCGTGGCAAAGAAAGCACCAACCTCAGAAGCCTGCACTAATTGCAAACCACTATGACAGGACACTCCGACAATTTTCCCACCGGAGTGCTTCCACCCTTCCTTATGCAAACTCTCAAGCTGAGAGCTGGTGAGGTGAATACCACCAACTGAATCATCTTCCAGCCATTCCAGCTCGCCTTTTACTATCAGCTTGCTTTCATGACCGGAAAACAGAGGAACTAAAGATTCCACACACTCCCGGTATTGTTCTTTATCCAGCCAGGGAGCCCTGAACTGAACCAGTGAAATTCCCATTCTGAGAGCAGAAGAGACTTTATCGATCAGTTCGCTTTTATCCCGAAATGATCCAGTGATTAAATAACGTTCAGGCAATATTGCCGCATTCAGAATAGGGTGATTGGCAGCAGGAAACTCATAATCCCGCAGCTGCGCCTTATCCACCCATTCAATGGGCTGCCCTTCCCGCCCATGTGCCTCTCCGGAAAATGCTGTAACCGTCCAGACATCCAGCAAAACAGATTTATCTGAGTAATCGTAACGGATTTTTATCAGAGGCTCATACTCAGAAGGCAGAATCCCAAGCTCCTCTTCAAGCTCACGACAGAGCGCGCCTTCTATTCGCTCTCCAGGTTCCACTTTACCTCCAGGAAACTCCCAAAGACCACCCTGGTGCTTATCAGCGGGTCTTTCAGCGATTAATACACGCTCTTCACTATCAAGAATGACAGCAGCTACGACATGAACCGTCATCAGGTACGATACTCTGCGTTAATGGTGACATAGTCATGGGACAGGTCAGAGGTCCAAACCTGTGTTTCTTTCTCTCCCAGACCCAGAGAAATTCGAATTGTATAGGCTTCCTTATCCACAACAGCCTGCCCATCTTCCTCCCGATAGGTAGATGCTACACCACCCTTCTCTGCAATCAGAACACTATCCAGCCAGATGCGTATATTCTCAACATCAAGATTATCAACAGGTGCCCGGCCAGCTGCCGCCAGAATTCGTCCCCAGTTGGGATCAGATGCAAAAAGTGCTGTTTTCACCAAAGGCGACAGAGCCACAGTATTAGCAACTGTATGTGCCTGCTCCACAGATTCCGCTTCATCCACTGCAACAGTGACAAACCGGGTAGCACCCTCACCATCCATAACCAAGGCTTTGGCCAACTCCTGACAAATATCAGCAATAGCTTCAGCCACCTTCCCAAAGAGAGGATGGTTTCTACTATTAATCAGTTCATTACCGGCGGTACCGGTTGCAACCAGAATACAGGAGTCGTTTGTTGAGGTATCACCATCAATGGTAATTCGGTTGAAGGTGTTGTTCGAAACGTCTTCCAAAAGCTCTTGCAGCAGTGGCTGAGCAATAACTGCATCTGTGGCGATATAGGCCAGCATGGTTGCCATATTGGGATGAATCATCCCGGAGCCCTTGGCAATACCGGTAACGGTGAAGATATGACTTCCACTGCGAACTTGGCGGGAAAAGCCTTTGGGGCGGGTATCTGTGGTCATAATGCCTTCCGCTGCCTGCCACCATCCGTCTTCGGATAGCGCATCAACACAGCCGGGCAAACCTTTTTCTATTCGATCCACTGGCAGGTACTCACCAATAACACCAGTAGAAAAAGTCAAAACCTGCTCGGTCTTACAACCAAGAAGCTCAGCCAGGTTTCTTGTTGTAGAAAGAGCATTCTGTATTCCTCTTTCCCCTGTGCCGGCATTGGCATTACCGGTATTCACCAGCAACGCACAGGGCGAGTGATTCACTCTTTCTTTCGAAATAACGACAGGAGCCGCACAAAATTTATTCTGGGTAAAAACTCCGGCAACACAGGCTGATTCAGGCCAGGTCATAACCACTAGATCACGTCGATCCGGATACCGGATTTCAGCTTTGACCGTACCAAGTTTGAACCCTTTAACTGGGTGTAACGTACCTGAAGGTGCAGCGCCAGTTGCCATACTCTCCCCACCTATTTACAAGCTTGTAATCGTTTTTTTAATTCTCAAGGTGCATCAGGATATATGATTTAACGGGCAATAACCTCAACTTCTGGCTCTAACACTAGGGGGCGTTCTCAATTAAACATCGACTCAGTGACTCTAAAAGCGGCCAGATGTTAGAAGGGCTTGTGAAAATCGTAGTTATTCTACATTGAGCAAGCCCGACGCAGCTGACGTTTGTGCCCTCTGGGTATGGCCGCTTTTAGAGTCACCCGCAGGGCGCTTTCGAGAGTTCCTGTAAGCTTCGTTGTAGCGCCTTGAAAGGCAACAAGCATTCCTGCGGCACTACGCCTCGTTACAGAAACTCTCTAAAGCGCTGAGTTCGATGTTTAATTGAGAACGCCCCCTAGTCAACCCAGGCCATATACAAAAAAGCCCCGCATCATCTTTAATGCAGGGCTTTTTATTTGATCAATAGCTAGACAATTTTACCGTGGCACTGCTTAAACTTCTTGCCGGAACCACAGGGGCAGGGTTCATTACGTCCGATCTTACGACCATCGCGTACAAAGGTTTCTACCGGCTGAGGCATACCTTCTTCAGCAGCCTGCTGGGATTCACCTTCAAGAGCCACAGCCTGCTCATGCTGGAATTGCATGCGGCGAGCCAGTTCTTCACGACGCTGACGCTCAAGCTCTTCAGTCTGATCATCCTGCTGCACCTGAACATGAGACAGAACACGGATAACTTCGTGCTTGATATCTGTCAGCATCTGGGAGAACAGCTCAAATGCCTCACGCTTGTATTCCTGCTTGGGGTTCTTGGCGGCATAACCACGCAGGTGAATGCCCTGGCGCAGGTAATCCATGGTGGACAGATGTTCTTTCCACTTATCATCCAGAATCCGCAGGAGGATATGCTTCTCGAACTGACGCAAGGCTTCTTCGCCAGCCACCTGCTTCTTGGTCTCGTAAGACTCTACAACAGTCTCAAGAATACGATCACGCAGACCATCTTCATCCAGAGCATCTTCCTCATCCAGCCATTTCTGGATAGGCAGGGCTTCGTTCAGCTCAGCAGCAATACGCTTGCTCAGACCTGAAATATCCCACTGCTCTTCCAGACTCTGAGGAGGAATAAATTCATCAATGATGCTGTTAACAACTTCAGCGCGGATATTCACCACACTTTCAGAAACATCTTCCGCTTCCAGAAGATCGTTACGCTGGGTGTAAACCACTTTACGCTGATCGTTGGCAACATCATCGTATTCCAGCAGCTGCTTACGAATATCGAAGTTACGGCCTTCAACCTTACGCTGAGCCTTTTCGATAGCGTTGCTCACCATGCGGTGCTCAATTGCTTCACCCTTTTCCATACCCAGCGCTTTCATAAAGTTCTTCACCCGGTCAGAGGCAAAGATACGCATCAGGTTATCTTCAAGGGACAGGTAGAAACGAGAAGAGCCTGCATCACCCTGACGACCGGCACGACCGCGCAGCTGGTTATCGATACGACGGGATTCATGGCGCTCAGTACCGATGATATGCAGACCACCAGCAGCCAGAACACCATCATGACGCGCCTGCCATTCAGCCTTCAGCTTATCTAGCTGCTCCTGACTTGGGTTATCAAGTTCAGCAGCTTCCGCTTCCCAGTTACCACCCAGAACAATATCGGTACCACGACCCGCCATATTGGTCGCAATAGTAATGGCACCAGCACGACCAGCCTGAGCAACAATTTCTGCCTCACGCTCATGGAACTTGGCGTTCAGAACTTCGTGAGGAATCTTGGCTTTTCTGAGAGCACCAGAAAGGAGTTCAGAGGATTCAATGGAAGCTGTACCCACCAGAACCGGGCGATCCGCTGCCATGGTTTCGCGAATATCCTGAATAATGGCCTCGTACTTCTCTTCAAGAGTGAGGTACACGAGGTCATTCATATCCTTACGGACCATAGGCTTATGAGTTGGGATAACAACTACATCCAGACCGTAGATCTGACGGAATTCGTAGGCTTCTGTATCCGCAGTACCGGTCATACCGGACAGGGTTTCATACAGACGGAAGTAGTTCTGGAAGGTTGTGGAAGCCAGAGTCTGGCTCTCAGCCTGAATGGTTAAACCTTCTTTGGCTTCCAGTGCCTGGTGCAGACCTTCCGACAGACGACGACCATGCATGGTACGACCGGTATGTTCGTCAACCAGCAGAACATCCTGCCCCTGAACGATGTACTCAACGTTCTTCTGGAACAGAGTGTGAGCCTTCAGAGCCGCCTGGGCGTGGTGCAGCAGACTCAGGTTCTGAGATGCATACAGACTCTCACCTTCAGGCAGCATTCCCTGTTTGGTCAGCATCTGCTCGATATATTCGTGACCGGATTCAGTCAACTCAACCTGACGGGTCTTCTCATCAATGATGTAGTGACCAATCTGATCTTCGGTAGGCTCATCTTCTTCCTTGAACTCTTCCATCTGGCGCTTCAGGCTGGGCACCAACTTATTCATGGTACGGTACAACTCAGAGCTGTCTTCAGCCGGCCCGGAAATAATCAGAGGAGTTCGGGCTTCGTCGATCAGGATGGAGTCAACTTCATCGACAACAGCAAAGTTCAGCCCACGCTGGAACTTGTCTTCCTTACGGAAGGCCATGTTGTCACGCAGATAGTCAAAACCGAATTCATTGTTGGTGCCGTAGGTGATATCGGATTGGTATGCGGCACGCTTCTCGTCAGGATTCTGCTGGGGAACAACAACGCCAACAGTCAAACCCAGAAATTCGTACAGTGGACGCATCCAGTCAGCGTCACGGCGAGCAAGGTAGTCGTTCACGGTAACAACATGAACACCTTTACCACTCAGAGCATTCAGATAAACCGGCAGGGTTGCCATCAGGGTCTTACCTTCACCGGTACGCATCTCAGCGATACGACCTTCATGCAGGGTAATACCACCGATCATCTGTACATCGAAGTGGCGCATTCCCATAACACGACGACTGGCCTCACGGCAGACGGCAAACGCTTCCGGAAGCAGTTTATCAAGCTCTTCTCCGCCACGGGCACGCTCAGCCAGCTGCAGGCTGCGCGCCTTCAGCTCGTCATCGGTCAGGCTTTCAAGTTCACCCTCAAGCTCTCCGATCGCTTTTACCCGCTTGCTCATTCTCTTGAGCTGACGGTCGTTCTGACTACCAATAATTTTTTTGATGAAGGATGACAACATGTTTGTTAAATGCCTGAAATATCCGAATTCATTTCGCTCGCATCAGCGACTTGCCCGGTAAACATACCTTGACGGATTTACCTGACGTCCATTAACCAGTACTTCAAAGTGAACATGGGGCCCGGTTGATCGTCCGGAGCTACCCATGTGACTGACAGTCTGTCCCTTACTGACGATATCCCCAACCTTCACCAGGATTTCCTTGTTATGGGCATAGCGGGTGACATAACCATTACCATGATTAATTTCAACCAGCAGTCCATAACCACTGCGTTCGCCAGACCAGGTGACGACACCTGAACCAACAGCAATTACATCAGAACCTTCCTTACCGGCAAAGTCGACCCCCTGATGGAGGGCTGGACGACCGGTAAACGGATCTGTGCGACGACCAAACGGTGAAGACATCCAGCCTTTCTTGATTGGTCGGCCAGCAATATAAAGATCATCCTGAAGGCTGCGCCCTAACAGCATTGATTCAAGGACTTCCAGCTGTTCCGCCTTACTGTCAATGCGGGCAGCCAGTTCATCAATCTGATCAGAAAATCCAGGGGGTTGGTAAGCCGTGCCGGATTCCTGGGAATCCTCAGGGCCACCTAAAGCGGGGGGGGTACCAAAATCAAACTCATCACCAGTGAGATCAGCCATAGTAACCAATCGCTCACCCAGCGCATCAAGACGCATGAGCTGCCCCTGCAACTGGGCTATCTGTACAGACAGTGCATCCAGTTCGACAGCAGATTCATTGCGAAGTTTCTCAACAGCTTTACGCTGACCGGCTAATTCTTTCTGCCAGTTTTCGAGCTCCCGGGCACTCATGGACCCTGTCGAGTTAATATCCATATAGTGCCAACCAGCTACAAAACCAGCGGTGACAAGAGAAGCTGAGAACAGACAGGCAACCCACGCCAGTCGCACACCATTCAACCAGAAGGTGCGACTCTTGCCATGGGGATGTCTAACAACGATTATCTTCATTGCTGCCTGAATCCACTCATTAAGAATCTGTACGATCCAACTCACTGCGACAACAAAATAATTTTTTACGCAATGAATACTCAAATTATACAAAACCATTTCAACAGCTTAAAAAAAACTGCTGCGGCTAGTTGCAAAGGTGGATACTACCAGATTAACAGCCAGTGTGCGGCACACAATAGCATTCTGACAATCCCCCTCGCAACCATAGCTCACTTGAACGAACGTGCATAAAAAAGGCCATCATAAGATGGCCTTAAAAGAGAGAGATCAGATTCGGATCAGACAATAACGGCAGTTGGACGGGCATAGGAGATAGGAGCTTTGGCAGCGTCATCAAAGGTCACTACTTCCCATGCAGACTCATCGGCGATCAAGGCGCGCAACAGCTTGTTGTTGAGAGAGTGACCGGACTTGTGACCGATAAACTCACCAATCAAACTGCTGCCCAGCAGATACAGATCACCAATAGCGTCCAGCATCTTGTGCTTGACGAATTCATCTTCGTAGCGGAGACCATCTTCATTCAGGATACGGTACTCATCCACCACGATTGCGTTATCGACACTACCACCCAGAGCCAGATTCTGGGAGCGCAGGAATTCGATATCACGCATAAAACCAAAGGTACGGGCACGACTGACTTCTTTAACAAAAGAAGTACTGGAGAAATCGATACTGGACTGCTGAGTCAGACCACGGAAAACCGGGTGATCGAAATCAATCGTAAAGCTAACCTTGAAACCATCAAAAGGAACGAAGGTGGCAGTGATATCACCATCTTCCACCGCTACTTTCTTCTTGATACGGATAAACCGCTTGGCAGCAGACTGCTCTTCAATACCAGCAGACTGGAGCAGGAATACGAAAGGACCGGCACTGCCATCCATAATAGGGACTTCATGGGCAGTGACTTCAACATAGGCATTATCAATACCAAGACCGGCCATTGCAGACAGCAGGTGCTCAACCGTATCAACACGCACACCGTCCTTCTCGAGGGAAGTACTGAGTGTCGTCTGCCCGACATTCATCGCCCTGGCCGGAATTTCAACCACAGGATCAAGATCCGTGCGGCAGAAAACAATGCCGGTATCAACAGGAGCAGGCTTCAGAGTCATATAGACCTTCTCGCCTGAGTGCAGACCAACGCCAGTGGCGCGAATAATATTTTTAAGTGTACGCTGTCTGATCATAATGCAGCCGTAAAGCCTTTATATCTGCCGTATGCCGTTATTTGGCGCGAAGCCAAACTGCAAGTCTTCCTACCAATTTTGGAAACTTGCAATAATCGGCCAGTCTAGCAAAGTTAACACCATGGATATAGTGTTACATTCCGTAAACAATGCCCATTTTGACCTGCAAGGCGGAAATTAATCCGCCTGACGACGCAGAAATGCCGGAATATCCAGATAATCTGGAGAAGACTGTAGATCCGGAGCCGTAGCCGCGTCCAGACCGGATGTCGGTGCAGTCTTAGGCTTGTTGCGAATCACTGTCGGACGCTCAAGCTCGGCGTAATCCAGAGTCTCAACAGGCTTCTCTGTCTTTGCAGGTGTATTGTCCACAACTGTGCGGATCTTATCATCCGCCTCTCCCAGGCCGGTTGCAACAACAGTTACACGCAGCTCATCGGTCATTTCTGGATCAATAACAGTACCGATAACCACTGTAGCGTTATCAGAAGCATACTGGGAAACAGCGTCACCCACTTCTTCAAACTCACCAATGGCAAAATCGAGACCAGCGGTAATATTGACCAGGATACCGCGGGCACCCTGCAGATCGATATCATCCAGCAGCGGACTGCGCACAGCCGCTTCAGCTGCTTCTGCAGCACGGCTTTCACCCGTTGCAGAGCCTGTACCCATCATGGCCATGCCCATTTCGGACATAACAGTACGCACGTCGGCGAAGTCTACGTTGATCATTCCCGGACGGATAATCAGATCAGCAATACCCTGCACTGCACCCAGTAGAACATCGTTTGCTGCGCTGAAGGCAGACAGCAGACTGGCTTTTTTACCCAGGGCCTGCAGCAGCTTTTCATTAGGAATGGTGATCAGGGAATCAACGTGCTCGGACAGCTCCTTAAGACCTTCACTGGCAATCGCCATCCGCTTGCGCCCTTCAAACGGGAACGGACGGGTGACAACGGCAACAGTCAGGATATCCATTTCTTTGGCAACCTGGGCAACAACAGGCGCTGCACCGGTACCCGTTCCACCGCCCATACCTGCGGTGATAAACACCATATCTGCACCCTGAAGCACTTCAGCAATTCGCTCACGATCTTCCAGCGCGGCCTGACGACCGACTTCAGGATTTGCTCCAGCACCAAGTCCCTTAGTGATGCCTGTACCCAGTTGCAGCAAGGTGCGAGCATTCAGGTTCTTGAGAGCCTGAGCATCTGTATTGGCTACGACAAAGTCCACACCCTCAACCTGGCTATTGAGCATATGGTTAACCGCATTTCCGCCACCGCCGCCGACACCGATGACTTTGATAACCGCATTCTGCGGCACATTGTCTAACAGCTCGAACATGACTCTCTCCTTTCTCTCTTAATATCCATTTTCTTGTATTAACTTCCAGTTAACAATTAAAAATTGCCTTGTATCCACTGCTTTAAACGACCTACAAAGCTTTCCTGAGGTCGGCGTGCGCCCTTGGCTGGAGCAGCGCTCACAGTCTCCTGCATATTGTGCTGCGCATACTGCAACAACCCGACACCTGTTGCGTAAATCGGGTTGCGCACAACATCCGCCAACCCCTCAATATTCTGAGGCACTCCCAAACGAACCGGCATATGGAATATCTCCTCCGCCAGCTCAATCACTCCTTCCATCTTGGAAGTTCCACCAGTCAGAACAACACCGGCTGGAATTAACTCTTCAAAACCGCTACGACGAAGCTCTGCCTGAATCAGACTGAACAGCTCGGCGTAACGCGGCTCAACCACCTCAGCCAGCGCCTGACGGGACAGCTCTCTTGGAGGCCTATCACCAACACTCGGTACCTTGATGGTTTCGTTTTCACCTGCAAGCTGAGTCAGCGCACAAGCGTATTTAATCTTGATATCTTCCGCATGCTGGGTCGGTGTCCGCAGGGCCATGGCAATATCATTGGTCACCTGGTCACCCGCGATCGGAATCACCGCCGTGTGCCGAATGGCACCTTCGGTAAAGATGGCAATATCAGTCGTACCGCCACCGATATCCACCATGCATACACCCAGCTCTTTCTCATCATCGGTCAGTACCGAATAACTGGATGCCAGCTGTTCAAGAATCACATCGTCCACATCAAGGTTACAGCGACGAATGCACTTCTCGATGTTCTGTACTGCATTGACCGCACAGGTCACCAGATGAACCTTGGCTTCCAGACGTACACCGGACATACCCAGTGGTTCCTTCACACCTTCCTGAGTATCAATCACATATTCCTGCGGCAGAATGTGTAGAATCTTTTGGTCTGCCGGAATAGCGACAGCCTGTGCTGCATCAATCACCCGTTCCATATCCGCATGAGTCACCTCACGCTCACGTATCGCCACAATTCCATGGGAGTTCAGGCTCCGGATATGACTACCCGCGATACCGGCATAAACCGTATCGATCTGGCAACCAGCCATCAGCTCAGCCTCTTCAATGGCACGCTGTATGGACTGCACGGTCGACTCAATGTTGACGACGACACCCCGCTTCAAACCACGCGAAGGGTGCGAGCCAATGCCAACAATTTCTATGGTATCGCGCTCTGTAATCTCCCCGACCAGGGCGACTACCTTTGAGGTGCCGATATCCAGGCCGACGACCATCTTTCCGTTCCCAGAACCAGTCATTTATAAACCTACCTGTTGTCCCGTTAACAAGCGGTGACTTGTTTGCGACCAGCGAACCAGCCTATTTTTTCCTGCAGTCATCAGGTTTTCATTTTCCTGGTGAATACACCTACCCATTGCCCAAAGCTTATGAAGAACCCAAAGCTTGTTGAGATCCCAATGCCTGTTCAGACTGCTTCCAGGCGATTGCAACCCCATCCCGGTAGCGCAGGTCAACCCCTTTCACAGCTACCCATTGTTTCTCAAGATGGATGCGGTACAACCGGGAAAACCTCTGCATGCGCTCCAGCAATGCCTCACTTCCTAACTGCACTTCAACCTCATCAACCTGAAAGCTCCAGCTTCCGGCCGGTGATAACGCCACTCCATCCAGTTTCAGACCAATTGGCCGCAACTGGTGACTCAGCGTCAGATACTGCTCCATCACTTCCTGCTCACGCCCTCTCGGGCCTGCAAGAACAGGAAAGTCATCAAACTCCTGCCCTGCACCTCGAGGAAAAACCTCTCCCTCGATATTGATCAGCTCTTTGTCCCGCCAGCGTGCCACAGGCACTTCCTCGCGGAGAGTAATCTCAAGCTGATCCGGCCAGGTTTTCCTGACATTCACGCTGTCGATCCAGGAATCGGCCAGAAGCTCTTTTTGCAAACCCCGCAGATCAAGACTGAAAAATGTCTGCTCCTGCAGGAAAGGCCCAAGCTTCACCTTTACCTGTTCCTGATTGAGATAGCGAAAGTCTCCACTTATCCCAACCCGGGCAATCGGTCTGTCCAGCCAGTTCCAAACTGTCGGAACCGACCAGATGAAAGCTCCGAGGACAACGCCTACTGCCAGCCACTTCAATGCTCCCAACACAAGCGTCGCCCAGCGTTTTACATCCTCCTGAACATATCCTGCCCGCTTCTTTTTGCGGGCATCTTTGTTCAGTTGGCTCTGGCTGTCACGGTTGAGGTACCGGCGGGCGTCCATGGCCGCTCCTCCTGTCCAGTTGCCTGAAGCAATTCCAGAACCAGATCTTCAAAATCATATCCAACAGCTTTCGCTGCCATAGGCACAAGACTGTGATCAGTCATACCCGGGATAGTGTTCACCTCAAGCAACCAGAAGTTACCCTGACCATCCTGCATTACGTCAACACGCCCCCAGCCTGCACAGCCGATACTGTCAAATGCTTTCAATGCCAGTTCCTGCAGCTCCTGCTCTTTCTCTTCGGTCAGACCGCAGGGCAGCAGATAACGTGTACTGTCAGACAGGTACTTGGCTTCATAGTCGTAGAAGGTGTTATCTGTCTCCAGACGAATACCCGGCAGAGGACGCCCATTCAGAATGCTGACCGTGAACTCCGGCCCTTCAATCATCTGCTCAACAAGAACCTTATCGGCATGGGCCAGCACTTTCTCAATTGCAGGCTTCAGGTCATCACGGCTGTAAACCGGGAATGTTGCGATGCTGGAACCATCACTGTTGGGTTTCACAAAGCAGGGAACCGGAAGCTCAACCGCATCAAGATCTGTTGCAGCATCAACAATCTGAAAGTCAGGTGTTTGCAGGTCAATACTCTTCCAGATCAACTTGCTGCGGGACTTATCCATGGCAATTGCCGAGCCCTTAACACCACTGCCGGTATAAGGAATCTTCAGAAAATCCAGCAGCCCCTGAACAGTACCGTCTTCACCACTGGCACCATGCAGAGCCAGGAATACACGATCCGGCTTGATGGTTTGCAACTGATCAACCAGATCAGTTGCTGCATCGACCATCACCACATCAACGCCACGATCCTGCAGCGCCTTAAAAATCCGGCCTCCGGATTTCAGCGACACCTGACGCTCAGGAGAATCTCCGCCACACAGAACGGCTACGCGGCCAAAGGCTTCCGTGCTCTTGGTCAGATTGTCCTTTTGGGTTTGTTCAGTCATGCACTCAACTCTTTCATTTGTGGCTCAAACGGCCACTTATTTCAGGCCTGAATTAATCAGGACTGTTTCAGCACCAGCTCTTTTTCAGCCAGGTCACTGGCCAGACCGCCGATATCACCGGCACCCTGGGTAATTAACAGATCACCATCAGCCAGCACATCGGCCAGCACCGGCTCAACCGGTTCTCCACGCTGTACGAAGATCGGATCCAGACGTCCGCGCTGACGGATGCTCCTGCACAGGCTGCGTGCATCCGCACCGGGAATAACAGCTTCTCCGGCAGGGTACACATCCATCAGCAGCAAAACATCGACTTGTGACAGCACATCCACAAAATCTTCATAAAGATCACGGGTACGTGTATACCGATGCGGCTGATAGATCATAACCAGCCGTTTATCCGGCCAGCCTTTGCGAATCGCGGCAATTGTTGCCGCCACTTCACGGGGGTGATGACCATAATCATCAACAAACATGACCTCGCCAACACCGGTCTGGTAGTCGCCATAAACCTGAAAACGACGACCTACGCCCTGGAACCCTTCAAGGCCAGCACAGATATCTTCATCACTGAGACCTTCTTCTGCCGCAACGGCATAAGTGGCCAGAGCATTCTGGATATTGTGTTCGCCGGGAATATTCAGGGCTACATCAATCACATCGTCTCTATCTTTGCGAACCAGACGGAAGGTGTTCTGCATGCCATTCTGACGAATATCGATGGCACGGTAATCCGCATCTTCAGCAAAACCGTAAGTGATCACTTGCCTCTTGATTTGGGGAAGAAGCTCCCGCACCACGGGATCATCAATACAGACCACGGCCAACCCATAGAAAGGCAGGTTATGGAGAAAGTCGATGAAGGTCTGCTTCAGTTTACTGAAGTCGCCACCGTAAGTTCCCATATGATCGGCATCGATATTGGTCACAATGGAGATCATCGGTTGCAGATGCAGGAAAGACGCATCACTTTCATCGGCTTCCGCAACCAGGTAGCGGCTACCACCCAGTCGCGCATTGGTGCCTGCAGAATTTAAACGGCCACCGATAATAAAGGTTGGATCCAAGCCACCCTGCCCAAGGACGGAGGCTAGAAGACTGGTTGTGGTGGTTTTACCATGGGTTCCGGCAACAGCAACACCATGTCGATAGCGCATCAGCTCTGCCAGCATCTCCGCCCTGGGAACAACCGGAATTCGACGTTCACGGGCTTCTACCAGCTCAGGGTTGTCTTCTTTTACGGCTGTGGAAACGACCACCACATCAACATCATCGATATTGGCGCTGTCATGCCCCAGGAAAACCTCAACCCCGAGAGACTCCAGACGGCGGGTTACCCGGGACTGATTAATATCAGAACCGGAAATTTTATAACCCTGGTTTCGCAGCACTTCCGCAATGCCACACATTCCGGAGCCGCCGATGCCAATAAAGTGAATCTTGCTAATCCGACGCATTTCAGGAACAGCAAAAACCGGGACGTGTTGTCTTGATAACTGTTCAGACATTCGCCACCTCCCGACAAAAACGGGCAACGGTTTTCGTTGCATCAGGGTGAGCACAAACCTTGGTTGCTTCCGCCATGGACTTTACACGACTCCGGTCTTTAACCAGCTGATTCAGCAGATCAGCCAATGATTGTTCTGTCATATCTTTCTGCTCAAGCAGAATGGCTGCCTGGTTATCCACCAGGTAGCGGGCATTTTTCAGCTGCTGCTGATCCTTATGCCAGGGATAGGGCACTAAAATGCCAGGCTTACCGGCATTGGCCAGTTCGGCCACAGTCAAAGCCCCGGAGCGGCATAAAACAATATCCGCCCAGCCATAGGCTTCAGCCATATCATCAATAAAGGGATCAACTCTCCCTTCAACTCCCGCTTCCTGATAGAAAGAATGGGTTTCCTCAATATTGCGATCACCGGCCTGATGCCAGACTTCAAGCTTGCCTCCATCCAGCCGGGACAACGCCTTTGGTACACACTCGTTAATTGCAACGGCTCCACGACTACCGCCAAGAACAAGAAGCTTCAGAGGCCTCTGGTCATCCCCCTGCTTTTCAACAGGGACGATCATCGGGCGAACAGGATTACCTGTACATTCCGCCTGTTTTTTTTGGAAAGTATTGGGAAATGCTTCCAGCAAACGGGTCGCAAACCGACTGGCGATATTGTTGGTCAAGCCAACCGTGGCATTCTGCTCATGGAGTACCAGAGGTTTACGCAGTAACCATGCAGCCACACTGCCGGGGCCAGAAACAAATCCACCCATACCCAGCACAGCAACAGCTTTTTTGGCACGCATGATTTTCAGAGCGTGCCACATGGATACCAACACACGGAAAGGAGCCTGCAACAGCGCCTTTAAACCATTTCCCCTTACACCTTTCACCGGCATATAGGAGATGTCATAGCCATGTTTGGGAACCAGATCTGCTTCCATACCATCGCGGGTTCCCAGCCAATGGATACGAAAACCCTGGTCACGCAGTTCATCAGCAACTGCCAGAGCAGGAAAAATATGCCCGCCAGTTCCGCCGGCCATAATAATGAACAAAGGAGACTGATCAGCCATGACTGCTTCCCTTCACTTTCGATACAGCTGCGCCTGCACTGCGACGCTCAAAATCAATGCGCATTAAAAGCCCGATAGTCAGACAATTCGTAATCAGGCTACTGCCACCATAACTGAGGAATGGCAGGGCCAGTCCCTTGGTAGGCAGGAGACCACTGCTGACACCAATATTGATAAACACCTGACTGCCAAACAGCAGCCCCAGGCCGTAAGCGAGATAAGCAGAAAAATACTGATTGGCTTTCTCTGCCTGAAAGCCAATTTCCACTGCCCGCCAGGCAATAAAAAACAGAATGGCAATAACGGCTATGGAACCAATCAGCCCCAGCTCTTCTGCCACCACAGAAAAAATAAAATCGGTATGAGCTTCAGGGAGGAAGAACAGTTTTTGAATACCATTCCCCAGCCCTTCACCAGTCCAGCCACCACGGCCAAAACCGATCAGCGACTGTGTTAGCTGATAGCCATCACCAAATTGATCCGCCCATGGATCGGTATAGACAGCCAGACGACGCAAACGATAAGGGGCGGCAAACACCAGAGCCACTGCTCCCAGAACCGCTCCAGCCATAATCACGAAGAATTTCCCCAGCCCGGCACCGGCCAGAAATACCATTCCCATGACAGCACCAAGCAGAACAACGGATGAGCCAAAATCAGGTTCAAACAGCAGCAAGGCCAATGCAATGGAGAGAACCAGCATGGGACGACTGAATCCCCACCAGCCTTCTCCGCGAACATCATCCTGGCGGCGGGCCAGATAAGAGGCCATATAAACAGCAACCAGAACCTTCGCCACTTCGGAAGGCTGGAGGTTAAAGAACCCAAAGGGCAGCCAGCGGGTACTGCCGTTAATCTCCCGACCAACAAACAGCACCACAAACAGAAGAACACCTGATACAGCCAGAGCCATCCAGGACCAGCGCTCCCATTGTTCCATAGGGATAATCATTGCCACGCTAGCAGCAACAGCTCCAACAAACAGGAAAATTCCTTGTCGGATAATAAAGTGGAACGGATCGTTGTAATTGGCGCTGGCAATACCACTGGAAGCTGAAGCCACCATAACCAGTCCTATACCGGCAACCAGCATGGCTGCACCCAGCAACCAAAAATCAACGGAGGCCTGATTAGGCTGGGAACGATAAAACAGGTTGGAGAAGCTTATGTTAGCCACACAGCACCTCCACACGTTCCCTGAACATCTCGCCGCGATGCTCATAATTGTCAAACATATCGAAGCTGGCACAGGCCGGAGCCAGCAATACCACATCACCTGATTGCGCCAGCTCTTTTGCTGTCAGAATGGCTTCATCCAGACTCTCAGCCTTGTGAATGGGAGCTGCCCCTTCAACTTCAGAACCCAGCCGGGGGCCATCCACTCCAATAACAATCAGATCACGTACATGACTTTGAACTGCAGGCTTCATTTCAGAGAAGTCTGCACCTTTGCCATCACCCCCGGCGATGAGAACAATCTGTCCGGTTATATCGCTGGATAAACCTTCAATGGCAGCAATGGCAGAACCGGTATTGGTCGCTTTGGAATCATTAAACCAGTTCACATCATGGGCATCTTTCACCCACTCGCAGCGATGGGGCAGTCCAGTAAACTCTCTCAAAGCTTCCAGCATTGCTTCCATTGGCAGCCTAGCCAGAGTTCCCAGTGCCAGTGCAGCCAGAGCATTCGCCTGATTGTGACTACCACGGACTTTCAGCTCATCTGTTGAAATAAGTCGTTTAAGCCCCTGAACAAGCCAGGTTTTGCCATTCTCTTTCACGGTACCGAAATCATTCAGACCAGGAGCCTGATTTAACCCGAAAGAGACAAGACGAACATTTTCTGAAACAAGTGGAGATGACAGCGCATCATCACGATTCACAACTGCACCGGTGCAGCCGCAGTAAATTCTGTGCTTGGCCTGATGATATTCTGCAAGGCTGTCATACCGATCCATATGATCCGGTGTGACATTCAGAACCGTTGCTGCGGCAGCTCGAAGAGAGTGTGTTGTTTCCAGCTGGAAACTCGACAACTCAAGAACATAAAGATCCTTTTCACCCTGCTCCAGAAGATCAAGAACAGGAGTGCCGATATTGCCGCCAACTCCAACACTGACTCCTGCCTTTTCAGCCATCAGGCCAACCAGGGTAGTCACAGTACTTTTACCATTGGAGCCGGTAATGGCGATAACAGGTGCTTCAACCTGGCGGCAGAACAGTTCGATATCACCGGAAACAGCGACACCATTGGCGATAGCCTGAGCAATAGTCGGTTCTTTCAAGGACAGTCCGGGGCTCACGATAAGCTCATCGGCCTGGCTTAACAGATCACTCTCAAGCGACCCGCAGATAATATCAACACCCGGGCAGGCATCGCGAAGAGCATCCAGTCCGGGAGGATTGGTGCGGGTATCAACCACAAAGAAAGGCAGCCCCTGACGATACAGCCAGCGCGCACACGCAAGTCCAGTCTTGCCAAGACCGACAACTATGCGCTTTTTGTCACTGCTGATAAGCTGCTCGTGCACGCCAGTTTTCCTTTAACGAATCTTCAGTGTTGCCAAACCAATCAAAACCAGGATCAGACTGATGATCCAGAACCGTACAATAACCCTTGGCTCCGGCCAGCCCTTCAACTCAAAGTGATGGTGAATAGGTGCCATCCGGAAAATACGACGCCCGGTCAGCTTATACGAACCGACCTGGAGAATGACTGAAACCGTCTCCATCACAAAAACACCGCCCATAATAAACAGGACGATCTCCTGCCGAACGATAACGGCAATAACACCCAGCGCGGCACCAAGGGCCAGAGCACCAACATCTCCCATAAAGACCTGTGCGGGATAGGTGTTAAACCACAAAAATCCAAGACCTGCACCAACCAGCGCTGACGTAAACACAACCAGCTCACCGGAACCACGAATAAAGGGAATATGGAGATAGCGGGCAAACTCGGCATGACCACTCAGGTAGGCAAAAACACCCAATGCAGCACCAACCATAACCGTTGGCATAATGGCCAGGCCATCCAGACCATCTGTCAGATTAACGGCGTTACTTGTACCGACAATGACCAGATAGGTCAGCACAATAAAGAACACACCCAGCGGGATAGCCACGTTCTTGAAAAACGGAACAATCAGTGAGGTTTCGACGGGGGTCTTGGCCATCATATAGAGCGCTATAGCTGCTCCCAGCCCAAAAACTGACTGCCAGAAATACTTCCATTTTGCTGGCAGACCCCGGGAATGCTTCTCAACGACCTTACGGTAATCATCCACCCAGCCTACAGCACCAAACGAGAGAGTTACGCCAAGCACGATCCAGACATATGCATTAGTCAGGTCACCCCAAAGCAGCGTGCTGATTGCTATAGCAGCCAGAATCAGGCCGCCGCCCATGGTTGGAGTCCCGGCTTTACTGAGATGGGATTGGGGACCATCATCACGCACAGCCTGACCAATCTGGTGAAAACTCAGCTTGCGGATAAAAATCGGACCAAACCACAAAGAAAAAGCCAGTGCGGTTAAAACCCCGAGAATCGCCCGAAGAGTCAAATACTTAAATACACCAAAACCACTGTAATAAGCGCTTAAAATATCAGCCAGCCAATACAGCATCAGTTGCCCTCCGTGGCGGTTTCCGTGGAATTATCCACAGCAGAGTCAGCCAGACAGGCGCTGACAATCTGATTCATACCAGCAGTAAAAGAACCTTTAACCAAAACAACAACACCAGGATTCAAATGTGGCAGCAGCCAGTCGCACAGTTCCTGCTTGTCTGTGAAGTGTTTTCCTTCACCCTTAAAGCCGGTGTGCAGATGGCTTGACCAGTTTCCATATGTCAGCACACGATCAATACCCGCCTTGCGTGCATACTTTCCAAGTTCACGATGCAGACGAATACCATCCTTCTCGCTCTCAAAATGCTCTTCTGACATATCGCCAACAATCAGAATGCGATAGCCATCACAATCAACCAACTCGTCAATGGATGCCTGGGTTGACTCGGGGTTGGCGTTGTAGCTCTCATCAATGATCAGAGCACCACTGCCAGTGCGGAAACGCTGGCCACGACGGGCATAAGGACGGGCTTCTCCCAGACCAGCAGCGATAGTTTCAATATCAATACCTGCTGCGTAGGCGACAGCTGCAGCGGCACAGGCATTTGTGACCTGGTGTTTACCCCAGAACTGCAGATGAACCGGTGTATTTTTTCCATCAAGGTGAAGGGTGAAGTGCATACCGTCATCTTCGGTGACAATATCTTCCGCCCGACTGGTTGCATCCTGATTCTTCAGACTGAATGTCGCTACACGACACCCGCTGTTTTTAGCGACCCGCTCTCTCCAGATTTCAGCATGGGCATCATCCAGATTAATGATGGCGCAGCCATCTTCAGGCAGACGATCAAAAATCGCACCTTTTTCCTGAACGACTCCAGCCAGGCCACCGAGCCCGGCAATATGCGAACCGCCAGCATTGTTCACCATGGAAATATGGGGGCGGACAATAGACGTCAGATGTGCAATTTCACCCGGGCTGTTGGTTCCCATTTCAACAACGGCAAACTTGTGATCATCAGTCAGACCGCTCAGAGTGACTGGAACCCCGTAGGCGTTGTTCAGGTTTCCTTTTGTGGACAACGTCTCGCCTACTTGAGAGAAAATGGCTGCCAGCATCTCTTTCACTGAAGTCTTGCCACTGCTGCCTGTCACGCCGAGAACAAGTCCGCCAAAAGCATCCCGATTTAAGCGACCGATAGCTGTAAGAGCATCTTCGGTGTCTTGAACCAGCACGCGAGGAAGTCCGCCACCCTTCTCACTGACAACAGCCCCGCAGGCACCTTTTTCCAGAGCAGCCTCAACATAACGGTGCCCATCAAAGTTAGGGCCTTTGATTGCAACAAAGAGCTGTCCAGGCTGCAGAGTTCGGGTATTGATGCTGACAGAACCTGTCTCAGCATCATCACCAATCAATTTGGCTGAAAGCGCATCAGCAAGCCCACTCAAATGTTTGGAGGCGATCATGCAACCCTCCCGGCTTGCAAATGAGTCAGAGCCTGAGTCACCTGATCAAGATCACTGAAGGGATAGCGGACACCTTTAATTTCCTGGTAACACTCATGGCCCTTACCAGCCACCAGAACAACATCACCGGGCGCAGCATTTGAAACGGCTAGTGCGATTGCCTCAGCGCGATCTACAACCACAGTCACCTTGTCGAGAGCATCTCCGGTAACACCAGTCAGCGCATCATCAATAATGCTTCTGGGCTCCTCGCTACGAGGATTATCGCTGGTGACATAAACATGGTCTGCACCAGCACAGGCGGCCTGGGCCATCAGTGGGCGCTTACCACGGTCGCGGTCACCACCGCATCCAAAGACACAGGAAATACGACGACCTCCATGTTCACGCAGGGCCAAGAGAACACTTTTCAACGCATCAGACGTATGCGCGTAATCGATCACGACAACCGGCTGGGTTCCACCGCCATAACTTTCCAGGCGGCCTGGAACACTGGCCAGATGCTTGATTGCAGCAAGGACATCATTTAACGGGAAGTTATGACATCCCAAAACAGCTACCACACCCAGCAGATTGCTCAGGTTGAAGCGACCTATTAATGATGTTTCCAGAGTCCCGGTTCCCCACGGGGTAACCACAGTCGCCTTCATTCCGTCAGGAAGCAGCTCAATATTCTTGAGATAGAGATCAGCCGATGAATCAGAAAGAGAGCAATTAAGGCACTCAACACTTTCAGGAGCAAAACCGCGCAGAGTTTCTGCCGCCGGATCATCAGCATTAAAGATGGCATGACGCAGGCCGGGATGAGCAAACAGCTTACCCTTTGCCGCTGCGTATGCTTCCATGGTCTTGTGGTAGTCGAGGTGGTCACGGGTCAGGTTGGTAAAAACTGCGGTATCGATTCGCAACCCGTTAACACGACCCTGGTCCAGTCCATGGGATGATATCTCGGTAGCCATCCAGCCAACGTTCTGCTGACGCATCCGGGCAGCAAAGCTGTGACAGGTCAGGATATCTGCAGTGGTATTCCCCATATTCTCAAGGTGACCAGCACGGCCCTGACCAAGAGTTCCCATAACACCACAGCCACTGCTCATCTGCTCCAGAAGCTCAGCAACAAAATGCACAGAGGACGATTTGCCGTTGGTTCCGGTTACACCAATCACATTGATATCACGGGAAGGTTGACCAAGAGCAAAGTCAATCAGGCCGCCAGCTCTGGCATGAAGGTTACACACCTGCACAACTGGGACATTCACGAAAGACAGGTCACGGCCAGCTTCAGCAAGAACAGCAACCGCCCCCGCCTTTATCGCCGCTTCAATATAGTCTCGCCCGTCAGTTGCAAACCCTGGCAGGGCAAGGAACAGCTCACCACTGCTGACTCTGCGGCTGTCGGTCGCCAGACCAGACAGCTTGATATCCGCTGCCAACGGCTCAATTCCGAGCCATTCAAGCAGCTGATTCAGAGTCAGGTTATGTTCCCAAATAGAATCTGTCATCAGCTCTCATTCCTGGAATTTCTGGCAGTATCCACCAGCATGTGCTGGCTGTCGGCATCATCAGCCGGCACACCGAGCATACGCATGGCCTCTCCCGCCACCCGGGAGAACACAGGTGCTGCCACAACACCACCATAATATCTGGTCGATTTGGTGCCATCGAGCACCACGACCATTGCCACACGTGGCTTGTTCGCTGGTATTACTCCGGCAAACAGAGAAATATAGCTATCATCTGAGTAGCCCTTGACTCCCAGCTTCTTAACAGTGCCGGTCTTGCCGGCAACGGTGTAACTGTATGTACGGGCACGGCGGCCTGTTCCCTTGACGCCAGTCACCGTCCTCATCATATCGAGAACTCTGCGCGCCACCTGTGGATCAACCACCTGCTGGCTTTCGACAGGAATATCCCGCTTGATCAAGCTGACTGGAACCGCCCTGCCGTCGTTAGCCAGGATCATGTAAGCCTGTGCCAGCTGCAGTGAGGTTACAGACAATCCATAACCATACGAGAGTGTTGCCGTCTCAATTGGCTTCCAACTGCTGCGACTCGGCATCAAACCGGTGCTTTCACCCGGGAAAACAACGCCCGTAGACTGCCCAAGGCCAACCCGCTGAAACAGGGAAACCAGCCGCTCCGGCCCTATATCCAGCGCCAGCTTGGAAACCCCGACATTACTGGATTTGGTAATAACCCCGGTTACATCCAGCTTGCCGAAATTGCGTACATCCTTGACCACATCACGCCCAACGCGCATCCACCCCGGTGAAGTATTAACCGGGGTATGACTGCTGTACCGACCACTTTCCAGCGCCGCAGCAACTGTAAACGGCTTGATAACCGAACCAGGTTCAAACTGGTCAACAATGGCACGGTTACGAACGCTGGCAGCACTGAAATTACTGCGATCATTTGGATTGAATGAAGGCTGGTTGACCATGGCCAGCACTTCACCGGTTTTCACGTCCAGCATAACCAGAGAAGCTGTACGGGCCTCATTCTCCCGTACAGCTCTCACCAGCTCCCGATAAGCCAGGTATTGAATGCGCAGATCAATACTCAGCTTTATTTCATGTCCGGGCTCAGCACTCCTGAGCACATCGGTTTCCCGGATCACCTTGCCTCTGCGGTCTTTTATCAGCCGCATGGATCCGGGCTTACCCGACAACCAGCCATCAAGGGCCAGCTCAACACCTTCCTGCCCTTTGTCATCAATATCCGTCAGTCCAACCAGCTGGGCTGCCACTTCGCCCGCCGGGTAGAAACGACGATATTCCGGAAGGCCATTCACCCCCGAAATATCCAAATCCAGTATTTTTTTTGCATCTGCCGGCTGCATACGCCGCTCCAGATACATAAAGCCGCGCCCACTGGCATTCTCTATCTTGCGAGACAAAGCCTTTGGACTGATTCCCAAAGCCTTCGCCAACTCCGGCCAGCGCGCTCTTTCCTTAACAAGTATCCGGGGATCAGCCCAGAGCGTGGTGACAGACGTGCTGACAGCAAGCGGACTGCCATTCCGGTCAAAGATCATCCCCCGGTGGGCGGAAATCACTTCCTCACGGACAGTTCGTTTGTCGCCTTCATTCTGTAAAAATGGCCGATTCAGAACCTGCAGATAGGAAACACGACCACCAACCAACAGCACTGCCAGAACCATAAGGAACTGAACACAGCGATATCGGCCTTGGTATGGTGTCGTTTTCCGTCTCTTGTTCACGGCTGTACCATGATGATCCTGTCTTTGCCGGGCGCTTCCATTTCAAGCTGCTCACGAGCGAGTTTGTCGATCCGCTTGTGAGCGGTCAGGGTGCTATGCTGTATCAACAACTGCCCCCACTGTTCCTGAATTGCATTTTTACGCATCAACTCAATCTGCAGCTGGTCAAATGCCACCCTGTTCAGGTGCGCTGACCAAACTACAGCAAAAGCTGACACCACGACCAAAGCGCCAAGGACTACAGGCAGCCAGCGGATTCCTCCCTGCAGAAACTGCAAGGGTGCAAAATCCAGCCAGCGTCCACTCATGCCAGCCTTTCCGCAACCCTCATAACCGCACTGCGGGCACGAGGATTACCATCAACTTCTTCCGGGCCAGGTTTACGGGCCTTGCCCACACTCTTTAACTTCCGATTCAGCTGCTCATCCGTCAGAGGCACCCAGCTGGGAACATCATCCCCTTTCTCATGCCTGCGAATGAACCGCTTCACAATCCTGTCTTCCAGAGAGTGGAAGCTGATAATCACCAGTCTTCCTCCAGGCTTCAGAAGCTCCAGACTGTCTTCAAGCAGTCTCTCCAGATCATCCAGCTCGCTGTTGATAAAGATCCGGATCCCCTGGAACGCTTTGGTGGCAGGGTGGATCTTCTTGGGCCATACCGGATTAGCATTCGCTATAATCTTGGCCAAACGAGCCGTTGTCTCAATCGGTGCATTCTGGCGGGCTTCGATAATGGCCTTGGCCATACGGCGGCCGAACTTTTCCTCTCCAAAACGTTTGATCACATCAGTGATCTCATCTTCATCAGCAACAGCGAGCCATTGCGCAGCGCTCATTCCCTTGCTGGTGTTCATCCGCATATCAAGCGGACCATCCCTCAGGAAGCTGAATCCTCGAGCTGCATCATCCAGCTGGGGAGAAGAAACCCCCAGATCAAGGAGAATGCCATCCAGCTTTTCGCCATTTGCAAAGGTTTTAATCTCTGCAAATGAGCCATGACAGATACGGAAGCGCTTGTCTTCCTCCATCAGGGCCTCGCCGAAACCTATGGCGACCGGATCCTTATCAATTCCGGTCAACAGGCCATTTTCATCCAACTGGGACAGGATCAGCCGACTGTGGCCGCCCCGTCCGAATGTTCCATCTATGTAATGCCCGTCGGGCGTCTGAACCAGGCACTCAATGGCCTCATCCAGTAACACGGTTTTGTGCCTAAACTGCTTGCTCATATCTACAACGACAATGTCTGTAAATCTTCGGGAGTCGCCACACCTTCCCCGGTTTCCTTGAGGTAAGCGTCGCGCCGCTCATGCCAGCACTCTTCATCCCAGAGTTCGAATTTCTTGCCCTGCCCCAGCAAAACAGTTTTTTTAGACAGCCCGGCGTATTCACGCAACAGGGGTGGAATTAAAATCCGGCCATTTCCATCCATTTCCAGATCTGTGGCATGGCCGATCAATAACCGCTGTATTCTGCGGGTCATGGGATGAAAGCTGGGAAGAGCCTCGATTTTCGCTTGTATCTGCTCCCATTCATCAACGGGGTAGATCAACAGGCAGGTCTCTTCGGTATCAATGGTGGCAACCAGATACCCGGCGCAACGCTCTGACAATACGGAGCGATAACGTGTCGGCACGGCCAACCGTCCTTTCGCATCCATATTTAGCGCATTCACACCACGAAACACGTGATTCCCTCCACTCTATTGCAACAGCATCCCAAATTATTCCACTTTTATCCACTTTGACCCACTGTATCACACTATAGAAATACGCAAAACCCGGGTCAACACCCCTGGTTACAGACAATTTCTTTTAAAATTAATAAGTTACGAAAAGAGATTAGAGTGGAGAAAAATGGAAAACTTCAAGAAAATGAAACATATGCCCGCACCTGATAAGAGATCAGATTATCTTTACCCACACAGTGCTAAACGCTCCATTTAATAAAGAATGGCACTGGTTATCTCGAAGAAAACTAAGAAATGAGCTTTTTACTGCAACAAAAGCAAAATCAGGAAAAGAAACCATCACGATCTGAAATACTTTTCTTTATGCCCGACGGGACAGAAAGAAAAAATCCGCAAGATGGCCTGTAAGCCGGGTTCTGTACAACTAAAAAGCCGTGACAGCCATTCATCTGGGATACATGTCGCCATGCACCTCAAGCGACCTACCCGAATTCAGCGCGGACCACGCCTATAGAATTCCTATTTGGTCTTGCTCCGAGTGGGGTTTACCCTGCCATGAACTGTTGCCAGTCATGCGGTGCGCTCTTACCGCACCCTTTCACCCTTACCGGTCAGCTCCCTCTAAAAGAATGAGCCAACTTAGGCGGTCTACTCTCTGCGGCACTTTCCGTAGGCTTTCACCCCCCAGGCGTTACCTGGCACCCTGTCCTTTGGAGCCCGGACTTTCCTCCCTTCTTCCTCCGTGAAAACACGAAAAAAGAACAGCGACTGCCCAGCCATCTTGCGGATGGCGGAGAATACCGGAACCTCACCCACACCTCAAGCCGAACTTTTGACTACAGTGCATAGGTCAATCCTTGGTTTACCGTTCAATGTACGCTGAAATCATCCATGACTTCGTACTGCTGTTTGCGGTTATCGATCCAATAGGCAGCCTGCCCATTTTTTTGACCGTCACTCGTCGTTTTTCTCCGGAGCGTAAAGCCCAGACTGCTCTCAAGGCAGTTCTTTACAGCGCTGCCATTATCACCCTGTTTCTCGTAGCCGGGCAGATTATCCTTCACGCCATCGGCATACATCTTGGCGCATTTCAAATTGCAGGCGGTGCTGTCTTGTTTTTGTTTGGGATACAAATGATTTTTCACCCGGAACAGGAAGAGCAGGAAGCCAGCCACCAGGAACCCGGGCACGATGTCGCAGTTTTTCCACTGGCAGTCCCATCACTGGCAAGCCCCGGAGCACTGACGGCGATTATCATCCTCACTGATAACCGTATTCATACCATCAAGGATCAGGCATTCACAGCATTCCTGATGTGCCTGGTGATGGTGCTGACCTACCTTATCTTCAGGTCAGCGCCTCACATTTATAAAATTCTGGGAGAGAATGGCTCAGCCGTACTTGTAAGAGTCATGGGCCTGATTGTGACAGCCCTGGCCGTAGAGATTTGCATAGAAGGTCTGGCAGCCCTTGAATGGGTTCCCTTACCTCCCGATCAATAAATCATTCTTTCATCGCCAGACCTGCCTTATACAGCAGCTTGGATTTTATGCCGGTAATTTTTGAGGCAATCTGACTGGCCTGCTTCATAGGCAGCTCTTCAACCAGCACCTCAAGAATCTTTAATGCCTCGTCAGGAATGTCATCACCAAAGCCTTCCTGCTTTTCAGCACCATGGATAAGAACAACAAACTCCCCTCTGCGCTGATTCTCATCACTGGTGAGAATTTCCTGTAACTCAGATACAGTTCCGGACAAAACAGTCTCAAAAGTCTTTGTCAGTTCCCGAGCCAGGACAATTTTCCGATCACCACCCAGCTCCCCATCCATATCAACCAGCATATCCATGATCCGATGTGGAGACTCATACACAATCCAGGTATGGGGAAAATCTGAAAGCTCTGCCAAGCGTTTACGGCGCCCAGCTCCTTTAGCTGGCAGAAATCCCTCAAAAAAGAAACGATCCGAGGGCAGACCGGATACACTCAGAGCCGACACCATGGCACAGGCACCTGGAACAGGAACAACCTTAATACCAGCCTCACGAACAGCATTGACAAGATGATATCCCGGATCTGAGATCAGAGGCGTGCCGGCATCCGACACCAGAGCAACAGATTCTCCGCCTTGCAACCTTTGAACAATCTGCTCACTCCGGCTCCGCTCATTATGGTCATGACAGGCAACCAGGTTACCTCTGATCCCAAAATGGTTGAGCAATCGTGAAGTATGGCGGGTATCTTCCGCAGCGATCACATCAACCTGAGCCAGAACATCCCTGGCGCGAGGAGACAGATCATTCAGATTACCGATAGGTGTTGCCACTATATAAAGACAACTTTCACTCATTTTTGAACCTTGCTTTTAACTTCACGCTTGGCAGATAGATAAAAGTCGATACATATTTCAGCCTCACTTTCTGGAGCCGCCATCATGTCTCGGTTAGAATCCATCTGTACTAATTTCACTATTTTGCCAGAAGGTCGCCGCAAACCGTGAATTCGAAAATCTGGATAAGAACCGTACTGGTGTCACTGCCAATAATTCTATTGGCGGCCTGCAGCTCCACACCCCGGGTTGAACCCCGTCCAACGGTCATCACCAAGGAAACCGGCACAACGACCGAATCACTTATTGTTTCGGCCAGCAGGGCCGCCGACCCCCTCCGCAGCAAGCTTTACCTTCAGGCTGCCCAAATGTTCGGGATAGACAACCCGCAAAGAACAAACAGCCTGCTTGGCATGGTGAATATCTCCAGCCTTACCAACCAGGAACTTGGCGACTATCTATTACTTCAGGCCCACCTGCGTATCAGCAGCGACACCCCTGGCGAAGCAAGAGACTGGCTGAACTCACTGAACCGGGCAACACTGAGACCTGCTCAGCAGCAGATTTACGATACTCTGCAGGCAACACTATCTGATCTGGAAGGTGACCACAGGGAAGCCATTATCCACTGGGGCAACGCAATCGACACCCAAATAAACAACATTCCAGAGGAACTCTATATTAATCTCTGGTACAGCATGCTTCAGGAAAATAGTGAAGATCTGAAAGCATTACTCAGCCAGACCAGAAACAACAGCCTTATTCCCTGGCTGGAGCTTGCCATCATTTATCGCAGCCCGGAAGAACTTGCCACACAATTGAAGCAGCTTGACGAGTGGCAAAGACGATGGGTCGGTTCACCAGCTTTCTTGAACCAGCCCAAGGCTATAACCACTTTACAAACAACACCAGCTTACCAGCCTCAAAGCATAGCCTTACTTCTCCCGCTGAGCGGCCCTCAGGCCACAGCCGGAGCAGCTGTCCGCGATGGATTTATGGCGGGTTTTTATCAGTCTTTCAAAGGCAACACTCAAGCCTCCCCCCAAAATGTGCTGGTTTACGACACCAATGACACTGATACATCCCAACTGGCTCAACAGGCGCAAAATGATGGGGCTGAGCTGATTATTGGTCCACTGGGTCGCAGTGCTGCTCAAAACAGTCTTGAAAACAGCTCAATTACTGTTCCACAACTTATCCTCAATCAGGTACCTGAGCTACCAAAGCAGATTTCACATCCCGTTTATCAGTTTGGCCTGGCTTCTGAAAATGAAGCGCGTCAGGCCGCTGAACGTGCGTGGCTGGATGGCTACCGACAGCCTGTGTTAATCACACCGGATAACAGCTGGGGCAACCGGGTTGCCACGACATTTTCCGAAACGTGGAAGGAACTGGGCGGTGAAGTACTGGACCAGCAGACCTTCTCAGGAAAGGGAGATTTCAACCCCTCTGTCAGCAAAGCACTGCTGGTAAGCAGCAGCATCAAACGGGCCAACAGCCTGACCAGAGTTCTTGGAAAGCGTCTCGACTTCACCCCGCGTCGTCGCGAAGACATTGACATGATCTTTATTGCTGGTAACCCGAGCCAGGGACGCCAGCTCAAGCCTGCCCTCGATTTCTATTTCGCCTACAACCTACCAACTTACACGGTATCCAGCATGTACAGTGGCGAGATCGACCAGATTCAGGATCGCGATCTCAACGAGGTGAGAATTCCGCTGATGCCATGGCTGGCTGATAAGAGCACTCCTCTCAAGGCCGAAATTGAGAAAACCTGGAGTAACAGCTCCGGCTCACTGGCTCCACTCTATGCACTTGGTGCCGATGCCTGGCGCATCTACCCACGCCTGGAGCAACTGTCACGCTCTCAGGGAGCGCAGATGTTTGGAGCCACCGGCATCCTGACCATAGACAGCAACCGTGAAGTCGAGCGTGAACTCCGCTGGCAGTATTTTCGCAATGGCCGCCCGGTGCCATTAACCCGTGAACGCTCCATGTCTCCGAATCTAGAGAATGTTCTGGAAAACGAGGGTTCATAATACCGCAGGAAAGAAAGCCGAGGATCTGGCTCTCAACTATCTGCGCAGAAAAGGAATGAAGCTGCGGGAAAGAAATTATGCCTGCCGCACAGGAGAACTTGATCTTATCATGCAAGACAGGGACACTCTTGTATTCGTAGAGGTGAGATTTCGCAGTCATCGCAATTTTGGCGCGCCCGAGGAATCCGTTGATTACCGCAAATGTCAGCGGTTGATCCGCACAGCGCAACATTATATGCAAACTTATAATCTCACCGACCAACAACCATGTCGCTTTGATATAATCGCGATTCAGCCGGATGCGCATCACAATGACCTTTATTCGGTCAATTGGACCAGGGATGCTTTCAGAACTTGACTCCATACATTTAGCCGATCAACTATCTGAGAGAACGCAGTTTCCAGACGGACAGAAGCGGATCACCAGGACACCGTGACATGCTTGACCATATAACCAATCATTTCTCTGACAGCATCGACGCCAAGATCCGCGCAGCCGAGGATCTGCCTCCGCTTATCGCCCAGGCTGCAGAGCTTATGGTACACTCCCTTGTTAATGAAGGAAAAATTCTGGCATGCGGTAATGGTGGCTGTGCTGCGGCAGCACAACACTTCACCTCAGAGCTGCTCAACCGCTTCGAGAGGGAACGCCCCAGTCTTCCAGCTATTTCCCTGACCGCTGATACATCAACACTGACGTCTATTGCCAACGACTACAGTTATAACGAAGTATTTTCCAAACAGATTAGAGCACTCGGACAGCCCGGCGACATGCTTCTGGCGATTTCCACCAGCGGCCATTCTCCCAATATTATTCAAGCCATCCAGGCCGCTCACGATCGTGAAATGACAGTCATCGCCCTGACAGGCATGGATGGTGGCAACTGTGCCAGACTTCTACATCCGGAAGACGTTGAAATCCGCGTCGACAACCAGGTCACTGCCCGCATTCAGGAAGTTCACCTGCTTACCCTGCACTGCATTTGCGACTTAATTGATGAATTTCTTTTTGGTAACGCCGAATAACAGGCTAGATAGAAGAGAATTAACAAGGAAAAAATCATGAGAGCCTTACTGCCCATACTGGTTTGCACACTGGCTTTAATCAGCGGATGCGCCTCAACCATTTCAGCAGTGCGCGAAGGTCCCATTGAGGGGAATCAGGGCACACGCAGTATTGGTGCCTGGGTTGATGACCAGGGCATTGAGACTGTTATCAGCGTTAACCTCAAAAAAGCTCCGGGTGAGCCTTTCAAAGGCAGCCATATTGTTGTTACCAGCTTTAATGGCTACATCCTTCTGGCGGGACAAGTTACCAGCGAAGATCTGAAAGCACAGACTGAACAGATAGCACGGGAAGCCAAGAAGGCTCGTAAAGTTTACAACGAGCTGGAAATTGCCGGACCGACCACAGCACTCGTGCGCACAGGGGACAGCTGGCTAACAACCAAGATCAAAGCCACCATGACTGCAATCGAAGGTTTTCCGGTAACACGCGTTAAAGTGGTTACTGAAAACGGTACTGTCTACCTGATGGGACTGGTCACTCCCCGCGAAGCAGAGTGGGCTGTTAGCATCGTTAAAGAATCCTATGGTGTTCAAAAAATTGTGAAAGTTTTTGAGTACATTCGCTGATTTATTCCAGCATAAAAAAAGCCCGCAAAAGCGGGCTTTTTTTATGGACTTATTTCTACTTGATAACCTTCAGGGAAGGACGACCTTTTGCAGGACGCGGCGGTTCTGCAGGAGCTTCAGAATCCGACTTTTCCTCTTCTGGTTCCGACTCTCGAACTATTGATGGAACAGATTCCAGCTTGGGAGACTCTACTTTTTCTTCAACAGCTTCCTGCACAACAGAATCCGGACGCTGCTCCATTTCAAATACCATCCCCTGACCATTCTCACGGGCATAGATGGCCATGACGGCTGCAACCGGCACATAAACATCACAGGACTTCCCACCAAAACGCGCCATAAAGGAAACAGCATCATTTCCAAGATCAAGCTCACGCACTGCCATGGGAGAGATATTAAGAACAACCTGATCATCTTCAGTAAACTGAGCAGGCACACAAACACCTGGCCAGTGGGAATCAACCAGCAGGTAAGGCGTGCATTCGTTATCTACGATCCAATCGTACAGCGCCCGGACAATATAGGGACGACTGCTTGTCATACTCATCAAATGACTCCAGCTTCGGTTACTGATAATAAATTATGCATCCGGCCCAATTTATAACCACACAAAGCACTATCAATAAAAACTAAAAAGTTCCCAATAAAAAAGGGAGTGTGCAATCACACTCCCTTCAGTGTAATTCAAGACTGATCTTACACCCGCATTTCTTTCTCGACTTCGGACAGGCTTTCCTGGAAGGATTCCCGCTCAAACAGTCGATCTGCGTATGCCTGCAGCCCCTTGGCCTGGCGAGGCAGCTCAATACCCAGAGCAGGCAGACGCCACAGGATTGGAGCTACACAGCAATCAACCAGAGTGAACTCTTCACTCATAAAGAAAGGCTTCTCATTGAAGATCGGGGCTATACCGATCAGACCTTCCCGCAACTCCTTACGAGCCTTGGCAACAGCAGATTCCTTGCTCGCAGGATTAACAATAATATCAACCAGCTGACACCAGTCCTTCTGAATACGGTGCATCATCAGACGGCTCTGGGCGCGGGTGACAGGGTAAACCGGCAGCAGAGGTGGGTGAGGGAAGCGCTCATCCAGATACTCCATCATGACACCGGATTCGTAAAGAACCAGATCACGATCGACCAGAGTCGGAACAGTTCCATATGGGTTGATATCGGTGAGTTCCTGGGGCATGGCGTTTGGATCCACGTCCTGAATATCAACAGCAACACCCTTCTCAGCTAATACAATGCGTACCCGGTGACAGTAATGGTCAGCCGGATCAGAGAAGAAGGTCATTGAGGATCGCTTGGCGACTACGCCCATCTATTTACCCCCGCCTGAGGTCTCAGTTGAAACAAAAACGCGCGCAATCAAGAGTGATTACGCGCCAATTGCGGAATTCTACCAGAAAATCCAGCAGATTATAGGAGTTAGTGAACGTCCTTCCAGTATTCACGCTTCAGCAGATAGGCCACTACAAAGAATACCAGCAGGAACAACAGCACATAAATTCCCAAACGCTGGCGTTCCAACTGCATTGGCTCACCGCTATAGGAGAGGAAATTCACCAGGTCATACATGGCCTGATCGAACTGACCGGGAGTCATACTGCCCTTGATAGAACTGTCAGGTTCCAGACCACACAGCTTCTCACCTGTCAGAGTGTCAAGCTGGGAAGCGCCACCACCACAGGTATCTACCTGAGCACCCTGCAACTCCAGCAAAACATGAGGCATACCCACGTCCGGGAATACCTTATTGTTCACACCGTAAGGACGCTTGGGATCGAGGTAGAAAGTACGAAGGTAGGTATACAACCAGTCTGTACCACGAACCCGGGCCACAAGAGTCAAATCCGGAGGTGTGGCACCAAACCAGTTCTTGGACTCTTTCGGATCCATGCCATTGGTCATCAGATCCCCGATTTTACCACCGGCTGGCATCAGGTTTTCCATCATCAGATCATGGGGAATACCCAGATCATCCGCGACCCGTTCATAGCGCTGGAAACCAGTAGCATGGCATCCATAGCAGTAGTTCATATAGGTTTTAGCACCGCGCTGCAGAGAGGCTTTATCGGTCATATCCGGAACCATCTCATCCAGCGGGTAACCCCCTGATGCTGCAAAAGCTCCCAAGGGCAGAACAGCAAACATCAATACAGCTATTGTTCTTTTGAGCAACTGTGTTCTTTTCATTACCCGGTCACCCTCTCCGGAACTGGTTTTGTTTTTTCCTTCGCGGAGTAGAACGGCATCAGCACAAAGAAACCGAAATAGAAAACTGTGCATATACGCGCGATCAAGGTATAGGTGTCCGTGGCAGGCATGGTTCCCAGCCAGGTCAACAATGCGAAGACGATACCAAACAGTACAATCAGGGTGCGGAAAATCGGCCCTTTGTAACGCCAGGATTTCACCGGGCTACGATCAAGCCATGGCAGCACAAACAGAATAGCGATAGCACCACCCATCGCCACAACCCCTATCAGCTTGTCAGGCACGGCCCGCAGGATCGAGTAGAAAGCACCAAAGTACCAAACAGGGGCAATATGCTCCGGCGTCTTCAAACTGTTTGCCTGTTCAAAGTTGGCATGTTCCAGGAAGAAGCCATTCATCTCCGGGAAGAAGAACACCACCACACAGAACACAAACAGGAAGACAGTCACTCCGACAATATCCTTGACTGTGTAGTAAGGATGGAAGGCAATACCATCAACCGGTACACCATCCGGCCCTTTGTTTTTCTTGATCTCAATACCGTCAGGGTTATTTGAACCAACAGTATGCAGAGCCGCCAGGTGCATCACCACCAGACCCAGAATCACAATAGGCAGAGCCACAACATGCAGAGCAAAGAAGCGGTTCAGGGTAATTCCAGAGATCAGATAATCACCACGAATCCACTGCTGCAGGTCAGCGCCAATCACCGGAATAGCACCAAACAGGGAGATAATGACCTGTGCACCCCAGTAAGACATCTGCCCCCAAGGCAGCAGATAACCCATAAAGGCTTCAGCCATCAGCGCCAGGTAGATTGCCATACCAAAGATCCAGATCAGCTCCCTGGGTTTGCGATAAGACCCATAGAGCAGCGCACGGAACATATGGAGATAAACAACCACGAAGAATGCCGAAGCACCTGTGGAGTGGAGATAACGAATCAACCAGCCAAACTCCACATCACGCATGATGTATTCAACAGAGGCAAAAGCACCTTCTGCGCTTGGTTCATAACTCATGGTCAGCCAGACACCGGTCAGAATCTGGTTAACAAGAACCAGCAGTGACAGCGAACCGAAGAAATACCAGAAGTTAAAGTTTTTGGCCGCGTAATATTTGGAGAGATGAGCTTCCCAGAAAGAGGTTACGGGCAAACGCTCATCGACCCATGCCATGAATTTTTGTCCCATCAGGCGTTCTCCTCATCCACACCGATCACGATCACGCCATCCCCCTTGAAGGAATAGGGCGGAACAACCAGGTTGGTTGGTGCCGGTACTCCTTTGTACACACGCCCGGCCAGATCAAACTTGGAGCCGTGGCATGGGCAGTAATATCCACCTTTCCACTTAGCATCGAAGTCCATCGGAACAACTTCTGGATGATACTTGGGAGAGCAACCAAGGTGTGTGCAGAGACCTATCAACACCAGGTACTCAGCCTCACGGGAACGGAACTCATTTTTTGCGTAATCAGGCTGCTCCGATTCATTGGATTTCGGATCACGAACTCGTCCGTCTTCCCCTTCTATATTTTTGAGCATTTCCTGAGTACGCCGCACAATAAATACGGGCTTACCCCGCCATTCGGCAACGACCTGCTGACCAGCTTCCAGTTTGGATACATTGATTTCCACAGGTGCTCCGGCGGCTTTCGCCTTGGCACTGGGATTCCAAGATTTGACGAACGGTGTCGCGACCCCAACGGCTCCCGCCGCTCCGACAACCGATGTAGCTCCTATCAGGAAGCGGCGCCGACCCACATTTACGCCGTCTTGACTCATTCGGCTTTCTCCCCATCAGGGTTATTGCTTGTATGGCATGCCTGCCAGTTTCGGGCGGTGGGCATGGTAGTTAATTTCGTTATTTCCCACAAGCAACAGGCGTTTACCCTACTGCCCCACGCACAGACCGAAATGATATAGGTTTTAGTCCATAATGTTAATGCACCAATAGAGAGAAAAAGCGTCAGAAAAGCCAAAAAAACGGTTAAAAGTCGGTCAAAACTATTTTTTAAACCAGTGGCTTACAAAAAGAGGTGAGAAAGACGACAAAAGAGAGGTAAGAAAGCAGACGGTGGAAGATTTTTCATTCATAAAAAAAACGCCTGACCAATGGCCAGGCGTTTTTTGTGCGGTATCCGAATGGATTAACGCTTGGAGAACTGCGGACGCTTACGCGCTTTGTGCAGACCAACCTTCTTACGTTCAACCATACGGGCGTCACGAGTGACATAACCAGCTTTACGCAGAGCACCACGCAGAGTCTCATCGTAATCCATCAGTGCACGAGTGATACCGTGACGGATTGCGCCGGCCTGACCAGAGTCACCACCACCTTTTACAGTGATGTTCAGGTCAAACTTCTCAGTCATCTCAACCAGTTCCAGAGGCTGCATAACAACCATACGGGAGGTTTCACGACCGAAGTACTCCTGCAGAGTACGGCCGTTGATGCTGATTTTACCAGTACCGGCACGCAGGAATACGCGAGCGGTAGAGTTCTTGCGGCGACCAGTGCCGTAGTTTTGAGTAACAGACATAATAATCCCCGATTAGATATCCAGTTGCTGAGGCTGCTGAGCAGCATGCGGATGTTCGGTGCCAGCGTAAACTTTCAGCTTACGCTGCATCGCGCGACCCAGCGGATTGCGGGGCATCATGCCTTTTACAGCCAGTTCGATAATACGCTCAGGCTTGTGGGCTACCAGCTTTTCGAAGTTCATAGACTTCAGGCCACCCGGGAATTCGGAGTGGCGGTAGTACATCTTGTCAGACGCCTTGTTACCGGTTACGTGAACCTTCTCAGCGTTGATAACTACGATGTAATCACCAGTATCCACGTGAGGAGTGTATTCTGGCTTGTGCTTGCCGCGCAGACGGGTAGCAATCTCAGTGGCCAGACGACCCAGAGTTTTGCCGGTAGCGTCTACGACGTACCAGTCACGCTTTGCGGTTTCTGCTTTAGCGCTAAAGGTTTTCATTAATCTCTTCCGCCTCAATGCTCGCCATGCGAGATGGTTTCATTTCCGCCTCCCTTTGTCGATCCTGAACCAGGCTAAGTTCGGCCTTCAAAAGTTCGGCGTTCAAACATTGGGCACTCAATCGCGGGAAACGAGCGCGATATTATAGCGAGTCAAACTCAGATGGGAAGCCCTGAGTACTCTAATATCTCAGGTTTTTCAAACCTTTCGCAACTGTCAGAATGCGGAAATTGGTAATAATATAGCTGTCTAACTTCTCCAGCCGGAATAATGACAATGGAATACCGAAATCTGGGTCGTACTGACACGCGCGTAAGCCTGATCTGCCTGGGCACAATGACGTGGGGAGAACAGAACACAGAGGAAGAAGCTTTTGCTCAGCTCGATTATGCCACTGAGCGTGGAATCAACTTTCTGGATACTGCCGAAATGTACCCGGTTCCTCCCAAAGAGGAAACCTATACAAGAACAGAATCTATTATCGGCAACTGGTTAAAACAGCGTGGCCAGCGAGATGATATTGTTATTGCGACCAAGGTCTGCGGCCCAGGATTCAGTTATATGGACGGAGGCCGTCATTTTAACCGCCATCATATTGAAAGAGCTCTCGAAGGCAGCCTGAAAAGGTTGGGAACAGACTATATCGATCTCTATCAACTGCACTGGCCTGACCGTAACACCAATAATTTTGGTCAGCGCGGTTTTGTTTATCAGGACAATGAGCAGTCCACGCCCATAGAAGAGACACTTGAAGTTCTCGACTCTCTGGTGAAAGCAGGCAAGATTCGCCATATAGGCCTCTCCAATGAATCTCCCTGGGGGGCCATGCAGTTTCTCTATCATGCGGAGAAGAAGGGCTGGCCAAGAGTTGTATCAATCCAGAACCCCTATAACCTGTTGAACCGGCTTTTTGAAATCGGGCTGGCTGAGATTGCCCACCGTGAAGATCTGGGACTGCTGGCCTACTCCCCTCTGGCCATGGGTACCCTGTCCGGCAAATACCTGAATGGTGCACGCCCCGAAGGCTCCCGAATGGCTTTGTTTACCCGCTTCCAGCGCTATAACAATCAGGAAGCAGAGTCTGCCATTCAGGCGTACGTCAAACTGGCCCAGGATCATGATCTGGATCCTGCCCAGATGGCACTGGCTTATATAAATAGCAGGAGTTTTCTAACCAGCAATATCATTGGTGCGACGTCTCTGGAACAACTCACTGCTGATATTGATTCGTTTGAACTCAATCTTGCACCGGACGTGCTTTCTGAAATTGAAAAAATCCACTCCCGTCACCCGAATCCGAGCCCTTAGCCCCCTTTTGACACTCCCAGGGCTGGTTTCACCAGCCCTTTTCTTATCCAGCTCACCTGTTTTCCTTTGATGGCATGACTTAACAGAAAGTAACTGGCCACTTTCTGTACGTACGTCTAATTTTATTCTCCCGAATGATTGGCAGGTGACATATGGCACAGGGCTCTTCTCTCTCTAAAAAGCGCCTTTTCAGCTTTCTTGCCCCTCCTGCCGCCCGTCAGCCGGTCTCCAGTGACCAAGTCGACTCAACCTACAGGCATCTGCGACTTCAGGTATTTTTGGGAATTTTTATCGGATATGCCGCTTATTATCTGGTAAGAAAAAACTTCAGCATGGCCATGCCTGACCTGATCGCCCAGGGCTTCACTAAAACGGAGCTGGGTTTTGCCCTGTCTGGCGCTGCTATTTCCTACGGCCTCAGCAAATTCTTGATGGGCACAGTTTCTGACCGCAGCGATGCACGACGATTTCTGACTCTCGGTCTTATCGTAACAGCAGGATTGACCATTTTTATGGGTCTTTCCCCCTGGGCTCTATCCAGCATTCCCATTATGTTTACGCTGCTGTTTTTAAATGGATGGTTTCAGGGTATGGGATGGCCGGCCAGTGGCCGAGTTATGGTGCACTGGTTCTCACCCTCAGAGCGTGGCTCCCGTATGGCCATATGGAATCTGGCCCATAATGTTGGAGGTGGGCTTATGGGCCCCTTGGCAATTCTGGGCATTACCCTGACTGGAGCCTGGCAAAGCGCTTTCTACGTTCCCGGCCTCTGCGCCTTTTTTCTGGCTTTTGTCACTTACCTCCTGGTAAGGGATACACCACAGTCCTGCGGACTCCCTCCCATTGAGAACTACCGCGACGATTATCACCCCGATTACAATGCCAGCCATGAACAGGAATTTACCCTGAAAGAAATCCTGTTCCAGCACGTTCTGCCCAACAAAACACTCTGGTGTATTGCACTGGCCAATGCGTTTGTTTATCTGGTCAGATATGGCGTTCTTGACTGGGCTCCGACCTTCTTGTCAGAGGTAAAAGGCTTCCAGGTACAGCAGTCAGGATGGGCCTGGTTTGCTTATGAGGTTGCAGCCATACCAGGCACTCTTTTCTGTGGCTGGCTCAGTGACAGGGTATTTCAGGGGCGCAGGGCTCCAGCCAATATTCTCTTTATGATTTTGGTTATGGGCGTTGTCTTTATTTACTGGCTTAATCCTGCCGGTAACCCTCTGGTAGATAATCTTGCACTGATCACTATTGGTTTTTTGATTTATGGCCCTGTCATGCTGATTGGTGTACAGGCTCTGGATCTTGTTCCCAAAAAAGCTGCAGGAACAGCTGCAGGCCTTACCGGCTTATTTGGATATCTCGGTGGAGCCTTAATGGCTAATATTGCCATGGGCTTTATTGTGGATAACTATGGCTGGGACGGAGGATTCATGATGCTGGCAGCTTCGTGCCTACTGGCCATTCTGTTCATGTCATTTTCATGGACTTCAGAGCGCGCCGAATAGTCATACAACTCTGCTACAGTTTTTTAGGATACTCCGCTAAAGGCAGAGCATGTCAAGAATTGTTTTTTGTAAATGCACTTCCGGAACTTCGGTTTATGCTTACACTCTATTACAGGGGCAACTTCAGGATGTTGCCCCTGTCCAGGAGAAAAGGAATTCTGGCTGTAAAATGGGCATTGTCGATACTTATCCGCAGATCAATCACATAGATCTGAGAGAGGTATCTGACACAAGGTTCAAAGCAGTGCTAGCAGCCATAGATAAAAACAAATAGAGGTCAAAATGGAACTCTTACTATTAGCGGCTTGCGGCATGGTTCTCTACGCGGCTGGTAATTATGTCGATTTCTTTGCAGATCAAATAGCAGGAGAAGCCTTCGATAAGCTGCACGAAGTTATTGGAGGCGTCAGCTACTTTGGGCAGTCTGCCCGCCCGATTCACAAGATTCATGTCAGCCATGTCAGTGTTCCGCTGTTTCCTTCAATCCACCATGATTTAAAAGTTCTCTGCAAAACCGACTGTGACCACTGGTTCTGGTTTAACGCGAAAGTTCGCATGCTGAAGCTTGAAGAAACGAAAATTGCTCCCTTATCAACAGAGGAGGCTTACGAGGCCTTGAGAGATGAGCCAGATATTTGTGTCCGTTTCTTTCCAGATGGAAATAACGATCACGAAGCCATGGAACACAAAAAAAGCGCTTGATTCCCTCTCTTTTCTACAGAAGAACATGCCCTCCTTCTCTTGAAAAGCATGTTCTTCAAAGCCCCCCCATATCGCCACACAGTAACGACCACAAAAACAACAAATATTTATATTTTTTGTTTATTTTTTAGCCATATTCAGTTATAAAACCGCGCTCTTCGCCCAATTTCGAAGACATTCCGTATGATGCACGGTATCAGCCCTTACCGGGCCGGTACCGTTGTAAATAACAAAGGAATACGCTTATGGTCGAACTCGCATTAAAGGCAGCTCCGGAACATGAGGTAACAGGGGATCATGTTCCGACTGCTACACACCACTCCCCATCCCATGGCGAAGCGCCGGATCACTTTGTTATTCGAGACGGAGTAGTCTTTGCCGGAACTCACCTCACGATTGACCTGTGGGGTGCAAAGCACCTGGATGAAATGCCTTTTATGGAAGAGGTATTAAAGCGGGCAATCAGTGAAGCTCAGGCAACTTTACTGCACATCCATCTGCACCACTTCACTCCAAATGGCGGAATCTCTGGAGTTGCGGTTTTGGCAGAATCCCATATCAGCGTACACACATGGCCGGAAAGGGATTTTGCAGCCTTCGATGTGTTTATGTGTGGATCAGCTGAGCCAGCCAAAGTTATTCACATTCTGGACAGAGCATTTTCTCCACAACAGATAGAAGTCAATAAACAGCTCCGCGGTGTGGTGAGGGATCGGATATGAAAATCTACTCAGAAAAGCTGCACCCTGGTTATGCCCAGCAATTTGATATGGAAGAGATTCTTTTTGAGCAGACCACCGGGCAGCAACAGCTGGTTATTTTCAAGAACAAGACGTTTGGGACAGTTATGGCTCTGGATGGAATCATCCAGACAACAGAGTGTGACGAGTTCATTTACCACGAAATGCTGACCCATGTCCCAATACTGGCCCATGGAAATGTAAAAAGTGTACTTATTATCGGGGGAGGTGACGGTGGAATCCTGCGGGAAGTTTGCCGTCATCAGTGTATTGAGGAAATCACCCAGGTTGAAATCGACCACAAGGTTATTGATATGTGTCGGGAGTTTCTGCCCGGCCACTCGAACGGTGCCTTTGATGATCCAAGAGCCAATATTGTTATTGCAGATGGATGCCAGTTTGTAGAACAAACATCACAGACATTCGACATCATTATTTCTGACTCCACTGACCCCGTCGGGCCCGGAGAAGTACTGTTTACAAACACCTTTTATGAAAACTGTAAACGTTGTCTGAATCCAGATGGAATTCTGGTCACTCAAAACGGAGTAGCATACCTGCAGCGGCAAGAAGTCATTACAACAGCCAGACGATTGGGTTCACTTTTTACTCACACAGCATTTTACAGTGCAGCTGTTCCCACATATGTGGGAGGAATCATGTGTTTTGCGTGGGCAAGCGATAACCCGGCACATGCAACAATAAAAACCGAGACAATTAGCCAGAGGTTCGAACAAAGTCAGTTATCAACACGTTACTACACCCCTGATATCCACAGGGCCAGCTTTGCCCTGCCCAGATACATTCTGGATGCTATTAAGGGGTAAAAGCATATGTCTGTTCATTACCAGTACATCAATGCAGAACAAGGGACGAAGACAACCATTCCGGACAGCCTCGAAAGGCTTGTTAAACGCCATGGTACTCCCTTACTGATTTTCGATGCAGATGTTGTCAGACAACAGTATTGCGCCCTAATAAACGCTCTTCCAGAAGTCACTCCACACTATGCAGTCAAAGCTCTGCCATTCTCGCCTGCACTCAAAATTTTACATGGAGAAGGAGCATCATTTGATATTGCTTCATCCGGTGAAATATCAATGGCTGAACGGCTGGGAATCTCAGCAAAGCAATGCATCCACACCCACCCGGTCAAAAAAACAGAAGAAGTGGAGAAGGCCCTCGCCTGGGGTTGCCGGCAATTCGTTTTCGATAACAGTCACGAACTAACCAAGCTAGCTCATTATAAAAACTCAGTGAAGTTACTTTTAAGGATCAGTTTTCCTAACCCCTATGCCAGAGTAAACCTCTCCTACAAATTCGGTTGCACAGTTGAGGAAGCCCTTCCATTAATGGAACAGGCAAAAGCTTTGGGGCTGAATGTGAATGGCTTAAGCTTCCATGTCGGGTCACAAATTACAGATCCTGAACGTTACGTTTCTGCCATAAAGACCTGTAAGAAAATTTGGGAGCAAGCCAAAACATTGAAGCTTGCACCACTGGAGATTCTTGATATTGGAGGCGGTTTTCCCGTTGACTACACGGCTCCAGTTGCAGGAATAAATGACTTCTGTGCCCAGATTCGTGCCGCTCTTCACAGCTTTCCTCAAGCACAATTTATCTCAGAACCCGGGCGCTTTCTGGTCGCCTCAGCTATGCACTCCATCAGTACTGTAGTTGGCATTGCCCAAAGAGAGGGTCGCCCATGGTATTACCTGGATGAAGGGCTTTATGGATGCTTCAGTGGCCAGCTTTTTGACAAAGCTGAGTACCCCTTGGCCATACCAGCCAAACGATTGCTCCAGCCAAAAGAGCCATCTGTGCTTGCCGGTCCAACCTGCGACAGCATTGATATCATCCGTGATGGAATTGAGCTTCCACAATTGCGTGAAGGAGATTTGATTATTGCTGGCGGCATGGGTGCATATAGCTGGGCTCACGCAACTGAGTTCAATCACATACCCCGAACCCAGATCGTTGTCATCAATGATATAGAGCCACTTCCATCAACAGGAACTGAGTACTGACATTAGTTATTACAATAGGTTTCAGGGTACAGCCCAAAATTTTTTTGGGAACTGCACCCTGAAGTCTGATCAGTGATCTCCTGTTCTTTTCAGGCGGACACTGTCCAGCCGGATTCTCATCTCAGAGTCACCAAACAATATCCCGGAAACTTTCTTTCTGAATAGCTCCCCGTTCACCCGAATACTGCCACGACCTGGCTCATAGTATCCGTTCATCGTTCCGCTCAAAGATTTATCAAACAGGCGAACCCGATCTGCATCCAACTGAATTCCATAACCAGAACAACGGCGCAGATCAGCGACAGTCCGGTAGCTGTTTATTACATACATTTCTCTGCGTGGCTCATCACCAAGCAGGCGCTGAAGATTAACTGCAGATCGATCAGGCTGAACTTCGAGGGTTGCTACGGCCATCCCTCCTTCATTGACATGAATCTTCAGAACAACCTTTCTAATCTCCTGATCGGTATAGTAGTCCTGTCCCTTGATCAGAACGTAGCGATACATACCGGGAGGCACCTGACAATCAGGGGAGAGGCGCTCATGATCATACCGGGGAAGCCCGGGCATCACATTCGCGTTCCAACCATAGTCAGGTACTTGAGGACGGGGCATTACATCATATTCAGGATAAGGCAGGCTCGCCAGGGCGGTCATCGGAACAAGAAATGCAACCAAGGCCAGAACTTTTTGCAGGGATTTCATCAATAACTCCTGTTACAGAAAATTCACAGAGTGATATTGCTGACGGACTACCTTGGTATGCGTGGTGTTTTCTCTGTTGTTTTTGGAAGGTAGTGGCCGGTAACAGCCACTAGCTGGAGAGAAAAATAGACGGTTCTGGAGATATCACTGTTTCAATTTGCAACATCACCATGAAGGATTGATACGAAGCTTTTTCTTTGATCCTTTTTTGATGGGTTTTACGTTAGTGCCGGAACCTTCAGGCAGATATTTCTTTCCATATATTTTCAGATACTGAATGGAGAAATAATTGTATTCTTCAATTGGAATACAAGGCTGTGGAGCTAGCTCGACATCAACGGGAGTGCCATTTTCATTGACAGTCTGAAGCATATTCAATGCTGACGGCGTGTTCTTAAACGAACCAAAGCGAGGGTTGCCACAATGAATCTCTTTGGAAATAGGGCCTGAGAACTTCACAATAATGAATGGGCTCTCACCGAAATTGGGGACTTTTATCCATTCGATTGTAAGAAGTGCATTCTTCTTGGGTGGCACTGGCTTGATAATGCCATTATCAAGGACAGGAAGCGCATAAGAGAGCGCACTGAAACATAGACCTGCAAGAACCTGAAGCAAAAATTGGCTTACTCGTAACCTCATCCCTAGCTTCCCGCAAACAAAACATATATTCACAGGGTAGCCAAAAGGCCATGAAAGTAACGGGCTGGCTTTACGACCAACCCGCTATCATTGGGGACTTAATCCGTACTAGACACTTTGCCGTTTCTGGATCTCTTCTGCCCGCAGATCTTTACGAAGAATTTTGCCTACAGGTGTCATTGGTAGCTCTTCACGGAATTCAATCTGCTTTGGTACCTTATAAGCTGTCAGATTCATCTTGCAGTACTGTTTGACATCTTCGGGCGTCAAACTCTTGTCTACCGGTACGATGTAGAGCTTAACAGCCTCTCCTGTTTTCTCGTCAGGCACACCAATAACTGCGCAGTTTTCCACACCATCATGCTGGCTAACGATATCTTCAATCTCATTGGGGTATACGTTGAAGCCGGAAACCAGAACCATATCCTTGATTCGATCGACAATGCGCACAAAACCATCTTCCTGAATAACGGCCACATCACCTGTCTTCAGCCAGCGCTCATCATCAAAGATTTCATCGGTAGCTTCTGGGCGTTTCCAGTACCCCTTCATAACCTGAGGTCCCTTCACGCAAAGTTCACCGCGCTCTCCAATAGGAACTTCATTGCCCTCATCGTCAATACACTTAACTGCAGTACTGGGTACCGGCACCCCTACACTACCAGGCTGAGTCAGGTCACCGACAGGGTTAATGCATACAGCAGGCGAACACTCTGTCAGGCCATAAGCCTCGGAGATACTGACACCTGTGGCTTCCTTCCACTTATCACCAGTATCACCCTGCAAAGCCGTGCCACCAGAAAGTGTCAACTTAAGCTTGCTGAAATCACAGTTCTTGAAATCCGGGTGATTCATCAAACTAACGAACAAGGTATTCAAACCAATAAAGGCAGTAAACTGCCATGGCTTGATGAACCTGATAAACATGCTGGTATCACGGGGATTGGCAATCAGAATATTGTGGTTTCCCTGATCAACCATCGCCATCAAATGCACCGTAAATGCATAAATATGGTAAAGAGGCAGGGGAGCAACGATGATCTCAGAGCCAGGTTCATGCATGCGATTGCCATCCTTGTCCAGCTGAGACAGGTGGGCTTTGGCCTGTTGCATATTGGCAATGATATTTCGATGGGTCAGCATGGCTCCTTTGGCAACACCAGTAGTACCTCCGGTGTATTGCAGTACAGCAATATCTTCAGGTTTGGCTGACTCGGGACGCTGATACTTCCCTTTCTCACCCAAACTTAGAGCCTTGCGAATTCTAACTGCCTGGGGCAAATCATAAGGCTGAACCAGTTTTTTAATGTGCTTGGCGGCAAGATTGATCAATGTCCGTTTGGGGTTGGGCAGCATATCTGCAATGCTGGTCACGATGAGATGTTCGATGGGCGTATCATCAACAATCTCCTCAACCATATGCCCGAAAACATCCATGAAGATCAGTGCACGCGCTCCGGAGTCATTGAACTGGTGATGCATTTCCCGCACGGTGTAAAGTGGATTGGTATTAACAATCACCAAACCAGCTTTTAGAGCACCAAAGACAGCAATCGGGAATTGAAGCAGGTTAGGCATTTGAATTGCAATACGATCCCCGGGCTGAAGATCCGTATAGGTTTGCAGGTAGACAGCCAGATCAGTACTGTACTTGTCGATATCTGCATAAGTCAGAGTGTATCCGATTCCGGTAAAAGCAGGTCTGTCTGCATTTTTCTTTGCGGATTCTTCAAACACCTCAAGAATGGAGTTATATGCGTCCGGATTTATTGTATCCGCAACACCAGGAGCACGTTTGCCATTCCAGAACTTAGCATCCATAAGCGAACCACTTTTTTTTGTTATCACTGTAATTTTTGCGGCAATCCTAACCTGGCTCAAAGTACTCTTGGAGCGACTTATCCCAGATCCCCCCTTGACCGGCCCGTCCCACAGGCTGGGCTGACAACAATGCTCTATACAGCATATGGCTGCCCCCTCTTCAGACAACCATTCGGAGTGCATAGCGACACCCGAAGCAGCGGTCAGCCCGCACATAATAGCGACAAATACTTCTTTTTCCTAAACATCTTGACACTTTTTTAATGACGCTTACGAATTAGTCGCAGCAGTACAAGTTTGAGCAGTCAAAACATGCAACTTCTTTTAGTCCGCTCTCATTTATTTAACTATCTTCCATCTATATCTCCCAAAGCCCTTCCAAAGCGTTCAAACCTGAAATGATCAGCTACTTTTTATTGTCAATTGGAAATATCAGAAGCCCTCACATAACCTTTTGTTAGTTGGCGATAGTTCTATCGACGGCTTTTCAGTGCCGATTGCTACTAGAAAACATGCCACCTGCTGACGTTACGGATAACGCAAATGGCTGAAGCCTGGGCTCTAAAAATTCTTTCCGGCCCTCATATTGGAGCCGAGATCACGCTTGACCCTGGAAGCTGGGTTCTCGGGCGGCATGAAGAGTGCGACCTGGTTTTGACTGATGAAACTCTTGCCGAACGCCATTTTGAGATCAACGTCAGTCCGGAAGGAGTCCAGATCAATAACCTGGCAGAAGGCCAGAGCATCTTTCTCAATGGAAAACCCCAGCCCAACACTTTTTCACTTGCCGCTTATCATGTTGCAATGGCAGGAAGTCTCTACTTTGCCGTTGGCCCTGCCGGTAAACCCTGGCCAGAGCTTAACCTTTCAGGGCCGCCATCTGCTCCAGTAAGCTCACTAGCAGCGCCTTCTCAAACAAACGCTTCCGCGCCAGACACCCAGTCAGATAATGCTGATTTGCTGGAGTCTGCCTCAGACATTGAGCTTTCAGACGAAGATATTCCTGTTGTTAACGACAAGGTGGATGAAAGTGAACTGGCGCAATTAGAATCTGATTCACCGGTGGAAAATAGTTTTTCTCAATTTTTTGCCAGGCTGGCCCGACTGTTCAGCTCATCTCCGACGAAAGAAAGAACAAGTCTCACTGACTGGATCAAGAGACACCCTTTCCTGCTTATAGGGGCTGGCTCAGCGACATTTGTCTCTCTGCTAGCTGGCGGTTTTATCTGGTTATGGCTTCAGACAGATCCGGAGAAAACCGCCCTGGCCAACATAACACCTGCCCAGAAAGCAGAAAAAATTATTACCCGTATGAATCTTCAGGACATACGGCTCAAGAAGCTACCTGATGGATCTGTGGTTATTTCGGGCTATGTGCAGGATAACAATGTCAAGATGGGTTTGCAGAAAGCCCTGAAGGACGCAATGGTGCCCTACAACTTTCAGGCCGTTGTAATGAATGAAATGCGGGCAACAGCGGCCGAAGTTCTCGCGCAATACAATTTCGACCTGATGAGCATTGAGCTGGATACCACACCCGGCTCACTGGTACTGAATGGCTATGCTGCCAATCCCAAAGAAGTCAGCCGCATCAGAGATATTCTGAAGCAGGAAGTTCATGGACTGGTTTCCATCGTTGACCAGGTTGAGTACCAGACTACGCGCCTGAAAGCTCTGCGCACCATGCTAAAAGAGAGAAATCTCGCCCAGAAAATCCGCTTATTAGACACTCCAGGAAAAATCGTTCTTAAAGGGCGCCTTGGAGATGCATCCCAGGGATACTATCTGAAAGAGATCGTTCAGGATTTCCGTGAGAAGTACAAAAACCGCCCGGAGCTGATTATTGATGTCACCCTGCCAGCCACTGACCTGGCCACCATGCAGCCAATGCTGAAGATCAAGAGTGTCAGCCTGGGCCGTATCCCCTATGTGGTTCTGGATAACGGTGAAAAGTACCTGCGCGGAGCGAAGCTGAAAAACGGATATATACTTGAAAATATCAATCTGGAATATCTGACGCTCAGGTTAGGCCAGGAACGCATCAAGTACTTTATTGGAGGACCCCATGGCGGACAATGAATTTGTCTCCCTGTCAGTCACGGAAGACCGCCTGGCAACAGACAAAGATGGCGCAGTTAAGAAGCAGCTGCTTGAGCAGCTCAACAGTGACCTTTCTGAGCTTAAGCAGAAGAAAAATACAGGGTTGGCACCTGAGCAGTTCGCCTGTACAGACGCCCTGATTAACGCCATAGATGATGCTGTTAAGGTCATAGAACTGACCTGGCACAAGCACAATATGTCAGATAAACAGCATTGAGTAGTACCTGCCAGTACAGGAGCTAGACTGTAATAAATTGGAATATCCAGGGAGCGGGTTATGGCACAGGTTTCGGGTTCACTTAATTTCGAGAACACAACCGACCGCCTTAGTGAGAAGGTTTCTAAGTACGAAGACCTGGTAAAGAACCGGATGGAGAATCTCGACCCCAGTAACATGGCAGAGATGATCCAGTTCCAGCAGGAAATTAACAAATTAACCATGCTCTACAGTGTGCAAAGCGGTGTGACCAAGTCGGTCAAAGATACGGTGATGAGCATCATCCAGAAAATCAACTGATTCACAGACTATCTGACCGGGTATTCCTGATATGGTAAGTGCCGAAACTCTTAGACTTCTCGCCGACATCGGCTTCATGGCTACCAGCGGGGGCTTTTCTGCTCAGGCCAGCAGTCTTTTCAAAGCCGTTGAGCTTGCCAGACCAGACAGTGTCTTGCCTCATATTGGCTTTGCCCTGAATCATATGAATATGAACAGGCATCAGGAAGCCCTGGAAATTCTTGAGAAGAAGGCCCTGAAGCTGGAGCCGGATAATGCCACCGTTAAGGCATTTATTGGAATGGCTCTGATGATGCTGGGCAGAAACAGCGAAAGTGAGAGAACACTGAATCAGATTACCACCAGCGATGACATTCTTGCTGCCACACTTGCCGCAAACCTGCTTACAGAGCTTCAGCAGCACGCTAACAAGAAATCATCTCCAGGCCTTCACTGATATGATATCATTCAGGAAGGCCATTCCTTTCCAGCAACCATCCCCTATACAGAGTTGAAAGCCATGAGATAGAGACACCATCGTGTTCCATCAAGTGGTTACTAATTTCCCGAATAACCCGTTCGGTATCTTTTCCAGGTTTAATCCAGTCTGAAAAATGCTGCCCTTTTATCCAGTTTTTTACCAACTGGACAACCAATGACTCGTCCCCACCATCCACACCAAGCTGCCTCACTACTCTCCTGGCCTGAGCAGCCAACACTGACTTAAGGCCGTTAATATCTGGCATGGCTGAAAGGTCGAACCTCTCTAACTGGCTTAATATTGGTGCAGCCGAGTTGAACGGCACAAGATCATCACGACATAGTTCACTTGTCAGAGGAAGCATCAGGGCTTTCCACTCAGTGCTATTTTCAGCCATTTTCAACAATCCATGCTCGAAACCACTTATTACGGCTTCAATACCGTCCTCATCCAGCATCCAGCCCTGATCAAACAGCTTATCCCAGAGGGTTTCAATTCCAGTCAAGGCAAGACTAGAATCTTGCCACCTTGCAGGCAGCTCGCTCTGGCAGAGTTCATTATGGAGCTGATTCAAGATTTCCGGATGACAAACCATATCGAGATCCACCGGAAAAATACCGTCCTCTCCAACCTTCAGGTTCTTAAGGTGGATATCTGACATCCCTGCAAATAATACAAAAGCACTAAACAGCCCCAAATCATGAAGATGCCTGTCTGACGACAACCCCATTTCCTCATTAAACAACCTGAGGCTGAAGTCTCCCTTACAATCTGAACCACAATAGATATTCTGGTTAAATGAAATATGAGAGCGGCCAATCCAGCAGTTAAACCTGTCAAATAAGCCACCAGCTGAATTCATCGTACGGGCTGCTACGCCCGAGGTTGGTTTATATACAAGATGATCACCATTCCCCAAGGTTATCTGGCATGTACCCAGATAACCCTGATCAGTTATTGGACAAACTGCGGCAACTTTATTTTTTTCGAGAAACAACTCTTCACGAATACTGGCATGGTGCTCCGACAGTCGCTGCAGTATCAGACGAAATGCCCGTGTATTAGCTATCATCCGTCTGGATATGTAACGCAGCACCAAAGGTTCAGAGTTTATTTGAGCCAGACTCAAAACCCTGCGCTCCTCTGCAAGCAAAACCTCTTTCAGCTGTTCCTCAAGTTCAGTGACATCTTCAACTACTTCCGAGTTTGGAACGGCACTTTTGATCAGCTTTTCTGGACTTACAGTAGATCTGAAACGTTCGGCAACAGACGGCCGAACCACTCCCTCTTTCTTTACTATCAGTCCATGCTTTGAAGCCCAAAGAACAGTGCTATCAACCTGAACTCTTGCCACATTTAGACTTTCTCTCAGTTCTTCTATGGTACAAGGCTGACAGCATTGTCGAAGTAACTCATTTAAAAGCTCCTCAGGTACTGCAGACTCCAACGCCTCAAACCGGGCTGGTAACACCATACCAGCCAAAGCCTGTCGCCCATAAAGTGTTGTATGAAAGTTATCTTGCTCTGAAAGAAGCGTGGTTGAGTAGCCGGAAAAGATTCTGCCAAAGTGCAATGAATGCAGCTTCTTGGAAGGACAAATTACCAAATGCTCTGATCTTTCAATCAGCCCTTCTGCGCAAGTATCAAATTGGGAGACAACCTTGGACCAACAGTATTTTCGTTTAGCTCGTTCAGCAGCCTTGCTTCCCATTCTTTGCCGAACTGTTGACTTTTTTATCAATTCATTTAAACGACCTGTCAGATCCTGAATATCTATAGCAACAGCTTGAGCCTGCACTAAATGAGCTTTTTGCGATTCAAAGAACGCTCCCGGTGCCGATAAACCATCTACCCTGCCCCACTGGGTTGGAATCAGGTATCCATGTTCACCTGACTCAATAAGCTCTCTGTAACCATCCCAATCAGAAAGAACTACGGGCAACTCTGCCGCCATAGCTTCTACCGGAGCAATACCGAAACTCTCCTGAACAGAGTCAGCCAGAGAAACAAAAATATCGGAAGCTCTGTAAGCCAGAGGTTTTTGTTCAGAAAACAGATCAAAATTAAACAGCACCCGATCATCTATACCGAGCTGCCCTGCCAAATTAACAAGGGAAAGCACATAATCATCATCACTATCAGACTGGCCACATATATAAAGATATGTGTCATGCACACATTCATGATCATAAAGATCCGCCAGTGCCAACAACAATGGATGAAGATCTGCTTTATCCACAGGCGACAGACGCCCAATGCAGAAAAGAATTATTCCATCTGCTGGCAAACCAAGAGACTCTCTAGCTGATTTCTTGTCAGACATTTCTTCTGGAATATCTATACCCAAAGGAATCTGAATCAGTTGCCCTGAAAAAGCACCGTCGATTCGCCTACCCGCCTCTTCAAGCAACCTTTCAACCACCCCGACTGATGCCTGGCTACTGGCAAGTAGCGCATCACATTCAAGGCTTGGTGAGTGAATTAAACTTCGCCAGGCTCCTAGCGTTATATCCTGGCTTAAAGCATGAGCGCGCCCAACAACAGGAAAAGCCTTTTCGGCAAAAGCATCCCTCAGTTCAAGGAGATAGCTGATATAGGGGTCGCCGGAATAAAAAAGATCAAATAAGTGACTGGCAACAGCTGCCGGTAAATGCTGCAGAGGAAAAACAGAAACCGTTTTTTCTTTGATAGCTTTGTCTTTAAGCCATGAGTTCCAGGCTTCCTGTCGGGACTGGCAGTCCCCATCACCGCAGAAGAAAATAAAATGGTCAAAAATGGTTGAGTATCTGACCAGCGCCTCCAAAAAGCCGCTGTTGGCCTCTCTCAACCCATTGATATATCCATCAAGAACATCTGAATCCGATGGCAATACAGTTCCGAATGTGGCCATCAGAAGTCAGCCTTAAGGCATCATAATTCCCCCGGCTGGAGCCGGGCCGGAAGGGGATTTGCCAAACAACCCTTTGTAATAGAGAGAGCATCCGCCAAAAGCTTCAATCATCTCCTGAAAACTTTCAGGGGAAACCTGGTCCATGGCTACCCTCTGGTAGAGTTTGTATTGGCCGGTTTCCTCATCAAGAGTGATACTGCTTCTCTGGTTTCGAATCACTCCAAGACTCTTATCCAGCAACAGTCTGCTGTCAGCCCCTCTTTGGCCACCTGACTTGGAGACCGGAGCTATATCTGCCATCAGGCAGAGTTTCCCTGCCTCACTAAAGCAGTTGATACCGACACCTTCCATTGCAATCAGATACTTGCCATCGGTGGAGTCGGGTTTGTCAATGCCATTATTACTGGCAAAGCGAGTCATCAGTTCATCCAGATCCATGGAAATAATCCTGAATTATTCCCTGAATATGTCGGCAGCAACGATAAACCCTGTATAAAGGCACAAAAAAGCCGGACCTAAGTCCGGCTAAAGAGCCAGAGTTCTTTATTATCAGGCAAAGCTGCGTGAATCACGCTCAGCACGATTCATGAGCGACAGCTTGCGAAACACCAACAGCACACCGGCAAACAGGGCAGCAGTCACTGCAAAGCCCATCATGGCAGAACCAGTAGCACCAATGACCAGGTAACCAACAATACACAGTACAGCCACAGTCACACAGTAAGGCAGCTGGGTCATAACGTGATCAAGGTGGTGACAGGATGCACCTGTAGAGGACAGGATGGTGGTATCGGAAATAGGTGAACAGTGGTCACCAAATACCGCGCCAGCCAGCACCGCACCCATCATTGGCAGAATCAGTGCAATCTCAGTGGCAGCAGCCATATCACCAGCGATTGGCAGCATGATGCCGAATGTACCCCAGCTGGTGCCGGTCGCAAATGCCATGGCACCTGAGATCAGGAAAACCAGAGCAGGCAGCCAGGAGATGCTGATGGAATCACTCACCAGACCCGCCAGGTACTTACCAGTTTCCAGAGAACCGATAATCTCGACCAGAACCCAGGCCAGAACCAGGATATAGATAGCACCCATCATGGACTTCACACCTTCAGCAAAGGCATTCATCACACGATCACCGGATACCTTCTGACGTGACAGCATGGCGAAGCTTACGATCAGACCAATGCAGCCACCAATCAGCAGGGAGGTGGAAACATCAGTGTTCTCAAATGCGCCCAGCACGGAGAATGCCTGACCAGCTTCAGCAAGAGCGCTGGCACCAGTGTAAATCAGGGCAGTCACAGTGGAGAGAACCAGAACCAGAACCGGAGCAACCAGGTCGGCAACAGTGCCCTGACCGGTATCTTCGATTTCGGTCGCACCCATTGGCTTGCCACGGCTCTCGTCATACAGCTCACCCTGGTCAGCACGCATCGCATGTTTATGCATAGGGCCTACATTCAAATCCATGCTCGCAGCAGCGATCACCATGGCCAGTGCAAAGAATGCATACAGGTTCATGGGAATAATGGAAATAAATGCGGAGAACGAACTGTAATCAGTAATCTCGTGTGTAGCCAGAATGGTTCCAATCAGGGCGATAATGTAAGCACCCCAGCTGGAAATTGGCATCAGCACACAGACAGGCGCTGCGGTTGAGTCAATCAGGTAAGCAAGCTTGGCACGGGAAACCCGGTTACGATCAGTCAGAGGACGACAGATATTACCGACGGCCAGAGCGTTGAAGTAGTCATCAATGAAGATAATAACGCCCAGGGCTACTGTCAGAACCTGGGAACCACGCGCAGTTTTCACCCGCTTACGGGCCCACTCACCAAATGCACGGGTACCACCTGCCAGCGCAATAAAGCTGGTCATGATACCAAGGCAAACCAGGAACAGGAGAATATAAACACTCCAGGAGTTGATGCCGTCATCCCAGAAAACTTTGGTAAAAGATTCCAGGAGGTACTGCACCATGTGCATAACATCGAAGCCGGTCAGCAAAAGAGCGCCAACCAGAATACCAGCCCCGAGGGAAAGAAGAGTTTGACGCGTCAAAACGGCCAGACCAATAGCGACGGCCGGCGCAAGAAGCGACAGAGGAGAATATGAGTAGCTGATTAATTCCATACTGCTGATCTCTATTTATTCAATACAGCCTTGACTGGTTCAACTAAGACTCAGCCACGACCTGGTTTTAGACGATCAGGAGCGCGAACATGAAAAAAGACCGGAACACACTGTCGAAAGAAAGGATTCACAGACAGTTGCGCAACAGGGCTTCTTCCAAATATTCGGTAGCACTCCACGGTTGTCCTGACGGAGATAATCTCCTGTCAGACAAGCCCAGATGGCGCATGTACTACAAACAACACATTTAATATTAGCGCTGCTGCAACACCGTGACAGTGTGGCACCTGTTCGATGACACACCAACCTGCAGATATGACTCTCTGCAGGCTTCGGCGCAAACCCCTTTCTTCAGCTCTCACAGACGTCACTCTAAAGCTGAGTACTCATGATCTCCGCACCTCTACCATTCGGAAACCCAGAGCTATTATGCACGAGCATAACCACCCCAACAACAAAACACGCATATTCCACACACTAATAAGTCATTACCACAATAACAAAAGTGTCAGTATGCCCGTCTTTACGATTCAAAAGCATAGCCCATAAATTCTGCATGCAAACTGAAGATATTTAACAGACCAAGAGACATATAACTTATTGTTCTAAAAGATAAAAAAGGCGCTGACAATAAAATCATCAGCGCCTTTTGTTTTTGAGCAAAAATCGTTAATTTAGCGAAAATTATTCCCACTCAATGGTGGCAGGAGGCTTACTGGAAATATCGTAAGTCACCCTGGAAACCTGGCTGATTTCATTAATGATTCGACCGGAAACCTGCTCCAAAAATTCGTAAGGCAGGTGCGCCCAGCGCGCAGTCATAAAGTCGATAGTTTCAACAGCCCGCAGAGCAATCACATACTCATAGCGACGACCATCACCAACCACACCAACAGACTTCACTGGCAGGAAAACAGTAAATGCCTGGCTGGTCTTGTCATAGAGATCAGCCTTTCTTAACTCTTCAATGAAGATCGCATCAGCTTCGCGCAAGATATCCGCATACTCGCGCTTCACTTCACCAAGAATTCGAACTCCAAGACCAGGCCCAGGGAAAGGATGGCGATAAACCATTGAGTAAGGCAGACCCAGCTCCAGACCAACCTTGCGTACCTCATCCTTGAACAGTTCGCGCAGGGGCTCCACCAGCTCCATGGTCATATCTTCAGGCAGGCCACCAACATTGTGGTGGGACTTGATGACATGAGCCTTACCGGTTTTGCTGGCTGCAGATTCAATCACGTCTGGGTAGATAGTCCCCTGAGCCAGGAACTTAACGCCCTTGAGTTTGGCAGACTCTTCATCAAAGACTTCGATAAAGGTGTTGCCAATAATCTTGCGTTTCTTCTCTGGATCTTCGACCCCGTGCAGGCGAGACAGGAAACGATCCTGGGCATCAACCCGAATCACCCGTACACCCATATTGTTGGCGAACATGGCCATAACCTGATCGCCTTCGTTCTTGCGCAGCAGGCCATTATCGACAAAAACACAGACCAGCTGATCGCCAATAGCCTTATGCAACAGTGCCGCTACAACACTGGAGTCCACACCACCGGAAAGGGCCAGAAGAACAGTTTCATTTCCGACCTGTTTGCGAACTTTCGCAACAGCATCCTCGATGATGCCCTCAGCTGTCCACAGCTTCTCACAACCGGCAATACCGCAGATAAAGCGCTCAAGAATGCGTCCACCCTGCTTGGTATGAGTCACTTCCGGATGGAACTGCAGACCGTAGTAGTGGCGGGTTTCATCAGCCATTGCCGCCAGCGGGCAGCTGTCTGTATACGCAAGGCGGGAAAAGCCCTCAGGCAGTTCGGTCACCTTGTCGCCATGGCTCATCCAAACATCCAGACTCATGCTGCCATTTTCAGCAACATGATCATCGATGCCGGTCAAAAGGCTGCCAGCCTGATCAATGTCAACCCGGGCGTAACCAAATTCACGCAGGTTGGACGTCGATACCTTGCCTCCCAACTGCTCAGCCATGGTTTGCATGCCGTAGCAGATACCCAGTACCGGAACCTGCAGACCAAACACAACTTCGGGTGCTCTTGGGGTGTCTGATCCAGTTACTGATTCAGGACCACCGGAAAGAATAATGGCCTTAGGGGCAAAATCCCGAATCGCCTGTTCATCCATATCGAAAGCATGGATTTCACAGTAAACACCGATCTCACGCACACGGCGGGCAATCAGCTGAGTGTACTGGGAACCGAAATCGAGAATCAGAATGCGCTGGGAATGAATATCCTGGCTCATAAGCGTATTAATACCTGATAAGTCCTGATATGCCCGCCACCTGGGCGAAGGGAGCGGGTCGTTTTTACCATGGAAGTTTTAATTATTTAGCCAACCCGGTAGTTGGGAGCTTCTTTGGTGATAGTCACATCGTGAACATGCGACTCACGCATACCAGCGTTGGTCACCCGCACAAACTCGGGCTGGGTACGCATGGTGTCAATATCCGGAGAACCGGTATAACCCATGGAGGCCCGCAGACCACCCATCAACTGATGAACAATGGCGTTCAGCGGCCCCTTATAGGGTACCCGACCTTCAATGCCTTCCGGAACCAGTTTATCAGCACCAGCCTTGGCATCCTGGAAATAACGGTCACTGGAGCCCTGGGCCTGATCCATTGCACCAAGAGAACCCATGCCACGGTAGCTCTTATAGCTACGACCCTGGTACAGAATAATTTCGCCAGGAGCTTCATCGGTACCTGCCAGCATACTGCCAACCATAACAGTACTGGCACCGGCTACGATAGCCTTGGCAACATCACCGGAGTAACGGATACCACCATCTGCGATAACCGGGATATCTGTACCTTTCAGGCCTTCAACAACATTGGAAACTGCAGAAATCTGGGGAACACCAATGCCGGTCACAATCCGGGTTGTACAGATGGAGCCTGGGCCAATACCCACTTTCACGCCATCTGCTCCAGCTTCAGCCAAGGCCTTGGCCGCTGCAGCTGTGGCGATATTACCGCCAATCACCTGAAGCTGTGGGTAATGCTCTTTCACCCACTTCACGCGCTCAATAACACCGCGGGAGTGGCCATGGGCGGTATCAACAATAATGACATCAACCCCAGCATCCACCAGAGCAGCAACACGGTCAGGAGTCTCAGGGCCTGTACCAACAGCAGCGCCCACCAGCAGACTGCCAGACTCATCTTTACAGGCGTTAGGGTAATCCTGGGCCTTCTGAATATCTTTAACCGTCATCATCCCTTTCAGGGTGCCGGCAGCATCAACCACAAGAACTTTTTCGATGCGATTCTGCTGCAAAAGACGCTGCACTTCATCCTTGCCGGTGCCTTCCTTGACGGTGACCAGGCTTTCACGTGGGGTCATCAATTCGGTAACACGCTTATCAAGGTTACTTTCAAAGCGCACATCACGGCTGGTAATAATTCCAACCAGTTCACCGTTGTCCATAACCGGAACACCGGAGATATTATGACGGCTGCGCAGTACCATCAGTTCACGAATAGAGGCAGAGGATTCAATCGTGATGGGATCACGAACCACACCGCTTTCATGCTTCTTGACCTTGCGGACTTCGGCAGCCTGCTGCTCAGGGGTCATATTCTTGTGAATAATGCCAATTCCACCTTCCTGGGCCATGGCAATTGCCAGGCGGGCCTCAGTCACGGTATCCATGGCAGCAGACAGCAGGGGCGCATTTAATTCAATTCCGCGGGTGAGGCGGGTTTTCAGCGAGACCGACTTGGGCAAAACTTCGGAATAGCCGGGTACGAGAAGTACATCATCAAATGTGAGGGCTTCTTGAGCGATACGTAACATTTTATTTGCCGTCCGGTTAAGGAAAAGCTAGGTATAAAAAAAGATGCATGCTAAAACGGAATGCATCTTCATTTCATTCTGGTAAAACACACATCATAGCTAACAGGCTAAATCGAGAATCCATTTTCCCCGTTAGCTGAGCGAGGTAAATTCGTTCAATTATAGAACCGCAATAATCAGGCCACAATTCTTATATTTTTATTAAATTTCAGGGATAATAACAGGGTTTGACTCTGTAAAAAGTAGACCCTTCTCTACAGGAGCCATCAGACCCGCTCATGCCCTACGATTTCGACCCCCTTGGCTACAACAACACAGCGCCAGCCAAACCTGGTGAACGCCGGATTCTTTCTGTCAGCGATCTGAACCGCCAGGCCAAACGTCTGCTGGAAGTCTCTTTTCCATCAATATGGGTTGAGGGAGAGCTGTCCAATATTGCCCGCCCGAGATCCGGACACTGGTATTTCACCCTGAAGGATGCCAATGCCCAGGTACGATGCGCCATGTTCCGTAACGCCAATATGCGGATCAGGTTTCAGCCTTCAGAGGGACAGCAGGTACTGATTCGGGCCAAAGTCAGCCTTTACGAGGGCCGGGGTGACTACCAGCTGATTGCCGAGCATATGGAGGAAGCTGGAGCCGGTGCCCTGCAAAGAGCCTTCGAAGAGCTTAAAAACAAACTGGCACGGGAAGGCTTGTTCGACAGTGAACTAAAGAAGCCTCTGCCCAGCATGCCTTCTCATATAGCAGTCATCACTTCCCCTACTGGTGCGGCCATCCAAGATATTCTGACCGTTTTTAAGAGGCGCTATCCAGCACTTCGTATTACGGTTATTCCAACCGCTGTGCAGGGGCAGGAAGCGGCCGCCCAGATCGTTCACGCCCTCTCACTTGCGGCACAGTTGCCCGATCTTGATGCCATCATCACCGGCAGGGGTGGCGGCTCAATGGAAGACCTATGGCCCTTCAACGAAGAAGTCGTTGCCAGGGCAATCGCAGCCTGCCCGATTCCTATTGTCAGCGCTGTTGGCCATGAAGTGGATTTCACCATCGCCGATTTTGTCGCTGATTACCGCGCTCCCACACCTTCAGCAGCTGCCGAAGTCCTCAGCCCTGACCAGCAGGAACTGAGCAATATTGTGACTGGATACCAAAGCCTGCTGGAACGGCATATTCAGAATCGACTGAACCAGCATCAGCAGCAACTGACTCATTTGCGCAACCGTCTGCGTCATCCAGGCGAACGCCTGCGAGAGCAGAGCCAGCGCCTGGATGATCTTGATATCCGGTTACGGCAGGCTATCCAGAACAAACTCCACAGGGATAGGGCCAGCTTGACCCAAAACAGGGAACAGCTTTTCCAGCACTCCCCTTCCAGTACCTTAAAACGTCTGGAAACACTGCAACAGCAGCTGGAGCAGAGATTAAAACAATCAATTAACACCAACATCTCTCGTCTGCGTCAGAAGCTGGCTAACAGCGCAGGAAAGCTAAACGCCATCAGTCCCCTGGCAACTCTCCAAAGGGGCTATGCCATTGTTCAGGATGAAGAGGGTAAAGTTGTCACCGAAAGTCAGCAGGTTGCCCCCGGCGACAGGGTTCGTGCCCGCCTGGCCAAAGGCGAGCTACTGTGCACTGTGGAAGAATCTCATAGCTGAGCTGGCACTTTTGTTCTGATCCACTAGGCTTTTGCGACCTATGACAGGGATCAAAGCTCAGCTGTGAGTCGAATAATACACTCAGCATTTTTAACCATTATTTTTTGGGGTATCTGGGCGGCTGCTTCCGGAGCTGAGCAGGTACCTGATTCGGCAGATTTAGAACAAATACCCTTTTCAGAACTCCCTCAGGATGACCAGCCTCTTGCTCACCTTCTGGATGCGCAAATTCCACCTCCCCTGGAAGCAGCGTATTTCTCACTTGATGCAAAAATCCGTGAGCTTGAGCATGAACCTTCGACCAGGGAAAAAGCCGTCTCAACATTGTCTGTCATGTTGCTGGACCTACTCTTTGAAGTCGTCCACCAGTGGTCACTGCAAAGCTATAGCCCTGAGTATTACTACCGGGATAGCGCCCCACCCGACCTGCCTGAATCGCTCTCACGTTATACCAGGCTATTTCTGTCAACAGTCAAGGATCACCATGTTCCTGTTGCACTGAGCGGACTGCTTAGCTGGGCGGGAATGTACGGAGGCAATCTGCCAAATATTTCCGGTAATGATTTCTATCACCGCCTGGGGGTCATGGCAGGCCTTACCGCAGCAGGATACTTTCTGCTGGGCAAACGGACTATTACCATGGGGGAGACAAAAGATTCGTGGAAGAAATCATTTCTCAGGCTTCTGTCTACCCGAGAAGCTCTGCTCCTCAGGGATACACCTGAACACGATAAGGGTCGAAACTATTTTATGGCAGCGGTTGAGCTGGATTATGCAAAAACAATATTGCAGACAACAATTATTTCAATGATGACATTCTGGAATATTGCCACCCGCTTCCAGCATCAGGCAGAACTGAATGACTTAAAACTCAGCTTGAGAATGGCAAGAGATCGTTTGCAGGGAAGTAACAAAACTGAAAACACGGAAGAACATATTCAGGACTGAGCTGAAAACCCAGTCCTGAAATGGGAAGCCCTAGATAGTACGAGCCTTATTCTTCAGCTTCTTCATATTTGGCTTAGAAGCTTTCTTACCTTTATCAACCTTGCCTCCGCGCTTCTGAACCTTAACATCACGCATGATTTTCTGTTTTTTCTTTGAGTTCTGTTCCTTGCGGGGGTTCTTGCGTTCGGCAAAGGGGTTCTCGCTTCCCTTGAACTCAATGCGAAGCGGTGTACCCATCAACTTAAGCACCTTGCGATAGGTGTTCTCAAGGTATCGCTTGTACGACCCAGGCACAGCATCGATCTGATTACCATGAACAACCAGCAGCGGCGGATTATGTCCACCCAGGTGACAGTAACGCAGCTTGATTCTGCGGCCACGTGCCATAGGTGGCTGGTGGGAAGCCACAGCATCTTCCAGAATGCGGGTCAGCTGGTTAGAGGTCCATCGTGCGGTTGCAGATTCATAAGCTTCTTCAACAGACTCATACAGGTGACCAACATTGGTACCATGCATAGCTGAGATAAAGTGGATACGGGCGAAATCAACAAAGCCCAGACGACGATCCAGCTCGCTTTTCACATCTGCCTTGTCATCAGCCGTCATGCCGTCCCATTTGTTAACAGCAATAACGAGAGAACGACCACTTTCCAGAACAAAACCAAGCAGGTGCAGATCCTGTTCCACAATACCTTCGCGGGCATCCAGAACCAGAATCACAACATTGGAGTCTTCCATGGCCTGCAGGGTTTTGATAACCGAGAATTTCTCTACAGTTTCATGTACCTTGCCACGACGACGAACACCGGCGGTATCAATCAGGGTGTAACGCTGCTCAAAGCGCTCGTAAGGAATATAGATACTGTCACGGGTTGTACCGGCCTGGTCGTATACAACCACCCGTTCTTCACCCAGCATCCGGTTAACCAGTGTCGACTTACCAACATTTGGACGACCGACAATGGCCATCTTGATACCGGCTTCTTCTTTTTCCTGCTCTGTTTCTTCTTCCTGCTCTGGAAAATCTTCCAGAACCAGATCAACCAGCTGGCGTACACCTTTGCCATGAGCTGCTGCAATATGCAGAGGATCACCCAGACCCATGCCATAAAACTCAGCAGCCGCACTGTCTGCATCAATGGCATCGGTTTTGTTCATAACCAGCCAGGATTTTTTATGGTTGCGGCGCAGGTGATGAGCAATCATCTCATCGGCCGCAGTCAGACCGGCACGCGCATCAACCAGAAACAGTACGACATCAGCCTCATCAATCGCCGCCAGGGACTGATCGGCCATATGCGTATCAATTCCCTCTTCATCACCGCTGATACCGCCGGTATCAATCACGATGTAGTTGCGATCACCCAGACGCCCCTCACCGTATTTGCGGTCACGGGTCAGGCCGGAGTAATCCGCCACAAGGGCATCCCGGGAGCGGGTGAGTCGGTTAAACAGCGTGGACTTGCCCACGTTGGGACGCCCTACCAGGGCGATAACAGGAAGCATTCGTTATCTATCCAAAAATCACTTCTAAGAGACGAACCTTATCGGTTTTCTTTGCCATAAAGCCCGTCTGAAAAACAGCAAACGGCCACCTTACGGCAGCCGTCCATGACACAATACTATTTCGGGTCTGTTATTTCAGCTTAAGCGCTGCCAGATTGCCCTTGTTGGTGTAGACATAAATCGTGTCACCAACAACCAGAGGACTGGAGCGCACACCGGAGGAATCAACCTTACCGCGGCCAACAATACGACCATCCACCTGCGAAACAACGTGCAGGTAGCCTTCAAAATCACCTGCCACAACATAGTTGTTAACAGCTGCGGGACCAGAAAGACTTCGATGTTCCAGTTCCTTCTGACTCCATACAACAGAGCCGGTACGCTGATCGACTGCAGACAGGACACTGTCAGCGTCGCTCATATAAATATTACCGAAACCTTCTGTCAAACCCTGGTAGCTTGAAGCTTCACGCACCCACTGCAGGCGCCCACTGGCAGGATCAAGTGCAACCACATTGCCCTGATAGCTCACCATGTAAACTGCGTCTTCTGCAACCATTGGCGTGCTGTCGACATCCACCATACGCTCAAGCTCGGAGGTGCCTTTCGGTACAGCAACGCGGCTGTCCCACAGCATGGAGCCGGTACGAACGTTATAGGCCCGTGCTTCACCACTGGCGAAACCGGCAAACACGACCCCTTTCTCAACTGCAGGTGTGGAGGTACCACGCAAAGTCAGTACCGGCTGGAGGATTTCCTGCAGCCAGACAGGCTCACCGGTTTTCGCATCCAGACCTGCAACTTTGGAGTCGATAGTCTGAACAACAACAATACCATCAGCAGCCTGTGGCGCAGCCAGCACTTCACTGGTCACAGGAGCTTCCCAGACCTGGGTTCCATCAGTTGCATTCAGAGCAACAACGTAGCCGTCACGGGTACCAACCAGAACCAGACCTTCACCGAAGCCTGTTCCACCACCGATGCGGCGATCAAGGTCGATTTTCCAGATCTCTTTACCGGTATTGCGATCAAGTGCTGCAACCTGTCCTGACGCTCCCGCAATATAAACCTGATCGTTATCTACCACAGGAGCAAGACGCAGCCAGGATTCTCCTTGACCATCACCAACTCCACGGCTCCATACCTCCGAAACCTTCACCTCTTCCTTGAACTCAGGAAGCGGGTTGGGTTTTACGGCTTCTTCCCCATCACGGCTACAGCCAGCAAGGCCCACCAGAGCCAGGCCGAGCACAGCGGAGAAAAGGAATCTCGTTTTTCGAGCGACGGGACTGTGCATCACTTGTTATTCTTCCTTAGCTTGGGCCAGATCATCCAGCTTCAGGGTGACCAGAGGCCGGGGTTCACCATTCTCCGTGGCAATGTCGGCAGACAGCTGATAGGCCTGACGGGCCTCATCACGGCGTCCCAGTGCCAGAAGAACATCGCCTTTCACTTCCTCATAGGATGCTTTGAAAGCCCCTGGCTGGTCAATCTGATTGAGCACATCCAGAGCTTCCTTTTCGGTATCGCCAGGCTGGGCCAGAAGGACTCGAGCCAGGCGCATACGGGTAACAATGCCGATTTCACGGTTGGGCTTCTGCCGCAGCACCCACTCCAGCTGCTCGCGGGCAACATCCAGATTACCGGCTTCTACAGCTTTGCTGGCTTTCAGAAGCGCACCGAATTGAGTGTAAACGGTATCCTGATGATCTTCCTTCAGAGTGTTCAGAAGGTTATCAAAAGATGCCTGCTGATCAGCAGTAAATGGCTGACCGGGCTGAGCCAGGGTAAGATCCATCAGCTCCTGGTAAAGGCCTGAAGAAACCTGTGCCTGCTCCAGCTTGTAGTTTTTCCAGGCTTTCCAGCCATAAACCGACCCCAGTGAAAGGACCACCCCCAGCAGAATGGCAGAGCCATAATCCTTCCAGAACTGTTTGAGGGCCGCGACCTGTTCCTCTTCGGTACGCAAACTATCCACTCTGAACTCCTGAGTTCTCTTATACAGCGAAGATACCGTCTTTATGTCCCCACAGGACGGCATCTTCCCAAACCTTTTACGGCTGCATTTTTTTAGCTCAAGGCTGATTTATCCAGCTCAGGGCTACTTGATCAGCCTGCCAACACGGCCATCTTCTGCCACCAGCTCCTCGAAGGAGCAGGTCACCTGAGGCTCGTCACTGCGCAGGGATTTCACGGTCACCTTATCATCACGCATCTCATCTTCACCGATAATCAGCGCAATTTCAGCACCAGAGCGATCCGCACGTTTCATCTGCCCCTTGAAGCTGCCACCACCACAGTTCACCAGCAGGCGAATTTCAGGACACTGTTCCCTGATTCGCTCAGCCAGCACCATGGAATATGCTTCGACATCACCAAAGGTAACAAGTGCCACATCGACATGAGTTCGCACAGATTCCGGCACCAGATCACAGGCTTCCAGCAGCAGAACCAGACGCTCCATACCCATGGCAAAACCACAGGCTACGTTAGGCTTACCGCCCAGCTGCTCAATCAGGCCATCATAGCGGCCGCCGGCACAAACCGTACCCTGAGCCCCAAGTGCTGAAGTCACCCATTCAAACACGGTTCGATTATAGTAATCCAGTCCGCGAACCAGACGCTGGTTTACTTCGTAAGCCACACCCGCCTTGTCCAGAATGGCGCAGATGCGCTCAAAGTGATCTCTGGACTCATCATCAAGGTACTCATGCAGCAGGGGTGCATTTTCCAATACCTTCTGGGTGCTCTCGCTCTTACTGTCCAGAACACGCAGCGGATTAGTATACATACGCTTCTGGCTGTCAGCGTCCAGAGCATCCTTATGCTGCTCCAGATAAGCCACCAGGGCTTCGCGATATTTTTTACGAGACTCTGGCTGACCAAGGGAGTTCAGCTGCAGGGTCACATGCTTGTCCAGACCCAGCTTTTTCCACAGGGCCCAGGTCATCAGGATCAGTTCCGCATCAATGTCCGGACCAGACATGCCAAAGGTTTCTACGCTGACCTGATGGAACTGGCGATAGCGGCCTTTCTGGGGGCGCTCATAGCGGAACATTGGTCCGGCCGTCCACAGACGATGAGTCTGGTTATGGAACAGACCATGCTGAAGTCCAGCGCGCACACAGCATGCTGTCGCTTCAGGGCGCAGGGTCAGGCTGTCGTCATTACGATCGGAAAAGGTGTACATTTCCTTTTCCACGATATCGGTATGCTCACCAATGCCACGTGCAAACAGGTTGGTGTATTCAACGATGGGTACACGAATTTCCCGGTAACCGTACCGGGAGAGGATATGGCGGACATTGTCTTCCAGCCAGGACCATACCGGTGTCTGCTCTGGGAGAATGTCATTCATGCCGCGAATGGCTTGCAGCTGTTTCGCCAACTTACTGTCCTTCTAAACGATAACTTTGTGATGCCCCAATAACGGGCAAAAGCAACAGGCAGACGCCGGGCTAGCCCAGCGTCAAACGACCAATCTTACTGCCGGATGCGGAAAAATTCACCTTTACAGGCTCACCATTAAAGCGAACACCTGCCACTGCACCGACATTTCCGAATTTGATTTTGAGGGGAGCAGCACCAGTCAGGCTTAATTCACTCGCGCCGGTTTTGATGCCTGAGAACAGGATCCGTTCATTAACATCTCTCACTTCGACCCAGCAATCACCAGTAAACTGAACCAGCAATTGATCTTCCTGAACAGCAGGTTCTTCAGTCGCTGAAACAATCTCAACAGGGGTTTCTAGCTCTAGAACAACAATCTCAGCGGGAGCTTCTGGCTCTATAGCTACAGCAGGTTCAACAGGAACAGGCAGTTCTTCTTCCTCAATTTCTGCTTCATCAACCTCTGGGGCAGGAATCACATCTGCTGTATTTGACAGTTCAGGGGTTGGAGCGGCTTCCGGCTCTTCATCCGGAGCAACAGTTTCAGCAACAGGTGCTGGAGGCATATCGTCCTGATCACTGTTACCCAGCCACCAGTAAACACTGCCACCCACAAAACCAAGGATTAAAATAATGGAGATAATGATCAGCCACTTACTGCCGGATGGACCATGGGTTTCCAGTGGCTTTTCCTGAAGGAGGCGGGCAACCTGTTCATCAGCCTGAACTGTTTCACCAAACAGGTCGAGAATATCATTCTCGTCCAGCTCCATCAGGCGGGCATAGCTGCGCAGATAGCCCCGGGTAAATGCTGTACCCGGCAACTGATCATAGTGACAAGCTTCAAGAGCCTGCAGGTATTTGATAGAGATCTTCAGCCGGTCAGAAACCTGTTCAAGGGTCATCCCCTTTTCAAGGCGGGCGGCGGCCAGAGTTTCTCCGGCTCGTTGAAAGTGCTCGTCGGCAGCGCTGTCTTTAGCAGAACCGCCTTCGGCAGGTATTTCTTCTTCACTCATTCCGCAATGAAGCCTGATATTTCCGATATTCCTGGGAACCAGGATACAGCCTGGTCAACTTATCAGCGTTTTCATCGAGAGCCTCCCGGTCCCTGAGAGCCTGGGCAATTTGAATACCCAGCCAGAGACTGCGAGCCGTTGGACGGCCGGATCGAGCAAGATTCTGATAGTTTTTATAATACCTCTCGGCATCGACATAATTACGCTTGTCCAGAGATAGCTGGGCCATTTCCAGACTGGCGCGAGGCAAATTGTTATCGAGACGAAGAGCTCGCTGAAAGTTCTTCTCCGCCTCTTTTACATCCTTGACCTTTAGAGCAACAAAGCCGAGGTTTTCAAAAGTCCGGCTGCGTTGTTCGTAATAAATATCCTCTGTCACCTTCTCAAACTGAATACGGGCTTCTTTATGCCGATCCAGTTCGTAGAGAAGCACACCGTAATTATTACGAACATCCGAAGCATCGGAATCAATCCGTAATGAACGCTTGAAGTTTTTCTCTGCCAGGGTGTATTCCCCCTGTGCCTGATAAACAACTCCAAGCATCCCGTAAGCGCGTGCAGAATTTTTATTGACCTTCAGGATTTCTTCCAGTCGGCTGATAGCCCTAGCGGGATACCCCTTCTGTAAAAAACCATGAGCGATCTCAAGGTTCTTCTGCTCATACACCACTGGGTCCTTGATCTTTTTCTTATCCGGCAAAGTGCTGACACAACCAGACAACAGAGTCAGAATCACGGCCAGTAAAAGCGCATTGCGTTTACAGGTTTTCATTTAATCCGTTTTTTATGAAGCCTTTTCAACAATTCTAACAGCTTCTACCTGTTCTTTGCGCTGCTCTTTACGCTGCTCTTCGCGTAAAGCTTCGTAACGGGCACTGCGGCGAGTCTTATCTTTGATAGCTCCCACCAGCTGACCACAGGCAGCATCAATATCATCACCGCGGGTCTTTCGTACAACCGTATTAAAGCCGGCTTCCATCAAAGCAGTCTGGAACCTCCGAATTGCATTATTGCTCGGACGCTCATACCCCGAATGAGGGAATGGGTTGAAGGGTATCAGGTTAATCTTGCAGGGTACATCCTTCAAGAGCTTGATAAGCTGCTTTGCATGCTCAGGCTGTTCATTAATTCCGGCCAGCATGGTGTATTCAATGGTCACCACACGGTGGTTATCCGGCAGGCTGATCATGTAGGCATCAATAGCCTCCAGCAGATCTTTCAGATTGTAACGCTTGTTAATCGGCACCAGCTCGTTACGCAGCTCATTGTTAGGTGCATGAAGGGAAACAGCCAGAGAGACATCTGTGCGACCAATCATCTGATGCATGGCTGGCACCACACCTGATGTGCTCAGGGTCACCCGACGCTTGGACAGGCCGTAACCAAAGTCGTCCATCATCAGGGCCATGGAATTCATGACATTTTCAAAGTTCAGCAGCGGCTCGCCCATACCCATCATCACCACATTGGTGATAGCACGGTCTTTCTTGGCAGGAACACTGCCGAAAGATTTGGCCGCGATCCAGACCTGCCCGATAATCTCGGCAGCGGTCAGATCGGAGTTAAAGCCCTGCTTACCGGTGGAGCAAAAGCTGCAGTCAAGTGCACAACCAGCCTGGGAGGAAACACACAGAGTGCCACGACCACCATCTGGAATATAAACGGTTTCTACACAGCTGCCGCTGGCCACTCGCACAACCCACTTACGGGTACCATCTTCGGAAATATCACAGGATACAATTTCCGGCCCGCGAATCTCGGCAACCTCTTTCAACTTGGCGCGCAACACCTTGCTGACATTGGTCATCTCGTCGAAATTATCGACGCCGAAGTGATGGATCCACTTCATAATCTGCTGGGCACGAAAAGGTTTCTCGCCAATTTCCTTAAAGAACTCGGCAAGCTGTTCCTTCGTCAGTCCAAGCAGATTGGTTTTCTCTACAGCCATTGATCACATCACCTCGGAATCAAATCCGCGCTCGCTTCAACTGTAATCAGCGAGTGCGGGGACAGATCTCTCCATCCTGGAAGAAATAGGCCACTTCCCGGGCCGCCGATGCAGGAGAGTCAGAACCATGCACGGCATTTTCATCAATAGTTTGGGCAAAATCGGCACGGATAGTGCCAGGGGCGGCTTCTTTCGGGTTGGTTGCACCCATCAGTTCACGATGAGCGGCAACGGCATTTTCCCCTTCCAGAACCGACACCACGACAGGACCTGATGTCATAAATGCCACCAGATCTTCAAAAAATGGCCTGCCTTTGTGTTCAGCGTAAAAGCCTTCAGCCTTTTCCTGAGACAGGTGCAACATTTTGGCACCCAGAATATTCAGGCCGGCTTTTTCGAAACGGCTGTAAATTTTGCCAATAACATTCTTGGCAACAGCGTCTGGTTTAATAATGGACAGTGTACGCTCTACGGCCATCTGAAACTCTCCTGACTTATGCTTGTAAAACCGATACCTCGGTTACATTTTTTATGTAGCATTTGCCCGCTTATAGCTGTTTGAAGCAAGCTACATTGTTATGTTCGCTTTCCCCTCCCGGAAACACACCATTTCCGCAAGAAAGGGAGATTTCAACAGCCCTGGAGCCAAAGAAAGCCCCAAGTAACCGTGGCCGGGATTCTAACCGAACCCCGAACCATTAGCGAGCATACGTCAAGAGAGTATGATTACGAATTCAATTCGTAATATTAATTACTCTTCCCAGGGGAAGAATACCCAGCAATCCTGAGCCACTTCCGTCAAATACGTATCAGCCAGATCCATACCGGCAGGCTTGGCATAAATAGTCGCTACATGCGCCTTGGGCAGCAGTTCACGTACCAGACGGATGGTTTTACCGGTATCCACCAGATCATCAATGACCAGCCAGCCTTCACCCTGGTCTTCCAGGCTGATGCTCTTCAACAGGTTCAGTTCGCCCTGACTTTTTTCGTCGTCATAGCTGGCGATACAGACAGTATCAACGTGGACAATATCCAGTTCACGGGACAGGACAGTAGCAGGACCCAGACCACCACGAGTGATAGCCAGCAGGCCTTTCCACTCACGATACTTCAGCTTGTCCGCAAGTTTGCGGGTGTCATCATGAAATTCTTGCCAGGAAATATGCATTTCCTGATGGTATACACCTTCGGCCATAGCCAGGATCCCTGAATATTGTTTCGAAACGTATAAAAAAAGCCCCAAAGCCAGAGGTGGCAGGAGCTAGCCTGATCGTTTTTTACACAAAAACAATCAGGCGGGTGAAAATTTTTGGCATTCTAGAGAGTCAGCCTCCCACACTCTATGCGGGATTTCCGTTAGCGACTCCAGTAAGCCTCTTCCAGACTGTCCTCACGCTCCGGCAGACCACGCGAAAGACGTGGGGAACTCTGAGCCAGCACCTGATAGCTCACACGATTGGCGTACTTACACACCTGTGCGAAAGAAGAGTAGGTCAGGTAAGCGTGGTTATGCTTGCCGGATGTTGGCAGAACCAGTCTGTGGAAGGCGTTAGCAGTCATATCATGAACGACAGCCGCCAGAGCACCATCACCGGCACCATTGGTGTTGCTGATACGCTCTGGGCCGCCCATGTAAGGGTCAATATGTGCGTAAACCTTCACCGGGTCGCTGCAATCCCTGCGGGACATGGGGCGACTGAACTCATAGCGGTTGAAATCAGTCACTGAGGAAGAGCGAATCGGGTTGGACGTTTGACGCAGAGCGTCACGATCACAGTAGCCACTCAGGTAAAGACCTTCCGGACCTGCAGTTAAAAGCACCAGATCGACGCTGTCGAGAACCTTCTCGCATGCCAGAACCCTGTCGGTCATACCAGTCAAAGCTTCCGCTTCATCTTCATTCATGGCAACGATAGTGACATATCTATCAATAAACGCCTGTAGTCGCTCACGAATATTCTCTACCAGCACATAGGAACCCAGAGTCAGTACAACTGGAACATTATTTTCCAGCGCTACTTCGGCCGCCTTGATAGTTGCGTGGTAAATTGGCTGAGATTCATCAGCCAAAGTATAAGCACAGAGAACAAGAGCAGAGCTGCCTGCCACCATCTTTTCGGAAATGTAATCCGGCTTGAGCTCATTCATCAGGCCAGGGCTGATGCCGAAGGTACGGTCACCATCAGGGGTAACCAGAGCAAAACCACGGCCAATGGCACCCGTTACCGGCTGCAGATAGGTCAGATCAACCTTGCTACTGGTATTACACAGGTAACGGTAGGAGGAGGTGCCAATGACAATATTTTCACTCATTACACCAAACTGTACGGAACGATCATCAGCCAAAACTGAGTAGTTGTGCAGGGTATTACCAATAGTGCCGCCGGCAAACTCTTCTTCAATCAGATTGTTCTCAAGCAGGAACTCATAGAGACGGTTCGCTGTTTCATTATCCGGAAGCAGCTGGGAAGCCCCTTTACGCAGACCGAAATCTGCCAGAACACTGTCGTCAACGTGAGCGGTGATATCAACAATATTCTGATCGATACCTGTGACATAGGTATTTACATGCCCAAATGCAATGCTTTCTCTATCGAAACGATTGTCAGCATTCACCGGAAAATAATGCTTGATTTTCCGTTTGCCGGGAAACTTCATGGACCACCTGCCGCTTGGGGGCTACAACTTGGGGAAGGTTGGGGAACTGCTGTTTTTCGCGCACACAACAACAGTGCAAACAAGATAGAACAGCAGACAATAATTGGGCGCGGATTCTACGCTTGCTAGAGCATAGAGGCCATGCGGAGATTTACAAAAAAAACATGTTTAAACTCAAAGAGTTGCCATAAACATCACATTTTGCCCCCCCTTGGGTTCACTTTTAATTTTGGGGACAAGAGCAAACTGCTTCACCCCACATTATGTACTGGAAAATTATCAAACCCACTAAAGCAAAAGCCAACTGATGTTGGCTTTCAACTCACAGAAACCGGACTTTTTCTAATCCATTTCCTCAATCCACGCACCCTGGATACCTTCCAGAATACGCTCACCACAGCGGGACGGGGCATCATCAAAGCCTTCCAGCTCCATGACCCAGTTGCGCAGATCAACAAAGTTCACATAACGAGGATCAACATCAGGCCTGCTCTCGGCAAGCTCAATGGCAATATCCTGAACATCTGTCCACTTCATCAGTGCTTCTCCGACACCTGATTAAGGGTATAGCGGGGAATTTCAACAACCAGATCTTCATCCGCTACCACTGCCTGACAGCCCAGACGGGATTCTGGCTCCAGACCCCAGGCCTTATCCAGCATATCATCCTCCAGCTCATCGGACTCTTCCAGAGAATCGAAGCCTTCACGGACAATCACATGACAGGTAGTACAGGCACAGGACTTCTCGCAGGCATGTTCAATTTCAATGCCTTCAGCAAGTGCCGCATCCAGAACGGTTGTGCCGGGCTCAACCTCGACAACAGCGCCTTCCGGACAAATTTCATCGTTGGGCAGAAAAACAACCTTGGCCACTTTTTTATCTCCCCTTTACTTCTCTGTTTTATCCGCCCCGAGGGCTTCGAAAGCATCAACAGCCTGACCGGACAGTGCGGCCCTGATACCAGCATTCATACGTCTGGCAGCAAAAACCTCGGAAGCCTTGGCAACCTCTTCCGTGGTTTTGGCAATCAAGTCCGCATCATGACTCTTGGTCGTTTCAGCCAGATGTCGCGCCTGTTCTGCCAGCTCAGCACGTTCTTCCGGTGACAGCAGAATGTCACCATCTATTGCCAGAGCATTCTGAACTGCTTCAATAATACGCTCCGCTTCTACACGGCGCTCCAGCAGGTTACGCGCTTCCTTATCTTCCTTGGCGAAAGTGTAGGAAGCCTGCAGCATTTCGGTAATCTCGCTCTCTTCCAGACCGTAGGAAGGCTTGATTTCAATACTGGCTGCCACACCGGACGATTCTTCGCGGGCACTTACGCTCAACAGACCATCAGCATCCACCTGGAAAGTGACCCGGATTCGTGCCATTCCGGCAGGCATGGGCGGAATGCCGCGCAGAACAAAACGTGCAAGCGAGCGGTTGACATCAACAAGCTCACGCTCACCCTGCAGGACGTGGATAGCCATAGCAGTCTGACCATCCTTGAAAGTAGTGAACTCCTGCGCACGCGCTACTGGAATAGTAGTGTTTCTGTGGATAACTTTTTCCATCAGACCACCCATGGTTTCCAGACCAAGGGAGAGAGGAATCACATCCAGCAGCAGCATTTCATCAGCTGGCTTGTTGCCAGCCAGAATATCAGCCTGCAGTGCAGCGCCAATTGCAACTACACGATCTGGGTCAATATCTGTCAGTGGCTGTTTACCGATCAAGTCAGCCACACGCTCGCGTACCCGAGGTACGCGGGTTGAACCGCCGACCATAACCACTTCGTTGATATCAGCCGCTTTCAGCTTGGCATCACGAAGGGATTTCTTAACACTCTTGATAGTACGATCAATCAGAGGATCAACCAGAGAATCAAAAATTGTCTTGGTGATCTCACCACTCCAACCATCGAAATTAATAGAAACGGTATCAGAATCGGTCAGGGCTTCTTTAGCTGCACAGGCAGCATCCAGCAACTTACGATATTGCTCAGGGTCCAGAGCTTTAATATCCAGACCAGCCTGTTCCAGAATCCAGCCGGCAACCATTTGATCGAAGTCATCACCACCCAGCGCTGTATTACCACCGGTGGCCAGCACTTCAAACACACCACGGCGAAGGCGCAGAATGGAAATATCGAAAGTACCACCACCCAGGTCATAAACTGCAATAGTGCCTTCACCACCCTGATCCAGACCATAGGCGACAGCTGCCGCAGTTGGCTCATTCAGCAGGCGGAGAACTTCCAGACCAGCCAGACGGGCTGCATCCTTGGTTGCCTGACGCTGAGCATCATCAAAGTAGGCTGGAACAGTAATCACAGCACCGAGAAGATCGCCACCGAGAGTTTCCTCTGCACGGCCACGCAGAGCGCGCAGAATTTCTGCAGACACCTGAACCGGGCTTTTCTCACCCTGCACGGTTTCAATAAATGGCATACCGCCATCTGTGCGGGTAAAGCGATAAGGCAGAACATCACCCAGAGCCCGAATATCCTCTACGCCGCGCCCCATAAAACGCTTAACGGAAATAATGGTATTCAGGGGATCTTCAGCCGCCAGACGACGGGCATCGGTACCGGTCAGGGTGCACTGGGTTCCATAATGAACGACAGAGGGTAGGATATGCTCGCCAGAAGCATCCGGCAGCGTTTCTGCAGTACCACTTCGAACAGAAGCCACCAGAGAGTTGGTGGTTCCCAGATCAATTCCTATCGCCAGCTTGCGCTGGTGAGGAGCCGGACTTAACCCAGGCTCAGAAATCTGCAATAACATGTATTTTTCCAAACATCTGAGCCTGAAAGCTCAGGCTCTCATCAAGACACAATTGGGCAATCAAGGTCTAGCTATCAAAAAGCTGCTCTTCGAGCTCTTCTGCTTCAGAAATCAGCTTTTCAGCAAAGTGCATTTTACGAGCAAAGTCGGCAGCCTTTTCAAGATCATCGGCCGTACCACTCTTCCAGCAGGTGACGAAACCCAACTGAAGACTGGTCATCAACTCTTCTGCGTGTTCAAGCACTGCTTCTATAGCTGATTCCGGATCACAGCTCTCGCGAACTTCTCCAAGCTCTTCACGCAGCTCCAATTGCTGCATCAAAAAACCTGTATCCATCACTGTGTTTTTTTCGATATCCACAGGATGGCCGGAGTGTTCAAGCAGATAGAGTGCACGCTTCAGAGGAGAGCAGAGAGTTTGATAGGCCTCGTTAACAAAAGCAGCATACTGCACGGCCAGACGCTGCCCTCTTTCACCGAGACCGGCAAAACGGTCGGGATGGACGATGCGCTGCAGGTCGAGATAGCGATCCTGAATAGCATCGCGATTGATATCGTAGCCAGCTTCCATGCCGAACAGCTCAAAGTAGCTGGCAGTCAGATCGATTCCGGCCGGGATATCAGACATTGAAACTTTCGCCGCAACCGCATTCGCTGGAGATATTGGGGTTATTAAACTGGAAACCTTCGTTCAGGCCTTCCTTGACGAAGTCCAGTTCAGTGCCATCGAGATAAACAAGGCTCTTTGGATCGATGAAAACCTTCTCGCCATGATGCTCAAACATTTCATCTTCCGGATTTGCCTCATCGACAAATTCCAGTACGTAGGCCATGCCGGAACATCCGCTGGTTTTCACACCCAGTCGGATACCAAGGCCCTTGCCTCGTCCATTCAGCTGACGGCGAATATGTGCCGCAGCGGCTTCAGTCATTGTTACTGCCATGAATCATCCCGATGGCGGGAGTCCGACGCCCGCCTCTGCTTGGTTTTCCAACCCTTTATTACAACTTCAGACTGACCCACGCATCAAATCGTGGGTACAGCTTCTCAGTCCTGCTTTTGACGGTAGTCATCAATAGCGGCTTTGATTGCATCTTCGGCCAGCACGGAGCAGTGAATCTTCACTGGTGGCAGCGCCAGTTCTTCAGCAATCTCGGTGTTACGAATCTCTGCGGCTTCATCCAGGGTGCGCCCTTTCATCCACTCGGTAGCCAGAGAGCTGGAAGCAATCGCAGAACCGCAACCGTAGGTTTTAAACTTGGCGTCTTCGATTACACCCTCATCGTCCACCTTGATCTGCAGACGCATAACGTCGCCACAGGCAGGAGCACCAACCATGCCGGTGCCGACAGTAGGATCTTTATCATCCATCTTGCCGACGTTGCGGGGGTTCTCGTAGTGGTCGATTACTTTTTCACTGTAAGCCATTGTTCATTCCTCCTGCCCGCACCGCGCTTCTGTGAAAGCCGGACACGGGCATAGTATTCCTCAGTGCGCTACCCACTCGACCTTGCTCAGGTCGACACCATCTTTGTACATATCCCAGAGAGGGGACAGCTCGCGGAGTTTCTCCACTGCGCCGCGCACCAGGTTTGCGGCATGATCAACTTCCTCTTCAGTCGTGAAACGACCGAAGCTGAAACGGATTGAGCTGTGTGCCAGCTCATCATTCAGCCCCAGAGCCCGCAACACATAAGACGGTTCCAGACTGGCTGAAGTACAGGCAGAGCCTGAAGACACTGCGATATCGCGGAGGGACATGATCAGGGATTCACCCTCCACGAAAGCAAAACTGATATTCAGGATTCCGGGAACACGCTGGATCTCGGAACCATTCATATGAACTTCTTCCATATCGGAGATATGGCCCAGGAAACGGGCTTTCAAGGCTTCTGCATGATCAGTGTTCTTCTGCATGTCTGCCTTGAGAATGGCGCAGGCCTCACCCATACCAACAATCTGGTGAGTTGGCAGAGTACCGGAACGCATACCGCGTTCATGACCACCGCCGTGCATCTGGGCTTCCAGACGGATACGGGGCTTGCGCTGCACGTACAGGGCACCGATACCTTTAGGGCCGTAGATCTTGTGTCCGGACATGGACATCAGATCCACTTTCATTTCCTTCATATCCAGAGGAACGCGGGCCAGACTCTGGGCGGCATCCACGTGGAAAATAATCTTGCGGGAGCGGGTCAGTTCACCAATCGCAGCGATATCGTTAACAGTACCGATCTCGTTGTTCACATGCATGATGGAAACGAGGATGGTCTCTTCACGAATGGCAGATTCAACCAGCTCAGGAGTGATAATGCCGTCAGCGCCTGGCTCAAGGTAAGTCACCTCGTAACCTTCACGCTCCAGTTGACGACAAGTGTCCAGAACAGCCTTGTGTTCCAGCTTGGAGGTAATAATGTGATTGCCGTTCTTCTTATAGAAGTGAGCAACTCCTTTGATGGCCAGGTTGTCAGACTCGGTGGCTCCGGAAGTCCAGACAATCTCGCGGGGATCTGCGTTGATCAGTTCCGCCACCTGGGAACGGGCGTTCTCCACAGCCTCTTCAGCTTTCCAGCCGAACAGATGGGAACGCGAAGCAGGGTTGCCGAAATTACCCTCGGTCGTCAGACACTGCATCATCTTTTCTGCCACACGCGGATCGACAGGCGCTGTTGCGGCATAATCGAGATAAATCGGCAGCTTCATTTTATATTCTCTCCCAGGTATTTCTTACCCGCTGTACTCATGTGCCTTCAGGTCACATCACGGCTTTACAGCGGCTACTACAAATCAGAGTATTCTTGCTGGCTTTTTCAAAGCGACTCGGCGGCGATGCGTCGCCCTTTCTCTTCCGCTTCACGGGTCCGGGTTTCGACCTGACTCAGGTCCTGACGCTCAGCCACCTGACGAACCTCTTTGCGGTTGACCAGATCTGCCAGGGTGATGCCACTCAAAAACTGGTGAATCTGCTCACTCAGATCACACCAGAGATGGTGGGTCAGGCAGACACTGCCCTGCTGACAACCCTCATCAGACTTATGGCAGCGGGTCGCATCCACAGATTCGTCAACTGCATCAATAACCTCTGCCACACCAACCTCTGACTCCGGACGGCTCAGGCAATAACCGCCGCCAGGGCCACGAACGCTTTTCACAAGATTACTTCTGCGCAGCTTGGCGAACAGCTGCTCAAGATAGGACAGGGATATTCCCTGGCGTTCAGAAATGTCCGCAAGTGCAACCGGCCCGCTGCCAGCATGCAGCGCCAGATCCAACATTGCGGTGACCGCGTAACGGCCTTTGGTAGTCAGACGCATAATCCGCTTAACCTACCTCAGAAACATTCTTCAGAAATCCATAGCTGAAGCGCACATGATCAGCGCCCTCCAACCTATAAAATCAGGTGTACTAAGCGAATTATCTAATAACCGAGTATTTTAGTCAACTATACCAGAAGGAATAGGAAGTGGTGATTTGCCACCCTCCTAATAAGAGGGTGCCAGATTATAACAAACAAACATAAAAGAACTAAAGCTAACTTACTAACTGGCCTTGGCCTCGTCAGCTTCAGCTTCAGAAACCACCGCAAAGTCCTCTTCACGCAGCTCTGGCAGAGAAACATCCCCGCAATCCACGCCTTTTTCCTCTAACAGCTGGCAGAGGCTCTGAAACTTCTTATCGACCGCCTGCATATGCTCCAGCATGGCATTAATAGCATGAACGGTCGGGTCAGGCATCTCTTTGCTGACAGCGTAAGCATCGAAGCCAATTTTCTTGGCAATCGCTTCATGGGCCTCTTCAACATGCTCACGCCTTCTAACAACCCGGCCAGGCACACCAACAACCGTAGCGCCAGCAGGTACTTCTTTTACCGCGACAGCGTTGGAACCAATCTTCGCGTTCTTACCCACAGTGAAGGGGCCAAGAACTTTAGCACCCGCACCAACAATCACACCATCTTCCAGGGTCGGGTGACGCTTGCCGCCATCCAGACTGGTACCACCCAAAGTCACTCCCTGGTAGAGGGTAACATCATCACCAATTTCGGAGGTTTCCCCGATCACCACACCAGTACCATGGTCAATAAAGAAGCGACGACCAATCTGGGCACCCGGATGAATCTCGATACCTGTCAGCCAGCGGGAGAATGTTGAGATGACCCGCGCAAGCCATTTCCAGTCATTGCGCCACAAGGGGTGGGCCAGGCGATGCAGCAGTATTGCGTGCAGGCCAGGATAAGTCGTCAAAACCTCAAAGGTATTCCGTGCCGCAGGGTCTCGATCAAGAACACTGCGAATATCCTCTCGTACACGCTCAAACATACAGATGCCTTCCCGTCACTCAAACTAATTTATTTATTCTTACTCACTGGCGCTTCTTTCTGACCGCAACCTGAGTTTCAGACAAAATCCCGCGCAGGATGTTGTACTCGATTCTATCAGGACGACTGCGGCTATATAAACGACGCAACTTGGTCATAATTTTTTCAGGGTTACAGCTTTTGAAGAACTCTACCTCTTCCAGGGTTTCACGAAGATGACCGTAGAAACCTTCCATCTCCTCAGAGCTTGCCGGACGATGTTCACGCACACCGGGAACCTTGTCAGTGCCTTCAGCAGATAGGTGCGCCATACGCAGCTCGTAACAAAGCACCTGAACAGAGGCCGCCAGATTCAGAGAGCTGAACTCCGCAACAGAAGGAATATGAACCTGACGGTGACACATACGCAGCTCTTCATTGGTCAGACCACGATCTTCACGACCAAAGACCAGGGCAATTTTGCCACCTGCTGCAGCTTCAGCAACAACATCTGTAGCGGTCTCACGGGGGTCCGTCAGTTCAAGGGAGATACCACGAACACGAGCACTGGCGCCAACCACCAGATCACAATCCGCAATAGCTTCTGCCAGTGTTTCTGTCACAACGGCATTTTCCAGCAGATCGGTGGCACCGGATGAAAGCGCCCGGGCTTCACAGGAAGGAAAGTCCATCGGACTCACCAGATAGAGTGACGAAAGCCCCATGGTTTTCATGGCACGGGCCGCTGACCCGATATTTCCCGGGTGGGTCGTGTTAACAAGTACAATCCGGATATTTTCTACAGACATCGAAAAACACCAGCCGGTTACCGGCAAATAGCCGGATTCTACCAGAAACGGGTTCAATAGAAGCAGAAAAAACCGGAAGTCCCTATCGGTTCCTCAGCAAAAGATGCGTGCCACTCCCTACCGAAGGCAACAAGGCATGAGCAATACCCCTATTTTCACACACAGACGACTGCGCATCCCACAGACTGGTGATATACTCCGTCGATTCGCTGAGTATTAACTTTCCTCACAGATCTTTTTCAATTATGCAACCGATGGTCACTATCGCTTTGCGCGCTGCGCGCAAGGCAGGCGATATTATCGCCCAGGCGTATGAACAACTGGACGTTATCAAGGTCCAGAAAAAAGAAGCCAACGATTACGTCACGGAAGTCGACAAGGCCTCGGAACGCGCCATTATTTCAGACCTTAAAAAGGCCTACCCTAATCACGGCTTCTTCGGTGAAGAGACCGGTCATCAGCCTGGCGAAGGCGACGGCAAGGACTACCTGTGGATTATTGACCCACTGGATGGCACCACCAACTTTATCCACGGAATCCCTCACTTCGCAGTCTCTATTGCCTGCCAGTACCGCGGTCGCATTGAACACGCCGTTGTTCTCGACGTTATGCGCCAGGAAGAGTTTATTGCCAGCCGTGGTCACGGTGCTTCCGCTAATGGTAAGCGCATCCGTGTAACCAGCCGCCCTGGCCTGAACGGTGCCCTGCTGGGCACTGGCTTCCCATTCCGTGGCGACCAGATGGCTGGCCTGGATAACTACATGAGCATGTTCCGCAGCATGATCGGCGACACTGCCGGCATCCGTCGTCCTGGCGCTGCTGCTCTGGATCTGGCTTATGTTGCTGCTGGCCGCTTTGATGGTTTCTGGGAATTCGGTCTGCACGAATGGGATATGGCCGCAGGTTCTCTGCTGGTTCTGGAAGCTGGCGGCCTGATCGGTGATTTCCGCGGCGGCAACAAGCACCTTGAAAAAGGTCAGGTTGTCTGTGGTGGTAACAAGGTCTTCCGTGAGATCCTGACCCGCATCCAGCCTTTTCTGACTGAAGGTATGAAGTAAAACATTGCTTCTATTGGTCCGGCCTGATCAGGTCGGACATTTCCCCCTCTCTGATACCACCTCACTCCTTTCATCACCAGCTTTAAAGTTCTCTATAATTTTCTCGCCCTGCAGCTACCAGCATTAACAGGATGAGAACAGCTAAATATACGATTATCGCCCTATGCCTGCTTATCTATGTTGCAGCGGTTTACGTCGTTACGACTCCCAGCCTGCTCTCTGCAAGCTCACCTGCAAGACTTCAATCATCTCCAGAATCTGACCTTAAAGTCCCCCCCCCTGAAGAAACTGTCTCATTAATCGACCGTATTATCCTCACGCTCACCAACCACCCTGCTACCAGCATCGGAATACAGTGGCGCAGCAATAAAACACTCAAGAACCCTCAGTTAGTTCAGTACCTGCCAACACCTGAAAGCGAAATTGACCCGCAAACCGCCAAGAGTGTCTTAGCCCAAAAAAAGAAAAGCACCGATAATAGCTTTGAACACTGGCAGACAACCCTGACCTCTCTCACCCCGGAAACCTCATACAGCTACCGTGTAGGGAATCAGGATCACTGGTCAGAATGGTTCCAGTTAATGACAGCAGCCGATCACAACAAACCATTCAACATTCTTTTCTTTGGTGATATTCAGGAAGGCATTAAAGAACAGTGGCCACGAATATTTCGAAACGCTTGGCTGACACACCCTGATGCCAGCTTTATGCTCTTTGTAGGCGATCTGGTTAACAAACCTGACAGTGGCACCGAATGGCATGATTTTTTTCAAAGCCTCGGGTGGTTAGCCAGCATAAAACCAATGGTTGCCATTCCCGGTGACCATGAATATAACGACAAGATTCTTAGCCCATTCTGGAATAAGCATTTTCAGTTTCCTGCTTACGAGCCTGATACAAGCTGCCCATTAAATAATACCGCCTACTACTTTGATTATCAGGGTATCAGGTTTATTGCATTAAACACCTACGCAATGCGCGGCTTAAAACTCAAGGAAACCCTGCAGCAATACCAATGGATTAAGCAACTACTGGAGAACAACCCCAATAACTGGACTGTTGTTTTTCAGCACGAGGAGGCTTGGTCATCTGCACTTGGAAAAAGCGATAAACACCACCTAAAGCTTCTCTTTGCCCCCCTCTACGAACAGTACAATGTAGACCTTATCTTACAGGGGGATTCTCACGTATACAGCCGCGGGCAGAGAAAAACAAAGGAAAACCAAAGACTCTTACCGGTCTATATCTCTTCCAGTAGCGGGACCAAATTTCGTCACTCCTCTTCAAACTGGGCAGATAGACAAGGGGAATTCCTTCAGCTTTATCAACATATTTCCTTTGGTAACAATCAGCTTGTTTTCAAATCAATCACAGCCACAGGCAGAATTTTCGATCAGTTCACCATCAAGACAGACTCCAGGGGTAAAAGCGTTCTCCAGAAACCACCATCATAAAGCCAGCAGGCATAGCAGAGAAGCTTGATAAGCTGATATTAAACATCAGAAAGGCTCCAAAAAAATCATTAATTCATTAGTCACTTTTTTTGCTGTTTACCACCCACCAAAACCTCTTCTCCAGAGCCAAATGAGAAATCATACTTTTGCCTGATCTCATCCTCCGTCATGATTGGCGGCAAATCTTGCTCCAGCTTCGCGCGATCATCTTCGGATATCTCGATAGTGCGAAATTTCTCATTCAAAACCAAAGCAATATCATTAACACCACCCAATCTACAAAAACCATAATTTGGACTTATTGAATACTTTCTTATTTTAGTTATAGCTGTTTCATTAAAAATACCCTCCCCCTTTCTCTTCCTAATATTGAAACCTCGTGGTTCTAAATCCTCTTTAACCTCTTTGATTTTTTTGGATTTGACAGGAACACTTGGCGGCAATCGTTTACGCTCGAACTCACGACAGGAAACAGCCTTCTTCAACTCATCTTTATCTTCTTCCTCGTCAGGGCAGCTACTAACAAATCCACCAAAGCCGAATAGACTTGCCATAGTACCTACAAATTTATCCGTAAAAGTTTCCTGGTTCTTTCTATCATTGCAAAACCTTGAAACCAATAACAAAGACACTAATCCATGCGACCAGCATGAATTGTCTCTTATATAAATTGCGTTCGCTATAATTTTTTTTGGGTGAAATTCCAAATCCACCAATGTGGACCGGTCCACTCTACTTTTCAATTCTAATGGTAAAATTTTCAGAACACCTCCCACTCTTTCAGTCTTGGAAAAATCATGAAGCGCATACCCAGAAACAAGAAAACTTAATAACAACTCAGCACTTTTTGGAATTTTTTCAATCGTGTCTCTTTCAAGAATATCAACCACAAAATCAAAGCCGAATGATTCCCCTCCCACTGCTTCGATAACAACAGAAAAATTATCTTTCGGATAAATAACGACTATTTTATTGTCATCTCTGTGTCCATATAGCTCAGCCTCAATAGAATCAGCATCAGCATATATAGAAGAGCCAATCTTCTTCTCTCCACTTCCCTTGATAAGAAGCTTTTTATCCTGCTCATCTGTGGACACTTCAACACTGTATAACGAAGCATCATAAAGATTGACATGAATTATCGTAGCTGAATATGAATAAACTGAAACAAACAGAGTTATTGACAGCAAAAAGCCAATGCTAAACCTTATCCTCATATTATTGGAATCACTATTTTAGAAAACGGTTCAGCTTAGATGACAAAGCGCCGGACTTACAGTCCGGCGCTTTGTCATCTACAGATTAAGCCCTCCAAGCATTCAGCATGAATCAAGGCATTTCATTGATCTCATCTTCCTTTACAGGAACAATCAGGTCTTCACGATTCACATTCATATACAGCAGCATATTGGATGCGATGTAGATGGAGGAATAAGTACCCACACCGACACCAACCAGCAGCGCTGTAGCAAAACCGTTAATGGTATCGCCGCCCAGAAAGAACAGGGACAGCAGCACCATAATGGTGGTACCCGATGTTGCCAGAGTACGACCAAGGGTCTGACTCAGGGAGATATTAACAATCTCTTCCGGAGTACCACGGCGCACCTTGCGGAAATTCTCACGCACGCGGTCGTACACGATGATGGTATCGTTCAGGGAGTAACCTACAACCGCCAGAATCGCCGCCAGAACCGTCAGGTCAAACGGCAGACTCAGAAGGGAGAAGACACCCAGCACAATCAAGCTGTCGTGCGCCAGTGCGATAACAGCGCCAAAGGAGAATTTGTACTGGAACCGGAAGGCGATGTACATCATAACCAGCGCCAGTGCCAGCATCATACCCAGGCCACCCTGGTCACGAAGCTGCTCACCCACCTGCGGACCAACGAACTCAACCCGTTTGACTTTGATTTCACCGGGGTAAGCTGCATTCAGCTCACGGGCAACCCTATCCCCCATATGAGCATCGGTCTCTTTACCCGGCAAACGAATCAGCACATCGGTAGCTGCACCATATTCCTGGGCAGAAGCATCTTCAAAACCAAGCTTGTCCAGCTCGGAGCGAACATCAGCAACATTGATCGGCTTATCGTAGGAAAGCTCTACCAGCGTACCGCCGGTAAAATCCAGACCAAAGTTAATGCCATTTACAAACAGGGTCGCTACGGAGCCCAGCATCAGCAGCACAGACAGAACTGTGGCCGCTGAGCGCAGCTTCATAAAGTTGAACACCCTGACATGGCCGTGCATTTTTTTCTCAGACATACGTTACGGCCCTCAGATAGAGATCTTCTTAAGCTGACGACGACGGCCGTAAGTCATGTTGACTATTGCGCGGCTCACCAGAATCGCTGTGAACATGGAGGTCAGGATACCGAGGGACAGAGTCACCGCAAATCCTTTCACCGGACCAGTACCAATTGCGTACAGGATCACACCCACGATCAGCGTTGTAATGTTGGCGTCGAAGATAGAAACAAATGCCCGGTCGAAGCCTTCAGCAATCGCCTTGTGCGGTGTCAGACCGCGCTTCAGCTCTTCCCGAATACGGGAGAAGACCAGCACGTTGGCATCAACCGCCATGCCCAATGTCAACACGATACCGGCAATACCCGGCATGGTCAGTGTCGCACCGAGAATGGACATCATGCCCACCAGCAGCACCAGGTTCAGAGCCAGGGCCACATTCGCCACCAGACCGAAGAACCGGTAAACAACCAGCATAAACAGAATGATCAGAGCCAGACCAACCATGGTGGAGTTAATACCCATACGGATATTTTCCTTACCAAGGCTTGGACCTACAGTCCGTTCCTCAACAAAGTGCATGGGAGCCGCCAGGGATCCGGCACGCAGCAGCAGGGCCAGTTCAGACGCTTCAGCACGGGAATCCAGACCGGTAATCCGGAAGCTGTTACCCAGAACGCTCTGAATGGTTGCCAGGCTGATAATGCCCTTTTCCTGCTTATAAATCGGAACCTGAACTTCGATTTCCTCACCATCTACAACACGTTTTTCTGTACGGTTACCCATGAAACGCTGCTCAATAAACAGCACCGCCATGGAACGGCCGACATTGTTACGGGTTGCACGGTTGATCAGCTGACCGCCTCGGTTATCCAGATCAATATTTACCTGAGGGCCGCCAGTCTGGGTATCAACATTGGATCGCGCGTTGGATACCTGGTCACCAGTCAGGATGATATCCCGCTCCAGATTCGCTGTACGACGGGTATCGCTGCGGAACTCGAAAGTCTCGTAGGTACCGGCAGCTGCATCATAGTTAGCCGCCAGACGGAACTCGAGGTTGGCCGTCTTACCCAGAATACGCTTGGCTTCTGCGGTGTCCTGAACACCAGGCAGTTCCACCACGATGTTCTTGCGACCCTGACGCTGAACCAGAGGCTCGGACACACCCAGTTCGTTCACACGGTTACGAACAGTGGTCAGGTTCTGCTTAACGGCATAATCTTCCAGATCACGAATTTGCTGCTCGGTCAGGTTGTACTTGACCAGGAAGCGACCATTGGACTCAGAGGTATCGGTCTGCAGATCCGGGAATTCTTTGGAAATAACCTTGCGGGCACTGTCGCGTGTTGCAGCATCGTTGAAGGCCAGCTCACGGGCCAGGCTGCCTTTCTTCTCAGGTACAGTGCGATAACGCAGACGTTCTTTACGCAGAGCAGTACGAATCTCACCAGCGTAAACGTCCATACGTGTCTGAACAGCCCTGGGGGTATCAACCTCCAGCAGGAAGTGCACACCACCGGAGAGGTCAAGACCAAGCTTCATGGGATAAGCGCCCATGGAAGTCAGCCATTCAGGTGTAGTAGGAGCAAGGTTCAGAGCAACAACGTAGTCATGGCCCAGGCGCTCGGAAATAGCAGCCTTGGCTGGAAGTTGATCTTCAGAATCAGTCAGACGAATCAGAACAGAGTCACCTCTGGGGCTGACTTCTGTAGATTTGACGGCAATACCAGCCTTTTCAAGCACTTTCACCGCGATAGCTGCCTCAGACTCGTTCAGGGTCAGAGAGGAGCTGGCTCCGGAGATCTGCACCGCCGGGTCATCGGGATACAGGTTAGGCAGAGCATAAAACACGCCCACTGCCACAAAAAGCAGAATTGAGAGGTATTTCCACAAGGGATATCGGTTCATGGGGCCCTCGGGTTCCATTAAAAGACAAAAATGGCCTGTCTAAACAGACAGGCCATTCGCGATCATGTTCAATTATGAATTGCCTTGATCGTACCCTTGGGCAGAGTGGCAGCAACAGAAGACTTCTGGAAATTCATATCAATCTTGTCGCTAACCTGCAGGGTAACAAAGTCGTCAGCAACACCAACAACTTTGCCCACGATGCCACCGGTGGTTACCACCTCATCGCCTTTGCCGATACCTTCCAGCAGTTTCTTATGTTCTTTGGCACGCTTACTCTGGGGGCGCCAGATCAGCAGCCAGAAAATCAGAACAAAGCCACCCAGCATTACCAACTGCCCCATCATGCTGGGACCAGCTGCTGCAGCTGTCGCGTCGGCTGCGAAAGCCTGACTGATCAAGCTCATATCAATACTCCTAATTGAACGCCAGCTCAGGAAGCTTCCCGTTCACCGGCTAATCCGTCTTAAATCTCCAGCGCCGGAGCAACCTGGCCCCTGGCAGCGTAGAAGTCATCCACAAAGTGGCTCAATTTACCCTGTTCGATACTCTGTCGCAAACCGGCCATCAAACGCTGGTAATAACGCAGGTTATGAATGGTATTCAGCATGGAACCCAGCATCTCGTTACATTTGTCCAGATGATGCAGGTACGCTCGTGTGAAATTCCGGCAAGTGTAGCAGTCACAGCCCGGTTCCAGCGGCTCGTCAGCATGACGGTGGACAGCATTACGGATCTTCACAGTCCCGGCAGATGTGAACAGATGGCCATTTCGTGCATTACGTGTAGGCATAACACAGTCGAACATATCAACGCCACGGCGTACTGCCTCAACAATATCTTCCGGCGTGCCTACACCCATCAGATAACGGGGATATTCTTCAGGAATCCGGCGAGGTGTGTGGGACAGAATACGGTGCATATCTTCCTTGGATTCACCCACGGAAAGACCACCAATGGCATAGCCATCAAAGCCAATTTCCAGCAGACCATCCAAAGAGCGGGCACGCTGATCTTCAAACATACCGCCCTGGATAATACCGAACAGGGCAGATGGGCTGTCAGCATGAGCTTCACGGCAGCGCTTGGCCCAGCGCAGGGAAAGCTCCATGGAAGTGCGGGCGCGTTCTTCGTCGGCATCACCAGGGGTGCACTCGTCAAAGATCATCACGATATCGGAACCCAGATCCTTCTGAACCTGCATGGAGATTTCCGGGCTCATAAAGACCTTGGAACCATCCACTGGCGAGCGGAAGGAAACGCCCTCTTCAGTAATTTTGCGCAGATCACCCAGGCTGAACACCTGGAAGCCACCGGAATCTGTCAGGATGGGCTTGTTCCAGTTATTGAAGTCATGAAGGGTGCCATGCTCCTTGATCACCTCGGTACCAGGACGCAACATCAGATGGAAGGTATTGCCGAGGATAATCTCCGCGCCAATCTCTTCAATATCACGGGGCAGCATGCCTTTTACGGTGCCGTAGGTGCCCACAGGCATAAAGCAGGGGGTTTCCACCGTACCACGGGGGAAAGTCAGCCGGCCGCGACGGGCCAGCCCGTCTTCACCCAGCTTCTCGAAGGACATAAAGCATTCCTGGCGCATCGCACCGACTCCTGTAACTCTTAAACTTTTTTAAACTGTCTGCTTGCGGGTCAGCAGCATGGCATCCCCGTAACTGAAGAAGCGATAGCGCTCGTCAATCGCTTCCCGATAGGCATTCATAATTTCGTTATACCCGGCAAAAGCTGATACCAGCATCAACAGGGTAGATTCCGGCAGATGGAAGTTGGTAATCAGACAATCCACCACCTGGTACTCATAGCCAGGATAAATAAAGATTTCTGTTTCACCGGCAAAAGGCTTCAGCTTGCCGGACTGGGCAGCGGTTTCGAGACTGCGCACAGAGGTAGTACCAACAGCGATAATCCGACCACCATTCGCTTTGGTCTGCTTAACCCGCTCAACAACCTCTTCGGAAACCTCCAGATACTCGCTGTGCATATGGTGATCTTCAATCTTATCCACACGCACAGGCTGGAAAGTACCTGCTCCCACATGAAGGGTGACAAAGGCTGTTTCAACGCCCTTTTCTTTCAGCAGGGCGAACAGTTCATCATCAAAGTGCAGACCGGCTGTTGGAGCCGCTACTGCACCTTTCTCTGTACCATAAACAGTTTGATAACGCTCCCGGTCTGCCAGCTCATCTTCACGGGTAATATAAGGTGGCAATGGCATATGGCCATGTTGTTCCAATTGATGAACAACAGGCTCTTCTCCGGCAAACTCCAGCAGGAAAAGGGCATCCTGACGCTCAACCATCATGGCTTCCAGCCCACCCTCCAGCAGCAGGCGGGTGCCCGGCTTGGGAGATTTGCTGGAACGCACATGGGCCAGAACCCGGCGTTCATCCAGAACCCGCTCCACCAGCACTTCAATCTTGCCGCCAGTCTCTTTCTGGCCGAACAGGCGTGCAGGAATAACCCGGGTATTGTTCAGAACCAGCAGGTCTCCGGGTTTCAGGTAATCGATAATATCCCGGAAAGTCCGGTGAACAGGCTTGCCCGTTTCACTGTCCAGCACCAACAGTCGGCTGGCACTGCGTTCCGGCATCGGATAACGAGCAATCAGCTCATCGGGAAGTTCGAAATGGAAATCACTGACGCGCATTTGCCGCCACAACCTTACAGCACGAAAAAGGCGGGAAGAATACCGAAATCAGTGGGAAATGTCAGGTCAGGAGAGCAGATAGCCGGGATTGAAATCCCGGCTTGATAACCCACTCACTTCAAACATCTGTGCCCTCTGATGGCTTTGGAGGCGGAAAAGGACCGCCAAGATGCTGTGCATGCTGATCATAACTTGGAGGAAATCGGTATGGTGGCGGCTCTCTACGGGGTAGAGGAATACTCACTGGATCTGGGTTGAACGGCTCATCATCCTCATCATCAAACTGCTCCCAAGAGTCTGCCTGTTTCAGCTGTTGCCTGGTAAATTCATCAATCCCTTCATCGTCATATTCTTCAGAGTTATGGATGAAATGAACATTCCCGCCATTAATTGAGCTTTTATACCGACCTATCGCACTGTCAGGGATACCTCCATTTTCACCCCATATATCTGGGCTATCCCTCCGGGACAGATCAACAACAATGACCGTATTATTCTTCAGCATGTCATCTTCGACATCTTTAAGAGCATTCACCCCAAGCGGCTTCAATTGCCCATCGAGCTGCTTGAGTTTTCGATTGTTCGCTTCTATCTCCCGCTTCATTCTGTCCAGAGGTGGAGGAGCGCTGTAGTAGTGAGCCAGCGACTGCTGGACGTACTCCTGGTACATCTTCAGATCGTCCGCTGTAACTGGATCATTTGGGTTGGGAGGTGCAAGATGAACAGGTACACCATCAACGACCAAGACTATGCGAATATTATTTCCCATCGCATAATCAGCATCCTGAAGAGCACGAATGATTTCAGGTGCATTCACTTTCACCCACTCCTGAGCCATAAGGTCACGCAACATAGTGATTGTCTTATTTCGAGTGGCCAGCATTTCATTACACTGCTCGATCTGTTCGTTATTAAGGGGCTGTTTAGGCTCTACAAACTCTAACGAAGGATCAAAAGCCTCAGATTTACGCTCTCTCAAGCTTGTTGAAGGAGGCGAGGTATCGGGGGTGTCTACTTCATCTCCTACTCCAGAATCATTTGTGTTTAAGCGCTGTAGCTGAGCCTTGGGGTTGACAGGGTATGTGTTCCGGGTACCCCTTTGAGCTTGTGGAAGCGGTGGCGGTGGCGGTGGCGGTGGAACTGAATACTTCCCTCTCGTTGTGGAATTGGTTCCCCCTGGTGTTCCAGAATCCATAATTGGTATCCATACCCTGTAGTTCGTGTGGCTATTTTATCGGCAGCACTTCAAGGTTCTTGCATGCTTATTCGCAAATGTTATACTGCGCCTCGCTTAAAAGCGCCGGTGTGATGGAATTGGTAGACATGACGGATTCAAAATCCGTTGCCTTCACGGGCGTGTCGGTTCGAGTCCGACCACCGGTACCAGATATATCAAGGCCTGGAGAAGAATCGACTTTTCTGGGCTTTTTTGTGTCCGGGATTTGCTCAATCTAATACTCCCTTCTTTTGTTTGACTGCCCCAGCCAGATCAGCTTCTGCTATCAAAACTTTTTCTACTGTCATCAAAATGCGCCCCAATAGCAAAGAGCAGCATTACATGTTTCAAGACCTGTAAGCCTGCCGTGTCGTGCTTAAAGCTTGTACTGATGCGGAGGTGGAGTGGGCAATAAGGGCCAGCAATATAAAGCAGCGAGCGAGCCGCAATCCCCGCCTGTTCAAAACCATCTGTGGAGTGTCGCCGTCACCCCTGTAGCATTTATGCCCGGCAGGGAGCTGGTTTCCCCGTTGAAGGAAAGTAACTCTTAGATGAAAGAAGCCCTGATAAAACTATCAGGGCTTCTTTCATTAGGTTACGTTAACTAGAGCAAGCTACCGACAATTGGCAGGCAAATAATTCGGGGAATTGATCATAAATCTTGAATCCGTATGATTGTGACAAGTCCACTCGATTGACCCTCCTGAAACAGTCGGAGTCAGCCAGAGAATTCCTTCAGCAGTATTTGCATCTGAATTGCTGGATCCAAACCAAATCTCTACTAAGCCACGACCTGCTGACCAGGTAACTCTTGTTGCTCTGAATGAACCGGCATGGCTATAGTCAGACATATACTCAACATCTGATGTGGGAAACTCCCCATGAGTTGAGTAGTACTCAGTCACTTCCCCCTTGGCCGCAGAGGCCAGCTGAAGCCCTTCAGCCACTCTGGAGCGATAGGTGTAATCCTGATAAGCAGGAATGGCCACAGCGGCAAGTATGCTGATGATAGCGACAACTATCATCAACTCTATTAGCGTGAAGCCTTTGATATATTTAGATTTTTCCATTTCTCAATCCCTGATAGCAACCCAACCCTTCTATATTAGCAAACCAAAAACTCCAGATAATTTTCAATAAGAACTACTCAGAAACCGTGCTGGCCTGCCGTTCCCTTTGTTTTTCCCTCGACTTGGTAGAGGGTATTAGCCGGGTAAATTTCAGAGCCCTATCTTCAATACCCGTTAGGCGAAGGCTCAAAATATCCAACAGGTAATTCTGATAGACCTTCCAGGGTTTCTTCGTGCCCTGCAAAGGCATTTGGGATTTCGCTCTTTGGATATAGCCCGACTGCATATCCATAAAAGGAGCCTTGGAAAAGCTTTCAGCATTTCTGGGCATACACGCCGTATATCCTTTTTGATCCATATAGTTCAAAAGTCGGCATATATAGTTTGCTGCCAAATCAGCTTTAAGCGTCCAGGAAGCATTGGTATATCCAAAAATCATGGCAAAGTTAGGCAGATCTTCATAAAGCACACCTCGGTAACACATCTTTTGAGTATGTTCATAAGGCTTTCCATCAACCGCCAGCTTCATTTTGCCAAAGGCCTGAACATTCAAACCTGTCGCTGTGATGATGACATCGGCCTCAAGCTCTTCCCCGGATTTCAACAGAATACCCTTCTCGGTAAACCGTTCAATATGATCAGTCGCGACTGATGCCTTACCAGCCGAAATGGCTTTAAACAGATCTCCATCCGGAACAATACACAACCGCTCATCCCATGGAGCATAGGCTGACGAGAAGTGTTTCATATCAAAATCATCGGGCAACTGCTTCCTGACGGAACGTAGAAGCAGGTTTCGGGAGGTTCCAGGAAATAACCTGCAGAAGTTATAGATCAACCAGGACACGGATATATTTCTGAAACGAGTCAAACGATAGACCCACGCCTCAGGAAAAATACGACGCAGACCATCAACAATTGGATCGGCCATAGGGAGCGTGAGAATATAGGAAGGGGACCGTTGCAACATCGTAACATGCCCTGCCACATCAGCCATTGCAGGCACGAGGGTGACAGCCGTTGCACCACTGCCGATTACAACAACTTTTTTTCCTGAATAGTCATAACCCTCAGGCCATTTCTGAGGGTGGAAAATATCCCCCTGGAATTCTTCCCGTCCCGGGAAGGCTGGATCATAGCCGGACTCATAACTGTAATAGCCTGTGCAACCTGCGAGATAACGACAGGAAAACTCTTTCGTCTGTCCCTGGGCATCTTCCGTTTTCACAAGCCAGACAACTTGTTCCGAAGACCACTCAGCAGAAATAACCCGATGGCCAAACCTGATTTTTTTATCTATTCCATGCTCAGTGGCTGCATCCTCAATATAACGACGAATATCACCACCCTGAGCAATGGGCTCAGCGTTTTCCCAAGGCTTGAAGTTGTACCCGAGGGTGAACATATCGGAGTCGGATCGTATACCGGGATAGCGAAATAAATCCCAGGTTCCACCGATACTGTCCCTGCCCTCCAATATTGCAAAGCTCTTTCCCGGGCTTTTTTGCACAAGATGACAGGCCAAACCAATACCGGATAAACCTGCACCAATAATCAGTACATCAAAGTGCTCTGTCGCTGCATTCATTTTATTTTTCTTATGTTCTGCCAGTTAACACAAGTGACTACAATCTCACATTCCCAAGTTTGACTGCCAGACAATTTTTGGCCCTGCCAAGGCCTGTTGAGGTTTTATTATTGCACTCAGCCTTTTCGAGGGTTCTATAAGCAGCATCTTACATTTGTCACTTTTCAACAAACGCTCTCTCAATCACATAGTGTCCCGCATTTCCGTGTCGTGCTTCCTCAAAGCCCTGAGCATTTAGAATATCGCAGGTATCTTTGAGCATGGCCGGGCTGCCGCAGACCATAAAGCGATCATGTTCCAGGCTGAACTTTGGCAGTTCCAGATCCATCACCAGCTTACCACTGTCCATTAAATCCGTCAGACGTCCCTGGGTTGGGAAATACTCACGGGTTACCGTGGGGTAATAAACCAGCTTATCGCGAATCAGACCACCAAAATACTCATTGGTTGGCAGTTCATTTTCTATCACTCCCTGATAAGCCAGCTCAGATACAAAGCGAACGCCATGGGTCAGAATAACCTTATCAAACCGCTCATAGGTTTCCGGGTCTTTAATAATACTCAGAAATGGTGCCAAACCTGTACCCGTGCTGATCAGCCATAAATTTCGCCCAGGCAAAAGGTTATCCAGAACCAAGGTACCCGTCGGCTTGCTGCTGACATAAATCGAATCCCCCACCTTGATATTCTGCAGGCGTGAAGTCAGAGGCCCATCGGAAACCTTGATACTGAAAAACTCCAGCTCTTCTTCATAGTTGGCACTGACAATACTGTAGGCTCTCATTAAAGGTCGCCCATCCACTTCCAGCCCAATCATGACAAAATGGCCATTTTTGAAGCGAAACCCGCGATCCCTGGTTGTGGTAAAACTGAAAAGAGTATCGTTCCAGTGGTGAACACTGGTGACAGTTTCTGTCCTTAAAGAACTCATTAACCCACCCTGCATCTTTAGCTGTTTTGTTATCAGTTTTGCTATCAGGCCGAACCAGCTTCTGCGCCAACTCCATTGGACACTATTTCTTGTCAGTTGTTGACTAAAATACTTGGGTTTTTATAGATCAAATATTCATATCTATAAATCATCTTTTTTCCATCACGCAAAAGCTGTGTCATTCTAAATGGCATAGTGGAGCTTATAAGGGAAAGCTGATCATGAAAGCATTCCGTATCGAATCAGACAGCATGGGACAGTTGGAAGTCCCACAAAATGCGCTTTATGGCGCACAAACACAACGGGCTGTTAATAATTTCCCAGTCAGCGGCAAGAGGCTTCCTGCCAGTTTTATTCGGGCACTGATCCAGATAAAGGCAGCTGCCGCTGAAGCCAATGCGGAGCTGGGACAGATTCCTGAAGATATGGCTCTGGCAATTATCAAAGCCTGTCAGATTCTCCTTAATCAAGACAACCTGATCCAGCACTTTCCGGTCGATATTTTCCAGACGGGTTCTGGTACCAGCTCTAATATGAATGCCAATGAAGTTATTGCAACGCTGGCAAGCAGGGAGCTTGGCGCACCTGTGAACCCCAATGATCACGTCAACTGCGGCCAGAGCAGCAATGATGTGATTCCTTCCTCCATTCATACCAGTGCAGCAATTGAGCTTTCAGAAAACCTGCTGCCAGCCCTGGAGCGCCTTATAAAAGTGACCAGCGCCAAGGCTGGAAACCTTGATGCCTATGTCAAAACCGGTCGAACCCACTTGATGGATGCCATGCCGGTAAAAATGAGCCAGTCTCTGGATGGCTGGGTTGCCCAGCTACAGCAAGGCCGGAAACTGCTTCTGGCGATGAGGAATCAGGTTCTTCAGCTGGGACAGGGTGGCACAGCAGTTGGAACAGGCATTAACGCCCACCCTGATTTTGCCCGCCTGTTCAACGAAAAGCTCTCTATCCTCACTGGCCTCGATTTCAAACCCGCTGATAATTTCTTCGCCATGATTGGCTCTCAAGACACCGCCGTGGCCTTGTCCGGCCAGCTGAAAGCACTGGCTGTCACCATTATGAAGATTGCCAACGACCTGCGCTGGATGAACTCCGGCCCCTTGGCAGGTCTGGGAGAAATTGAGTTGGAAGCCCTGCAGCCGGGCTCTTCAATGATGCCGGGAAAAGTGAACCCGGTTATTCCCGAGTCAGCAGCCATGGCAGCAGCACAGGTAATTGGAAATGATGCAGCAATAACTGTGGGCGGCCAATCCGGTAATTTTGAGCTGAATGTGATGCTGCCGATGATTGCTGACAACCTCCTGAACAGCATCCATCTGCTTGCCAATACCTGTCTATTGCTGGCAGATAAGGCCATTGCCACTTTCCAGGTCAACACGGTCAGGCTGGAAGAATCCCTTTCCCGCAACCCTATTCTGGTGACCGCCCTCAACCCGATCATTGGCTACCAGAAAGCGGCTGCCATCGCCAAACAGGCCTACAAGGAACTGCGCCCGATTATCGATGTAGCCGAGGAGCAGACTGATATTTCCCGTCAGGAACTGGAAAAACTGCTTGATCCGGCCCGTCTGACCCAGGGAGGGGGCTAAGCCAGTAAAACTGTATAAAGGGCTGATATTTCAGCTCTTTTTTTAAATCCCTACTTTCGTCTACCTCTCTTTGCGGAACTCCCAGCCTTCCTGCCAGTCAAAAACGTGAATATCTCATTTCTGCAGGGAGGCGGATGGTATGAAACCGAAACAAGTGATTGGCTTATGCCAGTATGTATCAAGGTTGGCAGGTAACCTGTTCTCAGCTTTTACCTATCCGATTTCTCTTGCTTATTCATGGTGCTTTGGCTCCAGAAAGGCACAGGCCCTCAAGGCTGAAGCCACCAAGCCTCAAATCAATAATCAACCCAAGCTGGTTGATGCCTTAGATCTCGCAGATAACAAAACAGCTTCATTGAAGCAAAGGGAAGCGGCTGAAGTAGTAAAGCCTGCCCGCAGACTGTCAACGCCAGCAAGAGTTGAGTTACCGGCTCAGAACACTGAAGCTCCCAACAAAGATAATGAAGAACTCCTGCTTTTAGATATTCCAGCAGTTCCTCCCAAAACTGAAAACCCGAATATGAAACCAGAGCCTCAGCCCAATGCGGATGATGAGTTAAAACTGCTTGAGGCTCTGGATTTGAATGGTGAGGAAAAGCCAAAAGCTCCCACACCTGTAAAGCTTGCTCGCAGTATGTCCTTGCCAAAAGACGTTAGCCTGCTGGAAGTGGATGTTATTACCAAGCAAGTTGAAGAGATTGAAAATGAAGAAGCAACTCTTCAAGCCCCCCCTGCATCGCCAGTACCGACTACGAATCCAGTTGCCGTAGAAACCCTTCTGGAAGAGAAAAAACCCACTGGGGAAGATATTCAAAAACAGAAGCTAGCTGAGTATTACAAAGACTGGGGAATAAAAGAGCCAAGTAAAAAAGAAGAACGGAAAGCAAACCTTAAGAGCGAAGAGCAGGCCGAACGTGCGTACAGGGAAAAATTAGCTCGTCAAAACGTTCCTGCCGAAGAGGAAGCAGATCCACCTCTGGAACCAGAAAGTGAATTCCCTCTTTCACACAGCGAAATTATGGCTCGCATTCGCAAAGGTATGAAAAAACGATCAAAGGCCATTACTCAGGAAAGTGTGTTGGAAGCTATGCCTGTCAACATTCTCACACCTGAGGCTTCTCCAGTTTCACTGAAACCCCAACCTGATACAGAAGAAACTACCCACAATGCAACCATCAAAGTTCAAGCTAAAGAAGATGTTTCTCCAGAAACGGTGTGTGTAGTAACGCCCACGAGGATTTCACCAGTACCTGCTAGTCAATGTGAAACTAAGCCTGTTGAAGCAAAGGTTACGGTTGAAGACCCGCTTGCCATAATGAAAGAGCTGATGAAGCGCATTGCTGAGCAAGCGGAGCTGATGAAAGAGCAGGAAAGGCTCAGAGAATTAAATCGCCCAAAAATCAAATTGAGTGAGGAGCAACAGATTCAGTTCCTGCGCGAAGAAAACCAAAGGCTGGCGAAACTGCAAAGAGCAGAAAGAAATCAGGATTCTCGGAAACCTTCTGTTATCAGCACGCCTTCCCCGGTTGAGAACACGGTTGATGACCCATCTTTATCCTTGCCAAAATCAGTGATTTTACCTCCGGTTATTGAACCTACATCTGAATGTAGCTCCAGCGACGATAGTGATGATGAAGACGTTTATAAAAATTCACCCTCAGATTCGCTGCAAAAAAGTTTGCCAAATTTGACCATGTCATTACCTGTCTACAACCAAAAATTTTCACAGATTCAAACTACTCCTTTAACTCAATCGCTAAATTCTGCTGTCTGTGCCATTCCTTTAAGAAAGCCTCCCCAGCTAAGCGTTAAAGATCTGGATGATGATGACTTTAAAGAAATGGGACTTGAGGCTGATGAAGTTGAAACGCATCTCAGCATTTTGAATAAAGATCCAAAAGTTATTGATCACCTTTTATCACTTGTGCCTGAGGGAGATGAACCTGTCGATGAGAAATCTCTGGAGAATATGGTCAACTCTCTGCCAACAAAGACTGTTTCACAGATCAAGGAACTGCTGCCACAAACTACAGATGAAGTTCAAAACATAGAAGCGAACTTGCCAAGTATTCATCAGCCTCCTGGTATGTCTTTAAAATTCACACGTCAGCTACCGCCTTCAATTTACGAAGGATGTAGTGATGAAGAAATGGAGGAATATATTGATGATGTTATTAGCTCCTCAGGTAATGATGATAGTTACTCGAGTGATGAAGATGGACACTCAGTCAAGAAAGAAGTATCTCCTGGCGCGTCGCTGGCAAAAGCTGATACAGAGCTTCACCGCTCTGATATGGAGAAGAAACTCAATGTTCATAACACCACCAGTAAATTAAGCAAAATATTAAAATCTGCCACAGGGGTTCCAGAGGATGAGCACCCTGAGGTTGCCAGGGCTGTTGCAGCCAGATTAAATGGTGCCAGCTGCACGAGTGAAGAACTTCGCCAACATGTAACTGCCGTTCTTACCAGCCATGTTTCAAGAACTCAAAAACTGGCTCCAAGTCTCGTTGAAGCTATTAGGAGACAACCGGGAACGATCAGTCACCTGCCATTCCGCAGGTGCGATATTGATCAAATGGATGATGCAGCAATTGTTCCGTCTGAAAAGGAAAGGCAGGCTGTCAAAGATTTTGCACCATTACTGGATGAAACCCAAAACTTGATTTTCCGCCCGGTTCTCGGTGCCAACTCCGGCTCGTATGCAGGTCAAATCGCTGAAGTTGAAAAGGCCATATCAGAGCTACACGATATGCAGCTTAAGCTGGAAAACCCTGAGGATCTAACGTACTACGTTATGCCGGGCGAGAAAGGCCATAACGATGACTCCTGGGACCAGCCAATACGAAACGCTGTTCATCAGGACATCATGGCAATGAAAGGCCAGCTGGAAGAGAAAAAAGAGCAACTGGAAATCATTCAGCGTAATGACCCCAGAACAGTTGAAAATCTTATGGCCCAGGCTTCCAAGTGGTCTCAGGCTGCCCATGAAGCTATCGATAATGGTCGTACAGCTTACGACCAGAAAATTGAAAAGGCCAGCAAGGCCAGCAAGCGTATTCTGAGAGGCGCGATGATACTGGTCAGAAAGAAACTGGAAAATGAGCGCCCAGACTTTGACAGTGCCAAAGAGCAGGTTACTGGGATGGTTACTGCTTTGAATGGGGAGTATCAGGGTCAGGGCGGTGAGCTGCCAACCATGATTCAGGATCTTGATGCTTATGTAAAAGGTCTGGAAAAAATCTGCAAGGAAGTAAAATCCAAGGATTACCTCGAAAGCCAGATAGTCGATATGATGGAGAACCAGTCTCCACCAAAGAAATCTGTGCACGAACTTCCTCTTATCATTGAAGGCAAGCTGTATAAATATACTGTTGAATATACTCCAATGCGGGAAATGCTTCTTCGAGCAGAAGGTCCTGCCCCACAGGGAGACTGCAACCCTCTGGCTCTTACAGGCTTTACGCCTTCCCAGAACCGGGATTCTGAGCATGCCCAGAACCTGACCTGCGTCGTTGTAAAAGATCCAGATGGCGAGGTTATCAGACGAGAGCTGCGAGTCGGTTCACTGGTACCAATACCCAAGCGAATCAAGAAGAGAAAAGATCGTGACGCTATTGCAGAAAAGAGGATGAATGAAGCTCTGGTAGGCCTGGTTACAAACAATCAGGCAAATATTCCAGGCCTTGCTGAGGCATTACAGGGGAGACAGGAGGATCCTATCGAGCTTCCGTTTACCTACCTGTGCTTCCTGTCCCCCGACAAACTGAGACATAAAACAGGCTTTCATGAAGATGAATACCTGATGGCCAAGGAAGCTTCCGAAATGCTTGAGAAGCTGGAAGGGAAAGAGAAGGAGCTGGAGTTCCTGGACAGCCGCGGTGTATCTCACAAGGTTCGCTTCAAGTTCAAGCCCAGAATGTATATTTTCCCTGTAAACCAGCTGGCCTTCTCAAAGCTGAGACACTTAGCCCGTCCTTTCGAGTTAACCGACAGGCTTAACAAGAAAGCAATGGAAGGTCTGATTGGTGCCACAGAAGATAAGCAAGGAATGCCTGGCGGAGATGCGGGTGAATTTATTCACTCCGCGCACTGGGAACTGCTTTCTGGTCTGGAGAAAGAAAACTTCCTGGCTCTGTGTAAAGAACACCGCAGATCTATTGAGAGCAAAAGCTACCATCACGGCGGAACCAGAGCGTTCTACGATATCTGGCTGGTTGACCAAATCTGCCAGATCATGCATGCACCATTGATGGGTGGATGTAAGAGTGCCAAGGACCGTACCAACAACGTGTATAAATCCAATGTTGTTGACTGCTGTGAAGCTGATGTTCGAATGAAGACGGCCAGAGAAGTTGAGGAAGCCCGGAAATCTTCCCATGAGCAGGATGATGACACTTCCAGCAAGAAGACATCACCAACAGACAGACTGACACTGATGCCCCACATGACCACAGAGGAGCGTATACAGAACCAGACTGTTGCTCATGTCGTTTATGGTGGTCTGCAGCAGCAGAATAACAACTGCGGTAAGTATGGTTATAAGGTTGAGGATACAACCCTTGCAGAAGTTGACCCTTATACATACCAGCTGACAATGGTGAAATAACTTTTTAAGTTAAATTCACACCTGAAATGAAAAAGCCGGTAGGTTCTTTACCAGCTTTTTCATTTCTGCTCTCACTCAGATGATTTTTTTGATCAAAACATGAGCCTTGAAGCGCTTGATTTTTCCAAGCAGGCGCTGAACCTCATCCGGGTAATCCCCCATTTTGTCCAGCTCGCGGTAATTGTTGATTCGGGATGCACCGCTTAAGATCAACTCCTGTTCCTGCACAAATTCAGTCTGAAGCTTCTGCTGCATGTCCTGAACAAGCACGCCATTTTCCAGATCAAGCCCCCAGGCTCTCGGGTTCAGGTTGCTGCCTGTGACCAGTGCCCGGTTGCCATCAGCATAAATACCTTTCAGGTGATAGCTGTTATCACCACTTTTCCACAACATCAGGTTCAACCGGCCATCCTCAATATCCTTCTGATGGCGTCGGGCAAAGGAGCGGAGGTTGTACTCGTACAGGTAAGGCAGACCACCAATCTTGGAGAACTCTTCTTCTGGCGGAATATAAAAGTCATTTGCCGTTTTATCACCGACAACAATGGTTACTTTTACATGACGTTTCAGCAGCTGGTTAAGCTGTCGGGAAATTGTTCTGGGTGGATTGAAATAAGGTGTGCAGATAAACACCTCTTTTTCAGCCGAACGAAGAAGATTACAGATCATCTTGTTCAGCCGGTTTCCACGGGCTCCCATTCCACAGACTGGTGTCAGACCAATCTGGGTTCCATCATGATCCGGTGCAAAGCTGTAGGTTGAACGGCGCAGCGTGCGACCAAAATTCCGAATAACATGCTTCAATGCCTTACGGCTGGTGACCGGACCACTGTTCAGAGGCTGAACGGCCGGATGCTTGCGGAAATAACTGGTCATATACTCCGCAAAACTGTCACTCAGGACCCGGCTGTGCATTTCATGGTAGCGATCGTAACGATAGCGCTCTTCATGGTGCAGATAGACATCATTAATACTGGCACCGGAATAAAGGACAGTGTTATCAAAAACAAATCCTTTCAGGTGCAGAACACCAAAAATCTCGCGCCCTTTGACCGGAACCCCGAAGATTTTGATCGGGTGCTCGTACTCATCAGTCAGACGCTGATAAAAATCCCGGTTGGTTGCCGTTGTCTCTTCACCGATACGTCCCCGTTGAGCACGATGAAAATCAACAAAAATCTGGATATCCAGAGCAGGATTCGCTTGCTGAGCTTCAAACAGGGCCCGCAGGATTTCCTCACCTGCACCGTCGGCCTCAAGATACAGCGCAGCCATATAGATGCGCGTTGTTGCTGAACGAATCAGCTCCAGCAGGCGTTCCTTAAATTCGCGGGTTGATTTGATAATGCGATAATCAGATTCACCGACCGCAATCTGGGGTAGGCTGCTGAGTCGATCCTGATAATACGCCGGTGCAAACATACTTCTGCCTGAATAGAACTTTGCAAATCTGATCCCGACACCTCGGTTCAGAATTAGGAAAGGGCGCACTTTAACAAAAATTACGTCCCGGCGCAGATACTACTGTCAACACTTTGGATGTTCGTTTCCACGACTGCACTATTCAGTCCACAACATAAAAAACCAGCTTGCTTGAGGTGGTTTTCAGAAAACGGATTTTCTTGCGGTTAATGGCTGGTGAAACTCAACCAGCTGGTACCATTTCAAAGTCAGATTTCGCAGCTCCGCAGTCCGGGCAGATCCAGTCTTCCGGTACATCTTCCCAGGCTGTTCCCGGCTCAATGCCGTCATCAGGCCAGCCTTCTGCTTCATCATAAACCAGGCCACATACAACACATTGCCACTTTTTCGTATTCGCGTTCGTATTCATTGCTTTCCACCCCTCTGGCCACAGCCAAACCATTTATTTGTTTTCTTCAGTCTACTCTATCTACTCTATAGTCGCCTGATCGCCCGGTCGCTAATGCCGGGCTTGCCATAAGGCTGGCAGTCCGTAAACTCGGCAGTGAATAACAACAGATTACAGAATATGACCCCGGAACAGGCAGTAAAAAGCAGCATGGCCGCAGATTATCAGCCCGCCCCCCTTTGGCGAAGACTGGCCGCTATGGTTTATGACACCTTTCTGGTGATTGCTATCGTCATGGTAACCAGTGGCATCTACCATGCAGTGGTTAATAATCTTCTGCTGGGGCTAAAAGATGCGCCGGCTGGTTTTAACCCACTTCTCAGCACGGTTCTGACTTTTATCTTGTTCTTTTTCTTTGCCCATTTCTGGACCAGAGGTGGCCAGACTCTGGGCATGCAGGCCTGGAAGATCAGGGTTATCAGCAGTGAAACCGGTGGTCCCTTAACTCTGATTCAGTGTCTGTTGAGATTTATGATTGCAATACCCGCTATCGGGCTGGCAGGTCTCGGCGTGCTCTGGATTCTGGTCGACAAAGACAAGAAATCCTGGCACGACCGTTACTCCAGAAGCCAGGTAATTTTGCTCACTCCTGCCACCAAGGTCTGATACCCACTGCCCGCAGACATGCTTACTCTGAAATGTATCTAACGATCATATTCAAGGAGGGAAGCAGTATGCAGCAAGCTCAAGCAATAGGAACAACCCCAGCAGTCTCAGGATATCAGGCTCCTACGACTAAAGCAGAAATTGAAGTTGAATTTGCAGGCAGAGCCGTTCAATACCGATCAGGTATAACAGGCGTTTTAAGTCATGCTATCCGAGGCGGCGGACACGGCGCAATTCTCGGGGCTGCAACCTACGGTCTTATGTACTACCTGAATATTCTTCCCTGCGAAGCTGGTCCTAAATCATTTCTCACAGCAGTCAGCCTGGGTACCACTGTTGGATATATTATCGAAAGGAAAAGTGCTGCTGCCCTCCATGCAGATACTCAAACCCCACTTGCAATTGCAAAACGCGAAGAGAAGAAGCTTTCAGGTGTAATTCAATACCTTGAAGATGCTCAAAGTAAAATTCGCGGAGGGGAAAAGCCCATTATTTCTACTCAAAGTCTTAAAGAATGCGGTTTGTCCGAACAGGCTGAAAGAATTCAAAAATCATGCACACAGTGCTCAGAATACACTATAACTTCCACAACTCTGGCTAAGGATCTAGGTTCCTTAATTCCTGACAGGAGTGAGCGTAGTGCTTTTTTGACATCATATCAGCAAGATATAGAAAAAACTCAGGAGTCTCTGGAAATCCTGGGTAGTGATTCACAGGCGGTTGCAACAGCAAAACGTTGTATAAACAACAGATTTCTCGCCGAGAAAGCACAAAAATCAGCTGATAAAGAGTTGATGAAGTGTGATCTAACTGAAGGGATTACCAAGAAGAAAGCTGAGCTTAAGGCCCTTCGCGAAAAAATTGCAGTTCTGGAAGCATAACCCCCCAGAACCTCAATATACTTGAGAAGAGCCGGGTTACCCGGCTCTTCTCAACAAAAGCACACCCACACCAAAACAGCACAGGATTGGCAGCAGAATCGCAACAAAGGGTGAGAACCCAAAGACCAGGCTCAACGGCCCCATCAGGTTCTGAACAATCATAAAGGTGACACCGGTAATCACGCCGGAAAACAGTCTTAAACCTACAGATACTGTTCGCAGAGGCCCAAACACAAACGAGATACCGATCAGCACCAGGGCAAAAATAGCCAGAGGCTGCAGCACCTTTTTAAATAGTGCCAGAGCGTACTCAGCACTTTGCAGATCCTGATTTTCAAGATAATCGATATAGGTTGCCAAACCGCTTATCGAGAGATCATCCGGCTTCACCACCACAACTTTCAGCAAGGTTGTTGTCAGGTCAGTTTCCCAGATCTGGGTCTGGGCCGAACTCACATCAACGCGATCATCGTAATAGGTACTGGTTTCAACATTCTCCAGCAACCAGTGGCTGCCCTGGCTCAGTGCCCGTTCGGCATAAACCGTTTCTTCCAGCTTTCGATTTTCATCAAAACGGTAAATATTAATGCCATAGAGAACACCATTAGGCTCCACGGCGTTGAAGAACATGTAGTCATCGCCTTCCCGGTGCCAAAGGCCTTCATCGGTGTATTTGCCATCTGCGGAACGGGCGATTTTGCGCCCGGTCTGGGCCATCTGCTCCGTAATTGGTGAAACATATTCACTGAGAAGCAGGCCAACCAGCATCAGCACAATGGCCGGTTTCATAACAGACCAGCAGATTCGTATAAGGGAAACACCCGCTGCCCGCATCACCACCAGCTCACTGTTATTAGCCAGCGAACCAAGTCCGACCAGACAGCCGATCAGGGCAGAAACCGGAATCACTTCATAGATCCGCTTAGGCATGGTCAGAACCATGTAGCGGACAACTTCCGGCAACTGGTAATTGGCCCGCATGGCATCCAGCTGGGTCATAAACCCAAACAGGGTATCCAGGAAAACAATAATGATCAGAACAACCATCATCGCTGCCAGTACAGTTACGCCGATATGACGATCAAGCTTTCTCATCCCTGCTTCACCCCACCATCAACCGACTCGATACTGCGCGCCCCTGAAAACAGGTTCTGAATCTGGGGCCAGAAAAACATCACCAGAGCAATCACTGTGAAAACAGCATGAACTCCCCACAAACCTATTTCAGGAGGAATTTTTCCATCTTCAACGGCGCCACGGCTGGCAATCAGCAACGCCAGATAAACCAGATAGAGCAGAACGCCAGGAAGCAGCTTCATAAAGCGTCCCTGGCGGGGATTAACCCTGGCCAAAGGCAAAGCCATAAAGACAATCACGGGAATCAGGAGAGGAAGAGAAATACGCCACTGCCACTCGGCAACAAGGCGCGGCTGATCACTTCCGAAAATCTGTTCTGTGGGCAGGGCATTTTCTTTGGTGACCGGACGGACTTCTGGATCCTGCATCTGTATGCCATAGGTATCATACTGTGTCAGACGGCTTTCAGGCTGACCCGCTGCCAGATCATAGCGGTAGCCGTTTTCCAGAAGCAGGTAACGTTTACCGGATTCCGGATCAGGGTACATACGCCCACCATCCGCCAGAAGCAGAGTCACCTGCCCTTTCTCTCCTTCTTTACCCACCCGGTGTTCAGCAATAAAAACACCTTCCATACGGGACTTATTCGAGGAAAGTGATTCCGTATAAGTCACCCTGACGCCGTCGTTCATTGACTGAAAACGACCCGGTGTAAGGGTGTCGAATTCGGTCATGGCATCCTGGGTATTGAGAATGCGCTCAACATGGCTGGCCCCCCAGGGGCTGAGCACACAGCTGATAACGGCCACAACAATCATGATTACAAATGCGGGAACAAAGGTATAACCCAGAAGACGGTTACGGCTCATGCCGCAGGCTTCCAGCACCACCATCTCGCTGTCCACATACATACGGCCATAGGCCAGCAGAATGGACAGAAACAGGCCAAGTGGGAGAATAATTTCCAGAAAACCCGGCAGGCGGTAACCCATAATGGCAAACAGAAACTCTGCTTTCAGTTCACCTGTTGCAGCCTGCTGCAGATATTTTATAAAACGGCCACTGACAATAATCAGCAACAAAACCCCACTGATCGCCAGCCAGCTCTGAACCAGCTCACGTGCGAGATACCGAAGAACGATCAAATTAAAAATCCCATCTCAACACAACGAACCCATCCCTAAGCACGCATAAAAACGCGAAAAAAGAAAGGCTAAAAATTCGTACAAACCTGTCGTAAACTCGGGGAAGTATACCGCCCGTGATGCAACATGCCGAAGACGGTGCTGGCCGAGAGTACCGATATTAACGAGAGTACCGAAGCACACCGGGTTCATTTTTTGCCCTGTCAGCGTCAGCGATACTATTCTGCAAGGATGTCCGCAGATTCAAGCAGGGCATTATCTAACAAAGCCTCTGACAACGCACAGGTTTTCGCGTATTCAAAGGAGAGATTCCATGGAAATTTCGATCAAAAGTGGTAATGCAGACAAGCAGCAGACGCAGTGTCTGGTTCTGTTAACGGGCGCTGAAGGCACCCAGAAAACCTTTTCGAGCGTCGATAAAGCCGCTGAGGGACTGTTCACATCCCTGATCGAACGAGGTGATCTAAAACAGGCGGCCGGTCAAACCCTGCTGGTTCCTGTGGTGAATGGCCTGAAAGCCGAGCGTGTTCTGCTGGTTGCCCTGGGTAAAGAAAAGCCCAAAGCGACAGATGCAGAAAGAATTTTCGCAGCCATTGCAAAAACCCTCAACAGCGCACGAATCAGTGATGCCATCGTCGCCTTTGACGATCTGGATGTTGCTGACCGTGACTCTAGCTGGAGCGTTCGTCAGCTTGCCTGCGCCATTGCCAATGGCAGCTACAGATTTGATGAACATAAAAGCAAGAGGAAGGATGACAAGCCCGAGGTATCCCTTGAGAAAGTGACCCTTCTCCAGTCCGGCCGTAAAGCACTGGATGTCCACAAACAGGCTGCAGCCGAAGGTACAGCTATTGCTGCCGGTATGGCTCTTGCCCGTGATCTTGGCAACCAGCCCGGCAATATCTGCACACCTCTGCATCTGACCGAACAGGCCAAGAAGCTGGCGCACGGTGTCCGCAAGCTGACAGTGAAGGCGCTGGACGAGAAAGAAATGGAGAAGCTGGGTATGCACTCCTTCCTTTCTGTATCCAGGGGCTCGACCCAGGAAGGTCAGCTGATCGAGATGAACTACAAGGGCGGCAAGGCCACCGACAACCCTATTGTGCTACTGGGTAAAGGTATTACCTTCGATACCGGTGGTATCAGTCTCAAGCCCGGCGCCGGCATGGATGAAATGAAGTTCGACATGTGTGGCGCTGCGTCCGTTTTCGGTGCCATGAAATCCATTGTTGAACTTCAACTGCCCATCAATGTGATTGGTCTGGTTGCTGCGGCTGAAAATATGCCTGCCGGCAATGCCAGCAAGCCTGGTGATATCGTTACCTCTATGTCTGGTCAAACCATTGAGATTCTGAACACGGATGCTGAAGGTCGACTGGTTCTTTGTGATGCCCTGACCTATGCAGAGCGTTACAAGCCTAAAGCTGTGGTCGATATTGCAACTCTAACCGGTGCCTGCATTATGGCTCTTGGCCACCATATCAGTGCCCTGATCAGTAATAACGATGAGCTGGCGGATGACCTGCTGGCTGCCGGTAATGTTTCCGGTGATAAGGCATGGCGTCTGCCAATGGACGAGCAGTACCAGAAGCAGCTGGATACCAACTTTGCTGATATGGCCAATATCGGTGGCCGCCCGGCTGGCACCATTACCGCAGGTTGCTTCCTGTCACGCTATGCCAAAGAGTTTGACTGGGCACACCTTGATATTGCAGGCACTGCCTGGAAGAGCGGTGGAGAAAAAGGCGCAACTGGCCGTCCTGTTCCCCTGCTTGTTCAATATGTTCTGAGTCAGACTAACAGTTAATCCCATATGGCCCGGCAATACAATATTGTCGGGCACTTCTCTCCGGCCAGGCTGCCTTAGATCCACTTTTTTATTAGACAATTATTCCGATCCATTCTATTTCTTCATAGCCGTGGATGAAAAATGGAAATGGTGGTGCGCATATCTCTGACACCCGCACTGATACTGAGCTCTTCAGTTCTAAAAATAATTTTATTGGCAAGTTGGTTAATCTGTACGTTCAACACTGCACATGCCGGGAAATATGACCACCTGTGCTTTACCAAGCCTCTACCTCAGAACGAAATCTGTCTCCAGTGTGGGGAGATTTCACTTAATACCTATACCCTCGATTGCCAGCACAGACATGTCTTCTGTGATGAATGTCTGCTTCCTTACCAGTCTACTGTATATGGCACAGCGATTGTTGACGACCAGATTACCCCAGCTGATGACAAATCCTTCGCGGTTTTTTGTCCAGCGTGCTCACCAAAGAAACATGGGCAACACAGCAGAGCTAATCCTATTGAGAGCATTAAAAGCCTGAAAGTTCATTGCAGTTACTGCAAAAAAACCGAACTATTCAAAAAACACCATGGTTGCGTGAAAGAAAAACCAAAGTTACGAAAAACGCAAAACACTGACTTTTTCATCAACAGCGAAACAGAAATACAAGAACTAGAACCAGAACTAGAACCAGAACTAGAACCAGAACTAGAACTAGAACCAGAACCAGATGCTTATCACCAGATACCAAGCTATTTCGACAGCTCGTATAATAACGGGAGAACTCAATGGGTAATTTATACAGACCGACAACTCTCCGAAAATTACTCACTGGAGGGTATCCTTTACAAGTACCCCGTCCGGCTCACCCTCTACTCAGACCGCTTAGGATCTCCTCGGCTAACATGGCAGTTTGTAGGGGATACAAGCGAACTTGCAGACATTCGTGTAATCGCACGCCTTTTACCACGTAGACCTACATACGCTAATAAAAGCATTCCTCTTAATAGCTTCAAACCAATAGAGCCCGTAGCTTCTCTCGAATATGATGTGCAACTTGTTGCCAAAGATACTGACTGGAGAGCTAACTATTACCAAAAAGACGGTACTTATCGTATCGATATTCAGATGTTACCTGTTACAGATAACGTAACTATTCAGAACGATTCGCCGTCATGGCAAGTTAATCCGAATCCGCTTTTACACTATACTCGTGAACCCATACATCCAATTTTCAGTGCCCCGATTCTTGTAAATTTGAGCCCTGACCCCAGGCAGCCCGATGCTTGCGACACTATAGAAATGCATATAATTCTAGGATCGGTGAGGAGGGTGGATTGCGGACAGTATGACACTGAAGTCGGTATAGCCCTGCAACATTCACAGGAGGACATTCAGAGGCTGCTTGCCCAAAAAACAATCAGGCTTTACGTCACCCTTCCGGGAGGGGATTCCAAAATGATTCATGAATGCAGCAGCAGGGGTTTTCTGCCCGCTGGATCTCAGTACTGCCTCAGCACAGCCAAGATGCCCGAAACAGTTTTGAAACTCAGTCAAAAAGGAGAACAACTTCAATTCGTCGTCAAACTTTTCCCTCACAGCATGGGATTTTGTACAAAACGAGCCTTTCGGAAGAGCTGGAAGCTATTCAAATATTATATACTCCCGGGGGAGGACTAAAAAATCAAGACTGTTACAACTTTTATAACTCTTATAAACCTTGTATAAGTAGCCGGAGAATCACTGGCAACGCATAACACAATGACCCAGCAGGTAAGCTTTTACATTCTCGCGGAAGAAACTCCGGAAACCCGTGCTCTGTTTGCCTGCCGTCTGGCGGAGAAAGCCTGGCGCAATGGTGTTCACGCACATATCCATACTGCCGGGGAAGAGGACACCAAAGCTTTGGACTCTTTACTCTGGTCATTTCGTGAAGACAGCTTTCTTCCTCACAAGGTTGTTGAGAACAATAGTGAAGTGCAGGAGCCCGTAACCCTTGGTCATTCTGAAAACCAGTTAAAGGGTCGAAAAGGACTTTTAATTAATCTTGGCGATGAAATTCCGAATACTCTTGATAGCTACAGCCGTATTGCGGAAGTGGTGGTGCAGGAAGAGAGTATTCTTAAACTGGCACGCACCCGTTTTCGCCAGTACAGGGGACGTGGCCTTGACCCTCAACACCAGAAAGTCGGAAGACCTTCATGACGCCCGAAAACGACTCGGCAGAAAAGTTACTTCAGGACCTTGAAAACCTGCACAAATTCCTTGGCAAAAACGATAACCAGGAATATTCGACTGCCACCAATGAGATTGAACTTCCCGAAGATGGACTGGAGTTTGATCTGGGTGAGGATATACCTGTTCTGGCTGACCAGGTGGTTCTGGAAGAGAAGACTCAGCCCGAGCTGACCGCCAGTATCGATGAACAGCCTCTCACCAATGATGAAATTTCTCTGATTATCGACACATTGGTTGCAGAATACCTTCCCGAGATTGAACAGAAACTGAGAAAACAGCTGCTAAGGGCGCTGACAATTTAATAATCAAATGGCATTTCCATGGTAAATAACACAGCAGATGCAATTAAAGTCATTTCCAGGGTTACCTGGGTTGGCCTGCTGGTTAATGTTATTCTGTCCGCACTTAAAATAATTGCAGGTACGCTGGGGAATAGCCGGGCCGTTGTTGCCGATGGCCTTCACAGTATTTCTGATCTTGTCAGCGACGTTGCTGTACTCGTCGGTGTTCACATCTGGTCTGCTCCGGCAGACAGTAACCACCCTTATGGTCACCAGCGGTTTGAAACTCTGGTCACTCTGTTTATCGGTTTGATGATGGTAGCGGCTGGTAGCGGTATCGGCTGGGATGCAATAACCGCCTGGCATGAAGGCACTACAAAACCGACCGGTATGATTGCCCTGGTTGCGGCTCTTTGCTCAATTGCCCTGAAAGAGATCCTGTTTCGCTGGACGCTTCACAAAGGAAAGCATGTCAACTCATCAGCCTTGATAGCCAATGCCTGGCACCACCGAAGTGATGCCTTCAGCTCCATGCCGGCAGCTCTTGCTACTTTGGGCTCCATGTTCCTTCCCGGGCAGGTCTGGATTGATATTGCCGGTGCCGGCATTATCTCTCTGCTTATTCTCTACTCCGCCGTCAATATCTGCGCTCAGGCACTGGGCTCGCTGGTTGACCGGGGAGCATCCCTGGAGATTACTGACCAGCTCTACGAAATGGCATCAGAGGTAGAAGGCGTTCGTGGAATTCACCGTCTGCGTACACGGCACCATGGTGGCCTTTTTGTCGATATGCACCTGCATGTGGATGGCCATCTAACCGTAACAGAAGGCCACGATATTGCTCTGGCGGTTGAAGCTTTGCTGATGCGGGAAGGGCCGAATATCATTGAGGTGCTGATCCATATCGACCCATGGACTGCTGATCCTCCGAGGAACTAATACAGCTGACAGGAGTCCAATTTCATTAGGAATCAACCATGGAAGGGACTCATTATGAAATCAATACAGTCAAGCAATCCACCACTCTCAGGCCTTCAACCACAAGAGAGCCACTCTGAACCAGCTGCAGGTCGCTGGCAATTAGCAACCAGCGCAAGGAGCTTTTTCAGCACTCTCCATTACCTCTTGGCGGCACCTTTGGGAACAAGGACAACCAAAACCACTGAAATCACCCTGAAAACATTTACTGGCCGGGCAAATAACGGTTATCTGGCCGGGTTTATGAGCTCCATTCTCGGACTCAGCGCCCAAATGTACGCAATGGGCTGCGAAATGACTAAGTCCTGCCTGCCCAGTCTGACCACGAGAGCCGCTACCTCCCTGACAGTCCTTACGCCCCTGTTGGCCTGTTATATGGCTGGGCGCATGGGTTTTCAAACAGGCCAGGCAGCCAATAAATTATTGGCAGACAGGAACATCTCTCAGGCACCTCAAACCCCGGCAGGCTTTCTAAAAAGAAATGCGCTACCGATTGCTTGTGCGTCTTTGGGGGCACTGTCCAGCGCAGGATTTATGCTGACAGCAGGTTATTTTGCCCTTGGAGCTGGTGCTTTCTCACAGGCAGTTTCGATTGTGACTGGAGTGAACACGATTTCTTATGCTGCTCAGGGCTTTGTTTCTGCACATTTGGAAAATCGGGCGCAAAGTCTGCAGACAAACATTGGCTGACAACTGACTCTGGCTCAGTTCCGTCACTGACGGCTCAGTACAAACAGTATATTTTCACCTATTCGTACTGAGCCTCAGGGCAGGTATACTTGTTCGTCATATTCTTCCGCTTTACCAGACTGAAAGCAGCATTATGGAAAAGACCTACAACCCGGGTGCCATTGAAGGCACCTGGTATAAAACCTGGGAAGAGAACGGCTGGTTTGCACCATCCGGCTCTGGCAAGCCATACAGCATCGCCCTGCCACCGCCAAATGTTACTGGCAGTCTGCATATGGGTCACGCCTTCCAGCAGTCCATTATGGACGCCCTGATCCGCTACAACCGTATGAAGGGTAATAACACCCTGTGGCAAGTGGGTACCGACCATGCCGGTATCGCCACCCAGATGGTTGTAGAACGCAAGGTGCAGGCAGAAGAAAATAAAACCCGTCACGACTATGGCCGCGAGGCTTTCACAGACAAAATCTGGGAATGGAAAGCTGAATCCGGCGGCAACATTACCCGTCAGATGCGTCGTCTGGGTGCCTCTGCTGACTGGGACACCGAACGCTTCACCATGGACGACGGCTTCTACAAAGCTGTTCAGGAAGTGTTTATCCGTCTGTACGAAGACGACCTGATCTATCGCGGCAAGCGCCTGGTTAACTGGGATCCCAAGCTGCACACCGCTATCTCCGATCTGGAAGTAGAGAACAAGGAAAAGCAGGGCAATATGTGGCACCTGCGCTATCCGCTGGCGGATGGCGAGAAGACCGGTGAAGGCAAAGATTACATCGTTGTTGCCACCACCCGTCCGGAAACCATGCTGGGTGATACCGGTGTGGCCGTAAACCCGGAAGATCCCCGTTACAAAGACCTGATTGGCAAGGACGTTGTTCTGCCTCTGGTTAACCGCCGTATTCCGATTGTTGGCGACGAACACGCCGATATGGAGAAAGGCACCGGCTGTGTGAAGATCACTCCGGCCCACGACTTTAACGATAACGAAGTCGGCAAGCGCTGCGGTCTGCCCATGGTCAATATCATGACCCTGAATGGCGATATCCGTGACCAGGCTGAAGCTTTCAATATCGATGGTTCTGTTAACAACGATGTTGATACCACCATCCCGGAACAGTTCCGTGGTATGGAGCGTTTCGCTGCCCGTAAAGCCATTGTTGCTGTTTTCGATGAAGCCGGTCTGCTGGAAAAGATCGACGATCACACTCTGATGGTTCCTTACGGTGACCGTTCCGGCGTGGTTATCGAGCCTCTGCTGACTGACCAGTGGTTTGTAAAAACTGCTCCTCTGGCTGAACCTGCGATCAAGGCTGTTGAGAACGGCGATATCCAGTTTGTTCCCAAGCAGTACGAGAACATGTACTTCTCCTGGATGCGTGATATCCAGGACTGGTGTATCTCCCGTCAACTGTGGTGGGGTCACCGAATTCCTGCCTGGTACGACAACGAGGGTAATGTTTACGTAGCCCGTACTGAAGCCGAAGTTCGTGAAAAGAACAGTCTGGCTGCTGATGTTGAGCTGCGTCAGGACGACGACGTACTGGACACATGGTTCTCCTCCGGTCTGTGGACCTTCGGTACCCAGGGCTGGCCTGAGAACACCGAGCGCCTGAACACCTTCCACCCGACTGATGTTCTGGTGACCGGTTTCGATATCATCTTCTTCTGGGTTGCCCGGATGATTATGATGACCATGCACTTTATGAAGAACGACTCTTCATCTGAAAATCCGGGCACCCCACAGGTTCCGTTCAAGTATGTGTATGTAACCGGCCTGATCCGTGACGAGAACGGCGACAAGATGTCCAAGTCCAAGGGTAACGTACTTGACCCTCTGGATATGATTGACGGTATCGATCTGGAATCCCTGGTGACCAAGCGTACCGGCAATATGATGCAGCCGCAGCTGGCCCAGAAGATCGAGAAGCGTACCCGCAAGGCCTTTGCCGAAGGCATTGCACCTCACGGTACCGACGCCCTGCGTTACACTCTGTACTCACTGGCTTCTACCGGTCGTGATATCAACTGGGATATGAAGCGTCTGGAAGGTTACCGCAACTTCTGTAACAAGATTTGGAACGCTGCCAACTATGTTCTGATGAACGCAGAAGATCAGGACTGCGGCCAAAACGGTGGCGAAGTTGAGCTGACTCTGGCTGACAAGTGGATTATCTCCAAGCTGCAGCGCGTTGAAGCTCAGGTTGCCAAGAATATTGAAGACTTCCGTCTCGACCACGCTTCCCAGAACCTGTACGACTTTATCTGGAACGAGTACTGCGCCTGGTATCTGGAGCTGTCCAAGCCGGTTCTGTGGGACGATGGGCAGGATAGCCCAAGTGTCGCGGGAGACAGGACGTCGGGAGTGACCGACGAAGCACTTGCAAAGCGCAAGCGCGGCACCCGTCGCACCCTGGTTCGCGTACTGGAAGCCATTATGCGTATGGCTCATCCGTTTATGCCGTTTATCACCGAGGAAATCTGGCAGCAGATCAAGCCTCTGGCTGGCGTAGAAGGCGAGACCATTATGACTTCCGCCTACCCGGTTGCCGATGAGTCCAAGATCGACGCCCAGGCGGAAGACGATATCGAATGGCTGAAAGGCTTTATCACCGGTATCCGTAACATCCGTGCGGAAATGAATATCGGCCCAAGCAAGCCTCTGGACGTTATTCTGCGCAACTCTTCCGCAGAAGACCTGCGTCGCCTGGAAGACAACAGTGCCTTCCTGATTTCCCTGGCCAAGCTGTCCAACCTGTCTGCTCTGAAAGACGGTGAAGAAGCACCTATGTCCGCTACCCAGTTAGTTGGTGATATGGAAGTGCTGGTACCTATGGCCGGTCTGATCGACAAGGACAAGGAAATGGCCCGTCTGAGCCGTGAAGTTGAAAAGCTGGCGAAGGAAGTTGCCCGCTTTGAAGGCAAACTCTCCAACGAGAAGTTTGTCGGTAAGGCACCTGCTGCGGTTATCGAGAAAGAGAAAGCCAAGTTGGAAGATGCACGTTCCGCCAAGGCTCGAATGGAAGAACAGCTGGAAGCTATCAAGGCTCTTTAATTTTTCAGCCTCCTCTTTCTTTATCAACCTCAAACGGCGCTCATAGAGCGCCGTTTTTCATTCCATCGCGGCAACTCTGCCTTTGAAAAACACTGAAACTAACTACTTTGTCAGAAACCTGTTTTTATAGGAGATATTACCTCTAAGAGCTTGTTCATGATCTGGTAATGAATGAGCAAGTTATAATTATTTAAGCAACCGCAGCTCTTTGCTCGAGCCTTTTTTCCAGAAGGGTTTCAATGGCGTTCAGGTCACCAAAGCCTCTACCAACAACTTTGGCTTCATCATCATAGCGGCGAAGTGCCAGTACATCTTCCAGGTCCGGGCGAATACTGAAATCAGATGTTTCGTCAGCACTCATAATTCCACCCTGAAACTCCAGCGATTCTTTGCTGGTTTCAGACAGGGTTTCGTAATAATCGTTTTCAACAGTGCAGAGATAGCGCTTGGCCTGGACATGGCTGGCAACCAGTTTCACTATCCGGCCAGAGAAACCGGCTGCGGCGAGATAATCTGCCCCAAGAAGATCATGGGCCCGGGCATCATAATGCCCCATAGGTTGAAGGCCATCATGTTCCAGCAGATGACCAATATCGTGCAGAAAAGCAGCTGCAATCATTTCATCATCGCAACCATCGGTGCTGGCCAGGTCGGCAGCCTGAAATGCGTGATCCAGCAGGGTCACTTGCTCACCATAGTTTTCACCGCCAAAACGGCGATAAAGCTGGATGATACGTTTCACAACATTATCTTCAGGCATGTTTGCTCTCCTGCCAGATTCCGTCCCCTATCATCCTCTGACAGGGGGGTAAAAAGGTGCAGCATTTCGACATAAAAAATAAAGGTCAAAAATGCCCGATCACCCGTCAGTTCAATCGACGGGACAGCTTTTCAATAATACGGGATACAGCAACAAACCCGAATGTCGCAGTCACCATGGTAGCCGCACCAAAACCACTGGCACAATCCATTTTCATCGAACCGCTGTTTTCAGAATCGGTATCAGGTTTCTTCTCACAGACAGATCCATCCGGCTGTGGGTACTTGGCGGCCTCTTCCGAGAACACGCACTCAACCTGGAAGCGACGTTTCGGATTCTTGGAAAAATTATATCGGTAGCGGAGGAAATCCTTTACCTTTTTTGCGAGAGGATCCTGAAAAGTTTTGGTGAGATCCGCCACACTGATCTTTAAAGGATCTGTCAATCCACCAGCGGCACCAACAGTCATCACCGGAATCTTGTTGCGCTTGCAGTGAGCAATAACGGCAGCCTTGGCACGAAAGTTATCGATGGCATCCAGAACATAGTCAAAGCGCTTATCAATATGCTCAGCGACATTCTCGGGTGTAACAAAATCCTCAATTTCATTCACGATCAGCTCGGGATTGATATCCCGCATCCGCTCAGCCATCACTTCAACTTTTGAGCGTCCTATGGTGCTGGTCAGTGCATGAATCTGACGGTTTGTGTTGGTCACACAGATGTCATCAAGATCGATCAGGGTAATCTCTCCAATCCCACTGCGAGCCAGAGCCTCGGCGCACCATGAACCAACACCACCAATCCCGATAACACAGATATGAGCCTGTTCCAGGCGGTTGGTAACCGGCTGCCCATAAAGGCGGCGGGCACCGCCAAAACGGGAGTTGTAACTGTCTGAAGACATCTTTCGACCAGTACTTCCAAAATGAGAAAAGCAAATCCCGGGATTATAACATTCAGTGGCCTCACGCTTTAGAGCCAGTTCATAATCTTTCCCTAACCGGTTGTCTAAGGAGATCTATACTGCTCTGAGCCAAATGGAGATCACCTTAATGCAGCCAGTTGCCCGAGCTTTGCTATTTCCAGCCCTGTTCTGCGCCCTTCTTGCGGGTTCCTTACCCGTTCAGGCCAATGACCCTCTGCCGGAAAGCTGGAAGGTTTACGAAGAAAAATATCCCCCAATCTCCATTGAACAGCTCACAACACTCATGGCTAACCACAACGTTACCCTGATTGACGCAAACCGTACCAGCACTTACCAAAGTGGACATATTCCCGGAGCACTGTCTCTGGTTGAGTTATCTGCTGAAAACAGCAAGCTGCACCTGCCCCGAAACCGCCAGAAACTTATCGTTGTTTACTGTGGCGGCCCTCAGTGTGCCACTTGGCACAAAGCCGCTGATTATGCCAGCGTGAAAGGCTACAAGAATATCAAGCACTTCAAGGGTGGCTTAAAGGAGTGGAAAGCTCACGGAAAAGATCTGGAAACATCCCTTTAGACAACTGCCGCACATTGAGAGGGGAGAGGGGAGAGGGGAGAAAAGCGCCCCTCCCCTTTATGAAAGAGTTAGATCTCGATACGCAGATCAGACTTTGGTTTGGAACAGCAGGACAGAACAAATCCCTGCTCAATTTCCTGGGAAGTCAGAGTCATCTGGCTGGTGCTGTCCACTTCGCCTTCGATGATCTTCACCTTACAGGCACCGCAAACCCCCTGGCGGCATGCACCGATAACAGGAGCCTGCTGGCCCAACAGTGTATCCAGAACCAGGTCGGAAGGATCAACGGTTACAGCCTTGCCACTCTTCTCCAGAGAAACCTGGTACTGCTCGCCATTCCCTTCATTAGAGCCGTCTTCAGCACCACCTTCGGAGTCAGCATCTGCAGCCACCAGATCAGCAGTAAACTTCTCAAAGTGATAGTTAGCCATATCGAAGTTGCTGGCTTCCAGCATGCTTTCTACAGCCGCCATAAAGTTGGGAGAACCGCAGGAGTAGGCATGACGCTGGTGCAGATCAGTCACAACCTTGTTCAAGCGTTCTTTGTCCAGGAAACCTTCTTTATCTTCCACAACAAACTCCAGCTTGAAGTTGCTGTGGTTCTTGGCCATGGCGTCCAGTTCAGGAACAAACAGCAGATCTTCTGCAGTTGCCCCACAATGCACGAAATGGATATTCACATCGGCATTGGTATCCAGCAGCCAGCGGCTCATGGACATCATTGGAGTAATACCACAGCTGGCACTCAGGAACAGCAGGTTTTGATCTGGCAGATCAACAATATTAAAGCCGCCATCAGGGCCCATAGCCTTGATGGTGTCACCTTCTTTCAGGTTATCCAGCAGCCAGCCGGACATCTTGCCACCTTCCACACGTTTGATGGTCAGATCCAGCGTGTAGGGGCGGGAAGGAGATGAGCTGATGGTGTAGGAACGGTAAGTCTGTTCACCATCAATCTCAGTCTGCAGAGTCACAAACTGTCCGGGCTTATAGGTAAAACGGCGGGCTGGAACAGTCTGGAAGACAAAGCTGCTGACATCATGTGTTTCTTTGATGACACGCTGACAAACCAGCTCAACGGTTCCATGTTCCCATGCCTGCGCGTCAGTCAGTTGCCGGAAGTTTTCAGAAATCTGCATGAAAAATCTCTATCTGCAAAAGCCCGCTCAGAGCGGGCTTTTCTCGGGGTCAATATCAGGCGGCGTTCAGGATTGCATTCAGATCCTGCTCGACAGTAGAAGTCAGCTTCAGGTCAAACTTGTCAACCAGCACACCCAGCAGATTGTCAGTCAGGAAGGCCGGAGCAGTCGGGCCAACGTGAATGTTCTTGATACCAAGAGACAGCAGGGTCAGCAGGATGACAATCGCCTTCTGCTCGAACCAGGACAGGATCAGGGAGAGTGGCAGGTCGTTGACACCACACTCAAAGGTCTCTGCCAGAGCGAGGGCCAATTGAATAGCGGAGTAAGCGTCGTTGCACTGACCAACGTCAAGCAGACGAGGGATACCGTTGATATCACCAAACTCCAGCTTGTTGAACTTGAACTTGCCGCAGGCCAGGGTCAGGATCAGGCTGTCCTGAGGTACGGATTCTGCGAACTCCTTGTAGTAGGAACGCTCGGCCTTGTCGCCGTCACAGCCGCCGATCAGGAAGAAGTGCTTGATATCGCCGTTCTTCACACCTTCAACAACCGCAGGAGCTGCGCTCATTAGAGCGTTGCGGGCAAAACCGGTCAGGATGTTGTGAGGAATCTCGTCGTATTCAAAACCAGGCATTTCCAGGGCTTTTTCGATAACGGCAGAGAAGTCTTCACCTTCAATGTGGTTAACACCAGGCCAGCCTACGATGTTGCGGGTGTAGATGCGGTCTGCGTAGTTACCAACGTTAGGATCGATGATGCAGTTGGAAGTCATCACGATTGGGCCAGGGAACTCAGCAAATTCGTGCTGCTGGTTCTGCCATGCACTGCCGTAGTTACCAACCAGGTGCTTGTACTTCTTCAGCTCTGGATAGCCGTGAGCAGGCAGCATTTCACCGTTGGTGTAAACGTTGATGCCCTTGCCTTCAGTCTGCTTCAGGATCTCTTCCAGGTCGATCAGGTCGTGACCGGAAACTACGATGCACTTGCCCTTAACAGGCTTAACATTAACCTGGGTCGGTTCTGGGTGGCCAAAGGCTTCGGTTTCGCCCTTGTCCAGCATTTCCATAACCTTGTAGTTCATCTGACCGATAGCCATGGCGCATTCCAGCAGGGCACCGACTTCAGCAGAATCAGTCGCCAGCCAGGACATATGCTTGTGGAACTCAGCGTAGATTTCTTGGCTCTGCTGGTGCAGCACACGGGCGTGTTCCATGTAAGCAGCAGCACCTTTCAGGCCGTACAGACACAGCAGACGCAGGCCAACAATATCTTCACCAACTTCTGCCAGACCACGGTTAGGCAGAGTGGCAGGTGCCTGCAGCAGCAGACCAGCCATATCTTCGGCCAGTTCAAACCTGGCAGCAGCAGTTGCGTCGGAAAGGTCAGCACCTTTCTCGGAGCAGGCATTCTTCAGGAAGTCACGGGCAGCGTTGGCTTCGCGGATGAAAGCAACAATGCGATCGGAGTCGAAGTTAACGTTGGTCAGAGTCGCGAAGAAGGCGCGAGGCACAAATGCATCAATGTCTGCATTGACAATACCGAACTCACGGGCACGCAGTGCATACCAGGATACGCCCTGAAGGGTGTAGATCAAAACGTCTTGCAGATCGGAAGTTTCAGAAGTCTTACCGCACATACCCTGGGCGAAGGAGCAGCCATTGCCGGCTGGGGTACGGATTGTCTGTTCACACTGTACGCAGAACATTGTGTTGGCCTCACGACTTAAAGATTCATTTTATGTGCATCTATTGTTGCCACATTCTCCCTAATTCCAAATACGTAAAAACCCTCTCTCACACCTAATATGCCCAAAAGGTTAAGATTCATTTGATTTGAATCAATTAGATTAGAGCTATGCAGTTAACCCGTTACACCGATTACGCTTTGCGTACCCTGATCAGAGCAGCTCTCCTGCCCGAAGGTGAGCGGTTGTCTGTTGCTGAGATTACCCAAACCTACGACACCTCTCGTAGCCAGATAATGAAAGTTGTCCAGCATCTCGGACAGCTGGGCTACCTGCGCAATATTCGTGGCAAAGGTGGTGGTATAGAGCTGGGCATGGAGCCAGCAAGCATCAATATTGGCCAGGTCGTGCGGGATATGGAAAATAACCTGCAGATGATTGACTGCAATTCCCCCTACTGTCGTTTGCAGCCAGCCTGCCAGTTAAAAAAAGTACTGTCTGAAGCGATGTGTGCTTTTATGAAGGTGCTGGATAGTTATTACCTGAGTGATTTAGTAGAAGACAAAAGCAGGTTAATAGAACTACTAACCGTTTCTGAAGAAGAGATTCTGCCGACAGCGTCCTGAATTAGGTAGAAGCCCCCATTGGAAGCATGGCTGTAGTACTGGCTAAATAATCCCTCACTGTAAATATTTGCAACTGAAGATATGCGGCAGCAGCCATGCAACTGACTCGCCATACCGATTATGCACTGAGAACCCTGATTCAGGCGGCTTTAAAGCCTGAAGGAGAGCGTCTCTCTGTTGCTGAAATTACTGAAACCTATGATCTGTCCCGCAGCCACGTGATGAAAATCGTGCAAAAGCTGGGGCATGAAGGTTTTCTGCGTAATATTCGTGGCAAAGGTGGTGGTATTGAGCTGGGAATGCATCCTGATGAAATTAATATTGGTGCTGTTGTTCGGGCTATGGAAGCCAATCTTCAGGTGATTGACTGCAGTCTGCCCTACTGTCGTCTGCTGCCAGAATGCCGTCTGACAAGCATTTTTGGGGAAGCGATGAAAGCTTTCCTGAACGTTATTGATCAGTACACTTTGAGCGACCTTTTGAATAACCGTGATGATCTGGTTCGCCTGCTTCTTGATTAAGCAAACCTCTCAGAAAAACATCGCCCAATAGCCTTTATTATGCCGCCATATAGCGGCATTATCCGCAAAAAATATAAAACATAATTAATGGATAACACCAAGAATCAGAACAAGGCCCTTATGCTGGGCCTTATCACGGTGATGCTGTGGTCAACAGTTGCCACGGCATTCAAGCTCTCTCTTTCCCTGTTGACTCCGATACAGCTTGTTTCACTGGCTGCAGTGGTATCAACTGTCGCTTTAACTGCTGGTTCCTGGCTGAATGAAAAACTGCAACAGGTACCCAGGATAATCCGGCAGAAACCTCTGTTGTATTTCACCCTTGGGGCCTTAAATCCGGCTGCTTACTATCTTGCCCTTTTCGCAGGTTACGACCTGCTGCCAGCCCAGGTGGCTTCACCGGTGAATTACAGCTGGGTGTGGAAAGCAGCAACCAAAACTGCCCAGGTGACCAGCCTGATGTTTCTGTCACCGGTTTTATCTCTGGCATTGATCAATACGATTCTTGCGGAAACGATCCACTTTTCAGTGATTCCTGGCGTCAGCTTGATACTTGGCGGGATGGCCGTTCAACAATGGTGTAGCTAAGCAGGAGAAATAGTCTCCTGCGTATCCATTCAGGTGAATTCTCAAGCCAGTATTTTCTTTGTTTCTTCCTTATACAGCTTTTCTGTCGCCTTTTCTCTTTGCTCCATAAGAGAATAATATTCCTGAAGTTCTTCATCTGAAGGAATGTTATCGGGATCTGACATTGTTGGGTCAATGTTAAGCGCATCGATTTTTTCAGAAAACTCGCCATTGATTTTCTGGAGGGCATCCTCAAATTCTGGAGTAGCTTCCAGATACTCTCTCCATGGTTTCCACTCAGCTAAAAAGCTGCATCTGTCGTCCTCGGTCCTATTGCTGAGAATACTCTGAATTTCTGCTTCCGCCTTATCCAAATCTTCTTGACTGGTAAAAGCAAAGTTCACATAGCGCATTTGCTGATCACTATCGATAGGCAAATCAAACTTTCTGGCAAAATAGATTTCAAAAAAGAGAACCGTTTCAACATCATCCCGAGTTCTTTTAGTAAGGGTTCCAAATCGTTTGAGAGCCTGATCATCAACCAGGTTTTTTCGGTAATAAGCTTCTCCCAACTCAATCAAAGCTTTCATACCATCTCTTTTCGCTTTTACCGTCTTTAAGGCGAACTCTGCTTCTGAAAGTCCTCTTGAAGCCCTATCGGCACAGGATGCTGTTGCATCTTCTATCGCGTCATAGCAGGCTTCATAAATCTCTTTATCATTATTCATTGCCTCCAGTAAATTGCATACTCGTGCCGCCAAGTGTTCAAACCTATCCCGACTGAGATAGTCTTTTGCAGAGGTCATTTTCTGTAGAAAGAGCCTTATTGTTGCATTATTTTTAAAATGTTCCATTAACTCCTCAGGTACAGGACGGCCATCAATTTTAAACCAGTGTTCCAGCAAATCAATGTTACTCCACGATCTGATTTCGGTCTCTTCATTACGCCCGGTATATGAAAGAATAATTCTTGGCCCATCCGTTATTTTTTCTTGCCGCGCCCCCCAGAGTTGAACTCTTTTACTCATAGAGCCGACCTGCCTGTTTAATGTAATGGGATTGATAGGGTTGAAATCAAGCATGACTACACATAGGTGCTTTCTTTTCTTCGACAGTGTTTGGGGAAGACTATCAATATTGTTATGATCCAGATTAAGAACACTCAGTTGAGGCGGTATTTCAGGGATATTTTTAATCTTGTTGTTCTGCAATGATAAGTTAGTTAGATTGGGGCATAGATTTACAATGGCTGGTACTTCCGAGAGCCAGCAACTATCGAGAGTGAGATGCCTGAGGCTCTTAAAATTTTCTTTAGGCATTCCCCACGTATTAATCCCAATCACTCCACTTAAATTAAGTTCTTGAAGAACGGGCATTTCCTTAATGCAAGAAGGCATTCGAGTAAATAGACATTTCGACAAATCCAGTTTGGTAATAAATGGTATCTCAGCCAAAACATCTGGTAGATCTGTCAAACGCAGATCAGCAAATGATAGTTCACTGCTTCTCGTACTCGAGGCCTCAATAATTCTGTCTACCGCCTTCCTTCGAAAATCCTGAAGGCTTTCATCAGGTGCCATCTTGACCCACTGATCAAGCTTCTGTTTTTGCTCTTCAGTCAGCTTATAAGCCTTCGGGATTTCCAGCCCGTCAACTGAGGAAACCGCTCTGTTTCCCAGGGACACCGGTGCTGCCCCTTCTGTATCACCTCCAGGGCGAAGACCTGTTGTGGGCTTTGTTCTCGTCAGAACCAGCACAATATAGTTCCTGAAAGCTCCGACTTTATCGGCAACAGGCTGGTAAATATTGGTATTCAAGCCACCCAGCACCTTGGCTAAAGCTGTTTTAAGATCAAATCCCATAACTCATTCCTTCCCCGGCAAAATATCCTTATAGCTACCTGAGAGAATAGCCAAGATAATTCTGTAAAAATTCTCTCCCCCTTTCACCTCCTTAACAGGTGTCTACATATCATGCTCACTTATGAATCAGGCTCTATTCAGGATGCTATGGCTGCGGAAGCTCTTATCCCGGAATTTGATAGCAAGAAGTCTCAAGTAGATTTCGCCAACAAGCTGGAGGGCAAAAACCATCTGATTCTTATCGCCAGGGATAATGGCCAGCCTGTCGGCTTCAAGATTGGCTACCAGCTCTCAGATCATCAGTTCTATAGCTGGCTGGGAGGTGTGGCTCCAGATTACCGGGGACAGGGTGTGGCCAGAAAACTAAGAGAACTCCAGAAATCATGGGCCTTTGACAACGGCTACACCTCTATTCAGGTGAAATCCAAAAACCGTTTTCCGGCCATGCTGCAGATGCTGATATCCAGTGGTTATAAGATATGTGGGTATGAGGATCTGGGCTCAATTGACGATAACAAGATCCACTTCATCAAAGGTTTAAACAACAACTAAAATAACATTTGGCATTGGCTTTGATAAAAGGAAGCAAAGGAACAGCTTCTCTGCCGATGACCTTAATAATCAGAATTACGATATGGCAGGGATGCAATGATCAACCGCTTGTCAGGCCGCCTCATCCTTGGGCTGGGACTTTTCCTGGCGGCTCTTCCTATTAGCGCTTCAGAGCAGTCGAAAAAGACCTCTTCTGCATCCAGATTTCTGTTTGAAATTCACGGTTCCAACACCATTGGTGCCCAGCTTGGGCCCAAGCTGGTGAAAGCCTTCCTGATGAATAAAGGGTGCAGCAGTGTCGAAACCCTTACTGACCCGGAAATGCATGCAACCATCATATCCTGTGAGAACAGTGACGGGCATGTTGCTATCAAAATTGCCGCCAAGGGCTCAGGAACGGGGTTTAAAGCCATGAAGATTGGGGAAGCTCATATTGTTGCGTCCTCCCGAAAAGCCAAACCCAAAGAGGCCTCTATGCTGGCCCAGTTGGGAGATCTTTATTCATTAAAAGCCGAAAATGTTGTTGCTCTTGATGCTATTACCATCCTTGTAAACCAGGAGAATCCTGTTACAAGTCTCTCCATTGATGAGATTTCCCGTATTTTTAAGGGGTTGTATGGAAACTGGTCCCGGGTCAGCTCTATAAAACGCCCTATTCGCCTTTTGGCCAGGGATAAAAAATCCGGCACAAGGGATACCTTTAACAGCCTTGTTCTGGGAAAAAACGGCTCTATTTACAACAGGCACACCTCATTTACATCCAACCGTGAGCTCTCTGAAGCCGTAGCTGCTGATCCTAAAGCGATTGGTTTCTCCGGATTTAGTGAAATCGGAGAATCAAAGGCTGTCGCAATATCGGTTCAGGAGGGAAAAAGTGTTGTTCCCGCGAGAATGAGCATTGCGACGGAAGACTACCCTCTGACCCGCAAGCTCTACCTCTACATGCCAGAAGGCATCAAGAATAAGGATGCCAGAGACTTTATCGACTTCATCTCAACCGGACAGGCTCAGAAAATGGTCGACAATATTGGGTTTATTCCACTGACAGTTGAGCGGGTACAGCAAACGAAAAAGCCGCTTTCCAGTCGCTACGCACGAGCTATCCGCAGTTATGAACGCCTTAACGTCAATATTCGTTTTAACAAGAGAGCACCAACAATAGATAACTTTGGCAAACAGAGCATTAAGCGACTTGCCGACTATATGAAAAACAATAATGGTTCACTGCTTCTGGTTGGCTTTTACGGATTGTCTGAGGGGCAAAAAGCCAGGCAGTTCTCTGCTGAGAAGGCCGGAAGAGTCAGCAAGGCTCTCGTTAAGGCTGGAGTCAGCAGGAACCGTATTCTGATAAAAGGCATGGGCGATACCCAACTTTTATCAACAGGAAAAAGCGCTACGGATAATATGCGAAATATTCGGGTTGAGGTCTGGTTCAAACCATGGTTCTCAGAAGAATAAACCGAGACAGGGATAAAAATGAAGAAATTGATTACAGCACTTCTCATAACTCTGGCCTGTAACCATATATTGGCTGACAGTCGTGACTGTGAGGGCGTGCAGATTGCTGATATGAACTGGGAGTCAGCAACATTTGTAGCCCATGTTGACCAGTTTATTCTCGAGCATGGTTATGATTGTACAGCTGAGCTGGTTCCAGCAAATACCCAGGCAACCGGCGCGGCCATTTTGCAAACAGGTAAGCCTGAGATTATCCCAGAGTTCTGGTGGCATGCCATGAAGCAGGAAGTGGAAGCAGCTGTTGCCAGCCAGAAGATTATTCGGATCGGCAGCCCCCTTTCGGAAGGCGGTATCGAAGGTTTCTGGATTCCTGAATATATGTACCAGAAAGCACCTGAGCTAAATACCATCAACGGTGTTATCAAAAATATCAATCTGTTCTCTTTAAATAAAAATGACGGAAGCAAGATTCCATTTTATGGCTGCCCCAAAGGCTGGAACTGTCATATCTCTTCTAAAAACCTGTTTGAAATACTTGACCTGGATAAAGCCGGTTTTGAATATAGAACTGCCGCCTCAGGGCCCGATTTAGCCATTTCTCTGCAAGAGGCCTATGAGAAAAAGCAGCCATGGTTTGGATACTACTGGTCACCTACTCCTCTGATGGGAAAGCACAAGATGACTCTTGTTGATTTTGGGTCTGGAATCAACAAGGAGTTATTTGAGAGCTGTATGACCAAACCTGACTGTAAAGCTCCAAAGCCCACAATGTATCCGGCCCCTCTTGTTCAAACAGTGGTAACAACAGATTTTGCCCGGAATCACCCCGGGTATGTAAAATACCTCTCACATCGCGGTTGGACAGACGCTCAGATGAATGAATTGCTGGCTTGGATGGAAGCCAATCAGGCCGATGGTGATGCAGCGATGGAACACTTTCTGAAAAACTATCAGTCAGTGTGGGTGAAGTGGGTGGATGGTAACGCGGTGAGATCCATTCGCAAGGCTTTGCGCGATCTTTGACTGTGCGTATAAAT
>NZ_JAMFLX010000030.1 GCF_023502345.1 Parendozoicomonas callyspongiae
CTGATGCGGGGGCCTACACAAAAAATCGCTTATTCAGAGAGGGAACCCTGCTAGCCTGGAATTTCATGCTGCACCACAATTCCATAAGTGATTTCCTTATTTCATCCTGGCCTACTCTCCTGACTATTCCTATCAGGGCAAAGAGTAACAACCTGAATTTTGGTTTAAATCTTGGCCTTACCCTCTATAACTTCGGTCTAAATCTTTATCCTGAGTGGAGTATCTGGCGAAATGCAAACACCCGGGTTTTTCATTTGGAAAAAACTCCTGAAGGTATCAGCCTGACCCTTGAAACTCCCTCTGACTCAACCCCTCTCAATATAAAGATCCAATGGTCTGACATATCAGTGCTTTCAACCAGCGATCAAACTCAAGAATTTGCCAATAACAAAGCGCTCCTGCATTTAGCAACATCGGGGCAGCATCTAGGCTATTCCGGGGTCTGTTTATACCCAGTAGCGAGACGGGGATCATCCCCCCTGAACATCAAATATTCCTGGCTGTCTGCTGAGGGGGAGCAGAGGGCACTCACTTCAATCTATCTTGCTGATACCGAAAAAATGAGCTGGTGGACTGAAACTATCCAAGCGACAGACCCAAATGATGAACAGAGAAACCCATCTACGTTTGCCGACCCTCTCTCTCCCGATTTATTAATTCAAATAGCTAACCTCCGCCAGGGTATGATACACCCGTCCACTCCCGAGAAATGGCTGACAAGCTACCAGCAAAATGGTCACTTAAAGCTTTTTTCAGCCCCAGAGCACTTTAATATCTGGCTTTACCCGGGAGAAACCAGTTTGCTCTCACTTTACAGCGAATCAACTCCAGAATTTATTCTTGATGGTGGTAAACATTGGAAGCACAGCCTTGGGAATCTTACAGAACATCTCTCCTATCCTGTTTTCAATTCCTGGGCCCGTCTTCCCTTCAACCTGACTCGCTTTTTCTCAGTGAGTATTTCTTCCATGGTAGGCGCCGAACATGGAAATATCGCAGGAGAGGAAGCTCAGCAAGAGAGCAACTGGCAGTACTCACACCAACAGAGAGACTGGGAAGAATTTGAGCGAGAGAGACAGGCTAATTTTGAAAGAATATGGGGCGAACGAAACCAAGAGTTTGACCGGCGGTGGGAGGAATATCACAGAGAATCCGGGAGACGCAGAGGAGGAGAACAACAGAGAGAACCTGAAAGACCATGGAAAGAAATTTGGGAAGAAACTCTGAGGGAACATGCCAGAGAAAGGGAAGAAACTCTGAGGGAACATGCCAGAGAAAGGGAAGCTCGATTTGCACAAATGAAGGCAGAGCAAGAAGCCAGTTATGAGCGTGCCAGAAGGAATCTCGAGGATTTACAAGAACAATTACGTCGAATGAAAGCTGAGATTTATGCAGGCCCCATTCGCTCGCATATTGATAAATACAATCAGCTTTTGATATTTTCTGGAGGGCTTGATAACTTTTTTCTCAGGCAACTGCCAACCCTTTCAACAATTAAGTCCTTTCGCCGACAACTCAATATCAGAACTCATCCAGATAAAAATGATGGAAAAACAGAAGATCTGTTTAAAAACATTAACATCCATCTGGATGTCATTAAAGCAAACATTGAGCAAGCTGCTGAAAATAAAGTGACTCTTCCAGAAAATTTGGGTTTCACAAATATTGGTGACCTTTTGAATGAACTCCGACCTCTTCCAAGAGGTACCCTGATGATAACTGCACCTCCATAATTGATTTAAATGACCGGCTTCTCAAAATAAAAGTTGCCAGAGGCTGGTCAAATCCTCCAGACTTTGGGGTCTTTCAATAAGACCGGCTCTCAAAGGCTCACAAAAGATTATGTTCCTGCAATCATTCAAGCCCAATACTCAAGGCCGAGACTTCGTAATTGGTGATCTGCACGGCATGTATGATCTACTGATGGAGAAGCTTGAATCTGTTGAGTTTAACTATGATAAAGACCGCTGCTTCAGCTGCGGCGACCTGATAGACCGGGGCCCTGATTCGGCAAAATGTATCTCCCTGATCCACCAGCCCTGGTTCTTTCCAGCCAGAGGAAACCATGAAGACACACTGATCAGGGTTGCTCGAGAAAAACCAACCGAGGTTTTGGATAACTGGGTTGCCAATGGCGGTGAATGGCACCTGGATCTCTCCGATAATGAGATGAAAAGCTTTGCTGATCAACTGGATCAGCTTCCCTACCTGATTGAAGTGGAACTCAGCAATGACAGGCATATTGCCATCTGCCATGCCCAGTTTCCCCTTAACCATTGGGCGCCTGATAAGATTGAAGGTAACGTAGAACTGACTGAACAGATGCAGTGGCGGCGGGATAAGGTTCAAACCCTGGATAAGTCAGTCGTGCAAGGCATTGATGAGATTTACTGTGGACATACAATCGTCGCTGAACCTGTGACTCTGGGTAATACCCACTTTATTGATACCGGGGCCTATGCCAGCGAAGTGCTTACCTTACTTAAACTGTATTAATAATTCAGATTGAAACTCTTATTCCAAAACTGTTGCATACTATTTCAACTATTATTTCCCGACCCCATTCCCCCAGATCATTTTGATTTAAATTTTTTAAAATAACATAATTAAGAAGTATCCATAACGTGATTACAAAAAAAATATCATTAGAAACAAATATTCAATAACTGAATAAAGAACTCGATTAAATAAATAACATTTAATACAAACACCCATTCCTGAAACATCATTTTAGGTAGATTCACACTTGTTAAAATAGCAAGTACTCCCCTCTACAAAACAGATTCAAGATTTTTAGTTTTACTTCCTTGCCTTATTACTATTCGGGAATTATTTTGAAGAGCTTATATTTTTCCATTAACCCTTAATGAGAAGCAAGAATGAACATTAGAGCCAAACTGTCTCAAGCATTTTTTTGCTCTGGTTTATTGCTCTTATGTACATGTAAGACCATCGCTCACGATATACCTCCCGCTCTACTGGCAGCTCCCGCTGGTTTAATTGATGCCGGGTATCTTGAATACAGTCCGTCACCAAATTACAGCAGAACTAAAAAAGTTCTTGATGAGGTGGCAGTACCAGCAGGACTAAACTACCTCACAAGTTATGGTCTGGCTTACACCTCGTCTTATTTGCTAGGAGCCTGTCGGACTTAACCGACCGTAGCGAGAAAAAGTCCGGTTTGAGCCAGTTTTTAGAAGCACTTGAGGTAATAGTGGTTCTATTTGACGAAAGTGGTTCTAAAAACTGGCCAAATCCGGCTCTTTCTAGTTACAGGTATCAATCCATAAATGATGTAATGACAGATCCTCGCCGTGTAAGGCATCAGCTGCTTCGCAGGGTACACCCTGATCGTCCAGGCAGCGATACCTATCAAAACATATCAAACGCGGTTATCGATTTGCTGGGAAGAATTGGAACGCTAAGAAGCCATGCAAACAGCCGAGGACTCACTCTGCAAGATAGACGTTTCTAAGTTGCTTGGCATAAGGAGCCACCTTTGACTTTTTCAAAAATGGCTCCTTACAACTCATCTAATCAGACATCCAAAGCCCTGGCCAACAGGCTGACCGGATGAATCACCTCGGCAGACGTACTCATCTCGATCTGCATCTTGCAGGTTTCACAATCGGTTACGATATAGTCAAACTCACCTTCCTCGATCTGGTGGAACAGGGGTTCACCAATATCCTGAGAGGTGTTGTAGTTTTCCTTTTTAAAACCGTAGGTGCCGGCAATACCACAGCAGTTGGATTCCAGCTGGTGTAACTGCAGCCCGGGAATTTCCCGCAGCAGGCTGAGGGTATGAAGAACACCGCCACTGCGAATCAGGTGACAGGGGCTGTGATAACCAACCCGCAGATTAACCGGCTTCAGTTCAGGCTTGTTGCCGTTTTTAAATTCCTGGGTCAGGAACCGGGTGATGTAGTTCACCTGCTGATGGGGATTGCCTTCGGTCTCACCCAGCATTCGGGGATAATCTTCCCTCAGCATAAAGGCACAGCTTGAAGATGTTGAGATAACACATTCGCTGCCGCTATCGATAGCCTGCTCAATAGAGTCGGTATTAAACCGGGCATTGGCTTTGGCTTTCTTATGGAAGCCATTGGCGACCAGGGGAACACCACAGCACTTCTCTTTCTTGAGCAGCTGAACACCAATATTCATGGCGTTCAGTACTTTGATGGTGTCGATACCCAGCTCAGGCAGGTTGTAGTTCACAAAGCAACCATGGAAATAGCTGACATTGCGGGCAAACACCTGCTTGTCTTCCAGCTCGGCTTTATACCAGCTGCGGAAACTCTTGTGGGCATAAGGAGGGAACTGACGACGCTGGTCAATACCCAGGGCTTTGTGCATGACCACCTTGGCAGTCTTGGTTTTGGTGACCGCATTGACGATAGGTGCCGTGCCCCGGGTCATGGTGCCCATCAGGTCGGTATGACTCAGCAGGAACTCACGAATCTTGAATTTGTTACCCTTGCCATAACGAGCCTTGGCATCGGCGATAATATCGCTGATATGCACATCCGATGGACAGGCCACTTCACAGCGCTTACAACCCGTGCAGTATTTCAGGGCTTCATCCAGGAAATCCGGGCTTTTCAGGCGCAGACGCTCACCATCAGGGCCACACTGCTTCGGGCCGGGAAAATCCGGACGCACACTGGCAACCGGGCACCGAGAAGAGCAGGCCGTGCACTTCAGACAGCTGTCAAATGAGCGGTCACTATCCTTAAACAGATTCATTACAGCCCCATCTTCTCAATCACTTCACCAGCCGCTTTCCAGGCTGTACTGATAGCCACACCACCACCAGAGCCTTCAATAATCGGGTCATAACCCGCCAGCAGCGCTCCGGCCACATGAAGGTTCTCTATGCTCTGCCCGTTAATGCTGGGCTGAAGGTGTTTGTTGAACACAACACCGGTCCGGTTAAAGCCATGACCTTCACGGGCAAGGAAACGGCTGTCACAGAACTCTTCACTGGCCTGCATATCCAGACCAAACACCGGTTCACTGACACCCTGCTGTTTACTGGTCATGCCTTTACTGAAGTAGCTTCCCGTTGTCAGGATATAATGATTGGCTTCCAGAATATCATCAGGTGTTTGAACAGATTCAACACGACCATTACTCACTACACCCTGTTTAACTGGCACAGCTGGCACATAAAAACCACCCAGAGCTGCAAAGCGGCTGCGCAGAGCCCTTAACAGACCAATGCCGTGTACCGAAGGAGGCAGGGTTGCCACTTCGATAATGTTCAGACCGGTCCGGCGACGCAACTCTTCCAGCCAGTTGCGTCCGGCAACATTAAGGCAGGCCGGCATGGCAACCAGGTCAGCATCCCCAACTTTTTCCAGCAGCGTTGAGCTGATCAGTTCGATATCACTCTCACCAATCGCCCGTGCCAACTGGGTGGAACGCATGGTGTCTGCCGTAGCACCACTGCCATTTTCCAGTGGCAGGGTAATATTCAGGCTACTGACACACACATGCTCAAAGGCTTTATTGGTTTTCAGTCCGGCGGAAGCCAGTTCCGGCATAAAATCGAGGAAGCCGGTGAAGTTCACAAAGACAACACGACGAATCTCATCAAAATCCCAGTCCAGGGTGCCAGCTGTTGGCTGACTCAACCAGGCCGGACGAAGTGCTCCAGCTGCGGTTAAACGCCAGTGATTCTCTTCCAGAATCTTGGCTGTGACCAGCTTTAAACCAGTCTCAGCCACCTGCCCCTGGAACCAGTCCAGAGCGCGATAGACACTGTTACCGCCCAAAAGAGCGTAAGGATGATCGGGCTGTTCGACAATCAACCGTCCAATACCCTGGAACGGATGACGAACCGGCATGCCGGACGTATCCATACCCAGTACATCAATGGCACCGGATGAAAATGTCAGCGCACTTTCACCGGAGGATAACACCGTGACCTTCAATCCGGCTTCCGCACAGCGAATACCTGCGGTCAGACCAGCCAGACCGCCACCAATTACCAGACAATCATGCTTCATGATGCGTGTCCTTCTGTGCTGTCTGTTTCGCTTCCTGTTCGCATTGGGTTTCTTCAGATTCCGGTTCCTGGATCTCAAGAAGAGGCTTGGCCTCATCTTTCTGCAGGCTGCTCAGTCCCAGAAGACCTTCCTGTACCCAATAACTGAATTCCGCTTCACGCAGTGCATCACCCCAGAGTATTGGGCGCACTCCTTTCCAGCGCTCATCAACAAAGTCATGCAGGCTGTCCAGCACCACCTCACCATCTTCACGGCTGCTGGCCAGCAGTCCTGCTACACGGCAGGCACACATCTCACCCTGGCATGGCCCCATACCAACACGGGTACGGCGGCGCAGGTCAGACAGTGTACGGGCGTTGAGTTTGTCGATAGCGTAGAGAATCTCGCCACGGGTCACGACTTCACATTCACAGACGACAGCGTTATTCCAGTTGCTGTCTTCCTTCATAAAGTTACGGGCCCGGTCACCGTGACGGTAAACGGCAGAACCGGCCACACTGTTGGGAATGGAGGAGCCAGGAAGGCTGTAACCTGTCTTACGGGCTTCGCGGGTTTTACGACCCATGGCTTCTGGCAGGTTGGCACCTGGCAGAGCACGTTTCGCTGTTTCACAGGGCTTGGTGACACCCAGATGACGGGCTGCCATATCAGTAGCGACTTCCGCCATCAGACGACAGGTCATCAGCTTGCCGCCGGTAATGGTAATCAAACCATTCAGAGCATCTTTTTCAGCATGATCAATGGCCACCAGACCACGGCTGATACTGCGACCACCGCTGCTGTTGGTCTCGGACACCAGAGGACGAACGCCACAGTAAGCACGCAGGATACGGGTATCCATCATGGACGGAGCCAGCTTGCTACCCTCTGCCAAAAGCACCCGCACCTCGTCTTCGGTCACTTCCAGATTATCCAGCTGATCTTTCTCAACATGGGTGGAGGTGGTTCCAATAACGGATACCGTATCGCCGGGCACCAGGATATCGGCATCACCAGGTTTACGACAGCGGTTGATAACCATGCTGTTCATCCGGTAGCCCATAATCAACAGGGCACCACGGGAGTGATACATATCTACCGAGAGATCGGCATACTCCATCACCTCATGGCACCAGGCACCGGATGCGTTGATAACCTGTCGGGAATAAATTTCAAACATCTCGCCAGTGCGCATATCGCAGCACCGGACACCCTGGACATAACCCAGGCGGATAATCAAACCGACAGCTTTGGTATAATTGAGCAGTGTTCCGCCATGCTCTCTGGCATCAAGAATACTGGCTGATGTCAGACGGAAAGGATCAATGGTTCCGTCAGGAATGCGAACAGCCCCGATCAGGTCAGGGTTAACGGAGGGTTCAAGTCGAATAGCCTCTTCAGGTGTCAGAACCTGTGTCTCTATTCCTGCACTGGCACAGCCGTCAACAAACTGTTTCTGAAAATCCAGGCCATCTTCCGGCAGAGAAATAAACAGGCCATCGGTCTCTTCAACACAGTGGCCGGCAATTTTTTTCAGAGTCCGGTTCTCCTCAATGCACTCACGGGCGGAATGTCCATCCGTTACCGCATACCGAGCACCGGAGTGAAGCAAACCATGGTTACGCCCTGTGGTTCCACTGGCTATATCGCCTCTTTCTACAAGAATGGTGTGCATGCCGCGCAGGCAGCAATCTCTAAATACACTGGCTCCCGTTGCGCCACCGCCAATGACGACAACATCTGCCTCCAAGCGTCTCATAGTAATCAAGCCCAATAATAAGTGCGGCCATATTACTCCGTGTCATCTTCTGTTTTGTTGATACAGAACAAAGCGATTTTTTCGAAAAAACAAGCTGTTAGAAAATTTTCACCACCTTCTTAGTAATTCCCGTAGATTGCTGTGTTAAAACGTTTTTCTTGACGATCATCAATTAACAATTTCAAACACAAACGAATAATGAGCTCGTTTTTGAACTGATCGCCAACCAACTTTCTGGAGAAGACCATGAAGCGCGACACCCTTCCCGGCGAATGCTTTGCCGAGTTTCTTGGTACAGCCTTATTGATTATTTTTGGTGCAGGTGTTGTTGCCTCACTTGTTGTTGCAGGCGCCTCATTCGGGCAATGGGAAATCAGTATTACCTGGGGCTTCGCAGTCTCCCTGGCGGTCTATGTAACCGGCGGCGTATCCGGTGCTCACATTAACCCAGCGGTAACAATTGCCCTGACTCTGTTCAAGGGTTTCGAGAAGCGTAAAGTGCTTCCTTTCATCGGCTCCCAGGTACTGGGCGCATTCGTTGGTGCAGCTCTGGTTTACATGATGTACCAGCCACTGTTCGAGCAGTTCGAAGCTGTTAACAACATCACCCGCGGCAGCCTGGACAGTCTGGCTACTGCCGGCATCTTCTCCACTTATGCCAACTCCTCTATCAGCGTTTTCCAGGCTTTCCTGGTTGAAGTATTCATCACTGCTCTGCTGATGTGCTGCATCCTGGGTCTGGGTGACGATCGCAACGGTGCTCCTAAAGGTGCCATGCCTCCTCTGCTGATCGGTATACTAATTGCTGTTATCGGTGCCTCTTTTGGTCCGCTGACCGGCTTTGCCATGAACCCTGCCCGTGATTTCGGTCCTAAGCTGTTCGCCTTCCTGGCTGGCTGGGGTGATGTAGCCATGACCGGCGGCCGTGATATTCCTTACTTCCTGGTTCCGATCTTTGCTCCAATCGTTGGTGCCTGCCTGGGTGCATTTGTCTACACCCGCGGTATTGAAACTCAGCTGGACCTGAAAGAGTGCGGCACCCCAGGTTGCGAAATTCGCGAAGATTCTGCTGACGCAGCAGCCTAAATAAACTAATAAGCATTGGAAAATGCCTTGTTTCAGCGGGCATTTTCCTCAACTGAACCACCCTGGCGGATAAGCAGTCTCGGAGCGGTTTACCAAACACCTGCTGCCTGTCCGCAATTACCTTTACCGTATCTCACGATAAGGACATGACAATGAGCGACGAAAAATTCATTCTGTCTCTTGACCAAGGCACCACCAGTAGCCGTGCCGTCCTGTTCAACCGCAAGGGTGAAATTGTGGGCATGGCCCAGCAGGAATTCACTCAGATCTATCCTCAGGCTGGCTGGGTTGAACATGACCCGATGGAAATCTGGTCTACCCAGCGTGGTGTGATGACCCAGGTTCTGGCCAAAACCGATACCAAGCCAGAGCAGGTTGCTGCCATCAGTATCACCAACCAGCGTGAAACTACCGTTGTTTGGGACAAGAACACCGGCAAGCCTGTCTACAACGCTATCGTATGGCAGTGCCGCCGTACCGCAAACACCTGCGAGCAGATGAAGCGTGACGGACTGGAAGACTATGTTCGTGAAAACACCGGCCTTGTGGTTGATGCCTACTTCTCCGGCACCAAGGTTGCGTGGATTCTGGATAACGTTGAAGGCGCACGTGAAAAAGCCGAAAAAGGCGAGCTGCTGTTCGGTACTGTTGACTCCTGGCTGACCTGGAAGCTGACCGAAGGTCGTGTACACGTGACTGACGTAACCAACGCTTCCCGTACCATGCTGTTCAACATCAAGTCCCTGGAGTGGGACGAGAAGATGATGAAAGCTCTGAACGTTCCTGCCAGCATGCTGCCAGAAGTGAAGTCCAGCTCTGAAGTGTATGGTGAAGCCAACCTGAACGGCACCATGGTGCCCATCGCAGGTATCGCCGGTGACCAGCAGGCTGCTCTGTTCGGTCAGCTGGCTCTTGAAAAAGGCATGGCCAAGAACACTTACGGTACTGGCTGCTTCCTGCTGATGAACACTGGTGAAGAGCCAGTTAAATCTGAAAACGGTCTGCTGACTACCATTGCCTACGGTCTGGACGGCAAGGTTAACTACGCTCTGGAAGGTTCCGTATTTGTTGCCGGTGCCAGCATCCAATGGCTGCGCGATGAAATGGGCCTGATCCGTGATGCAGCTGACTCCGAATACTTCGCCTCCAAGGTAGAAGACACTAACGGTGTTTATGTTGTTCCTGCCTTCGTTGGTCTGGGTGCTCCTTACTGGGATGCCTATGCCCGCGGTACTATCGTTGGTCTGACCCGTGGCGCCAACCGTAACCACATTGTTCGCGCAACTCTGGAATCTCTGGCCTATCAGTCCCGTGATGTACTGGATGCCATGCAGAAGGATGCCGGCCTGCAGCTGAACCAGGTGAACGTCGATGGTGGTGCAGTTGCCAACAACTTCCTGATGCAGTTCCAGTCTGACATTCTGGGTACCAGCGTTGTTCGTCCTAAGGTTATCGAAACCACTGCTGCCGGTTCTGCTTACCTGGCCGGTCTGGCTGTCGGCTACTGGGAAGGCATCGATGATCTGCGCAAGAATGTTGGCGTTGATCGCGTGTTCGAAGCCGATATGACTGAAGAGAAGCGTGAAAAGCTGTACAAGGGCTGGACTCGCGCCGTTGAGCGCAGCCGTGCATGGGAAGAAGAGTAACCCATCGCTCTTATTAGCAAGCTAGATCGCTAGACTCCAAGCAAAGCCGCCTTCGGCGGTTTTGCTTATTCTGAAAAAGAAAAAATCATTTAACTGTTAAATAGATTTTATCACCGGCACTTACCACAACCGGTTCTTCTTCATCAAAACCTGGTAGCTGCCTGAGAACCTTTGCAGAGGCGGCAGGTTCATCAATAGTCACACCCTGCTGATTAATATAAACGGTATCAAGACCCAGTGAATCCAGCAGTTGTTCAGCATCGTTAGCTTTCAACCCAACCAGCTTTGGCAACACTCTTAACTCATCAGCGCCCCCAGGTGCAGGAACCGGAACGATTTTAAATGTGAGTTTGGCACTGACATCAGCCTGATAGCCATATTTGTTGGCATACCCGGCATCGACAGGGGTTGCAAACATTCGTGGTTTTAACGCTGGCGTGTCGAGTCCAGCTCGTGCAAGTGCTGTTGATACGGCAGCCTTCCGTGTTTTTGAAACAGCTGGCTGTATACTGCTGCTCTGCTTGGGTCCCAGACGCAGTGCGACTTTCACCTCCCCTGTTGTTTCTGGGAGAGTATAAAAAGTCGGCTTGTAGCCAATTGCCCGGAGAATCTCCAGGGCTTTCTCGCCCCCTTCCGTATAAATCTCCAGTGTCTTGGCAATGGAAGCTTCATCCAGTGCCTGTTGGGCATCAGCCACCCCCTGTCCGACAGAGGCAATAACATCCCCAAGGGGAGAAACCACAACATCCTGCACCAGGTTTTTAATATTCCGCATTTTGCCTACCTGCTGTTCTTATTCTGCTGCAAAAACAACTCTTACCAGACTGTTAACCGGCTTTGGTGTTCCTGCCTTTGGAGACTGTGCAATAGCCTGCCCCGGTGTAAACCTGGAGGTTTCCTCAACCGACTGACTGATAGCTTCATATCGCAGACCAACGGCAGACAGCACCCTCTGTACAACACTCTCTGTAAACCCGGACAGGTCAGGCACGTCAATACTGCGATCGTCTGTCAGGTTTCTATCTGCACTGAAGCCCAGCTTGAGAGTGGCTGCGTTCTGACCCGCATCCTGGCCATCACTTAATCTTGACAGGGCAATCTGCCCGTCATTGCTCACAGCACCCTTCAACTCCATCTGGATATTATCAACACGAAACTGCCTCCGCCTTTTACTCATAAAATCATTTGCACTGTCGATTTGATCACCAATGTTCCGGGTAAGATTATCCAAACTGGTGAACCGTGTCGTTTCATCCCTGAATTTTTTATTTTCAGTTTCAAGCAGATCGGCACGTTTTTGCTGATCCTTGGTGTGTTTTTTTAATTTCTTGATCTCAAGATCGGCATTGGTTAACCGTGTTTTTATACTGCGAATCTCGTTATCACGGGTCTTTATTTCAGTGTCTTTCTTTATTAGTGCCTGCTGGGATTTGAGTTCTATGGTTTTGAACTTGATAAGCTCTTTATCAAAAGCTTCCAACGAGGCCTTAGGTGTAGGCGATAAGTTAGCGGCCCTGGGCTTTTTAACAGTGGCTAGGTCTTCGTAAGATATCCCGGCTCTCATGGCCACAAATTTCATATTGTTTGCCTGCTGGTTGACCTGCCCAAAGTCACACCTCAACAGCTGACTGCGACTGTCATACCTCATGGAGCAGTCTTCAGAGATCGCACTTCTCGAACGGGTGACAATAACAGATAGACGCAAACTGGGAGCAGAGTTACCACTCGAAGAAAAATTTACTTTCTTGATAAAGCTGCCTTTCGAATCTGTGCGAACAGTAAACAGAGATGTCCATGCATTCTTGGTTAAAGAGAAATACTCACAATAAACAGTTTTGTTGACTGAGGGTTTTCCATCGCTGGTTACCACTTTGGCTCTGACTTCAACCTGTTTCATTGTTATTTATCCGCAATAACTGTTATTTGTTTTTTCTGCTGGGCATATTCTGCACTGACAACCACCGAGCACCTTGGGGGTATCTGACTGCCAAGAGCCAGGGTTGTTTTTGCCTGCCCCTGCCCGTCTGTCACCAGAATGGCGTCAGACAACTTGGCAGACCGCACCGTCTTGGCATACATTGACTCGGCTCTGGCCGAACGCAAAACACCACTGCCTGCACTTAATGCAGTGGAAGCTTCAATATCCAGATTCAGCTCAACAGCAGCATCGGACACCGGTTCTCCATTGGTATCAACCACGGTTATTGACAGGTCGTGTTTTTTCACACCCCTCTTTTCAGATTTGAAATCGATCATTGGCAGTGGAAGCCCTTCCCCCGGAGGAACAACAACAAAGCGTCCTGAAATCTTGCTGGAAATTTCACCTTTCTGATTTTTTACCGTTCCCACTCTCAACTTCTTAAAACCAGCCGCTTCCTCTGTCACCGTCATATCAACATTAATTTCAAAGTCCAGATACGGCAGCTGATACCTGGGAACTGGCCGTCCAAACCGGTCCGTACTTGGGCTGGTATTGAGAATATCCTGTGCGTCACGCAATCCGTCAGCCAGAGAAACCAAAAGCTCCTCCAACGACTCGGAAGCAAACTGGCTGTTACTCATATTTTATCAACCTCACGCTTATTCTTTTGACGCTTCTTCTGTAATTGCTGCGCTCTTTCCCGCCGCTTTTGATCTCGTGCTTCCTGCTGCCGCTTTTCCCGCATTTTGGCGAGAGCCCTTTCGCGATTCTTTTTCATGCGTTCAAAGAGATCACCGGATCCCCCGGTTTCTGAGCTGAGCCGCTTTCGTGAACGCTCTACATAAGGGCCAAACCGATCCATCGCTCCCCGGATGCCATTGTCTTTTTTCTTCCAGAAGTCATCCACTTTCTTCACATTTCTCTGGGGAGCATCCAGAGCTCTGTTCACTCCACCCAGATACTTGTCCGCTGAATTGATGGCTTTAACAGCTTTAAGATTTTTGATTTCTTCCCGGTCCTTATGAAGACCTTCTTTCTCCAGCTGCTTATCAAGTTGGCGAAACTGGTCAGCAGCATCCTTCACTTGACCATGTGCTCTCTTTACTGGTCTGGAGGCCCGATCCAAAGGTGACAGCTTATCTCTGACTTTGTCCCTTAATCCCTGCCTTTCTCGATCTCTGGCATTCAACCAGTTGTTGACCGGCTCGGTAAAATCACGCAGGCCGGTCCGCAGACTTTGTTCCCAACCAAGGCTGCTGTTGTTTTGAACCGTTGACTTCCTTCTTGCCTCTCTTTCCTGTTTCCTGCTGGAGCCGTCTGCACGCTGCTTCTCCCAGGTCATCTGTTCCATGCGACGCTCAGCCAGGCTGGCTACAGGGTAACTTCTCTTCAGAAAACCTCCCTCCGACTCATCACCAGAAGACAGATTGCGCATGGTATCTTCCAGCTCCTTGCGCTGCTCGATAAGTGCATCAAGTTTCGGAGATAGCCCGGCCATATCATCAAACCCCTTTCCGGCAGAACCGAATGGAGGCGCTTTTTTATTCTGACCTGCCTGATTCCGGCCGCCACTCTGGTCAGCTATCTCCTCAAAACTTGATTGCTTATCTTTCCATGAATTTCCAGGCATATTTCTTTGCCTTACAAGCCCTCTACCTTCACCATGGAAATGCCCACTGCTGTTTCATTTTTCGGGGTGGGCATTTCCCGCTCATGGCTGTTTGTGGGCCTTTACCTTAAGAGCCCACCAGCCTTCAGCTCGACTATTTTGTCTTAGCCTCACTCGCGGTAATCATGGCCCGTATACGCTCCTCCAGAAGTGCCGGTGCCGGAACAGGAACCAGTTTGGTTCGCATCAAAGAACTTCCCTCCGCAGAGTACTGATACTTTGATGAATAACTGGCACTGACCGTCGATACCCTCATGGATGCTGATGCCGAGAAAAAGCCAACCTTACCCTTAACTTTGGCGCTGACCGTTTTACTCGAGCGTTTGAAGTTGGTCTCTCTTGACATGGAAATCGACATTTTCAGTTCTATTAACGTGTCAACAAACTGATAAAAGCTGGGAACAAATCCCAGCTCCAGCAGGCTGTACTGATTCCCATCACCCAAGGCAACCAGCTGGTTTCTCTTAGGCTCAGATGCAACCGGTGCGGCATCTGGGTCTTCCGGTTCATCATCCGGTTCGTACCCTGCCATCATGCGCGCAATCTTCAGAGAAACCAGATCAAGCTCATACTGGGCTTCAGCGATACCAACCCCGAGTGTTTTCACCATTTCAGGAAATGGTGCATTCAAGAGTTCAGTTCCTACCGACATTGCCCATTCCTCTGTTATTTAGTCTTGGGGGGTTCCGGTGTATCCAGCCCGCGTTTCTTGCGTTCTGTTTCAACTCGGACCTGCTTTCTCTGCTCTTCATGCTCCATAAAGTTGCGAATACGCTCCTCAAGAACGGCCGGAGGAGGAACCGGAGTCAATTTTGTTCTCAGGAGACTGGCGCCCTCTGCAGAAAATGAGTATTTGGAGGAGTAGCTTGCATCAACCTGGGAGGTATTCACTGTTGATGTTCTGGTCACCCGATTACTGGTTCCCCAGAAGCTCCGCTTACGCTTGTAAGTTGAAGACTTGTCCGTGAGTTTCTTGGATCTGTCGTATTTTCTCTCTTTAGTTCTTGTAATCTTTATCGCAATTTTCACTTCAATGATGGTATCAACAAACTGATAGAATGTCGGAGTGAATCCTAACTCCATCATGGACATACGGATCGGGACGCGAATTTCGGAGTCATCGGTTATTGGTTCTCCCTTTACGTCTTTTCCCTTGTCCTGAATCTTGTCGAGCATTTCATCAAGCTTGATGACATCATCACCCATTGTTCCGGTCAGTGCGTCATCGATAAGGGCATAAGCGCGGGCTTCTTTCATGCTCATATAGTCATAACCAAAGAAGACCCGACTGTCATCGAAGCTGACTTCGCCTTTCTCATCGTAGACGGTTGTCAGCCCCCCCATCATCTCTGCGACATTGATGGAATTCTCGTCAAGCTCATACTGTGCATCGGCAATGGCGGTGGCCATCTGCTTGATCATGTCACCCATGGGAACATTTAGCAGTTCCTGTCCAATTGCAGCCATGTGTCACCTCGTTTGTTTGTGCATTCTTGTAATTGTTGGCACTGTCTTTCTATGGCCAGTTATTCAATGACCTGCTCATACTGACGCTTTATTAACTGCGTAAAAACATCCGGGGCAGGCAAGGAGACCAGTCGGGCAGCTATTGAGCTGGCTCCCTCCGTTGATACAGAAAACTTTCGGGCATAAGAAACATCAATGGAGGCTGCTGCCATGAAAACGCCATAGTTCACGCCAGCCTGTACACCAACAGACACAGATGTTTCCGTTGACTCCGTCATGGTAAAACTCAGCTTGGCCTCTACCGTTGCTTCTGAAAAAGAGTAAAAAGCCGGTACAAAACCAAGGCTGAGAAGATTGTAAGACTCCTCACCAATCTCAACTTCTGTCTCCGCCATAGTCTTCGCCAGCTCAACTGAGTTGGAGTCCAAAGCGAACTGCGCCTGGGCAATAGCCAGCCCGAGCTTTTCAATGATCTGCGGTAAAGGCGCCGAAACCAGCGCCCTTGTGACTGCGGGTGTTTCAGCCATGGCCTTTACCCCTCATTGTCCAGAAACTCTTTTATGGTCTCGAGAAACTGCGGAGGCGCCGGAATTGAGACCAGCCTGGCCGCAATACTCGAATTACCGGTCACATTCATTTCAAATTGACGGGAGTAACGGGCATCCACTGTCGCACCAACGGCAACAGAGCGGTTACCTTTACTCTGCTTTGTCATGTTTGAGGTTTTACTGAGGGTAAACTGACTGGATATTGTGACTCCTTCAGTGCTGTCGAGCCTGATATTCCTGCTGGAGTTAGTGACCAGTGTCAGGGCAAATTTATCCCCATTCTTACTGACAGTGACAATATTCCTGCGAGCTGAGGCTTTCAGTCCGCTGTTGGTATCACTGTTAATATCATCTGCAAGGTTTTTGGCGTAGGCCGGTGCACTTTTCACTGTAAACCCGCCCGCAGCATCACCGCGATATGGATAGGTGTGACCATCAATAGTCACCGCCTTGTTCTCAAGCTGCAGCGCCCGCTTATCAAACAGGTAAATAAAACCATTATCTGCAGAGGAATCCCCAACTTTGTTGGGAGCAACACTGTCAAGACCGGGGCCACCATTCTTGGCTCTTACCAGCAGCCAGTGGCCGGTGTGGCCGGACTTACGGATTTCAACTTTCCTGTGAACAGGGTTGTCTGTTCCGGGGCTGTCACCAGCGCCGCGAGCAGCCTGATCACCTTTTGATTCGATAACATTCAGTTTTGAGTCATTCACCCCAAAAGAGCGCAGGATACTGAAAACTTCAATTGCCCGATTATTGCCCAGGTCCTTATTAAGCTGATCAGAAGCTGATTTATCAGCATACTGCTGAGTATCTGCAAATCCTTCTATATCAACGCTAAAGCCCAGCTTGCTGATCACATAAGCAAGAACCTGCAGATAATCCTGCTGACTGCTTGAGATGGTATGTTTACCGATCTCAAACATAACCGGCTTAAATGCTCCACCTTCCGCAATATGATCGACATTGTAATTCTTGGCTGTTATCGCTGATGCTACATGCGTGGCATAAGTTGCCAGATCACCTTTGGCTGATGTCTGAACTTTGATATCCGGTGAACTGTTCAGGACATATTCCGTATCGCCATTGGTTGAAATCCGGATAATTCCGGCGTTGCTCTCTCCACCATGAAAAGCGATTGTATTGCCATTGACCGTGACATGCTTTGGATCAGCAGTTGAGTTGATAGCAATAGTTGAGGGTTTCAGTTGATAAAGGACGCGATCGATCCCACTCTCTTTATCACCTACCAGCGCATCCTGCAGGCTTTCAATTCGTTCGGCCGGTGATGAACCTGACAACTGGAAATTCTTGCCGTTAACAACAAGGGCTCCTGCAGAAGCCGAGGTAATTTCAACACTGGCCTTACGGGTTTGCGTAGACTTCTTGCTCCCACTTTCCTTATAAGTTTCGCTGGCACTTTCATTACTGGAATCAGAAGAATCGCTTTTATAAGAACCGCCAATATTCAGCCCAAGGCTTAAATCCTTCTGAACCCGCAGACTCAACTGCATTGAACATTTCAAATCTGCATACTGGTAATGGTAAAACGCTGGTGATAAACCCAGATCAAGAAGTGTTTTACCTCCCAGGCCCTCAATAGGTTCAATAAACTCAGCGATCTGTTGAACAGAGTTATCATCAAGTGCTTTCTGGGCTTCAGCGATCCCCAACCCGAGATTCTTGATAAACTCTGCAACACTGGCATCCGCCAGAATCTGACCAGGTTTCAGTCCATCATATTCCGCCATGGCGCCCTCCCCGAAGTGCCTTCAAGCGTTCATGTAAGGATCTGAACTACTGCTATCCTTATTGTTTTATATGGGTGTTCCTAATAAAACACCACTGCCTTTTCTTGCTTTCCCGTTATCAAGAGGTCTGGCATTTTTTTCATCAACCATCCCCTTGCGTACCACAAAATATCGATGCTTATTTTGCAAAACTGTCAGCCTGAAACTATCAATCGAAAGTCCGCGATTTAGATACCCAAGTACTTCTTCACTAAGGGGTAAAACACCCTTTCCAGCAACTGCACACGCATCAGACAGACAGGCTTTTGCACTGGTGTAATCTCCAGAGCGGATATAAATCATCGCGCATCTCTCAAGAACCGAGCCATGATCTTTCCTGTGCAGAGGCGTATCGACAGTTAGTGTTTGATAATGGTCATCAGCCTTCAGGCAGAACTCAATAACTTCTGAGTAGGAGCCAGTTAACTCCAGGCTCTCCAGAACACACTGGGTATAGTGCCGAAAAAACACTTCAGGAGCCTTAAGCGAAACAGCTCTGCGGATTGCTTCCCGGTAATGCTCCAGAGCCTCATCATGCCGGTTCTTTAATGCCAAAACTTTGCCATACTCAGCAATTGCATAATGCAAAGCATGTGCTGAATTCTTCACAGATATTTTCTCTGCTTCTTTTTTGGTTCTATTGTGCGCTGTTGATGTGACCACTTTATGACTCTCAACTCAAAGCTCACTAACAAGTTCAACGGTTGCTCCCGCTGATTCCAGAGAGCGCCGAATAACTCTTGCCTGAATTTCCGGGAAAGCACAGGGTAGAGTTGCAGGTATTTCCTGCAGTGTTTCCCCTATAGAAAATGCGTCTAACACTTCATTTACATAAGACAGATCCTGAGCATTGATAACTTTCAACCCCAGTGACTGGAAAGTAATAAGGTGTGCCGACACGGGTATATCTGTCTTGTAAAAGTCGTCTAACACCCTGTCTAGAGACGTTTTTGGCAGGGATTCAATAATTGTTACCGGAGCGGCTTGTACAACCTGAGCTAACAGGTTCTCAGGAATATCAGTATTTCTGCGAAAGCAATCAATCTGTGCATCAGTTAGATCACTGACTGAGGAATCAAGCTGAATATCAAATCTAAGAAAAGCCTGATTTACAACTTTCAGGCCAGCATTAGCCTTATATCTCTGCCATATATCCTCAAGCCGACTAATTTCTATACTGCTCGCAACAAGGCCCGATTCGCCTAACAGTGGAATGCCCCTGGATTTAAGGTCATCCAGCAGGCGTCTTCGTATCACTTCAGGAAGCTCTCCGACAAAGACATCATAAAGGGTTTTATTTTGGGGACAGGCGAGTAAGTCAGCATCTCCATCAAGTAATGCTTCAAGTGCTGCCACCGTTGCCCTGCTGACTGAACCCAGCACAACGCCTGGCGGGTTTAGAAGTGCCTGAACAGCATCACTCTCGGATAATCCAATGAACTTTGACAGCTTGTTGGCAACAGTTGTCAGCTTTGAGGCCTCCTGCAAATACAAAGAGATGTCATATAGCTCAGGCGTTTCCTGAACAAAGCCTCCCATTTCCACTACCCTGGCTTCATAACCAATACTCTCCAGCAGCTCATTAAGCTGTTCAGCAACATTCCGATCTACTTTTTCTACCAGAACGGCAGGGGCAGTATAGAGGCAGCGAACTACTTCAGAGGCTGGTCGCCCCAAACCTTTGGCTACAGCTGCTGCAGATGCAGGAGTCCCACGACCGATAGACTCTATCAATACACAATATGTATTGGATGAATGAACTGTTTGCGAAGACTGGCACACAAGAAGCTACCTGCAGCTAATTATTGTTTATTATTTAGGCGGTACTGCATGAAGCATTATTATGCTACATAGTACGTATGTACCCCTCAATCATTAACCATCATTCGCCTGACTTATGTCAACAGAATGTAAGCAAGGCCAATTACTTACATGACTTACTGATTTAATATGTGATAAGCGAAGTTGTGTCATATGAAAACAATAACAACAGGACACTCAACAAATGAACATAAAAGACATCCAACAAGCCCTGCAGTCTGCGGGGTTTGACCCCGGTCCGATTGATGGTATCAGAGGGCGGAAAACAATCCTGGCCATCAAAGCCTTTCAGCAGGCAAATAACTTAATCAGCGATGGACTTGTCGGTCCCAAAACAAGAGCTGTCCTTCTTGAAGGTGTTGAAACTGCCCCTAATCCTGAATTCAGCATCCCAACAACCATTCCATGGTTGGAAACAGCCTTCGAACTGATTGGCACTCAGGAAAAACGTGGTAGTGAATCCAATGAGGCTATTATCGGATGGGCTGAGGATCTGGAGATTACCGCATATAACGATGATGATATCCCATGGTGTGGGTTATTTGTTGCCCACTGTGTCGGCTCTCAAATGCCGGAAGAACCACTCCCCGTAAACCCTCTGGGAGCGCGACAGTGGGCAAGGTTTGGCCACGAAGTTTCACCAAGACTGGGAGCCGTCATGGTTTTCTGGCGCGGAAGCCCCAGTGGCTGGAAAGGACATGTAGGGCTTTACTGGGCAGAGGACGATGAAGCCTACCATATTCTTGGTGGGAATCAGTCCAATGCCGTCACAGTCACCAGAATTTCAAGAAAACGATTACTCACTGCCAGATGGCCTCACACTGGCCTGGCCGTTGATTGTATTACTCGACGTGCGTCTACCAAAGGAAAGCTGCTATCTACAAATGAAGCATGAACGGATATCAGGTTGCTCCCATCATCTTCTGATTAAGAGCCTGGGAGCAACCTTCATTCGATAACTTATTAAGCTGGCTCATCTTCCACGCCCAGACAGCGTTTTCCTGCGTAATATGAAAGCTTGGCAGAATACGTCTCAATCGAGTGATCTGTAATTGGCACACTCATGCTGACATCCATCATTCTTTTCAGCATTCGCACTGCGCGATCAATAATCGGTGGATTATGTAATAACTGCAGATCACTGTAATCAGGGCGACAGCCTGTCAGGTATCTCATATCACCATGATGACGATAGCCGGATACACTATCCAGCCACCTGATTAACCATTGACTGATATAGGGAATCTTAATCACTTCCAGTATTCCGCTTAAAACACTAGTCATATGCGCAGGTGGGATTCTGGGAACGCCATCAGAAGCATTCACAACGCGGTAAATCGGGGTTTTAATAGAATCACTAAAACTGATCGATGCAACCCGGGGGCTACCGAATGTATAGCAGGCTCCAACACTGTTATCAGCAAGATACTTGGTAGCCATTAGTGCCAAAGCACCGCCCAGTGAGTGACCTGTTAAATATAGAGGGTATCCATTTTTTTTCAGGCCCTGTAGTGATCCTTCAATGTCTTTACGAATATCTCTGAATGCCTGGTAAAAGCCACTGTGAATCCTGTCACCATTCATTTCAACCATGGCAGCTTTCAGATCTATTTTAATGTCTTCAATTTTCTTTTCAGTTCCACGAAAAGCCAGCACATTGATTTTGAATTTATCACTGTAAGCAAGGAAGGCCTGCGTCCCCCCCTGATTAAATACGTCACGCAAAACAAACTCGCCACTTTCCAAGTGGACAGAAAGCTGATTCTTAGCATCTTCTGCTGTAAGTTCTTTTTCTGAGAGTAACTTCTTCAGAATCTTTTTAACTTTCTTTGAATCAGTTTCTTCAGCCAGGCTTTGGGCTCGCTCTTCAAGATCGACACTCCCTTCAAAGCGGAAGTATGCCAGCCGAGACATCTCAGCCATCATTCCTGCAGCTCTATCACTGTATGCAGCCCTACTAACTGGAGGCTGTAATCGATTATTATTATTAAAATACATTGCTGCTCCTCCCCTTTTTGAGCCTATCACAGGCCCCTGCTATGGCTCAAACTATCCTTTTCGGTTTAATTTTATCTCTATCACTCGATAACGCAGTTTTGAGTAGTTGATATTTCAGTCCGCTTCTGTTTAGAAGCATGCTGCCCTGGCGTGATATACCAAAGATGGAGCGATTTCCTGGCATCCGAGATCTCGCGCGCTGCCATATGCTTGCTTGAACTCCTGGCAGGCTCTTAGAGCAGAGCTCAGAGCTTCCAGTGACGGTTTCCAAGAGTGACTCCGTTTTAAGACGTTCTATCAGGCAACCAGCAGGCATCTCAGGTTGCTTATTTTCAAGCAGGGCTATCTGTTCAGGATGCTGCAACAGAAGATGATCGCACAACAGGCTCACAATCAGGCCACGCTCTGATCCTTCAACGTCTTGCTGTTTGCTCAACCTGTTCCAGCCACTTCACGTCTTCCAGTCCTGCATAAAACCTCGACCAGCCATCTCTGATCTGGCTGGGTATTTCCAGTCTGAAGCAGATGCTGTTGGGGCATGGATTACCTGTGCAGGATACCGAGAGTAGAGAGCTATCGGTTGACCGTTGGCGCTCTTACCGTGAAGGAGCACTGTCCAATGTTTTGAATCCCAAGACAGTGATCTTCTATATGGCTTTTCTGCCGCAGTTTATCAGTCCTGAAGGTTCTGCGTTCTGGCAGTCCCAGCCCCTGGCAGGATTGCACTTTGTTATCTGTATGTGCTGGCAGTGTTTCCTGGCGATTATGGTTGCCAGGGCCCGCCATCTTCTCGCTTCACCACGATTTTCTAAAGCATTCCACAGTATGACAGGAAGTGTGATTGTTATGCTCGGCGTGAAACTGGCATTAGCTAGACAGTAATCAGTAATACAATGGCGACTTAGTAAACAGGTATTAACATAAGTCGCTATTCCTACCTGTTTAGAGTACAGTGCCTCGATTTTTTTAAGTTTGGAAGATGAGTATGCAAGATCTGCTGGTACCGGATACTGCCTTGCTGGAGAAGTGGCTGAGTGACGCTGGTTATCAGTCGTATATCTGTGATCAGTGCAGCGGACTTCATATTTCCGCTTTGCAGACAATGGACGGCATCGTTGACAGTCGTCTCTTTGTTGAGCCCTGGGGAATGCTGTTTACCACGGAAATGGAAGTGCGCAATGCTGCGGTTATGGCAGTGGTTGCAGATCTTACACGTCTGAACATGTCTTTCCCGACCCTGAAACTGTTTCAGGATCTTCCTGATGAGTCTTCTCCAATGCTGATTGCTTCTTCAAGCATACTGACAACACAGGGACTGACTGTGCCGCAGTTCCAGGAATTTTTCGGTGTTGCCGTGGAAACAAAACGTCAGCTGTTACAGGAATGCCAGCAACTGCAGTATCTGGCTCAGGACACAGACCCAATGGTTATGCCGGAGTCCTCTTCCGAGGAAAAGACTCTACTGCATTAACCATTGTTCCTCTTGAATCTTATCTCTATAGCTATCGTTTGACTGTTACTGTCGACAGGGTGTCAGCGAGCGAATATCGCTTTCCTGAAGCAGGGCCAGAATCAGCGTATTCTGGCTGGTGCCCCCTGATACCAGGATATCGATCTCATAATGGTTACGGGCCGGGCAGAGAGATGCATTGAAGGCATACACATCAAAGCCACCAGTGCGGCTGTTGTTCAATACCCTTTCCAGGCAGCCCGGGGTGTTAGCTGCAATCAGCTTCAAGCGATAGTAATTCATTGGTCTTCTCCTCATTTGCAAGCGGCGGAACCATAAAAAAGCCCCCGGACCTTTCGGTGCGGGGGCTTTTTGGAAACTTGTCTTTTTCTAGACTGCAACTCCCCCCCGGCAAATGATCCCTTTAATCATACCGGTTTTAGTCATTTTGGTGGTGGAAGCTGTCAGTTTCATTTTTTGAAGTTTTTTCTCAATAATTCTTTAATGCATGAATGATATGTAAAGATTTTCCTGTTAACAAGGGAAAATATCCTGTTGTCAGGAATTCTGACACTTCAGTTATTTGTGATGTACTGAATGCTGGTTGCTGTTATTGTGTCAGGTTCATCTGATTGAAAATACAGAAGTGCAAAAAGCAGGGTATTTTCATGTCTGAACTAAGAAAAAGGGAGTGAATTTCCATGTCCATCTGGACGCCTGATAGCTGGAAGAATCATCAAGCCCTGCAGATGCCTGATTATCCTGATGATGTCAGGCTGCAAGAGGTTGAAGAGAAGTTGAAAAAGCAGCCTCCACTGGTCTTTGCCGGTGAGGTGCGAGCATTAACAGAGCAGCTGGCCAAGGTTGCTGACGGGCAGGCTTTTCTGCTGCAGGGGGGAGACTGCGCAGAGAGCTTTAAAGAGTTTAGTGCGGTCAATATTCGGGACACCTTTAAAGTCCTGATGCAGATGGCTGTGGTACTGACCTTTGGTGCCAGCTGTCCCGTAGTAAAAGTTGGCCGTATGGCAGGTCAGTTTGCCAAGCCGCGTTCCAAACCCACAGAAAGCCGTGATGGTGTTGAGCTTCCCACTTACCGTGGCGATATTGTGAACAGTAATGAGTTCACGCCTGAAGCGCGCATTCCGGATCCTGAGAGAATGCTGGCGGTTTACCACCAGGCAGCATCAACCCTGAACCTGCTGCGGGCTTTTGCCCAGGGTGGTCTGGCCTCTCTGGAGCAGGTTCATGCCTGGAATCTGGATTTTGTGAAAACCAGTCCGGAAGCCCAGTCTTACCATATGATGGCTGAGCGAATTGATGAAACGCTGGCCTTTATGCGTGCCTGTGGCATCACCGCAGAAAACAGCGCTGCTATTCGTGAAACCAGTTTCTATACCTCACACGAAGCACTGCTGCTGCCATATGAACAGGGTCTGACCCGCAAAGACAGTCTCACCGGTGACTGGTATGACTGTTCTGCCCATATGCTGTGGGTCGGTGACCGAACCCGCCAACCCGATGGAGCCCATATCGAGTTTGTCCGTGGCATCCATAACCCCATTGGTATCAAGGCTGGTCCTTCTCTCGATCCTGATGACCTGATCCAACTGCTGGATCAGGTCAACCCGGATAACCTTGCTGGGCGCAGTACCGTTATCGTTCGCATGGGTGCTGACAACGTTGAGAAAGGGCTTCCACCACTGATTCGTGCCGTTGAGAGGGAAGGGCGCAAGGTGGTCTGGAGTTCCGATCCCATGCACGGCAACACCATTACCGCTGGTGATTACAAGACCCGTGATGTAAACCGTGTCCTGCAGGAAGTTCGCAGTTTCTTCGCAGTCCACAGGGCTGAAGGTACCTATGCCGGTGGTGTTCACTTTGAGATGACCGGGCAGAATGTGACGGAGTGTCTGGGTGGCAGCCATGAGGTCACTGAGGAATCACTGGCTGACCGTTACCATACCCACTGCGATCCTCGCATGAATGCCAACCAGTCTCTGGAAATGGCGTTCCTGATTGCAGATACCCTGAAGCAGTGCCGGAAAGATCAGCAGGGTGAATAACCCGCTGTTTTTCTCTTAGAGCATAATGAAAAAGCCCAACTGATTTCAGTTGGGCTTTTTTGTGTCTGAAAGGCAGAAGGTGAGACGGCTTAGGCGCCTTGTCTTCTGATCTGCTGACGCTGGATAGTCTCAATAATTGATTGGGCGCTCTCACGGGCTTCCTGCAGCTCATCTTTGGACAGGCTTGCAGTCAGGTTCTGTAGAGGCTCCATAGCTGCGGAGAAACCACCTGCCAGAGCGACTGTGAGCCAGGCTACGGCCTGTTGCAGATCTTGATTATCTTCACTGTAACGGGCATGAAGTACACCCAGCAGGAACTGAGCCTGTGGGCTGCCCTGGAAAGCAGCTCGGCGGGACCAGTCCATGGCGATATCAGGATTGGCTTCTGCGCCAATACCCTTGGCATAGGACACACCCAGAATAACCTGTGACTTCATATGTCCCTGTTCGGCTGCTCTTTTGAACCAGTCGAGAGCAACGGCAGGGTCATTCTTAACCAGCTCACCATTGCCGCGGTACATCTGACCCATAAGATACTGGGACTCAGCCAGCCCATTCTCAGCTGCTTCCCGTGTCCACCTCAGGGCCGTTTTGTAATTCTGCTCAACACCTTCACCGTGGGCATACATCAGGGCCAGATTGTGTTGCGCGTGAACATGATCCTGCTCGGCAGCCTTGCTGTACCAGTGAACCGCTTTGGCATTGTCTTCAGTAATACCGTTACCCATATCCAGCATCACGGCCAGATTGTACTGGGCATCGGTATGGCCACTATCGGCTGCCATACGGAACCAGTCGATGGCTTTGGTTTCGTTCTTTGTTGTGCCCAGACCCTGGCTGTTCATCTGGCCCATCAGCCAGGCAGCCTGGGAATCACCAGACTTGGCAGCCTGATGGCACTGAATCAGGGCATCGGCATGTTTCTTGGATGAGAACAGGGACTGACATTGCTCGCTGCTGGCCAGAGCTGTTCCTGAGCATGCGAGAAGGGCAAACAGAAAACGCTTCATGAAATTACATCCGTGTATGGGCTGAGATAGTGATTTCGGCTGATAGAGACAATGCTGAATCATTTTCCAGGGGGGCGCCGGAAGAATGCCGAACCTTTGTAAAGAGTAGGAGATATACGGAAAGCGTCAAAAACAGGGATGAATAAGCCGCTTAGTGATATAGCGGCTTTTTTGATTCGGGAGTTTGTACCTGCATTGGTTATGTCAGGTCACATGGCTGTGATTAACCTTTCTCGGGCGCTTCTTGGAATTTGCTAACTGTTCCAGTGCCTGTTCCCTTGGCATAACGTTGTAGATCTTGCGGAAATACTCTGCCTCGATGCGCTTGGGATCGGGGCTTGAAATATTTACGCCTAACCGCTTCAGGTAAGCGATCATGTGACTCAGTTCTGGTTTGCTCATGACTGCTCCAGGGCAGTAGTCCATTAGTCAGCTGCGTAAGTGCCGAATCAGATGTGTGGTATCCCGAATAACATGTGCAGCATATCCCTTCCGGTGGGTGTTTTTGTTGACCGAAGGCAACGCTATGACGGCTACCGGAGTTAGTTCAAATGAGCATGCTTCATGCCAATTTTTTGTAGCCCTGATGCCAGAGCTATTTATCTGGAAAGAGCCATTATTGTTGGTGGTTGTGACATGACTATGACTGTTCTGTGACAAAGGGAAGTGTTACTGTTTGAAACATTTCTGGTAACACATCAGTCAAACAACTAATGCGCAAAAGACTGCGGAACGGGTCATTCCGACAGAAGCGATACTGGTAAAATACCAACCGCATGTTTACACGGACGTTCACACTAAATACTGCTGTGTGAGGTGTCAGTATGGCTTTCTGTTTTGAACTGACGGAAACAATTTCGGCAGCGGTTCGGCGCGTGATTGCAGAGCAATCTGCCAAAGCTGCCATGGCATTGGAAGTTGTAAACCCTGAAGGTATTCACACAGCCCGCAAAAGCTTTAAAAAGATTCGAAGCGTTATTCGCCTGATACGTCATTGTTTTGCTGAGGGAAGATTCGAGCAGGAGGTTGACTGGTTTCGTGATGCCGGTCGCCAGCTTTCCGTGATGAGAGACGCTGATGTTGTTATTGAGACTTATGAAATGCTTTGGCGGGAAAATCCAGATTTCTCTTTGCTTGATTCCCGGCAGATTATTAAGCGGCATCTGACGTTCAAAAGAGAAAGCCTTCACCACCAGATGCAGCGGCAACTGAGAATGATTCAGTTGCTTAGGGTAGAACTGGAGAATTATTCATCAAGAACAGGACGATGGCCTCTTGATGGCAGTAGCTGTCGATTGCTTCTGGAGGGTTACTCACAGAGTTATTGCTCTGGATTTGAAGCAATGAGAAAGGTCTGGAAAAAACCAACCGATAACAGGTTTCATTCCTGGAGAAAAAGAACCAAGGATTATCTCTATCAAAGCCAGTTGTTGCATGAGTACTTGAGCATCGGACACCAACCAGATCTTGGCACCCTTGAGCAGTTAACCGAATGCCTTGGTGATCATCATGATTTGCTTGTTCTTCAAACAAACATTATGAGCGAGTGTGATAACTGCAAAGAAAGGCAGCAGCTCAGTAGGCTTATTCAGATTCGCCGGAATGATCTTCGCTTTCAGGCATTAACTTTGGGAGAACGGGTTTATGCCGGAGTACCGGCAGGGCTGGCTTCCGGAGTGTCAATGAACTGAAATTTTAGAGTGAGCAAAATTTAATCGTCGTTACAAAAAATTACGGGTTGTAATGTTGCTGTCACAGGTACAATGCAAGCTTCTGATTACATGTCCCGGATAATAAATCACAATGAATCGTACTGTTTTCAATACGCCGGTTGTCAGGCATTTCTTCAAGTGGCTGAGTTGGATTGGTCTGAAGCTGACTGGCTGGAAAGTTGAGGGGCAGGCTCCTGATGCCAGGAAGTATGTATTGATTGCAGTTCCCCATACCAGTAACTGGGACTTTCCCGTTACTCTCGCCATGTTTTTCAAACTCGGTATTCAGGCACACTGGATGGGTAAGGCTTCGCTGTTCAAAGGGCCGATGGGGCCGATCATGAAATACCTGGGTGGTATTCCGGTTGACCGCAGTAAAAGCAATGGCATGGTTCAGCAGCTGGTGGAAGAGTTTAATCGCTGCAAAGAATTAATTGTGACGATTCCTCCTGAAGGTACCCGCAAGAAAGTCCAGCAGTGGAAAAGTGGCTTTTACCATGTTGCCAGTGGTGCCAATGTTCCGATTGCCCTTGGTTTTATGGATTTTAAAACCAAGAAGGGAGGTATCCAGAAGCTGTTTTATCCAACTGGTGACTATGAGGCCGATCTTGTGACAATCCAGGATTTCTACAGAAGCCTTAATGTTTTTGGAAAACGCCCCACCCAGACCGCCTGATCTACAGAGTTCACGCCTGATGCCGACAATCCGGAAGAGCCCTTTACCCGGATTGTTTCCATGGATATCAATGCCATCTTTTCCCACGAGTATGTCCAGTTCCTGACTCTGTCCATGCAGATTCTGGCATCTTTATTCATTCTGGCTCTTGGCTGTGGTGCTCTCTGGGTCGTTATCATGTATGTGGTTGATAAAAACCAGACCAGCCACACTGTTCGCCGCAACTACCCGGTTATTGGCCGTTTCCGATATTTCTTTGAGCATGTGGGGGAGTTCTTCCGCCAGTATTTCTTTGCCGGGGATCGGGAGGAGATGCCTTTTAACCGTGCCCAGCGGGCGTGGGTCTACCGAGCGGCAAAGAATGTCGATCGCACCGTGGCTTTTGGCTCCAGTAAACCGGTCAAAGAGCGTGGCTCAATCCTGTTTCTTAACTGCTTCAGTCCAACGCTGGATGATGAAGCCCGTGAGACACCCTGTGTTCTTATCGGTCCCGGTACCCGTTCTCCCTATCGACCGGGCTCTTTGTTCAATATCTCCGGTATGAGCTTTGGTGCCCTTTCTATACCTGCCGTGCGGGCGTTGTCTCAGGGAGCTGCCAAAGCCAGCTGCTGGATGAACACCGGGGAAGGTGGGGTTTCACCCTACCATCTTGAGAGTGGCTGTGATCTGATCTACCAGATCGGTACAGCCAAATATGGTGTCCGATGCCCTGAGGGTAAGCTGGATGATGCCCGGCTGAAAGAAGTCGCAGCCCATGAGCAGATCCGGATGTTTGAGATCAAGCTCAGCCAGGGGGCTAAACCCGGCAAGGGCGGTATCCTCCCTGCGGCGAAAGTCACACCTGAGATTGCCCGTATTCGCCTGATTCAGGAGGGAGAGGATTCCATCAGCCCCAACCGGCACCCTGATATTGATAATGTGGGTGATCTGCTGGATATGATTGAGCGTATCCGCAACGTGACCGGGAAACCCACCGGTATTAAGTTTGTGCTTGGCAGTCAGCAGTGGTTACTGGATCTTTGTGCCGAGATAGCCAAGAGAGGTGCTCAGTCTGCTCCGGACTTTATGACCATAGACAGCTGTGATGGCGGGACCGGAGCTGCTCCCATGGCGCTGATGGATGATGTTGGACTTTCCCTGCGGGAGAGTCTTCCCTGGGTTGTAAATCTGCTGATTGAGCGTGGTTTAAGGGAACGGGTCAGGGTTATCTGCTCCGGCAAGATGATAAACCCTTCTGATGTTGCCTGGGCGCTGTGCATGGGTGCCGATTTTTGTGTCTCAGCCCGAGGTTATATGTTTGCCCTGGGGTGTATTCAGGCTTTGCAATGCAATAAGAACACCTGCCCAACCGGTATCACAACCCATAACAGACGTTTACAGCGAGGACTGGTACCGGAAGATAAGGCGCGACGTGTAGCGAGTTATCACGATAATCTGGTTCATGATGTCGAGTTGATTGCGCACTCCTGTGGCGTGGCTGAACCTAGGCAGCTCAGGCGTAACCATGCCAGAGAGGTACTGGACAATGGTCGTTCAGAAACGTTGCTCAGCCTTTATCCTTACCCGCCAGTACCCGGTGAAACTCGATTCATCGCTGGAAAATAATTCAGAATTTAAAGAAAGCGTATAAACGGGAATGGTTTATACGCTTTCTTACGTCAACAGAGCCTAACTACTTTTATTTTTTACTTGGAAGCTTTCTCCAGCTGAATAGACCAGTCTGAACCGGACTCAATATGGTGCTATGGTGCGTGCTGGCAAAGTTACCTTCTTGATAATAACGGGTTCAACAGGCACATCACTGTAATAGCTCTTTCGACCAGTCTTCACTTTGGCAATGTCATCAACAACATTCATACCACTGGTGACTTTACCGAATACGGCATAACCGGGCTTGGATTTACTGCCATCAAGGAAATCATTATCAACAAGATTGATAAAGAACTGATTGGTAGCACTGTCTGGATCATTGGTTCTTGCCATGGCAATAGTGCCGCGCTTATTGCCCAGACCATTGGTTGATTCGTTACGGATTGGAGCGTTGGTGGGCTTCTTGTCCATATCCACGTCAAAGCCACCACCCTGGACCATAAAACCGTTAATTACACGGTGGAAGATCGTATTATTGTAAGTCCCTTCATTGGCATACTTGATAAAGTTCGCCACAGTCACAGGCGCTTTTTCATCATTCAGCTCAAGAGTAATTGTGCCCTTGCTGGTTTCCATCAGGACTTTGGTCGCAGCAGGTGTTTGCTCCTTGACTGGTTTAACAGCAGACGCCTCAGCCCAGGCTGTCACGCTCAGCAGGCAAGCGAATAGTGCTGGCAGAAAGGCTTTAACAACATTCATTGGATGCATCGGTACTCTTCTCCAATATCCAGAGATTATTCACTTTCAGTGATCAGGCGAATGCCATCGGATTCAATGGTTATCTTACGGTCTTTATACAGGCCACCGATAGCCATTTTGAAAACACGCTTACTGGCTGGGAAGTATTGTTTGATAAGTTCCGGTTCGCTCTTGTCGTGCAAGGGCAGGAATCCATCGTTCTGTTCCAGCTTTGCAATAATCTGGTCACCCAGATCATCGCGCTGGGTTTCCGGACGCTGCAGATACAGGTCAATTTTCTGATCCGGGCGTATGCGTTTGATATAGCCGGTTATCTTCATACCGGTACGAATAGGCTGGTGGATATCATTCTTGAAAATCACACCCTGATGCAGACCATTGATGATGGCCATAAATCCGATATCGGTTTTTTCACAGATCAGCAGATCTACCTCCTGACCTTTCTTGTAACGTGGTGGCTTATTGCTCAGGAATTTGTCAATTTTGGATGAGGCAACTATCCGCCATTCACGATTTTCCTGATAGATATAAACAATGTAGGCATGACCAGCCTGCATCCGCTGCTTCTGCTCACAGAAGGGAACCAGCAGATCTTTGGAAAGTCCCCAGTCCAGGAATGCACCAATGCGGTTTACGTCTTTCGCCTTCAGATAAGCAAATTCACCCATCTGGGCATAGGGCTTCTCTGTCGTCGCGATAACATCGTCGTTGGAATCGAGATAGATAAACACGTCCAACTCATCACCAATCTCGGTGTTTTCTGGCACGTAACGTTTGGGAAGCAGAATATCGACGTACTGTCCGCCTTCCAGAAATACACCAAAATCTTTCTCGCGGATAACCTTGAGCTTGTTCCAGTGACCGATTTTTACGTGGAGTTCTGACATAGGGATATTCTGGTGGGGGAAAACGGGCGCGAATTATATCACTGATATGTGTAGAGGAGGGATACCTGAAGAAAAAGAAGCCTTAGTGACAATAAGTTGAGTGAGGTGTTTGCCCCCCCATTTAGGTGCAAAATAGCTGAAATGGGAGGAGCATTCTACCTGGTGGAGTGAATGTTATGGTGGCTCCCATCAGGGAGGGTTTACAGGGGTCAAGTGTATAAATTTCCAGTTTCAGATTTGTTTGGAACATAAAAGTGTACCCCCTTTATTAGTCCGCCATCCCACTTCATTGTCTCTTCATCCAACCCGGCAGAGACCAGCTGGTGAAATTTATCGAATGTCAGGGGCTGATATTTAGATACACCCTTGATGATAGCTTTCTTCAGTTTTGAGCTGCTGACCTTGTAGTTCGTTTCCAGCATTGAATTTATATCTTCATCAGTCAGATATTCAGGGAGTCCTACATGACGCCGCATTCCATACAACCCCAATGTATCATCGAACCTACCATACTCTTCCTGGGTAGAAATCAGCAGGACATTCGTACTTGCGGGCCTTGCAGTTGCCTGTCTCCACTTATTGACAACATCAGTGGATTTATGAGCAGCATTGGGGGCATTGTCTTCACTGAGGAATGCCTCAATACCGTCGAGACATAATAATGAACTGTTTTTTTTACGGGCGACAGTGGTTGCGCTGTGCATGTCATCTATAAGACCTCCCCCATCCTTGTCAGAGGCTACATTGTAGTATTCATACCCTGGGGATTGACGTATCACTTCGTGCAATACGGTTGACTTTCCCGATGCTGCTATTCCGTGAAGATAGACAACAAGAGAGAGGGGCTTCGATAAGGCAGCGTTGGTCAAGCGTGTTATTTCGGCGATGGCGTTCTTTTGCCCATCGCTAAAATATTGCTGCTTTTGACGGAATTTTAACGGAATTTGTGCCACTGCTTGTTTTTGGAATGTTTGGCTTTCCACTTCATTGAAGAGGGCCTCTTTCAGGTGTTCTGTTGCTATCGATCTGGACTCTTCTGATTTCTGTACTGATATCCTGACTGCTTTGTTCACAAGTGCGCCAAGGTCAGCCCCTGTCTTTTGGCCGGTCTGTTGAACAACTTTATCCAGATCGCAGCCACCCGTTCTCCAGCCCTGATTGGCCAAGCTCCCTAATTGGATGCGCAGGATGTTTTTTTGTTCATCTGGTGTAGGGTAAGTCATTGGGATGTGTAACCCTAATCGACCGGATCTCAGTATGGCAGGCTCAATGACATTAATATGGTTTGTTGTAACGAATACCATCACATTGGACAGACGTTCTTCGCCATCAAGCAAGCTGAGGAAGGTATTGACGGCAGACTCGGACGTAAGGGTAGTGTGGTCATTACTTTTACGCCTGAGAAATCCCTCAGCCTCATCAATATGAAGAACATGAAGGTCAGCTTTCTTATTGTTTTTTTTAAAGTCCTCTTTCGGTTTTCTAAAAAGACGATGGAGTTCATTTACGCTCTCTCCCGGTTTGTGTTTCAGGAGCTCGGCTCCATTTGTTACGGTGATATGCTCTCTTTTGATATAGCCAGATTTGACCCATTCATGGAGGACAGTCTGTACCAGAAGAGTCTTTCCGGTGCCTGGAGGGCCATGGATAACACAGCCTTTGGATTTTCTATCCATTGAAGTATTGAAGTCGTGGTAAGATAGCCAGTCATCAAGTAAGTCGGTTTTAATGAGGTCAATGGCTGCTTCGGCTCCGCCAACAACCTGCTTGACTCGTTCGTCCCAGCGTTCGGGGCAATCGGGGTGACTCTGACGTGTAATACTTGGATCATTGATTTCCAGCTCAATCCGGGTGCTCTTTTCTACCCAAAATGGTAGTGATGACTCCCCACTGTTGCTTTCACCTGTGACAGACAGAACCTCTCCTTCCAAGGGGTAATATCTACCTGAATCGATACCATTCTCTGGAAGAGGGTAAACATCAAATTTCCGCCCATTTTCCGCCGGAAAGTACCGAAGAGAGTTGCGAACCATAGCTTCTATATCTGTTTTTTTCCAGAATCCTCGTCCGGAGGTAATCGAGGTTCTGCTAACGAGCACTTCTATGGAATTTGCTATGGGAAGCTGCGTATCGGTAGCGGCTTTTTTGATGCAGGCCTTGCCGGAAAGATGATTCGGGAAGGTCGTTGTCGAAACATGAACCTCCCCTATTTTTTCTGGCTTCTTCCATTGGCCAGCCTCATATTTACAATCTAATCGGGGCATCGCGCAATAATATTCCCCATTGACAGTCACCAGTGTTGCCCTGCTATCAGAGCCATCACTCAGGTGTGCGTATTGTTCCGGATGTATCAGGAGACAGTTGTGCGCCCTACCACAATAACTCGACTTTATATGAGTATTACTCAGAGACGGAATTTCTTCATTTGAAAGAGTAATTATGTGTTCCTTCCCAGAAGCAACATTGAAAGCAACTTGTGGCCCCAGGAAAAACGGTGTGCCTGCTGTGATATTCTTCGAATTTTGCAATGATCTGAAAAAACGAAGTATTAGTCTTCGGGGAGGATCAGACGCTTCACTTCCGACGGCACATGATTGTGGCTCTGAGACAATATAGTTGGTCTCATAATTGCGCCCCTGTATAACGGGCGTGTGCGCAAACATCCTCATGCCTATATTACGCAGGATTGTTTCATCAATAGAAACCGGAGAGGATCCATCAGGTAGGTCAATATCAACCCTGGTAGCTGCAGTCATAACTGGGCACTCGTCTACTGTCTGAACAGTAATGGTGCCATTGAGTGATTCACCTTGTTTCTTTTCAAGGTCATCCCGATGCATGGGGTGGAGAATAATCTCTCCGTCATTGACTTTTGAACTAGAGGTTACGGTACAGGACATGCCATTTATCTGGATCACCAGAATTGTATTTTCGTTATTACACAGCCTTTCAATATTCGCCTTTTGGATATCCTTATCCTTACTTCCTTGTTTATCATCCTCTTTTTCTTTTAATGACGCGATTACGTTTTTGGTATTCGTCTCCAGAGAAAGGTAATCTGTTTTGCTGACATAGGAGCAAAAGCTATATCTATTGTGGTCTCTGTCCTCCGGTGTTTGAAAATCGGCCAGAGGAGTGAGTTTCAGCGCCTCCGAATGCTCTTCCAGTGTTTTTTCTTTGCTTCCTGTCGGGCTTGGCGCTTCCACAGTACCAGTGTCCGTTTCATTTGTTTTTAAAGACGGGGGGCTCCCAAGATTGGTAGCTCTAGCTGTTGGCGCATCTTCCACCTGTCTCTCTGTTATGGGGACTTGATCGTTCGCTAGTAAATTTGGTGGTGTTGTTGATCCTATCTCGACTATTTTGGTGCTAACAAATCTTTGTCGATTTTCATGGCCATTCTGGGGAGGTGCGGGTGTTACTCCGGTAGCGCCATATCCTGTTGAAGCTGTAGCTTCCATAAGTCTATTTCCTCTTTTCGATTATCCTATGGAGTTACAGACAAAGCTGTTGAGAGGTCGTTCATATACAGTGTTGTTATTTCATTTTTTGTTAACGGTTCTGTACATGGGTGACAAGGCTAGTGCTCTGGAATAGATACGTTGGTGTTTGCAGACACAAGAAGGACGGGATACCTACAGCCGCAGAAAATGCACAATAGAACTAACCTTCGGCATCCAGAAGGATGCTGGGGTATCGGCGGTTTTTCTGACTCGGGGGCTGGAAGCCGTTGAGGATCAGTTTTCTGGCCGCTTTTACCCTGATACTGGATGAGTTCCTATGTTGTTCTGAGCGATCCCTGGAACGATAACCAAAAAACCTGCCAATTTGAGGTCACAGGGAAAGCGATTGATATTGCCTGAGAGACGCAAGGGGGCATACCCAAGGGTGATTATGAGAAAAGCCGTGAAATATCCCTTGAATAAGAGAGCCAGTCGCTCTTAAGCGAGTGGCATTACATATAGCACCCGACCTTACCAAAGAGAGTTCGAACATCAACTGACTCGAAGCATATTTTGTAGTGTGACTACCTATGCAAGACCTCACTCTGACATTGTTATGACCAGATATTTGCAAACATCAGACACCACCCAGACCTCAATCAAAAAATTGTCATTTTTGCCTTCAACAAAACAATCAACTGTAAGAACCGGTTTCCTTCTTCTTTTTTATGCTTAACTTTTACTAAGTTCATCCCTGAAGCGCATTTTGATGATTTTGAATCATGCTGCTGATCAGGAGACGGGCATAAAGATAATCAGGGAGGATTACACTCATGTCCCATCGGCAAAATGTCGAAGAAAACCTGCAACGCTTCGCTGAAGGCATTGGCCTGGGGGAGCTGAAGCTTAATGAACACGGTGCCTGCGGCCTCTGCTTCGACGATACTCTGATCGTAAACATGGAGTATCTGGAAGAAGATGAAGCCTTGGTTTTCGTTTCTGCCGTAAAACCGGTTGAAGCTCATGCTCAGTGTGAAGAGAAGCGTGACCTCCTTGAGAAACTGCTCTTTTTAAACCTGCAGCATCACAGCATGCAGGGGGCCTACATGGCTCTTAACCATGACAAGACCGAAACCCTGCTGATCCGCTCCATGCCTGCTTCTATTGATTACGGCTCCTTTGAATCCAATCTGGAGAAATTTGTGAATACTCTGGAATGGGTGGTTCAGGAAGCCAATAACACGCAGGGAGATGGCGCAGCACCTCAGGGCCCTGGCGGCGGCGCTTCCGGTGCTGGTGGCGGCAACCAACCAAACACACCTCCTCCAGGACAACCTGGCGGCGATATGGGAATTATGGTTTAAGCCGGATCGCTTAAATCGGGTTCTGCCAAGACAAAAACAACCAGACAGAATCAAAAAAGAATTAATCCCCCCACTCATAGCGCTCCTAACGGGGCGTTTTTTTTAAAGACCCTATACTGGTTTTGAGCAAGGGGAAAAATGGTCAAAGGAGTTGACCTTGAGCGACAGTGATGCACTCGATTATCTGACAGAGGCCCTGCAAAACGCTGTAGATGGCAGTCGACTGGTTGATATCCGCGGTCGAGTGACTGAAGTTCAGGGGATGATTATCAAAGCCGCAGTACCCGGCGTAAAAATCGGGGAACTGTGTGAACTCTATACCCCCGGCGAAGATGATATGAACTACGCCGAAGTGGTGGGCTTTGAAGGCTACGACGCGGTTCTCACTCCACTCGGTGATATGCTGGGCATCTCTTCCAATACAGAAGTTATCCCGACCGGCAGAGTCCATCATGTCGCCGTCGGTCATCATTTATTAGGACGTGTTCTGGATGGTATGGGTCGCCCCCTGCATCAGGATCCAGACGAAGAAATCAGACCTGAGGCCTGGTATCCCGTTTATGCCAATGCTCCCGACCCTTTAACCCGTAAGATTATTGATAAACCACTTCCCCTTGGCCTTAGAGTCCTCGATGGTGTCCTGACCTGTGGTGAAGGCCAGCGGATGGGTATTTTCGCGGCAGCCGGTGGTGGTAAGTCAACCCTGCTCTCCATGCTGGTCAAAGGTGCTGAAGTTGATGTGACCGTTCTGGCACTGATCGGTGAACGGGGACGGGAACTACGGGAATTCCTTGAACATGACCTGGGACCGGAAGGTATCAAGAAGTCAGTTACCATCGTTGCCACCTCAGATAAATCCTCGATGGAGCGGGCCAAGGCTGCATATACAGCAACAGCCGTTGCCGAGTACTTCAGGGATCAGGGCAAGCGGGTTCTTTTGCTGATGGACTCTGTTACCCGTTTCGCTCGTGCACAGCGGGAAATTGGTCTGGCAGCTGGTGAACCACCAACCCGCCGAGGATTCCCGCCTTCTGTTTTCGCTACGCTGCCAAAGTTAATGGAACGGGCAGGTATGTCAGATAAAGGTTCAATTACCGCACTCTACACAGTTCTGGTGGAAGGTGACGATATGACTGAACCGGTGGCTGACGAAACCCGATCCATTCTTGATGGACATATTATCCTGTCCCGAAAGTTAGCAGCGGCCAACCACTATCCGGCTATCGATGTTCTCGCCAGTACCAGCCGGGTTATGAACAATATCGTGGATAAAGACCATATTGCCTCAGCAGGCCGGGTGCGGGAGCTGATGGCCAAGTTCGAAGAGATCGAGCTGCTGGTAAAAGTCGGTGAATACAAGCAGGGTGCTGATGCCCTGGCAGATGAAGCGCTGGCCAAGATTGAACATATCCGCAACTTCCTGAAACAGCGTACCGATGAACTGTCACCATTCGATACCTCAGTCCAGCAATTACATCAGCTGGTCAGGTAGCGGGTTGAACGCCCATGCTGCATGACCTGCTGCGCATCAAGCGGATTCGGGAAAAATCCGCTGAAGAAGAAGTCCGCAAGTGCAAGTACCGGGTCGAAATCGCAGTCAAAGACGTCGAGGATAAAAAGAGAAATCTCGAAGAATACAAAGCCTGGCGTCATAAAGAAGAACAAAGACTCTACGATAATATTATGAACACCTCCGTAAAACAGTTTGATCTTGACATTCTTAAGCAGAAAGTCGCCAAACTGAGGGAGAAAGATCTGGTACTGGAAGAAGCCATCAAGGACGCAGAGAAACACCTTGAGGAAAGCCGCCAGCAACTGGAAGAAGCCCGCCAGAAACACGTTCTGGCAACACAGGCTGTGCAGAAGTTCAAAGAATTTACCGATGCACTGGACAAGGAAGAGGCCAAGGAAAAGGCCCGGCTGGAAGAACTGGAGCTGGAAGAGTTTACCCCCAGAAACCGTTTCTGAGCCGAGCAGCCATGAGCGGGAAATGCCAACTCCATACACGTAGAATGCGGGGCATTTCCTTGATAAACAAAGAGTGAAAGGATATCACCATGAGCATCCAGGGACCTTCCGCCGGTGGCGTCCAGTCTTCCGGCCCTACCGAAAACAACAGGCCAGAGGCTAAAAATTCCAAAGAGGCTGAAGGCAGCAAAGGCGAGTTTGATAAAGCTCTGGAAAAGAAAGATAAGGGCGCAAAGGGTGAGAAGAAGGAAGACGGTCTCGAAGACCTGTTCCGCAAGGCCCACTCCAAGAAAAAAGATTCCCGTGAGGATGGTGCCTTTGGTGGCGAAGCTGGCAAAGCCATGGATGCCCGCATGGGCAAGGCTGCCGAAGTACAGGGCGTTGAGAACAAGGCCATGATCGACAAGATCGATAAGATTGCCGACAAGATCATGGTCAGTAACGCCCAGGACGTTAAAGCGGTCAAAGTCGACTTCAATAACAGCGTGCTGCCTGGCACTGAAGTCATGATTCGCAAGGACGCCACTGGGAAATTAAATATTGAGTTCACCACAACATCAGCTGATTCCTTTAACTTTCTCAATAAGGGCGAGCAGGCACTGATGGATACCCTGAATCGCAAAATTGGTGGTGATATTTCAGTCGATATCAAAATGCAGGGAGGTGGAGCAGACCAGGATACCGGAGATGGTCGCTCCAGAGAACAGTATGCATTCGAGGATGAAGACGACAAGGACAAACAGCCATGAGCGGGCCATGTGCCCTGCGGGTAAAATGCCCATCCCAAAAAATGAAAATGCCTTGGCATTTCCATAATAGACAGGAATAACCTGAACCATGTCGATTCGGCCACTGACCTACTCACAACTCCCCCACCAGCAGGTGTTGCTGAATAACCTGGTGTGCGGACTAAGTGGCCAGCTTCAGACACAACTTGGCAGTTCAACCTGCCAGATATCACTTTATCCCATCACAACTACCCGCCAGTTTGATCTTCAATTCACTCTGGAGGTCGATGGGCTTCCGGTTCGAATCCAGGTCTCCCGTGATCTTTTTGCAGAAATGGCGGTAGGTGGTTCTCCCATGGCAGATCTTCTTGAGCAGCTGCCCGACGAGTTGCGCATGGGATGTGCAAGTATGGTCGTCGACAGACTGCTGGGAGACCTTCGCTCACTGATTCAGAAAGATGTCCGTCTCAGTAAAATCTCACGCTGCGAACATCTTCCTGATGGAACACCTGCACTGGGTATTGCCATACAGCTGGGCAACCGCACCTCAAATGGTTTGCTGATTCTTAATGACCAGCTGACAACTCTTCTTCACAACCTGGCCACAACGGCAGAACCAGCACCTCCCGCTGACTTGCTCATGCCTTTGCCTGTGGAAGTGGGTTACACCAAGATTGCTGATACCCGGCTGGCTCGCATGTCAACCGGAGACATAGTTCTCTTCGACCGCTGCTGGCATAAGGACCGGCAACATGTCTTCCTGCGAATGTCTGCCAGCTCGGGTTTTCTGGGCCGACTCGATGGAAACCGGATAACTCTGGAACAACAGGTGAAAAATACCATGAGTGATGACGACTTCGATGATTTCGACCTGGATGACGACCTGGATCTGGGAGATGACTTTGATGATGATCTGGATGAAATCCCTCAGGCCCAGGCAGCTCCTGCAGCACAACCAGAAGCGCCTCAGCAGGCTGCAGCCGCACCTGCACAGGCACCACAGGCTCAGGCCCCAAGCCAGCAGGTAACTCATGCGGATATTCAAGGTCTTCCGGTTAAGCTGATGTTTGATATTGGCAATCACGAAATCACTGTGGGGGACATGGGCCGCCTGAGCCCTGGTTACACCTTTGAGCTGAACAGGGATACAGCCAGCCCCGTCACCATGAAGGCCAACGGTAAACCATTTGCAGAGTGTGAACTGGTTCAGATCAATAACCAGCTGGGCGCACGTATAGTCAGGCTTATTTAACGGCTCTGCCGTTCAGGGAAAGGAAACAAGGCCAGGGATATGGATTTCGATATTTCCTCACCATTTTACCTTATACTGCCTCTGGCATTGATGTCTCTGATTCCGTTTGTTGCGGTTCTGGGCACATCCTTCCTGAAGCTTGTTGTGGTGTTTGGTATCCTGCGCAACGCCACAGGTCTGCAGCAGATTCCTCCCAATATGGCCCTGAACTCCCTGGCCATTATCCTGACCATCTACATCATGGCTCCAATAGGTATCGAAGCTTATAAGACACTGGAGCAGAGTCAGCAGGAAATCAGTCTGGAGGATGACTCCTGGAAGTTCGCGTTTGAGGCCAGCGCAGAGCCCTACCGAAAGTTTCTGGCGAAAAACACCACGGAACGTGAACGAAAGTTCTTCCTGAAAACAGCCCGAGCACTCTGGCCGCCTGAATATCAGGAAGAACTGGCTGTAGACAGCCTTATGATCATGATTCCGGCTTTTGCTCTTGGTGAGTTGACCAAAGCTTTTCAGGTGGGATTCCTGCTTTATCTGCCTTTCATAATAATCGATTTGATTGTTTCAAATATTCTTCTGGCCATGGGTATGATGATGGTGTCGCCAATGACCATCTCCCTGCCCTTCAAGCTGCTGCTGTTCGTGCTTCTCGATGGCTGGACCAAACTGGTGCACGGACTCGTGCTCAGTTATCAGTAGCGAGGACTGACCGATGGTTGAAGCTGATGTTCTGACAATGACAGCCAAGGCTCTGATGCTGACCCTGCTGCTGTCCATGCCGCCTATTATCGCTGCCGCAGGTATTGGCCTACTGGTCAGCTTGATTCAGGCTCTGACTCAGATACAGGAACAGACTCTGCCCTTTGCCTTCAAATTGATCGCCGTGGTGATAAGCATATTTGCCACTGCACGCTGGATGGGGATAGAGGTTTATAACTTTGCTCTTGCGGTTATGAATTACATCCCGGAAATTTAAGGCGAATTCATGCCAGAGGAAATTGTCACACAGCTTAAGGACTGGTTTTATATCCATAGCCTGACCATGGTTCGTATGGCGGCTGTATTCAATACCCTTCCCATGCTGAATAAACAGATAACAGGCAGTGCCATGATTCGTAATGGCATTGTGATGTGTCTGGCCTTGTTTTTATTTCCCCTGGTTGAATCCCAGGAGCCCGCAACTTCCATTGGAACGTTAATGTTGTTTGCTCTGATCATGAAAGAAGTCATGATCGGTATGTTTATTGGATTCATTATCAATATTCCCTTCTGGGCCGTTGAAGCTGCCGGATTTTTTATCGATAACCAGCGTGGTGCCTCCATGGCCAGCAGCATGAATGCCATGTCCGGTTCCGAGTCGTCTCCCATGGGTATTATGTTTGCCCAGACATTCACAACGCTCTATCTGATGAGCGGTATTTTCCTGATTATGCTGGGTAGCCTTTTCCACAGCTATGAAGCCTGGCCGGTGTTTGAATTCTGGCCCAAGGTTAATCAATCAGCCGTGCTGTTTTTTCTTGGTCAGTTTGATTTGATTATTACCCTGGCAGTCTGGCTGGCGGCTCCCATTATCATTTGCATGTTTATCACCGAGTGGGGAATTGCCTTGATCAGCCGCTCAGCTCCACAATTGAATGTGTTTATTCTTGCTATGCCGATCAAATCTGCTGTTGCGGTAGCCATTCTGGTTCTTTACGTTGCCACCATCATGACCCTTGGCAAGCAGAATGCCGCTCAGTTCCCGAGCGTGATGGCCATTCTTGGTCAATATTTAAAATAATTGCAGCCGGGAAACATGCGCAATGAGTGGTGAGAAGACCGAACAACCCACCCCCAAAAAACTTCGCGACGCCCGCAAGAAAGGCCAGGTTGCCAAGAGCAAGGAAATATCCTCAACTGCAGGCATCATTGCCGTTGTGGTTATTATCTGGGCTTTGAGTGACTGGTACCTGCAGATGTTCCAGGAGATCCTTCTGTTCCCAGCGGAAGTGTACAATATGGAGTTCAAGCGGGCTTTGCAGATAGTGACCTGGGCCCTGCTTTCCAAAGCAATACTAATGATAGCCCCGCTGGTTGTCGCCTCTGCTTTTGCAGCAGTTGCCGGCAATGTTGTGCAGTTCGGATTTCTGCTGGCTTTTGAACCAATCAAACCAGATATAAAAAAGATCAACCCAATTCAGGGTGCCAAGAAAATCTTTTCAATCAAGAACGTTGTGGAACTGGTTAAATCAATAATCAAGATTCTGTTTCTTTCCCTTGTAGTCTATTACGTGATTCGTAACAGCTTGAATGAGCTGATCAACCTGCCCTGGTGTGGTTCCAGTTGTATTTTGCCAGTCTTGGGTTCTCTGATGAAAAAGCTGATGCTGTTCGCCATTGTCGCTTTTATGGTGATTTCAGTTGCGGACTTTATGTTCGAAAAGTACCAGTTCACCAAAGAACAGAAAATGACCAAAGATGAGGTCAAACGGGAATACAAGGAAATGGAAGGTAACCCTGAGATAAAGGGTAAACGTAAGCAACTGCATCAAGAGCTGCTTAACTCGGAAGATAATGTTTCCCAGTCAGATGTTGTGATCAAGAACCCGACACATCTCGCCGTAGGCCTTCACTACGACAAAGCCCTAACACCACTGCCAATGGTGACCTGCCTCGGAAAGCGCAACCAGGCGCAGTTTATTCTCAAGGTAGCCGAGCGCCATGAAATCCCGGTTATGGAGAATGTTCCTCTTGCCCATGCACTGTTCAGCCAGACTGAAGTGGGTTCGTTTATTCCCAGTGAACTGATCACACCGGTTGCTGAAGTCTTCCGCTGGGTACAACAGATGAAACAGGATCAGGGAGGGGAGGAGTAATCCAGAAAAACAAAAACTACGCATTAAGTTAACTAGAGTCTAAAATTTCAGCCCATCTTCTCCTTTCCGCTCTCAGTATGAGCAATTCCAACAATCGGTACTTTTACGGATAACCAGACACATTCTTTCACTATAAGATCGCCGCCCTACGGATCCCTCCCCTGGCAACCAACCGAACAGGGTGAGGCTTACGATAAATGTGCGGACTGATCAGCAATCAACTCAGTAGCACCCGGCGATATACGAAAAAGATAACTTTGTCCTATATCGCTGAATACAGTTGGCAGGTTTTCTGTACTAAGAACAAAGTCATCAACCACAATTCGACAGAAAGTAAGTGCTCCCGTAGGCAAGGCAGCGCTTGTTTGTGGTTTGCCGATTTTGGAACCAGCAGCTATAAAACTGACAGCTTTGCACAGAGGGACGGTGACCTAATCGATTCGACAAGCGTGAGTTTCAGGTAAAGAGTGCACATACGTACTCACAAAAAAACACACATTGTCGACTGATTTCATGATCATCCCATCTGACAATTAATTTTCAGCACTTTTGCCTGTTAGCATATCGGAGCCATCATGCAGCAACACCAGGAACCCACTGTATTTATCATCGACGATGATGAAGCAGTTCGCGACTCTCTCAAAATGCTGATGAATTCCGTAGGTCAGAAGGTTGAGGTCTTTGCCTCTCCTGCAGATTTTCTGGAAGCCTACGATGAAAACAGACCCGGCTGCATTGTTCTGGATATCAGAATGCCGGGCATGAGCGGTCTGGAGCTGCAAAGCAAGCTGAACGACATGCACTGTATCCTGCCTATCATCTTCATTACCGGTCACGGTGATGTACCTATGGCCGTTCAAGCCATCAAGGATGGTGCCATGAACTTCATCCAGAAGCCTTTCCGTGACCAGGAACTTCTGGACCTGATCAACGACGCTCTGAAGCTGGATACCCAGCAACGCGCCGAACTGCTCGAGCACAAGGAAATCCTGCGTCGCCTGTCCACCCTGACCGATCGTGAGCGCGAAGTTCTGCATCACGTTGTTGAAGGTAAGGCCAACAAGGTCATTGCTGCCGACATCAACCTGAGCCAACGTACCGTTGAAATCCACCGTTCCCGCGTAATGGAAAAGATGGGTACCAAGTCTCTGGCACACCTGGTTCGTCAGGTTATGCAGGTTAAGGAACACATCAAAGAAGATTTCCGCTTCAAGTAAGAACTTCTTCTTCCCTTCTCCGGTGCCACCCCGGGTGCCGGAGGATTTCTCCCCTCTTTAGTCCTTTCAGTTTCTGCACAGCTGTACCAGCCGCTAGTTACATCTCACATCCTGCTGGGTAAAAGCAACGATGGCTTGAAATGGTTCAGCGCCCCTATGATAACCATGGCTTTCTGATTTCAAGCACAATTCAGGCGTTTTGTAGAGAAAACAGCCAGAAAATACAGAAACTCAGCGTTAACGCATCACATTTTTACGCTGATGACTTCGGGATAGATTTACACATGAGCACTAAAGCAGAGTCCTGCGTTTTTCTGCTGGAAAACGACAAGGACATAATGGACTCCGTGAACCAGCTCTGCGAAGAACAGGGTGAGGTTGACCTGCACTGTTTCAGTTCCTGGGAAGAGCTGCAAACCAGTCTGACAAACAGATCCCCCCGCTGCCTGATCCTGTCCCAGGAAAACAGCTCCCAGAGCATGGTTAAGCGTATTACGGATATCACCCGTACATATGCAACGATTCCAGTGATTGTGCTGGGACTGCAGCAGGATCTTATGGGCGCTGTCGCTTCCATTCAGGCTGGAGCAATTGATTATATTGAGAAGCCGTCATTTGCAGGACGCCTGGCTCAGCATATTGCCGCACTGGCATCCTGATACACTGACATTACAGGCTTACAGCTGTCCTTCCAGGTAATGCCCGTAAGCCTGAAGATCTCTTAGAACCTGCCTGCGGCTTTCTGAAGCTTCCCCTCCCAGCAACTGCTCAAGGTGGGCATGATAGGTCTGCAGGTCCAAGCTATCTCCGCCACATCCATGGCGCAACCGCTGACTGCGGAACTGACCCCAATGACATTTCTCTTCTTCTGACAGTAGCTCCGGCCAGTTTCTGGCACGATAACGGAACAACATCTCTTCTAGACGATCATCGCTAAATGGCAGAACCATGCCACTCAGATGCTCTGGAGATGTATTTCTCACATGCTCAATAAGCGGCTTGTCCTGGTTCGGGAAAAAACCACCATACAAACGGTGATCCGGATCATCACTGACCGGGAAATCATTCCTTGAAAAGACATCCTGCAGCTTTTGCCTGACACGAGCCAAAGCCTCGCGGTCATCAAACAACTGGGAGTAATGCTGTTCACAGGCTCTGCGATTGATTTCCAGTCGCTCCCAGTCATCTTTGATAACACCCAGCGGAGCAACTATCGGACACTTATTGATATGCACAGTCTTGACCGGAATTCGTTCTTTGCCTTCTGCCACAAGCTCTTCGTTTGATGTGTAGATTCGCTTATGAATTTCTTCAGCGGTCAGGGAAAGCAGCGGCTCCGGATCAACTGAAAGATCGTAAACCAATACACCATTATTGTTGGTTGGGTGCGGAGCCAGTGGAGCAACAACCGCCAGGCAATTGCGTATGGCAGGAAACATTCCCGAAACATGAACAACCGGACGTGGCCGCGCAATATTTATATTCAGCAGCTTCGCCACCTCAGCTTTCTTTCTGTGATGCAAAGCAAAATTAAACAACTCAGGTTGCGCCTGACGACATAGCTTCGCCATGGCAATGGTGGCGCGCACATCAGAAACTGCATCATGCGCATCAGCATGAGAAATACCATTGGCCCGGGTTAACTCTTCCAGCTTAAAACTGTTGCTGCCATCTTCACGCTTGGGCCACACAATCCCTTCCGGCCGCAGAGCAGCACATAACCTGACGACATCAATCAGATCCCAGCGACTGCAACCGTTCTGCCACTCTCTGGCGTAAGGGTCAAAGAAGTTTCTGTAGAGACTGTAACGGGTTACCTCATCATCAAATCGAAGTGTGTTGTAACCCAGAACACAAGTATTGGGCCTGGCAAACTCCTGATGAATACGCCCGATAAACCCTGCTTCACAGATACCTTTCTGATTAACCTTTTGAGGAGTCAATCCAGTTACCAGACAGGCTTCCGGATGGGGCAGCTGATCCTCAGGAAGCTTGCAGAATAACTCCAGAGGTTCTTCGATTTCTTTGAAATCAGGATCTGTACGAATACCGGCAAACTGGGCAGGCCAGTCCCTTGCAGGATCAACCCCGAATGTCTCGTAATCGTAGAAATAAAAGGTGTGCGACACAGCAGCCGTTCCAATAGCAATAACTGGAACCAGCTTAACATCATCAAGTGGAAAGGC
>NZ_JAMFLX010000031.1 GCF_023502345.1 Parendozoicomonas callyspongiae
CTGATAAATCGAAACCAAAATTTCGATTTCAATGGAAGAAGACAATCCGGGCCTGAAAGCCTGGTGAGGATAGTGCCCGGATTTGCAGAATTAATGAAGACTCTTAACGACAGTTATTAATAACTCCTCTTAATAGAGAGCTACTCTGTACTCATAATTGGATAAAGAAAACAGGACACCACAACGACACGACGATAACTGGCCATATCCAGGTTTGCCAGGGTCTGGGGAAGGTTCAGTTGCACCGAACCCTTTTCAGCCATAGTTCTGATTACAGCCCGTGAATTGATGGATATTTTTACCGGATAATCAGGAAGGGCTTCACGTATATGTTCTGCCAGCAGCTCATAACGATCATGCTCTACGGCTGAACCACTGCAAGCCAGAGCAATAGCGGTATCTTGGTCAAAGTGCTGAAAATGAGGCATTTGTATATTCCACACCATAGGAAAGCATGAAATATAGAACTGACTCAGGCCTTTGTGCCAAAGAGATACCCCAGAGATTTACTTTCTGGAAAATGCTCTATCTCAAATAAGGAATGTCACACCTGAAATATAATTATCTCTTAATTTTTCACCTCCCTGAGGGATCAGGTAGATCCACATTCACAGATAAACTCAAAATGAACATCAAGTCCATTATTGAAGACACTGATACTAAGGCAGGTCGCATCTGCATTATCTAAAGCCAGGGAAATGGAAGACAGTTCCCACCATTAGTCTGTAAAAATTCGCTCTTTGACCTGAGCAGCTTTTCAGGCGTAAAATTGATCAGCTTGATTTACAAAATAAGAACAAAGCGGTCAAACAATGAACAATAATATTGCTGAGCAGGATGTTGCCAATCCTCCTGCAGAGATTCCCCAGGATTCCAAAAATCTGGCGCTGTTAAGCTGGGTCGGGACAATCTTCTTCGGATTTATTCCAGGGTTAATTCTGTACCTGTTAAAAAAAGATGATGGGTACGTTACAGATCAGGCAAAAGAAGCTCTTAACTGGTCAATTACAGTTCTTCTTGCGACGGTAGCAGCTTTTATTCTCACCTTTATTGTTATTGGAGCCCTGCTGTTCCCGGTTATCGGAATACTGAATCTGGTGTTCTGTATTATGGGTGCTGTTGCAGTGTCCAAAGGCCAGCCTTTCAGGGTTCCCTTTACCCTGCGTTTGCTGAAGTAAGTCATTCTATGGCTGGCCAGAATTTTTTCAGGTCAGCCATAACACAATTAGCTCAATCCAGCACCTCAACTAAAAAGTTGCTTCAGCTCTTTATCAAAAAGAGGTTTTCTGCCTCTTTGCTTCAGAAAATCCATAAACAGCTGTGGGTGAGAAGTCACTACTCGCTCCTGCGGGAAACCAACCCTATCAAGTACATCGGAACATGGTTCCAGAGCACCAACATCAAACGCGATATGGGAATCACTGCCGGTCGTTATATAGGCACCATAGTCACGGGCGCACTCGGCAATAGCTTCACATCGGGAAGCACTGCCGACACGGGACTGTTTGAACGATGATGCGTTCAACTCAATCAGTACATTATGGGCTGCGGCTGCTTTGATAACTTCTTCAAAATCAAAGTCAAAGTTCGGGTTACCAGGGTGGCCGATAGCATCGATCTTGCCATTCTTGATCGCATTCATCAGTGCCCGTGTATGACTGTCTTTACTGGTAGGGGGAAACACAGGTTCATGAAAACTACCAATCACCCACTCCATTGACCGCAGGTGCATATCGTTCAGATCAATGTCACCAGCTTCATTCAGAATATTGGCTTCAGCTCCACGCAGAACAGCAACCCCTTCAATAAAGCGTGGGATCACTTTCATATTGACGAAGAACCACTCGTGGGGAGAACCCGGCATGGCCGGGGCGTGGTCCGTCATGGCAAACATTTTCAGGCCACGCTGGGCTGCGACTTTGGCAATTTCCCAGACAGTGCTGTAGGCATGTCCGCTGGCAGTAGTATGGTTATGTGTATCGACTAGTAGTTGCATTATCACTCAGCTTGTATTGGCAGACTACAGAAGGAACTCTTCCACAATCCGTTCAATACTGTTCTCATCATTGGTGCCGATCACCAGATCAGCTTCACTTTCAACATAGCTCAGGCCTTTCATCGCCACTCCAAGGCCAGCAGCCCTGAGCATACTGATATCATTTTCGTTATCACCGACAGCCACGACTTCGCTCATATCGATGCCACACAGATCTGCAATCTTCTGCAGCGAATTACCCTTGGTATTGCCACTGTTGCAGATATCCACCCGGTCGATCCATGAGTACTCACTGCTGACAGCAACAACATCGTTCACACGACGAACACCTTCACGCAGAGTATCCGGATCGGAATGCGTGTAAATAATTTTGAAGATTTGATTGGCGTTTTCAGCCTCTTCACGCAGATTATTGATACGAACAACGGGCCGCAGATGTTCAGGCAAAGAGTCAGCCCAGGATTTCATTTTGCCAATGTAAGGAATCATTTCACCCATGGTCATGGCATCTGGCACATAGAGAGCCATACTGATGCCCAGTTCATCGCCAATATCCAGCATAGCCGTGGCCTGTTCAAGGCTGAGAGGGTTGGCGTTAAACACTTTCTGCTCAGCCATATCGAAGGAATATGTGCCATTGCAGCAGATCATTGGCGTATCCAACTGGAGCTGAACATGGTAAGGCCGTGCCGCGAGATGATGACGTCCGGTCGCAAGCACAATTTTGATGCCATTCTCTTTTGCTTTCTGCAGAGCTTTGAGAGAACTTTCAAGGATCAGGTGCTGGCTGTTAAGGAGGGTACCATCCATATCCAGAGCCAGAAGACGGTAGCTTTGTTGTTTCATTGTTTCCTGCTTTACATTTTTGCGGAAATTTCTTCCTGTTGCCCGCTATTGAGCGGTCACTCGCCCAGAAATAAAATACCTGCTGTATTCACATATTGTTTAATATCCAGCCCAGTATGGTGATGAATGGCTAAATCGATCCATGATATAGCACAGCTTGCCGGTGTATCTGTCACCACTGTCAGGCTGGTGATTAACGGCCAGCATAAGAAGTACCGTATTGGTGAAAAAACCCGGCTGAAGGTTCAGGCCATTATTGATAAGCATGGCTACTATATCAACCAGACAGCCCGCAGTCTCAAGCTTCAGAAAACCCATACTATTGGCCTGCTGGTTCCCCGGCTGACCAACCCCTTCTTCTCCACCCTGGCGCAGGAACTGGAGCGCCTGTGTCGTGAACATAAGTTCCAGTTAATTACCGTCTGTTCAAATGATGATGAGCAGGTCGAACAGGAAGTCACCGACAACCTGCTGGCCCGGGGGGTTGATGCCCTACTGGTGACATCGGTCTCCAAAGAACAGCAGCACAAGCTGGCCACCAGTAAACGTCGCTGCCCTACTTTGTTTATTGACCGTGATTTTCGGGTGGAGAATATTCCACTGGTTATGACAGATAACTATCATGGCGGTCGTCTGCTGGGGCAGGCGCTGGCTTCAACCACCCTGTCGTCCAATATTTTCTTCCTGGGTGGTAACGCGAACCTGCCGACTATTCAGGATCGTCTTGCCGGTTTTAAAGATGGCTTGCAGGAAAGTGGCATTACCTTGCCTGAAAATCAGATTCTCTGGGCTCAAAAAGGCTGGCGGGAAGACAGCTATGAGCTGATGGCAAAACTGATACAGAGTACAACCCTGACCTATCAGACACTGGTCACTGATTCCATTCCGGTTTTGGAAGGAACACTTCAGTGTTTGAAAGATAAGTTGGGTGTAATTCCAGCGGGTTTAAAAATCGGCACCTTCGATGATCACACTCTGCTGGAAGTTCTGGTCAACCCGGTTATCTCCATTCGTCAGGATGCCCATACTCTGGCCGATAAGGCTTTTCATTGTCTGGAAGCCATGTTGAACGGTACACAGAAGACGCCGGTTCGTCATGTTATTCCACCTCAGTTGATTATCAGAAATTGCCGCAGAGAAATTGTTACAGAACCACTTCTGGACAAGCTGCACCAGCTCTAACATCAAAAAATCAGGCCTCCGCCGGAGTGGAGAACAACGTTACTCCTGCAAAAATATCGTCATCGGAATGCTGATTAACAAGATCAAATTCGGCAGGGATATTTACGCATGAAACACACATTTGACCCACTACCCATAATATTTATCATTATGAAATTCCTCTCAAAACGCCCCGATTTCATTTAAAATGCCCCTTCAGCTTCAAGGGAGTCTGATAATGACAAAAGAAATAACAGTGCCCTGCCCTAAAGAAAACTGGAAACCTTCAGCCTGCATGCTCTGCTCGGTTAACTGCGGCATTCAGGTTTTGGAGAAAGATGGCCAGTTTCTTAAAATCCGTGGTGATAAAGCCCATGGTTCATCTCAGGGATATCTTTGCCAGAAAGCGGGGCAGCTGAATCATTACCAGAACCACAAAGGCCGACTGACTCACCCCCTCAAAAAACAGCCCGATGGCAGCTTTGATAAAATCAGCTGGGAACAGGCCATCAGTGAAATTGCAGGGAAATTTAAAAGTATTCACAAGAAACATGGCGGACAAGCCATCGCTTATTACGGAGGCGGCGGGCAGGGAAACCATTTGGGAGGAGCTTACAGCTCGGCTTTCCGTGAAGCTCTGGATATTGAATATGTTTATACTGCCCTGGCTCAGGAAAAAACCGGAGACTTTTGGGTAAACGGCAAACTGTTTGGCCGCCAGAGCTGTTTTGTATCCGAAGGAATGGACGACGCTGATTATATTATTGTGCTGGGTGCCAACCCCTGGATTGCCCATGGTCTTCCCCAAACCCGTACCGTACTACATGAGATTCGTAAAAACAGCAACCGAACTCTGGTTGTGGTGGACCCCAGAGTTTCTGAAACCGCCGGAATGGCAGACATTCATCTTCAGGTAAAACCGGGGCGGGACGCATTTCTTCTTTCAGCTATTATCGCCATTATTATTCGTGACGGACTGACTGACCAGGCGTTTCTGCAGCTTCATACTACCGGCTACCAGCAGGTCAAAAAAGTTTTTGAAAAGATAGATATTGACGCCTACTGCCAGCATGCCGGTATTCATATTGAGCAGGCAGAACAGGTTGCCCATGGTTTTGCCAAAGCAGAGAAAGCCACGGTTCGTGCCGACCTTGGCATTCAGCAAAGCCTGCACAGCACACTGAATTCATACCTTGAAAAACTGCTCTATCTGTTGACCGGCAATTTCAACCGGAAGGGGAGTAACTTTCTCGCTCCTCTTTTCGCACCATTGATTGCACATTCGCCCGACCCGGAAGAGGGTGGTTTAACTACAAGGGTGACAGGAGCGCGGGCAATTTCAAAGATATTCCCTCCCAATGTTCTCCCCCTTGAAATCAACAATAATCATTCAGATAGAATCCGAGCAGTCTGGGTGGACAGCGGCAACCCGGCCCTGACCGGTGCCGACACCCATGCCTACAGGGAAGCTTTTGAAAAATTGGATCTGCTGGTGGTTGTTGATGTGGCCTTCACCGAGACAGCAGAACTGGCTGATTATGTATTGCCAGCTCCATCCCAGTTTGAAAAAGCTGAAGCCTCTTTCTTTACCTTTAGCCATGATTTCAGGGGAAAACCCACAACATTCTTCCATTTGCGTAAGCCGGTAACTGAAGCAAAAGGAAATACCCTGCCAGAGCCGGAAATCTATCGCCGTATGTGCGTTGCCCTTGGCGCTGTTCCCGAGCGTTTCCCTCTGCTGGAGAAGCTCGCCCGGCTCTATTTACAATATCCTGCAACACGTGTTTTCCCCCTGGCTATTGCAGCTTACTTCAAAACTTCACCAAAAATGATTCCATATGCCTCCGCCATTCTTTACAGCACTCTGGGAAAGGCTCTGCCGAAAGGAATGGAGACTGCCGCGATTGTATGGGCCATCAGTCAGTTCTTTGTGCAGCGCTGGCCCTCGCAAGTACGGGCAACAGGCCTGAAAGGCAGTGGGCTGGAGCTGGGCTACAGGCTCTTTAAACGGTTTATTGAATCACCATCAGCGGCTCCCATTGCCTCCTTCTCCCACGATTCAGATACCTGGAAGCTGCTTCGCCACAAAGACAGGAAGGTTCATCTGGCTATTCCTGAGTTGATTCAACAGCTGCTGGCTCTTCCTGACGAACTTAACCAGGAACAGGATAATGAATATCCCTTTACCCTGATGGCCGGAGAGCGTCGTTCCTGGAATGCCAACCAGATTTACCGTAACCCTGACTGGCGCAAGAAAGATAAAGAGGGCACGATGCGCATCCACCCCCAAGATGCAGAACAGCTGCAGGTTCAGGATGGCAGCCTGCTGTTTTGCCAATCAAGAAGAGCCCGCATTCAGGTTACCGTACAGGTAGATGATACCGTACAGCCAGGGATGGTTACCCTTCCCCATGGTTATGGTATGAAGTACCAGAATAAAAGTGGTGACTGGAAGCAGAACGGCCCTGCAATCAACATGCTAACAGACTCCCTGCATGCTGATGAAATTGCCAAAACACCTTTTCATAAGACCGTACCAGTAAAGCTGATTCCAAATTAAAACCATGGCCCGGTGAAGCCTGTAGTTCTACAGGCTTACAACACCACTATTTGCGTGATTTGGCGCTAGGGCTTTGAAGCAACATAGGTGAACCATCTGGATTTTTTTTGATGAAGCCAAGGCTAATGGTATCACTTTTTCCAGTTTGCACGTTTATATACTCTTCGGTACTAACGTCACCGCCAGCCGCCCCTGTTGATGCTGTAGATGTTGAACTTACAGAAGAACTGACAGACATACTGCTGAGCTGTTGGGCCAGCGATGCAGCATCTGTAGAGCGAGGCTGTTTATCTTTATTCCACAAATGATAAGGGCCTGGCAAGTTAACTGCGGTAGCAATACGATCAGACATATCTGGATCGGGCAGAGCGGCAAGAACCTTTCCAACCTCAGTATAGCGTTTCAGCCTTACCATTTTATCCAGCAGCCCCAGATAGCCTCCAACGTCTTTATTAGCGAGGGTGGCAAGCAGTGCCTGCTTTTTATCGACAGAAGTTGATTTGCCTCCAATTGTCTGAGACTCGTACTGGCTCAAAACCCTCCAGATCTTTAATGCAACCATTACAGTCCCAATATCAGATTTATCTGAAAAATCACTGAGGCCTCTCTCAACAGCTATCTTCAAACTATCTCTATGCTCAAAGCTGACTTCAGCTTTTTCGCAAAGATTCCTGAGGTATGGATGCAAACCTTTTTCTTTTGCAATACATACAGATAAATCAGTGGAAATAATTTCGTCACTAGTCAGTCCAACAAATTCTCCAAGTTTGATGGCCTGCTCATTATCAGGAAATTGCTGCAGGATTCCTATTGCTATGTGTTTCCAGGGTATGACTCTTTTTATACCAATAAAAACTGCAAGGTAGCCTCCACATCCATCGTTTCTAAGCAATGCCAGCATTTCTGTATTTTCATCCCTAAATGTTACTTTTTCATTTATGCTACCCCTGAATTGATGATTTAACATATTCTTCGCGCTAAGCGTAGGGGTTATTCTTCTATATACAGGTAAATCCCAAAATCCAAACTTTTCAAAGGCAGTTTTAATACTCTCAAGAAGCATAAGATCCTTTTCCAGGCTCCACCCAAAAGTTTGATTGGCATTGGCGAGCTGGCTATCGGCAAATGGCTCTTGCTGGAAGTATTGTGTACCCCACCCTCGCTTAGTCAACCCTTCCACCATTTCCACATGGTGATGTTTTAGATGCTTTTGAACCAGATACACGAAATAACGGTGACCAGGATGCTCTCCTTGTTTTCGACGTCCTGGCTTTGCAATAGTTTCTAAAATGCCATTATATAAACGAAGATAGGGATAGGATTCCTCATCCTTATTTTGCTTATCAAGAATCTCTGTGCACACCAAAAAGCCTGGGGCATTCATAGAATCCCCAGCACACTCTTCAATTTCGAGAGCTGCTAAAAGATTTTGTTGCTGGCCGTCGGCTGCCCCTGCCTGTGCATTATTCTCTCTCACTTTTCTTATTTCATTCCATATAATCCAGGAGTGATGCCCTTCCATCACAAGAAGTTGACGCACTTGTTGATTAACAACCTGACTGTATAATTTTTCATAATTTGCAAGGCTGGCAGAAGGACAGAGAACCAAAACCGCGAGAAAACAAGAACAAAATAAACCCTCATTCTTTTTCTTCATAATTCGCATAAAGGGAAACATAAACACACCTTCTGGAATCTTGGGCATGCAGTATAGGTAGAGAAATGGCTTCAGGCAGGAAACCCGGAAATGTCAGTCACTCTGACAGCCTTGATAGAACTCCCCTCAACGTGAATTGTCTCAATAGAGTACGAACCCAAAGAGAATTTAGCGTGTATTGACCAATGGATATTTCACCCCCTTTAACACCGGCAGTGCTGCCAGCTCCTCTACCAGCCATCCCTCCATCAATGGAGTCGAGGTCTGATGAGACGCTCCCGCAAGTTAATCCTTCAATGTGTTCAGCCAAAACAGCCGTTGTGCCAATGGTTTATGTGCCTGTTGAAACACCGGTCTGGATCAAGGGGTATTCAAGTCCTCTATCTGCTCGATGTGTTGAAAACTACCTGAATGACACGCTAACAATGACATACGTTAATAGAATTGATGAGGGTGGTTTTTCAAAGATTTCTGCGTGGCAGGGGCCAGATGGCCACATTTATGCGGTGAAAATCATCGATTCTAAACATCGAGAAAAAACAAGCATGAAAGGTGAGCTTAAGGCTCTGCCTTTAAGACATCCCAATATTGTTAGAACTTATGGGGTTGTTTGTCAGGCTGACAAACAATTTCATGTAGTCACTGAAGATACGCTTGGTGCGACAAAAGCAGATGAAGTTGGTATTGCTGCCATTGTCACAGAGCTGGTTCCAGGTAAGGATGTAATGGAATTAAGAATAAGAGATGAATTACCAGATAATTTAGAAACATACCTCTCCATAGTGATCCAGACCTGTAAAGCATTAACCTACCTTCATCAAGAATGTCAACTCGTACATTTTGATGTGAAGGAAGAAAATATAATGTATGACAAAGAGACAGGGGCAGCAAAGCTGATCGATTTGAGTTTTTTAAGGTCATCATCTGATGAATCTTTTACTGCTGGTGTCATTGGAACCTATAAAGCTTTGTCCCCTGAGTTGATTCAAACCATCAGAGATGGCAAAAGAATGGTCAATGATCCAAGTGTTGATATATGGGCGGTAGGATCTTTGTTAATGTCATTATTAACATCTTCTCATTCCCCAGCTCAATTTAACAAGGCCGGGACTAGCTTTTTCCCTAACTTTGTCCCTTCCAAAACTGATCGAATAATAATCGAACAGCGAATACTTAATTTTGCCAAAACTCGACCAAATTTAAAAAAATTACTCATTAAAAGTAAAATTTACAATGAAAAAATACTTAAAATTAAAGACATTCTAGATCTTACCGTTAATCTTTTATCTGAAAAACCCGAGCAAAGATATTCCATTGATCAGGTAGTCAAACAATTGGAAGAGATCAGTGTCAGGCTCCCTGTCCCACCAGGAAAAATGAATTAATACAATAACTATCTGACTATGGGAAACTTTTTAACCCACCTGAGGTCACTATATAAAAGCGATTCCAGTTGAATGGAGCTTTTTAAGGTAAATGTTAAAGGTAACTCAACATAGAAAGAAGGGAATTTCTTATGAAGAAAATAGCAATTATCACTGTTTTTTATGCAATGTTGGCTGCTTCAATCAGCCTCGCAGGTGATGCGGAACCATTATCCTGCCGACCATATCTCACTGCCTCCGGCCCCCCCCCTGCAGTAGATCACGAACCTAAAAACCAGAAAGAGCTCAACGATAAAGTCAGGGGAATTATCGTTAACAACCAATTAAACTCTTTCTGCCGCAGTTTCATGAAAATAAAGTTTTTTCATTTGACCGACTATTATTTTGAGGCATATGAACACTACTTGGATGACCAACTAGAATACGCAAAAAAAACGCTGCAACAAAAAATCTCAAATGCCATGAATGAACTCTATAAGGAGTATCAAACTGCAGGAAAATTCCGTTACCCCTACAGTAAACAACTTATATCAATGACCAACGGTAAAAGTTTGAGCTGGTTACTTGATAAAAGTTTCTCTCATTACTTTGGAAGATCTTTTTCCAAAAAACACACAGGCCTGAGCAGGCGAGTATTGAACCAGTTCTCACTGAGTCAATCAAATACCTCTGTAACCGGGGTAACAGTAGCGCGCAAAAACGCGAATTTTGATTCGCTTTATAAGACAGAGGAGCTGGCTGTTAAAGTTGTCGTCGCCTTTTACCAGTGCAATAACGGTAACGGCTGCAACTCAAGTGTTTCTGGAACGAAGTACCGTACGCCCAGTGCCTTGTTTAACGAAAAAATGGAAGCTGCCAAAGGGAGAAATATCTTTGAGAAGATCCAAAATGGCTTACGACAAACTTTGGCAGAGATTAAGGAAACCACCAGAATCAAAGAACACACCGAATTTTAAAGCTTTACAGCTTTCCTGAAATCAACCGTTAACGGCTGAGATTCTCAAATGAACACGCAAAAATCAAGCCGCAGCCCGAAGGCTGCGGCAACACGTCCTTGATTACGGCTTTACCTGGTACAGCGATCGACCAGATAAGCCACAGAGTGATAAGGCACACCGCTATGGTGGGTCAAACCAATTTCACAGGTCTTATTGGCTGAAACACCTTCATTGCAGCCTTCAGGCACCTGCTCCTTCAGAGGCTCAAGGGCACTGGCATTCAGCTCAGGATGGGAGAAGCCCCGGTCACCGGCAAATCCACAACAGGTGATGCTTTTAGGGATAACCATTTGAGAAGTGCAGCGACTGACAATTGCTTTCATCTTATCGCCACCACCCAGCTTCTGCAGGCTACAGGGGATATGCACCATCACCGGTTCGTCAATGGGGGAAAACTCCAGTTTCTCAAGCAAATGGTCATGGATAAACTCCACCACATCCAGCACTGTCAGACCTTTGGTTCCCTTTTCTTTCTGCTGCCAACTGCAACTGTTGGTATCAGACAGAATAGGATGTTCACCGTTATTGCTGGCCTTCAGCAGAGCGTTATGCAGCTCTTCTGCTTTTTGCTTTGCGGCTTCCGGCTGTCCTTTGGAGGAGAAAGGCTGACCACAGCAGAGTGATGGCAGGTTCTCTGGCAGAACAACATTATAACCGGCTTTTTCCAGCAGACGGGTCATTACCGTAACCAGAGGCTCCTTTTCAAAGTCACTGCGGGAGGCTCCCATATTCCGACTGGCGCAGCTTGGAAAATAAACAATGGTGTCCTGCTTTTCTCTCTCTGGAGCTGAGGTGTTCAAAATCACATCAAAGGCTTTCTGGTCAACGGCGTCGGGCATAGCATCATTCCACAGGGGAATACGCTTACCGGAAAGGTTATGCGTTGCTTTGGTAACCGCCGTCATGGCCTTGGTGCCAATCAGACCGTGAATGGCATCCGCCACCTTCAGGGTTGTACGTACTGTGCTGGTTACCCCATCAAAGTGATCACCCACCCACTTGGCCTTGCCGGTATGACCCTTGCCATTTTCCTGACGCAGTTTCTTGGTCAGGCTGCCGGTATTAATGCTGACGGGGCAGCGCATGGAACAGAGCCCGCAGGCTGCACAGGTATCCAGACCCAGATAAGCGTAATCGCCTTCCAGTTCTTTCAGGCGGGCCTTGTCTTCTGACGTTGAAGCCTCACGCTTGAGACGGCTGATCTCCCGCCACAATACAATACGCTTTCTGGGTGTCAGAGTGATATTACGGGATGGACAAGCCGGCTCGCAGAATCCGCACTCAATACACTTATCCACCAGCTCATCAGCCGCAGGCATGGGCTTAAGGTTGGTGATATGGGAGTTTTCGTCATCATTGATAATGACGCCAGGGTTCAGCAGATTCTCCGGATCAAACAGGTCCTTGATCTGGCACATCAGCTGGTAGGCATCGCTGCCCCACTCCAGCTCAACATACGGTGCCATATTGCGGCCAGTACCGTGTTCTGCTTTCAGTGAGCCGCCGAACTCAACCGCAACCAGCTTGGATACATCGTCCATAAACAGACGGTAGCGTTCGATCTCTTCATCAGTATCAAAGGCCTGGGTAAATACAAAGTGCAGGTTGCCTTCCAGGGCATGACCAAAGATCAACGCTTCGCTGTACTTGTATTTATCAAACAGTTCCTGCAGGCGCAGAACACCTTCAGTCAACTGTTCAATCGGAAAGGCAACGTCTTCAATGATAACCGTAGTGCCCGTTTCGCGCACAGCACCAACCGCCGGGAACAACCCTTTACGAATAGCCCAGAGCTTGGCGTATTCGGATTCCACCTCAGTGAACTCAACAACTTCCAGAACGATGAATTCGCCCACAACCTTGTTGATTTCACCAATCTGACTGTGCAGGGTTTCTGAGTCTTCCGCACGGGTCTCAATAAGAAGCGCACAGGCATTCTTATCCAGGTTTTCATTAATAAATGCAGGCAGACCAGGCTTACCGACGACCGATGCCATAGCCCGGCGATCCATCAACTCAACGGAGGAAACCGGGGCTGGCTTAAGGGCTGTTACAGCACGGCAGCAGGTTGCCACATCAGGGAACACCACCAGGGAAGATGCTTTGTGGGCATGGTCCGGAACAGTGTTGTAAGTTACGGAGGAGATAAAACCAAGGGTACCTTCCGAGCCAACCATCAGGTGAGCCAGAACATCAACCGGATCAGTAAAGTCAACCAGCGCGTTAATACTCAGGCCAGTGGTATTCTTGAGGCGATATTTATGACGAATCTTATGAGCCAGCTCTTCATTACCCTGAACCTGTTTTGCCAGTCCCGCCACTTTGCTCAACAGCTTCCCATGGCTTTTACGGAACGCGGCCACACTGTCAACATCGCCGGTATCCAGCAGAGTGCCATCCGCCAGAATCAGACGAATACTGTCTAGCGTATGATAAGTATTCTGGGCCACACCACAGCACATACCACTGGCGTTGTTGGCAGTGATACCACCAATACGACAGGTGTTAATTGATGCAGGGTCAGGACCGATCTTTCTGCCCAAAGGGGCAAGAATGGCATTGGCTTCAGAGCCGATTACACCTGTTTGCAGGCAGATTTTCTCTCCGCCATTAATCAGCTCATGTCCGGTCCAGCCTTTATTGGCAACAATCAATACGGAATCTGTAATCGCCTGACCAGAAAGACTGGTGCCGGCAGCCCGGAATGTTACCGGCACCTGACGGCTATTGGCTTCATTCAGGATCAGCTGAATTTCCTGCTCGGTTTCAGCAAGAATAACCAGCTGAGGAATCAGGCGGTAAAATGATGCATCCGTACCGAAGGCCAACAACCGTGAGGCATCAGTCAGTAGTCTTTTTTCAGGTATCGATCCCTTGATGGCATCAAGCAATCCAGATACGGCATTGTTCATAAATTTTCTCTCTTCTGCTCTGAGGACAATCCGGTGATTAGGGGGAGTCCTCAAACAGCAGTACAATCAGTTCCCATTGTCCATAAGCACTTAAGCAAGAATGCGGGCAATACCCGCAGTTTTTGACGGACCGGGGATAAGCAGGGCATTGGCTGGCAGTTCCCCTGCCCAACCTTCTGCATGAATAACTTCAGATAATGTGTTGTGAATGGTGCTGCCTTTCTGACGGGTTGTCACCGCGTTAATATCGAAAAAAAGATCATCCTTGATCTTTTCGGGGGAGCCGGATACATCACACATCACAGTATCTGGCTCAACTTTTGAAAACCGCTGACCGGTTTCCTTTCCTGCTGATACCAGCAGTTGTTCAATTCCCTTGTCTTTCGGCAGCTGTTGCAGCTGCCCAGGCCATACTTTTTCTGTTGTTTTAATGACTTCCGTTTTATCAGCCATCATCAGCTGCTTGACGGCACTCAGCCCAGCTTCCGGCTGAAAGGATTCAATACGACAGGCACTGAATAGATAAACTTTTTTGGGATGAGAGGGATAAACGCGCGGGGATATGTGCTGTGAAGTATATTCCGGAGAGATGTCTTCACTCTGTTTGCCAGCAAAAACCACAATGGCATTGACATATACATCAGATTTGGAAGACATACACAATATACCTTAGTACAACTCGTTAGCACAGAAACCGGCCATCAGATGGCCGGTTTCCTAATCTGCCTTTACAGAGACAGAGGATCAGTAATTCCAAACACAGTCAGGGCAATGGTACCCAGCACACCAGCGAACAATACATAGTAGAGCGTTGGGATAATGGTCATGCGCAGTGTTGCGCCCTCTCTGCCCAGCAGCCCGACGGTTGCTGATGCTGCTACCACGTTGTGAATAGCAATCATGTTACCTGCTGCAGCTCCGACTGCCTGCATGGCAACCATCAGTGCTCCAGAGAAGCCGAGAGCTTCTGCCACACCGAACTGGAACTGGGACAGCATCATGTTACTGACGGTGTTAGAACCAGCGATGAACGCTCCAAGCGCACCGATAGCAGGTGCGAACACCGTGTACATCCCGCCGAAGGTATCAGCCACATAACGGGCCATGGCTACCGGCATACTGCTCAGGTCTGCGGCATTTACACCGGAGTTGATCAGAATCCGTACCATAGGAATGGTGAACATCAGTACAAAGCCCGCACCCAGCAGAGTTCGTGATGACTCACCAACGGCTTCTACCATATTCTTCAGAGAAACACGGTGGATCAGGATGGTCGCCAGAACAACCAGTACCAGGATACCGCCAGGCAAGTACATCGGCTGAATGCTGGCACCGATGCCCGCTTCACCCAGAATATTGCTAAAGCCCAGAGAGATGGATTTGCTCAGCGCCTTGATTGTGTCGTTTGTTCGGCTGAGAACCAGCAAGAGCGCAACCAGTACATAAGGAACCCAGGCTTTTACCAGGGACATATCCTTAGCATCAACCTTGTCCAGCTTGATTTCCAGCTTGCCAGCCCACTCTACAGGCCATTTGTCTGGTGAAGCGAACTGCCAGGTATTCTTGGGCATCAGGAAACCGGCTTTGGCAGCAGTTGTCACAATTGCCAGGCCAACCAGACCACCCAGGAGAGATGGGAATTCCGGTCCGAGGAACACACCGGTAAAGGCGTAAGGAACTGTAAATGCCAGACCCGCGAAGATGGCAAATGGTGCAACCTGCAGACCTTCAGACCAGGATTTGTTACGGCCGAAGAAGCGGGTCATCATCACAACCATGAACAACGGTATCAGGGTACCAACCACAGCGTGAATGATGGCAACTTCACTGGTAATCAGCTGCAGGAAAGAATCCCAGCTGGAACCATTACTTACCAGCTGCGCACCCAGAGCTTCAGTATCAAGACCTCTGTTTACACCAATCAAAATCGGAGTACCAACAGCACCGAAAGATACCGGAGTACTCTGGATCATCATACCGATCATAACGGCAGCCAGGGCAGGAAAGCCGATAGCAACCATCAGCGGGGCGGCAATAGCGGCCGGAGTACCAAAACCGGAAGCGCCTTCAATAAAAGAACCAAACAGCCAGGCAACAATAATCGCCTGAATGCGCTGGTCAGGTGTGATCCCAACAAACCCTGCTTTGATTTTGGTGATAGCGCCAGAGTGCTTAAGAGTATTCAGAAGCAGGATGGCACCAAAGATAATCCATAGTACGGAAATCGTGATAACCAATCCCTGGAGGCTGGAAGCCAATACACGATTAAAAGACACTTCCCATGCAAAAATTGCAATGCCAGCAGTCAGTGCGTAAACGGCAGGCATTGCAGTTCTTGCGGGAAGTCGAAAACCCAACAGCAGTATTGCTGTCACGAGTATTGGCGCAAACGCCAACAAAGCTTGTAGGCCCGGAGTCATCTACCTCTTCCCCCAAATTCATACATAAAATAGCAAATTGGTTATACCAATTGACCAATTTGTGCCGAGCATACAGAGTCTGAGCAAAAACAGTCAATACGGAAATGTGGGTATTTGTTTGAAATTGTTTAAGATAATTCAGGGATGCCTAGGCATGCTTATTGCAATACCAATATAATGTGCACTGTTGGAAGTATCATGAGGGACTGTCGTGAGTCAGTGGAGAAAGTAATGAAACAGTTGACTCTAGTAGAACAGATTACTACTCAACTTGAAAAAAGTATCGTTGAAGGGGTATACCGTTCCGGTGATCGCCTACCCCCAGAGAGAGTGTTAGCCGAAACATTAGAAGTATCCCGACCATCCTTACGCAATGCTCTCAAAGCACTTGCAGCCAAGGGAATTTTGCGTTCGCGTCAGGGAGGCGGACACTATGTGACTGATTTGCTGACCCGCTCCATGGCCGATCCCCTTCTGGAAATGCTCGGACAACACCCCGATGCCAGGGAAGATGTTCTTGAGTTCCGCTCTCTTCTGGAAGGTGCCTGTGCTTATTACGCAGCCCTGCGGGCTACGGATGCAGATCGCTCGAATCTAGAGAAAACTTTCTCTGCACTTGAAGATAGTATGATTGACGCTGATCAGGAAAAAGAAAGTCAAGCTGACCTCGCCTTCCATATCGCGATCGCCGAGGCTTCTCACAACCTTGTTCTTCTGCACACCATGCGCGGTATGTTCAGCCTGATCCGCAATAACATCCACACAAACATTGACGATCTTTATCATAATGATGTGACTGGTGTATGCCTGTACAAGCAGCATCAGCAGATTCTGGATGCCATTCTTACCCGTGACCCGGAAAAAGCCCGCGCTGCTGCCGAGAAACACATTATGTTTGTGCAGGAAACATTTAAGGATATTGAACTGAACCAGCTCCGCTCTGAACGGGCCAAACGTCGGATGAAAGAGTGGCAGTGGTGATTGGCTGCAGTGCCAAAGAACATGCGATAATTTCTCAAATCTACTCATGCTACTTCCTATCTCACAAAGTTGTGGGGACAACTCAGAAATAGGAAGTAGCTGGGTAGATCCATGGCAGGCAAAGCCAACCATTCATGACCACGCCCTAAGGACGTGGGTTTTCACATCAAACTAAAAACCGATGACGCCAGCGGAAAGGTGTCTTTAGGTCTATGCCACATTCGACCGCAGCCGGGCGTTGAGTCATCAGTGCGTGAGTCATGCCCGATAAGTACTGATTCCACTTTTCGGGATAGTGAAGGCCAGATAAAGGTTTACCAGTAAAAGCCGTAAAAGAGCACCCACAGGACTTGCAGCGATAGCGTTGTCGGTTATTTCAAATACCCCGGCAAATGACCTCACTACCCTTGCAGAAAGAGCAGTGAGGTTGCTCGGAAAACCTTTCGAGGAGTGGGAGAGCAATGATCCTGAGTTGCAAGAGTTCGAGGCTCGTATTGATGCCCTTGATTCAGGCATCGCTACACTCAAGGTGCTTATGGATCAGTACCAACTCAAGCTTCATGACCTCAAAGACGAACTCGGTGGCAAGAGCAATGTATCCATGGAATGATACTCGTCAGCTTACCAAGGATCACATTACGACTCTGTCACGGAGGTTCGGTATATCTCCGGCTCTGTTCTTCTGAGAGTGCCAGCGAAACCACCCACCCCGGCCATAGTGTCTGAATTCGCCAAAGAGCTGCAAGTAGCAGCAGAGTTTCCCCTCCCAGAATCCTTTGATGCCTTTTATCGAAACATTCTGGAGGAGTAGATAAAAGAAGCTGTCACGCAAACCGGCCGAGCCAGTGTTCGTACTCGCCGCTTTCCCGCTGAACAGGCTGTTTATAAGCCCATAATACCATGGAATTTATTATTCATTATGCAGGCTGTGAACTAAATGTTTCAAAAATATTAACATGTTGACGTATATCAATAGATGGAGATGCTGATTTGTCCAGACTTTTAAGTCGGTTTTCAGGGGCCTTATGCCCTGCTGAATTAAAAGAATATTAAAAGGTCATTAAATCATATGCTCAGTGCCGGTAAGCAGCAGCACAGTCTATTTGGAAAAAAGAATCAGGTTATTCAGGATATTGATCACTTTTTTGATCTGGTCAGCGACTCTTCTGATCTTTTTGGCAAGCTGCTAAAGGTTTATCTGAGAAACGGAAAGCCAACTGATGAGTATGAGGTCTGTTTACAGCAACTTTGCGAACTGGAAACCCAGGCAGATAGCCTCAGGCGAGGAATTAAAACATTTCTCTATGAAAAGACATTGATTCCTGACTTTCGCCGCGATGTTCTCAGAATGCTTGAGGAAATCGATGATCTTATTGGTGCCCAGCAGGCACTGGCTTTTGCCCTGGAAACGGAAACACCTTATTTCCCCAAGGAAATGCATGAAGGGTTGCTGGATCTGCAATCAATAGCAAGTCGCTGTGTTGACCATCTGCTGCTGGCAGCCAGGGCCTTCTTCAGGGATATTCATGCTGTTAAAGATCACAGCCACAAAGTTATCTTCTTTGAAAGTGAAGCAGATCTTGAATGTACCCGTATGAAACGGATGGCTTTCAGTTCTGATCTTGAACTCGCCCAGAAAACCCATATTCGATATTTCGTCGACCGAATCGATGGTGTGGCCAACATGGCTGAGGATATTGCGGATTCACTGACTATCTATGCAATCAAGCGGGCCATGTAATGACATTTTTGTTTTTCCTGTCATCAGGTCTGTTTCTAGGATGGTCTCTCGGAGCTAACGACGCGGCGAATGTTTTTGGGTCTGCAGTCGGCAGTCGGATGATTCGTTTTACCACGGCAGCAATTATCTGTTCCGTGTTTATTATGCTGGGGGCCGTTGTTAGCGGTGCGGGTGCAGCTCATACATTGGGCAAACTCGGAGCAATTAATGCACTGGGTGGTGCTTTTGCTACGGCACTGGCGGCAGCCATTACCGTATATGCAATGAGCTATATGAAGCTCCCAGTTTCAACCAGTCAGGCGATTGTCGGGGCAATTATCGGCTGGAACTTCTTCTCCGGATCAAATACCGACTTTACAGTTCTACAAAAGATTGTAATGACCTGGGTTCTCTGCCCGATTTTATCTGGTATCACAGCCGTACTTCTTTACAAATTGGTTGGCTGGATTCTGGACAGGGCAGGTTTGCACCTGATCACTCTGGATGGAATGGTCAGATATGCACTGATTGCAGCGGGAGCCTTTGGCTCATTTAGTTTGGGCGCGAACAATATTGGTAACGTAATGGGGGTTTTTATCGCCTCTTCGCCGTTTTCGGAAATCTCATTCGGGCCAATGATTTTTTCTCCCGTTCAGGTGTTGTTTATGCTGGGTGGTCTGGCTATTGCTCTCGGCGTCTTCACCTATTCAAAGCGTGTAATGATGACAGTGGGCAGTGGTCTTATGCCTCTGACACCAGTAGCTGCTTTTGTGGTTGTTATCGCTCACTCAATCGTGTTGTTCCTGTTTGCGTCGGAAGGTCTGGAATACTTTCTGGCCAGCAATGGCATGCCGACAATTCCACTGGTGCCATTGTCTAGCTCACAAGCTGTTGTGGGTGCCATTATCGGGATTGGCTTGTTAAAAGGCGGTCACCAGATTCACTGGAGAGTCGTTGGAAAAATTGCCTGCGGCTGGGCGACAACCCCTGCCATTGCTTTCGCCTTGTCCCTTTTTACATTCCTCCTGGCCCAGAACCTGTTCATGGTCAAGGTTTTTGAGCCGATCAGTTATCAGGTTACCCCGCCTGTGATTGAAAAGCTGGCAGATATGGGAGTTCATGACCATATGCTGAAAGGTATGGAGGGCGAAGTTTTCTCAGACGCTGAGGTCTTTAAAGACAGCCTTCGCGAGGAAACAGATGTTGAGGATAGTCATCTCTCGATGGTTGTTGATCTATCCCGCAAGTTTTACCTTGAAGTGGATCTTGATCGTCTGGATATGGATCAGCTGGATCTGGAACCTCAGCAGCTTGAAGCTCTCAATAAGCTGAACGGCAAAACCTATGAGTACTCATGGCAGCTAACTGACGAGTTGACCAAAGAATCAAAAAACTGGGCATTCCGTGAAAAGACGGTTTTGAACAAACCCTATAACCGACATCTGGAAACACAGTTTGAACAGTTGTTCAGAGCCTTTTCAATTCTGTAGTCATGTATAGTTGGCATGGCTGATTTAGGGGGGGGGGGAGGCATCACTCCTGACAGCGGGGGACTGCGCTCAGTAGTTCCCTCGTATAATTTTGCCGTGGTTTCGTCAGCACATCTTCAGTTGCACCGGTTTCAACAATCTTGCCATCTTTCATAACCGCAACCCGGTGAGCCAACTGGGGAATAATGGACAGATCGTGGGTGATAAAAAGATAAGAAACACCCAGTTCATTCTGAAGCTCCTGCAACAACGAGAGAACCTCTGCCCTAGTGGAAACATCCAGGGCACTGGTGGGCTCATCGCAGATAATCAACTCTGGTGATACAGCCAGTGCCCGGGCAATGGCAATTCTCTGCCTTTGACCTCCGGAAAACTCATGGGGATAGCGGAAGCGATGTTCAGGTTCGAGTTTGACTCTTTCCAGTAACTCAATGACACGCGCTTCCCTCTGCTCATGGGATAGATCCATTTTCAGGCTGACCATACCCTCTTCGATAATCCGCTGAACTGTCATACGCGGGTTCATGGATGAATAAGGATCCTGGAATATCACCTGAATTCTACGGCGAAGAGGCAGCATACCTCTGCGAGATAATTTATGAATATGCTGGTTGTTATAACTGATGGTGCCACTAGTAATTTGATCCAGCCTGAGAATGGCCCGGCCGGTTGTGGTTTTACCGCAACCGGATTCCCCAACCAAAGCCAGAGTTTCTCCTCGACCAATATGAAGGTCGATATCATCCACTGCTTTTGTCCAGACATGAATGCGTTGGAGGATACCTTTTCGAAGTGGAAAGTGAACTTTGAGTCCTTTGATGGTGAGTAGGTGATCAGGCTGTTCGCTTGGTAAAAAGTTATCCTGGTTTGGCAGGCTGGCAATCAGGCGGCGGGTATATTCCTGTTGAGGGTGACGAAAAATCTGCTCGCAATTGCCTTCCTCGATAATTTCACCGCGCAGCATAACCCCAACCCGCTGGGCTGTTTCCCGAACTACACCCATATCATGGGTGATCAGAAGGACTGCAAGCTGTCGTGTTCTGGCGAGGGTACGAATCAGGTTGAGAACCTGTTTCTGTATGGTGACATCGAGGGCTGTTGTTGGCTCATCTGCAATCAGAATATCCGGCTCACAGGCTAAAGCTATAGCGATCATAACCCGTTGCTGCTGGCCTCCAGAAAGCTGGTGCGGATACCAGTCGATACGGGTTTCCGGATGAGGCAGGCCAACTTCCGATAACAGGTCAATGATTTTTTCCCTTCTGGCCCTGGCATTCAGCTGTGTATGCAGAAGTAGTGCTTCTTCAATTTGGACACCGACTTTCTGCACCGGATTCAGTGAGGTCAGAGCTTCCTGAAAAATCATGGCAACCCGGTTACCACGAACGGCAGTCATCTCCCGTTCGGTGGAATGAAACAGATCGGCTCCATCAAACAGAACTTTTCCCTGGGTCACTTTCAGGGCATCAGGCAGTAGTCGTATAGCGGCAAGGGATGTGACAGATTTGCCACTGCCTGATTCGCCCACCAAGGCAAAAATTTCACCGGGGTTCAGCTGGAACGAGACATTCCGAAGTATTGGATCCTGCTGCGGGTTGTTTACGCAGACACTCAGGTTTTCTACTGACAGAACAGGAGCTGAGTTATCCATGGTTATGCACCTCGCTCCTGTCTCTTTTTCGGGTTGAACGCGTCGTTAACCAGATCAGAAAACAGGTTGGCTGCCAGCACCAGGGTGAACATAAAGGCAAATGCACCAATCAGGTTCCACCAGACCACCGGTTCCCGGGACATTTCTGTGCGGGCCAGGTTAATCATATTGCCCCAGCTCGGCATGGTGGAATCAACTCCAACTCCGATATAGGAGAGAACTGCCTCAGCCAGCACCAGCCCGCTGAAATCCAGAACAAAGGTAATCAGAATAATATGCATCACATTGGGCAGAACATGACGGTGCAGAATACCAACCTGGCTGACACCAAAGGCATGAGCCGCCTGAACATAAGGCAGCTGACTGATTTTCAGGGTCTCTGCACGCAGCAACCGGCAGAGCCCGGCCCAGCTGGTGATTCCCAGAATAAAGCAAAGGCCGAGGAAGCGGGCATCAGCCTTTTCCAGCCCTACCTCAAAGAAATCCGGGTTCAGATCGATAAAAACCTGGAACTGCAGGATCGCAGCAGCAATCAGAAGAATTCCGGGAATTGAACTCAGAGTGGTGTAGAGGTACTGAACCACATCATCTACCCAGCCCTTAAAGTAACCAGCGCAAATACCCAAGGTGATGGCAATGGGCATCATAATCAGGGTGGCCAGGGTTCCGATAAGAACGCCGGTGCGGATGCCTTTTATCGAATGGTAGAGTGTGTCATTACCGGCTTTATCCGTTCCCAGTACATGGTAGAGATTGCCTACATGTAGCAACCAGCCAAGCAGAGTGCAGACCAGCAGGATGGTGACCATGGCCGAGCTCCAGGGCAGATCCTGTCTATGGGTGAAAACCTTTAGAAGAGCACAGAGCAGAAGGCCGATGAAAAGTCCTTTTCCTGCACCTTTCAGACTTTGAATCAGCAGGTCTTTTGAGAAATCAGAGTTATCGGATAAATGACTGCCGGCATATTTCAGATCCGGATAATCCCGGTAAATATGGCCGCTTTCATCAGTCATATTTTCCTTGGCGTAAGACTTCAGGGAAAAGGGAGCAGAGTAGGTACGCTCTTTGGTCTCGCCCATTTCCCCAAGAAAAATATCCAGAACACTGTTTACCGTATTGGAATAATAAGTTGTGTTCTGTCCAGGGACAGGAGGCAAAGCCTTGCGAAAATGGAGAGAATCGATCAGTGCAATCGCTATATACGACAGAATGATAACAAACGTGACCATGCCGGTGCGGGAGCTGAAGACCTGATGCCACTGCTCACGGCTTTCTGGATTTTTTCGCAGCTGCGACAGGAACAGGGTAATGGAAATCACCAGCAGCCATATCAACACATCGGTCCAGAGAATAACGGGCTTGAGCATCATATCCATCAGTTCAGCCTCACTCTCGGGTCAGCAATGGTGTAGGAGATATCCGTCAGAATCAGACCGATGATGTAAAGCACTGAACCCACAAACACCATGGTACGGACAATGGCAAAGTCCTGGGCACGGATGGCATCCAGCATATAACTGCCCAAACCGGGAATACCGAAGAACGCTTCCATCAGCAGGCTGCCCATAAACAGTGTCGGAATCACCACGACCACACCAGTCAGAATGGGCAACAGAGCATTGGGTAAAACATGGCGGAACAGAACTGCCAGCTCACTCACACCTTTGGCCCGGGCGGTGCGGGCAAAGTCCTGGTCGGCGGCTTCAAGGAACAAAGTGCGGTACCAGCGGGCACCCAGTCCAATTCCGGAAACAATACCTATCGCCACCGGCAGTATTAAAAACTTCCAGGCAGACAGTGAAGTTTGATAGCCAGAAATTGGAACCAGCTTCCACAGAGTGGCTACAAGATATTGCCCGCCAATAATGTAAAACAACCCGGAAATCGACATCAGAGTAACAAACAGGACAACGGCCGCTTTATCAAGCCGGGTGCCACGAAACATCACAATAATCAGTGCTACACAGATATTGACCCAGATACCAACAATAAAGGTGGGAATGGCCAGGGCCAGACTGGGGCCCATTCGGGTACGAACATCGGTGGTAATATCCCGGCCATCATCGGCCTGACCAAAATCGAATGTGAACAGGCTGAGGGATTTATGAAAGAAAATGGTGTCAGTGAATTTGCTGAAGCCTGCAGCGTTCGGGTTATATATCAGTGGATTGTCGTAGCCCTTTTCTTTCACCCAGTGATCGATGGCATCCTGAGTGACATACTTTTCTCCCAGATGGGCACGGGCAATATCCTGAGGGCTGTTCACCACGAAAAACAGAATGAAGGTAATCAGGTTAACCCCGATAAGGATCGGGATGGCATACAACAGACGGCGGATGATATAAGCAAGCACCTGTTAGTCCTCCCTTTCCTGAACAGAGCTGACGCGCATATTCTGGCGGCGGCGATAAGCGATCACTGCGGGCAAAACAATCAGCAGGCAGATAACAGCAATAGTAATCAGAGGCCAGATAACCGGTTTATTCCATTCCCTCTGGAGCTGTCTGCGCTGCTTGGTGTCGATGCGGAGATATTTGAGGGTGTCCTGAGCAATGCCATGTCGCTTAGTGTTGTAAACCCAGCTGTTGTTCAGATAGTACTCTTTGGTGTGGTAACCCCATATCCAGGGATTATCCCGGCGAACGAGATCGATAGCCTTATCAAGCAGGGCTATACGCTGGGGCGAATCCGGCATAACCTTGATCTGGCGGAATAATTTATCGAACTCAGGGTTTTCATAATTGGTGCTGTTATTGCCATCGCACTTACAGTTGCCGCTGGTCTGAGCACTGTCGAGCAGGAACAGGAAATTCTCCGGGTCGGGGTAATCCGCCAGCCAGCCCCAGCCAAACAACTGGGTATTCCCGTCACGAATTTTTTCCTTGAAGCGGACATAGTCACTGGTGCGATACTCCAGCTGAACGCCGATGTTTTCCAGTTGCCGGCGACGCCAGTCGGCTACCGGGCCTGAGCTGCCTCCAGTGGTATCGAGATAAAGCACCAGGGGTTTCCCTGTTTCAGCATCCCGGCCATTGGGGTAGCCTGCTTCTGCCAGCAGTCTTTTGGCTTCGTCTATGGATTTACGCTCTGGCTGGCCATTGACCCAGTTATAGATATAAGGGTTGATGCCTGCTTTGCCTTCCTTATAACCGGGGATGCCGGGAGGAATCGGCCCCATGGCTGCCTGCCCGCGGCCATTGGTAAAGATTTCCAGAAACTCTTCCATATTCCAGGCGATAGTAATGGCCTGACGGAGTTTCTGTTTCTTCTCGGAGTAACCACCAACAACCGGATCAAGCATATTGAAACCGTAGTAATAAATAGAAGGCTTGATCTCTGTGCTGATATTAATACCGCGTTGTTTCATATCAGGGCTGAGGTCTATTCCTGAGCCTGAAACAACAAAGGCCCGGTCAAAGTTATCCGAACTGATATTGTGGGTATCGTCACCGGAGCGGTCATACCAGCCCTGCATAAACTTTGACCACTGGGGCAGGCTCTCTTTTTCCAGTCGAAAAGTGGCGCGATCAATAAATGGCATGGGTTTACCGGCGTCTTCCAGTAATCCCTGCTCTCTATCTAATTCAGCCCCTTCAGAAGGGTAAGGGTCAAACCAGTAGTTAGGGTTACGCTCCAGAGTGATGCCCTTGTTTGGATCATTCTGGGTCATCATAAAGGCACCGGTTCCAACCGGATGCCAGTCCAGGGTCAGGTTACGCTTTTGAAAACCGGGGTTGTGATAAAACCGGTCAGCCTCCCAGGGGATCGGAGCAAAGAAATGCATTGCCAGCCAGTAAAGAAACTGGGGGTACTTTCCCTTTATCCTGATGGTAAATGTCCGTTCATCAACAACATTGATACCGCCCAGGGAAAACTTGCGCAGATCCAGCCACTGATCACGGGGGACATCCTTTACCGTTTGGGAAAACTCAGACATTCCATCGATGTAATTCGAGAGGAAACCCAGAAGAGGTGATTTATTGGCCGGGTCTGCAAGACGTTTTATGCCATAAATAAAATCTTCGGCCTTGAGCAATCTTTTTCCTGAAACGGGAAAGTCAGACAATGTTTTGAAATGCTGTGAAGCCTCTTTGGTTTCAAACAGATAAAGAGGAACACCATCACTTTTTTGGGCAAAAGCCGGATGAGGCTGATAGAACACGTCAGGTTTCAGGGTGATGGTATAAAGACTGAAGGCCAGATCAGGGCTTTGCGCCGAAACTGACTGCAGCTCTTTATCAAGATATCTGACCGAAGGCATTGAATCGGCCAGTGCCGGCTCCAGAACATAAGGGCGCTTTAGGAAGTGATAGCGAAGCGGAGATTCATAAATCTGATCAATAAACAACGCTTCTTCGGCGCTGTAAGATCGGGCCGGGTCAAGATGCTGCAGGCGGGAGGAGTAGCTGCCATAGTAAACAGTTTCACCGGGTTTTTCTGGCTCATTTGGGTCATTCCATGGCCCGGAGCATCCTGCTAACAGCAGTGTTACCCCCAGAGAACGAATGAATTGATTTGCTGCGCGCATCCCAATTACGGGCATGGCATCACTCTTTTTGTGATTTTTATTGTTCTTATTATGGTTAATGTCGCACTTTTTTGCTGTTGGGTACAGGAAAGCTAACGGTCCGGTTATACAACTGGAAAAGTGAGTCCGATAGATTCAACGTCAAGATAGATAAGGGAAGGATTCCCGGGGATCAGGAACGAACCCTGTTTATCTGTCGACTGCCGCCAGGGCCTCAGGAAAGCGCTCAGGGGAATTGTGATGTAAGCCATCACTCTGAATTGCATTCCTGGGGCCCTGGTATGGCAGTTTTATGTTTTTAACCTTCCTATGGAAGTATTTTTCCTTTGGGTTCAGTGAGATTTCCTTTTATCCAGCTGACGATATGCCCCTTGATATTTTGGTAGGAACGAATATCAGTGCTGCGATAATGGGTTTCCATAATCTTAATGCACTCTTCTACAGCTGTACTAAGTTCAGGGTCTGTTATCCCATAGTTTCTAAGAACATCATCAATTAACTTCATGAATATTGTTTGGTAACTTTCATCACAATCTTCATCATGCTGCATGCCCAAAGGGCTGAGTATTTCCGTAACGTGGGGAATAAATTCTCTCACATTGTCTACGATATCCTTTGCCAACCTCGCTGAGAAAGATTGATCTTCTTGCCCTCGGGCTGCATCAAGGGCAGATGTCTCTTTCGTTTCCACTTTCTTAAGCTTCTTGGTTGTAAAGTTGTGGATTTGGGCTTGCATCAATTCCATGGGAGTAAGTACTTTTACTTCTGGTTTCATATCTTCTCGGGGAGCTGTGGAGCTTCTCAGTACTACTCCCGCCCTTATTGCTTCAAAAATTGCCTGATCTTTGGATTCTTTAGGCATTTTATCGGTTTCATTCACTTTCCTGAGTTTGAAACCAGCAGCTATCTCGGCAAGCAGTGCATCATTATTCGGCTCCTTAGCAATAACAGTTGATGGTTTTGCTACACCACCAGCTAGTGGTGGAAGCCCAGGCATAGGTGGCGGAGGAGGTGGAAGTTTAAACAGCGGTGCTGTTGGAATCGGTACCATAGGTACTGTAGCTGAACACGCCCCCTCTGAGTGGTAACCGAACAGCTTAGCCATCAGGGCATCACATACCTCTTTTTTCAGAGTATCACTTCCCTGAGCTGCATCTTTGGGCAGAAGTTTAGCGGCTTGATCAACAAGAGCCGAGATCTCCTGATAGCGCTCTGCTTTCAGTTTACGACAGGCTTCTGCTTTTTCTTGGCGAGCCTTTTCAGCTGCAATCTCGAGCTTTTCATCGTACTTGGCATGAACTCTGGCACGGGAATCATCAGCAAACTTCTCCATTTTTGCTGTTAACTTCTTGTGAGACCTCCTGGCAAAATCTGATTTCCGCTGGTGTCTCATAGCTTCAATATGATCCCTTAATTGTTGAAGCTGCTCCGTGTTATGAGTGGTTTTGGTAGAACTGCTTTCTTTAGGCTGGTTCTCAGCAGCTTTTTCTGCCTTGGCCTTTTGTTTACGCCTTTTAATAGCTTTGATGACTTTTGAATCAAGATCTTCGGGCTGAAGCTGACTCAGTTTCCTCATGAAGAGCATACCGGGGGGCGTCAGTGCATTATCAGCAAACTCTTGTTCTTGTTCGGCAGCCATATACTCTTTCTCAGCTGCTTTATAGAAGTGTTCAGTGTCGGAGGATGATTGCCGTTCTCTTTTTTCCATGCGCTCAACGGAGTTCTTTTGTCTTCTCTTGTCCCTGGCTATTTTTTTCCTCATCTTCGGTGACATTTGCTCGGTAGCAAGAGCAAGTTCCTGTTCGTCATCTTTTGAAAGCAGCTGCTCTAACTTCTCCTCATAAGTCAGTTCTTTTTCTACAGCATTGATGGCAGGAGTAGATGTCTTATGTGGTTCCTTTGTTTTCAGAACTTCTTGCTTCTGTTTTTTGTGTGTTGTTGAAACTTCACTTTTAGCTACTTGAGAGGTAACTGTTACTAACGAATTTGTTTTCGGTGTATCAGCTACCCTGTATTGATCTGCTGCAGGGGTAAGAGGATGGGTCTTCGCAACTTTCTGCGATAGTAATGGTTGAATACGACGACCGAACCATTTAACAGGTGCATAAAGGTATGAAATGCATGAACCAACAAAATTTGTGGCTTGTTGTAGACCATAAGAGATAGTAAGTGGCATGGCTCCTGCCTCCTTGCAGTAAGTCAAAAATTCCTAACACAATTGTTCAGACATTAATAAAAGGCCGGGAGTTCCAGCCCAAAAAACTGAGAACAGGGCTAATCAGGCAGGGTGGTTAAAGAAGGCTGGATTATCAGGGTTAAAGGCAAACTAACAGCATTGTTAGTGATTCTAACAAGGAGGACTGTGCGCCCGAAGAAGGCTGGATATGCGTGATTTCTCCATTTTACCCCTTATGAAAAGCCGTTTCTGGCCAATTTGACCCATATCAAGGCTTTACTGTTGTCTCAGGAGTATCAAGGCAGGTAATGGAAAGAAAGCCAATAAATATCAAGCAATAAGAGAGCTGGCTATGGAGCAGTTATCGGCCCTTGATACCCTTATATGAGACGCCCTCCCTGGGAACTGTATGTTATAGGGGGTGGATAATGTAGAGGGCGTTTCCCCAGGCGGTGTTGCCCTGGTGCTTAAGGTGCACCATGCCCTGCTGGATGGGGCTACTGGTGCTCATCTTCTCTCTATACTGCATGATCTCAGACCGGAAGGGAGCCACCCCGTCGAGGTTGGACAGTGGGTTGTTGACAGGGTGCCAACCCAGTTCGAGCTTCTTGGTCGGGCTGGTGTCAACGGAGTTCGCAGTCTTTGGGAAAGAGGACGGGTGGTGGCCCGCTACACATTGCCGGTTTCCCGTGGGTTGTTTAAGCGCGCTGTGAAAGGTTGCAATGGCTGTGCGCTGATGCATGCACCAAAAACCCGTTTTAACGGCAAGGTCTCTCCCCATCGTGTTTTTGAGGCTGTTGGTTTTGATTTGAAAACCCTGAATAAAATCAGGGATGCATTTCCTGAAGTGACCGTGAATGATGTCATCGTGTCGGTTGTTTCAGGGGCACTGCGTCGATACCTTATTCATAAAGATGAGCTGCCGGAACAATCGCTGACAGCGATGTTACCAGTCAATATTGATCCTGCTCTCAGCGGCGCACAAGGAAACAACCTGTCGCTGATGGTTCCCAAGATTCATGCCGAACTGGCCCATCCGGTAGATCGATTAAAAGCTGTTCAGGAAGCTGTAGCAGAAGCCAAGCACAGGAACCTGTTTATCACGCGGGAGCAAGACTGAAACAGTTTTATGGGGGAGGGTTGAGTTACGACTCGGTGGGGCTGTGTCATGTTGTATTCAGTTATAACGACACCCTCACAGTCAGCATTACCTGCTGTCGTAACATGATGCCGGATCCGGAGTTTTATGCACACTGTCTCCGAAAATCCTGGCAGGAATTACAGCTGGAAGTTCTCCCCGATAAATCTGTAAAGCCGAAGGGGAAGAAAGCCGCAGCTCCAAAGAAAAAGCAGGCTGAAGAAGCCTGAGTTAACCGAAGGGCTGGGTTTTTTCAAAGTCCATTGGGACTGGGTGAGAGAAACGTGGCGTCTGCCATGGCGGGTATAAAAAAGAGAGGAAGTATTATGTACGAAAAAATCTGGCTGGCAGGTCTGGGTGCCTATGCACGTTATGAGAAGCTGGGTCAGGAAGGCAAGAAGCTTTTTGATGAGCTGGTTAAGGATGGCGAAGAAATCAAAGGCCGCGCTACTGACCAGGTTGATGACCTGAAAACCAAGGCTCGTGAGCGCGTGAATGAAGTTGTTGATCGTCTGAAAGATATGGTCACCAGCGATGACAAGAAAGAAGACGAAGTTGCTGATCTTTCTGTTCAGATTGAAGAGCTGACCAAAGCTGTTCAGGCTCTCGCCGCTGCCGAGAAAAAACCTGTGAAACGTGCCGCTCCACGTAAAGCTGCCAAAGTTGAAGAAAAGAAAGTTGCTGAGCCTGCCTGATACTCAGCAGTCTAAATAATCAAAACGCAGTTGCCTGAAAGGCCGCTGCGTTTTTCTTTGTTGGGCCCGAACATTTTTGTAAACGTACGGGCCGTAAATCAGGCGATGCGGGGATCAGGCAATAATTGGTTCGCCCATATCACATTTCTTTAGCTCTTCATCACGTAACTCTCTGCGCAAAACCTTTCCGACAGAGGTTGTGGGAAGTTCCCTTCGAAACTCGATAATCCTGGGGATCTTGTAAGCAGCCATATGATGACGGCAATAGCTGATGATCTCTTTATCAGTCAGTTTCGGGTCTTCTTTCACCACAAAGGCTTTGATGCTTTCCCCTGTTGTTTCATTGGGAAGGCCGATAATGGCACATTGGCTGATATGAGGATGTTTAACCAGCAGCTCCTCGACTTCATTTGGGTAAACATTGAAGCCGGAGACGATAATCATATCTTTAACGCGGTCAACAATGCTGACAAAGCCATCTTCACAGATGGTGGCGACATCTCCTGTTCTTAACCAGCCATCTTTGGACAAGACTTTTTTAGTGTCTTTCTTCCTATTCCAGTAACCCGCCATAACCTGAGGACCACGAATGCAGAATTCTCCACGGTCTGTTGGTTTAGTCAGAGTCTGGCCATCGCTGCCGATGATTTTGACTTCGGTTCCGGGTAAAGGCTGGCCCACTGTTCCCAGCCGGACATTATCCAGCCTGTTCACGCAGGCAATGGGGGAGGTTTCTGTCATGCCGTAGCCTTCGCAGACTTCACAGTGAGTGATTTCTTCCCATTGTTCGGCAACACTTTGCTGTAATGCCATGCCGCCGGAAAATGTCAGCTTCAGATGGCTGAAGTCAACGTGGTGAAAACCAGGCTGTCGCATAAGTCCGGCAAAAAGTGTGTTCAGCCCGGTAAGCAGGGTGAAATCATGCTTGTTCAGTTCTTTAATAAATGCGGGCATGTCCCTGGGATTGGTGATCAGAATATTATGGGCACCCAGAAACATGCTGACCATGCAGTGCAATGTGAATGAATAGATGTGATACATGGGCAGGGGGGCAATAAACAGTTCTGCGCCGCTGTGAACGATATCTCCGCAGATGCTGCGGGTTTGAAGCATATTCGCCACCATATTGCGGTGGGTCAGCATAGCTCCCTTGGCCACGCCGGTGGTTCCCCCCGTGTATTGCAACAGGGCAGTATCATTGTTTTCTGGTAAATGCTCCTCGAGGTGCAGGTATTTTCCAATGGCCAGAATATCGAGGAAACGATGGCTTCCATGAATATGGTAGGGAGGAACCATTTTTTTGATATAACGAATAACACCGTTAATTAGAATACGTTTGGGGGCAGGTAACATGTCGGCAATATCAGTGATGATGACATGCTTGATCTGAGTATCCGGAATCACCTCAGCAGCAATATAAGCAGCGTTGGCAAAGGTCATGATAGCTTTTGCACCGCTGTCTTTTATCTGGTGTTCCAGCTCACGTGCTGAATACAAAGGATTGGTATTAACGACTATCAGGCCTGCGCGCAATGCTCCGAAAACAGCAACGGGAAACTGAAGAATATTGGGGAGCTGGATAATAATGCGATCACCGGGAACCAGGTCGGTTCTGTTTTGAATCCAGGCTCCAAAATACCGGCTGTACTTTTCAATATCCCGAAAAGACAGGGTATGGTCCAGATTGGTAAAAGCAGGCTTAGAATCATACTCATGGCAGGCATAGTGAAAAATATCGGAAATGGTTCGAAATTGACCATTAATCATCGGATCCAGAGCTCTATCTTCGAGAGACCCGTTCACTTCTGCTGAATATGCGCAGTTATCCCTTTGCATTGTGTTCTCCGAGAATACACTGTGGCCAGATTAGGATTTGGCCAAGCCTTCGTTGTTATTTATTTCTTTGCCTGCCTGTATTTGTCTAATCACTAGACTTATCGGATCCGTTTTTAACAGGCAGCAAGAATAAAGTTGTAGTTATTGTGATTTTCTTGCTTATGACTTTTGAATCACCACTTGGCGTAATGCTCTTCGGTGAAGCCATATAGTTTTTCAATTTCAATTTTTTCTCCGGAAGAGGTAATTAGATTCCCGGAAAACCGACCAAACATCTGATGGAAGTTGCTGGCCATTATTATGAAATTATTACGCTCTGTTTGAGTGCCTTCTGGCTCGAAGGTTAAGTCTATCATGCCGTCGGTGGAGTAAATATGCCATGGCTTGTAAAGATCAAAAGAGTCGTAATTAAAGGCAATTCCGGCGGTTTTATTCAGCTTTCCATCAATCCAGAATCCGTTTTCAGTGAAACTTGATTCATTGGTAAAACAGGCTCCATTTAAACCAAGGCTTCTTCCGTCAGGTAAAACACTTGAAAGGCAGATCCAGTTCCAGAAACAACGTCGTTTAAGATACCCAGCCGTCCAGTCAAGCGATGCGCAGGCTTGAATCTCAGCAAGATCATATTCACCGGCTTTACAGGAAACACGTCCCTGGCAGGGTATACCCGCCATTTTTTGTGTGTAGGAAAAACCGTTCAGGTCAGCCCGTGTTGCGCAGCGTATGGGTTCGAAGTCATGATCCTCGAATGTCATATCAATGACTGTACCGTCTTTGAGGCGAACGAGCAGTGTTCTTTTGTGGTTCTGGCACTTTATCTCAACGGTGTTTTTCCCCATCCGGAAAAACCAGTGACCATTGTCTGGCTGCAGTGATGTCTGGGAAAAGCTGCCAAAGCCGGGAGCCTTGAACTGGTAATTGTAAAGTTTCCCGGTTGATGGGTGGTATATATACACGAAACTAATAACAGCAAGTTTCGTGTCAACAATCGCTGTGCCAACAATCAATTCAGGACTGATGATTGAAGTGAATTGAAACTGGTTAAAGCCAAACCACTGCCTGAGAGCACCAGCCTTGTGCCCCATGGGAGTGCGTAAATGGAAGTCCCTGTAGTTAATCTCGCTCACAGGAATTTGATGTAACCCCTGGCGTAATCGTCCCTGGTTGTCGATTAGCTGAATGGCATTCTCTGTCATCGGTTATTTCTCTTTAATCATGGAAATACCTTTTCTATCTCCTCGGGGTGATGAAAAAGCTATTTCACGATTATGTTTACTCATTCATGTGGATTGGCTCATAAATCAATCGTATATCCGTTTTTACGGATACAATGAGAAATCAAAATGTAGTTTACATTCAAACATTTGCACGAATAAATATCAGACGATCTGCGTGGTCATTTTATGCTTTTGTAGTCGTCTTTAACGGCTTTATGATTCAGTTATTGGTTCATCTGGATGAAAGAATGTTTAGTAACTGGTATAGATGCTGCATTCAAAAATTGTGCAATATATGAAGTAGTTCACAGTTTTGAAATTGAACATGTCAGGAAAAATAGTGCTTTTGATTCAATGCATTGACCTGACTTTCAGTAAGCATAGAATATGCAGATACAAAAATAATTGATCGTGTAGTGTCGCAGTTAAAATAATAAGTACCCATAAGCAGAGAATGCCCTTTCAGAGGATTAAAATGTAAAGGGTGTTTCCGTGGTACCAAAGTTCACTACCGGCAGTGACCTCATCGTTTCATGAAGGACGGGGAAAATGGAACAGCTATCGCCACTGGATACTGCATTCTTGAATATGGAAACCGGCAGCACACCGATGCATGTTGGTTCGCTTGGCATTTACGATATGTCCACTGTCCCAGGTACCCGCCTGGGATTTAAGGATATTCTCCATTATTTTGAAAACAGGCTGCATAAGGTTCCTTCGCTGCGCTATCGGGCAGTAGAAGTTCCCATGGGGCTTGATTACCCCTACTGGATAGCTGATCCGGATTTCGATATTGAGTTTCACATCCGTCACATAGCATTGCCTCAGCCTGGTGACTGGCGCCAGCTTTGTATTCAGGTTGCCCGCATCCATTCCCGCCCTCTGGATATGGGGCGCCCACCCTGGGAGATGTACATTATTGAGGGGCTGAACAATATCGAAGGGATTTCAGAGGGTAGCTTTGCCGTTGTTATGAAAGTTCACCACTCGCTGGTGGATGGTGTTTTTGGTGCCCAGTTGCTGGCAGCCATGCATGACCTTGGCCCCAATGTAAAACCGGGTCTGCCTGATAAGCCCTGGATCGTTGACCGCATGCCGACAGGCGTTGAGCTTCTTAGCCGTGCCGCACTCAATGGTGTGCGCAACGTAGCCAAGAAAGGAAAGGCAGTTACCAACCATGTTCTTCCCAGTGCTTTTGGTTTAGCGAAGAACCTGCTGAAAGGAAATACCACGGATACTTTCAGTGCCAATAACCTGTTCCGCGCTCCGAAAACACGCTTTAACCAGCCGGTCAGTGTTCACCGGGCATTTGAGGGCGTGGATTTTGCTTTGGATGATATCAAAGCCATTAAGAACGCTCTGCCGAATATTACTTTGAATGATGTGATGATGGGGGTTGTCTCCGGGGCGCTGCGTCGTTATCTGAAAACTAAGGGGGAACTGCCGGAAGAGTCGCTGACGGCCATGGTTCCTATTAATGTTCGGGAAGAGCAGACCCAATCGGTGCAGGGTAACAAGATCTCCTTTATGTTCCCGAAAGTGTTCACAGATATTGCTGACCCGGTGAAGCGCCTCGAAGCTATCCATGCAGCGACCACTAACGGTAAACATGATAATGAAGTCAACAGTGGCAGCCTGTTCCTTGATACAGCCCAGCTTCTACCAACGACGTTGACCAATCTGGCACTGCGTTCAGCTCTGAAGTATCACCTGACCAATTATCTGAAGACCCTGTTTAACACCTGTATTACCAATGTCCCTGGCCCACAGTTCCCGCTCTATTTTGCTGGAGCCAAGCTGGTGCAGTTCTATGGCACAGGGATCAGTTATGACACTATGGGGCTGTTCCATATTATCTTCAGCTACAACAAACGCATCAGTATCAGCGTCACCTGCTGTCGCAATATGATGCCTGATCCGGCTTTCTATGCTGACTGCCTGCGTTACTCCATGCGTGAGATTCAAAAAGCAGTCCTGCCGAAAGAGGAGATCAAACCGGCTGCGAGCAAGCCAAGAGTTGTGAAAACTGAAGCAAAAGCAGCTCCCAAGGTTGAGGCGGTGAAGGAAAAGCCTAAAGCTCAGGCCAGTGAGGCCAAGCCCGCTGCGGTCAATAAGACAGTTGCAAAAACACCGGAAAAGCCGGAAACGAAAGAGCCCAGTGAGAAGAAAATCGTTGAGGCAGTCTCCTGACCTTGACCAAATTTTCTGACGGCCGTTTCCGTCTATTTAAAGCCTGGACTATCCAGGCTTTTTTTTCATAACAGAACCTAAAAGAAATCCCCGCTGGGCGGGGATTTCTTTTGAACGTCACCACCGGTGAGAGAACATCAGGCTGGAGAAAGCTCCTTGGTTTCGCTCAGAATGTATTGGTACTCAGCTTCCATTTGATGCTCAATATTTTCCGCTACAAAGCTGGCAGCCACTTTACCCACTAGAGGAATTGAGCTGCTGATTTCCATGGTGACATGGTTCACACAACCATCACCTGTTGGGCAGAGCAGCATTTCGCCCTGAACTTTTACCGGGACACCATCTATATCAACCCGCATGGTGCAAAGGCGGCTGCCATCGTCCTGGGAGACCCAGCTCTCACGCTGGCGAACCCTGTTGTACTCACCTAGGAACTTACGCAAGGCTGCTGGGATTTCACTGCCTGCAGGAACCTCCCGGCGGGAGTCCATGGTCAGACTGCCTTCTGCTTCAGACAGTTCCCTTAGTCGGAATTTACGAGCCCCAAGTGCCTCGTATTTTGTAGATATTATCTCTTCGGATGAGAAAAAACGATAAACGTCGTTTACTTGGCAGTTATAGTGATGTTCAACGGTTACAATTTTCATCGTAAAATATCTCTTTAATTTGCTCTGTTTATTTAAAGCTTTTTATTAGCGACTTTACTGTTTATGTATTAGATATCCTGTGTGTCAATGTTAGATTGAAAACCCTGTCATTGTCACCGTGGAAATTGATTTATTCATTTTTTTGGACTGGTTTTTAACAAGAAAAATATTTGCTTGCTCTATAAGCTTAAATGACAGGTTTTGAAGAAAATATGAAGGTTTACCAGAAAAATGTGCGTTCGTATAATGGTTTAGCAGATTATAGTGAAGCGAATTAGGGGAGTGAGATTATGTATGAGAAAATCTGGTTAGCTGGCCTAGGCGCTTATGCTCGCTATGAAAAGTTTGGAACGGAAGGTAAGAAACTTTTTGAAGAACTGGTAGAAGATGGCGAAGATGTTCGTGATCGTGCCAATGATAAAGTTGATGACCTTAAGCAAAAAGCTCAAGAGCGTATCGGCGAAACTGTAGGACGTCTGAAAGAAGTTCTGCGCATCAGCAAGGGCGAAGAAGAGAAGACTGATATTCAGGCTCTTTCCGAGCAAATTGAAGAACTTAGCAAAGCTGTAAAGGCCCTGAGTGCTGCCGAGAAGAAGGCTGCTCCTCGTAAGCCTGTTGCAAATCCAGCTGTAAAAGCTGCGGTTAAGCCAGCCGAAAAAAAAGCCTCTTGATTCAAGAGCAATAAAAAAGGCAACCTTTAATTAATTATTCAGGTTGCCTTTTTTACTTATCTATTCGCACTAATGGCTAATCTAACCAAAACGGCTAGTTCAGAACATCTCAATCATTCTTGATTAATATCAACTGTTATCGTCTTTTGAGAGATTTTCCTTCTAGTTTTTCTTTCCTTCTTCAATAGTGATTTGAATGAATCATTGATGCATTCAATATAAAAGTCAGGATCAGGCATCATATTTCGACAGGCATTCACAGTAATATTCAGCATGCCGTTATAACTGAATGCGTTATGTGCCAACCCGACATTGTCATAAATAGAATCAATACCAAAGCAGGATTCAAGTTTGGCACCGCAATGGTAAAGTGGAATATGAGGGCCAGCCACACTGCTTATAAAAGTATTGAAGAAGGGGCCGGTATGGCGGGCATTCTGATAACCAACTGCCCCGCGGATAAACAGATCTGCCAGGGTGTTGGGGAACAGCCGAGCGGCATCATCTGCAAACTGCCAGTCCAGCCAGATAGACTGCCTGCGTGCTTTCTCAAGGTGAACGATAAGTTTGTCCAGGCGCTCTTTGTCGTCTGCTATCTCTGTGTACAGGCGAGGGAAGATATGCGAGAAACGGTGAATACGATCGCCCGATCCCTCTTCCGGCTGGTTAATAACAGGGTACATGGCCGTCATGGACGCAATAGGCAGTTCGTCCTTGCTGGACAGATAGCGATGCAGGGCACCGGCGATAATTGCGATCACCACATCATTAAAGCGGGCATCATTATGCTGACTGCGAATGGTGTTAACCTGTTTCAGTTTGAAGCTTGTACCTTCAAATACCCGGTGAGGTGAGAGCTTGTTGTTAAACCGGGTATGAGGTGAGTGGGTGAAGGCACAGGACTGGCTCTTGCAGGCCGCATCATAAAGCTTACGAGCGGCAGGAACGGCGTACCTTCTGGCAACAGAAGCGTAGGAACTGAAGATTTTTACTCTGTTAATTGCTGCTCTGCTTAACAGTTCGATACTGGTGGGAACACGGTCGACAGTGGTGGGATGCTCCGGTAGTGAGGTAATGCTCTCTGCGCCCAGATCATGCAGGGCTGCCATTAGCTGTCCGCCAATTTCCCGGTTATAAATAGCCCGGTGCATTTTAAACTGCACGGCGAAGCAAGCCTTGGGAAGACCTTCAATATTATCAAGACCTTCTATCACCGTAGCTTCCCACAGGGGGCGGTTCATATCGAGTGGGCGGGCGTGGAGTCGTGCGACCTGAATACACAGCTGTCGCCAGTCACCTGGTGTAGGTAGTGCAATATGTCGGATGTGATATTCGATATCAAAGTCCGGGTCGACGATCCAGTAGGGGTAATCAAGGTGCAGTGGTGTGGATACTGCGCGATTACGCAACGCGGGTACTTTGTGCAGGCGTGCTTCAAAGGTCTTGATAATATCTTTGAATCGAACCTTGCCATCTTCGGCTGTTGACTGGTTGTAGAGACACAGTAACCCGATATGCATCGGAGTTGTGCCGGACTCCATATGAAAGAAGAGATTATCCTGAGGTGATACCTGATACATGCAGTGCTTCCCTACTTCCAGTCAGTCGCAGATGAGTTCTTTCCACTTGTTTATTTTATTGGTGCACCAACAACAGAAGCAGAGCATTTATGCGGAAAAACAGGTCATAAGCACCCGAAATACAGTTTGTACAGCTTTCCTTGATATCAGCCAAGAACACGCTGGATACTTTCATCCAGACGGAGCCATTTTCCATCAGGCTGTGCAAGGCGGTCGGCAATAACGTAGAGAACTCTGGGGTTAAAAATTATTCCAACATGGCTTGCCCGGACATTAATGTTCTGAGACATATCAGTTTCTTCCACATGGGAAATCTGCCAGGCAACAATGCCATCCTGCTTGGTATAAATCGAAGTAAATGGAACATGGGGAACGGGCTGGCAGGCTTGCTTGAACCGCTCTTCCAGTTTTTCAATGCTGACATTGCGGCCAAAAACTTTGACATACAGATCCCACAGGCTAGTATTTTCCAGCGAACCGCTGACAGGGCTTCCAAGGGTAATAACCTGGCGGATCATATCCGGGAAGCGTCGTGCAGCCTCACGGGCCAGAACGCCACCAAGGCTCCAGCCCACCAGGCTGATGCGGTGCCCGGATGTCAGATACACTTCCTTGATACGCTCAATCAGAAGATTTTCAATATCGCGCCCATTGGCAGGGCCCAGGTTTATACCAAGGCGCCATGGTTGTGCGTTGTAGCCAAGTTTACGAAGGCGGTTACGAATAAAGGAAGTTGCAGGGTCACTGGTAAGGAAGCCAGGAATAACCATAACGGTATGGCCATCCCCTTTAGGGGCTTTTTTTAGCAGGGAGCGTTCGCTGACAAGGCTGGCAACATCTTTCACCGCACGCAGCGCATCCAGTGCTGTGTCCAGCTTGGTTGGGGGCTTTATAGCTTTCTGCTTCTGCATACGTAGGCCTGATAATTATTATTTTTCCATGCAGCCTGGGGCATTACATCTTAATTCATCTACCAATGACCATATCAAGCTGTGGATTGTTATGTTGACATATTAATTCGAACTATCGTCCGTAGTACACGAAAAAATTGCCTTATCCATAAAGTATATATTGCTGAGTAGTCATATAAGACGTTAAACGACAATGATGTCAGTTATTTACGGCCAGAACTGTTCGTTATACGGGTGGACTAAAATGCGTCTGTATAAAAAATAAACAGTTCTCGTGAGCCCTTGGCATTTCTGGAAAGAGTTTTCCATTTCGGAGAAGCTAACAGGGTTACCCACAGAAATTGTGCATAACTGGTGAACTCTCTAATTACTTGAAAAGTAAGCTTTTGTTCGCTTGTGTCGTTTTTCGGAATGTGGGCTCTGACAAAATTTACTGGCAGGCCCTGCTGTCGCTACCGAAATCTGTATGCTGGTGGAAAGAGTTGAATTGTGCAAATATCAGGGTGATTATAATTCACTTCCTTAAGAAGTTGCTTTCCGGGACAGGGGTGATTGTGAGGACTTTATTATTACTTCCCTAATAACCACCCATTTTCCAAACATTCCCCATTACTGGAACTATCGCCCTCATTGACTACTTTTAGCCCTCAGGCCATGCAGGAGAGGCTAACAGGTGGTGTGCCAGTGCGGATGAAATTTGATGTTAATCATAAAAAAATAATTATTCTGGCTTTTATCTGCTCATGTGCTGTGACTCATGCTCAGGCGCACTCCGGCGATGAAGCTCGGGAAGAGCTTCTGCAGCAGCTTCCCCAGTGGAAGTTGAATACCTTCCAAAAGGGTGTTTACTCCCTCAATAACAGGATTTGGGATTTTGCCTCCCAAGAGGCGGCTGCTGCAGGAGCAACTCTCTCATTTCTGGCCGCATCCTATGCAGTGAAGGGAACTATGCAGCAGGTCTTGGGTGAGACATTAGGCAGTTATGGAAGTTTGCTGAGTGATCTTGCTGTTGACGGGCTGACATCATACAGCTGGCAGGATTTTGGGGGGCGAGCCGGTATAGCGGTTGCAAACTGGATGGTGTCAGATCACCTGAATCCATCAATTAGTTTTGTTCTAAGGTACCTGCTGAACCATTGGTACCTTTTCTCGGAGACTTTTCCAGATATCTGGCAGATGATCCTCCCAACTCTTCGGGGGGAAACAACAGTACTCTGTGGTCGCGGAGGCAGCTGCCAGGCTGTCCAGATTAAATATCAGCTGCCGGGCGGCGAGTATACACCGGATACTGGTCAGCCTTGGCTGGAGCTGGCTTTTCCATTCAAGACTGAAGTCACCGAGGTGGAGAGTGACTACGACCGTGCTCTGGTAACTCTCAGGGAATGGGCCGCTAAGGAAAAAATTTCCAAGATCCACCTTTACCCAGATACTGATAACGGACACAGAAAGCTTTGGCTGCGCTATTGGGTTGATGAAGCTCCCAGCCAACTCATTCAGTTTCCTGGTGTCTTCTCACAGGGAACAAGATCCTGGTGGTGGACTGATGTAATGGCAGAGAAGAATCCTGAAGTCCGCATTGCTGCCCGCAGGCTTATTAACCCTCTCCACTATGAAGTGATTGCAAACCTTCCGGCCATTATCTCGGGCGAAGCCATTGACACTATTCATATAGCTGGAGATGATCAGGTCGTCGGTGAGTTAAGAAATCTGGTGGCGGTTTCCGTAGGAGGTATGGGTTTCCTGGTGTTTGACCGGCACCAAAGTCAGGGATACGAGTTACCGGAAATATGGATGATCAACTCACTGCCACTGGATCATGTTATGCGTCAGGCAATAAGAGGGCTGGATTTATACCGTGCTCCGGCATCCTGGAGAGGCCCCTGGAAGTTGGGGGCTTCCCTGCTTCGGTCAAGCGTTCACAAGGGAATAGTTGATTGGGCTGTATCACGAATTAAGACAGAGCCGAAACCAAAGCCGGCCCCCAAAAAGCCGGATACAAAATCTCAGAGACAGGGGTTACATACAGCAAGTACCAGTACTGCCGTGGAAGAGAGTACGAACCGTGAACAGATTCATGCCGGAAGAAAACCTGATCAACCCCAACCCGTACCGGCTGAACCCGCACAGAAAGAGAAAAGGAAGGTTGATCTCAAGAAAGTTGTTCTTGATTTTATTTCCAGATTTAACGTCCGCTCCCTTTTAATACAATCTGAGCATCTGGCAAAAGAAGCGCAAGAAAAGGAAAAGCAGGAAGCAGAGAAAAAGAGAAAAGAAAGCAAAAAGCCAGAGAAAAAGTCTGAAAAGCATGTTCACTGGGTTGATGAAGCATCTTCCAAGAAAGCACAACCTGAAACATGCAAAGAGATAGAACCTGCAGAGGTACCAGAGCCTGCAAAAGCGCAAACAGAACAAGGGCCTCAGACCAGCCCATCACCTTCGTCATCAAAACAACCCGATTCTGGAAGGTTTACATCAGGCATAGATGATATACCTGAGGTTACGGCACCACCTCCTGCACAGGTAAATAATGAAACCATTACACTTGTCAGCAGTGATTCTGAAAAGTCACTCACTGACTCTCAGGGCATTGTAAGTCCTGTTCAGAAAACGAGTGTTAATGTTCAAACAGATCCTGTAGAACCTCCATACCCCCCCCTGCCCCCAGCACATGAATCCCGAAGCGTTCAGACTCAGCCCCCTCCATCCGTGCCTAAGGGTGTTCAGACAACACTGTCTAAGCCGGATACAGTCAGCATTGGAACTCAGGTTGTAATGGAAGAAATGCCTCTGCCTCCTGTTAATAAGAGCGTGACAGTTGAAAGCGCTGGCAGTGAAGTTGGAGAAACTTCACCAGAACTAAGGAAAGTGCTGGTGCTTGGCGAAGCTGGAAGCAGTAAATTTTCTGCTATGAACTGGATGGCTAATGGGATGTTGGGAACCAAGAAGTTTCCGGTTGGAAGTGACAGGATTGCAGAGTATGACTCTGTAGATATTGGCGGGGTCAATATCCAGTTTTCCACTATGACAGTATCAGACAGTGATTTGAACAAGGCTTCAGCGAATTCTGGAGCACTGTCCAAAAGAGTTGCAAAGTCTATTGATGATGCAGATAAGGTTATCTGGTGTCGTAACCTGAAAAAGGCGCATGAGTCCGCAATAAATAGTCCGGATGATAACTTCTTCAAAGTGATTTCAGAGTACTCGAGAGAGAAGGGAAAACCTGTCTACAGCAACTTTACTCACAGTGATGAAGCATTAAGAGACCATCCACCAAGTATCAATGGAACCAACCCTGTCTTAAAACACGCTGCGGGTCAGTATCAAAAGATCGTTCAGCCGGGTATTGGCTCTTTAAGTTTAGGAATTTCGGGCTACGCTCCCTTCCAGGAACCTTCCGTGGCCTTTGATAGTCACTACGACTCAAAAAGGTTGGGAATGGAAGATATGAGCTGGGTTGACTTCTGGCAGACTGTCTTGAAAAGGGATGAACAGGCTCAAAATGAAAAGTCAGATGAAATCGTTCAGGAAGGGCGGGACTATCAGAAAAAAGGCTACTCGAACGTTTGGGAGAGTCTGAACAGTCTTAAGAATCTGGCTAAGCAAATGGGCATTTCTGTTCAATAATTAAAGATTTTGTGTGCCATATTGTTTTATCGTCAACTATTTTATAGTTCAAGTCACTTTTTTTGATTATGTCTGTTATTTAAGAGGCGTACACATGCTGTTTGCAGAGGACGGTAACGTCGCAAAAGCGTTCGAGGAGAGCATTCTGCGCTCTATCGTCGAACGTGAAGCGAAAATTTGCGATACCTGAGACTATGACAAGGTCATGGGGCTCCCGTGGGGAGTTAAGGAAACTGTTGCGGCTGACCATGCAGCTGTTGTTGCTGACTTTATCGCTAAATCTGAAAATACTGAACTGCCTTTGGGTGGCGATAGTAAGTTCAAAAAGGCAATTCTTCTCAAGGGTGGCCTGAAAGAGATGAAGGGTAAGCATCTTTTGATCTACCGCTACCAGCTTACTTAAGCCGGTACTTCATCGACCTAAAGCCCCGGATTCTCTGTCAGTTCCGGGGCTTTTTTATTGGCCTGTGTTTTTCAGAGTGTGGTTTATAAAGGAAGAGTGACCTCTATTATTAACCCGCCTTCCGAGCGATTTTTCAGGTGAATATCACCACCATGTGCGTGAATAATATTCCTCGCTATCGCCATGCCAAGCCCTATTCCACCGGTATCCCGGTTACGTGAGTTTTCGAGGCGTACAAAGGGTTCGAAAATCCGCTCCATATCCTCTTCACGAATGCCAGGGCCATTATCTTCAATGATTATGGTGGCGGTTGTTTTGCTTAAGTCCATAGATACTTGGGCGTAGCGGCCATATTTAACAGCGTTTTCTATCAGGTTCCTCAGGGCTCTTTTCAAACTTATAGGACGACAGATGGTTATTACTTCCGGGCTGTCTGTGTACCTGATATCTTGTCCAATATCGGCCAAATCTTCACACAGGCTTTCAACAAGTGCCCCAAGGCTGACCTTGCGAGAGTCTTCCTTCATGGCACTTTCGCGTGCAAACGAAAGAGTGGCTTCCGCCATCTGCTGCATCTCATCAAGAGTGGCCAGAAGTTTCTCTTTATCCGGTGAGTCTGGCAGTAACTCAATGCGTAACCGCAATGTGGTGATTGGGGTGCGCAGATCATGTGACAGAGCCGCCAGCATACTGGTTCGGTCTGCCAGGAAGCGGTCTATCCTTTCATTCATCTGGTTGAATGCACGCGTTGCCCGACGAATGTCTTTTGGTCCCGATTCCTCCAGAGGTTCAACGTGCTCGCCACGGCCAAGTCTGTTTGATGCCTGGGAGAGAGCACGAATAGGACGCGTAATTCTCCGCACCATGAACACCATGGCAATCATGACCAGCGCTGAAGAAATCAGCAGATAAATGATGGTCTGCCAGGCTGTCAGGGGAGGAGAAACGGGAGCCCGGGAAATCAAGTTAAGCCAGGTTTTATCCGGCAGCTGGATTGAAAGGGCAATAAATGATGAGCGGCCATCGTCGTCAAGGAACCGATCTCTTTTTTCATTGAACATATGTCGACAACCCATTCGCTGACTGAAGCTGCCATCATCGTTCGTGCAAATGTACCCCCAGACCTCGCGGCGGTCGTACTCTTTCATCTCCACACGGACTTTGCCTTTAAAGTCAGGGCCAAGCTTTTGCTCAACTTTGCGGACAAAGACGCTTTCAAAAACCATATTGTGGGTGCGTTTCAGAATCGGCTTTGAACTCAGTGTGAATTCGGCCCGGGGAACGCTGGCAGCTTTAACCATGCTCTGATGAAACATCTGAGGCGTATGCAACAGTTGTCTGGTCAGGCTCATAGCCCGGTTAACCTGCTGCCACTGGTTACTGTTGTACAGGTTGGCCCTGTGGGCATCCAGCATGATCCAGGCCGTCAGTATCTGTGCCAGCAACAGGGCGAGGAGAATGACCACAATCATCTGTGCGGTCAGGCTTGTGGGGGAAAAACGCCTCATCATCATTACTGCGTGACTTCAGGGGTAAACATGTACCCGCCGCCCCAGACAGTTTTGATAAGTGTCGGATTCTTTGGATCCTGCTCAACCTTTCGGCGCAGGCGGCTGACCTGATTATCAATACTGCGGTCAAACGGCATCGCCTCACGGCCCTGTGTAATATCCAGCAGTTGGTCGCGGCTGAGAACACGCCGGGGGTTGCTGGTAAAGGCGCTGAGTAGTCGATACTCGGCAGTACTCAGGGGGATAACCAGCTCCTTATCGTTTTCCAGCTGACGCAGGTTATTGTCGAGCGTCCAGTTTTCAAAATGAAGGCGCCCGGAAGATTCGGTGCTTTTCTCCGGTTTGCCCTTACGGCTGGATCGACGAAGAACAGCCTTGATTCTGGCCAGCAGCTCTCGTGGGCTGAAGGGTTTGGCAATATAGTCGTCCGCTCCCATTTCAAGGCCAACAATCCGGTCGGCTTCTTCCCCCATGGCTGTCAGCATAATAATGGGAGGGCCATCAATAGAGCGCACATGGCGACACAGGCTTAAGCCATCTTCGCCCGGCATCATCAGATCGAGCACAATCAAATCAAAATCGTCATGCTTCTTGAGTTGCTCACGCATGGTTGTGCCATCAAGGGCCAGGGTGACTTCCATGCCGTGGCGGGTCAGGTATTGGCCCAGAAGATCCCGGATTTCATCGTGATCATCAACAACAAGGATATGTTCTGCCTTTTCCATCCGGAACTCTCCTTTGAAGGCTTCTTGTGAACAGATGCTTAAGAATGCTGACCCTATCAATAAATCAGCAGGCTCTTTGCTCTGACTCCATTATATGGATTTAAGGGGTCGAAGGTTGTACCAAATTATTGCATTGCTGATGCTTTTGGCGGGTAACTGCGACAAATTGCGACAAAGTCAATTTCACACGGGATATTTCTGCGACAAAAAAGTTCTTTAATGAGGGTGTCGAAAGCAGCAGTAGTCAAACAGAAAAAGGAGAGAAAGCATGAAATCAACAGGTAAGGCAGTTGGCGCAATCGCGCTTGGTATGATTGTTACAAGTACAGCAATGGCATGGCAAGGGGGAGGCCCAAACGGCGGTAAAGGATTCAGGAATCCAGAAGGATGCGCAATGATGAGCGCAGAGCAGCGCGAGCGTGAGCTGACTGCTGCCGAGTTGAAGGATCTCATCAAATCCCGCATGTGGAATGACAACCTGACCGTTGGCGAAGTGACTCCTACGGATAAGGGATACACTGTAAAAATTGTCACCGTTCAATCTGGTGATCTGGTTCGTGAAATGGACTTTGCCAAGAATGGTTTGCCAGCCAGAGTTATGCAGCGCTTCGAAGATGGTGTCATGTTTGGTCCCCGGGGTGGAAAAGGGCACCATGGTGGTCACCGTTGGCAGAATCAGCCCCAGCCAGAAACGCAGAGTTAGTATTTTATAGCTGAGCTTTTGTTGAACGCAGTTTCAAGATTACAGGAGGGGATATTTGATTTGAAAATCCCCCCCCTTCCGACCCCATTAAGTACTTAGAGAGTACAGGAGGAAGCCTGAGCAATAGCTAATCAGTTGACTGTTTCTACTACCCCCAGGAGAGCAGCTCCTCCCCAGATGGAGGAATCTTGAGCCATAGTTTGATTGCAGGAGGTGAGAGACCCTGCAGAGAGAGGTCAGACTATGGCTTTTTTTATC
>NZ_JAMFLX010000032.1 GCF_023502345.1 Parendozoicomonas callyspongiae
GTTGGCGTTTGCCGGTGACAACGAGGAGCGCATTCTACAGCTTTGATTAAACCTGTCAATTATATTATTCAAATTTTGTGACTCATTTATCACACCAGAAGCCGATCCAAACAAGCAACAAAAAGCGTTTAGAGCCAAACATGAAAGTAATACCTGTCAAAGCAAGCAGCGTAGTATAGCTGCTAAACAAACTATAACCATGCAGTCCTGCATCAAAAAGGCGCGACAAGATGCCGTGCCTTTAGGTAACACAGAGAATATTAATGATTATTCTCTTCGGGTTCTTCAATGCTTGTCGTTCCTCCAACCCTGACAATACTCATGACAGGACCAGAGCAGGCATATATAAGGAAGACAATGAGTAAAACTCTTGGCGGATCAGTAAAGACCACTGCAAAAATAAGCACCACAATGATGATAAAGATAAAGGGTACCCGACCACGCAGGTCTAGCTGTTTAAAGCTGTGATACCGGAAGTTGCTGACCATTAGGACTCCTGCCAGTCCTGTTATAAGAGCAGCAAGAAGAGCAACAGCTATTGTGGAACCATCAACACCAAAATCACTGAACGACCAAACCATTCCAGCAACCAGCGCCGCAGCAGATGGACTGTTCAAGCCAGTAAAGTAACGTTTATCCGCTGTCTCAATCTGGGTATTAAACCGGGCAAGCCTGAGTGCAGCACAAGCTGCATAAATAAAGGCAATCATCCAGCCCACTTTTCCCAGCTCATTAAGTGCCCAGCTGAATGAAACCAGTGCGGGTGCAACCCCGAAAGACACCATATCGGAAAGACTGTCGTATTCGGCACCAAACTTACTTTGAGCATTTATAAGGCGGGCTACGCGACCATCCAGCCCATCGAGAATCATTGCAACAAATATTGCTATAGCAGCCGCATTGTAATTTGGTTCTGCGGCCATCACGCTGACTATGGCGTAGAAGCCACAAAAAAGAGATCCCGTCGTCAAAAGATTGGGGAGCAGGTACACACCTTTCCTATGAACCTTCTTATCCCCTTCTGCGACTTCTTCAACATGTTCATCAACTGGCAGTAAACCATCTACACCCAGCGAGTCTTTTCCATCCGATTGCTCATCCATTTTTATTAACCGCTTTTGCGCCTTTTGGAGAAACTTATTTTACCACGAACAGATCCTGTCCAAGTTGCCGCATTCCATTATAAAAGAAGGGCGCCGAAGCGCCCTGTCATCATACAAAAATTCTGGTTAGTTCTTTTCTTTGTCTACCAGTTTGTTAGCTGTAATCCAAGGCATCATTTCCCTCAGACGTGCACCAACCTGCTCAATCTGATGAGCAGCATTATTACGGCGGTAAGCCGTCATGGATGGGTAATTCGTTGCACCTTCAGTGATGAACTTCTTGGCATATTCACCATCCTGAATATCTTTCAGGGCCTGGCGCATCGCCTTACGGGATTCATCGTTGATAACTTTGGGGCCGGTTACATACTCACCATACTCCGCATTATTGGAGATGGAGTAGTTCATGTTTGCAATACCGCCTTCATACATCAGGTCAACGATAAGCTTCAGCTCATGGAGACATTCGAAATATGCCATCTCGGGAGCATAACCAGCTTCCGTCAGAGTCTCGAAACCGGCCTTAACAAGCTCAACACAACCACCACAGAGAACAGCCTGTTCACCGAAGAGGTCGGTTTCAGTCTCATCTTTGAAGGTCGTTTCAATAATACCTGTACGACCACCACCCACACCGCAGGCATAGGAAAGTGCTGCCTGCAGGGCATTACCTGAAGCATTCTGGAATACAGCGACCAGATCCGGGATACCACCACCCTTTACAAACTCTGAGCGTACGGTATGACCCGGAGCCTTAGGAGCAATCATGATCACATCAAGATCAGAGCGGGGAACAACCTGGTTATAGTGAATGGCAAAACCATGAGCAAAAGCCAGGGTAGCGCCCTGTTTCAGATTGGGCTCAATATCGCTTTTATAAAGCTGGGACTGGAATTCGTCTGGAGTCAGAACCATCACCACATCGGCACCGGCAACGGCTTCAGGCACACTCTTAACCGTAAGGCCAGCTGCTTGAGCCTTTGCTGCGGAAGAAGAACCCGGACGCAGGCCAACTGTTACGCTGACACCGGAATTCTTGAGGTTGTTGGCATGGGCGTGGCCTTGAGAACCATAGCCAATGATGGAAACCTTTTTGCCCTGAATGATGGAGAGGTCACAATCCTTATCGTAATAAACTTTCATTGGCTGACTCATAACTGACTCCTGAACCACTTTAATGCTTGTTATTTGCTGCTAACTGCTTTTTCAGAGCCAACCATAGCGATACAGATATATTTCGTAAAATGATATATTTGAAAAATAATATTTCACAAAACGAAATATAGATATGTCATTAGCTACAACTGAGTGAATATGGACTTTCGGACGCTGAAACAATTTCTAACCCTGGCAGATACCCTGCACTTTGGTCGGGCCAGCGAAGTCTGCCATATAAGCCCCCCAACCCTGAGCAGAGCCATCAAAAGTCTGGAAGAATCTCTCGGGGTTATGCTTTTTGAGCGGGATAATCGTCAGGTTTCACTGACCCGTGAAGGAAAAAGGTTTCAAAGCTACGTACGTGAAGCACTCTCACAGTGGGAAGCCATTAACCATGCCCTGATTTCTGACTCTCAGGAATTAAAAGGAGAGTTAAGCGTATATTGTTCAGTCACCGCCAGCTACAGCTTCCTTTACGACATTCTTCATAACTTTCGTCAGCAATATCCACTTGTCGAAATCAAACTCCATACCGGAGACCCGGATCAGGCTATTGGGCATGTACTTTCAGGGGCTGAGGATATCGCTATTGCCGCTCACCCTGACAAACTCCCTGCTAATCTCGCTTTCCGGAAAATTGCAGTTTCCCCTCTGGTTTTCATAGCGCCCAAAACAGGCTTTGATATTCCTGCTTCTGATGAAGAATGGAGCCAGACGCCTATGATTTTGTCGGAACAGGGCATTGCCCGGAAGCGCGTTAATAAATGGTTTGTCAGGAAAGAAATTAAACCGAGAATTTATGCCCAGGTGGCCGGAAACGAAGCTATCGTGAGCATGGTCAGCCTTGGTTTCGGGATAGGCGTTGTTCCAAAGATTGTTCTGGATAACAGCCCCCTGGCTTCGCGCATACATATATTGAAAGTATCAGATAGCTTAAAAGCCTACGATGTCGGCATCTGTGCGCAGGAAAAGAAATTAAAAAATCCCGTTTTACGCGCGCTTTGGGAGCAAATAAATATTAGCGGTGAATAACACTGGATTATTCTTGCGCGGACAGTAGAATCTCCGCCTCCGAGTTCCCTCACCTCGAAACGAAAAAGGTAATAGGAAAAAGTGTCCGACTCCCTCTCTATAAATATCTCCCAGCCCGCCCTGATGCAAAAGCCTGACCGGCTGATTCTGATTCTGAGCCTGTTCCATATTCTGACTATCGCATCCAGTAACTATCTGGTTCAGATTCCCTTCCAGGTTTTTGGAATGCATACCACCTGGGGCGCATTTACATTCCCGTTTATTTTCCTGGCAACTGACCTGACCGTTCGTCTGTTTGGTCGTCAGCCTGCACAAGCTATTATTTTCCGTGCCATGTTCCCGGCTATCGTGGTCTCTTACATGGTATCTGTGCTGTTTAGTGACGGACAGTTCCAGAGCAATGGACTGAGTGAGTTCAACCCATTTGTTGCCCGCATTGCTCTGGCCAGCTTCCTGGCTTATATCATTGGCCAGCTGATGGATATCACTGTTTTCAATAAGCTGCGCCAGCTGTCAGCATGGTGGGTTGCTCCGGCTGCCTCAACGATCTTTGGCAACCTTGTGGACACCATCAGCTTCTTTGGCATTGCGTTCCATGGATCCAGCGACCCCTTTATGGCTGAACACTGGACCGAGTTCGCCCTGGTCGACTATGGCTGGAAGCTTGTTATCAGCATGCTGCTCTTCCTGCCTTTGTATGGTGTTTTGCTGAACCGTATTCAGCGTTACCTGACCAAATCAGCGTAACGACACCCAATAAAAAACCTGCCAGATGGCAGGTTTTTTATGAATCAGAGAAGGGCTACAGACTCAATACCTTCTCACCACGCGCAATGCCTGTGACACCACTGCGGGCCACTTCAAGAATTGCAGCCTCACCAATCGCACCGATAAAAGCATCAAGCTTTTCACCAGTACCAGCCAGCTGAATGGTGTACACGTTGTGTGTCACGTCAACTATCTGGCCACGGAAGATATCCGCGCAGCGTTTAACTTCTGCCCGCATAGCGCCACCAGCTTTTACCTTGATCAGCATAAGCTCGCGTTCAACATGGGTGCCTTCGGTCAGGTCGACCAGCTTCACTACATCAATCAGCTTATTGAGCTGCTTGGTAATCTGCTCAATGGTTTCAGGTTTTCCGTCTGTGACAACCGTCAGACGAGACAGAGTCTTGTCTTCGGTTGGAGCTACAGTCAGGGACTCAATGTTGTAGTTTCGCTGGGCAAACAGTCCGACAATTCGCGACAGTGCACCCGGCTCGTTTTCTACCAGTACAGAAATTATCCGTCGCATCAGGTACGCTCCGTTTTACTCAGCCACATATCACGCATTGCCCCATCTTTGATCTGCATGGGGTATACGTGCTCACTGGAGTCTACCGATACATCAAGGAATACCAGGCGATCCTTCAGGGCGAAAGCCTCTTCCATCGCCGGACGCAGATCCTTCAATTCGGTGACAGACATGCCCACATGACCATAGGATTCCACCAGCTTCTTGAAGTCCGGCAGTGATTCCATATAGGAGTGGGAGTAGCGGCTGTCGTACTGCATATCCTGCCACTGGCGAACCATACCCAGGGCACGGTTATTCACATTGATCAGCTTCACCCCAAGGTCATACTGCTTGCAGGTCGACAGTTCCTGAATATTCATCTGGATACTGCCTTCACCTGTTACACAGGCAACAGTCGCATCAGGGTAATTCATTTTAACGCCCATGGCTGCCGGGAAACCAAATCCCATGGTTCCCAGACCGCCGGAGCTGATCCAGCGATTCGGCTTATCAAACGGATAGTACTGGGCAGTAAACATCTGGTGCTGGCCAACATCCGTAGTGATATAAGCGTCATCATTTTTGGTCACTTCATACAGTGTCTGAATAACCTGCTGAGGCTTAATGATGACTCCATCACCAGGATCGTAGGGGAACAGGCCACCGCCGCGCCCAGAACGCCATTCATTGATCTGCTTCCACCAGCTCTCCATCGCTGTCTGATCCTGAATATCGCCAGCCTGTTTTACACTGGTAATCATCTCTTTCAGGACACTGTCCACAGGACCAACAATCGGAATATCAACCGGAACCGTCTTGGCGATGCTGGCTGGGTCGATATCTACATGAACGATCTTGGCTGTTGGACAGAATTTGCTGGTACTGTTGGTAACCCGGTCATCAAAACGGGCACCAATGGCCAGAACCAGATCACTATGGTGCATAGCCAGATTAGCTGTATAGCTGCCGTGCATTCCCAGCATACCAACGAACTGTTTATCTGTTCCGGGGAAAGAGCCAAGCCCCATCAGGGTATTGGTCACTGGAGCACCACTCAGATGGGCCAGTTCAGTCAGGGCTTCAGAACCCTGGCCCATGATCACACCACCACCAGCATAAATTATGGGGCGGCGGGCTTTCAGCAGCAGGTCGACGGCTTTGCGAATCTGGCCACTGTGCCCTTTCACCGGTGGGTTATAGGAACGGATTTTGACCTTGTTGGGATATTCGTATGGGAATTTCTTGTTGATATCCGTGATATCTTTCGGCAGATCTACCACAACAGGACCGGGACGACCGGTCTGGGCAATATAAAAGGCCTTGCGTAGAACTTCTGGAATATCTTCAGCACGCTTGACCAGGAAACTGTGTTTCACAATTGGGCGGGAAATACCCACCATATCGGTTTCCTGGAACATGTCTGTCCCGATAAAGTCGGAAGGTACCTGACCAGACAGCACCACCATGGGAATGGAATCCATGTAGGCGGTGGCAATACCGGTAATGGTGTTGGTCGCTCCCGGGCCGGAAGTGACCAGCGCCACACCAGGTTTACCTGAAGCGCGCGCATAACCGTCAGCCATATGGGCTGCAGCCTGCTCGTGTCTTACGAGAACATGTGTAATCTTGTCCTGGCGAAAAATGGCATCGTACACGTGCAGCAGCGCGCCGCCCGGATACCCGTAAATATACTCAACGCCCTCATCAGCGAGAGCCCTTACTACCATGTCCGCTCCGGACAGAAGTTCGACTTGCTTACCCTCAGTCACGGAATCACCATTGTTGTGACCACTGCCAAGGCACTTGATGCCTTAGAGCTGTAGATTGTTGTTATCTATCCAACGGGTTACCTGGCAGGCAGGTCTTACGATTCTTACGCTATTTGCGAGAATATCAACGTCAGAACCCCAAACCAGCAACCCAAAGCCTTGGTTTATGATTTAGTTTTCATTTTTCTCGTTATGAAGGCCTTTTAATTGAGACCCCAGCATTCCGGGACAGATCCTGCCATACGGAACGGCACCGGGTAAGGAGGATATTTTTTCCCGGCTACAGAGTAAATGCATGGTCCAGAGCTCCAGAAATACCTGACAACTCCTGACCTGTAGCAATTGTTGACTGTGAATTCCAGCGAGTCAATAGCCTGATTCTGTCAAGCTGCTTTAATAAGTAGGTAAGGTATTTGTTAACACAGAACCGTCATGAATTGATAAGTACCTCTTTTCTCATCAGTCACTGATGGAAATAGTATTTTCATGACAATAAATATGACAATAACTAGAGCCTATGGACTGCAAAAAGCTCATAACACGCCTGTCAGCGATTTTGCTCATTTCCTGGGGAAGTGTTGCCAGCGCTGATTCTATTTATCGCTGGATCGATAAAAACGGCAACCCTCACTTCACCAGGACACCTCCTCCCGAGGATTCTGAGTATGAGGAAGTGGAGGGCAGCGAGATTGAATCCACTTATATCGATCAGGAAACTGGCGAAGGTGAACCTCCCACAAAGTCAGAAAAAGAGCTATCCGTAGAAGATAAGTACAGCGAGCAGCTGAACCGCCTGCAGAAGGAAAAGGAAAAAGCCTGTCAGCAGGCCAGAAAGAACAAAGAATACCTGCTCAATAAGCATCGTATTCGTATGCGCCATGCTGATGGCTCCAGCAAAATGCTCTCCCATAATGAGAAGCTCAAGCAACTTGAAATTGCAGATGATGCAATCAAAGCCAACTGCAATTAGCCCTTACCATTCTCAGAGCAAAAGGTGGGCTTGATGGCCCACCTTTTTTATTTCACCCGCGTTTTCAGTTGCGCTGAACTTCACCACGAGGTTTGAACTTAGCTACCCGTATTGGAGAATTCTTCTGGATGTATTCCTTGAGAACTTCCGCATCAATAAAGCCGAGATTTACAAACCCGGGCTTATCATCAATTTTGGGATACGCATCACCACCAGCGGCTGAGAAGCTATTTACTGCCATTCGGTAAGTCTTGTTGTTATCGACTTTCTTCCCGTTGATATGCAGCCGCTTCAGCATACCGTCCTCAACAACCATTTCGACCCCAACAAAGTGTGCGAAAGCTCCGCTATCTGGAGGCATACTGCCGACAACCTGCAGGTAGTTCTTGATGTCCTTACCGGTCGCTTCCCAATAGGCCACCTGGTTACCAAATGGCTGAACCTTCAGCACATCCCGATAAGTAATTGGACCTTCGGCAATACTTGTACGAATACCACCACTGTTGATAACAGCAAAGTCAGCCTTGGCTCTTTCTTTCTGAGCTGTTGCAATCAGTCGCCCTAAAGCTGTTTCATGGAAACGCACTTCAGCGCGCTCCCCGGGAAGACGCCCATCCGTTGAGCCGACCTGTACACTTAAACTGGCTTCACCTTTCTTCTGGTAAGGTTCCAGAAGCTCCAGCATGGCTTTATCTTCAGGAATCTTCTTATCTATGTAGACATAGGTTTTCTTGCCATCCCGATAAATTTTCTTTTTCAGGTTCACTGGAAGCAAGCGGTACTCGGTCAGCTTGAGAATGCCATCCTTGTAGATAAAGTCGGCCCGGCCAACATATTTGCCCCACTCAAAAGCCTGCATGATATAGGTGGAGTTTTTAACGTCGGGTCTGAATAAAGGATCCTGGGAGTGGCCGCCAGCAATAATATCAATGCCATCAACCTCATTGGCCAGACGATAGTCTCCTGGAGAATTCACTCCATGCTGGCCTCTGAAATACCAGCCCAGGTGTGTAGCGGCAATAATAATATCTGCTTTACGCTTAAGCTCTGGAACCAGTGCTTTGGCTTCCTTAACCGGATCTTTGAAATCGAAGTCTTTTACAACTTCTGGATTTGAGGTGGTTACGGTATCAAGGGTTGTCAGGCCAATAACCGCAATTTTTAAATCGCCCGACTTCAAAATGACGTAAGGTTGGAACAGTCGCTTACCGGTCTTCTTCACGTAGATATTGGCAGCAAGGAAAGGGAAGTTAGCCCACTTGGCCTGCTGCATAAGCACAGGCAATGGGTTATCAAACTCATGGTTACCTACCGCAGAAGCGTTGTAACCAATCAGATTCATCCCCTGAATATCGGGTAGGGCATCCAACATATCTGACGTTGGTACACCGGTGTTAATATCACCACCAGACAAGACCAGAACGCTTCCACCTTCAGCTTCAACTTCTTTTCGTATCTGATCTATCAGGGTTTTTCGGGCGGCCATACCACCCTCACCCTTGGAGTTCCTCCAAAAATGCCCATGGTTATCGTTGGTATGGAGAAGTGTCAGTTTATGGGGTTTACCATCACAGGTTGCTAACCCTTGATGCCTCGGCGGCTCTAAAGCACAGGCCGCAAGGAACAGTGCACACGACAATAGACAGACATAACGGAAGCGATAAAACACCCGCATCACAAACCTCCGGATAACCGGCATCATATGAGAGGTGACTAGTCTAGGTTATCCGGCAGCTTTCGCTTATTTAGCTCATGGCTTCATCAAGACGGGCAACAATTTTCAATAAAGGAGTAATCCGTTCTCCCATTCCTTTCAGAGCTTCTTCTGCATATGGATGAATACTGCTGCCAACCGGCAGATCAGATCCATGATCAATAATGGCGCGCATGCGCGGAAGATAAATCCACTGCAACCATTCAGTGAAGTCCATTTTATCAACACAAAAGGGTAGCTGACTGGACATGGCTTCTACAGAAGGAGGCATGCCTGACCAAAGACCAAGCTCTTTAAGTGAAGTCTCCAGTTCCAGAAGAAGTGCTGATACTGTTTCGCTTACTGGCTCACTCAAGGGAGAAGTCTCCAAATAAAAGCGCGGGACGATAACTTGGTTTTTCCAAGACCTCAAGAAGACGATGCCAGCAAGGCCTGCAGCTGTTGCCGGAGCACAGGGTTATAGCCCATCGACAGCCCCCTTTTTGCCAGAGAAGCTGACAATTTCAGGGCTCCCTGTTCCTTACGAATTGAAGCAAGATAGTAATAAATCAGTGCATCATCAGGACTTATGCGAAGAGCCCGATCAAGTGCAACCAGCCCCGCATCAAACTTGCCTTCCTGCCAGGCTGTGCGCCCTTTGAAGATAAGTTGCTGAACTGCGACCGGCCGATTATCCGCTGTAAGGGATTCCAGTTGTGAATAACTATAGGAAGCTCCAACCTGACCAGACACTGGTGCAAGTCCGGTGCAACCTGATAGCTGAAGCAGGAACAAGCCGATTAGCAGGGGCTTTATAACACTGGTGTATGCTTTCATTCGGCCATGTTAACAGGGGCTGTCGGGCAAATCATATCAATACAGCAAAGACTGCAAATGCCGTTTAATATCCAGCCATTCACTATTTAAAATGCTATAGATGACTGTATCTCTAACTCTACCACTCGGCATGACCATGTGGTTTCGGAGGATACCTTCCTCTTTTGCTCCAAGGCTAAGTACAGCTTTACGTGAACGATGATTCAGCGCATCAACCTGCATCTCAACCCGATTCAAGTCCCAGGACTCAAAGGCATGCTTCATAAGCAGGTATTTGGATTCCTTATTGATCATGGAACCCCACCAGCTTTTGCCAATAAATGTTGGACCTATTTCAACTCTTTCATCAAAGAAGCTGGCCTGGGTATAAGCCGTCGCTCCTGCAACTCGCTGGGTTGATAGATCAACTATGGCGTAAACAAGCTCGGAGGTGTTCTCAAAGGCACTACTGGCTGTTGTGACGAAATCCCCCATCAGTTCAGGAGGAGGAAGAGTTACTACATCGGACTGCCAGATATCTCCATCAGATATTGCGGTTTGTAAACCAGGCAGATGATCCTCAGCAATAGCCTCCAGCCGAATATACCTGCCGGTTAACTCTCTCGGTTTAAACATCAGGGCAAACCAGATCAGTCCCAGAGGGCCTTAAACCAGTCGACGACACCTTTGGATGAAGGTTGCTTCACACAGGGCGCTGTTTGGACTGGTTCTGAACCTTTTATAAAAGGAATAGAGGAAACATCTGTGCAACCATCGCCCCCAAGAAGCCCTGTTTTCCTGTCAATACTGTAAAAAACAATATTCTCGGTCTGGGGCACCCTTAAAGACTGCAATGGTCGTTTTTTCATAAAGTCGGTCCAGACGCGTAAGGCTCCCGTACTTCCACTGAAGCGAGTTGGGCTGTTGTCATCATTTCCCATCCAGACTACCGCCAGCGTATCGCGCGAATAACCGGCAAACCAGCTGTCACGCCGATCATCCGTTGTTCCTGTTTTTCCAGCAACACGAATAGATGAAGGCAGGGTTTTATAAGCAGAGGCACCTGTCCCTTGCCGCATGGTTTTCTGCAGGGCAAAGTCAATCAGAGCAATCTGGTCTTCTGGAAACGCCTTTTCGACAGACAGACTGTAGTGCCGCAGAGGCTGACCATAAGCATCCTGCACTGTATCAATCGCTCGCAGAGGCATTCGAAAACCTCCGGAAGCCAGTGTTTGATACATGGCTGCAACTTCGACGGGGCTTAAGTCCAGGGCTCCCAGCAACAACGATGGATAGGGAATAATTGAGCGGGTCATTCCCATTGATTTCAACGTGCTGACAACAGAAGGCAACCCAGCATCCATTCCCAAGTGTGCAGTTGCCTGATTATAGGATTTGGCCAAAGCCATATAAAGCGGGACTTTTCCATGGGATTTCTTGTCATAGTTTTGCGGAGACCACTCCCTGCCATTGCGCTCTGTCAGCGTAATCGAGCTGTCTTCAATAAGAGTTGTCAGCGTATAACGGGAGGGATTCTCCAAGGCTGTCATATACACAGCGGGCTTCACTAACGAACCAATGGGACGACTTGCATCCAGTGCCCGGTTAAAGCCTGCAAAACCAGCATCACGTCCTCCCACAATGGCCTGAACATCACCTGTTCTGGCATCAGTCACCACCATCGCAGCTTCAAGCCCGGTGTCTTTACCGCTATCCAGTTTTCTGGTGGTGTTTTCCAGACTTGCTTGTGCCTGCTGCTGGATAATAGGATCCATGCTGGTGAAGATGCGCAGACCTTCGCTGGTTAAATCCGCTTCCCTGTAGTCAGATCGCAGCTGGCGTTTCACCAAGTCTATATATGCAGGAAAGGCATTAGCCTGCAGCCTCTCTTTTGAAACAACTCCCAACCCACGACGCTTTGCCCTGTTCACTTCTGCCTGGGGAGCAATACCATTTTCCGCCATCATATCCAGAACCAGGTCACGGCGTTCTTTGGTCCTCTCTGGATAACGTCTTGGGTTGTAATAGGATGGACCTTTAACAATGGCTACCAACAGCGCCTGCCGGGAGAGATCAAGCTCCTGTAATGGCCGGGCAAAATAGAACTGACTGGCAAGCGCAAAACCATGAACTGAACGCTGCCCCTGCTGCCCCAGATAGACCTCGTTCATGTAGGTTTCCAGGATATCTTCCTTGCTGTAATGCAGTTCCAGAAGCAGGGACATCAGTGCTTCTTCAATTTTTCTCGAAAAGGTGCGTTTATTGTTCAGATAAAAGTTTTTGACCAGCTGCTGGGTCAGAGTACTTCCTCCCTGAACAATCCCTCCGGCCTTGATATTCACAACCATGGCACGGGCGATTCCTTTCAACGAAATTCCCCAGTGACGATAGAAATCACGATCCTCTACAGCTACAAGTCCTTTCACTAATGGTTTCGGAACGTCTTTTAGTCGGACCAGTACACGATCCTCATAGCTGGCAGGGTATATCCCCCCCATAATCTGAGGCTCAAGGCGGGTAACAGCAACTTCCCGCCCTGAGATAGTGGTCAGGTTTGTTAATTCTCTTCCTTTAAAGGCAGCTCTAATCTTGCGGGATTTTTGAGGTCCATCAGGGAACTGGAAACTGCGGGTGAATATTTCAAAGGTATTTCCAGATCTGGAGAAGGTGCCCGGGCGGCTGATCCTTTCAACCGGTTGGTAGCCTTGCCTGCGAAGCTGAGCCTGCAAAGTATCAGGGGCGAAAACCAATCCTTCATAGAGCTCAACCGGGCGTGCATAAACCTTGGCGGGTATTGCCCATTTTTTTCCATCAAATGTGGTGGTGATAACGCTGTCCAGATAAATCATCCATGCAGCAAGAACCACCAAACCACAGAAACACAATTTGAGTAACAGCTTTCCGGATGGTAAAAGAGCGCGAACCCCTGCTTTTTTGGGTGAGCGACGTCTTTTCTTTCCCTGAGCGGTTTTGGTTTTACTCACAGGTTTTCGGGTTGTTTTCTTTGCCATACGCGGATTATATGGTTCTTCCCTGGCTGCTGGAATCCATTAGAAAATCAAAATCCGGATAATCTGTTTATATTTTTCGTCTATCATTAATGTGTTGATAATGACTAACTGTTCTATCTGTATGCAAAAGGATTTGCCTTGATGGAGCTGATCGAATTAAAGAATCTCGGCAAAACATCTGTCCAATGGCTTAATGCTGTGGGGATTCAGTCCCCTGAGCAACTGAAGTCCGTGGGCGCTGTCGAAGCTTACCGCAAGGTGAAGGCACGGGGTTTCAGGGTTTCAAAAGTTCTTCTTTATGCCCTGGAAGGAGCACTGCTGGATATTCACTGGAGTGATCTGGATCCGGATCACAAGGCCAAACTGCTTGCCGAGGCAGAAGCTCCTCTGTAGATCTCAGAGAGCCCAAACCAAATAAATCTAAAAATATTCAATTTTCGACTTGCAAATACAAATAAGAACAATTATCATTCGCATCGGTTGGCTGACTACCAACCGATGTTTACCACTTGCCCAATCGGGAATCTTTCCCAACCCAAGACGGTAAACATTTTCTCATCAGGCAATTCACGGCATTCATCCCCGGCTTTTTACCGGGGATTCTTTTATTCAGCGCAGAAACCACCAAATAACAAGAGCTACCAGCCCTGGTACAAAGAAACCGACAAGTGCTCCTGATTCGCGGTCTCCGCCTTTACGTTCGGAGAGATCCCCCAGCCACCAGGTCAGCCCCAGCCAAACTACAACCGCCATGGTAATCCCAACCCACTGCCATAACGTCAACTCAGACAACAGACCTATCAAATCCATGTGCCCGGATACCTCCAGTCTTTGATTATCGTTTTGCCAAAGTATGGCAAATCTGTAGTAAATAGATGGATTTGGACTGATCATGGAAAAAAGGGTTCAAACAGATGTGTTACGAACCCTTTTTATGGTGAAAGAAATAAGGCTATTTGACTGATTTAGGCTTACACAGATCGCTGTAACCCTGACGCTGGATTCCGGGAGTGTCCCAGGCAATATCAAAAAACTCCGCCGAGCCCAGATCAGCCATGGCTGGCTGCTCCAGAAAGCCAACAGCTATAACAACAGCTTCCGGTTTTAGAGATTCCAGATACTTGGGAACACCAATATCCTTGCGGGCATGCCAGTTACCAGCCAGCAAGGCAGAGCCTGTAGGTATGGCCATCATGCTGTTCGCCATTCTGGCGTCCCGGGCGACCTGAACCCGCAGCATGCGCTCCTCCATGGCTTTACTTATGTTTCCGCAATGTGCGCTTCTTAAACGTTCACGATGAATATTCAAGCCACCTTTGCCCAACATGACTTCGCCAATGCGAACGGGTTGTGCTCGAATGATCTTCAATTCATCTCTGCTGAGATTCCCTGCCCTTAAGGGGATTCCTTCCGATACAGCCCAGATAACAATCGGTCCATAGAAGGCCCAGTCCCAGCCGTCATTCCATTCCAGCAGCTCATAGATTTTATCGGGATTAGTAATTCCTTTTGCAGCCATCTCATCTGCAGCTGCCTGCTGGGAAGGAATCATCATTTCCATGGTAATCTGCTTAAGCCAGCCTTTGTCATGAAGGCTTTGCAGCACTGCCAACTGTAAGTCATGGTGAATAGGATTATCGTGGGCCTCTCCCAAGACAACATAATCAGCCGTCTGCAGTTTTGATGAGAGGTCTTCAAGAGACAGTACCGGTTTCTGTTTCTCCAGAAATCTGGCCTTCATTTGCTCTGCGCACCCGGTTAGAAACACTCCAATAAAAATCACCAGGGCAATTATTTTAGGTATGCGGGAAAACATTTTATTGGCTCCTGCCAATTATCATCCTTGGTAAAGTGTAGGCCAGCCTTAGAACCACACTTTGACAGATTTTCTGTTATCAAACATCAATGAGCAGGAAATAGCACTGCCATAAATTCAATCACATACTTCTGATTTCATACCTTCCTGTCGTTATAATCCACATCAAAACAAGCAGGGAATGATGAATGCATAAGCTGTGTGCAATTGATGGCATCTCCGAACCAGGCAGCAAAGGTTTTGATCACTCCCCCAAAGGACCTGTTTTCGTGGTTCGCTATGATGGGCAGATTTTTGTTTATGCCAACAACTGTCCTCATCTTGGAGTTAATCTGGAATGGGAACCTGACAGGTTTCTTGACAAGGAAGATAGGTTAATTCAATGCTGCATGCATGGGGCTTTGTTCCGTATTGAAGATGGCGAGTGCCTTTCAGGTCCTTGCGTGGGAGACTCATTGACACCAGTCCCCCACGAGATCAAAGACAACACCATCTATTTGTTCGATTAAATCGACAAAGTAAGCTCCCTGTTCAGCACGATTTCTTCCGGAGTGATCGTGCTTCCCCAAACCAGCACCTCGACACCCTCTTCGATCGCTTCGCGCAGAGCTTTTCCATATGCCGGATCAATAGATTCCGCAGGGCTGACTGTTTCTATACCTGTGTGCTGCACACAAAAAAGCAACACTGCACGATGCCCCTCTTTCACCATACTCACAAGCTCACGAAGGTGCTTTCGACCGCGTTCAGTGACAGCATCTGGAAACTCACCATATCCATCGCCGGTTGCCAAAGTGACACTTTTCACTTCGATATAACAATCTTGACGATTCTCTGCAGTCAGCAGCAAATCAATCCGGCTGTTTTCCGAACCATACTTCACTTCTTTTCGAACTTCGGTATAACCAGACAACGCTGGTATCACATTATTCTCAACCGCCTCCTGAACAACCTTGTTGGCTCTGCCTGTATTGATACATGCCAAAGTTTTTATTTCGGTTTCACCGTAAGTTACAGGTATCTCCACCAACTCCCAGGTCAAAGGAAGCTTACGCTTGGGGTTGTTAGAGTCCGAATACCAAACCCGGGTACCGTCCGGTTGGCAGTTTTTCATTGATCCTGTATTCGGACAGTGTATGGTGGTAGTTGAGCCATCGGGGAGAGTGATGTCTGCCAGAAAACGCTTATACCGGCGCTCCAGACGGGCTTGCTGTAATGATGGGTTGAAGAGCACAAAGCAACCTAGAAGTTATTAGAATGACCTTTTTATTCTAATTTACACTAACCTGAAGAGCGACATACAAACCGGTCTGTCTAGATTCTTATAGATGTGGTGGCTTTTTTGTACCGGAACAATTAGTGGTAGAAACCTGTTCCGGGTTCTGGTAGCTTCTCGGCTCCTTGGCAAGTTGTAATACCGGGGCATACGGAAAGCGATATCGCCCCGCAGCCGATCCCGGGATTTTTACATCCTGAAGGACGATGACTTGGAGAGAGATGAGGCTGTAAACATGTCAGCACAGAAAAAGCCCGATAACGGCAACCTGCTCAGAACCTTCGAACCCTACAAGGAAAAGAAGGGCGAAGAATATATGTGTGACCGTCAGGTCGAGCACTTTACGGACATTCTCCGTAACTGGAAGCATGAGCTGATGCAAGAGGTTGACCGTACGGTAAACCACATGCAGGACGAGGCCGCTAACTTCCCTGACCCTGCTGACCGCGCCAGTCAGGAAGAAGAGTTCAGCCTTGAGCTCCGTACTCGCGACCGCGAACGTAAGTTGATCAAAAAAATCGAGAAAACCCTTTCTCGCCTGGAAGAAGGTGACTACGGGTTCTGTGATTCCTGCGGTGTCGAAATTGGCATCCGTCGCCTGGAAGCACGCCCAACAGCCACCCTCTGTATCGACTGCAAGACTCTTGCAGAGATCAAGGAAAAGCAGCTGGGTCACTAACGACCTGGTATGACAGCTTCTTCTTATACGGGGCGTTTCGCCCCGTCTCCTACCGGCTTACTTCACTTCGGTTCCCTGACTGCAGCTCTTGCCAGCTATCTGGACGCACGTGCTGTATCTGGCCGTTGGCTGGTTCGTATTGAAGATATGGATCCACCACGGGAACAGCCCGGCGCTTCAGAGCTGATACTTAAAGCACTGGAGATTTACGGTCTGCACTGGGATGGAGATGTTCTCTATCAGCACACCCGCCACGAAGCATACCGGGAGGCACTTGATCAGCTAGCGAAAGCTGAACTGGCATACCCTTGCACCTGCACACGCAAGGAGCTGGTTGATTACCTTCCCTCTTATCCCGGATTCTGCCGAAGTCACAAAGGAACACCTGACAAGCCTCATGCCATCCGTATGAACGGGCAGGATCAGCTGATCAGCTTAAATGATCGTATTCAACAGAACCAGACTTTTGATATGCAAGAGCTGGGCGACTTCGTCATCTTGCGCAAAGATGGTTTATTCGCTTATCAGTTAGCCGTCACTGTTGATGACGAATGGCAGGGAATCACTGATATTGTCAGAGGCGTAGATCTTCTGAATTCTACTCCACGACAAATCTGCCTGCAGCAGGCTCTGGGATTTAACACGCCTCGCTATGCTCACCTACCGGTCATTACCAATGAGCAGGGAGAAAAGCTTAGCAAGCAAACCTATGCAGAGCCCTTACCTTTCAAAAACCCTGAACCAGTTATGCTGCAAGCGATGAGTGCTCTTGGGCTTCCTGTTGATCATCACCTCAAAGGATCATCTCTGACAGAGATGTTGACATGGGCAGTAAAGAACTGGGATATAAAAAAGCTGTGTAATATCAGAGATATCCCTCAGGCAAGCATTCCCGGCTTGTATTAAAGCTCAGTCAGCCAAATAAACTGGGCTTGCCAGAACCACACCGACGCCCAATGGCGTATCGACCCCGAGTTCCTGCCCACAACCTGCCGATAAGCCATATGGTGAATATGGGAATATGGTAGGATTGAACCTACTGTCCTTTTTCACCATATGCTCAAATGTCCCATAGTGTCCCTCCGTTTTGGGAAACAAAGTCGCTATACAAAATGACTCGTGAAGAGTGGGAATCCCTATGCGATGGCTGTGGCCGATGCTGCCTGAACAAAGTGATTGATGACCAGACTGAAGAGCTGTTGCCCACCAGCGTAGCCTGTGCTCTTCTTGATCATAAAACCGGCCGTTGCCAGAATTACAAACGCAGAAGAAAGCTTGTACCTGACTGCATGAAGTTCACCCCCAAAACCTTGTCTGAGTTCTTACCCTGGCTTCCGCCAGATTGTGCCTACAGACTTCTGCTGAATAACCAACCGTTGCCGAAATGGCATCCTTTGATATCTGGCTCGTATGACTCAGTTCTTGCAGCAGGCAATTCAATACGGACGATGGTGCTCGTGAGCGAAGATGATCTTGGCGATACCTCGGAATGGTATGACTACATAATTCCCATGTAGCCGAAGAAAAAGATACGCGTTACAGTTCGCTGTTCGATAACAGAGAACGCAATGAAAAAGAGCAACGATAATCTGGACCCTGTTACTGTCGTGGTTTCCAATCACGTCAAAAGAGGAAAAGAAAAAGAATTCAAGAAGTGGGCGTCCGGCATAGCCAAAGCTTCCCATTCCTTTTCAGGTCATCAGGGAACCAGCATTGTTAAAAATCCGGAAAACTCCTCTGAGAAATATGTTGTCTATACCTCGATTTTCCGTTTTGACAACCACATCAATCTTGCGCAATGGGAAGAGTCTGACGAACGTCGCCAGTGGATTGAACGACTTCAACCTTTAATTACCAAAGCAGCCGATTACCAGAAAGTGAATGGCCTCGAATACTGGTTTGATATTCCCGAAGTCACCATCGCTCCCAAGCCACCCAAACACCGTATGGCTCTGGTAACGCTACTCGCTATCTATCCACTTATTCTTCTGATACCCAGTATTGTTGCCAAGCTGGTTCCTCCTTCTATGCCCTGGTACTTGGTCACACTTGTCAGCTGCATCTTCACAGTTATCTTGATGACATGGCTGGTCATGCCAGGAATGACCAGAATCTTTTCTTTCTGGCTGTTTCGAAAAAAGTAATCCGAAAAAAGCAAACTGACTGGCAGAGTTCTCACGACCCAGCTACTTTTGCCCTCGTTTTGTTAATGCCATACGGATAAAAATGGTGGGGCATAGGGAACAACGTCAACGCATCACTGTCATGCTGATTTGCCTGCTTGTGACTATTGCATCCCAAGCTGCTGATAGGGTCTGTGTTCGTGCAAGCAAAGTGCTTATTGGCAAAAACCTCGAGCATGACCGTATCGTTATTATTCACAATGGAGTAATTGAGCAGGTTCGCCCCTGGCACGAATCCCTCAGGAAAAAATGTGCTTCCCTGTCAGAAGTTCAGGGGGTGTTATCTCCCGGGCTGATTGATATTCATATCCATGGAGCCGGGGGGAATGATGTTATGGATGCTGCTGACTCCCCTGATGCTTTAAGCACAATCAGCAAAACTCTGCTCAAAGAAGGTGTTACAACCTGGCTGCCAACAACAACAAGCGCATCACCTGACAAACTATCTACTGTGCTTGCCAGCATTGCCCAATACACAAAAAATCAAAGAGATGATGAGGCAAGAATTGCCGGTATCCATATGGAAGGGCCGTTTATCAGCAAGGATAAATCTGGCTGTCACCCTCATGATTCAATTATGCCGATTGATCTGGACCTCCAGTCAAAGTGGTTTCGAGATTCTCAAAACAGTATTCGCGTTGTCACTTTTGCACCCGAACTTAAGCAGAGTGATGACTTAATCAGATGGTGTAATCAAAATAAAGTTGTACCCTCCATTGGCCACACCAATGCCAGTGAGCATGTTATAAAGCATGCCATCTCCACTGGCGCAGGTCTGGGCACTCATCTCTACAATGCCATGTCTCAAACAAAAAGCAGGGATGCTGGCGCAGCAATGAGTATTCTGGAACATCAATCGCTTCCGTTTGAGATAATTCTGGATGGGGTACACCTGAGCGAACCATTAGTTCGCATCGCCTGGCACCTGAGTAAAAAACACCCCGACCGCTTCATTCTGATTACTGATGCAATTCGAGCAAAAGGCCTGCCTGATAGTAATGGAACTTTTGAGCTCGGAGACGGTATCAAAGTCAAAGTCAGTGGCTTTCGTGCAGCTATGGCAGATAAACCCAATACTCTCGCCGGAAGTGTATTGACGCTTCCTTATGCTATCCAAACAATGCAGAGAATCACTGATTGTTCTCTTGCGGAAGCTCTCATCGCAGCTACATACAGCCCGGCAAAAGCTATTCACATGCAAGACAAGATCGGCCGTCTGGCTCCAGGGCTGGCAGCTGATATGGTTTTGTTCTCAGATACTAACCAATTGTCAGTTATATCTGTCTGGCGTAATGGTCATGTAATCAACCCCTTATAATCGACCGCAACAAATTGCACAGAATACCTACCTGCAGGTAATATGCCCTCAGATCTGCTTTCAGCGGATTTTGTCTGGGGACAAGGCATGTACCTGCACCGTTTGGTTCTTCTGCTTGTTATTGGAATCTATCTCTTCTCACCCGCTATTCTCGAGTGGTGGATTGACTCACCTGAAAGTTGGTACCGCCCCTGGTTACTCTGGCTGATATTAATTGTTGCAGCCTATCTGCTGCAGCCAGGGAGCAGTCGGCATGAGCCTTGAACTCAGTCAAATTGCCACCCTCAGTATCCTTTACCTTTCATTGCTGTTTTGCGCAGCATGGCTCACGGATAAAGGATGGATACCAAGAAGCATCACCCGTCACCCTCTGGTGTATGTGCTTTCACTTGGCGTTTACACCAGCGCATGGGCTTTCTATGGAGCAGTGGGTATCGCTCATGAATATGGTTTTGTTTTTCTGGCGTACTACCTGGGGATTTGCGGTGCATTTCTTCTAGCGCCCGTTTTGCTCTCTCCGCTCTTGCGCATTACCCGGGAATACCAGCTCAGTTCATTGGCAGACCTGTTTGCATTCCGCTTCCGCAGTTCCATGGCAGGAACTCTGACAACCGTCATTATGCTGTTCGCCCTGCTTCCTCTGGTTGCCATGCAGATACAGGCTGTGGCTGACTCCATTCATATTCTTTCCAACGAAGGGTCTCAGGAAGAACTCGCTTTCAGCTTTTGCGTCATCATTATCCTGTTCACCATGGCCTTCGGCACTCGTCGCATTTCAAGTCATGAAAAGCACCATGGTCTGGTTGTTTCTATTGCCATCGAGTCGGCAGTCAAACTGATCGCCATGCTGGTTGTTGGCGGAATGATTCTGTTTCAGGTTTTCGACGGCCCGAAAGATTTGCAAAACTGGCTGATCACCAATCAGGCACCCCTGGAAACTCTCCGCCTATCTCTGGATGACGGCCCCTGGCGAACCATGCTGTTGATCTTTTTTGCTGCAGCCATCGTTATGCCAGATATGTTTCATATGGCATTCACAGAAAACCAGAAGCCACGAAATCTTGGTACTGCCAGCTGGGCATTTCCTCTTTACCTGCTGCTTATGAGCCTGCCAATACCACTTCTTCTTTGGGGTGGAGTGAAACTTCAGACAGCAACAAGTCCGGAGTATTTTGTTCTAGGTATAGGGTTAGACATTGGTGCCCCATGGCTCTCTCTATTGACCTATCTGGGAGCAATGTCGGCTGCCAGCGGACTGATTATTGTCACGACTCTGGCTCTCTCGGCCATGGTTGTAAACCACCTGATTCTTCCTGTGTTTCAACCTGACACCAACATCAATATCTATCGCTGGCTAAGCTGGACCAAGCGAATATTAATAGCTGCCATGATATTCGCCAGCTATGGCTTTTACCGAATGCTCTCTTCCGACCATAGCCTTGCACCACTGGTTATTGTTGCCTTTGTCGCCTGCCTGCAGTTTCTCCCTGGAGTGCTGTCAACCATCTATTGGCCACACGCGAATCGCTATGGTTTTTGTGCAGGTCTGATTGCCGGATCCAGCATATGGTTTGTGACCATGTTTCTGCCTTTGGTTCTGGGAACTGAAGTCTTAGCTTTTTTTACAGATTCCATTTTCTTCCTGCAGGCAGACTGGCACTGGTCAGCCTTGATTTCTCTCACCGCCAACATTGCAGCACTACTGGCTGTCAGCCTGGCAACAGAATTATCTTCTGAAGAAAAGCATGCTGCTGAAGTCTGTTCTATCCAGTCACTTGGCCGCCCGAGCAGGCAATCACTCAAAGCGCAATCCCCCCGAGAGTTCCAAGAACATCTGACTGGCCCATTGGGTGCATACACCGCCCAGCGTGAAGTCTCCCAGGCGCTTTATGATCTTGGCATGTCTCTGGATGAGAATCGCCCATACGCCCTGCGTCGCTTACGCGACCGAATTGAAGCCAACCTTTCTGGCCTAATGGGGCCTAGTGTCGCCAGAGATATCATTAATCGTTACCTCCCTTACGAGGATGAAAGTTCCGGAGTCGCAGATATCAACTTTGTTGAAAACCAGATTGAGGATTATCAACATCGTTTAACCGGTCTGGCTCTGGAGCTGGATAATCTTCGCCGTTACCACCGGCAAACCCTGCAGCACTTGCCCATGGCGATCTGTTCGCTGGGAGAAGATGGTGAAGTCATGATGTGGAACCAGGCAATGGAAGAAGTGACAGGCATCCCGGGCAGCACCACTGTTGGTTCTTACCTGGGTAGCCTGCAGGCTCCATGGAACACCATGCTGAGTCATTTTGAAGACAATAAAGTTCGCTCCAGAGAAAAACAGCAGATAAAAATTGATGGACAGCAGAGGTGGTTCAACCTGCACAAAGCCTCTATCGAAGGTGATGGCACTGTCATCATGCTGGAGGACCAGACCGAACCTCAGATGCTTGAGCAAAAACTTATTCACAGCGAACGACTTGCATCCATTGGCCAGCTCGCTGCGGGCGTTGCCCATGAAATTGGCAACCCAGTCACAGGAGTTGACTGCTTGGCTCAAGAACTGCGTGACTATTCCCAAAGTCAGGATGCCCGGGAAATCGCTGATCAGATTCTTGAGCAGACCAAACGTATTGGAAAAATTTTGCATTCACTGGTCAGCTTTGCTCACACAGGGCAGGCAAGTGAGCAAATGACTGTTGAATCTGTCAGCCTTTACCGTTGTACTGACGAAGCTATTGCCCTGCTATCACTTCATCAGGACACCCGGGGGATTCGATATATCAATAACTGCCATATGGATTATCTAGTGTCCGGTGATATTCAGAAGCTCACGCAGGTTCTGATTAACCTGTTAAGCAATGCCCGGGACGCATCACCAAATAACGCGGTTGTCACAGTGAATACCATTCCCTGGGAACACTCCATTACGCTAGAGGTTACAGATCAGGGTTCCGGTATTTCAGAAGAGAATCAAAAGCGACTGTTTGAGCCGTTTTTTACCACAAAAGGTGCCGGAAAAGGCACTGGCCTAGGGCTCGCACTTGTTTACAGCATTATTGAAGAACATTTTGGTACAATATCGGTTCGGTCCCCTGTCAACGAGGGAGACCAGGGCGGAACATGTATAAGTATCAGTCTGCCCAGACACATGGCTGAACTGAAAAGCAGCACCCGGCGAGAGACTGAGGGGAATCTTGTGGGGTAATGGATATAGCTGAGGGGGAGCTATGAGCCAGGGAAATATATTAATCGTTGAAGATGAACCCGTAATCCGTTCGTCTTTGCGGCGCCTTCTGGTGCGCAACGGTTATGACGTGACAGAAGCAGAATCTGCCGAAGATGCCTGCCGGCATTCTCTGGAAAGCTTCGACCTGATTATTTCTGATCTTCGCCTACCCGGTGAAGCCGGAACCGTTCTTATTGAACGGAGTAAATACACTCCTGTTTTGATAATGACCAGCTATGCCAGCCTGCGTTCAGCTGTTGATTCCATGAAAATGGGAGCGGTGGATTACATCGCCAAACCATTTGACCATGAGAACATGCTTAATTCTGTTGCTGAAATTATTGGTCGTGCGCATGACCGGGAGAATGAACAACAGGACTCTGCCCAGACACAAAAACAGCCGGCTATCAGCGAGAGTGACTCATCCAGAAATACAGCGGGTATAATTGGCCATTGTCCTCCCATGCAAACCCTGTTCAATAGAATTGACCGGGTTGCTCCTACTGAAGCGACCGTATTGATTCTTGGTGAATCTGGAACAGGCAAAGAACTTGTTGCCAAAGCTCTGCACAATGCCAGCAGACGCAAAGCCAGCCCGATGATCTCGGTTAACTGTGCTGCAATTCCGGAAACACTGATTGAATCAGAACTGTTTGGTCATGAGAGGGGTGCTTTTACCGGTGCAACTACGACCCGTAATGGTCTGATTGAAGCAGCAGATGGCGGAACACTCTTTCTCGACGAAATTGGTGAACTTCCCCTCGAAGCCCAGGCACGTTTACTGCGGGTATTGCAGGAAGGTGAGATTCGCCGGGTTGGCTCTGTTGAATCCCGCAAAGTGAATGTCCGGCTAATCGCAGCAACCCATCGAAATCTTAAGTTGATGGCCAGTGAAGGTGATTTCCGGGAAGACCTTTATTATCGCCTTAACGTGGTTGAGCTGCGCCTGCCACCACTTCGCGAGCGTGGACAGGATATAACCCTTCTGGCAGAAGCTCTTCTTGAGAAAACTGTTGAACGTATGGGTACTGGTGCCATGCTGCTTTCCCCTGAAGCACTTGTTGCCATCAGTCGCCATCTCTGGCCTGGCAATGTTCGGGAACTTGAAAATGCCATGGAACGGGCCGTGATTCTTTGTGAAGACGATATGATCACTCCCGAACTTCTTGGTCTGGATGAAGCCATTATCAAACCCAAGGCCAAACTCACTGCGATTCCTGAGCAATCCAGTGATATCAATGAAGATGATCTTTCTCTGGAAGATTATTTCCAGCGCTTTGTTCTCGAACACCAGGAACATATGAATGAAACCCAGCTGGCTAAAAAACTGGGAATCAGCAGAAAGTGCCTTTGGGAACGTCGTAAGCGTTTAGGCATTCCGAGAAAAGAAACCGTAGCTTAATTCACACAAATCAACGCCCCGTTATTGTTCTTCTACAATTAACACAATCAGAAGAATATGATCGGGGATTATCGCCGTGTTCTGCGCTCAGGGAAGAGTTGTTCAACTCGTACTGTTTCTTTCAGGCTTCCTAATTTTTGAAGCTAACGCTGAAGATCCGTTTCAGGGTCAGACCGATAACATCTGTGATCAAAGGCGCCTCGACCGTCAGCACTCCATTAACCGTGACCCGGAACTTGAACTGCTCGTCCCTCTAAGAAAAAGCAGCGATGCCAATTGCTTCAGCCCTGCCGAAAACCTCTACTTTGCCAGCCTGGTTGCAGCGCAGAGTGAATTAGGTCAAAACGCTGGCTGGTATGACACCCTGGGCAATCAAAATAAAGAGAAAGCCAAGCTTGCCTGTGATGTGATGGGTTACGGTACAACGCCACTCAACCTGTCTCTTGAAGAGTGCATTGACGCCCGTTACAGCGAAATGATGCAGCCCTATAACGATGAGTACCGCAGTGAATCCGCTATTTATATTGCTAAAAGAAACAAGCGGGGCGAGGAACTGGTTCAACAGTGTGTGACGGCTTTTTATCAAAACCTGCCGCAGCTCCCACGCCAGATTCAATTCCCCTTAGCCTATTATGACCGCAAACTGCACGCCTATCCCGAATGGTATGTTGAGAGTCGGCTGGACGATGATGAATGGCTAATGGATATGCAGAAAACCATGGCCAGCCAGGTTATTAAGGATGCCCTTCACGTCCAGTGCCCCGGCGATATGATATGGTGGCTTTACCTGTCGACTTAAGCCATCTAAAACAGTAGTACCTGATCAAACTGTCTCAATTCCGAGTCAGGTGTTAATATGTCGGTTTTGTTTTGACGGCGAACAGTTTTCTTGTTCATGGCAGTACTCAGAGAATACGGCAAATCATGACCGGCAGGCGTAAAGGACTCATCGGATACCTGTCCAGGCTTTTTGACAAGGGCTCACACCCCGTGCAAAAGCCAGTTCGAAAGACTATCCCCCGTGATCAGCATCCTATTTCACGCAAAAACATCAGCGACAGCGCTCTCAAAGTGCTGCATCGCCTGCGCAGCCAGGGTCATGAAGCTTATCTGGTTGGTGGCTGTATTCGTGACCTTCTTCTTGGGCTACACCCCAAGGATTTTGATGTTGCGACCAGCGCATCTCCGGAAGAAGTCCGTTCTCTGTTTCGCAACTCCAGAATTATTGGCCGCCGTTTCAAGCTGATTCATGTGGTGTTTGGCCGTGAAATCATTGAAGTTGCCACCTTTCGGGCCAGCCATGATTCTGACCAGGAGGGCCACCACAAAGATAAATCTCATCACTCCGATTCCGGCCGCATCCTGAGAGATAATGTCTACGGTGATATTGATGACGATGCGGCTCGTCGTGACTTCACAATAAACGCGCTGTATTACACCACCGAAGATTTCTCCATCCATGATTTCTGCAATGGTCTGGAAGATATTGATCACAGGCTGATTCGCCTTATCGGTGAACCGGTACGCCGCTACCATGAAGACCCGGTTCGGATGCTGCGGGCTATCCGGTTTGCCGCCAAGCTTGATTTCGATATCGAACCTGAAACAGCTGACCCAATTTATGATCTGGGTTCACTTCTGCGGGATATTCCCTCTGCCCGCCTGTTCGATGAAAGTCTGAAACTGTTCCTGTCTGGTTACGGACGCAAAACGCTGCAGCTGATGCAGGATTACGACTTGTTCACCACTCTCTTCCCATCAACAGCTTCCGCACTGGAGCTGGATGAACGCAGCAGAAAGCTGATAGATCTGGCATTAAAGAGTACTGATGACCGTATCCGCAGGGATCGCCCGGTTACTCCAGCCTTTTTCTATGCAGCCTTACTTTGGCCGGCTATGCGTGCCATGGCTGATGATATTCGTAATCAGGGAGTACCTCCCGTTCCTGCATTACAGCAGGCGGCCATGCAGGTGATTGCCAATCAGTGTGCACACACTGCAATTCCGAAACGTTTCACAATTCCTATGCGGGAAATCTGGGATCTTCAGGCCCGCCTTGAGCGCCGCCAGCCTCGCCGGGTTGAAGAACTGGTTGCACATCCCCGCTTCCGGGCAGCATATGACTTCCTGTTACTTCGGGAAGCATCAGGTGAAGACTTGAAGGGCGCAGGTCAGTGGTGGACAGATTATCAGCAGGCACACCCTGAAAGCCGGATGAGCATGGTTCATCGCCATGCTGAAGCGAATCCTCCTGAAAAGCGCAGACGCCGTCGCAGACCTCGTCGCCGGAAACCCTCCAGCAACCAGAGCTAATCTTCTACACTGCCATTTCCTAAAGAAATGGCAGTTTTCATTTGATCAGGTAGTTATTCATGTCTGTCACTGCATATATTGGACTGGGCAGTAACCTTGAGAACCCCAGGCAGCAGGTCTTAACGGCTGTTGAGGAAATAGCAGGTATTTCAAACTCGATGCTGGAGCATGCATCACAGCTTTATCAGAGTGATCCGGTTGGCCCTGGGGAACAGGAAGATTACATCAATGCTGTTGTTGCTATTCGCACCGAACTGACAGCTATTGAGTTGCTTGATCAGTTGCAGGCTATTGAGCAGATTCATAATCGCAAGCGTATTATTCGCTGGGGCGCGCGCACCCTTGATCTTGATATTCTGCTCTACGGCGATCAGATTATTGATAATGAGCGCCTGATAATTCCTCACAAAGAGATGCACTGGCGTAACTTTGTTCTCTGTCCATTGGCAGATATTGAACCTGAACTGACTCTTCCTACTGGACAAAGTCTGCAAAAGCTTTTACAAAAATGTGAAGATAACGGCCTTTCAGTCATCGGGAAAATTGAAATCCCTGAGATGGCTTAAATAAAAGTGCCAGGAAGCGGTGATGGATACGGCTTCCTCTATCAACCAAATAACGATAGAAATATAAGGTTGGTTTTACATGGAAGCTGCAAAGCCGTCCCACCCGCCACTGGAACATGATTTCCCCCAGTATATTGCTGTTGAAGGACCTGTCGGCGTCGGCAAGACCACCCTTGCCCGCAGGCTCGCCAGCACCTTTAACTATGATGTTGTTCTGGAAGAGCCTCCCCGGGAAAATCCTTTTCTGGAAAGGTTTTATCGCCATCCGCGACAGGTTGCCCTGGCGACCCAGTTACATTTCCTGTTCCAGCGAGCTTCCCAACTGCAGACTATCCAGCAGAAAGATATGTTTGAACCCGTCAGGGTTTCCGACTTCTGTATGGAAAAGGATCGTCTGTTTGCCGAGATGTATCTCGACCAGCATGAACTTCAGCTCTACAACCGTGCCTGGGAGATGCAGACACGTGATCTGCCAAAACCCGACCTTGTTATTTACCTGCAGGCTCCGGTTGATGTTCTCAAGGACAGAATCAGGGAGCGGGGAATAGAAGCGGAGAGGCTGATTGGCAATGGTTATCTCAAACGCCTGAACGAAGCTTACGCGCGCTTTTTCCACTATTATGAGGCCTCGCCTCTTCTTATCGTGAATGCAGCGGAGATTGATCTGGTCCATAGCGAACAGGACTACAGTCAGCTGGTTGAGGAGATCATGATCTGCAGAAAAGGCAGGCATTACTTCAACCCAAAACCATCTGAGTTATAGAACTGGCAGCGTTTCAAACACTTTCCAGAGGCCTGCCAGATAATCCTCGCAGGTCATTTTCGGAGAGCGGCGCACCAAACAACCAGAAACAGGTAAATTCTGCACTGGAAAACCACCCAGATTTCCACCAATATAGCCCGTCATCGCTAGGCAGCGTTGAGCGTAGGATATCTTTCTCAAGAAGGATGATATTCGTTGGTAAACAGGACAAGACTGCGACAGGGCTGACCCGCGAGTAAGGGGATAAACTCCGAAGCTGATCATAGTCTGTCTGCAGTCATAGAATACAAATTCAGGATTCTATGGCCAAAACCACTCTGCACACCCTTCTGGAACAGAAGCGATCTGGTGAAAAATTTACCTGCCTGACTTCCTATGATGCCACTCATGCGCATCTGGTCAGCACTCAGGGTACTGAAATCATCCTCGTTGGGGACTCACTGGGCAATGTTGTCCAGGGGAGAGAGTCAACTGTTCCTGTCACCATGGCAGATATGGTTTACCACACCAACTGTGTTCGTCGTGGTAACACCGAAGCCATGATCATGTCAGACATTCCTTTCATGGCGTGTTCAACCCCAGAGCAGACCTATGCCAATGCCACCGAACTGATGCAGGCTGGTGCTGAAGTCATCAAGCTGGAAGGCGGTGCCTGGCTTTGCGACACCGTTCGAGGTCTGTCTGAACGCGGTATCCCTACTTGCTTGCACCTTGGCCTGACGCCTCAGTCCGTCAGCATGCTGGGCGGTTACAAGGTTCAGGGTCGCGATGAAGAATCAGCTGCACGCATGCTGGAAGATGCCCGCCTTCTGGAAGAAGCCGGTGCCAATATCCTGCTTCTGGAATGTGTGCCCAGTCCTCTAGCCCAGGAAATTACCCGTAATGCCTCTATTCCTGTTATCGGTATCGGGGCAGGTGCAGAGACCGACGGTCAGGTTCTGGTTCTTTACGATATGCTCGGAATGACCCACGGTCGCAAGCCCCGTTTCGTAAAGGACTTTATGGCAGAAGCTTCCACTCCTGCAGAAGCTATCGCCACGTTTGTTAAAGATGTAAAAGAAGGCCGCTTCCCGGCGCCTGAGCATGGATTCAGCGCATGAACACCGTTTATAGCATCGAAGAAATTCGTGACTATGTGCAGACCGCAAAAGCGGCTGGCAAAACCGTTGCTTTTGTTCCCACAATGGGCAACCTCCATGATGGCCACCTGTCTCTGGTCACCAAGGCAAAAGAACTAGCCGATGTTGTTGTGGTCAGCATCTACGTAAACCAGCTGCAGTTTGGCCCGAACGAGGACTACCACAGCTACCCCCGCACCATGGAGCAGGACGAAGCTCTGTTGCGTGAGCATGAAGTGGATATGGTTTTCGCGCCGACTTCCCACATCATCTATCCGGAAGGCCCGGAACAGCACACTGTTGTTAAGGTTGATGCCCTGGATGGCATGCACTGTGGCAAAAGCCGCCCGGCCTTCTTTACCGGTATCTCAACCGTTGTTACCAAGCTGTTCAATATTGTCCAGCCTCATATTGCCGTATTTGGCGAGAAAGATTTCCAGCAGCTGGCCATTATCCGCAAGATGGTGAGCGACCTCTGTATTCCGGTGGAAATTGTTGGCGCCCCTATCGCCCGCGCAGAAAGCGGTCTGGCTTTGAGCTCTCGCAACGGTTACCTGTCTGCAGAAGAACTGGAGCAGGCCTGCATGCTCAACAAAGAGCTGCTCAAGGCCAGGGAAGCCATTCTTGCCGGTAATGCCAATTACGACATTATTCAGCGCGACGCCACAGCTCACCTGGCAGAGGCCGGGTTCCTGCCTGACTACTTCAACATCATCAGACGTTCCGATCTGCACCCTGCGGGTCCGGAAGATAAAGAGCTGGTGATTCTGGCTGCAGCAGCCCTTGGAAAGGCAAGATTGATCGACAATATCCAGATTGATCTGTAAGCTGCCCGACATTTTTATTTGACCGGTAACATTTCTGGTATTGGAAATGTTGCCGAGAAAGAGTATCTTTCGCTGCGTCTCGGTTTATACGTACGACCTGACACAGCCTGTAACGAGGAAGTCTTGATGCATAACGTGATGCTGAAAGCCAAGCTGCATATGGCCAGCGTGACGCACGCCGTGCTCAACTACGAAGGTTCCTGCGCCATCGACGGCAAACTGCTGGATATGGCAGGCCTGAAAGAGTTCGAGCAGATCCAGATCTATAACAAAGACAACGGTGAGCGTTTCACTACCTATATCATTCGCGGTGAAGAAGGCTCTGGCATCATCTCCATGAACGGCGCCGCTGCCCGTCTGGTAGCCCCCGGTGACCGTGTGATTATCTGTGCCTATGCCCACTACTCTGACGCTGAATGTGCCAACCACAAACCAGCTCTGCTGTACATGAACCCGGATAACACCGTTAGCCACAGCGCTAATGCGATTCCGGTTCAGGTTGCCTGATCTGTACTCAAAACCTCTCTCTGTTTTTACAGAGAGAGGTTTTATCCCTTTTCTTTTGACTATCTGACCAAAGAATTACTCGCCTGATAGTCTGATCAAGTCCGCAAGAATCATCTCCCCTTCTTTTAGAAACTCATCTGAGTGAGGGGGAAGGTATTTATATTGCTGAAAATAGTCTTTCTGAGTGAACACCGGATTATCCGCAACTCTTTTCTTATGCCCTTCATTAAGTCGTTCCAAGTATGCATTTACATTCATAACAGGACTGTATAAAGCAGCCTTGGTACTATTCCATGGCAGTGGGTTTGATAAAGCCTCTTCACCAAGCTCATATTGGTCGTAAGCATTGGGGAACTGAATATCAGGTGTAATCCCTTTCTTCTGGAAACCTTCACCCGACACTCGGTAATATTGGGCCACGGTCACCTTGAGTTCACCGTAATTTAGAGGCTGTATAGCCTGCGCTGTACCAAGTCCAAACGTTTGGCCACCTACAATAATTGCACGCCCGTAATCTTGCATGGCCCCAGCAAATATTTCCGATGCCCCGGCACTAACCCTGTCGACAAGGACAACCAAGGGCAAATTCTTTTCGACCTTTTTGTTGTTTAAGCTTTTCTGAGTCTCCTGTCTGTTCCGGCTATCTCTGACTGTCACGACCGGATTATCACCAATGAACATTCCACTTACTCTGACCGCCTGCGCTAAAGCACCACCAGGATTGCCGCGCAAATCAAGAATCAAACCTTCAATCCCCTGCTTCGAAAGATCAAGCAATGCTTGTCGAACATCCTTGGTCACGCTATTACCATCATCAATGTCATACGGATCAAAGTAGAATGATGGTATAGATATAACCCCAACCTTGTAGCTCCTACCACCGGATGCAACCTGACTCACATGACCAGTTACAACACCTGAAGCTATAAGCGTTCTTTTGGAAGCAGAACCTAACTCATATGGTTTCTCGTTGATCGTCGTATATAAATTTTCATCTACTAACTGTGAACTTTCTGGAGAGATATAAGCACTGTGAGAATCAAAAGATTTAGCGACGCTATTCATGTAAATATTGAAAATATCTTCGCCAGTAAAGCTCTCCAGCCTTGATTTATCTCTGACTAACTCTCCAACAAGAATACTGTTTACAGTTCCATTCTCAGCCCCATTATTTTTAATAGTTTCTGCATAAGATTGTAAAATCAAATTCCAGCGATTCTCACGCTCCAAGTTATTCACAGGCCAATTTGCCATCTTAGGAGGTACTGACACTGTTTCAGAGTTACCGATTTGGCCTTCAAATTTTGGTGATGAAGCCAAAACTGACTGCATATACCTAACCTGTTTTTTGGCTGCTTCCAGATAGCGATTACCAATCGAAAATGCAGGTCTCAGGTTTCCTCCAGCCAGATCTTCATTCATAGAAAATTTATACTGGGTAAAATTCTCGATATCGCTCTGCAAGAAAATGCTCTTACTTGGATCCAGAGCATTCAGATAATTACTCTAAATCTCAGTGCTCAATTTTTCATCAACTTCCATCTTCTTATAGTGATGATTCTTTAACATTTGAATCACATTCACACTTGCAATGGCCTGATGCAAAGAAGGTTTTAATAAACCGTTTGAACCAGCATTGACTTGCAAAGTGGTGTCTGGAGTACTGGAGCACCCCGAAAGGATTAAAACAGCAATGATCGTAAAACTGGCCCAACAGGCTGATAATTTCCGTTTCATAGATCGCAGAAGCAGCGTCATACAAATATCTCAATCGTTCGAGGAACAGCCCGGTAGATAATCAGGCAAAAGAAGATTCAAGAGGCAAATTAATACTTGAATGACACTGACCGTTTCAATGGCATTGGAATGATAATTCTGACGAAACCTTTCAAAAATGTAACAAAGTTAAGAAAAACTCTGCTCTCAACAAGTTGATATAGATAACTGACGACACATTTTTGCACTATAAATTGAAACTTTGATCTGTCAGCTTGAAATACACTTGGATCATTGATTGCATACGCGATCGCACGAAAGTCTTATTTTAATATTTGGAGTGAACCCTAATGTCTTCCACGCTTTCTCCCCTTCCGGGCTTTTCTGTTTCTGGAAAGCTTGGTGAGCAAGCTAGCCAGATTCCCGGTGATTTCCTGCGAACCACCATGCAGCAGGACAGTGACCGCTTCAACCGTTACTCCATCGAAGAGTGTGGCCTGTTGTTGGACTACACCCGTCACCTGATTGATGACAGCATCCTGAGTGACCTGTTCACCGTTGCCCGGGAGTCCAAGTTGGAAGAAGCTATCAAGGCTCAGTTCTCCGGTGAAATTATTAACAACACGGAGAAGCGTGCTGTACTGCACAGCGCCCTGCGTGCTCAGGACAACACTCCTGTTCTGGTTGACGGCGAAGACATCAAACCGGGCATTAAGGCTATGCGTGAGCAGATGAAAGCAATCTGTGAACGTGTTCATTCCGGCGAGTGGAAAGGTCATACCGGCAAAACCATCCGTCACGTTGTGAATATTGGTATTGGCGGTTCCTATCTGGGCCTGAAAGTTGTGACAGATGCGCTGCACTCTTTCTGGCAGGGTCAAATCACTCCTCACTATGTGGCGAATATCGATCCGGCTGATATCACTTCAGTACTGAAGAATCTGAACCCGGAAGAAACTCTGTTTGTTATCGCCTCCAAAACCTTTACCACTCTGGAAACTCTGGCTAACGCCCAGCAGGCTCGTAAGTGGCTGCTGGAAAGCGGTATTTCTGAAGCTGATCTGGCCAAGCACCTGATCGCTGTATCCTGCAATATCCAGGCAGCTACTGAGTTCGGTGTTGCTGAAGAAAATATCCTGCCTCTGTGGGACTGGGTTGGTGGCCGTTACTCTCTGTGGTCTGCCATCGGTCTGATTATTTCCCTGACTATCGGTTACGATCGCTTTGAAGAGCTGCTGGCCGGTGCTGGCGATATGGACAAGCACTTCCAGGAAGCTCCTCTGGAAAAGAACATGCCTGTTCTGATGAGTATGCTGGGTGTCTGGTATCACCACTTCTTTGATGCCCAGAGCCATGCTGTCATCAGCTATGATCATGGTCTGCGTGGTCTGGTCGACCACCTGCAGCAGGTTGATATGGAAAGTAACGGCAAGCGCGTCACCAAAGATGGCAAAACCGTTTCCTGCAATACCGGTCCGATCATCTGGGGCGGTTCCGGCACCAACGACCAGCATGCTTATATGCAGCTGCTGCACCAAGGTACTCGCACTATTCCTGTTGATTTCATTATGCCAGCCACCAGCCACTCCCCTGTTGCAGATCAGCACGAATGGCTGTTCGCCAACGGTCTGGCTCAAGCGAATGCACTGGCGAACGGACGTTCTATTGACGAAGTAAGAGAAGAACTGGCTACTGCTGGCAAAACAGTTGAAGAAATTGAACGACTGGCACCGCATAAAGTTATTCCAGGCAACCGCCCCTGCAGCCTGCTGCTGTGCAAAGCACTGACGCCTTATACGCTGGGTGCGATTCTGGCCATGTATGAACAGAAGATCTTTGTTCAGAGTGTGATCTGGCAGATCAATGCTTTTGACCAGTGGGGCGTAGAGCTGGGCAAACTGCTCGGTAAGCAGCTGTACCCAATGCTGAAAGGTGGCGATCTGGAACTGCTGGACAGTTCTACACGTAGTGTTATTGAGCAGTTCCGCAAGGCTCAGTAGTTTCTATCTGAACCATCGTCGGAAGCTTCTGGCTCCCGGCGATGATTCCAAACCACAAGATTCACCCCCCGGAACGCTTTGCGTTGTAACCCTGCTTGACCAGCTCTGCAACCATGGTATCAACATGATCTCCCTGCAGTTCAATAGCCCCATCTTTTACGGCGCCACCTCCACCACAGCGCTTCTTTAACTGCTTGGCGAAGCCTTTCAGATCATTACCAGACATTGGCAGACCAGTTATAACAGTCACTGTCTTGCCACCACGCCCTTTCTTTTCCGGACGAACCCGGACAACACCATCAGTCTCGGGAACACTATCCTTTGGTTTCTTGTCTTCCTTTATACGACCTTGGTCAGTGCTGAAAACCAGACGACTTTCATCATTATTTCGAGAGTGCTTGGACATGATCAATAACTTTTGAATTTCTGAAAATCTGGGAGGGTGTGCCCACTCAAACAACTATGAGAGGGCACTTTGGAAAGAGGTTATCCCTGCTTAAGCAAAGTACGCAGGTCAATAATCGCAGCATTCGCACGGGAAATATAATTCGCCATAACCAGAGAATGATTAGCCAGGAAGCCGAAACCGCTGCCATTCAGAATCAGCGGACTCCAGATAGTTTCCTGGGTACCTTCCAGTTCACGGATTATCTGACGCAGGCTGACCAGAGCATTCTTCTTCTCAAGAACATCCTGGAAATCCACTTCCACAGCTTCCAGCAGTTCAATCAGTGCCCAAGATGTTCCGCGCGCTTCATAGAAAACATCATCGATCTGGCTCCAAGGTGTTTTCACTAGAACTTCATCAGCAGTAGGAGTGGATTGTCCAGCAGCGGTATCACCTGCCAGATCAGTATTCAGTCGGGCCTTGCCAACACTGGCACTCAAACGCTGAGACAGGGAACCCAAACGGGTTTCAACATCTTTCAGCCATGCGGTCAGGTTATCTGCACGGGTGTAAAACTGGGCAGGACTTTTAGGATCAGACAGACGCACAAGATAGCTGTCCAGTTTTTTGATACCACGACGGTATTCGCCTTCACTGGAAGGTAGTGCCCAGCTCTTAGAGTCAAAATTGAACTGCGGCTCGGCAATCACCAAGTCTACATCTTCCTTGGACTGCGACTGGGAACGGCTGAAACCGGTGCGCATGGCGCGGGTGAAATCACGAAGCTGAACCAAAGCCCCAAATTCCCAGTTAGGCATGTTATCCAGATAAACACCAGGAAGCATGATGTCGTTTCGGAGATATCCGCCAGGCTTATCCAGAAGTGTCTCTGCAATACGAATAGCTGTGGCTGTAGAGGTAAAACCAGGAACAGCCGAGCGGTTCAGTTCCGCAGCCATTTCCTGAGCATTCTGACGGACATTGAAAGGCTCAGGTTCACTGCTCCAGTAAATGCCCATAACAACAACGAGAATCAAATAAATTGCCACAAGAACGGCAATAATTTTGCCTAGTGTCTTATTGCCCCCCAACCCTGAGAAACTCAGGCGGTTTTTCCAGCTCTCCAGACCCATGACATCCTCTTTATTCCAAAAGTCGGCGATTATGGAACGTTATTATGGGCAAACCGGAAAAGAACTAATAGGCCATGTTGTCATTTAACTTTCGCTTTGCGGCCAAATTGCGTGATTTGAACGATTTTTAAGCGATTTCCAATGGGGAAGGCGGGAAGATTGACCGATTCGTCGCTCATTATATTCTTTATCTAGCAACCAAAGGTCTGTTCCGTTAAATGCATAAACAGGAGCCAGGTCACTACGCTCGCTCAAAGACTTTAAAGAAGACGTCAGATTATCCAGAACAATCTGCTTACCATCCTCTGTTTCAACCAGAAGAACCATATGCGCCTGCCCCAGGTTCAGAGCCCGCACATAAGCTAGACGTAACCGCCTATCATCAAATCCCATTCGTCTGAGCGACACATACTTGGCAATGGCATAATCTTCACAATCACCAATACCGCGCCTCAGAAATTCATCGGGGGACGCCCAATAATCCTCCTTACCCCAGGCTTTCCAGTCACTACGGAAAGTCAGGCTGTTGAAAAAACTGTTCACTTCTTCAAGCAGAACTCCTGGAGCAGCCGATTTGAGCCGCTGGAGAAGGCTTTCCCAAGCGTCAAGTCGATACTCAACCTGATTCTGTGATGAAGAAACTGATTGGACTACTGGCAGAGATTCGGCACCTGCAGCAGTACTTGTCAGCCCTATTATGCTGATCGCAAGGGCTACTGCTGTTAATTTCAAGGATCACACTCCCTGTGAACTTCTCAATCACGAGATCCTGAAATCACTATAGGGCAGCACCACTTCGGCATGCCGACTAACTTTTGACCAAAATACCTATACAACCGGAAACATCGCCATTACCATGGATGACGGTGTATAGGTGTCAACCATTCGTCTGAAAGGGTGAATGGGTGGACTTAAAAGGGAATCAGGCGCAAACCCTGAGCTGTACCCGCAACTGTGACAGAGGAGTCTGCCTCTTTTAGACCACTGGAAATACTTCCGGGAAGGTAGAGGTAATGCGATGATTCTGGAGCCAGGAGACCTGCCTTGCATCATTGGACGGTTGGGCAACATTTCTTTCAATAAAAATGATTATCCCCACCCATTTCCAAAGCGTCGGTCCCGTTGCGGGACAACATCAACACCGACACACGGACAATTAAAATGCATAAGCGCAGACTAACTACACTCCTGCTTCCTTTTTCTATAGCTGTTACTGCTCAAGCCAACGACACCGTTTATACCCTTGATGATATTGTTGTGACGGCAACCCGTACCGCACAGACTGTTGACCAGACTTTGGCTCCGGTTTCTGTTATTTCTCGAGAGGATATTGCCAAGTCCCAGGCCACAAGTGTTCCTGAGTTACTGGAAACACTTTCAGGTGTGCAGATATCACAAAGTGGTGGCCCTGGAAGTTTGACCAGTTTGTTTATCAGGGGAACAGCAACCAACCAATCACTGGTTATGATTGATGGACAGCGTTTTGGCAGTGCCACTACAGGCGGTGCATTTCTTCAATACTTCAGTCCTGATCAGATTGAAAGAATTGAAGTTGTTCGTGGTCCACGGGCCAGCCTTTATGGTGCAGACGCCATTGGTGGCGTAGTAAATATCATCACTCGCAAAGGTACTGATGTACCCGAGGCAAACCTGCGAGTTGGATATGGCAGTCGTAATACTAGGACAGCAAGTACGAATCTCTCAGGGAGTAACGAATCCACAAAATACAACATAGGAATCAATCGGTTCCTGACTGATGGATATGACGTCACCGATGATGAGAAATCACCTGAAGATGATGACGATGCTTATAGCAACACCAGTGCTTCCATTAATGTAAATCACTCTTTCTCAGAAAACCTTGAAAGTGGTTTCAGTCTTTATCAGAGCGAAGGGGTTTCCCATTATGATGCAACCTCTGCCGGGTACGATCCCCGCTATATATTCAAAGAACAGGCAGCCAACGGCAAAATCAAATATCAGGTGAATGATAATTGGCAAAGCAGTTTTGATCTTTCTTATACGCTAAATGAATCGAAAGCTGAGAAAGATCCATACCCAAGCGATTTCAAAACCCGGCGCAATGCTTTTAACTGGCAGAATGACATCTCTATTACTGACAGTATATTGCTGACAGCTGGCTTTGATTATTATCGCGACCGGGTTGAGAGCTTGAAAAACTATGCAGAAACCTCTCGCGACAATAAGGCTGTTTTTCTGCAGACTCAGTCAACCTTCGATGACAGCGATCTCCAATTGGCAGTTCGTCGGGATAAAAACCAGCGTTACGGAGATAGAACCACTGGTAATATCTCCTGGGGCTACAACCTTCCAGCTGACCTGCGTTTAATTGCCAGCTATGGCACTGCATTCCGTGCTCCGAGCTTCAATGATCTCTACTGGCCTGAAAATGCCTGGTCCAAGGGTAACCCAGACTTGAAGCCGGAAAACTCCAAAAACAAAGAGCTTGAACTTCGTGGCCAGCATAGCCTCGGCAATTGGTCTGTTGCAGTTTTCCAAAATGATATTGGTGACATGATTAACTGGGCTACTGATTCTACAACAGGAAAATTAATGCCCAGTAATGTCGATGAAGCACGCATCAAAGGCATTGAGATGCAGTCCACTCTGATACTGGATAAGTGGACTCTGGCAGCCAACCTGACTCTCCTTACCCCCAAAGATCGCAAAACTGATGAGCGACTGATTCGCAGAGCCAAACAGACTCTGAATATCAATGCTGAACGTAGTTTTGGCAGATTCTCACTGGGCGGAACTCTTCGAGCGAAAGGAGATTTCTATGATACTGACAGCAGTTTCAAGACAGTTAAGGTTCCTGGCTTTGCCACTGTAGACCTGAGAGGCTCCTGGAAGGTTAACGAGGAGTTCACGACTGAGCTGAGAGTCACCAACCTGCTCGACAAAGAGTACCAAACTGCCAAGGGCTACTACGAAGAACCACGAGGCGTATTTGCAACAATTACGTGGTCACCAAAAATCTAGAGTATTTTTTGTAGCTCAAGGGGCACAGCTATCTGCCCCTTTTCTCCGGAATCATCATATGACCAGTTCAAGCACTGACGATAAATACAAACAGCGCATGCAGCGCAAAAAAGAACATATCGACAAAAAGATCGCAGAAGCCAACGAAGAACGGGGAATCATTATCCTGATAACTGGAAACGGCAAAGGGAAAAGCACATCAGGCTTCGGCACGGTTCTTCGCTGTGTCGGTCATGGCCTCAAAGCTGGCGTTGCCCAGTTTATCAAAGGCAAGTGGGACTGCGGGGAGCGCAATATTCTGGAGAAGCTTGGAGTGGATTTTCATGTAATGGGAACAGGTTTCACCTGGGACACCCAAAACAAAGAGCTGGATACCCAGGCTGCCCAAGAAGTGTGGCAGGAAACCCGAAAAATGCTCTCCAATCCGGAATTAACACTGGTTCTTCTTGATGAGCTGACTTACATCGCCCGGTATGGATATATAGACACAGATGAAATTATTGAGGCGTTAAATAACCGTCCAAAAATGCAGTCTGTCATTATTACCGGAAGAGGCTGTCCGCAGCCCCTTACCGATATCGCCGACACCATCAGCGAGATCAAAGATGTCCGCCACGCTTATAACTCCGGGGTAAAAGCCCAGAAAGGTATCGATTGGTAAGAATGCGTTCAAAAATCCCCAGAAAACCAGAACTATAGCTCTCTCAGGGCTGGCACACCCGCTCCGCTATGAGTATAATCTGACGCCGCTGTGGGCCTATAGCTCAGTTGGTTAGAGCAGGGGACTCATAATCCCTTGGTCGCAGGTTCGAGTCCTGCTGGGCCCACCAGATGTATCAAGCGTTTCCTCGTTAGGAAGCGCTTTTTTATTGCCTATCAAAATCTCTGGTCTACAGCCGGTCTACAGCCAGAACTATCTTATAGGGCATATTGGCCTCTTCCTCAATTGAGCCCCCTTTCCTCTGCAATACTCGCCCTCACTTGTAATTATTAAAATTTTTTGTGTCCGGTATACCCCTTAACTCCCTGCCCAAGTCATTTTTGCAAACCCATAAAGTGCGTAGAGTAACCCTCTTCAGAATAAGGGCAGCATTGGCAAACACTTTTTCACCCTTACATCACTGAGGCTTATAAGTAGCCCCCTTTGTTGTACTCAGTTAGGAAAATCAGCATGGATGAAGATGAAGTTCAATACGAAGAGCATGAACTCAACACTGATAACTTTCTAGATGAAGATGGCTCCCTGCTGGATATTCCGGAAATGTTTCCTAACGGCATACCCCAGGAAGTTATTGCTTGGCTCTGGCCTAGTGTAAAAGAACAATCGATTGCATACGGACTTGAAGACAGCGTTACATTCAAAGAGAACAGGATTCGTGCTGCATATAACTCTAAAAAATCAGACAAAATTGAAGGCAGTCCAGAAGTAGCATTCCTACTCGCTGTATATCACTTGGGAGAGGAGGGTAACGAAAAGTGCCAACTTCCTGTCCACGAAATAATCGGCTGGAAAAACTCAAAACGAAAGGATAGTGAGAAGAAAAGACGGAAATACTTTAACTCGATGGAAGCTAGCCAAAGAGAAGTTTTGACGAAAGGAGAGCTGTGGGACGATGCGGCTATCGACAAAGCACACATAGCTGCCCGCAAAGAACACGGAATTCCAACAGGAACTGCCAGAACGTATAAACATAAGTACAAAAAAGACCTTATCAAAAAATAGGTATATCTACAGAGTTGCACTTTCTTGGGGTGCAACGCTTTGGCTTCTTATTATCTCCCCAACATCTAAACCAAAGGGGAGAAAGATGTCATCACATAACATAATCGAAGCCCTTAACGTCTCTACCTCAGCAGCTGCGGATTTTTTGGACATTGCAGCAAGTGACCTGCACAAATCGAGAGGATCGGGCGAGTTATCAGGGCTGCAACCACCGCCATTCATCCGTATTGGCCGCCGCGTTCGCTACAGGGTCGTGGATCTTATCGAGTGGAATAACTCTCAGCCCAGCTTCACCACCCTTGCAGAGCAAAGTTCGCAGTAATTTTCTTTACCTTTTTTAGGTACACAGTTCGTACAGCTCATTAAAAGATCAATCAAATAAGACTAGGGGCCACAGCATCATGTGGTCCTACTTCCTGGACTATCAAGCCATGCATAAAGGAAAAACCAAATACTTCAAAACCCCACCCGGATTTAAGAAAAATCTAAGTGCCAGAGAGGCTGATGTGCTTGCACTAATCTTCGGCTTTCCTTCAGGTAAGTTTTATGGCTCTAATCGATACATAGCTGAATCCGTTGGATTAAACACTGATAGAAGTGTTCGGAGGCTTATCGCGTCACTGCGTACTAAAGGTCTCATTATCACTGAAGAGAAAAAGAGTAAGGGCAAAAAAGGAGGCACTGATCGCTATATCAAAGCGACAGCTAAAGCTCATGCCTTGGCAGACATCACCGTCCCCCTTCTACCGATACCTGCATCTTTTTATAACGTCGCAGCAAAGACACTCAGCGTTATGCCTTCTTCTTTGAGTGAACGGGGCTATATGTCATTAACTACTGCGAGTGACTTCCAGACAAAATCTTTTTCTGAAACCTTGCGTAATAAATGTGGACCATCTTGGATTTTAGAGCGGACATTTTTGACCGGGATATTAATAATTGACCGGACAGTTTGCCCCCCCAATAGAATCAAAAGTTTTAAAATAGGATCGAAAAAACTCTGGCACGTTGCAAGCAACGAGAGTGGGCGATTTAAGGTATTCAAATACCTTTGGGATGAAAATGCAGTAGAAGCTGAGTCTTTTGTTCAATGGCCTGTTTATGTTGATTACGAGTACATTGGTGAACCTCTTCGTAACTGGTTGGAATGGCACCTGCGTTACATGGAGCCTTGGACTCTATTGGAACGACTAAAGGATGCCATCCAAGCCATCTACCCTGAGGAATTTGATGAAGATAAATGCGATGATGATGAAAGAGCCTGGGGGGCATGGCGTAGGCCGGAATGTCAAAACCAACAAGACAGCCATATGCGTTATAGTCACGGCCTTGCACTTCATATGGACTTCTTTGAGAAAACATTACCAGAGGAGCAAAGGGCAAAAGACCATTGTGTAAATCATAATTTCGTTTTTGATGTGTCTCCTGACTATATCACCTGTTATGCAGATGACCGGTGGGCTGATGCTCACTCATAATAATCTTCATACTGATTACAGAATAGGCTGCATCATGCAGCCTTAATCTTGATTACAAAGAGTTCAGTCTTGCCGCATAGTACAGCGGCCAAGTCATATTATTCTCTTCCTGATTACCACTTCCAACAGAACCAATTAGCTTTAGAGTTCTAGAAGGAGAATAGCGCTCTATATAGGTACGCAGAGATTTTGCTTTGGTGCGACTGCCAGACTTAACCTCAACAGGTATAACTTCACCGTCATCTGTCTTATACAGAAACTCAATCTCGGCCTGACGGAACTCCCATGAGTACGTTGGGTAATAACCCATGGCGCGGAGTTCATTCTGAACAAAGTTCTCAGCCAGATAGCCCTTGTACTCAAAGCTCTGCTGTCGGTGTTCCTTGTAACTGATATCCAGCATATGACCAAGCAGGCCAACATCGAACAGGAACAGTTTGAAGAAGTTTTCCTTCCTGTACGCTGACAATGGTGACTTGGGCTCACAGTCGATTGGATAGCACCGGGATACCAGCTTTGTCTTCTCCAGCCACTCTATTGGCCCACTCAGATCCATATAACTGCGCTTGCGCTCAATCACTCCGCTGAAGCGATAACGCTTAACAGAACTGTCCAGGTTCTTGGACAACTGCAGCGGTACATTCCTGAAGACCTGCTCAATATGCTGGGCGTTAGTTTTACCGGCATATTTACCAAAGTCTCGCTGGTAACCCGTTAACAGATCACGGTGAATCCTGCTTACACGCTCGCATCGCTCATTAATGCCAGTCTGGGCATCTCTGGCTGCAAACCAGGAGTCAACCGCCTCTGGCATACCACCAACAAAGTAATAGTCCAGGAGAAGCTCCCAGAGCTTATTATGGGCAGCCTGAATACGGGAACCTTTGCGAAATGCATCCAGCAATTTGCTGTTCCCGGCAGCCATGACAAACTCTTCAAAGCAGAGGGGAAACAGTTCCAGAGACTCAACCTTGCCAACAGGGAAAGAGTCGAGCAGGCCAATGTTGGAACCGGACGCACAGAGGAATATTTCAGGCTTCTGTTCAGCAAAGAATTTCAGACTGTTCAGGGCACGCTGACACTCGCCAATCTCATCAAAGAACAACAGATCCGTGGTAGGAGAAAAATCGACACCCAGCTCAAGTTCAATATTCTGGATAATATCTTCAGGGTTCAAACTGCCTGCAAAAAGCTCAGCCAATGCAGGATTAGCCAGAAAATCCAGTTTCAAAACACGCTGAAAATACTGTTTACCGAATACCTTTTCGATCAACCAGGATTTACCAACCTGTCTGGCCCCATCCAGCAGCATTGGCTTGCGGCCAGCTAGCTCTTTCCAGGCCACCAGTCTTTTGAGTAAAAGGCGTTCAAGCATTATTCACAGTTCCATTGATGCCAGAGGAAGCATCTCATTTCGTATTTTATTATAGGAATAAAACCACAAAACCAGACTTTTTCATACGTTAAAATATAGGAAACAGTACTTTTTCATACATTAAATTGAACTAATAACGTACTTATTTATAGTTTGATGAATTATCACAAAGAGTCAAACACCAATAGAATCACAATAAAAACAGGTAGTTACAGAGAAATCCGCTCAAGCCTGAAACACCTAACCTCGCAAATGGGAGGCCAAAGCAATATTTGCAGGGTTTTCCTATTTGCCATGATTCTGGGTTTAAGCTTCGCTGAAGTACGCAGGTTTAGCCTGGAGAGCTCTAAAAAAGTTACCACTGTGCCTTTCGTGTCGTAGAACTGCTCTGGTCGTTCCCTCCATAACATAACCTTCAACCCTCAACACACCTATAGCCTTCTGTAGTCGTATAAATAGAGTCGCTCTTGTATATTCTGCAACTGAAAAACGAATAACAATAAACATAAGGAATTCGAGGATGCAGGGTAGCCATCACACAGTGAAGCCAGGTGATACCCTTTGGGATATTGCTGAAACCCATCTTGGATCAGCTCTTCAGTGGCCCCGGATATGGCGATATAACAACAGACCAGAAATTATTGCCCGAACTGGCTCAGGTATTCCTAATCCTGACCTGATATACCCAGGCCAGCGTTTGCTACTGCCCCAAGTGAAAATGGCCCAACCACAAATACAGAATCCACTGGGTCAACCCAAAAGAAGTGTTCCAAAAGAACAAACACTCAACAAGCAGTTGCCAGAACTGCAAACCCCCATGGCTATCCAATACAGCCTGGACGATATAAAACTTCCTCCCTCCGTTGTCCCTGGGGGAATTTTACAAGTCAAAATGCAGGGGAGTGTCACCTTAACCAGTAACGACACCTTGCCAGTTACAAGTGTGGTGAATAAAAAAGAAGTCGAAGCAAAGGTTACACAACAAGCCAATCACAGCTTCGGGAAATTAATCTCCGATACCCAGTTGGTATATGACAATCAAAATAAGAGTCTAAAGCTCAAGGCACTTTTGATTTCAAAAAGTAATACACCAAATACGCCCGCTACAGCCTTCGGAGTTGAAGCAGATTCCAACAGTCCTATTCCCAAACTGGTTTTCCAGATCATTCTTCCCGAACTCAAGGGTGCAATCAACGAGTTCACATACACCTCAACACAGGTCAAGCTAGTCGCTGAACTGACACTAACACCACAACAACCACTGGCTCAGCCCAAAAGGAGACCACAGCCAGTAAGCGATCCCATTAATTGGGATAGAGTTATTGGCACAGGCCTCATCATTGCAGCCACCGCTATTGTGGTAGGAACAATCGTTGAAGACTTTCTTACCTTTGGAGCCGGTGTAGCTGATGATCCTGCCTCATTTGCCGCAGCAGGCGTGAGCTATGCCCGAGGCGTCGCTTTATGGCGTTCAACAACCGTGGTAATTCCAAAGGCTATAGCTCCGGTAATCACACGTTTACGTTTTAGTATTGTCCCAGCAGGAGCCGTTCAGTATGCCCGTTAGGACTCATTACAAGCCTGTACTCATATTGATGCTGCTAGGTTTACTTTCAGCTTGCTCAGACTTCTCACCGGAAGCAGAGTTGGCTCGTCTCTCTGATAAATACGGCATTACAATCAAAGCTGGCGATCCGGCACATTTCTTTGTCCCACCTTATACAGAGGCCGATGCAGAGATCCACAGAGCTGTTATGACGCCAGCCAAAGGGGAGGCATTGGAGGAGGCTTTGAAAGGCGCTGACGAAGCTCTGAGTGCCTACCCCACAGGTTATTTCAGCAAGCTAAGCAAAGCTGTCTTCTTTGCTGGAACTCTCAAGTTTGATGACGTTGAAGCAGGCGGAAGCTATGGTCCAGAGTGGATTGTTATAGTTGCTGATATTGATGACCCGTCTGCGGCTATATACGAGACTGCACGGTATGGTGTGCATCATGAGTTCAGCTCTCTGGTCTGGAAGCGATCACCCGAAACTCAGCTAGCCTGGTCTCTACTAATGCCCGAAGGTTGGCAGCCTGCTCAGAGCAGTGCAAAAGCTCTTGAGATAACTGAGAAAGAACACCCAACATATAACAATGGATTTCTGTCTGAATACGCGAAAACCAGCGCCGAGAATGACTTCAATACCTATGCAGAAATAGCCTTCCTTGAGCCTGAACGCTTGGCAGCACTAGCCAAGGAACAGCCAATTATTGCTGAAAAACTGGGCATTCTTATTCGTGCCTATCAAGAGGTTTCCAGTGATATCAACAGTACATTCTCAAAACTCGGCCTGCTTGAATTTGCTGATGTGTACGGTGACCCAATAGCACTACCTATAAAACTGATCTTGCCACCTCGTAATATGAGTTCAAAAGAATAATAAATCTGAGGTATATCAACTTTTTCTGCATCATCGTACCAATCATCACTGATCTTATGAGATGATTATTTAATATGTGGGAATAGCCGTTACAGATTGGCCAATGCGGAAATTGTAATATCCAAAAAACTGTCGGGCGGT
>NZ_JAMFLX010000033.1 GCF_023502345.1 Parendozoicomonas callyspongiae
TCGATTTATTGATTGAGTAGTAGCGCTGATGACCCAAGATCAATCTCCCCATGCTCTCATGATCCAGGGTACAACCTCAGATGCGGGCAAAAGTGTGCTCTGTGCCGGTCTCTGCCGGGTTCTATCCCGCAGAGGTTATGCAGTGAAGCCATTCAAGCCACAGAATATGGCTTTGAACAGTGCTGTTACAGTTGATGGAGGAGAGATTGGCCGGGCTCAGGCAGTTCAGGCTCAGGCCTGTGGTCTGGAGCCTCAAACTGATATGAATCCGGTTCTGCTCAAACCCAATACTGATATTGAGGCGCAGGTGATTGTACATGGGCACCCCTTGGCAGAAATGGATGCCTGGGATTATCACGCCTACAAGCCAAGTGTGCTGCCTGCGATTATGGAATCCTATGATCGTCTTATGTCGTCTTCTGATGCTGTAGTTATCGAAGGCGCTGGCAGCCCCGCTGAGATCAATCTCAGGGATCTTGATGTTGCCAATATGGGTTTTGCCGAGGAAGCAGGCTGCCCGGTCATCATCGTGGCAGATATCGATAAAGGCGGTGTTTTTGCACATTTGTATGGAACACTGGCTCTTCTTTCATTATCAGAGCAGAAGCGAGTCAAAGGGTTTGTTATCAACCGCTTCCGGGGTGATATTAATCTGCTCACTTCAGGGCTGAAGTGGCTGGAACAGGAAACAGGCAAACCTGTGCTGGGTGTTATTCCTTATCTGCACGGTCTGCACCTGGAAGCGGAAGATGCTGTTGCGGATCAGCAACTGACTGAAGATTCTGGTCCTGTTTTAAAAATTGTTGTGCCGGTGTTAAGTCGTATCAGCAACCATACCGATTTTGACCCACTGCGTCTGAATCCCAATATTGATCTGACTTTTGTCCGGAAAGGTGATGCGTTCCCGGCCTGTGATCTGATTATTCTGCCTGGCAGCAAAAGCACCAGGGCCGATCTTGCGTTCCTGCGCAGCAATGGCTGGGATAAACATATTAATCGCCATCTTCGTTTTGGTGGCAAGGTGATGGGGATCTGTGGTGGCTACCAGATGCTTGGAATGTTGCTGCATGATCCGGATGGTATTGAGGGGGAGTCGGGAACCAGTCAGGGTCTGGGCTTCCTTGACCTTGAAACAACAATGGAGCAGGACAAGCAGCTCCATCGGGTAGAAGGTGTGATGCAGCTCCCGGAACAGAGCGAAGTTCACGTGACGGGGTATGAGATTCATGCAGGAACCACAACCGGCTCTGCCCTGGAGCAACGACTCATTAAGCTGGGTGAGCGTTTCGATGGAGTGATGTCAGAAGATGGATTGGTGCTGGGTACTTATCTCCACGGGATTTTTGATCATCCTGAGGCCTGCAAGGCTCTTCTGGCCTGGGCTGGTTTAAAGGATATTGAGATTCCGGACTATAACCAGATAAGGGAAGATGGCATCAACCGTATTGCTGATGCCATGGAAGAGCATCTGGATATGGAGCAGATCCTCAGTGTTATGAGTTTATGGTGATTAATGACCAGCCGGTGGTTTTGCCCGGACAGTAAAAGCCTTGTCTTTTATTTCTGTGAAAACTGCGATTAGTTCAACCGGTTCATCACCAATATTTCTGCCCTGATGAACCCGGTTGACGACTTCATAAACCACATCAAGCCACGGGGGAAATTATCTATTCAGCACCATATTATGAGGATGTATGTAGGCGGTTGATGTGCATCAAGTCGGCTCATTTTAATAAGACGACTTAAGTCAATGTATTTCGTCGTGGAGGGAAAGCTTATACAACTGTTTAATTCATTATGTGTGAGGTTATTTTTAAGAAAGGGTACTGCTGATAAGTTTAGAAATGCCTCTAATCAATTATTTTCACTGTTCCTTGCCCTGTTACCTCTGACATTATTATTTTCCCCGAGGAACTGTTTCTTACTTGAACCTGATCTCCCAGAGAGCCTGACTCCAGAGCCTGCCCTTTCATTGTGATTGAAAATCCAGCATGGCCTGCATGAATAACAACACTGGCATTACGGCTGACCAGTGCCGGTCGTTCAGTCATTGAGGGCTGAAGAATGCTGTTTCCGGTGATTTGTCGCCGACTGCGCTGACCGGCAACGTCTTTGATGGAAGAAAAATAATTGCCTCTCAGTTTGGCAATGTTCTCTTCTTCAAGGATCAAATCGTCAGCACGAATTGTAGAGTTACGATCAATATTGTGGCGGCTTTTCACGACAGGTAAAAAAATATCCACCTGTGCACGAATATTGAGGGACCAGTGTGGTGTTGAACAGGTGACTTTCCGTGTCAATCGACCTGTCAGCCTGGTTGGCTGCCCAATGGTACTAACCTCGGGCTGATGTTGGCAAAGTGGGAGCTTTAAAGGAGGAAGGGGAATGATTTCAATCCGGTAGTTATGGCTTCCTAGCCGTGAGGCATAGTCTGCTACCTGTTGCTCAAGGTCATTTTTAACAACAGCTCCAGCCTGCTCGTTGACTGTCTGTGCCTGACTTATACAAGCGATCAGAAGGAATCCAGGAATCGAGTTGTAAATATAACTTGGCAAGGAAGCTTTGATTGGTTTCATTATTACGTCAACAGAACCTAACGCAATCACGATAAACCAACCCGCTGATTCTGCAAGCAGGGGCTGAGTTTGTTCAGGGAGGCTGTTGCGCCCTGTACAATACAATCTCAGGGCGTAACTAAATAAATACCACTGAAGGGAGAAACTAGGAGCCTGTCGGACTTAACGCGCACCTACTGCGAAAAAGCCGGATTTGGCCAGTTTTTAGAACCACTTTCGTCAAATAGAACCACTATTATCCTCAAGTGCTTCTAAAAACTGGCTCAAACCGGACTTTTTCTCGCTACGGTCGGTTAAGTCCGACAGGCTCCTAGCTGAGATGTTTTGCTGAGGTATTGCAAGCCTGCTTGTTCAGTTGTTTGACGCTCATTTTTTCCAGAAGCTTTTCCATGGTTTTCACTTTCTTATGGGCACTGAGAGCTTCTTCCTGGCACACCTGATAAACCTGTTCTTCTCTTTCAACTTGATTCTTCTGTAGATTACGAACATCCTGTAAAAGTTTTCGAAAGGTTGAGATATCTTCATTACCGTGTGAGATCGTCTTACAGTTCCCCAGCTGATAGCTGGTGATGGCTTTATTTAATCCTTCAAGTTGCCGGGATTGTGCGCGAAGAACCAGGGCGGCCTGATGGGCTTTCAGCCTGGCGTGGTCAAAGCGGTGACGCTGATGATCAAGGCACTTATTCAAGAGGTGGATACTTTTATCGGTGACAGATACATTCGCAGGATTGTTGTTATTCGTGTTGTGAGCCGTAGTTGTCATAGTGTGTCCGTTTTTGTGATTATTCCTTGAGAGTAGTGGCTCTGGTTTGTTTTGCCAGATAGACGACTCAGGACTTTTGGTGTTATTGCTGGAAATGCATGGCAGAGTTGTACAAACAGGGATTTATTTTCTTCTTGTCAGTTTGGTAGGATTCCCTGTCAAAGTTTTAAACGGAGTTTTTGCCAGTGGCTTCTTCGCTAGTGATTCAGGGAGGGCATGATGCTCTGCAGCACCTGCGTGAAAAAGGGTTTCAGCAGGAGGATGTCAAAGCCATGCTGGGCGCATCTGGAGGGCCGAAATGGTTTGCACTGGCAGGATTGGACAAAGCACTTCTGGGTGTAACATTCAAAGATCGAACGAGCCCCCTTCATCTGCTTGGTACTTCTGCCGGATGCTGGCGTTTCACCTGTTATAGCCAGAATGATCCGCTGGCAGCCCTTCAACGTTTTGAAGACAGTTATATCACTCATTCCTATTCAGAAATGCCAACGGCATCCGGGATAACCCGTGAGGTAAAAAGAACTCTCAGTGATATTTTTAATGGCAATGGTGCCAGGGAAATTTTGTCCAACCCGGTTATTCGCTTAAACCTGATAGCAGTGCAGGCCCATGGTTTAATAGACAATGCCAACGCGAAGATTCAGGGAGCCGGGCTTCTTCTGAGTGCGGCTGCGAATGCTGTTAGCCGTAATATGCTGGGAAAGTTTTATACTCGAATCGTCTTTACCCATCCTGGCGGTGGGCTTCCTGTCATAGGATGGAATGACCTGCCAACAAAAACTATCGCGCTATCTGAACAAAATCTTGAAGATGCTGTGCTGGCTTCAGGTTCCATTCCTGTATTTTTGGAAGGGGTTCGTGATATTGAAGGAGCAGGTCAGGGGCTCTATCTGGACGGTGGAGTAACAGATTATCACTTTGATCTGCCAATGCTGCCTGAAGATGGACTGGTTTTGTATCCACATTTTCGGGAACGTCCCATCCCAGGCTGGTTTGATAAGTACTTGGGCTGGAGAATCCCTTCGACAGATAACTATCGCAGGACTTTGATAGTGTCTCCTTCATCGGAGTTTGTTGCCAGGCTGCCCTATGGAAAAATCCCTGATAGAAAGGACTTTCAAACCCTTGATGATACAACCCGACAAAAGTACTGGCGCAAAGTGGTGGCCGAGACTGATCGTCTGGGAGAAGAATGGTTAAATTTGGTTGAGAACAACAGGCTGGCAGAGGTAACTAAACCGCTTTCCTTCATATCTAAAGCCAGACCTCGCTGAATGTAACCAAGCTGGCAGGTTGTCAGCCTGAATACCTCTGCAAATGCTTCTGAATCAGTCCACTCTGCATTAATCCTGTCAGAGCAATCTTGTTTTCATGCCAGATGCTCTGCAGGTCTTCCCGCTGTTCCAGGGTAGGGCACTCGAAAGTGATAATTGGTATGCCCATTTTCTCATAAACGTAGCTGCCCAGTGATCCCGGGGTAGGATGATTATCGATATCGTCTTTGACGATGGCATAGCCATTCACAAGATGGATATATTCAAGAATGTCGTCACAGTCACCTCGACCATTCACAAAGGGCTGCCATGAATGAAAACTGAAGATTAGGCCGGGTGGATATTCCTCCATCAATTCCAGAAGAAATTGAGTTTCTGGCTCACTGGCAGGTTCAGAGCCGGGGAAGTATCGCTCAGCTCTAGCTTCATCTGACCAGTTGGACGCGGGTAAATTTCTGTTCAGGTCAACACCATTACCATTACCACGAATATTGTCTCTCAGGCCATCAGGGTTTAGAGCAGGAATAATGACAAAAGGTATGGATAGCCCGGCTAGTTTCAGCCATTCGACAAGTTTTTCCTGAACATAAACTCCCTCAGGCTCATCACCATGAGTTCCAGCTATCAGGTAGCAATACCTCGTAGCATCTACTTTGCTGGCAAACACTGGGATTGGGCGCTTACCTGCACTTAATCCTTCCTGGAGTGGGATGAGATTCATTCTGTTATCCAGCCAGAGTGTGAAATATCAAAGATGAATCGAAGGGCTGCTCCTGTCAATCACCAGCCACAAAAGCCTTCATTAGCTCAGCCGGTTATCAAGGTGGGAAAAATGAGTAAATTTCAATATTGTCGGCTACTGGGCTACGGTTGGGTAAGAGCTATCTGACACAAGGATGTTAACTATGGGAATCAAGCGCACAGATTCTGGGTCAGTGAATAACAGGTTCACACCTGAGCAAAAAAAAGCTGATCAAAATGCTCGCTCTGCAGGAAAAAAGGTTATTGATGAAGCTTATCCAAAACTTGGTGGTGAAAAGCTAATCGACGATAATCCCACTCTAATCGAAGAGAGGGATATTGAGCAGTTATATTCTGGCAGAAATGATAATGGTCTTTTTGAAGACGGTTTGAGGGATATCGACCAAGCCTATTCAGATAAAAAGTTGATTGATGATAAGAAAAGAATTGATGATGATAAGAAAAGAATTGATGATGATAAGAAAAGAATTGATGATGATAAGAAAAGAATTGATGATGATAATTCGCTACCATTTATTAGATCCAGACTTTAACAAGCCCGGCTTGACTATCCAGACGTTCCTGTTCCATGCCCATACAATAAGGTCGCAAAATTAATACCAAAATGAAGGTGGCTATACCTTCCTGCCATGCGTCATAGTGACAATCACGAAAACTGTTAATGTTTCTAACACCGCTGTTATGGTAATAAAATATTCTTCAGATGATGATCCACACTTGTTTTTTTGCCTGAAAAATTAAGGGTGGCGGCATATGGCTTATAGCAATACTAGAGATAGATGGCCTCAAGGAGGCCCGGGGAGTACTGGAAGGGGGGAATCAGCACCAGGAAGAAAAGACCAGATGGTTGTCGGTACTGGCAGTCTAACAAGTAAATGGCGTAGTTCTGCGGTAACAGGCAAAGAGAGCACTCCCTATATGCGAAAAGAAGAACCGACCGAACTTTTTCTTCATTCTCACCGGCAATATAGTACCAGATTATCAGTAAATAACGCCGGGGTAGGTATAAAAAGGGCCGCCCCCAATGTAACAGCATGGCTAAAACCCCATGAAAAAGACGTGGAAAGAGAATTGCAAAGGGAAAGAGAATTGCAAATGGAAAGAGAAGAACAACATAGATTACAGGAGGAAGATGAATGGAAAAAACTACTACGGCAATATCAAGAGGGGGAGAAGAAAATAAAAAAAAGGGAAACAGAAACGTCAAAGGGTGGATGTTATCCCCAAAAAGTAATAAGAAAAATACAGAAGAGCAAAAAAAAAGAACGAGAAAAGTATGACTTTAATAAGATAAGCGATCGGCTAGATTCATTTTTATTGGCACCATCATATCCAGATATTGATAAACAGATGTTTTATGTTCAATACATGGCTTCTAATAACTTTGTATTCACCGGATTTGACAAAAAAGTTAAATGTATCTCTTGTAACGACATGGTAGATGCGGGAAACAGAGAACAAATTGATAAACATATTTCGCTTCACAACAAAGATGCCAGCGCCTCACAAGCAGCTGCATCTCCATCAGCCAGCCCTGATTGGAGCACTATCTATCAGCGACAAACTACGTTTACTCAAGATATACATGATTGGTTACAGAGAAATTGCCTGCCAGATGATGCTGAGTTGGCGAAGGGCGGTTTTTATGCAACAGCGATTATCCGTGCTACTTCAGGAGCTATCAACGGTATCCAAGTGCAATGCTATGAATGCGGGGACGACGCTATAGTCACCAGGCAAACGAAGTCAGTAGGAGAGCTGCATAATCGAAAAACACATTGCCCACGAGTAGAACAAGTAAAAGAGCGAGGAACAAGATTTAAACATAATCCGGAAGCAAATATCACTGTACCCCCTATAACGGACCCGTTTGAGGCGCTGAGCCTGAGTTCTTCTGCCAGGAATACGGGTGAATCCAGTCGTGCTAAACAGCCGTCAGCAGAAATAGAAGATAACACGTGTGTGATTTGCTTGGAGGCTGAACGGACTCATACCGTTATACCCTGCGGTCATAAAATGTACTGTGAGACATGTGTTTCCCATCTTACAGAGTGTGCTATGTGTAGAGAGCCAGTTAAATCGTCTATGAAAATATATGGCTAACAACAAATGCTTGCAGATAAATAAAACACCCAGCACCGCTGGCTGGATTCAGCTGGTTGTATGGGTTGATACCCTGCTTGTTTCACGAATTCTTTTTCTGCAAGAAGAATTAGACGTATTAGACCTCCTGTGACACTGTAATTTATTGTGGGAATCAAAGGCCTGCTGGCAACTGGGGCAGATGATTGTCACGTTTCCTCTGCAAGCAGGCTCTGTTGCTGATTTCATATGAACCCTGAGCCCATTGTAAGACCTGAAGTCATTGCTGCAGCCGGAGCAGATACTGGTTAGATCCTTTTTACAGGCAGGCTGTGTTGCTGCTCTCTTGTGACTCTGGAGCACATTGTAGGACTTGCATGTCTTGCTGCAGCCAGTGCAGGTGTTTGGCAGATTGTCCCTGCAGGCACTCTGTATTGTTTGTCGCCTGTGGGCTTGGAGCAACTTGCTATTTTTAAAAAACTGTAGCAGCCTTTGCAGTAGACATCAGATGTGGTTTCCATTAGAGCAGGTGGCCATTCCTGAGCTTGTTGATAAGTTTGGACAATGTGTTCCTGGTTTATCAGCATGACCCCGTGTTCCGCATGGTACAGCAGTCTGCCATCAGTAAGGTAACCCTTGAACATCAACACTTGAACGGGGTACGCGATCAAACCACCAAATCCAGAGCAAGCAACCAGACACAAAAACGGAAGGGTTAATGAGTATTTAATACGGTATACCATACTGCCAGCCAGGATGTTCAAAATAATTAACTACTGGTACGTTCTCGGTTTTAATACCTCACCTTTACGGCTACCAGTGCCTTTGTCAGCCCCTGAAATAGTTTTTGCTGCTCTCTTTCTTTGGATGAGTGTAGTGCGTTTTGCTCATGTACGGGACCATACATGTCCCGTACACAGGTCTAGGATTTAATTCCCATGTCGATATTTTTGCTTACATGTCTACATTTTTAATACACTTTTACAACACTTGTTAAGGGGGATTAAAATTGTTGACAAACGGCCCCATTTTTCGGGGCTTCCAGAGCCCCTACCTCGCCCTGTAAATGTATTAAAACTGTTGACAGTTGAGCCTTTCAAGAAATGCGAAGGTATTAAAACTGTTGACAGACTGCAGGCCTCTTTAGAGACACTGCCTATTTGTAAGGTTCAAATCCTGAGAAAGTGCTGCAAGCTGGTTGCTCTTCACCTGCTCGATCATCTTAGACGCCTTTGGCGGGCTGGCCAGAGTTCCTTTTCTGGTGGCTTACGGTGCTTTTCTCCGCAATATATCCGGTGACATTCTGTACTTTGACAAGTCTCACCACCAGGCGGACAGCTGGGAGCTGTTGGATGATGTGAATGCAAATATCGGCCCACTGAACACACAAGTGAATGCCACTGGTGATCCTGGCTATTGGCTCTACCACTTCTATCTCTCCTCAGCAGCTACCCGTACCGTTGCAAGGTTGTACCACAATATTGCAGCCCAATACCGACTGCGACAGAAACCTGATCAAGAACCAGCAGAATCTTATCCAGCTCAGCGGGGAAGTCGGGCGATTGATAGACCAGCTCTCTGCCTTGCCAGACTGCCAGCGGGTGCATCTGTTTCTGTCAGTGCAATCCAGCTTTGACCTGGAGCTGGGCAGACGGTTTCAGGAGGTACCCAAAAACATTGGGTGATCCATAATTTTAACCCCGCCGTTGACACCTATGAATGGGCTCTGGAGTTTTCCAGAACTGGGGTTATACGGTATGAGCCACTGCGGCCAGTCAGGTAAATTGCAGGCGGTTGATTGAGTCATCTGTCTGCCCTTGATTGGTGCTTGATGTTATCTCTTTTCGGCCTATTTCATTCATATAATGATCTTATATATGGTCATATACAGTTTTTAATGCTAAATTGACTATATATGCATTCATTATTGCCCTTATGAAAACCATCGGTGAACATTGCCAGGAGCGGCGTAAAGCTCTCAAACTCAACCAGACGGCCGCAGCACAGGCGGCCAGAACCACCCGCAGCGTGATTTCTGCCATCGAGAATAACCGCTACCGCGGGGCGCTCTGGGCTTTGAACAATTACCTGGGCATTTTGGGGCTGGAGCTGACAGTACGAGAAGCGACGCGGCCCACTTGGGATGACCTGGACGCTCTGTTTGGTGAGGACGAAGAATGACGCCCGAACACTGGCCCGAGAAAATCAACTCCCTGCGTGTTAATACCCCCGCTGGGTTGGCGGGCATGCTGAGTTTTGAAAAAGGCTCCTATGCCTTCTCTTATCGTGAAGCTGGGGAAGAAGTCTCCCTGACCATGCCATTCCAGACAGCCTCCTATAACAGCGGAGCCCTGCATCCGGTGTTCCAGATGAATATTCCGGAGGGCTATGTCCGTGAGCGACTGTCGGAACGGCTGCGTCGGTATACCCGAGTGAATGATATGTTGTTTCTGGCTCTGCAGCAGAAAAACGGCATTGGACGCTTGTCTTTTGAAAGTGAGCTTGAAACCAAGCCCATAGGCCATGACTCCCTGGAATCTCTGGTTCACTGGGATAACCGGGAAAGCGCCTTTGAGTATCTGCTGGATAAGTATCTGCTTAATACTGCGGCTATTTCCGGTGTACAGCCCAAGCTCCTGGTGAACACCCGGCCTGCAGTAATCAGCCATAACGAAAAAGGCACACTGATTGAGCCGGAACTGATTGTAAAAACTGGCGGTGAAGAGCATGAGCATCTGGCGCTCAACGAATTTGTCTGTATGAGCATCGCCAAAGCCTGCGGTATTTCGGTGCCGGAGTTCTGGCTGTCGGATAACCATGAGCTGTTTATTATGAAGCGCTTTGATCAGGCTGGCGGCCAGCCTCTGGGCATGGAGGACTTTGCAGTACTGATGAAACGCCCCGGGGATGAAAAGTATCTGGGCTCCTATGAAAATGTCGCAAAAGTTGTACAGCTGTACACGGGGGATGCCAGACAGATTGAGCAGATTTTTGATTATATTGCCATCAGCTGCCTGCTGGGCAATGGGGATGCTCATCTGAAAAACTTCTCCCTGCTTTATAGCATCATCCAGCCCCTTTCCGGACTGCGCCTGTCGCCCCTTTATGATGTTGTGAACACCACGGTTTACCCACTGCAGTCCCATGACCTGGCTCTGAAAATGGACAAGACCCGGGAGTTTCCCAACCAGGATAAACTGGTGCGTTTTGGCAGAAAAATAGGGGTGAAAAATCCAGCCATCAGGCTGGAACACATGGCGGATACGGCCCGGGACTTTATCGCCCGGTTTGATCGTTGGGAGGTTTTTCCTGCGTTAAAGGGTGCGCTGGAAGCCTCTATCAGTCGGGCACTGTCGGTTTCTGACAGCAGTGTGCGTTTTCAGAGTAAACGACCGAAGAAACGGAAATCCGATCGTTACCTGTAAAACGTCTTGTACAGAGCATGAAAATGGGGCCAGGCCTTGAACCCTGCAGCCACTCGGCTGAATGCTCACAGATCTGTTGGCGATTCTGGGCACACTCCAAACGTATAGGTCTGCTCATTTTTTACTGCTACATATCAGAGGTTCATGTGTCCGCAAAAAACCGTCCTCTAAGAACAAGAAATTGGCGTACACATCTACTACATAAAAAACCAAAGTTTCAATTCGCACCCTGCGTAAGCTGGATGATCTGTGGAGGGTACTTGCTGTACCTCGACCCAAGGACGGAATATGCCTCTTTCCCATTCCTTTTGCTAGAGGGCAGTCCAGCGAACTACATCAGCTTCAGTGACATCTTTACGTTTGGTTTCCACCGGTGAGTCCCCTGCAGGGGCAAATAGTACAGCCCCATAGATGGTCAAGGGTTTAATTCAATTGTTAACAATTTAATGCCTTAGTTAACAGTTTTAATCCCATTCGTCACACTGATTTATACAACAGATCCCAGCTGGAATATGGGCAGGTACATGGCAACAATCAGGCCTCCCACCAAAGTACCAAGAACCACCATGATCATGGGTTCCATCAGGGCTGTCAGCCCATCCACCATATTGTCGACTTCTTCCTCATATAGCGTTGCGACTTTGTCCAGCATTTCATCAAGTGCACCGGATTCTTCACCAATTGCCACCATCTGTATAGCCATTGATGGGAATATCCCGGTTGTGCGCATGGCGAACTGCAATTGCTGACCGGAAGAGATATCTTCCTTAACCTGTTCTACAGCTTCCCGGTAAACAACATTACCCGTTGCACCGGCAACTGAGTCGAGAGCATCAACCAGTGGAACACCTGCCGCAAAGGTTGTTGACAGAGTTCGGGCAAAGCGGGCGATGGCTGATTTATCAAGAATGGCACCGATAATAGGAATCTTCAGTTGCAGGCGTTCAAAGCTGTTACGTGCTTTTTGAGATCTGGCCAGAATGCGTTTCAGTGACCATAACCCTATTCCTATTCCAACAACAATAATCAGCCACCACTTTTGCACGGCTTCCGAGAGGTTGATGACTATCTGGGTGAAGGCGGGTAACTCTGCTCCAAATCCTGCGAAAACCTCTTCAAACTGCGGCACCACTTTTACCAGCAGAATACCGGTTACAATAACGGCCACAGCTGTTACTGCGATGGGGTAATTCATGGCCTTTTTTATCTTGGCTTTCAGGGCCTCAGTTTTTTCTTTATAGGTCGCGATTCTGTCGAGCAGGGATTCCAATGCACCTGACTGCTCTCCGGAGTTAACAAGGTTGCAGTAGAGATCATCAAAATACTTTGGGTGTTTGTGCAAAGACTGGGCAAAGCTGGTACCACCAGCAACATCGCTTTTGATGTTGGTGATCAGGTCTTTCATCGTTGCGTTATCCATACCTTCTGCGGTGATATCGAAAGCCTGGATCATGGGAACGCCAGCTTTGGTCATGGTGGCAAGCTGTCGGGTGAAAATAGCAATATCCATCGGCTTGATTTTTTTCTTAGTGCCGAAGCTCGCTGCTTTCTTGCGGACTTTGGACGGATTGATTCCCTGCTTGCGAAGCTCGGCTTTGGCAAGGGCAATGCTGGCGCTGGGGATTTCCCCTTTTGCGCTGCGGCCGTTTTTATCTTTGCCTTCCCAGGCAAAGGTATAAGTCTTTTCGCGTTTTTCAGTCATGACGGGAAAACAGTCCTTGTTTTCAAGCCGGAGGTTATGCCTTGTTGGAGTTGTTTAAGAGGGCATAACCAGAACATTGTCCGTTCTTTGCAAGCAACAGGTATTTTTTTGATTATAGAGCTTCTTTGGGAACTTACTCGTCGGGGCTGACAGAAAAACGTTTCATATCTTTCAGGCGCATCAGGGTCAGTTTGCCACCCCAGACGCAACCGGTGTCCAGCGCTTCATAACCCTCGCGGAATACCTGTCCATTCAAGGCCGCCCAGTGGCCGAAAATAATGGTGAGATTACCTTCCCGCTTATGCTTGTGCAGATACCAGGGGGCATAACCCCGTGGTGGAGTATTTCCCTTTTGGCTGAGCTCCAGAACTCCTTTGGCATTACAGAATCGCATGCGGGTGAAGTAGTTAGCGATCATCCTTTGGCGCTCAATGCCTTCAAGATCCTTTGACCAATAGTTGGGCTCATTGCCGTACATATTGTGGAAGAAATGATCGCTGTCTGGGCCCTGAATCACTTCTTCGAGTTCTGCAGCACGTTTGAGAATCTTCTTTTCATCCCAGATGGGAGGCACGCCGGCATGAACCATCAGGTAGCCTTTCTTTTCGCTCAAGTGCACCAGTGGTCGATGGCGAAGCCAGTCGAGCAACTCTTCCCTGTCTTTGGCTTTCAGGATATCGGTAATGGTATCGCCCCTTTTGGGTTCACGGGCACCGGCTGCAATCGCGAGAAGGTGCAGGTCATGATTACCAAGAACCGCCTTGCAGCGTTTGCCCAGTTGTTTCAGGTATCTCAGGGTTTGCAGGGATTCCGGTCCCCGGTTGACCAGGTCACCGGCCACCCAGAGTTTATCCTTGTGCTCGTCGAACTCGACAGAATCAAGAAGCTTGCGCAGGGTGCTGTAGCAGCCCTGAATATCGCCAACAGCGTATGTGGTCATTCAGAAATCAGCATCATCAGTTGACGGCACTCGGTACCCGAAGGCTGAACATTGGAATTTCTGCATGAAACAGACGACCTTGATCGGTTTCCATTAAATAGCTTCCTTCCATGCATCCAACAGGTGTTTCCAGGAGACAACCACTGCTATAGGAGTAGCTCTCTCCTGGCAGAATATGAGGTTGCTGGCCAATAACGCCGTCACCCTGTACTTCCTGCTGGTGTTTATTGCCGTTTGTAATAAACCAGTGCCGTGAAAGCAGCCTGACACCATCATCACAGCGGTTGAAAATCGTGATGTGGTAAGCAAAGGCATAATTGCCCTTCTTTGGATCAGACTGGCTGGGTAAAAACTCGGTTTTCACCCTGACTTCAACCCGGTGCTGGTTATCCACGTTAAGAACCTGTCATAAAAAATTACTTTCTATCTGTTAGATAATCAGCAATTTTTACGAAGGACTCAAGAGCAATACGCTCAGGGCGCAGAGATGGATCAATACCCAGCTGCTCAAGTTCATCTCCGCTGATCAGGCTTTTCAGGCAGTTGCGCAAGGTCTTGCGGCGCATGGCAAATGCGGCCTTCACCACCTTCTCCAGTATGCCGTGGTTTTTGCAGGGGCAGGGCAGCTCTTTGTATGGCGTCAGGCGGACAATGGCTGAGTCAACTTTGGGTGGAGGATTGAATGCACCTGGGCCAACCGGAAACAGGTAATGAACCTGGCAGAAGTACTGCACCATTACACCCAGTCGTCCGTAATGTTTGTCACCTGGCTGGGCAGCCATACGCTCAACAACTTCTTTCTGCAGCATAAAGTGCATGTCTTTCACAATATCTGCATAGGTGAGCAGGTGAAAGATCAGTGGTGTTGAGATGTTGTAAGGCAGGTTGCCGACAATGCGCAGCTGCTCATCAGTCTGGCGCAGAGTGGCAAAATCAAACTGCAGGGCGTCAGCTTCATGAATCGCGAAGTTTTCATTCAGGCCGAACTGTAGTTTCAGCCAGGGAATCAGGTCCCGATCCAGCTCCACAACGTCCAGACGACCGGAGCCTGCCTGCAGCTGGTTGGTCAGAGCGCCCTGACCTGGCCCGATCTCAACCAGATGGTCGTCGGACTTAGGCCCAATAGAGCGAATTATCCGGTTGATAATAGCCGGATCATGCAGAAAGTTCTGGCCAAAGCGCTTTCGGGCTTTGTGGGGAATAAGTTGGGCGTCGTTCGTGGTTCTATTCATGAAGGAGTGTTATCGAAAAATAAAATGCAGCACAGGAATATTACCTTCCTGCGCTGAAGAATTTTTACACCGGGCGGATCATATCCAGGGCGTAATCCAGAGCCGTATTCAGGCTGCCGGCGTGTGCTAATCCTGTGCCAGCCAGTTCCAGGGCGGTGCCGTGATCAACAGAGGTGCGGATTATAGGCAACCCGAGCGTAATATTCACGGCTTCACCAAACCCTTTGTATTTCAGTACCGGAAGTCCCTGGTCATGATACATGGCCAGAATGGCGTCAGCTTCTTCCAGCTTGCCCGGGTTGAAAATCGTATCTGCAGGCAGAGGGCCAACAAAATCCATCCCTTTAGCCCGGAGCTTGTCCAAAGCCGGGGTGATGACTTCAATCTCTTCCCGGCCGAGGTGCCCGTCTTCACCGGCGTGAGGGTTCAGGCCGCAGACCAGGATTTTCGGTGAGGTAAGACCAAACTTGTCTACCAGATCTTTGTGCAGGATATGACACACTTCATCAAGTAGATCACCGGTGATAGTGGCCGGGATTTTAGCCAGCGGCAGGTGTGTCGTCGCCAGGGCAACCCGCAAACTTTCCGTAGCCAGCATCATCACAACCCGTTCAGTGCCTGTTTGCTCCGCCAGAAGTTCGGTGTGCCCGGAGAAAGTGATCCCGGCATCGTTGATAATACCCTTATGTACGGGGGTGGTAATCATGGCGTCAAACAAACCTTTCTGGCAGCCATCAACAGCCATTGTAAGCATATCAATTACGTAAGCGGCATTGCGGCTGTCGAGTAGTCCGGGTGTTACCTGTTCACGCAGAGAAACGGGATGAACAAGTATTTCGTCTTTTCTGTTTGGACGTTTTGGTGCATTGGGATCGAAGGTTTTGATAGTGACTTCGATTCCAAGCTGTCGTGCCCTGTTCCTGAGAAGGTCAGGATCTGCAATTGTGACGATTTGAGTATTTCGGGGGCGGGAAGCCTGCATTACGCAGAGATCAGGTCCGATACCTGCCGGTTCACCTGAGGTGATGACAAGTCTTGGTACTGCGTGGTCGGTCATGGAACAACCTCGTTACCATGTAAAGACAGCCGCTATCATCGGAGTTGATGATAGCGGCTGTCCGGGTTTTCGTATGATTTGTTTACAGCTTGATTTCTACGTAAGCCTGGTCACGAAGTTCGCGCAGCCAAACCTGCAGTTCCTCTTCGTATTTGCGCTGACGCAGCATTTCGCGAATACGGGCATCCTGCATCTGGTTGCTGACATCTTCCTGGCGACGGCCTTCAACCTCCAGAATATGCCAGCCATAGCGGCTCTGGAAAGGTTTGGTGGCTACATTTAGAGGCTCAGTCAGCATCTTTTCACGGAATGCGGGAACCATATTGTTGGGATCGGCCCAGCCAAGACTGCCACCATTAAGAGCGGAACCGGTGTCGTCTGAATAAGCTTTGGCCAGCTCGGCAAAGTCAGCTCCACCTTCAAGGCGCTTGTAGAGGTTCTCTGCCAGCTCACGGGCATCCAGGTTGCTACGCACTTCATTCGGCTTGATCAGAATGTGGCGAGCCTTCACCTGCTCCTGCATGACTTTCTCATCACCACGACGATCAGATACTTTCAGGATATGGAAACCGCTTGGGCTGCGAATCGGACGGGATACCTGGCCAACATTAAGCTTGGTCATCACGTCAGAGAAAAGAGGAGGCAGCTCATCCGGCTTGCGCCATCCCAGATCTCCGCCTTCAAGGGCGTTCTGGCCCTGGGATTCTGCGGCGGCAATCTGAGCGAAGTCACCACCCTCCTGAAGCTTCTTGTAAATCGCTTCGGCTTTAGCGTTGGCTGCCTGGATTTGATCCGGGGTTGCACCTTCTGGCAGGGAAACCAGAATATGACCAAGCTTCATCTCTATAGCCAGCTGTTGCTTGCCTTCTGCAGATTTCTTGAAGTTTTGAACTTCACGATCAGTGACCTGAACGTTTTCCAGCACCTTGCGCTGGCGAACCCGGTTGATCAGCATTTCCCGGCGAATCTGGTCGCGGGCATCGGCATAGGACATGCCGTCTTCCTGCAGAGTCTTGCGGAACTGCTCCAGAGTCATGCCGTTGTTGCGGGCAATATTGCTGATAGCCTGGTTGAGGGAGTTATCGTCGATACGCGCCCCTGCACGATCAGCAATCTGCAGCTGCAGGTTTTCGATGATAAGACGGTCGAGTACCTGCTGCTTAAGAATATCTTCCGGAGGCAGGTTGCTGGTACGCTGTCTGAGCTGAGCCTGAACTGATTTCAAGCGTGCATTTAGCTCACTTTCCATAACCACATCGTTGTCAACAATAGCAACGACTTTATCGAGGGGAACGACCTCGGCAGCGGCCGGAGAAATACCAGTTAACGGTGCAATGGCCATTGCAGCAAATGCTGCGAAAGCCGTTTGAGAAATAAAAGTTCTGATGCTTTTCATAAGCCTGTTAATCAGTCCTTACGTTTGCTGTAACCGCTGATGCCCTGCAGGAAGGTGTTGACCTTGCTGCCAGTCAAGCTGCCAAGACCCTTGAGCACAAACTCAAGGAAAATCCCCTTGTCGGCTTTAGCGGTATCAATATCCTCGGAAGGATCAATCCAGTTACGGTACATAACCCGTACCATATAACAACAGCTTTCCTGTTCAAAACCAAATGAACGTTCCATATGGCGCTTATTGGTTATGTCATAGGTGTAGCGTGCCAGCAGGCTCCAGTCATATGTGACAGGCCAGACTGTACTGAAATCGGCTTCTTCCAGGTTACCGTTGACGTAACGACCCGTGTTATTACCGAGGGAGTTTTTCTCGGCCCGGTCAACCAGGTCACGATAACGATAACGCATGTTTATCACACCGCCATTCTCCGGCAGGTATTGCAAACCCGTTGCATATTCCTGGTTGTGGCCCGCGTTGGTGTTATACATCCAGTCCTGAGTCAGGCGCAGGTCTCGGCGGATATTCCATACCAGCTGAGATGCCAGAGGGGAAGTGGATGCCTTGTTGGCTTGCAGTAGTTGTTTTTCAGACTCATTAAAGTTGATGTCTGAGTTATCCTTTCCATTGCTATCTGTTGTAGCGCTAAGACTTGGGTTTATATAAGTTTTACGATGCTGGAAATAGAAAATTTGGCCGATACCAAACCGGAACCGCTCAAATCCACCTTCTTCAAGGAAACGACTGGTTAGTCCCAGTGAAAGCTGATTAGTGTCACCAATGCGGTCATAACCGTTGAAACGGTCATCGCGCCAGAGTGAGTTATAGGTGAATGATGTCTCACTACTGTCAAAGACCGGGTTTAAGTCCTGTCCGCCGCGATATGGGGTGTATGCATAACGGGCGCGGGGTTCCAGAGTCTGAGTGAACTTCAAACCACCAAGGGTGGTGTCACGATCAAAGAACAGGCCACCATCCAGATAATAGGTTGGTGCGGTGGTATCCGGTTTGGTTGCATCGCTCTTGGAACGGCCTGTTTTGGTAATGTAGGCCTGCTGGAGACGATCAAGATCATAGTGGACAGATCGTAGTTTTACCCCGGGCTCCAGGAAGCTATAGCTGTTTTCAATGCGGTACTTGATGGCTGTTTCACCATAGAGGCGACCGCCAACAGCGTTATTTATGCTGTCACTTGGGCCAGTAGTCCAGATACCTTTCTTGACATCGTTAGCCTTATCAACCCAAACCTGTTTCTGGTAATCCCACTTCTTATCACGCTGGAAATCGGTGTAGTCAAACAGGTAGCTGAAACCAAAGCCTTTGCCGATATCCCAGTCACCTTTCAGGTTGAGGTCAATATCCTTGTTGTAAGGATCATCACTGTCCTGAGTCATGTTCTTCAGGGTTTGATGACCAACAGTGAAGGTGTACTGGTGTGAGCTGTCGCCACCGCCATTGTAAGTGCTGTAAATCTCCTGCTTGAGCGGGCTGGTCGATTTTACATCCAGGCTGGTACCGAAATCAGTAAAGTACTCACGGTCACTGGTATCGGTGTAGTTGATCTGGTAATTCCAGTTACCCGTCAGGTCTTGCTTGCGCTTCAGGTTAACGAACCAGCGATTCTTATCCTTGTTCAGGTTGCCTTTGGTGAGTCCGTCTGGGGTAGAGTATGCACCACCCAGTTCACCGCTGGCTGACTGGGTCAGGTAACGGTACTCAGCTTCTACCAGTGCGCCACGCTTGGTCATCACGCGGGGAGTGATGGTGGCATCCATATTGGGTGCAATATTCCAGTAGTAAGGCTGGGTGTAATCGAAATCGTTCTTGCTGGAATCAAAAGCGATGGTTGGATAAAGGAAACCGGATGTGCGGCGGTCATCCAGAGGGAAAGAGATCCTGGGTACATAGAAAACCGGAATGCCCCACATATCCACAGTGGCATTGGTGGCTGTACCAAAACCGGTAATCGGGTTGAGCTCAATCGTATCGCCATTGAGTTGCCAGACACAGCTGCTTGGAGGACAAGTTGTATATGTGGCCTGTTCCATATCAATAACGCCACTTTCACGGCGCAGTATGGAATGGGCTTCACCACGAATACGTTTGTCATGGAAAACGTACTTCGCTCCAATCAATTTGGAACGTCCGCTATCAATATTGACCTCAGCCCGTTCGCCCAACATCAGGATATTGGGTTCACGGATAACAACATCACCGGTAAAGGTAGTTTCACCAGTATTGCGATTCAGATTCGCCTTGTTACTTTCAACTTGGCGATAACCTTGGCGTATCATCACATTACCGGTCAGGATACCCTGGCCGGTCTCAAGATAACTGGACTGGTCAGCCTCAGCGTATAGAGGCTCATTATTGGGATCGCCTTTAAAGTCTATTCCCGGACGTACAGGTTCCTGGTAACCGCCGTGACAAGAAAGGGCAGAACGTTTTTTCTTGTCTGCAGGAAGTTGGTCAATAGAAATCCAGTCAAGAGTGGCAAAAGCCTTTTCAACACTTGCAGAGCGCCTGACCTCACCTGTTCCAGTTGCTTCGTCTGGTAATTCACCCTGTACCAAAACCACGGGGACAGGCTGCGCAATAGCTGCGGCGCTTGTTTCCGCTGTGCTGGTTCCACTGGTTGTAACGGACGTATCCGGAACTTCCTTGATTGCTGCAACGACAGGTTCCCGGGCTACAAAGGGAACGGGGCCTGCCTTGCGGGTGACTGTCCGGCATATCCAGCCTTCACCTGTAGTTCCCGGATCACAGCGCCATTGCTGGTCGGGAGCGAGGGGGGCACTGGCTGCAAGCGCCGGGATAATCGGCATGCCCGCCAGCAGACTGGTGGTGATAACCAGTGGAAGTTTGTTTTTCAGGGTGAAGATATTTTTTGCCATCGGTTGAATCCGGCCTTCCCGTCGGCGTCTGTGTGTGGCTCCATCGCTTCAGGCAAAATTCCCCATACGGGGTTCCCTTGTCTGTTGCCATGCTGTTACCGGAAAATCTCCGGGATTGAGTCGGAACCTGCCAAAAAGGAGTGCATGATACTTCAATATCTAGGTATGCCACCAGAGCACTCGAAAAGTTTGCACCGTCTGCACCCCACTAACCTTCTGTTTTTAACTATTTAAGGCTGATAAATGGAAGCATTGTTTAATTAAAAGTGATCAAAACGTGCGTAAACTTATAGAGGCTAAGTATGGCGTTGATATAAGCTAGTCTATTGACCAAATCTTGTCAGAGAGAATGGATTTGAAACCTGAGATTTCAGACCCACGCAGGGATGCCCTGAATGACTGGTGTGCTGAAAAGCTGAATTCCGTTGCAGGCTGTCCGATGAAAACCGGCCTTGAGACAGTTTCCGGAGATGCCAGTTTTCGCCGCTATTTTCGGGCTCATACCCAAAACGAAAAAAGTTTTATTGTGGTTGATGCACCGCCCGAGTATGAGAACTGCCAGTCCTTTGTTGAAATAGCCAAGAGCTGGCGAATGCAGGGGGTTCATACACCTGAGATTCATTCCGTTGACCTGAATCGTGGTTACATGCTACTTGAGGATTTTGGTGATTCGCTGCTCTATTCAGGTTTGAACCAGTCCAGCGTTCATAATCTTTACGACTCAGCTTTTGATGCATTACATACCCTGCAAAATACATCATTGCCGTCTGGCTACTCCCTGCCTCTTTTTGATGAGGCGCGACTGCGCAGAGAAATGAACCTGTTTCCGGAATGGATGCTGGAAAAACTGTTACAGATTCAACTCTCTGAAGATGAGAAGAAACTGGTTGAGGGTCTGTTTGCTCTGCTGGTGAAGTCAGCTCAGGAGCAGCCCCAGGTTCCGGTGCATCTGGATTACCATTCCCGAAATATCATGATGCTTCCTGATGGATTGGGGCTCATCGATTTTCAGGATGCCGTGCTGGGGCCCGTGACTTATGACCCGGTATCTTTACTGCGGGACTGTTATATAGACTGGCCCCAGAGAGAGGTTTACCAGTGGCTGGATCAGTTTGCCAAACGTTCAACTCACCTGAGCAATATTAGTGTACAAGATCTGCATCGCTGGTTTGACCTGATGGGCACGCAGCGCCATATCAAGGTTCTCGGGGTATTTGTTCGTCTCTGGTTGCGGGATGGGAAAGAGGGTTATTTAAAGGATATTCCTCGGGTCTATGCCTATCTCTGCTGGGTTTGTAAAAAATATGATGAACTTGGTGAGTTCTCACGCTGGATGCGTGAAGAGTTAACGCCACGGCTGAAAAAACAGGATTGGTGGCAGGATCATCACCTGCAGTCTTGATAGAAAACGAAAAAGCAAATTAAGGATTTCACTGTGTCCCGTATTTCGGTGGCAATGATTCTGGCGGCAGGGAAGGGGGAACGTATGCGCCCCCTGACCCTGGAAACGCCTAAGCCTCTTCTTCCTGCTGCAGGAAAACCTCTGATCGTCTGGCATATTGAACGGCTGGCTAAAGCCGGGTTCAAAAAGCTGGTGATTAATCATGCCTGGTTGGGGGAGAAGCTGGAGCAGGCAATCGGCAATGGAGATAAATGGGGGATAGACATTCTCTGGTCCCGGGAAAGCGAACCTTTGGAAACCGGTGGAGGAATTCACAAGGCTTTGCCTCTGATTGGCGAAGAGCCTTTTTTACTGGTTAATGGTGACGTTTTTACTGATCTGGATTTCAGTCGACTCTCTCTTCCAGAGGGTAAACTTGCCCATCTGGTACTGGTGCCTAATCCGGGTCATAACACTAACGGGGATTTCACCCTGAGAAATGGCCTGCTGCATGAGCAGGGGGATGAACTTATTACCTATTCCGGCATCAGTGTATTGCACCCGAAACTCTTTGCAGGCTGTCAGCCAGGTAAGTTTCAGCTGGCTCCGCTCTTCCGGGAATTTATTGATAAAGGCCAGATTTCTGGTGAGCGGCATAATGGTTACTGGCTTGATGTCGGAACACCAGAGCGTCTTCAAAATCTTGAGGATGATATTCTGAGCGGTCGTATCGGTTTGCAGTGATTTTTTAAACTTGATAAGTGGTCAGTGCCCCTTTTCATTTGTATAAGCAGATATGAACAGTTGAAAAGCGTATGATAAAGGCGGCACTTACGCGGTAAATAACATGTGGTTTAGAACAGTATTTCTTGGTTTCCTGGGTTTCCTTTTTGGTGGGCCATTTGGCGCGATAGTAGGAGCCCTGTTTGGTGCCTGGCTGGATAATCAGAACCAGGGCCCGCGTATGGTCTATGGCCGCCAGAGCGCAGAGCGCCAGCGCCAGACCCAGACAGCTTTCTTTGAAGCCACTTTTCTGGTTATGGGAAAGCTGGCCAAGTCTGATGGCGTCGTTAATGAAAGTGAAATTAAAGTTGCCGAAGCTCTAATGGGGCAGATGCGTCTGACTTCTGAGCAGCGCAGACAGGCTATCCACTTTTTTAATCAAGGCAAAAATGGTGAGCCTGTTGAAGCTGTTTTAAGACGCTTTCGCGAGTACGCCGGTAATAGCAGCCTGATTCAGATGTTTCTGGAAATCCAGTTGCAGGCTGCTTATGCCGATGGCGAAATGAGCCCATCTGAGCAGGGCGTTCTGTATGAAGCCTGTCATTTCCTGGGTATTAATAACTTTGCCTTCGATCTTCTGCATAAGCGGTTTCAGGCACAGAGAAATTTTTACTCCCATCACACAGGTCAGGGTCAGGGTGGATATCAGCAGCAGGGCGGCTGGCAACGTACAAGTAGCCGTAATGAGCTTAAGGAAGCTTATGCAACACTGGGTGTATCTCCTGATGCCAGTGATCGGGATGTGAAGCGTGCTTACCGCAAGCTGATGAGTGAACACCATCCCGATAAACTGGTGGCTAAAGGTCTGCCGGAAGAGATGATGGAAGTGGCCAAGAGAAAAACTCAGGAAATTCAGGCCGCCTATGACCTTGTGCAGCAGCATCGTAAGAGGAATAGTTAGGCTCTATCGAATGGGTGTTGAAGTTGCTGGCCGTTGTGGATAATCTCAATCACCTGATAACCAAATAAATAGAAGTGCAGCCGCTCCCGGTATTATTTTTAGATATTCGCTGCACTTCTCAAGAATACCAATAACGACAAAAGAACCTGATCATGCAGACCAGCAGCAGGGAATCCATTGAGTACTATGTGCGCAATGGCTATTGGGGAGAAGAGTCTCTGGAAAGTCTTTTCCGGAGAACCGTTGCCATTCATCCAGGGCGCGTTGCGCTTGCTGATCCTCCTGACAAGGAGACCTTCACAGAAGGAAAGCCTTGTCGTTTAACCTACAGTGACCTGTTTACCGCCGTAAGGGACGTAAGTGCGCGTTTACTTTCTGCGGGCTTAAAGAAAGATCAGGTTGTTGTTTCTCAGCTACCCAATACTGTTGAAACGGTTGTTCTTTATCTGGCTCTGGCCCGCATTGGTGCACTGGTTTGTCCGGTTCCTGTTGAGAAAAGCTGTGCCAGTTTAACGGGGCTTGCCCTGCAGCTTGAGCCGGTGATGTATGTTGGGTGTCGATATCAACACCGTGATTTTCTCAAACAGGCACGCACCTGGCTTCCAGAGTCATGTCAGCTGGCCAGCTTTTCTGAAACTGGTGATGATGAGGTTCTTAATCTCTCTTTTGAAACCCATGCCGGTGAAGAGGAAATCAAACACCTGGGAAAGATAATGGACAGTGTTCCTGTTTCCCCCAATGAAGTATTTACCCTGGCATGGAAACGTGACGAAGAAGGTGCCCGCCCGGCAATTCCCCGCACGCATAATCAGTGGTTCGCACTGGCTTCATTTGTTTATGAAGGAGCCGGATTAAGAAATGGGGATACTCTGTTCTGCGGTTTTTCTCTGGCGGCAGCATCTGGAATTGGAGCTTTCCTTTATAACTGGTTAATGGCAGGCGCCCGGCTGGTTCTCGATCAAACCGGCGATACTGAGCAGGTTATCTCCCTGATATCTCAGGAACGTGTGACCTGTGCGGGCGTGCCTCCAGCGGTTTTGGCTCAGATAAAAAGTTATCTGGAAGCAAATGACAGTCATAACCTCGGATGTTTGAGGACGCTGGTGTCAGGTTTTGCCTCCATTGATTCACAGCTGGCTGATGATGTTGCCCGGCTCTCGGGAGTGAATGTCCTGAACTGTTATGGTACCAGTGAAGGAGCCAGCCTGCTGGCTGTACCTGCTGATCGCTGTGAACGCTGGTCGGGCCAGCTCTTTCCACGTTTTTGTGAACAGGTTGAAGGGTGGGGTAGCCGGATGTCCCGAATGGTCAGTACTCGCCTTGTTGACCCGGGAAAAGGAGAAGAGATTACCGCTCCTGAACAGCCGGGAGAGCTTTACGTGAAAGGGCCCTCTCTTTTTGATGGTTACTACCAGCCGCCGGGGACTGCTGAGGATGATGACGATGATGACGATGGTTTTCAGCGTACTGGTGATCTGTTTGTTATCGACGAAGACAATCCGCGTTTTTACCGATTTATTGGAAGAATGAATTTGCAGACTGAGAGCGAAGCCTGAGCTGAAATAGAGTGTTTGGCTGGAGAACATTCCCAAATCCTCTATGTTTACCGGATAGCTTGCGGGTACAATCCCGCTTTTCCAATCATTTGTGAACCGGCTGATGAAAGACTTTCTGATCGCTCCCAGTATCCTTTCTGCTGATTTTGCCCGTTTAGGTGAAGATACCCAGGCTGTTCTGGATGCAGGTGCCGATATTGTGCACTTCGATGTGATGGATAATCACTATGTGCCCAACCTGACCTTTGGTCCCATGGTGTGTAAAGCACTGCGTGACTATGGCATTACTGCTCCTGTTGATGTGCACCTGATGGTGCGTCCTGTTGATCAGATGATTGAGTCTTTCCTGAAAGCTGGTGCAAGCTATATCACCTTCCATGCTGAAGCCAGTGATCATGTTGATCGCAGCCTGCAGATGATTCGTGCCGGTGGTGCCAAGGCTGGCCTGGTTCTGAATCCTGCAACCAGCCCATCCTGCCTTGAATATGTAATGGACAAGCTGGATATGATTTTGCTGATGTCTGTTAACCCGGGCTTTGGTGGTCAGAAGTTTATTCCTGCCACTCTTGATAAGGCACGCAAGGTTCGCGAGATGATTGATGCCAGCGGTTACGATATTCGCCTGGAGATTGATGGCGGTGTAGGTGTGCAGAACATTCGTGAAATTGCTGATGCCGGTGTGGATACTTTTGTTGCTGGTTCTGCTATATACGGTGCTGATGATTATGCGGATGTTATCAAACAGATGAGATCTGAACTGGCAGGCTAATTTACCACCTATTGGAGGGGGCTTTCTTTCTCTCCCCCCCCCTTTTTTTTCTTTTTAATCCGGCTTGGCCCGGGTGCCAAATTATTTTGGTGTGTTTTCTTGTGGTTGCTCAAGTGATCAGAACGGCTGAATGCTTTGCGGCACTTATTACACTTATAAGGCTTTTCTCTAGTGTGTGTTCGTATATGCCGTTTCAATTCGTCAGAACGACTGAACGTCCATTCACAGTCTGCCCATTTGCATACGAAAGGTCTTTCGCCTGTATGCCTTCTAGTGTGATATTTTAGATGACCTGTACGGCCATAATTCTTTTCGCAGCCCGGGAATTTACAATGATATCTGCCATCGCTGCTTGCCTGACATGTGAAAAAAGTTTCATCAGCTGTTTTGCGCACGGGCTTGGTTTCTTGAGATCTGACGCTGACTGAAAAAAAAACAGTTTCTGGTTTGGCAGCGGTGACTGCTGTCGCTGCGGTTCGGATAGCGGCCATTGGATTGCAATGGGTGATTTCGCGGTTGTGAGCCGGGAAATTTTTTTGATCAGCGTCTTCTATGGGTGGTTTGCTACTGACAGGGCAATCAAGAATGACTGTCGCTGTTGATGGGGTAGGAGCCAAAATCTCAGCGTTGATGGTAGAATTGTGAGCACCATCCTGAATGGTGACAGCGCACATGGAATCTGAGCAACTGGAATTTATAACTTCTAATGAGTTTTCCTCTGGCTTTTCATCAAAAAATATAACGTTTTCATTGAGCCAAAAGAATGCGCTTAAATTGGGGGGGAAGGTTACAGTGTTAAAATAATCTTCATCGCTGGAGATGCTGTAACAGAGGGGAGGAGGTGCAATGAAGCTGCTATAGTCCTTTGAAAGTATTTGAGAGGCTGTTTTTGGTGAGGAGGGTTCGCCAGGCTTGGTTCCTGTAGCCTCTATTCTGGTAGAGAGCAGAATGAGCAGTAGGAGTACTGATATAAATGTTGTCTGATCTCGCCAGCTATTCAAAGTTTGACACTGCAGCGATACAGGCTCCTGATTGGATAAGCTGGGAGCGTTGGGTTTGTCTGACGGGATCTTTGTGACACCGGTAGAATTGCAAGCGATCCAAGTAGCGTAGTGTAAGAAGTAGGATATTGTTGAAAAAATTATTTGCCGGAAAATTACCAGAGCTCGTTATGTTTGATCTGGATGGAACGCTGGTGGACAGCGTGCCAGATCTGGCGGTTGCTGTTGATGAAATGCTTGTTGAGATGGGTTTCTCACCTGTAGGAGAAGATAAAACAAAACTTTGGATTGGTAACGGGATTCCTGTTCTTGTTCGAAGGGCATTGCGAGATGCTGGGTGCTCAGAAGAGATTGTGAGTTTTGATAGTGATGCTTTTACCAAGGCGAGGGACGCTTTTGACAGGGCTTATGATAAATCCTGTGGTTCTTTCAGTGTTGTTTATCCGGGAGTAAGAGAGTCCTTATCAAAACTGCACGAGCTTGGAATAAAGCTTGCTGTTATTACCAATAAGAGTGAAAGGTTTACTGGTGGTTTGTTGGCCCATCTGGAAATCGATCAGTATTTCTCCATGGTCGTTTGTGGTGACACCCTTCCTGAAAGAAAACCTGATCCGACTCCATTAATACATGTAATGGATCACTTTGATGTTGAGCCTGATTGTGCATTGATGGTTGGAGACTCCAGGCATGATGTTGCGGCTGCCAGAGCTGCAGGTGTTGCATGTGTCGCGGTGCCTTATGGGTATAACCATGGAGAGCCTATAATGAACTCATCCCCGGATGGGCTTGTTAGCACTTTAGCTGAGTTGGTTGGCGAGTAATTTCTATCTATTTTCTGATTTGAGTCTGTTAGCCAGAAATACAATTTGCAGGTTGCACACAATAACTGTTCCAAGAATAACTGCCATGCGCAGCCATGGCTGCTCAAACAGAATTCGCATGCTGATCAGGTTGTAAGTGGTTGGAACCCACACGAAGAGTGTGCCAGCTATCAAACCGCCCTGAAGAAGCGTTACAACAATATGCTTACGATAAAACAGTATTAATGGTGCGACCGTGATCAGAATAGCCCAGACAACACTGCCAAGCCGGAGAAAGTGAGCGCCAAGAACGAGATAAGCAAGAACAAGCAGAACAATGCGCCACCACATAACAACTCCGGGGCTGGTAATCATGAAGGAGAGGGAAGATTTGGTGGGAAGTGTGCTTGATCTTGCAGGCAAAAGAAAGGGGCTGATCCTTCAGCCCCTTTCTTTGTCGGGAGAGAACTTAGTGATTAGTTCTGCTTGGCAGCTTCACCAGTACCTTCAGTTTCAGGCAGGTAGCGATCTTCGAAATCGCTCAGTTTGTTGCCTACAACCTTGGCCAGGATCAGCAGACCGATCAGGTTCGGGAATACCATGATGCCGTTGAAGAAGTCAGCCAGTTCCCATACCAGAGCCACTTTCAGTGTGCAGCCCAGTACGATGAAGGCCATAACGATCAGGGAGTAAACCTTAACAGCGCTGTCACCTTTGTCGCGGAACAGGAAGCGAACGTTAGCTTCACCGAAGAAGTACCAGCCGATGATGGTAGAGAAGGCGAAGAACAGCAGTGCGATCGCGATAAAGATGCCGCCGAAGGAACCCATACCGTGAGTGAATGCTTCCTGAGTCAGGCGGATACCAGACATGGAACCATCGATGGGCACAGTCAGGATAACCAGTGCAGTGATGGTCAGGATAACGAAGGTGTCGAAGAATACACCGAACATCGCTACACCGCCCTGCTCAACAGGATGGTCAACCTTGGCCACAGCGTGAGCGTGTGGAGTAGAACCCATACCAGCTTCGTTGGAGAACAGGCCACGGGCAACACCGTAACGAACAGCTTCCTTGATGGTTGCACCCAGCAGACCGCCGGTAGCAGCAACAGGGTCGAAAGCACCAACGAAGATCATCTTGAAGCCAGCAATCACGCCAGGAATGTTGGTCAGCAGGATGTAGCAGCTACCCAGGATGTACATGATGGCCATGAAAGGTACGGCCTTGGAAGTGAAGGAAGCGATTGCCTTCACACCACCGCTGAAAATCAGACCTGCCAGGATAGCGATTACGATACCAACAGCCAGTGGGCTAATGCCAAAGGCAGTGTTGAATGCATCACCAATGGAGTTGGCCTGTACCATGTTACCGATAAAGCCAAGAGCCAGAATGATGGTTACGGCGAAGAAAGAACCCAGCGCCTTGCTGCCAACACCTTTGGACAGGTAGTAAGCAGGACCACCACGGGTCTGGCCGTTCACGTCTTCCTTATAAACCTGAGACAGAACGGATTCTGCGAAGATGGTACCCATGCCGAAGAAGGCAGTGATCCACATCCAGAAGATAGCGCCAGGGCCACCGGCTGCGATTGCGGTAGCAGCACCTGCCAGGTTACCGGTACCAACCTGTGCAGCAACAGCAGTAGTCAGGGATTGGAAAGAACTCATACCCTTGTTGTCAGCGGTTTGTCCTTTCTTTCCTCCGCCCAGTGCGTATTTAACCGATCGGGTGAACATTCGAACCTGAACAAAGCGGAGTTTGAATGTGAAGTAAATACCGGTACCGCACAGCAGGAATATTAAGAGGTATCCCCAAAGTACACTGTTGGCCCAGCCAACAAGGGACATTAATGCATCCATATCAAACTCCTTATGGATTTAGTGATAAGTGATCAGTTGTGATTTTTTAAGGTGTTGTCTTATGAGAGATCTTTGTTTGGATCTGGTGCGGGCTGAATTTGATATCGGTTAATTAGCCAATGGCAATTAACCGAATCAAAAAAAGGGTTGGCTTTAATCAATGGCATAACAGCCTCTACTCGTTCATGCCCTTCACTGGAGGGCTTTTGTGAGCCCGGGCAGTTGCGAGATATTTTATTGTTAGAGTGATTTTGAAAAATTGTTCTAGAGCAAAAAAATTGCGGCTTTTTTGGTGAAATTAATTTTTGTTTTATTAAATAAGGTGGGCGTTAAATTAATAGTATTGCATGCATGTTTATAATAATTTGTTTTTGGTAAATAAAATTTGATTCTGGATATAAAAAATAACCCTTATTTTTTGCAGTGAATTAGATGCCCGCGATAATTAATTTAACCACAGTTAAATAATATTTTATTTGAGCAATGGATGTTAATAAGCAATAGGTTCTGTATTTACTGTATTAATTCTATTCGTTCCTCTGGTTGTCAGCTTTGTTTCTCTGAACTTTCAATCTTGTAGTATTTGGCTGAAATGAATTAACTGGATGTTATTGCTATTCCCAGCGGTGTTCTATATTCTCTGGCAATCTTAGGTGGAAGTACCTACTAATCGTGCTCTGAGTGTATGTTTGTGTGGGTCGTATCCTTCTCTACTGGAGCTATGCAGTGAGTTACTCGTTAACTGACAATCTGCTTTCCTCTCTGCCTCTCTTTTGCTGGCGATGGCGTGCCTGCGCCTGAGCAACCGCTCACCTGATCTTCTATAACTCTCATATTAACGACAATAATCTGATCTACAGGGACAGCCTGTTATGACACCTGAACAGTTTCAGTCACTGGTCAGCCAGGGGTATAACCGTATACCCGTAACCCGTGAGGTTTTGGCTGACTTTGATACACCTTTATCCACCTACCTGAAGCTGGCAGATACGGATTACTCCTGCCTGCTGGAATCTGTTGAAGGGGGAGAAAAATGGGGGCGCTACTCTTTTATCGGGCTTGGTAGTCGCACTGTTCTGCGAGTATCAGGGCTTGAGTGGACATTGGAAACTGATGGCCAGATAGTCGAAAAGCGTGAAGTCAAAGACCCACTGACAGAGATTGAAACCTTCAAAGAGAGGTTCCGGGTGCCAGACCTGCCGGATCTGCCACGCTTCCATGGTGGGCTCGTGGGTTACTTCTCCTACGATACCGCTCGTTATATTGAGCCCCGGCTGGCAAAGAGCCAGCCAGAGGATGTCCTGGGAACTCCCGACATTCTGTTGATGGTGATGGATGACCTGGTGGTTTTTGATAATCTGTCTGGCAAAGTCGTTTTTATTACCCATGTTGACCCTGCAGAGAAAGATGCGCTGATCAGGGCTGAAGCGACTATTGATGCTCGCCTGCAGTCGCTCAAGAATAAACGGGCCTACCTCCCATCCGGTGATGGTAAAGCTGTGAAGTCAGAAGAGGCGTTTACTTCTCTGTGGGGCGAGAGTGGTTACAAAAAAGGCGTTGAAAAGATAAAGGATTACATTCTTGATGGTGATGTCATGCAGGTGGTGCCATCACAGAGAATGACTCTTCCCTATGATGAACATCCTCTGAACCTGTATCGGGCGCTGCGTTGTCTCAATCCGTCGCCCTATATGTATTACCTGAATCTTCGGGACTTCCATATTGTTGGGTCGTCTCCTGAGATACTGGCGCGCCTTGAGCATGATGAAGTGACTGTACGGCCTATTGCCGGCACCCGTAAACGTGGGCAAACGCCTGAGCGGGACAAGGAGCTGGAGCAGGAGTTGCTGGATGATCCAAAGGAGATAGCTGAGCACCTGATGCTTATTGATCTTGGTCGTAATGATGTTGGTCGTGTGGCTCAGACGGGTTCTGTCAGTCTGACTGACAAGATGGTGGTCGAAAGGTACTCCCATGTTATGCATATTGTTTCCAATGTGACTGGCAAACTGAAAGATGGATTGTCGGCCATAGATGTACTGAGGGCGACGCTGCCTGCCGGCACTTTAAGTGGGGCGCCCAAGGTCAGGGCCATGGAAATTATCGATGAGCTGGAGCCTGTTAAACGGGGAATTTACGGCGGTGCAGTGGGTTACTTGGCCTGGAACGGCAATATGGATACTGCAATAGCTATTCGAACAGCTGTTATTAAAGATGGGCAGCTGAATATTCAGGCCGGTGCGGGGGTTGTGGCAGACTCAATCCCCGAGCTTGAATGGAAAGAAACACTGAATAAAGGTCGCGCGATTTTTCATGCGGCAGATATGGCCCGAGACGGCCTGTGATAAATGATTTTCAGGGGTGTAATCAACCTCTGTGTCGGACTGGAGAGACCGATAATGCTGTTAATGATCGATAACTATGACTCCTTCACATACAACGTGGTGCAGTACCTTGGGGAGCTGGGTGCTGATGTGCAGGTGTACCGAAATGATGAAATCTCCGTGCAGGATATAGACAAGCTCAGCCCGGATCATCTGGTGATATCTCCCGGCCCCTGCACTCCGAATGAAGCCGGTATATCCATGGAGGCGATTCGCCACTTTGCCGGAAAGATTCCTGTTCTTGGGATTTGTCTGGGGCACCAGAGTCTTGGTCAGGTTTATGGTGGTGATGTTATTCGGGCCAGGCAGGTGATGCACGGTAAGGTTTCACCGGTTTATCACAATGGTAAGGGTGTGTTTGCGGGGCTGGAAAATCCATTTACATGTACCCGTTATCACTCGCTGGTTGTCGATAAGGAAACCTTGCCAGATTGTCTGGAAGTGACCGCCTGGACTCAGAATGAAGATGGTTCCATGGATGAAATTATGGGCCTGCGCCATAAGGAGCTGATGATTGAGGGCGTCCAGTTCCACCCGGAGTCAATTATGACTGACCATGGGCATGACATCCTCGCCAATTTCCTGAAGCAGACTGGCTAAAGATGTTGATGTAGCGTTACAAGAATAAATTTGAGGCAGAGAAACGAATTATGGATATTAAAGAAGCTATCGGTCGAGCTGTGCAGCACCTGGATTTAAGCTTTGATGAGATGAAGTCTGTGATGCGCCAGATTATGTCTGGAGGTGCTACCGAAGCGCAGATTGGTTCGTTTCTCACTGCCCTGAGAATGAAAAGCGAAAGCATTGATGAGATAGCCGGTGCGGTCACAGTCATGCGTGAGCTGGCCAGCAAGGTTGAAGTCAGGGCTGATCATATGGTGGATATTGTCGGTACCGGTGGTGATGGAGCTAACCTCTTTAACGTCTCCACAGGCTCTTCTTTCGTGGCTGCGGCAGCTGGTGTATCTGTGGCCAAGCATGGTAATCGAAGTGTTTCCAGTAGTTCCGGCAGTGCTGACGTGCTGCTGCAGGCTGGTGTGAATCTGGATGTTTCGCCGGAACAGGTTGCCCGCTGTATTGAGGAAGTTGGTATCGGCTTTATGTTTGCCCAGAACCATCATTCCGCCATGAAGTACACTATTGGACCGCGTAAAGAACTCGGTATTCGCACCTTTATGAATATTTTGGGACCCATGACCAATCCGGCTGATGTTCCCTGTCTGGTGGTTGGGGTCTTCACAGGTGAACTGTGCCGTCCGATGGCGGAAGTGCTGGGTCGTCTTGGGAATAAGCATGTCATGGTGGTTCATGCTGTTGATGGGCTGGATGAAATCAGTCTGGCCAGTGAAACACTTGTGGCAGAGCTTAAGTATGGCGAAGTTCAGGAATATCACATCAAACCAGAAGATGTCGGTGTAACCAGCCAGAGCCTTATCGGCCTTGAGGTTGGTAGTTCTGAAGAGTCACTGGCTTTAATAAAGGATGCACTTGGCAAGCAAATGGGTAACTATGCCTCCAAGGCTGCTGATATGATTGCGCTCAATGCCGGTGCGGCGATTTATGTATCCGGGGTTGCCAGTTCTCTTAAAGAGGGCGTAGCGATGGCGCGGGATGCCATTTCAAGCGGTCTGGCACTGGAGAAAATGAAAGAGCTGGCAGACTTTACCTCTGTCTTCAAGCAGGTTTAACAGGGGGGAGAGGAATGACACCGGATACACCGACAATTCTAAAAAAAATTATCAAGCGTAAATGGGAAGAGATTGCTGAACGCTCCGAACAGGTTTCTGTTGAAAAGTTATTTGAAAGAGCTAGCGAGGCTGAAGCGTGTAGAGGGTTTGCTGATGCTCTGGTTTCGCGTGTCAGCCAGAATAAAGCAGCCATTATCGCTGAGATAAAAAAAGCATCCCCCAGCAAAGGTGTTATCCGGGAAAACTTTCGGCCTGCGGATATTGCACGCAGTTATGAGAAAGCTGGGGCAGCCTGCCTTTCCGTTCTGACAGACTGGGATTTTTTCCAAGGGCATGAAGATTATCTAGTTCAGGCCAGAGAAGCTTGCAGCCTTCCTGTTATTCGTAAGGACTTTATAGTTTCGTCTTATCAGGTTTATGAAGCTCGTGCGATTGGGGCAGATTGTATTTTGCTCATTGCAGCAGCACTAAGTGATGAGAGTATGGCAGAATTAAACAGCTTGGCGCAAAAACTGGGAATGGATGTTCTCATAGAAGTGCATAATGCTGAAGAGTTGGAACGTACCTTAGTACTTGAAAACCGCTTGCTTGGTATAAATAATCGAAATTTGCATACCTTTGATGTCTCTCTGGAAACAACCAGTTCAATGCTGAAAAGCATTCCTTCTGACCGTCTCGTTGTTACCGAAAGTGGAATTCATCATAAAACTGATATTACAGCAATGTTTGAACAGGGTGTCGAAGCCTTCCTGGTTGGTGAGGCATTTATGAGGGCTCCTGATCCAGGTGCAGAGTTGATGAAACTCTTTGTTGATTGGTTGTAAAGTGCTATAGCATCTTTTGATATTTAGCCTGTTTTCCAAAGGTTGCTGGAACATTTTCATTGGTCGCTCTTTTCAGGCTGGAAGTGTTCGAGATTTGATCATATTTATTGCCCTGGTTCTGTTGACTGTTTGAAAATGTGATTTCTTTATATTGGGTTGGAAATGGGAGAGCATCGAACGACTGTCCCTGTTCACACTTGTAGAGTAGCAACTCGCTGGTTGTACATTGAAAAGACTCATATATCTTCCTGTCACGAATTAACCTGTAACTCTGAAGAGAGTTGTAATCAGGCTCAGAAGGGTTTTGTTGCAAATATTTTATTTTCAGCATGAAAGTACAACAGCTTTGCTGGTCAGGGAAAGACAGTTTGAAAAGCGAGTATTGAGATAGAGCAGCATTAACTAACACCGCTATTCCCTGATCATTAATAGATTGTACTTGCATAACCTGTCCCGAAGGGATTAGATACAGCTATTATAAGCGGCTACTGAGCTTTACAGCACTGACAATATTGTCAGTTGGCAAGCAGGGCTCTGAGAAATTACAGATCCAATTTTTTATAAGCGTTTCTTGAAAAAAGGTCTCATCCACCCCATATCGACTCTCAGTAGAAATTTATCATCAGGAGTTTTCCTTGGAACAGTACAGAGGTACGACCATATTATCCGTTCGCCGACAGGGTAAGGTCGTGATTGGCGGTGATGGTCAGGTGTCCCTTGGTGATACAGTGATTAAGGGTAATGCCCGTAAGGTGCGTCGCTTGTATAACGGCAATGTTATCGCTGGTTTTGCCGGTGGCACGGCGGATGCGTTTACCCTCTTTGAACGCTTTGAAGCTCAGTTGGAAAAGCACCAGGGACAGCTGGTTCGCTCAGCCGTAGAATTGGCTAAAGACTGGCGTACTGACCGTACCCTGTCTCGTCTGGAAGCCATGCTGATCGTAGCCGACAGCAAGGCATCCCTGATTATTACTGGTAATGGCGATGTAATGGAAACAGTTGATGGCATTCTGGCGATTGGCTCCGGCAGCAACTTTGCCCGTTCTGCCGCGATTGCCCTGGCAGACAATACCGATCTATCTGCCCGCGATATTGTCGAAAAGAGCTTGAATATTGCTGGCGATATCTGCGTTTACACCAACCATTCCAGAACTATTGAAGAGCTGGATGCTGAGTAATTAATTCTCCGGCTTTGAGAAAGACGAATTATGTCCAACATGACTCCCCGTGAAATTGTCCACGAACTGAACAAACATATTATTGGCCAAGATGAAGCCAAACGTGCAGTAGCTATTGCCCTGCGCAACCGCTGGCGCCGTATGCAGGTTGATGCGGATCTGCGTAACGAAATCAGCCCCAAGAATATTTTGATGATTGGCCCGACTGGTGTTGGTAAAACGGAAGTCGCCCGTCGTTTAGCCCGTCTGGCAAACGCTCCTTTCCTGAAAGTTGAAGCAACCAAGTTTACTGAAGTTGGTTATGTTGGCCGAGATGTAGAGTCTATTGTTCGTGACTTGATGGATGCTGCCACCAAGATGATGCGTGAGCAGGAAATGAACAAGGTTAAGCATCGCGCTCTGGATGCGGCCGAAGATCGTATTCTGGATGCACTGCTGCCACCTGCACGCAGTTTCTCAGATGACAGTGCTCCAAAAGAAGACAGTGGTACCCGCCAGATCTTCCGCAAGAAACTGCGTGAAGGTCAGCTCGATGATAAAGAGGTCGAGATTGATGTGCAGGAAGCCAAGGTTGGCGTAGAGATTATGGCTCCTCCCGGAATGGAGGAGATGACCAGCCAGCTGCAGAATATGTTCTCCGGTATGAACACAGGTCGCACCCAATCCCGCAAGCTGCGTGTGAAAGACGCACTCAAGCTGGTTCAGGATGAAGAAGCCAGCAAGCTGGTTAATGAAGATGAACTGAAAACCAAAGCGATTCAGTCCGTCGAAGAAAATGGCATCGTTTTCCTGGATGAGATCGACAAGGTTGCCAAGCGTGCTGGCAACAGCAATGCCGATGTATCCCGTGAAGGTGTGCAGCGTGATTTGCTGCCCCTGATTGAAGGCTGCACAGTTAACACCAAATACGGCATGATCAAAACTGATCATATCCTGTTTATTGCTTCCGGTGCTTTTCACCTGTCCAAGCCTTCAGATTTGATTCCAGAGCTGCAGGGGCGTCTGCCTATTCGCGTAGAGCTGAAGGCTCTTAGCGTTCAGGACTTTGAGCGTATTCTGACAGAACCTGATGCTTCACTGACTACTCAGTATAAGGCGCTGATGAAAACCGAAGGGCTAGATATTGATTTTGAGCAGAGTGGACTGACCCGTATTGCTGAAGTTGCCTGGCAGGTTAACGAAACTACTGAAAATATTGGTGCTCGTCGGCTGCATACTGTGATGGAGCGTCTGCTGGAAGAAGTTTCTTACTCCGCTGCTGACTTGGCTTCTGCAGGCGAGGCTGTCCGGATTGATGGTGATTATGTGAATCGTTCTCTGGGTGACTTGGTGCAGGATGAGGATCTGAGCCGTTATATTCTCTAAGTTACTTGATTTAATAGAAATTGAGCCCCGCAATGCGGGGCTTTATTGTTTGTGGCTGGTTTTATTAGGTTGTTAGCTTTTCTGTCTGACATGTTGAACTTTCCATTATTGCTGCAGTTGCTCTTTGTTTTTCCTTGCGCCCTGCAATTGCAATCTGGATCAAGGCAATAAATACACTGAGCATACCTCCGAGTACAGTGCCTAGTGCAACGATCAAGCGTTTATTAGGCTTGATGGGGGTAACTGGAATCTGAGCAGGCTCATCAATGATAATGGGTTTCAGATTGCTCAAGCTTGTATCAAGGATTTTCAGAGATTGTTTGGCAATGAAAAGTGAAGCAACTTTAGGCAGCAAGGGTTTATCTGCATCGTTTGGCTGTGGATTAGACGTCATCCTGTATTCAAGAATTTCATTTCTCTGGATGCTGAGTTGAGTTTTTAGAAGATCTGTTCCCAAGAGAAACAGACTATTGTCATCGTCATTGAGCAGGCTGGCGCTCAAGTTAACAGGTCTTGTTATATCTCCTGCTGTCGCAATCTTTAAAGCTACTTCAAGCTTAAGGGTTTTTAGGCGGGACTTTTCTATAAACTGGTTTTCAGTCAGAACCATGCTTTTGTCTATTTTGGTAATCTCACCCTCAATCTCAGTGGTGATATTGGAAATTAATTCCCGACGTGTTCTTTCTATTGCGGTTGGAATAAGGTAGTCATTAATCAATGAAGCAGACGCTTCAGGGGTATCTGCACTGTATGAAATAGTGATAGGACTAACTGTGTCTGTTCCTCCAGAACGCTCAATTGAGATCCTGTCCTGAAAACTACTGAATCCAAGGCTTAGAGCTTGCTCTTTATTTTGAACATTGGTCGTTATTTGTTTGGCAAGCCCACTTTTAACATAGACTTGACGTAAAATTGATCGCGATGTGAGGTGACGATAAAAAAGATTAAATAATTCTTTGGGATCCAGCTGGGGAAATGGCTGGTTAGTTGATGATTTCTCATCAAGCAGAATCTCCTTGCTGGTAGCCAGATGGCTCTGGATATCATTGTATGAGCCAAGATCACCCTTCGAAGACATGTATACTTTGGTCTCACTCTGCCAGGCAGGTGGCAGCAGAAACGCGACAACTACGGAGATCATGGTAATTATCGCTGTTGTGCCAATGATGAGCCATTTTTTTGCCCAGAGCTTTTCAACAAGTTCAAAAAGATCTATCTCATCATCTTGTGGGTATTGGTAAGCGTAGTTTGGGGTACTCACAATCAATCACCGGGCCAATTGTAGTTATTGTTCAATGTGATCATATTGTAATGTTTTTATCTTTTTTTGCAGGTGTTTGTATGTCTGGATTTACCCCTCTCGGTCTTCATTTACACAATAATGATAAATTGCTGGAGCTAGAATACCTTGATGGCAAGATATTCTATCTTAGTTGTGAATATCTGCGAGTATTTAGTCCCTCTGCTGAAGTGAAGGGGCATAGCGAAGGCCAGGAAGTTCTCCAAACCGGCAAAGCCAACGTTTCCATTTCAGCTATCGAACCTGTCGGAAATTATGCCCTGAAACTGGTTTTTGATGACGGGCATGATTCCGGTATCTATACATGGGAGTATCTTCGTGAACTCTGCGAGACTTACCGGGAAAAATGGCAAGGATATTTGGATCTCCTCGAAGCGGCAGGGGCCTCACGTGATCCGGATATCAGTGCTGTCCGCTTAATAGAATGACATCCTGTTAACGCAG
>NZ_JAMFLX010000034.1 GCF_023502345.1 Parendozoicomonas callyspongiae
GGCACCAGATAAATCTGATGCCTCTCTATCTTCCATCTAAAAACGGAAATATCTGAGTGAACTACTAGCAGTAATCAGCAAATGGATTCTCTTTGGATAAAGGCACAACACGCCCTTCAAGAGTCACTTTCTCGCTGGTCACACTGATATCTGCTGAATCAATCACACCTTCGCCAAAGCGATATGTTGGCTCATCTTCACCAGCCAGTTTGCGATTCTCGATGGTCTCTTGCTGTGCGGAAACCTGCTCATTGCGGGTCGCCCACTCGGTCAGGGCACTTTCGCCATGGCGTCTGCCAAGCATCTCCCTAACCTTATGGGGCGCCAGAACAGTCGCCGTGGCATTATTGCCACCAAAGCCCTTGGCATTGAGAAGAGCCAGATCTGTTCCTTCTGCCCCGATATCACGGTGAGCTGTCAGCAGATCCAGACGCTGGTTATGAACATCGTCAGCAATAGCATCAATGCCGGAAATCTGGGGAATCAGACCATAACGCCAGACACCAAGTGTGGATACCAGTTGGTCAGCCGCAGCAGTTGCCAGGGAGTGACCGACATAACTCTTAACTGCCGATACAGCCCAGTCTTCCATACCAAAGGCCGTTGCCACATCATTCAGAATGGCAGACTCAGTCACCCGGTTCTGCGGGGTTCCGGTACCATGAGCCTGGACGAAGGAACGCTGCTGCAGTGATTCTTCGCCAAGAATATTGCGGCCCAGCGCAGCAGCGCGGGCAACTGTCAGGTAGTTACCGGCACCGGGGCTGGAAATGGACTTTTTGGGGCCATCGGCATTCACAAAGACACCAGCCACACCACCAAGGATTTCAGCCCCTGTCGCCAGGGCCAGTTCATCATCCATCAGCACAAAGAACTGGGCGGACTCAGCCAGGGTAAAGCCACAGTTATCGGAGAATGGACGACAGGCACGGCGGTAATCCGGCTCCTGAGATTCAGCCAGAGCATCCAGCAGGCGCAGGGCTTTGTCAGAAGCCAGCGCCCCCATGGTGGCATAGCCTTCAATAACTTCCGGAGTAATCGGCGCTTCGCTGTTACCGACAATCGCTACCCGGGTACGGCCACTCTGGATATCTTCCATGGCATGGCGCAGGTTGTAGAGGAAGGTGGCACAGGCTCCCATGCTGGTACCGGTGGTACCAAGGCTTCCCAGTACATAAGCATTAATAAAGTCGGCGGGCATTTCAGAGAAACCCAGAGGCAGCTGCTTGGAGGTTACACGCTTGCCTTTCAGGCGTGCCTGCAGCATGCCGCCGTTACCATTCTGGTCCAGCTGGCTCATGCTGCTGCCGGCATATACGGAAACCTGCTCCGGACGAACAAACTGATCCAGAGTGTCCCAGTCAATGCCCATGGAGCTGATAGCATCAGAGGCACCATAAACAGTCATGGCCAGACCACGGGGGTGGTTGCGGGAAGGATACAGTTTCTCGGGCTTGAAACCGCTTGGCAACTGACCGGCAGCGTGTACCGGCAGGACAAAGGTTTCAGGAATCAGCATGGCCTGATCAGCAGGAACACTGACCTGCACCAGGGCCTTGTCTTCGGTATCAGATACCTGCCAGCCGGCTGGCAGTGGATCAGGCAGTTGGCGGCGGGACAGCAGCATGGTGCTCGCCCCTTTCAGGCTCATGGACTTGTGACGAAGTACAGCATCGGCATCAAACAGGGAACCATCGAGCTTGCGAACCAGTGTGGCATCAAGGAGAGCCTGGCGATCATCAGCGGCAATTCCGGTCAGGCGGGACAGGCTGGTCAGTGTCTGCGTCACCTCCCGACTATCCAGTGAGTCCAGAACCATGCGTTTATAGGCATGAAAGCCGGATGTGCGGCCAGCCGGACCAATACCACCCTGGGCAACGATAAGCGGGAGTCGGGACATGCGAAAACCTCGACCAAAAACTAAACAAAGATTGCAAAATTATTACCGAAGTTTATTCATTTATTGCCCTCCATGACTGAATTATATGGCCATATAATTAGATAATATAGCCATTAAATTTTGCAACCTGCACACAATACATAGAGACAACCCAGGAAACTATGCAAATTTACCTACTCGCTCTGGATGGGATGATTGCCACCAGCCTGACCCTGCCCCTTGAAATGCTGAATGCCGCCAGACAGATGCAAAGGGCGGCCCGCGACTCCAGACCTGTCTCGGTACTGAGCATCATTGGAGATTCCCGCAAGCCCATTAAAACCACTGGTGGACTGACTCTTCTGCCAGACAGGAGTTACAGGAACCAGCCACAGGCGGATATTATTTTTGTGCCCTCGTTCTGGCGTAACCCGGCTACCCTGCCCCGGCGCTGGCCGGAAGTCTGTGACTGGCTGGCCAGACAGGCCCGCCAGGGAGCCCATATCTGCGCAACCGGCACAGGAGTCTTTATGCTGGCGGAAGCAGGCCTGCTGGATGGCCGCCCGGCCACAACCCACTGGTTTTACTTTGATAAGCTGCAGGAGTGCTATCCGGAGCTTCTGGTCAAGCGACACCACCTGATAACCCAGGCCGGCAATATTTACTGTGCGGGCAGTGTGAATTCCATTGCCGACCTCACTATCCACTTGATTGAAGACCGGCTGGGCCGCTCCTTTGCCAGGCGTGTTGAGCAGCAGTTCTCCCCTGAGATCCGGCGCCGCTACAGTGACCTGTTCTATTCCTTTGAGTCCAGCGCGCCACACCCGGATGAAACCATCGTTCTGGTCCAGCAGTGGCTTCATGACCACCAGCAGGAGAGTATTACCATGCCAGCGGTTGCCGAACGCTTCTCCATGAGCCAGCGCACTCTGAACCGCAGATTCCGGGAGGCAACCGGCATGACACCTCTGGACTGGCTGCTCCGGCTGCGTATAGAGAGTGCCCGGGATCTGCTGGCCAACTCTAACCTTGAAGTCTCAGATATCGCCCAGCGCTGCGGTTTCCAGGCCCCCGGTTACTTCAACCGGGTTTTCCGGAAACAAATGGATACAACTCCGGGACAATATCGCACCAGCGTACGGGGCAAGCTGTTCAGCCCCTGACTATACTCACCCGCTTCATTTTGACCTGAGGCCGGGTATGTCGAGACTGACGCCACTAATAACGATAATTTTTCTTGGATTGATAACCTGCCACGGATGGGCCGAAGAAGAACAGATACCACCAGCAGAGTTGGAGTCGGTCAGTTACGAAGCATCACCCACTTTGCAACATGTCCTTGACCTGGTTGAACATGTTGACAGTCAACTGGAAGAACTCAGCCGCCAGCACACGATTACCGAAGCCATGGCCCTTGCAGGCAGCTCTGCCCTTCTTTTTATCGCTTACAATACAGTTCGCCACAAAATCCTCAGTCATTGCCTTGTCGATTACCGCCTGGCCGAGTTCTTCGCCCGTCTGGGTCGGGAAGATGCCGCTTACCAATGGATTCTGACCATATTTGATTCCATTCTTCCCGAAATGGTTGCAGGCAGCCTGATAACAATTCTGGGAAAAAGCGACCCACGCTTCCCTGAACTATCAACCTATCAAACACTGAAAGCCCAGATATTCTCCATGATGGCGGTCGGTATCCCCGGTACGATCATGCAGCTCCTTTCTTCCAAGACCCGTCTGGCACCTTATCTATGGGGTTATAAAAGCGATATTTTCCGGACTGTTATGGTGGCAGGCCCAATCGTTGTCACAGGAATTCATTCTGCTCTGGCGCGAATGAACCTGGAAGAACAGAGACTTTATAAGAGTCTGCAGCTGAGAAATCTACGCAATAAAGTGCAGCACCTTTTGCCGAATGATGAAATTCCAACTAGACAGATTCCTCACCTGCAGGACGTTATCGAGATACAACCGCAATGATGAAGAAGTACATCCGGCCCTTTGGGCGCAGCGGGCTGGCCCTCGCACTCTTTATTGCTCGGGTAGGACCAGCCCTGGCTGTTGAAGCACCAGCTCTGGATGTTTCCCCTGCGGGCCTCTGGACCACTCTTGATGACAAGTCCCACAAACCAGTCAGCCAGGTCAGAATCTGGAGAGATAACGACAACTGGTATGGCAAAGTGGAACGGATATACGATGACAACAGCCGTGGAGATGCCTGCAAACGCTGCAAAGGGGACAAAAAGAACCAGCCCGTTGAGGGCATGACCATCCTCTGGGATATGAAACAGGATGGGGGAGTCTTCGATAAGGGAAAAATCCTTGATCCCGGAAATGGCAAAACCTACTCCGCCAGCATGAAGCTTCTGGGTAACGGTAATCAGCTGGAGGTTCGTGGCTACATCGGCATCTCAGCCATCGGACGCTCCCAGGTCTGGGAGCGAATTGATGAAGCTGAGAGCAAAACTCTATAGGAGCCTATAAGAAATAGAGGTGAGCACTTTTCTTGCTGAAGTCATAAGTGTTCCCGTCTTCATCGAAACGCACCTTGAAATCAGTTCCAGTTTCAGACAGCACCACGCCATCACCAAAAATAGAGTGGCTGACACGCTCCTGCTGCCAGGCGGGCATAAACTGTTTATCCCTGACTTCTGCCTGTTGATTCCATACCGGCTTCAAGCCTGGTCGAACGGTTTCCAGATAACGGTTCAATATCCCCGACTCCGGAAAGTCCAAAGCCAGCTCATCGGCATCCTCCGACAGCTTATGAAGAGCTTCGCCAGCCTGGCAGGACAGCGCCAATCTCAGCTCGGCAATAAAACGGCTGGGTTGACGATCAGCAGCCAAACCTCGCTGGGTATCACTGGCAGAAGGTGCTGTCACCAGGAAAAGCTGGTCCCTGGCCCGGGTCATGGCGACATAAAACAGACGTCGTTCACTCTCGATACTGGTCTCGCTTAGAATTTCATCGCCATTACTGCAAGGCAGGTGTCTGTCTGTCAGTCCTGGCAGAATCACCACAGGCCATTCCAGCCCCTTGGCTTTATGCATGCTGGTTAAAAGCAGAGAGTCCTGTCGGTTTTTGCTGGTACCGGCTTTACGTCGAGCCCGAAGCTCAGCAATAAAATCGCAGGCTTCTCCCGAAGTTTGAGAGGTTTTCCCGAGATAGCGGATAAAACTTCTTACCGCCATAACCTGCTCGTCCGCCCGATCCCGATCCAGTGCCGACTCCACCAGCCAGCTGTTCAGCTCAACCCTCTGAATATATTGATCCAGCATTTTTACTGCAGCCTGGTCACCACGTTCGATACGGGACAGAAGGCGTCCGCGATCCTGAATTTTGTTCTTCTGATAGTCACTCAAACCCTGAAGATGTTTCTGGGACTGGCCTATCAACCACTTACCATATCCCTGTTCAAGCCCGGCCAGATCCCGACAGAAACTTTTCAGCCACTCGTCCTTGATACCGATATGGGGAAACCGCAGGATCTGCCAGAGTTTCTGGAAACGTGTGTCAACCGGCATAGCTTCGAATTTACCGGCTGCCAGCTCCAGCAAAGCGGTTAACAGCTGAATTTCCTGCCGGTCAAATGCGCCCTTCTCTGCCTCACTGACAAAAGGAATGCCGGCTTCCAGCAGCGCCATTTCCAGTGTGACCGCCTGACTCCAGAGTCTGACCAGAACAGTGATTTCACAGAGTTTGCGACCCGACTCTGTCAGTTCGGCGACTGCAGTTGAAAGCCAGCGGGCGGGATCACTGTTTTCCACTTTTTCAATTCGCGTATCCGCCGTCGTATGGTGAGATATGCAGAGGGTATCACCACGCCCCATATTGTGAGTGATCAAATGATCAGCTACCAAAGAGAGTTGATGACCATAACGGAAGGTATAGCTGAGGGTGTACTGAACCGGGCTTGGAAAATCCTCGGCAAAGATTTTTAAAATGTACTCTGGCCGGGCACCACGAAACTCGTAAATAGTCTGATCCGGATCCCCCACCACCATCACCTGTGCACGACGGCCGGCAATCATTTTCAGCAGGGTATGCTGAACTTCGTTGGTATCCTGATACTCATCCACAAGCATCAGATCCATCCGGTTGGTCACCTGCTCCACCAGCTCAGGCTCACGCAACATCAGCATAACCGGTTCGTACAACATATCGGCATAGGTGATCAGCCTACGCTCTTTTCGCCACTCCTCAAAAGCGTGATATCCCTCAAGCAGTATTTTCTTGCGTGCGTTGTACTCATACTCTTCAAAAACAACTTCAGGTGTACGAGTGGTGCTTTTCACCAGATCAATAAATCCGGTCAACTCGCTGACCCAGGTGCTTTTATCATTCTTCAAAGCATCCCGCATGCTTGCCGGCGCGATGCGCTGAAGAATTTTCCAGCACTCCAGATCCATTCTTGCCCCCGACAAAGGGTCTCCCTGCCAGGATTGCAGCCAACCGTTTTTGACAAAGTGCCGGTAGAGCCTAAGCCCCATGGAGTGATAGGTGCGAATATCAGGAAGGGATACAGAGGCAGAGAAGCTGGATGCTTCCCTGGCCAGCTTACGCTGAAAGTCTTCCCTGGCACTGCGGTTGAACATCAACACCAGTATCCGGTTTGGATCCTGTCCACGCTCAAGCTGGCGCAGTATATGGGCAACAAGTGTGCTGGTCTTACCACTGCCAGCCACGGCAGTCACAATGGCATGGCTGCCACAATGTTCAATTACACGTAACTGTTCGTCGGTCCAGTTCATCAGGGAAATCAAAATGGGGGAAATTCAGGCTGAACGGCGATCTTATCATTAATTAACCAGAAACGTTTGTCTCATTCACGACAAATGAATTGCTAAAGTGCATAGAGAAGCTTTGATTTTCTGGGCACGGACGCTCCATGATACCCGATACTTGGGACTACATGATCCTGTTTACCTCCCTGGGTCTGCTGATGTTAATGCAGGCGGGTTTCCTGTGTCTGGAAAGCGGACTGGTTCGCTCCAAAAACAGCATTAACGTTGCCGCCAAGAACCTTGTTGACCTTATTCTGGCGATACTGCTTTTCTGGCTGGTCGGCTATAGCGTGATGTTTGGGGAGTCGAAAAACGGTTACGCCGGAATGCCGGAAATCTTCAAGTTCGACCCCGACGACACCTTCCATCCTCTTTTCTTTATGTTCCAGGCCATGTTTGCAGCCACTGCTACCACCATTGTCTCTGGGGCTATTGCCGAGCGCTGCAAACTGGTGGGCTATGTTGCAATTGTCATCATCACCTGCGGCCTGATCTATCCGGTTGCCGGACACTGGATCTGGGGAGGGAGCTATACCGGGATCACAACAGGTTGGCTTGAAGAAGCTGGCTTTATCGATTTTGCTGGCTCGACCACTGTCCATGTAACTGGTGGAGCCATCGCCCTTGCGGCTACTTTAATTCTTGGGCCTCGCAAAGGCCGGTTTGATATTGACCATCCCCACGGCTTCCAGGGACAGAACCTGGTGATATCCATCGCCGGTGTATTGATGCTCTGGTGCGGCTGGTTTGGATTTAATGGCGGCAGCAGCCTGTTCTACCGGGAGCAACTGCCAACCATTCTTTTCAATACCACGATTGGCGGAGCAGCCGGTGGCTTTGGAGCCCTGATTTACACCATATGTATTCGTCGCTGTGTTGATATCCTGCTGCTGGGGAATGGCGTTCTTGCTGGTCTGGTTGGAGTCACCGCTGGCTGCAATATCTTCCAGCCGGAGTCTGCTGTCTTTGCCGGTATTGGAGCCGGGGTTCTGGCAAGCTTTGGTTTTGCCATTCTGGAAAAACTGAAAATCGATGATGCCGTTGGCGCGGTTCCTGTGCATATGCTCGGGGGCATCTGGGGCACAATAGCTGTTGCACTCTGGGGAGATGAACTGCTGTTTCCTCGCAACTTCTCCCGGGATGAGCTTCTTGAGGTTCAGCTGTATGGGGTTGGTGCCACACTGCTATGGAGCTTCACTACCGCATTTATTCTGCTCTGGATTATCAATAAGATTCTGCCACTGAGAGTCTCTGCAGAGGATGAGGAAAAAGGGCTCAATATGGCCGAACATCAGGCCAGAACCGAGCTTTATGACCTGCTGCATGATATGAAACAGCAGGAAACCAGCGGGCATTTTGAAATGCCGGTTCGGGTTGAGACTTTTACCGACATTGGTCAGGTAGCGATTCAATACAACAGAGTTGCCAAGCGTTTCAGTCATTCCCAGGAGTCTTTAAAAGAGACCATCCGCAACCTGGAAGAAACCCGCCACCGCCTGGATGCGGCCAGAAAGAAAGCCGAAACAGCCAGCCAGCATAAAAGCGAATTCCTGGCCAATATGAGTCATGAAATCCGCACTCCTATCAATGGCATTATCGGAATGGCGGAGCTGCTTCTTGATGAAGAACATGATGAAAAACACCGCCATTACATTGATGTGATCCATACATCGGCGGCCAACCTGATCAACATCATCAACGATATCCTCGACTATTCCAAAATTGAAGCCGGGCAGCTGTCACTGGAAGAAACCGAGCTCAAGCTTGATGATGTGCTTATGCAATGCCGAAACCTGTTCGCCCTGAAAGCCGAACAGGACAATCTTGATTTTCAAATAACGGTTGGAGACAGCGTTCCCCGCCAGCTGCTTGGGGACCCAACCCGGCTCAGGCAGGTTCTGGTTAACCTATTGGGAAATGCCTTCAAATTCACCGAGAACGGTTCTGTCAGTCTTGATATTACTGGATCAGGCTCCAGCCAGGATGAAACGGTCAGTCTGACTTTCAGGGTTTCTGATACCGGCATCGGTATGTCCCAGGAGCAGCAGCAGATCATCTATGAAGCTTTCCGACAGGCTGATAATTCAACAACCCGAAAATATGGTGGAACCGGCCTGGGATTGACCATATCCCGCAAGCTGGTTCGTATGATGGGTGGCGACCTCTCCGTAGAAAGCGTCGAAGGCCAAGGCACAACCTTTTTCTTTACCCTGACTTTCAAAATCAAGGCTACGGAGAGTCACTACCAACCGGCCAGTTCCTCTCCAGAAAAACACATAGCACCAACACCCAATGATCAGTTCAAACATTTGAAAGTCCTGGTAGCCGAGGACAACAGGGTCAACCAGATGGTCATTCGGAAGTACCTGGAAAAACTCGGCATTACCCCGGAAATGGCAGATAACGGAAAGCTGGTACTGGAGAAGTGGAAATCAGGTTCTTTTGACCTGATCCTGATGGATTGTGAAATGCCTGAAATGGATGGCCTGATGGCAACCAGGGAAATCCGCAGCACAGAATCCGATAAAGATACCGGCAATATCCTGATCATTGGCCTCAGTGCCCATGCCATGGCAGAGCATATACAGACTGCGAAAGAAGCGGGCATGGATGACTACCTGACCAAGCCTCTGACCCTGGACCAGTTGAAACAGTGTCTGGCCAGATATTTCCCTGGTAACAGTGCGCAGCAATCATCCGCCTGATCCCCCTGCCTTTTCTCGCCCCAGTCCCTATAATACGGCCCTCACCGTAAGAACCCTGAAGTTGTCACCATGGAAAAACAGGCCGATCCGAAAAAAGCCGTTGTTATCTACTCCGGAGGAATGGACTCATTCACAGTATTAAATCGTGCCCAGCGCGAAGGCTTTGAGCTGTATGCTCTGTCTTTTAACTATGGTCAGCGCCATAGCAAGGAACTGGACTATGCCCGGAGGGTCTGCGATGAGCTGGCTATCCCGCTGAAAGTTGTTGATATTACTGCAATCAATGATCTGGTTGGCGGCTCGGCACTGACTTCTGACGATATTGAAGTCCCTGAAGGTGACTACGCTGATGACAATATGAAGCTGACGGTTGTCCCCAACCGCAATATGATTCTGCTGTCACTGGCAACCGGTTATGCCCTCTCGATCGGGGCCGGCAAAGTCTTTTATGGTGCCCATTCCGGTGACCACACAATTTATCCGGATTGCCGGCCTGAGTTTGTCGACGCTGTTAATGAAGTAACCAAGATCTGTGACTGGCAGCCGGTCACCATCGAGGCCCCCTACCTGCATCAGAGCAAGATTGAAATCCTGCGGGACGGGCTGGCCATGGGTCTCGATTATGGAAAAACCTGGACCTGCTACAACGGTCGGGAAAAAGCCTGCGGCAAATGTGGCTCCTGCGTTGAACGTCTGGAAGCATTTGAACTGAACCAGGCAACCGATCCTCTGCCATACGAAACAGGTGCTTCGGCCTGATGTACAGCGTAAAGGAAATCTTCTACACCCTGCAGGGTGAAGGGGCCAATGTTGGCCGCCCTGCCGTGTTCTGCCGTTTCAGTGGCTGCAACCTGTGGAGTGGCCGGGAGCAGGATCGGGCTACCGCTATCTGCAACTTCTGCGATACCGATTTTCGCGGTACAGATGGTGAAGGTGGAGGGAAATTCACTACAGCGGATGAACTGGCCTCAGCTGTTCGTGCCAGGTGGCCATCTGAATATTCTGACAATCAGAGCAAGCCACTGGTGGTCTGCACCGGCGGAGAACCTCTGCTGCAGATGGATAAAGCACTGATCGACAGCCTGCATAATGCTGGTTTTGAAATTGCCATCGAGACCAATGGCACCAAGCCTATCCCGGACGGAATTGACTGGTCGGTTGTCAGCCCCAAGGGCACAGCCGAGGTTGTTGTGACTGAGTGCGATGAACTGAAGCTGGTTTATCCTCAGCCTGAGGCTATGCCCGAGCAGTTCGAACATATCCGGGCAAGCCATTATTACCTCAGCCCTATGGCTGACCCTCACAGGGAGTCGGCTGACCTTCTCTATAGGGATTGTGGCACGCAGCAGGCTATCCAGTATTGCCTAGATCACCCCCGCTGGCGCCTGAACCTGCAGACCCACAAGGTTATCAATATTCCTTAACAGCCGAATGGGCTGAGCATGGTTAAGTTCAGCATTGATGGCCGGAGCCGATAATTCCGGTATCCGGTCAATCAATGCAATAACAAAAGCGCTATGCCTATTGATCCCACCAGACCCGCAAGCCAGACGTCTTCTACATTAGCTCCCAGACATTCTGATATTCCTGAAAAGATAATTGAGAAATCAGGGCAACGCTCCGTAATTTCAACAACAAATAAATCCCCCCTGAGTGAAACAGATCCGGGGTATTCTTCTGATGAAAATAATCGATCAATATCGTCTCGTACCACCTCTACATCGGCATCTGACTTTTCTGACACCCTGGGCTCTGCAGGCAGCCTGGATGATCTGACATTTATCTCCCCCCAGAGCGATAACCCTCATTTTGATTTTTCCCGAGAGTATCAACTCGACAAGGTTCCATTTGCCCAAGGCAACTATGGCAGAATTTACCGGGTTACTCAGGAAAAGAAACTTCCAGAGGACAAGCAGCAGACAGATCAGAATAACCAGACTCAAGAGAAGACTCACAACACGTTCGCTCTGAAGGTGGCCTTTCCCAAATACAATCTCGATGATGAACAACAGATCATGGAGCAACTCCCACCCCATAAAAATATTGTTGGCTATGAAGGCTACATAACCCTGGGAGACAAAGCCGGGCTTATGTACGAGTATATTGATGGCCCAAAACTGGGGTTACTTGTAGATGACCTCTGCACTTCTGGCCTGCCTGCTGACGAGCTTTTTAATGCCTGGAAATTCGTAAGCCAAGGGCAATTCAAATCCGTCGATCATGTTCACAAAAGCGGCTTGGTACATTGCGATCTAAAGCCGGATAATTTTCATATTCTCAAGTCAAACAAGGATTCCAAGCTCCTTGATTTCGGGGCATCGGTAAGAATTGGTGATCCCGTTTTCTGCGCCCATGAAAGCTATACAGCACCTGAGGCTCTGGACTCACTGCTCAAGGGCAAGGAAGCAGGTATTCCCGCTGATCCCTCGATGGATTGTTACGCCTTGGGACAGATGCTCTACAGGGATCTGACTGCACTTCAGGGTGAAAGCGGCAATGCATTTATTGCAGGGGCAGATACCAGCGGTCATCCACCAGGGGAGCGTGGAGCGAGAGTCCATCTCATCAAAAAAGCGATGGAAAACTATTCTTCTCCTAATAAAGATGGAAGCTACAAAACCGCTCTACCGGCTCCATCGCCGGAAGTTACTGACGAGGACCTAAACCGGGAATCTGTCCGACTCAGCCGCCAGGAATTGATAGGTTCTGGTTCAGAACGGCTAGACACCTGGGAGCCGGAAGGGTTTGAGGCATTTCACGAGTCGGCTGTACGGTTCAAACAGGAATCTGTTCTTCTGACAGATCTAATAAACGGGCTTATGCACCCAGATCCTAAGCACAGAACAACTGCAGCTCAGGCTTTAGAACATCCATGGTTTACGACCAATCCTGTTGATGAAGAAAAGGCCATCAAAACTCTAAGCCGCATTATGGTTTAAAGTCTTGCAATACTTCCCAGGAAATATCTGAAGTCATACTCTTTTCAGGTATCAATACCAGATACCTGCTCTGCCTCTATATCTCGGCATAGCCAAAGCTACGGCAGTCTTTTATATGTACTGCTGATTCATTAGGGCACAAACCCCTTTCTTTCCTAAAAGAAAACCAGTCTTGCCTTGCATTAATCAGATGATTACTGAGAATAAGAGCTAGTGCCAGCCCTCGAATACGGAGAATTCGTTGCTCACCCTTTATCATTCCAACCGTCTTGATGTCCTCAGGGAACTTCTTGTTGAGCTGATCCGTCGTGACCCGCTGACAAACCCTCTGGAAGATGAACAGATTCTGGTGCAGAGCCCGGGCATGGCCCGCTGGCTGCAGCTGGAAGTGGCAGAAGCCTTCGGTATTGCCGCCAGTATCGAGTTTCCCTTGCCCGCAACGTTTATCTGGAAAATGTTTATCCAGATTCTTGATGATGTGCCGGATCGGTCGGCCTTTGCCAAGGACAGCATGACCTGGAAGCTGATGGGGCTTCTTCCGCAATGGCTCGAAGACGAGCGCTTTGCACCCTTAAAACGCTATTTGGAAAACGACGAAGATAAGGTACGCCGTTACCAGCTGGCAGGAAAGATTGCGGATATTTTTGACCAGTATCTGGTTTATCGCCCAGAGTGGATTGCCGACTGGGAAGCCGGTAATGACAGGCCAGAACTCACCTCGGACCAGAGCTGGCAACCGGCTTTGTGGCGGGCGCTTGTCGAAACAACAAGAGAGTTGGAACAGTCGCACTGGCATCGCGCCAATATGCATCAGTCTTTTGCGGCTGCACTCAAGAATGGGCATTTCAGAGGCAAGCTGCCAAAGAGATTGTTTGTCTTTGGTATCTCTGCCCTTCCGCCAGGTTATGTGGAAGCCCTCCATGCCCTGGGAGAACAGTGTGATGTGCATCTGATGATCACCAACCCCTGTCGTTATTACTGGGGTGATATCCGCGATGCCCGTTACCTGGCTATGCTTGATGCCAAACGCTTCAAAGAAGGTGTGAATCCGGAGCAGCCTGAATCGCTTGAAGAGACCGGCAACCCACTACTGGCTTCCATGGGCAAACTGGGCCGGGATTACCTTTATCAGCTGCAGGAACTTGGTGCCGCTGAAATTGATGCGTTTGCTGATATTGACCGGGACAGTCTATTGCACTGTATTCAGTCAGATATCCTCGAACTGCAGGACAGCACCAACCAGAAACACTCCATCGCCACAGAAGATACTTCTCTCAGTTTCCACGGCTGCCACAGCCCTTTGAGAGAAGTGGAAGTTCTTCATGATCATCTTCTGAGTCTGTTTGATAAAAACCCTGAGCTGAAGCCTCGGGATATTATCGTAATGGTGCCGGATATCGACAGCTATGCGCCTTTCCTGCAGGCCGTGTTTGGCAGTGCATCCGGTGAGCGTTATATACCCTTTGCCCTGTCTGACCGAAGTGCAGCCCAGGAACATCCTGTACTGGCTGCCCTGAACAGGTTGATGACTCTTGACCAGAGCCGGGCCAGTGGACCTGAGCTTCTGGAGCTGCTGGAAGTCAAAGCGATGCAGTCCCGTTTTGAACTGGATGCCGATGACCTTGCAACCCTGCAGCACTGGATTGAAGATGCCGGAATTCGCTGGGGCCTGAACCCGGAACACCAGGCTCGTTTCGACATCCCGAAACGGACGGAAAACACCTGGCTGTTTGGCCTGCGTCGTATGCTTCTGGGTTACGCCATGCCTGCTTCGCAGGGTATTTTCCATGACGTTATGCCTTCGGACCTTGTCCAGGGCATGAATGCCGAACTGGCAGGTAAACTGGCCGACTTTATTGAAAGCTGTGAATGGCTGGTGACACAGCTGGATAAGGCACGCAATGCCGATAACTGGACCCTGTTCCTGAACCAGCTTCTGGAACGCTTCTTTCTACCCGACAGCGATGATGAGCAGGTTCTGCAGCGCATTCGCCAGGCACTGGAAACTTTCCGCCAACAGCTGACTGATGCCCGCTTTGAGGAACCTCTGCCCAGAGCTGTTATGGTCGACTGGCTGCAGGAAAACCTCGACAATACCCGCAACAGTCAGCGTTTTCTGGCTGGTCAGGTCAATATCTGTACCCTGATGCCAATGCGTTCCATTCCGTTCAAGGTGGTCTGCCTGTTGGGAATGAACGACAGTGCCTATCCACGCAGTCTGCCACCTATGGGCTTTGATCTGATGGCAAAAGACCCGCGTCGTGGAGACCGCTCACGCCGGGAAGATGACCGTTACCTGTTCCTGGAAGCACTGCTCTCCGCCCGGGAATCTCTCTATATCAGCTATGTCAGCCGCAATATTCGCGATAACACCGAGCGTTTTCCCTCTGTGCTGGTAACTGAGCTGCAAAACCTGATTCGTGAGAGTTTTGTCACTGACGATGGTAAAGATGGTTCAGCGCTGGTTAAAAATCTGTTTACCCAGCACAGTCTGCAGGCTTTCAGCTCTGCAAACTTTATGGCCGATAACCTGGAGCGAAGTTTTGCCAGAGAGTGGCTGCCTGCAGCAGAGGGTAAAGGTGAACCAGCACAACCATTTCTGACAAACAGTCTGCCGGAGCTCAACAGGGCTGAAGATGGCCGGGATGATATTGAACTGCCACTGGCTAAGCTGATTACTTTCTGGAACAACCCCTGTCAGGCCTTTTGCCAACAGCGCCTGAAAGTCTTTTTTGATGATGAGCTGGAATCCGCTGAAACCCGTGAACCTTTTGCCTTGTCAGGCCTGACCGGCTGGCAACTGAAAGACAGCCTGGTCAGACAGTATCTTGAGCACGGCTCAGATCAGACACTGGGACAGCAGGCCCAGGCAACAGGTATTCTGCCCCATGGTCACTTTGGCAGACTGGCCATAAAAGAGTTGAAATCTGATGCCACCAATCTGGCGGGCCTGGTTGAACCCTGGCTGAAAAACAGACTCTCTGAAGATCTGGAAGTCAATCTGCTGCTGAATGACAGTCGCTTAACCGGCTGGCTGACCGAGATACACCGGCATGGTCAGGTGTTCTGGAGGACCGGCAAACTGCGTGAGAAGCACCGTTTCAGTGCCTGGATTCAACACCTTTGCTTTTGTGCCTCCACCGGAGTGATTGGCAAGACCTATTACCTGACTCAGGACGAACTTTTTGCATTTACGCCGGTGAACCCTGAAGAAGCCTTATCGATGCTTTCTGATCTGGAACGTCTGATGCAACAGGGCCTGACCCGCCCTCTTCCCTTTTTCCAGCGCACAGCCTGGGCCTGGATACAGGAAACTGCCGGGGAAATAGGGCTATCAGACGATGAATCGGTACTGGAGTCAGCCAATGACAAAGCGTCCAAAACTTTCTATGGAACTGGCTTTGGTCCGGCTGGAGAATGTACCGATGCCTATATCCAGCGCTGCTGGCCGGAACTTGAGCCTGCCCTGAATGGTATGTCAGAGCTGATCAGACAAATTCTGCAACCTCTTTACGCCCACTATCAGAAAATAGATAAAGAGGCGCTACCCGAATGAGTAACAGCATGAATGAAACGGTGGACAGGGACGCACAGAATCTTGATCCATTAACCCTGCTACTGCACGGCCACCGACTGATAGAAGCCAGTGCCGGTACCGGTAAAACCTGGACTATTGCAGCCCTCTACCTGCGTCTGTTACTTGGCCATGGCCGAGAACAGAACAGTGCCCATTGTCAGCCATTAACCGTTGACCAGATACTGGTGGTGACATTTACCGAGGCTGCCACCGAAGAGCTGCGTGATCGTATTCGCGGCCGTATTCACCAGGCTCGCCAGGCTTTTCTTTCTGACACAAGCGATGATCCATTCCTGAAAGAACTGCTGCAGGATCTTGGTGATCACCCGCTGCAGGCCAAACGCTTGCTGGCGGCCGAACGGCAGATGGATGAAGCTGCCATTTTCACTATCCATGGTTTCTGCCAGCGGATGCTGAAACAGCATGCTTTTGAAAGCGGCACCCTGTTTACCAGTGACCTTCTGGAAGATCAGTCGGAACTGGTTGCCGATGCGGTTGCTGACTTCTGGCGCAGAACCATGTATCCGTTAAACGAGGAGCTGACAGATCTGACCCGCCAGATCTGGAAAGCCCCGGAAAACCTGCAGGCCAGCCTGCAGTACTGGTTAAACCAGCATGGTCTGAAAATTGATGAAACCGGTATTCCTGATTCCATGGCGGATCTGGATAAACGCATTCAGGATATCCGTCAGATAAAAGCACTCTGGCTGGAACAGCGTGATCTGATTGAAGCAGAGCTGGCAAAGATTCTGCGGAAAAACAGCAAACCCTGGAAACGGCTGGCGGAGATGGCCGACTTTGCTGCCAGCAGCAGCCTGATACCACAGTTTGGCAAAGAGAATGGCTGGGAATTCTATACCCTGGAAGCTCTTGCCAAAGCCTGCACCAAGGGCAAAACAGTACCTGATCTTGAGATTTTTACCCGTATTGAACAGCTGCAGGATCAGGCACTGGATATCAAGGAAGCCTTCAGGGGCTTGATTCTCCGTGATGCCCTGAAAGAAGTGCAAAGTCGTCTGATACAGCGTCGCAATGAGCTGCGCAAGATGATCTTTGATGATCTGCTGATTAAACTCGACCAGGCCCTGCAATCATCAGGTGGTGAAGCGCTTGCTGACCATATCCGTGATATCTATCGGGTGGCCCTGATTGATGAATTTCAGGATACCGATGCCGTCCAGTACCGGATCTTCAGCAATATCTATCCGCAGTCGCACACCGATAACGGACTGTTTCTGATCGGTGACCCAAAGCAAGCTATTTATGCATTTCGCGGTGCGGATATCTTCACTTATATCCAGGCCCGCAAGGCCATCACCAGCCGCTACACCCTTCCCCGAAACTGGCGTTCATCAGCTGATATGATCAGTGCCACCAACCATCTGTTTGACCAGGCACAATCGGCATTTATCTATGACCAGGATATTCCCTTCCTGCCGGTTGACTCTTCACCAGATGCCAGCTCCCGAGGGCTATTGATTGATGATCAATCGATGCCAGCGTTGAAGTTGTGGTACCAGGATAATGGTGGTTTTGCTATTGGTCGTGGTGACTATGAACAGACCATGGCTGATGCCACTGCATCTGAGATCAACCGGCTGCTAAGTCTGGCAAAAGACCAGCGCTGTCTTACCGGAAGCAAGGATGGCCAGAAACCGTTAACACCCGGAGATATTGCCATTCTGGTACGAACCGGTGCCCAGGCGGAAAAGGTTCGGCTGGCCCTGAATGAGCAGAATATCGCCAGCGTCTATCTCAGTGATCGCAGCTCAGTGTTTGATTCCTATGAAGCACTGGACCTGTCCCGCATTCTGGCAGCCTGCCTGGAACCTACCAGCGAACGCAAGCTGAAAGCCGCTCTGGCAACGCCACTGTTTGCACTGCAGGCCAGTGCGCTGGATGAACTGAATAATGATGAACAGTGCTGGGAAAATGCGGTTGAAGAATTTACCGGTTATCACGACAAATGGATGCATGACGACGTACTGCCCATGCTGCGCCACCTTATCAGCAAACGACAACTGGCTGAAAACCTGCTTGCTGATGCCAATGGCGAACGTCGACTGACCGACCTGCTCCATCTTGGAGAACTGCTGGCAGCTGCGGCCAGGGAAAAGGATACACCTCACGCTCTGCTGCGCTGGCTGCAGGAGCGTATCGCTTCTCCGGATCAGAATGCCAAAGACCAGCAACTTCATCTGGAAAGTGAGCAGAAGCTGGTCAAGATCGTCACCATCCATAAATCCAAGGGTCTGGAATATGGTGTGGTGTTTATTCCTTTTGTCTGTACCTGGAGAGCAGCAGAACAAGGGGTTTACCACGACGAAGACAACAACTATCAGGTAGTCGCCAACCTGCTGGCGCAACCGGAAGCTTTGGAGCAGGCAGATAAAGAGCGTATGGCCGAAGATCTGCGCCTGCTGTATGTAGCCCTGACCCGCTCCGTCCATGCCTGCTATATGGGCATTGCACCGGTCAAACGCCGTCCCCGTAAGCAGGATATTGAAACCCATCTTAACCAGACTGCCTTTGGTTATCTGCTTGCCAGTGGCAATATGATCGATACAAAAGCACTGGAAGAGAGCCTGCATAAACTGGGCGATGGGTGTTCTGCTATCAGTATCTCTAAAGTACCTGAACCCATGGCAGAACCCTACTCATCTCCTGAGCAATCTACTCCTGAACTGTCCGCAAGAGAGTTCACAGGCCGCATTGACAATAACTGGTGGATGACCAGCTATTCAGCCCTGTCACGTAAAGCTTCTCACCAAAAAGCAGATGTGAATCTGGATGCCAGCCATGAACTGGCCGGTGTGGACCAGGAAGTTCAGGGGCAGGACGTTGAACCTGTCACCATTGAACGGGAACCCTACACTTCTCTACTCGACTTTCCCCGTGGCGCACGACCCGGCACCTTTCTGCATGAGATTTTTGAGAATGTTACCTTTGAAAATCCCCAGCAGGATGTGATTGCAGAAATGATTCGGGAGCGACTACTGGTTAATGGCATTGAAGACGAGTGGCTACCAGTATTACAGACCATGGTCAACGATACCCTGTCAGCGCCGTTAAACGAGCAAGGGTTGAAACTGACTGATCTCCAGTCTGGTGATTACAAACCCGAGCTGGAATTTAATCTATCTCTTGGTCTGCTTCAGTGTCATAAGTTGAATACTTTACTGCGAGAGAGCTCTGATCCACTGTCACCCAAAGCCGGTAATCTGGATTTTTACAATGTGCGCGGACTGCTCAAGGGCTTTATCGATCTGACCTTCCAGCATAATGGCAAGTGGTTTGTTCTTGACTGGAAATCCAACTGGCTGGGCGAAACTACCAGCGCCTATACCCATAAAGCCATGGCCGATGCCATGATTGACCACCGTTATGATCTTCAGTATCTGATCTACACGCTTGCTTTGCACCGCCTGCTGAAAACCCGGCTTCCTGACTACGACTATGACACCCATATCGGTGGAATCTTTTATATCTTCCTGCGGGGTATCCAGCCAGATAATCCTGAGCGGACGGGGGTTTATGCCCACAAACCGGAACGTGAACTGATTGAAGCCATGGACAGATTGTTTGCAGGTGAACACACAGACAGCAAGGAGGCGAATGTATGCTGAATACGCTGCGTCAACTGGCAGATAGCAAAGTGATTCGTCCTCTGGACTACCACTTTGCCCGCTTTCTTTCTGAGCAAACTGATGATCCGGTCGCTCTTCTGGCAGCAGCCCTGACCAGCAGCGAGCTTGGACATGGCCATACCTGCCTGAATCTCAGGCATACAGACCTCTGGCAAATGCTGGGACAGAACGTCCATGAGGATGCAATACGACAGTGCCCTCCGGTTTCATCATGGGGAGAACATCTAGGCAACAACCCTGTTGTTGGTGATGGCTCTCAACCATCACCACTGGTTCTGGACGGTGAACGCCTGTATCTGATGCGCTACTGGCAATATGAGCAGGAGATTGCTGAACGGCTGAACCGCAGTACCAGTCTGCCAGTGGATCAGGAGAAAACACGAGAGGTTCTTGATCGACTATTTCCTGAGCCAGTAGCCGAGGGTGAAGTTAACTGGCAGAAAGTTGCTGCGGCAGTGGCGGCCACCCGCAATATTTCCGTTATCAGTGGCGGACCAGGTACCGGCAAAACAACAACGGTAACCCGTTTGCTGGCCCTGCTGGTTGAACTGGCGCTGATCGACAGCCCTGATCGTTACCCAACTATTCATCTGACAGCGCCAACCGGCAAAGCGGCAGCTCGACTGACGGAATCAATTGGCCTGGCCCGCAGCAAACTGAACTGTGATAAACAGGTTCGCTATGCCATTACTGACCAGGCTTCGACCCTGCACCGCTTATTGGGTGTTATCCCAGGCCGGGCAGAGTTTCGTCATAACCGCGAAAACCGGCTGCATCTGGATATCCTGGTGGTTGATGAAGCCTCGATGATTGATGTCTCTCTTATGGCGCGCCTGCTGGGAGCGCTACCCGATAATGCCCGCCTGGTGCTGCTGGGCGACAGGGATCAGCTGGCCTCGGTTGAAGCAGGCAGTGTTCTGGGTGATATCTGTTCCGGCATTAATGATGGCTACTCTCACGAACAGGTAAAAACTCTTTATGCACTCACCGGTTACCCTCTGTTTGATCAGGATAAGAAACAGGGGCCGGCCATAAAAGACAGTCTCTGCCTGCTTCGCCGAAGCTATCGCTTCGATGCTAACTCCGGTATCGGAAAGATTGCCAGGGCCGTCAATGAAGGCGATCGCAACAGCGTTGAATCTCTCTGCCAGCAATCACTACCTGATATTGAACTGCACTACACCGGTGATCTGCAAAATCAGTTATTAAGAAAAGCTGTTGGAGGATACCGGCCCTATCTTGAGCTACTGAATAACAGCCAGAACCCGGTTGAGCGGGCCGGTGATATTCTGGATGCCTTTGACCGTTTCCAGGTTCTCTGCGCATTAAGAGAGGGCCAGTGGGGTGTAGGTGGATTAAATGACCATATTCGCCATGCACTTGTTACAGCCGGATTAGTTGAGAACGATGTCACTTGGTACCACGGCCGCCCAATTCTGATAACCCGTAATGAGCCATCCCTTGAACTCTATAACGGTGATATTGGTATCACCTTCCAGACTGATGAAAACCGTTTTCGAGTCGCTTTTCCAACCCCTGATGGCAATGTCCGCTTTCTGCTTCCCAGTCGACTGCCGGAGCATGAAACGGTATTTGCCATGACGGTTCATAAGAGCCAGGGTTCTGAATTTGACCGGATTGTGCTGGCATTACCAGACTCTCCATCCCCAGTAGTTACAAGAGAGTTGGTTTATACCGGAATTACCCGTGCCCGAAAGTCTCTGGTGCTATTTGCTCAGCCGGATATTCTCGGCGCAGCGGTTGAACGACCTATCGAGCGAGTGACAGGGTTGGCCGAACGGCTCCAATAACAGCTTTTCATCTCAATTCAGCAGGACTGTCAGCCAATCTGACAGCCCTGTTATTTCCATATACTTCAGTTCTATCAACAATACTCCTTTGGTGTTGATGAGACAGGGATATGTTCAGAACAAGCTTACTTGAAGGAGTTGATCAATTTATTACGCTGGAAGAAGCGGCTAGACTTCTCGAGGGGAACACGGAAGAAGAATCACTGACCAGTGATAATGAAACAGGTATGTGGAGCCATCGAAAATGTAGCCGGACATCCACCCCTGAACTCAATCAAAATCCATTAGAAGAAGACAACAGTGGATACACTACTGTCTCGCAGGGAAATGTATCATCCATTTCCAAAGAGAGCTTAACTAATTTGCCTGGACGTAAAATCAGTGCTGGCGGTTCCAGTATCGTTTTTGAGGACAGCAAGGCAGATTCTAAAGCTGATGATGAACCTGCCAATGATCAGCCTCAGGATTCCACATCATTACCAACTCCCAGCAATAAAAAAATTGTCGAAGGGTTACAACCCTCTGATGACAGCCCTGAAAGCACGCCTGACAGTGAAGGTAATAGACTCCTGCTGGGGGCATTTCATTATCAGCCTCCTGCAGAGTTGAAGTCAAAAAGCAAAAATCTTTGCCAAAGAACAGATAATGACGAAAAGAACAAGACAACTTTAGAGACAGAAGCCCGTTTACACTACCCGGCAGAGGATGGGAGCTGCGCCCCCTGGGTATCCCGTACAAGAATTATGACGAACTTCAGTAGCAAGCGCAGGAAACTTAACCTGTCTTATCTTGCCAGCGAAAAAAGTATCCATGAAAAACTGCATCACCATAATATTTGCCGCTTTCTTGGCTGTTCAGTTTTTTCAGATGAACATCACCTGGAACTTGTGCTGTATACAGAGTACTGCGGAAAACATCCCTATAAGGTTTTGACAAGTATCCCTGGCTCTGAACATGGCAAACATATTCTTGACTGGACAGGCCAGTTAATGTCAGCACTCACATATTTACATGGGAGATATATTCTCCACCGTGATATCAAGCCTGCTAATCTGGCTATCGACTCAACAGGGCTGCTTCGTCTTTTCGACTTTGGTCTGGCAAAAGATATTAGATGGACATGCCCAAAGGACGCGTCTGGCTCACCTATGTATATGTCCCCGGAAGCCAGAAAGAAATTACCTCAGGGGAAAAAGTCTGATCTCTATTCACTTGGGCAAACAGTTTTGAGAATGTGTGTGCATGCCCATATTTTCACTGTTGATTATCCACGTGAATCATCAATGGTTCTGCCAGTTATCGGTTTCCACGAAGCTTTTGACAAGACACTCGAACATAGAAAACTTCGTAGAATTATTAATGGAGTTAACCTTGTCGAACCCACAAAACGTGAGCCGTTGGTTCTACTGCGTTTTTTCTTAACAACTCAAAGTGTTGGTAGTATTTCCCGACAAGGGCCACCAGTTGCTGGCAAACCAGTAAAGCCTGAGAATAGTAAAGCAAATGATTAAAACGAGGAAAAAGCAGCTGTGCGAGTCTTTATTTATTGACAGGACGAATTAACACTAACTAGATTCACTTGAACCGGATCGTCAATAACTGGTTTATCTACATTAAACGTCTCTCGGTGTTTGCGGACATTATATCCACTATCATTACTCCCGGTATCAGATACACCAGGGCTTTCATCCAATGAACTTTTTCGGCTTGGGCTGGAGATAGTTGAAGAGCCCGATAGCTGCCGTTCAGGAATAACAACTGCACTCTTCACCTTAAGAGTGCTCTCTTCATCAGTCACATCCTCTTCAGAAGCCTGGTCTGGGTACTGAGCATTCAGAAAACCTGCAAAATCGCGGAGTATAGCCATAGCTCCTGCATTTATATGTTCCTTATCAATTTTGGGGTGAACACCAAGTTTTTTCATTTTATATGTAACATCATCCCAGCCTGTTTCTTCAACCCGTGACTCTATGAGAATATCCTTAAGCATGCTCTTAACTGCCGCAACTTCCGGGAAATTTCGTTCAGTATCAGAGTCTCCTAAGCCTTCAATAACATACTGGGTTGTCTTCACCATCCTTCTATACATTCCAGCTAGTTGATCTGCCAGAAGTAGTGAATGCTTAGCTATATGTTGAGCGTGCAGTTTATTCTGTTCAATTTCTCTTCGCATTTCATCTGCTGATTGTTCTAGAGCGTCGTAGCTTTCAACTTTGGCATTTAACTTCCGCTGGACACGAGAAAGTTCTTTTTCTTTACTCTTCACCAGCGAGGACTCCTCAGGCGCATGAGAATTCCCTTCACCTTCAAACAATGAGGTTTCTGAAGCTGAAGAATCCAACCCAGAATCATAAGCTTCATATTCATCAATCATTGCATTCAATCTTTCCAACTGGCTCGCCTCATTTTCTTTCTGCTTTTGCAGTTCTGTCTCCAAATGCTTGATACGCCAGTTCTTTTCAGCATCAACTTTCAGGACATGAGCTTTAGCCTTTTCCAACTTGGCAAGAATTTCATCCATTCCTGCTTCAATATCATCACCAAATCTATCCTGAAGTCTGAGATACTCTTCCTGCACTGCCTTCCATGAAGCTGTTTTGCGTTTTATATCATTTTGTAGTTGATCAACTTTTTCTATCAGTATATTAATCTGTCTATTGAGATCATAGCTTTGTTTTTCGGTACGTTTTACATATGAAGAGACTTTATCAGGAACACTATCAGGATCAATTCCCATAGTTATTAGTTTTTGATGACGGCTCAGTCCATCAATTTGACTGTCATTCAGGCTATCATCAGATTTGGCAAGTTCAAGTTCCTCTGCCAGGTTCCTACCAGTCGTCATACCGGATTCCCCTGGATTTTTCTCTCCCAATGCAATATCTACCGATTCGTTAAGCTGAACCCACTTAGCCTGAAGCTCACTCACATGCTGGGCCAACTCTTCATATTGAGCCTCAATGGGTTGAAGTTTTTCCAGTTCAAGTTTTTGCCTGGCTACTGTTTGCTCTTGTTCCCTGTAAGCACCTTTCCACATCTTCAGTACAGTGGCCAGTACCCGATTCCTTTGCTCTAGACCTTTGGCAACTCTAATAATATCTTCTTTCTCCTCCTCCTCCTTCAACTTCTGTTGGAGTAATTTTTCAGCTTTTATGTGGCGTTCCTGCTCTTCTCTCAGCTTATGTGCATCAATATTTTCAATCTCTTCTTCAAGAGCAGTGTTAGCTTGAAATAATTCACCAACTTTCTTCTCAAGCCTCTTATAATTACATTCGAACTCATTACGGGATGCTTCATATTCGCTGCTTGCATCTCTGACCTGATCATACTTGCTCTTTGTTTCTTCAAGCCGTCTCTCAAGATCTTCAATCTGACGAGATCTTTCTTTTTCAAGTCTTTGTGCGTTTAATTTTTCAGTTTCCCATGCGCTCTTTTGCTGATCATAAATATCACTTTGTAATTTCAGTTCTTTATCTAAAGTTTCTCTTTCATGATAAAACTCAAGATCAGCTTTCCTTTGAGCTTCAACAAGTTTAGCTATTTCCAAGTTTTTTTGGTCAATTTCATCTTTGTATTCTTTAGTCTGCTTGTCAGCTTTATCAGCCTCAGCTTTTGTGCTCTCAACAAGCTGAGTTAACTCCGCAACATGTACATCCAAAAGCTTTATCCTGTCAGCTTTTTGGGTGGAGTCTTCTTCCGCTGCCGAAATCTTTATTTCAAGGGCAAGAACTCTATCTCGTTCTTGCTGAATTTGGTCATTTTTAGCTTCGAGTTCATGTTGTTTGCTAGAAAGCTGGCTCCTTAGTTCGCCTAACTCCCCTTCCATATCTTGCATTTTTTGTTGCTGTAGAAGTACCTGATCTCCCTTTGTCTTTAAATCTCGTACAGCACGATTTTTTTCTGTCTCCAGCTCCGCTAATTGAGCCTCTTGCTTAGCCAGCTTCATTCCCAGCCGTTTATTTTCTTTACGCTCGCTTGCCCTCAATTCCTCTGATGCCTCCAGCTTCCCTCTTACGTCAGCACCTTCACTCTGGAGTTTACTTATCTTTTGTTTATGGTTTTTCAGTTCATCAGAAGCACTGCCTAGTTGCTCTCTTAATTCAGATATCTCTTTGTTCTGGGAACCAACGGCAGCTTCATGCTCTAATAAAATCACTTGATGCTGAGCTTCCATTTTTTGGATCTTATCAACCTGCTGCTGATGGGAATGCTTCAGCTCTTCTAATTCAACTCCATCACTCTGACGACCAACTCTTAAAGTTTCATTCTCTGCTTTAAGTGCTTCAATTTCTTCCAGAAGCTTTCCATTGCTTTGCTTTAAGCCAGAAAACTCATCTGAATATTTTTTTACAGCCTGCTCACTCCTTACAAGTTGAGCTCTCACCCCTACTAACTCAAGCTTGGCTTTATTCGACTCCCCCTTAACCCTCTCCAGATCAGAATTTGCTTTTTGCTCAAGGCCCTGAGCAGTAGCCAGCTGTATTTCAAGCTTTTCATTATTTTTACTGAGCCGTGAAACATCTGCACTAGCCTGGCCAAGAGTATTTACCAGCTGAGTGACAGCTACCGCCGTATTCACCGTTTCCCCGAAATTCACACCACTCGATTTGAGGGCACTTTTGATACCACTATGCGTTTTCTTATATTGATCAAGTTCCTCTTCGACCTTAACCCTAAGCTTTATCTCCGCCTCCAGTTCGTCACGAATTTGTGACGCTTCGGTACTCAGCCAATCATATACCCCTTTAAATTTTTCCACGTTTTCTTTAAGACTAAACAGTTCTGTTGAAACCTTTGCAAGTTTAAGCCTAGCCTCAGTACATTGGACACGGGCATGATCTCTCTCATCCATGCGTAGTTTGGCTCTACTTTTCCACTCCCCAACCTGATTTTGAAGATCACGTAAAACCTGATCAAACTCCTGCTCTCTTTGATGAAGAGCAACTCGAAGGTTTTGACTTTCTGAGATTTTTGTCGACAAATCTCCTTGTAATTCAGAAACTTTTCCTTCGGTTTCAACAAGTTTTGCCTTGTAACTATCCAGGACATTTTTTTGCTGCTCGAGCTTTGCCTCTGAAGATACTAACTGTGCACGGGTTCTCGCCAGCTCCTCTTCAGCAGATTTAACCCGATCCTCTTGCTGCTGCAGTGCAACCCTTCCTGTTTCAACCTGCTTATGCAGCTGACGGTTTAATGCCCTGAGCTTTGATATCTGGCTTTGGAACTTAGTATTTCCCTGCTCTGCCAGATCTAATCTACGTTCAACTTCTTTCTTACGCTGGAGTTGCAGCCCCTGAACTTCTTTGAGTTTCAGCACATCTTGTTTCAAAGCCTGGAGTTTTACCCGCTGCTGCCTCTCACGCTCCATATAGGCATTGTTTTCGAGTTCAAGGCGCTCTGCCTCAGAGCGTTTAGCTTCAAACTCAGCTTTCCAGTACTGTGATTCCTGTTTCTGCTGACTTAAAAACTCTTCAAGCTCCTGGCAATGTTCCTGATGCCTGCGGCACTCCTCTGCTGTCAGTCGCAGATCTTCCTCCAACTTGTTGATTCTTGCCCTGACACGCTCAACAGCCACTGCCCCTTGCCCTGGCTGATCAACACTCTGCCCTTGCTGGCCAACCCGGCTGGACAATGTCCGGGTATGAGTATCGAGGGTACGGGTTTTCCTTTTCAGTTCTGAAGCTTTATGCGCTATTGAAATCCCTTCCTTATTACTTTCTGAGAGCCGCTGACTGGCCTCTTCAAGCTGTGTCAGGGTTTTTCTTCCGGATTTCAGTGACTTTCCAATATCGTCAAGGGATGTTTCAACCTCACTTTCCAGCTCTGATGTCTGTCGTTCCAGACCAGATAAGTGGTCAGGTGTATCAGGCGACCTTGGCTCGTCACTGTCAATTGAAGCCGAACCAAATCCCACTCTCTTACCAACCCATGAATCAGCTGGTACCAGAGGGCCACCGTGACCTTCAAAATGATTGATCAGTTCTCGCACAGTATGCTGGGTTTTACTGAAAGTGACAGCCAGGGGTTCATCAAGCGCCAGCGTACTGGAGTGAGCAGTACTTCGGGGATAATCTGTACGGTTGTACCCCGCATAGACCTTTCTATAGATATCTCCTTTGTCCGGATCTCTTACTGCATACCAGGATCTCCAGCGATCGAGAATATCAGCTTCTGTAAGCCCATCATTAATGGCTTTTTGGAGGCCTCTTTTAAAAGCCTCAATACGATCTTCAGCGTAATCGTCGGGATCGGGTAATGGGAAATCGGGCTCGGTTACCAAAGGGTGATCTGGAGGAAAGAAGGCTGGTCTATCAGTTTTTCGCTCAGAAAGCCGGGTATCTGGTAAGGGCGAAGAGTCAGTATGCTGGGGAATCTTCTTTTTCGGATTTGGGACACGACGGTTATCACCCGCCCTGCCCTCTGGAGGAGGTGTGTATCCGTGAGTTTTCTTTCCTCCAGTTTTGCCTATATCCAAACCGGCTGCCGACTCTGTAGCTTCCCCTAACCTTCAGTAAAGCAAACCCCTATTAAATATAAATAATCAGCCTCCGAAATTTACAGCTGTTGATTACCCTTCAATACTTAATTTCATTCTTCAGGAGCTTCCACATTCCAATTATTGTGAGAATCGTCAGGTATGGATACCAAACCCAGACAGACCGGAGTTCCCCGCTATTACCAGAAGTTTTCCTGTATTGGCCCGGATTGCGAAAATAACTGCTGTCACAACTGGTGTATATCAATTGATCAGAAAACCTGGGATTTATGGCAGGTTACCCAGGATACCTATCTCTCTGACCTGTCCAGAGAATCAACCCATACCCCTGATAACCCGACTGATATGGATTACAGGCGAATGACCATGGGCAACGATAGTATCTGCCCGGCCTACCGCAGGGATGATGGTCTGTGTGAAATCCATAAACAGCTTGGAGAAGATCTTCTCTCTGAAACCTGCCGCACTTATCCCCGTCGTCTTACACGCACCCCGGAGGGATTAGAGCCAAGTCTGTCAATATCCTGCCCGCAGGCGGCCCGGCTGATCCTGCTGGATGAAAATGCCATGCAGATGAAAAATCAGTTGATTGAATCGGATTCAATCCCAACGACCACTTTTCATCAGCAACCTGAATATTTTGAACAATTTCGGTTATCAGCCATGACCACTGTTTCAGATATTGATATATCGCCGGATGAGCGGCTTTACAGACTGGGGGTTCTATTAAATTTTGTCTCAATCAGCCAGATAAATGGTGAGGACCCATCTCGGGTTTTTGCGACATTTGAGACCATGCAGCAAAACGCCATCTTTTCCAGAATGTACCAGAGCCTGCCGGATGGAATTACCATCCAGGCAGAAGTGCTGAAACATCTGCTGATGGCCCCATCCTACTGGAAAATTAACTCTGTCCTGGCTGATTATCATCAACAGTTTCAGGACATATTGAAGCGTGATTATGCCGTAGACGGGAATGTTGATCTGATTGCCCTTATCCGCAAGGGCTACAAGAAGCATTTTCAACCCATTGCCTCAGAGAAGAGCCAGGCATTTACCAACTTCTTCCAGCACTGGATCTATTCATCTGACCTTTGCTACCTGCAAGGCGCAGAGTTAATGCACAAATACAGCGATTTCCTGGTGCAATACAGTATTATCCGTACCTATCTGTCTGTATTGGCAAAAGAAAATGGCAGCGATGAGCTTATGATTGGTGTCGTTCACGCTCTGTCCCGGGGATTTGACCATCATCCACCTTTTCTGGAAAAGTTGTTTGCCTATCTGAATCATGTTGGTTTAGGAAACCCCATACAGATGATGGCCCTGCTAAAAATTGAGAGTTCTCCCTAGGGGGCTACTCTGCCTGCCCCACCCTGAATTCCGGCAGAGGAGAAGTTCTTATCTTTGCCATCTTCATACTGAAGCTCCTTAACCAGCAGTTTGTGGCCATCATTCTTGATTTTATCCGCTGCCTGTTGAAAACCTCGCTGAATTGCCAGTGCAACCTCTTTTCCATCAAGGCCGGGAAAGACATAGCCATCACTACTGAAGCGGCAGACCCGGAAAGTTTCAACCAATGGCAGAGAGCTATCCTGCTGGCTGGCCCGAACGTTATATTCCTGCAATGTCTCAAAGGTATTAAAGGCTGTTGCCTGAACAGCAGCTAAAAACTGATCCCGATCGCTATACTCAGCGCCATTGGGTGGCACGATATAAACCATGGAACGATTTTCATCATCACCATAAGGGCACTGACCCTGCTTAAAGATATGAACAAAAGCACTGCCCACCTTTGTCTCTGGATCCCCCTCTTTGGCAATGGTATAAGCCAGATGGGGAGCCCCAATTCCGCCTGCTTGAGGGACTTTAAACCCTCTGTCATCAGTCTTGAGTTTCAGAACCTGATTATGGAAGGGTTCAAAAGCATTCACCTGCAGTTGCGTAGACTGTGATATCGCACTGGCATGGGCGCCGTTGATGGTTCCGCCTCCCAGGTACATTTTCTTATCACCAGCATTCATCGAAGCAATATTGCCAGCCGCATCATCACCGGGATTGCCGTTGCCAGTCTTGTATATCGGTGCATACTGACTCTCTGACGATTGCCCAAGGAACGATATTGCCGGGGAGGTAATATCAGCAGGGCCTCTTTGAATATCCTGAATTGGGGGCATAGCCTCAGCCTTTAATGATACTGGTGGTGGGGGCGGTGGCGGAACATTTCCAGGCTGGGGAACAGCCTGCCCACCTTGCCGCTGTCTCTGGCCAGGTTGAGCCGGTTTTGCCGCATCACTTCCCGCTTCTGCTGCTCCCTGCTCTTTCGCCTGATAAGCCTTCTTGACATCATCGGTCGATGGGTTGGCTACTGGCTTGAGGGAAACATTACCCTCTTCATCCTTCAGCTCAAAGGAATAGGCACGCCCCTTGAGTTTTTCCAGTTCAGCAGGCCCATCTTCACCTTCAACTTTCAATTCTGTAAAGCGGGCCTGAAGCTTGGTTAGCTCAGCTTTACTATCAGACACCACTTTCTGCAAAGCCTGCTTACCGTCATCAGGAAGCGGATGTTTGGCCTTATAACCATTCAGGGCAGCCAAGGCTATACCCTGATATTTTTTCAGATCTTCAGGAGACAGAGAGGGATCCGGCGGAAATACATTAACTGGCTTAAAATCTGGCGGGGGTTCGACTGTTATTATCAACTCCTGCTTCTGCGCCGCAGAGCCACCATCGCTTCCGTTCAAAGCACCAATTGCCTGATCAATAAGGCTACCCTGCCCTAATTCAGTCAGCGCCTCGTCCGCCTTTTTCAGCAAATCAGCCTTTTGGGCTTTTAACTGATCAGCTTCGCTGCCTTTGACTGATGGCAGCTGACTGTTATTGCCTGCTGAAGCCGCCTTGCGCTCATCCAGCCCCTTCCCCGGAGCTGCAGGTCTCTGATGTCCACTCAGTTGCGCGGGTTGATCGACTGTTGCAGTATCCCTCCCTGCAAATGAATTTGTTTCCCCAGGAGTACCCGTGACATGGCTATCTGATGTAGGTGTCACCGGGTGTTGAGCACCGGGTGATGCAGGAGGCAGTGCTGAAGTCATGGAATCCATTCCAGTTTTGGTCTTGTAATAAATCTAGAAGCTCAATCCACTTTTCAGCACATACCCCGTAAAAATTTTGTTTAAAAGAGCCAGGTCAGCTTCAGGCCATGGGGAATAGTCTGAACCAGAGGAGCATGCGACGGTGAGGAGTCTCTCTTACGAGAAGGGAAACCTTCATGATGACCTGAAAGATATCGATCCCAGTCCTTCACAGCTCCAGACGGCAGTGACCAGATCTCAAGCTCTGTCACCAACCCTGCCAGCAGAAAGAACTCTACAGCATCGGAATCCTTACCAGGGCCGGCAGCCGTGATAAAGGCCCCCGCAATCGCAGTCAGCCAGCCATCAAAATGACCTTTCCAGGATTTACGCCAGCGGATATTTTCAGCCAGCGTACGCATCTGCTGCTCTGGATCATCATTGCTTTGATTTGGAATGACAGGTCTGAAGAGAAGGTCTGCAGCACCCAGTGCTGCAGAAGCTGCACTCACAGCATGGACGCGCTCACAGGCTCTGTTATGGGTTCTTGAAGCCCTGTAGGCATCTGCCACAGCAGATGTTCCATGAACGGCAAGCCATCCGTTCTGCCACAACTCGATACGGGGTTTATATTTGTGAAGCTTCTGGTTCAGCCACTGGTCGTCAAGCTGTTCCGCTGCCGCATAGATAGGGAAGAGAAAAAGGATGCAGAGAAGATGAATCAACCCCGTACGTACCGACATACACTGCGCTCCTGAGAGAGAAAGCACTGCAGTGTAGCCATCATTTTATCAAGGAGTATACTCCTCCTTTTTTTTCCTGGACTTCTTGCCCGGCCAGGGAGGAACGGGTCTGCGTTCATCAAGCAGATGTCTGATAGCCAAAACCGGACTATGCAGCAACATGCGAGGGCCAGCCCAGCGCATAATAATCCGAATCTGTTCCCGCTGTGCTGGCTTATAGCAGTGCACCGGACACTTGGCGCAAACCGGTTTTTCTGGCCCGTAAATGCAACGTGACAGACGACGCTCTGCAAAATCCTGCAGCTCACGACACTTGGAGCAACAGCCCTTGAGACCATTGCGGTGGTGATGATGACAATACAGTTCAATCATTTTTTGAACTGTTCTGTTTTCACGTTCCAGCCTGCTGGAATTAAAAAATGTTTTTGTCATAGCTGAATATCTCCTACGACAACACGCAAAAAAGCGCACACCATTAGGTGTGCGCTTTTTAAATACTGGTCGGAGCGAGAGGATTCGAACCTCCGACCCCCACAACCCCATTGTGGTGCGCTACCAGGCTGCGCTACGCTCCGAATTGACCTGCATGCTAAATCGTTTACCTTTGAAACTCAAGAGGTTACATAGCAATTTAACTGCAAAATATTAATAATTACTGATAAAACTGAGAAAGATAATCATCAAAAAATCACGACCAGTTTTATTTTAAAATCTGGTCGGAGCGAGAGGATTCGAACCTCCGACCCCCACAACCCCATTGTGGTGCGCTACCAGGCTGCGCTACGCTCCGAAAGACGCGGCGTATCTTACTGAATCGAATGGAAAATTCAACTAGCAAGACAGTCCTTTAACTTCTGTGACTGCTGAAATCTGGTCGGAGCGAGAGGATTCGAACCTCCGACCCCCACAACCCCATTGTGGTGCGCTACCAGGCTGCGCTACGCTCCGATCTTTCGATCTATGCGACCTTGTCTCAGCAGTTGAGAACGGAGCGAATGCTATCGAAAATACGCTGTTTCAGCAAGGGGATAAGGGTGGTTATTTTTACCGTTTTCAGATAAAAACAGAACCAAAATATGAATATAACCTATTGATATTTATCGTTTTAGCCAGGCGCGAATCTCTTCGAGCTCCTTAATCGTCTGCCTGATCAGCTGACGGTACTGACTACTGTCCTGATGCTCACTTTCCCCAGCCAGACGAGCCCTTGCTCCGGGAATGGTATACCCCTGTTCATAAAGAAGACTACGAATCTGGCGGATGTTAAGAACATCCTGTCGCATATAGTAACGTCGGTTACCCCGGCGTTTCACCGGCTTGATATGATCGAACTCCTGCTCCCAGTAACGCAGAACATGTGGTTTTACCAAACAGAGATCCGCCACTTCACCGATAGTGAAATAGCGTTTACCGGGAATGGACGGCAACCCGGATGGATCTGTTTCGGCCTTTTCTTCAATCGTCGGAAGGAGTTCCTGCATAAGCCTCAACTCTTGCCCTGAGTTTCTGGCCAGGCTTAAACGTTACGACACGCCTGGGTGTAATGGGTATCTCCTCTCCGGTCTTGGGATTACGTCCTGGACGCTCCCCTTTATCCCGAAGATCGAAATTACCAAAACCTGAGAGTTTCACCTGTTCATTGCTCTCCAGCGCCGAACGGATTTCCTCAAAAAACATATCGACCATATCCCGGGCTTCCCTTTTGTTCAGCCCAAGCTCTTCGTGTAACCTTTCAGCGATTTCTGCCTTGGTTAGCGCCCCCATGGCCTTACATCCTCGATGCAATCATTAGTATCTATTTGCAGCGTTATTGCAACCCGACTTGTAGTCGTTAATTCGTAGAATGAAGCCAGCCGAGGAAAATATCAAGTCTGTCAGCGAGTTAGCTACTTACAATACCCCAAAAAACCGAAGATCAGGCACTTTTTGACCTCATATTTCTGTAGCCAACCACTTAAGAACAATCCGCAATACCCATTCGCGAGCTGAGACTCTATAACCACAATCAGATCTCCGCTTTAAATACAGCCCACAAGAGCCAAAAAACGATTTCAATTTCATGAATTCACAGAAGAAAGAGATTATCAAAAACGCCCGCTTCACTGTTGCCCGACAGTTTGAAACGATACTTACTCAGGCTTCGGGAGATATCAAAAAGGAGCTTGCCCAACTTTCACACAATATTGATTTTTGTTTTCTGAGCCTTGAACAAAACATCAGCACCTTAAGGTTTCTTCATATGATTCTTCCGCAACAGCTTAAAAAAGCGAAAGAAATTTATGGTATCGATCTCACTATTCCTGAATATTTTGCTGCTCTGATGAAAGTACGCGTCTAGCAAGGTGCTGGATGCCAAGTCACGATTTGCACTGGTAGTTATTCGCCCCTGAAGATTTATCCAGAGGCGTTTCATTATGCTGTCATTATTCTTCAGGTTCAGCGGCAGCCTCTCCTTCCTGACCTTCCGCCGCACCTTCTTCAACGCCAGCTTCCGGCTCTTGTGCTGGAGCCAGAGAAGCGCTGATCACCGGCATAACCTCTTTATCCAGATAGATCTCGATATCCTTCATAAAAATTTCCTTAATAGCACCAAGGTCAGCCTCAAGGTCACCCTCACTATCAACACTGCCAGACTGCAGGATAGCTGCCAGTTCCTGCACGATACCGGTAAGATCAGAGCCAATTTTCTCTTTGATCTTTGGAAGAATCAGGCCAAGCTGGATGCGGAAGGCAATATCTTCGGACATAACAACACCTCTCACGGAAGGACGCTCAAACGCAATAGAAGATACGGATAAATGAAAGGTAGGCGACAGGCAAAGACCGTCAAGACACAAACCCACAAAAACCTGCGCAAGGCGATTACCGTCATTCCAGCTGCCCGCTCTTCAGGGCATCATTGACGTAATAACCAGGTAGCTGGATCAAGCCCAATCCTCCACAGGCAGCATCCAGTAGAGTCGTGCCGGGGTTATTAATTCACTCAACCTGCATATAATGATTCTGTCACTTACCCAGCAGGATCTATTTATGACTCTGAATATCCAACCCGGCCAGACATCCATTAAGTCCAAGGCAGCTGTGGCATGGGCTGCCGGTGAACCACTGAAAATGGAAGAGGTAGATGTAGAACTCCCCAAGGCTGGTGAAGTTCTGGTTCGCATTGTGGCAACAGGCGTCTGCCATACCGATGCCTTCACCCTCTCTGGCGAAGACCCTGAAGGGATATTCCCTGCCATCCTTGGCCATGAAGGCGGCGGTATTGTGGAGATGGTTGGTGAAGGCGTGACCAGCGTGGAAGTTGGCGACCATGTCATCCCGCTCTACACCGCAGAATGCAAGAAATGCAAGTTCTGTCTCTCTGGAAAAACCAACCTGTGCCAGGCCGTTCGTGCCACTCAGGGCAAAGGCTTGATGCCCGATGGCACCTCTCGCTTCTCCAAGGATCGCCAGCCAATTTATCACTATATGGGCTGCTCCACCTTTTCTGAGTACACAGTTCTGCCTGAAATCTCCCTGGCCAAAGTGAATAAAACCGCACCTCTGGAAGAGGTCTGCCTGTTAGGTTGTGGGGTTACCACCGGCATGGGTGCTGTGCTGAATACTGCCAAGGTTCAGAAAGGCGATACTGTTGCCATTTTTGGTCTGGGCGGTATTGGTCTGTCAGCCATTATCGGAGCCAAAATGGCTGGTGCCAGCCGGATTATTGGTATTGATATTAATGACAGCAAATTCGAGCTTGCCCAGAAACTGGGTGCCACCGATGTCATCAACCCACAGCAACATGATGCGCCTATTCAGGATGTGATTATTGAAATGACCGATGGCGGCGTGGATTTCTCTTTTGAATGCATCGGTAATGTCAAAGTTATGCGCCAGGCACTCGAGTGCTGCCACAAGGGCTGGGGAGAATCGGTGATTATCGGTGTCGCAGGTGCCGGTCAGGAAATCTCTACCCGCCCCTTCCAGCTGGTCACAGGCCGTGTATGGCGTGGTTCTGCTTTTGGTGGCGTCAAAGGCCGCAGCGAACTGCCAGAGATTGTTGAACAGTACCTGGCTGGCAAATTTGGCCTGCAGGAGTTTATTACCCACACCATGCCACTGGATGACATTAACAATGCCTTTGATTTAATGCATGAAGGTAGAAGTATCCGCAGCGTTATTCATATGTAATCAGGCTGTTACGTCAGGCGTGCTCAGAATCAAAGCAAAAGCCTGGCGCTTTCTATGGAGTAGACCATGAGTCTTGAAAATATTAGCCAGACCAAAGTATTCCAAGGTTGGCATAAACAATATACGCACCAGTCCACCAGTCTGAACTGCACTATGAGGTTCGCTATTTTTCTGCCTCCTCAGGCCAGCCAGGATAATCCTGTATCCGTTCTGTACTGGCTCTCAGGTTTAACCTGCACTGATGAGAACTTTATGCAGAAGGCCGGGGCATTTCGAAAAGCGGCAGAGTTGGGTATTGCGATTGTGGCTCCAGATACCAGCCCGAGGGGCGAGCAGGTAGCGGATGACGATGGCTATGATCTGGGACAGGGAGCAGGCTTCTACGTCAATGCCACAGAAACGCCTTGGGCCGACCATTATCGAATGTACGATTACATAGTCGATGAACTCCCTGCCCTTGTTGAAGAACATTTCCCCGTAAGTCAGGCAAGAAGCATCTCCGGGCATAGTATGGGCGGACACGGCGCACTGGTCATTGGACTGAGAAACACCGACCGATATTGTTCCATTTCAGCATTTGCTCCCATTTCCAACCCAATAAATTGCCCTTGGGGGAAAAAGGCTTTTTCCAGCTATCTGGGTCATGACCGTCAGCAATGGCAATCTTACGATGCCTGTTCGCTGTTAAATGAAAAACGCTCAGAGTTGCCGATACTGGTAGATCAGGGAGCTGCAGACAGCTTTCTGGAAGAGCAACTTAAGCTGGAAACCCTGATGAGCGCAGCCAAAAAGCATAACTCACCATTTGAGTTAAGAATGCAGCCCGGTTACGACCACAGCTACTTCTTTATCTCCAGTTTTATTGATGATCATCTGGATTTTCATGCCAAGCCTCTCAGTACACAAAGGGAAGAATAAACACCATGACAGGGAGGAGCGCCCCCTCCCGCTTTACCAAGAGTAATACTCTGTGCATTTTCATATTTTAATCAATACAGAGAGTATGTTCAGCACGACCATTAGAAACACGTGTATGACAACCAAAGAGATTAGTCGTTGCAGCACATTGGCCTGTAACTTCAGTTCCAGCGGGAACCGTTTTTCCACTCCAAACACAACCAATTTGACACTGACTACTGTCAGTGCACGCAGCCCCACTATCACCTGCGGTTAATACACAAGAAAAGCTTTGAAGTTTTCCGACTTTTTTCCACATCCCTCCTTTTTCTTCACAAATCAATTTTGTTTTAAGAGAAGATGCCACTTGTAGCAGTGTTTTCTGATGGCCTGTAGCCGGTTTTTCAACTGCGCAGGCAGACAGAACAATAATGCCCAAGCAGATAGATAAACGTTTGATCATAATAAACATCTCAATTTCCTGATGTGCCCAAGAGATTAATCACTGACTCTAACATTTCC
>NZ_JAMFLX010000035.1 GCF_023502345.1 Parendozoicomonas callyspongiae
ACATTTTTTAATATGGCTCGCTCTTCTTTCAATTTTGCGTTCTCTTTGCGTAAACGCTTGAGTTCGTCGTATACATGTTCATCATTATGCTCCTGCTTTTTTGAGGCTTTACCAGACTCTTTAGGCCTGTGGAGCTTACTGATCCAGGTATGAAGAGTGTTTACATTTACACCCAGTTCCCTGGCTGTTATCGTTACCGGCTGATCAGATTCTACAGCCAGTTTAACTGCCGATTCTTTGAATTCAGCTGTATAGGTTTTCGTTTTCTTTTCTGACATTTGGACACACCTTAATGGGGTTTGATATTACCCGTGTTTGTGTGTCCGGAGAACTATAACCACTCCACCATATTATTCCAGGTGGTGATAAAAGATTTGTTAAAGCTGCAACATTACGAGCCCGTCTGGCCAGAGCAAAAATCAGAGTGAATGACTCAGACAATGGAGTCTGGCTTCCAAAAACCAAACGCGACCGATTACCTCAGCATCCAGCTGCTGTCGCCCATAGGAATATCCATAGAGAGGGGTACTACAGATTTCTCACAGGTATTTTCTCGACAGAAAAAAGCAAGATCATGTTTCGTGTCAAACTGAGCACTGCCACTACGATGCTACAAAACGGTGATATTCCTGACTGGGTCATGCTCCCCAAACACCTGCTACCGGACGAATAACAATGATTTATCGACTGGACTTCGACTTGGATAAGTATTCTGCCCTCTTCATTGATCCTGATGAAATGGAAGAGGTTATGGATGATTTGTATTACCCCGAAGGTGAACCACTATCTGGTGAATGGAATGCTCCAAAGGGCGTGCTTTGTGATGGAAAGGATCAGGGGCGCGATCTTGAGAGCTCTGATATTTGTACCTGGGAAGGGAACCTTGTTTTAGGTCCGAAGGCTTATGAGTTGTTGGGAGATAAGCTGCGTCCGTATAGTGAGCTGCTTCCCGTTTATGTGAACAGTGAGCTTTGGTATGTCGTGAATATCCTGACTGTTACTGATGCAGTTGATTACACAAAGAGTGAACAGGATTTGCGAGGGGGGATCTACGTTGGTCTCAAGAGTTTGCAGTTCAATGAAGGTATGCTCACCAACATCCTTCTTTTCAAGACGGACTTTGATGAGAAAGTCGGAAACTTTTGCAATGAGCGTTTTCGTGAAGAGGTGGAAGACACTTGCCGGTTAACAGGTGTCGTCTTTCGTACCAACCTCGAGCGCCCCTAAACTTTTGCCGGGGACCCAGGGCAAGGATTCAGACTGCGGGTCTACGGCACCGCGAGATTTCGCTAGCGACAGAGCAAAAATCGAGGTTGACACAGGTTGACAGATTGGTTGACATTTTGAGTGAAAATCAAACAATAACAACAAGTTAGCGTGTCAACCAGAGTTCGCTCGTAAACATTCGGTGAACCCGTTTGCTGAGCTCGCAATCCCTTGGTACCAGAGGAGTTCTTTTTTTGGTACGAAGTAACTATGTTGCTACAGCCCTTGAAAACTGGGGATATGACATGGGTTCACCGAATACTTACGTTCGCTCTAGGTAAGAAGATTATGTGGAATAAGGCGATGCTCTTTAAGTTAATAGCTTTAAGTTAACACATTCAGGTGTGGGGAAGCCTGTGAGAGAGTCGGGCGGTAATGATCCGCCCTATATGCAAGATGCAAGAGAAAGTATCAGAATAGTGTCGCTAATACCTTCAATAATACTTTCAGGCCGCTTTCCCAATTAAAAGGGAGAAGTATGTTCTGACTTTCGATACAAAAGAGCGTTTCTTAGGAGTAATTCGATAGCTGGGCTGTTCTTCACAACCTTCACAGGAATGGGCTGCAGTATCGTGGCCTTGTACGCCATTCTCCAGTAGATCAACAACATCGGCAGCAATTTCACCCGTAAAGCGAATGCATTGCTGGATATGTTCTGTAGAGCCGAATTCCATGTTCTTGATGAGTTTGCGGCAGCAGACATATTTATTACGAAGAATAAATCGGTCATGCAGCTCAGCTGAAAGGGGGAACAGCTCTTCGGATACTTTTTCACCAGCTTTCTCTCTGCCCCGGTCCAGCCCCAGAGCCATAACTCCGCCGGCTACAGCTCCGCAGATACAGCCTGAATGAGCTATTCCCACAGGAAAGCCTGAAGCCATTTTCACCATGGCGGGATCGGCAGGCTGGCCAAGATGGTCATTCACCACGGAAAAAACCGTTTCTGAGCACATAAACTTACCCTTTCTGTAAAGGGCTTCTGCACGTTTACGGGCTTGCTCGCTAACGTCGCTGTACTGACGGTTCAATTCCTGCTCACGGCGTTGTGCGACCCGCTCTTTTAGCGAGATTTTCCCTGAGCGGTTTTGCGAAGTACCACTGGTGGAGAGTGGCTTGGAGGGGATTTTTTCTTCTGACATTTCTTGACCAGGTTCAATAGCTGGTTAAATAGAGAAACGGATTATCAGGCTGTCTTGGTGTTGCTAGTCCGGGAAAACAGCTGAAAGATATCTTTGCCCAAAGGAAAAGCTGCCATTGCAAGCATTCCTGCTTCAAGAGAAAACAGGATATATGTATAGGTGTAGAGCTCTTCCAGAGTCTGGCTGTTGAGTGCGGCCACGAATAGTCCAGGCAAAATGATCAGGGCGCTGGCCTGCAAGATCGTTGCCCGCTTGGTGAACACCCTGAGTAAGGCGTATATAACCAGAACGGTTGCCAGGCTCAAATGAAGAGCAAGCATCTCTGGGGAATAGATACCTGCAAGATGCTCCATCTTTCTGTAGAAGATATGGCGCATGACACCAGCTTTATACAGAGTAAGATCTTCCAGAACTGCGCAGGCTATCAGGGCAGAAACGGTAAGCACCCAGACCATAAGATCCAGGTGCCAGCTTTTGAAACGATCAAGCTTCATTATTTTATGACAGGTCCGGTTTCAGAAGGCAGGCCTGCATTACTCCAGCCGATCCAGCCATCACTGTAAACACTGATATCTTTAAGGCCTGCTACGTCAGCATAGTAGTAGATTTCAGCTGCACGCCATCCGCTGCCACACATAAAGGCCAGCTTCTTGGAGGTATCGATACCCTGTTCTTTCCACAGTTCCAGGAACTCGCTGGGGTTGCGCATGGTGTTGTCAGGGTTGCGGAAGAATTCCATACCGTAGGAGCCGCTGGTGCCGGCATAGCCAAAGACGGAGCCAGGAATACGACCTTTCTTGTCGTGGTAGGTGTAACCGGTGATCTTGCCCAGATGTTCATCCATGGTGCGGTTATCAACCAGAACAAAGTTGTCGTTCTTGCCGACATTGTTCTTAACATATTCCATGGTGGTAAACACTTCAGGGTTGGCTGGGGTTGGTGCGCCAAAGTCTTTAACTGGTGTTGGCTTGTGGCTCTTCTTCTCCAGCTCATAGCCGGCCATGGTCCAGGCTAGAGTGCCACCGTTGAGGATACGGACATCCTTAACGCCCAGATATTTCAGAACCATCGCCATGCGATAGGCTGCCATGTCCTCTTCACTGCTGACTACTACGGTGTCGTTTTTAGTGAAACCGAAGTCCAGTGCGAACTGAGTCAGAGCTTCATCGTCAGCCAGCATCCACATGGTGGGCTTGGTCTCGGTGGGTGGCTCAATAATATCGGTATTGACGTGGAATGAAGTTGGTATATGACCTTTGCCGTAAGAAGCTTTTTCAGGTCCCCAGCTGGCTTCAACCATCTTGATGGTTTCTGCGTTCTCGAAGGTTTCAGGGCGCTTACCGTCAAGAATATCCTTAACAACTACGGCAGGCACAATATCTTGATAGCGTGTGAATTTTTCCAGAGGGCGCTTGCTGTCGTCTGCCCACTTGTTGATGTCGAAGCGATATAGATTGTGGTATCCCTGCTTGTACAGGTAATCAGCAACGGCTTCGGCATCTTTGCCATTGGCATCGTAAAGAACGATGTTGCGGTCTTTGGCAATTCCCTTTGTTTGCAGAGCCAGTTTCAGGTCGTCCTGCAGGCTGTCTTTTTTAACTTTCAGCCAGTTGGCGGAGAAATCTTCAGCGCCAGGGATATGACCGCCACGTTTTACGCCATCAAGTTTCCAGCCATTGAATGCGTCATTCAGACGGGTATCGACAATAACCCAGTCCTGTTGCTTCAGATGGGAGGCAACTTCAGATGCCGTCAGGGTTTTAATAAAGACGTTCTGGTCTGCCGCTTTTGCTGTAAAACTGAGGGCGAGAAAAACCGCAGGCATTAGCCTGAAAAGGATACGAAACATTTCAATTCATCCTGTTGGGTAATTATTCGTTCTGGTGGGCGCAGAATTAACAAGCGACCCTGGTTAGAAATCCGTTATCGAAAAACCACAGAAGATAAAATCGGGATGAACAGATTCGGGGAATGGACATTGTCCATATAAGAAGATGAGAAACGCATTTATGACTCCAAGGTATGTGAGTTCAATAGTCACATTTTGAGGAACATCCTATTGGCTGGAGGGAAACTTTACCTTGCCTCAGGTCAAGTAATTTCGTCAGAACCTTGTCAGTTTGATTGTTGTTGAAAAACGGATATTAATTAATAAAAACCCAGCTATAGCGGGGTTTTTAATTGAAGTGGTTGTTTGACTAAACGACGCTGGCAATGTCTCCGGGTTTGCGCAGCATTTTGTCAATATCACCTATATGGGATTCTTCTTCCGCTATAAGTCGCCGGGCATACTCTTCGATTAGTATCATCTGGGCTTTTTCGGCGACTTCCAGAAGGTCGTAGTAAAATTTCACCCCGGATTTTTCGAATTCAAGAGATTCAACAAGAATATCGTCAATATCGTGCTTTGAGGTTTCCAGCAACTCTCCAATGCCGATAGAGGGGTGTTCTCCGAGATGAGTTATCATCTCTCCTGCTTCATGGGCATGGGTCAGGGTTTCTGTCGCCGCGCTGCGCAGCCAGCTGACGATAGGAATACGGCTATGGCCGAACACCATAAAGCTATAGTGTGTGTACCGCACAACGCCGGCCAGCTCATGTTCAAGAATGGCATTCAGTTTTTGTACAATTTCAGCTTTATATGAAGACATCAGGAACTCCGTTTTTGACTTTTCATCAGGCTGTCGGAGTATAGTCAACGGGCTTGTGCAGGAAGTTCGAACGGCAGGTTAGAAACCTTTCTTTCATGCCCTTGTACTTTGGTGGTAAATGCAGTCTCCTCGTGCTGTGAATTTTTTGAGTCGCTGTAAATGAAAACACATCTGGTACTCTATGCATCCCATGACGGGCAGACTGCCCGTATCGCCAAAGCTATTCAGGATGAAATGGCCGCTTCCGGCCTGGATGTAAAGCTGCAGAATCTGGATGAACTTACTCCCGATTTTGATCCTTCCGCCTTTGGATCTTTTTTGATTACAGCCCCCATTCGCTATGGCTACCATCTGCCTGTAGCCAGAAAGTTTATTCAAACGCATTGCGACCTGTTGAATAAAACACCGAGTGGTTTCTTGAGTGTTAACCTGACAGCCCGAAAGCCGGAAAAGCAGGATCCAATGACCAACCGTTATATGGTCAAGTTTCTCAAGAAGAGTAGCTGGAAGCCTGGTTATCTGGGGGTGACAGCCGGTTCGCTTTTGTATAGTCGATATAATTTCTTTGATAGCATCATGATTCAGCTGATTATGAAGATCACCAAGGGCAGTACTGATGCATCAAAGGATATTGAATACACCGACTGGAGTAAGGTCAGCGGCTTTGCTCAGGGGTATATCAAGTACCTGAAAGAAGCTGCCTCTGCATAACCCATAACAGAAGCAGCTCGTTGTGTAAGTTTTAGGTGATGGGTTTGAGATTTACCGCCGGTGACGGGCCACGTCACTGGCGAAGACTGAGAGCAGAGTGAAACCGTAAATAGCAGGCAGAACGAGAGATACCGCCAGGATCACGTAATCCATAAAGTTCCCTTCTTTTTGTAATATCAAAAAAACCGTTAATTTGAATCTTACCGAAGCAAGATTTACCAAACTGTATAAATACAAAACGGTAGCCCCTAATATATACAGAGAAATCCAACCTGTCAGGGAATTCATAGATCAATGAAGCGCGGCATTCTATTCTTTTTTCTTATCTGGCTGGTGCCTGCCTGGGCAGCAGATGTAAGCGAACCTTTACTGACACAGGGAAGCCTTTACCTTGGTCAAACAGCACCCGACACCAAAGTGTTCTATAAGGGTGAGGAGGTTATGACAACATCCGAAGGCGAGTTTGTACTCGGTTTTGGCAGGGATGCAGATCTTGATCAGCAGTATGAAACAGTAACTCCTGGTGGTAAACGTCAGGTTCATGCTCTCAAGCTTCATGACAGGGACTTCAAAATTCAAAGAATCACCGGTGTTGCTAAAAAATATGTGAAACCATCTGAAGATCATCTGCGTAGAGTAAAGGGTGAGAACAAACTTGTCTGGCAGGCCAGGGATCATGAGACCACAAATGATGATTTCCTTGATGGTTTTATCCAGCCGGTAGATGGACCCATTACAGGCGTTTACGGCAGCCAGCGTTACTTTAACGGAGAGCCCCGTCGCCCACATTACGGCCTGGACTATGCCGCACCAACGGGAACAGTAGTTGTTGCACCGGCCAGTGGAAAAGTTGTTCTGGCTCATCCGAATATGTTCTTCTCTGGCGGTACCATGATTATTGATCATGGTATGGAAGTGAGCAGCAGTTTTCTTCACTTAAGTAAGCTACTGGTTAAGGAAGGAGCCTTTGTTGAACAGGGGCAGGGTGTCGCGGAGGTCGGAGCAACAGGGCGTGTAACCGGCGCGCACCTGGACTGGCGGGTTAACTGGGGACAGGTAAAGCTGGATCCTGCCCTGGTTTTAAAAGATTTTCCGATTGAGCTGCCTGAAGAGTCTTCAGCAGCAGGAAACGAATAGGTTGAAATAGACAGACGGTTATGTCTGTTTGGAGTGGGAGGTTGTACAAATGGCAGGGTTAACCTATTTGATTGGTGAAGATGATGCTCTGGCAGGATCGTCAGAGCCGATGGCTGTTACCGAGCCCCATGTGATTTTTCAGCGGAGTCTGACATCTCCTGTTCCTGAAAATATGGAAGCCATCACCCTGGGTATGGGCTGCTTCTGGGGAGCTGAGCGCTTGTTCTGGCAAGCTGAAGGTGTATGGTTGACCATGGTTGGGTATGCAGGAGGTTTCACAGTAAACCCTTCCTATCATCAGGTATGCACTGGTGAAACCGGACACGCGGAGGTGGTGAGAATTATTTTTGACCCGGAAGTGATGTCTCTGCAGCAGCTTCTCACCCTGTTTTGGGAGAATCATGACCCAACCCAGGGCATGAGGCAAGGCAACGATATTGGTACGCAATATCGTTCAGTCATTTACACAGAGAAAGAAAGTCAGCTGTCTGCTGTTAAGGCAACCATGGAATTATTTCAGCAAGGGCTTGCTGAGCACGGCCTGGGCAAAGTGACCACTGAGATAAAACCTTTGCAGGGCTTCTATTTTGCAGAAACATATCACCAGCAATATCTGGCAAGAAACCCAAATGGATACTGCGGCTTGAAGGGGACGGGAATAACCTGTTCGTTATCATGATGTCCGGATTGATGCAGAGTTTTGTCTTGTCAGGTTTTGCTTTGGGCCTTTGCTGTTAGTTTCGACGGGCTATGACACGGTGCTGTTCGCCAGATTCTTGCCAGGGGCTTCAGTAGCATCAATCCTGCCAATCCACTGATCACCAGCAGTAACCCCGGTGTCCACGCCTTTTCGGTAACCTGATTAAGCCAGACGCTGACCAGTGGCGTTGTCCCTCCCAGCATGAAACCAATGTTATAACTCAGGGCCAGCCCTGTATAACGCACGCGTGAGGGAAACAACCCTGCAAGCATTGGAATCTGTGCCGCTGCCATTAAACTCACAAAAACAGAAGCGAATGGCAACAAGTGCCAGACAAAAGCAGGGGTGCTGATAAAAAGATAATACCAGACACCACCAAACAGCAGATTATTCAAAGAGGCAATCCAGATCATTTTTTCAGCGCCAATACGGTCATACAGCAAACCAAAAGCAAGCACAGTCAACACCATCAAGGCAGCGGACATTGCACCGAGGAATGCTACTCCCGACCCCGGCTGATTCATTTGCATCCAGGATGGAAGATATACCATCAACAGAAGCATCGTGACGCTGTAAATAGCGAGTGAAATCACGCCGCAAAATAAATGCAATTTATAATTTTGAAAAACTTCTAGCAAGGGGACAGTTGCGGTTTGCCGGGCCTCCTGAACCTGACAGAATATTGCGGTCTCCTGAAAACGGCTGCGCATTCTATAACCGATAACTCCAAGCACAGCCCCTAACCAGAAAACCAGTCGCCACCCACCCTGCATAATGCCATCCTGGCCCAAAACCATAACCAGTAGACCATGGACGATATAACCCAGCAGAACCCCAAAAAACATTCCTGATACAATGGCTGATACCGCAACCCCCTGACGTCGTGGTTCATGCTCACTGATATACGTTAATGCGCCACCGGTCTCTCCACCCATGGAAACCCCCTGGAGCAACCTCAGGGTAACCAGCAAAAATGGAGCCATGTTACCCACTTGCTGCCAGGTGGGCAGACAGCCGATAAGAAAGGTTGACAGAGCCATAACCAGAATGGTCATGGTAAAAGGCAATTTTCGACCATGCCGGTCTCCCTGGTGTCCAAAAACAATTCCACCTAGGGGACGGGAAACATAACCGACGGCAAAAGCTGCAAACGTCAACAATAAACTGCTATCGGAATCCGCGACGGGAAAAAACAACACTCCTATATAGGGGGCCATCAGTGCGTAGATCATGAAGTCGTAGACTTCCAATGCGGAACCAAGGCTTACCGTTCCGATGATTTTCCAGTCAGTACCCACTCTCACACATGATCCTAAGTTAATCAGTTGAATTTTGTAAAATGCCCTAAAGCACGAGGTTGTTGATCTGGAGCGTTTTTATAGCCGCCCTTTTACCATGGAAATGCCCACTGCATTTTCATTTTTCGGGGTGGGCATTTCCCGCTCATGGCTGTTTGGGTGAATAATGAAAACAGTTGTAAACCAATGTTTGTAAGATCCCCAGCCGAAGAGGGAATTTCAACTGCGGAATTTCGGATGATAGATATGACATTGCCTTTCCCATGATATTTACAAGCTTTCTGGGTATTTCTCTTAAGCCCGCCACCACTGCACACTTTTATTCCGCTTTTGTGTATTGACAATAAAAAGGGACAAGAAAAACCGTTGTCCCATTGTTATCAGGGTTATTATCAGGTTTTGTTCTTCCCTTTGATCAGTCTGCGGGCTGTAAATCTTTCCGGGTGTAATTCCGTCATCATTTTTTTGCTGACCGGAGCGGTTTCACCGGTAATATGACTTGCTATAATCTCCCCCGACAGCGGGCAGGTAATCATTCCCCGCGAGCCATGTCCGGCATTAATATATAGCCCTTTCAGCCATGGTGCCGCCTCCGGTATCTTCGCCTTGGCATTTTTGGCAAGAATGGCAAATTCCCTTTTAAAAACCGGTTCATCCATAACAGGGCCAATAACGGGAAGGTAATCAGGTGTTGTGCAGCGAAATCCTGTACGGCCGCTCAGGGACTTCGGATCAAGCTGGTTAAATTCAAGCGCTTGAGCCAGTTCCGGTGCAAAGCTGGAGACCGTATCAAGGTTGGCCTTGTGATCAGCCGGGCGAACGCTGGTATCGGGATCGTTAAAATTGAATGTGGCACCCAGAGTATGACGACCATTATGGGCCGGTGCAATATAACCTTCAGCACATAATGACCAGTTAAGTCGCTCGCTTTCTGGCGTTGAGGGCACTTCAGTGATTTGCCCGCGAATGGCCTTCAGGGGGATATGGCTGGTTGGAGTCAGTTTGGCCGCCAGATGGCCGCAGGCAATAACCACAACAGGACTTTGGAACGGCTGCCCTTCTGTTGTAACAACCTTCCAGATATCCTGTTCTTTTGCTAACGCACAGACTGTTTGTTCACCGGTAAAGGAGATATTGGGATGATCAAGCAGCCAGTTAACCAACCCCGGTGGGTTAACCCAGCCTCCATCATGGAAGAACAGGCCATCCGTTCGGTATTCAATACCGGATAATCTGGAGGCCTTCTCAGAAGAAAGCCCCTCTAGAATGGCATCAAATCGCCCGCATGCGTTCAGCGCTTGATGACGCTGCAGTTCTTTTTCATTGTCTGGCAGCTGTATCAGCCCTGATAATGAGTAAATTTCTTTCGGAGCATGTTTCAGCAGGTTGATAGTATGGCGGTACCCTTGAAGTACCAGTTGTGACAACGGAGTGTCATGGACTGACAACCGGGCATAGAGAATTCCCTGAGGGTTTCCGGAGGCGCCACTGGCCGGCTCTTTATGGGAGTCAATAATGGTGACCTGCCAGCCCCTGTCTGCCAGGGCACGGGCTGTTGATGCTCCGGCAATACCTGCCCCTATAACCAGTGCGGTCTGTTGTTTCGGTGAAATCTGCTTCTTTAGCCAGGGGGCTGGCTGTTGATTCTGGGAGGCCTTTTCAAGGTGCCCTTTCAGCATTTCCCGTTTACGACCAAAGCCCGAAGCGCGCTCCAAAGTGAAACCAGCTTCAGACAGCCCACCCCGCACAATTCTGGCCACAGTAAATGTTGCGTAGGTTGCGTTGGCGGCGGACTTTTCAGCCATGGTCTGAAACAGTTCCGGCTGCCACATTTGTGGATTTTTTGATGGGGCAAAACCGTCCAGAAACCAGGCGTTGACTCTTGCATCAAGGGTTGACAGGGCTATAACAACATCATCAACAATCAGGGTCAGTTGGACGCGCCCCCGGGCAAAGTGCCTACGGTGGAAGCCTGGGATATTTCCCGGATAGTTGTTGATCAGTTCGTCGGCAAGGTGTTTCAACTCTGGCCAGAGAGTCAGAGCCTGTTCAAGGTCACGCCTGGTTAATGGGGATTTTTCCACTGAAATAAAGTGCAGGCGAGCCTGATCTGGGGCATTCTCCAGAAAGCTCTGCATGGCGCAAAGAAAGTTCAGGCCTGTGCCAAAACCCGTTTCTGCAATAGTAAAAAAACCACAGGCATTTAACTGCGTGAAACGCTCAGGCAGGTCGTTATGCTGCAGAAAAACATAACGTGTTTCATCCAAACCTGATGATTTGGAGAAATAGACATCATCAAACTCTGTCGAGATTGGCTGACCATTTTCATCCCAGCTTAAAACGGCCGGGCCAATGTGTGTTGTACTCATAGGATTAAGCGGCTTTCAATTCAGAAAGAATGGCTTTAGCGCATTTATGTTGTTTGACATTATTGAACAGTTCGGCGGCTTCACTATGCCCTTTGGTCATCATGCGGAGCCATTGTTTCAAACGGTCTGCCAAATATTTTTCCGGGTGTTCAACGCCATAAGGATGATCCCTGCCCCCAGGACTGGAGAGAATCTTTTCAGCAAAATTCAGAACCACGGCCCTGGTTTCAGGCCAGCTGTCTTCCTGGAAATTTTGCTCCGAACCCCGCATGGAGGCTTTAATATTTGCAGCCAGCAGTGGGCGGGCAATAGCACCCCGGCCAATCATTATATCACTGCAACCACTGACTGCACGGCAGCGATAATAATCTTCAGCTGTCCAGATTTCACCGTTGGCCGTCAATCGAATTCTCAGCTGTTCGCGGATGCGGGCCAGTATTTCCCAGTGGGCTGGTGGCCGGTAGCCTTCCTTGCGGGTGCGGGCATGAATGGCAAGGCTATCAGCCCCTGCCGCCTCAATCCCCAATGCTATATCCAGGGCATGCTCGCAGCTATCGTAACCCAGACGCATTTTGGCAGTAACAGGAATATGGTCTGGCACCTGGCTGCGCACCGCACTGACGATGGTATAAACAGCTTCGGGCTCTTTAAGAAGTGCGGCACCACCTTTATGGTTGTTAACGGTTTTGGCCGGGCAGCCAAAGTTCAGATCAATACCCAGGGCACCCAGGCGCGCAGCTTTGCAGGCATTCTCTGCCATAAGAGTCGGGTCATTGCCCATTAACTGCATATGGACAGGCGTACCGGATCGGGTTTTGCAGCCATCGTGCAGTTCTGGGCAGAGCCTGTAGAACACGCTGTTGGGATAGAGTGTATTAGTGATCCGGATAAACTCAGTCACACACAGATCAAAGCCACCGGTATCGGTGAGTAGTTGTCGCATCAGATAGTCGACGACACCTTCCATTGGGGCAAGGGTGATTCTCACGAGTCAGATTTGTCATAGTCAAAAAGTGTTAGCCTATTCATTCGTATTTTCATTTGCTAGTCATTTTTTTTCACTATTGCTACCAGCAGCTGGGATGGCGAGTGGGGGGGCTGTATCCTCAGAAACTACCGGATCACTTGTGGGAGTGCCTGGTGAATTGGAGGGTGTTTCTTTATCTGGTTCAGTGGCTGGAGCCAGTATCTTTATCTTTGTGGAGGCACTGAATTGTAGTTTGTTTTCAATGACGCTTCTTTGGTTAGTTATACTGTTGGTTGTGCTGCCCGCTGAGTCTGTCTTTTCTAGAACTTCTTCCCTGTCATTTTCTGAGCCGGTATTTTCTTGATCTTCTTCCCTGTCATTTTTTGGGCTGGTATTTTCTGGATCTTCTCCCGTGTCATTGTCTGAGCCGGTATTTTCTGGATCTTCTCCCGTGTCATTTTCTGGGCCGGTATTTTCTGGATCTTCTCCCGTGTCATTTTCTGGGCCGGTATTTTCTGGATCTTCTCCCGTGTCATTTTCTGAGCCGGTATTTTCTGGATCTTCCGTGTCATTTTCTGGGCCGGTATTTTCTGGATCTTCTCCCGTGTCATTTTCTGGGCCGGTATTTTCTGGATCTTCTCCCGTGTCATTGTCTGAGCCGGTATTTTCTGGATCTTCTTCCGTGTCATTTTCTGGGCCGGTATTTTCTGGATCTTCTCCCGTGTCATTTTCTGAGCCGGTATTTTCTGGATCTTCTTCCGTGTCACTTTCTAGGCCTGCTTCCTCATTATCATCATGTGGAGGTGCGAAAAATCGCACTTCCCTTCGCCATTTTTTTTTCTTTTCAGAGTGGGTATGATGATCAAGTTCTGCCAGCTTTAACCAGATACGCGCAAGTGTCCGTTCATCATTATCAATGCCAGAGTCAGTGGCATATAATGTCCGGTGGATAGTAAAGAGGACATGGCTGGCTTCCAAAGGATCTTTGTTTCTTGAAAGCCTATCAACATCCATTTTGGCATTTTGTAATGAGGCTATTGCATTCCAAAGAGTCAAAAGACCCAATTCTGTCCCTTGCTCTTCAGAAGGATATTCAGTTATCGACCAATACTTTTCCAGGTAGGTTTTAGTTTCCACTTTCTTTATATTATTTATCCATTCTTCAAATGCTTGTTTCTTATTGGGGGAAGGCAGTCTTATTTCTCCGGTTTGTCGGACATTGAAGACTTGGGAAAGGTATTCATCCTCCCAGTCAATGTGAGACAGGCCCTCGGGAAACTGCATCTCAATCCATTCTATACAGAGCTCAAAATAGGCCAGTTCTTTAGCGTCTATAGAAGTGTCGACATGTCTAATCTGATATATCAAATGAGCCAGCGTTATCAAAAGCAAAGGGTCTCTGTCATTGAGGTAATCTCTGAAGTCATCGTATGGGTGTTCTTCAGGAAGCTTCCCTTTTTTAAGGCCATCTGTTTTTGGAGGGAGTTGGAATTTGAAACTTTTTAACCATTCTTCCAGATATATTGTGAAGTTGAACATCTGTGTATGTAATGTTGCCAGTTTGCAGTATTTGGGTGGTGTCGCTTTTGCCTGAACAATGTCCAGTATATCTATGTCATTTTCCTCCGCTTTCTTCAGGAAGTTCTCCCCATTGCCAATGCTTTTGAGGTAATCAGTAAAAATTGATCTTTGTTTTTCAGCCGCCTTTATTTGAGCGGAGGAGGGAGCATGAGCATTTTCTGGTCTTGTTGCAGGCTTCCTGCCTGGAACCGCTCCAGCTGCACCTGAAAGGGTTAGCAGGCTGAGCTGAAAAATGACAGAGGCCATTACCGATAAACAAAGATGATAATATTTCATTGTGCACTGAGTGTATCTGGTAAAAGAGCATGGTAGTGTAGACAAAAAATCTAAAAACGATGTGCCTGCAAAATCTACCTGGTTATTTTTATGGCTAGTAGTGTTTATGAATGGTGGTAGAAATTGGTTTGGTAGCTTTTGGTAACTGGTTGGTTGCAGTCGCTGGGGGATCCAGGGAGCTCAGTATTTGTTCAAAAGTCATGCTGTTTACAGGGTTGAAGTTTTTTTCTGTTATGCTCCGATTGATATGGAATGGTCGAGGATTTGTCTTAGGCCGCTGTTTTGATCCTGTTTGACTTGTAGAGTGTGTTGATGCAGTAGATGGGGTCTTTTTCCCAATCAAAGCTATAAGATCCCCCTTGTACCCTCCCTTCACCCTCGAGGGTGTTCTTGATACTACTGTTTTTTTTCCAGCCAAGATTGATTTTGGTTTCCTTTTGTTCTTCTTGTGTTTCTTTGCAGCAAGATAAGGAGCGGTAGCAGGAGGGGGGATTTGAAATGGTGGAGCCTTACTTACAGGATTTACAGGCTGATTAGTAGGTATATGCCAATTTATTGCATTGCTTGTGTTTTGCTCATTATTTGATATTGGTACTCCACTGGGTCTGTATTCCAGCACTTCTCGTAGCCATGTGGTTGTACGTTTTGATCTGATTTCCGAAAGCTTTAACCAGAAAATAGTAAGCAGTTGTTCTGCCTCATCCAGATAAGAACCCATAAGTGCGGATTTAAGGGTAAAGAGTACATGGTGTTTTCCAAGCGGATCGCAAGTTTTATCTAATTCTGATACCTGCATACAAACATCATCAATTGCAACGGCGGCGTTCCAAAGAGTGAATAATTCCAGGTTGTCCTCATGAAAAGGAGGATACTCTTTAATGAATAGATATTCTTGCAACAGCTTACGTGCATCATCTGTCATCGCCGTAGTTTTTGTAAGATGTTTGAGTTCACTTTCAGAGCTGGCAGAAGGGAAAGTTTGTCTAAATTTATAAGTATGATATTTATCTAGAAAATCGCTGTATTCCTTTTCCCAGTCGAAAGGATTAAGCCCGGCAGGATATAGTATCTGCTCAATCCACAGAAGGGAGAGTTCAAAGTAAGCTATCTCTCTAGCACTGATATTGTAATCTCCCACACGAACCAAATGAACCAAATGAGAAAGTGTAATAAGAAGCAAAGGGTCACGATCGTTTAAGTAGGTTCTTAACTCAGAGTTTGCGTTTTTGGGCAACTTGCCATTTTCATAGCCGTTCATGACTGGGGGGCGCTCAAAACCATACTCTTCAAGCCAATCTTGCAGGTGTGCCCGGAAGCTGCTCATTTGAGTATGAAGTACTGTCAGAGAGTAATAGTCAGGCGGCACAGATTCGGGCAAGCCCACTTCAACCATATCAAAATCATGCTGACTCGCTTTGGTTTTCATTTCTTCGCAGTTGTCTCTGGAGTTCAGAAATGTATAGAAGGACGACCAGTCTTCCTCTTCAGGGGAAAGTTTATCTTTTCTGGTGCTGCTTATCGCCTTCGCTGTTTTGTATGGAGTGGTCACGGATTTTTTAGGCCGTGTCAGAACAGCTTCTGAACTGTGAGAAAGAGCCAACAGGGTCAAGGATAATAAACAGCAGAAAAACCGACAACGCTTCATATTTATGGCGATCTGGCTCGTTATAGGGGAGGGCAAGTGTAGACGGAAATCTCGAAAGTCGGTTCAGTACAAATCAAGTGATATAGAGGGTGTCGGAGTCGTATTTCTTCTACATAGTTTGCGTTAAGTCATTTGTTTGTTAGGCAATTATTGCGCCAAACACCTATTTCGGTACAATGGCCACGGGTTCAGGTCCACTCCCTGCTCCCAAATATCCAATGATAAAACTATCAGCCGGCAAAATTGTGTACAACGCAAGCAAACTATAAAAACCGGCCTGATGGACAGGAAAAACCATAACAGGGTGCGCCATGTCCCAAGCGGAACTCATGAATGAAGGCCTGTCGTTGATGTTGTACGGCATGGGCTTCGTCTTTACTTTTCTGACCGTTCTGGTCTTTGCCACGAGCCTGATGTCGAAATCTGTACTGGCCATCGCCCCGGAAGAGCCTGCACCGGCTCCCAAGAGGTCTGCTGTGCCCGTGGCAGGAACCAATGATCCTGCTTCCGACCCGGTTCTACTGGCCGTTATCGGTGAGGCTGTACGCCAGCACCGGGAACGCCGTCGTTAACAGACATCGTCATAATTATTATTCCTGGGGGAGTTCAAGAGGATGAACGCAACTAAAGCGCCGCTTGGTATTACTGATCTCGTTCTGCGTGATGCCCATCAGTCGCTGTTTGCGACGCGTATGCGTCTGGACGATATGCTGCCTATAGCTGAAAAGCTGGACCAGATCGGCTACTGGTCTGTCGAAAGCTGGGGTGGTGCCACCTTTGACAGCTGTATCCGCTTTCTTGGGGAAGATCCATGGGAGCGTCTGCGTGAGCTGAAAAAAGCCATGCCCAACACCAAGCAGCAGATGTTGCTGCGTGGTCAGAATCTTCTCGGTTATCGTCATTATGCTGACGATGTCGTTGATCGTTTTGTCGAACGTGCGGTGGCCAACGGCATGGATGTGTTCCGTGTCTTTGATGCCATGAATGACCCGCGCAACCTGATGCAGGCTATGAAAGCGGTTAAGAAGCAAGGCGCTCATGCTCAGGGTACACTGTCGTTTACGACCAGTCCGGTTCATACCACAGATATGTGGGTGGATCTGGCCAAGCGTATTGAAGACCTGGAAGCCGATTCCATCTGTATCAAGGATATGTCCGGTATTCTGGCTCCCTACGAGGCCTATGATCTGGTATCCCGCCTGAAGAAAGAAACCAGCCTGGAAGTGCAGCTGCACTGCCATGCGACAGCTGGTCTTTCTTCCATGACGCTGTTGAAGGCTATCGAAGCTGGTGTAGATCGGGTTGATACCGCTGTGTCCTCTATGTCCATGACTTACGGACATTCACCGACCGAATCCATTGTTGCCGCCCTGCAGGGTACTGACCGTGATACCGGTCTGGATATCCATAAGCTGGAAGAGATTGCCGCTTACTTCCGTGTTGTACGTAAGAAGTACGCCAAGTTTGAAGGTGCGCTGCGCGGTGTGGATTCCCGTATTCTGGTTGCCCAGGTGCCCGGTGGCATGCTGACCAATATGGAAAACCAGTTAAAACAGCAGGGTGCATCTGACCGCTTCGATGAAGTGTTGGAAGAGATTCCCAAGGTGCGTAAGGATCTTGGTCATATCGCACTGGTTACACCAACCTCGCAGATCGTTGGAACTCAGGCTGTTCTGAATGTTCTGACCGGTGAGCGTTACAAGAATATTTCCAAAGAGACCCAGGGTATTCTTAAAGGAGAATATGGTGCCGCGCCAGCAGCTTATGATGCTGAACTGCAGGCACGTGTATTAGATGGTGCAGAGCCTCTGACCTGTCGTCCGGCCGACAAACTCGAGCCGGAAATGCATAAGCTGGAAGCGGAAGTAAAAGAACAGGCCGCAGAGAAGGGAATCACCCTGTCTAAAAATACCATTGATGATGTTCTGACTGTGGCTCTGTTCCCGAAAGTTGGTCTCAAGTTCCTTGAAAATCGTGGTAACCCCGATGCCTTTGAACCTGTGCCAACCGGTCAGGAGCTGGTGGCGAAGGACGTTGGCAAGCCTGAGGTTTACACCGTTAACGTCAACAATGCGGAATATGTTGTTGAGGTGAGTGAGGGCGGTGATATCACCGGTATCAAGGCTGTTTCTGCCGCACCGGCTGCAGCTTCCGAAGCAGCGCCTGTTCCGGTAGGTGGCGGCGAACCACTGCCTGCTCCTCTGGCGGGAAATATCTGGAAAGTGAATGTTCAGTCTGGTGAGCAGATTGCAGAAGGGGATGTGGTTGTCATTCTTGAAGCCATGAAGATGGAAACCGAGGTTCGTTCTCCCAAGGCGGGTACTGTCAGCAGTGTTCGGGTGAAAGAGGGCGATCAGGTTGTGGTCGGCGATGAGCTGCTGAGCCTGGTATAAGGAGTCTGTCATGGAAAAGATAATTGCCTTATGGGAAGGCTCTGGTGTTGCCAACCTTTCGCCAGGCCAGGCCATCATGATCGCAATCGGCTTCGGGTTGCTGTATCTGGCTATTAATAAGAAGTTTGAGCCTCTGTTGCTTGTGCCTATTGGTTTTGGAGGTATTCTCGCAAATATTCCTGAAGCCGGTCTGGCCTTCAGTGCAGTAGAACAATTGGTTCATATGCAGGTGCCGGAGCAGGTTGCTGATCTGGCACGGATTCTTAATCTCTCCTCTACGGGGGTTAAGGAACTGTCTGAAGCCTATGCCAATGCGCCAGCGCAGGTGCAGCTGGCTGCACAACTTCTGGCGGATAATCTGAATTACAACAATGGTATGTTGTACAGCTTCTACTCCGTAGCGATTGGCAGTGGGATTGCACCCCTGGTGATCTTTATGGGTGTGGGTGCCATGACTGACTTTGGCCCGTTGCTGGCTAACCCAAGAACGCTGTTCCTGGGAGCGGCGGCACAGTTTGGTATTTTTGCCACTGTACTGGGTGCGATTGGTCTGACCCAGATGGGGGTTATGGATTTCTCCATTGCCCAGGCGGCTGCCATCGGTATTATCGGTGGCGCTGATGGTCCGACAGCTATTTATGTGTCCAGTGTGCTGGCACCGGAACTGCTGGGTGCTATTGCGGTAGCAGCTTACTCATATATGGCTCTGGTTCCGATGATACAGCCACCCATCATGCGTGCTCTGACCACCGAGAAAGAGCGAAAGATTGAAATGGTGCAGCTGCGTAATGTGAACAAGGTTGAAAAAATCATGTTCCCGCTGGTTCTGCTGGTGCTGGTTGCCATGTTGCTGCCGGATGCCGCGCCACTTCTGGGGATGTTCTGTTTCGGTAACCTGATGCGAGAGTGTGGAGTGGTCGATCGTCTGTCAGGTACGGCTCAGAATGCACTGATCAATATCGTGACCATCTTCCTGGGGCTGTCAGTTGGTTCCAAGCTGGTGGCTGACAAGTTCCTGCAGGCTGAAACCCTCGGTATTCTTGCTCTGGGTATCGTGGCGTTCTGTATCGGCACTGCGGCAGGTGTTCTGATGGCAAAAGCCATGAATATGCTGAGCAGCAAGCACAAGATTAATCCGCTGATTGGTTCAGCCGGTGTATCTGCTGTGCCTATGGCTGCGCGGGTTTCCAATAAGGTGGGACTTGAATCGAATCCTCATAACTTCCTGCTGATGCACGCCATGGGTCCGAATGTGGCTGGTGTTATCGGTTCAGCTGTTGCTGCTGGCGTTATGATTCAATATGTTTCTGCACTGTAGTTTTAATTAAAACAAAAAGGCCTTGTCCCAATTAAACCGGGTAAGGCCTTTTTTATGACAAACAGTTTTTTCTCCAGTGAATTACCGGCGAATCACAAAATTGAATTAACTGTTTGAAACGTTGGTGCAGTTTAAGATTGTGTCGTTTCTTCGGATGAAGATTTAACAACAGAAAAACGTCGACGTTTTTTATACGTCACTTTTGGTGCTACTACAGACCCTTTACGCTCATCTGGAATGGCCATCTGCATTTGCGGACGTGGTTCTCTTTGCTCCCGGGGGGCGCGAGTTTTTTTCATGTTAAACTGCGGAGCCATCATCTGATTTGATGATTGTTCCTGAGAATCACGGTTTTTAGCTCGTGCGCTGTTAATTGGCTGGCCAAACTGGTTTCTGCGTTCGGGCTTTTTCTGGGTTTTCTCTTCGGGTGCGTCCTGCATATTCAGGCGCATTCGATAGGGGTGTCCATAGCCACGCTTTCGGCGTTGCTTATTATCAGTCGGCTCGGGGGGTTTCAAACCGGTAAATTCCTCGTAGACGGTCTGGTAGAGGTACTTGCTCATTTCGTCCTCCGAAGGATGACGTCCTGTAACTTTTAAAATCTTTATGGCGCGAATACTAGACAATGGCCAAGTGGGCAAACATAGGTAACATTACCTAAAGGTGCGAGTCGAAATTGCTTATTTTTTGGCTTTGTCGCGTTTGCCTTGATTGTTTAGGTGGTGGTGCGTAATTGCTCGACAAATGCCGTTTTAATTAGCTGGTACGTATGTTCAATAATAATAATTTTGCCGTTCCATACCCGTTTCATACTTGTAGGAATGATTAAGCAAGGGTAGGATTTCGGTTTTCATCCTTCCGGTGTTTCCTTCCTGAAAGCAGGCTTCAGATCTGTACTTTTTTTGATTATTCTCATACCGGATGAGCTGTTGGAGTTTTCATGTTAGGTCGTATCCATTCGACGGACTCATTTGGCACAGTTGATGGCCCTGGAATTCGCTTTGTCGTCTTTACCCAAGGTTGCGTTATGCGTTGTCGCTACTGTCACAACCGGGATACCTGGAGCCTGAAAGAAGGCGAGATGGTGACAGTCGATGAACTGATGAAAAAAATACTGGCTGTAAAGCATTTTCTGACTGGAGGGGTAACCGTCAGTGGTGGCCAGCCAACCCTACAGCCTGAATTTGTTGCAGAACTATTCAAGGCGTGTCGAGCCGAAGGTATTCATACCTGCCTGGATACCAATGGTTATGTAAAAAGTATTACTCCGCCTATTGCCGATCTGGTTGATAACACAGATCTGGTTCTGCTGGATATCAAGCATATGGATAACGATCTGCATGAGAAACTGACCTGGGTAAAGAATGACCGGGTGCTGAGCTTTGCCCGTTATCTGGATGAAATCAATAAGCCAACCTGGGTGAGATATGTTGTGGTTGAAGGTTATACGACCAAAGAAGAGTATGCTGTTCAGCTGGCCGATTTCATTGAGCCAATGAAAAATATCGAGAAGGTTGAGCTTCTGCCTTACCATAGCCTGGGCAAACACAAATGGGATATGTTGAAGGACGAGTACGAACTCGATGAGGTAAAGCCGCCTTCCGATGAGCTGATGCAGTGTCTGAAGGCGATATTTACTGAGCGTGGTATGACCGCGATTTATTGATTTTTTACGGTTATGAAAAAGGCAACCTGATGGTGCCTTTTTTGTGGTGGCTTAATTATTTAATCAGCACCAAAGATACGGTTTTCCTGTTCCTGTACCCGTATAAAGGTTGTGCGTTTGGTCAGTTCCTTGAGCTTTGCGGCGCCAACGTAGGTGCAGGTTGAACGTACACCACCAAGGATATCCTGAACGGTGTTGGTCACAGGTCCGCGATAAGGAACTTTAACTGTTTTCCCTTCTGATGCCCGGTAACCAGCCACGCCGCCTGAGTGTTTATCCATGGCTGTGGAAGAGCTCATACCGTAAAACCGTTTGAAGGTCTCACTACCTTCCTGGACAACTTCACCGCCAGACTCGTCATGCCCGGCCAGCATGCCACCCAGCATCATAAAGTCAGCGCCGCCACCAAAGCCTTTGGCAACATCTCCGGCACAGGTACAGCCACCATCACCGATAATCTGGCCACTCAGCCCGTGAGCGGCGTCAGCGCATTCGATAATGGCGGAAAGCTGTGGATAGCCGACACCGGTTTTTACCCGTGTTGTGCAGACAGAGCCGGGGCCAATACCAACTTTGACCACATCGGCACCACCAAGAAGAAGTTCTTCCACCATTTCGCCTGTGACCACATTACCGGCAATAATGACCTTGTCTGGAAAACAGGCTCTGACTTTGGTCACAAATGAAACAAAATGCTCGGAATACCCGTTGGCGACATCTATACAGATAAAGTACAGCTGCGGGTGTCTTTCCAGCAGGTTGCAGAGTTTGTCGAAGTCGTTGTCGGAGGTGCCGGTACTGATCATTATCCTGTGGTACAGATCTTCATCGGCATTTTCGAGAAACTCATCCCATTGAGCTTCGGAGTAGTGTTTGTGAATGGCCGTGATCATTTTATGTTCGGCCAGTGCGCGGGCTTTTTCAAAAGTGCCGACGGTATCCATATTGGCGGCAATTATGGGGACGCCTGTCCACTCTCTCCCTGAGTGCATAAAGCGGAAAGTTCGGCTTAACTCTACCTGTGAGCGACTGCGCAGGGTGGAGCGCTTGGGACGGAACAGAACATCTTTGAAGCCGAGTTTTATATCACTTTCGATACGCATAAATTTGCCGGAGCCTTTTGGTCCTAACTAATAGTTATGAAAGTGTATAAGCGGGTGAAGGTTGCTTAGTTGTTATTTGATGCGAGACGTTTAACGCTTATACGAAAAAAGTATCCAGTAATTACCGGGGAGAGTAAAGAGCAATATCGCCAGAGCATTTGATGGCTTTGTTCTCTTTACGATACGAGGGGGGAGGGAGTAAAGTCGTATTAAATGGCACTTAATGCTGGGGAGAATTGGATGAAACTCTATATAAGTTCTGTCACTCCTGTCTCGGTTATGATTCGCCTGGTTATGGCTGCCAAGCAGCTGGATCAAGAGATCATCAACCTTTCAGCCGGTCGTGATGAAGTCCCCAGCCGAGTTAAAGAGCTGCCCTCACTCGTTACCGATGACCTCTGTCTGGCTCAGCCCCTTGCCATTCTTGAGTACCTTGAAGAATGCTACAGCGATATGGCGCTTTATCCGGCAGATATTGCCCAGCGTGCTGCTGTCAGAAGCTTTGTTCATGTGATTGCCCGTGATCTGTTGCATTGGGAGCACAGTCTTTCCAGCCGCTATATGGAGCAGGAGCTTGGGATGGATAAAGCCAGCCAGCGGGATTGGCTTATGCTCTGTCTAAAAGAAGGTTTTTCTCATCTGGAGCATTTACTTGCGACCCAGGCCAGAACCGGAACTTACTGCTTCGGTGAACAGGTAACGGTTGCTGATCTGGCTCTTCTGCCGCAGGTGTTGTTTGCCAGGAAAGCCGGGCTGTCCATGCATACCTATCCGCATATTGAAAGGATCTGTGATAACTGTCTTGAGCTGGAATGGTGTCAGAGGATTTTGGGAGATTCTTAAAGCCTGTTCATAATCTTATCGCAGGCTGCAAATGCTGAATAAAAGCACCTGTTTCTCCGCTTTTGCTCGTTACATAGAACCACTATGTGCCTCACAAGACCAAACAAACAGGATATTTCTCGTCATTTTCGCTATCTGCGAAAGATTATGAACAGGCTCTTACACTTAAGTAAGTTATACCTCAAATCTATGCCACACCTAAGCGTTATAACAATTCCGACTTCCCAAGGGGTTGCCGTGACCACCTTGCTCATCTAGATTCATTGAGCTGTATCCCGTTATGTGAGGTCTACCATGAGTCAGCATAAAACCCACTCTCACCCGGAACACGTCCATGGAGAAGGATGTGGGCACACTGCTATCAGACATAATGGACACATTGACTATATTCACGATGGTCATCTGCATCACCCAAATAAAGATTATTATGAAGAGCATGTTATAGATGTCAGCGATACCAACCCTGACGGGTGCTCCCCGGTTCATAGCTGTTCAGATTCCGGGCACATTCATGGTTCGAGGTGCGGGCATGAGAAAGTCCCCCACGGGGATCACTTTGACTATTTAGTGGATGGCCGGTTACACCATGTACACGATGGGCACTGCGATGATCATGGTAAAATTGAAGTCATCTAAATGATGGCTGCAATTAACCTACCTCGGCTTAAATGATTTCCTAAAGTTATAATTTTTATGCAGCAGGGAAGCTGCAGGTCTTCAGAATCCACAAATTCGACGCGGTCAGCATTCCTCATTACAAACCATTACAGAACTACCCTATGTTCCATTCTCAACCCCTACACTTCGAAACACCTTTTCTCGGCTGACTTTCTTCCTTTGGCCTAGACTCGTCTATCTAATTCGGCCAAGCACCAATAAATGACTGGAGTTACCACGCCATTACTTCTGCCACTGCTGAGGCTTGCCACAGCAGCCATTCTTTGTGCCAGCCTGCAGGCCTGCGCCCTTGCTCCCATGTCCGAGAAACTCGCGGAAAGCCCTACTGAACCAGTCACAGAAGACAACTCCATTTCCTCTTCCTGTAACGACAGTAGCGAGGGGCAAATCACAGAATCCGTGGTGAAAGCAGATGCTCTGCCAGCTGTGACCAAAGAAAGCAGGGAAGATAACCAGAAAGAGAAGCTCTCTGAAGAAGATGAGTCGACGGCCAAGCCGCGCAAGAAAAAGAAAAAGCTGTCGCCCCTTGAAAGGTTGCGACAGCTTTATTTTCTACCCCTGCTTCACCCTATAGGCCGAGGCGGAGGCTGACAGCAGTTAGTCTTTAGTGCAGGCAAATGAGATCATACCTGTGGCTTCCTTTCTGGTGACCCAGCAATACCACTCTCCGACATTTGCCTTATCACATCCACCGCAAGCCTTGTCGCACGGAGCCTGTGACCTGGTCACCTGCCCTTTGCGAATCCAGTGGCTCAACATCCCTGACATCACGCTCTCTTCAACATTAAAGCGATTGGACAGCTCATAGAGGCTGGCCTGATCCCGTGACATCAGGTAGCGGCGAATATCACTTAGCACCAACAGCTCCTGTCATTTGAGATGTTTGAGTTTCTCGCTGACCTGCTCTGCGCAGAACCACCATAACTCCAACGAAAATTACACCCATTGCTACCAACCAGCTGGTAGAGGTACCAGGGTGCTGGCTAAAGGTGACTGTCTGATAGTAAACAGTCGCAGCGGTATACCCCATATAGGTTGACCAGGCACCCACCAACCACATCCAGGCACGGCCAGCTTCACGGTTGACGGCACCCATTACTGCAACACAGGGGGCATACAGAAGGATCATTAACAGATAGGCAAATGCGGAAGCCTCACTGCCAAACTGGGTACGCATGGTTTCATAGGTACCCGTGCTGACACCCTGCTCATCGGCTGCGGTTTCAATGTCATCGGTTGTACCAACATCCAGACCCAGAGGATCGGCCAGGGTATCAACGATACCAGACAGGTTTTCCGGAATGGTTGCCAAAGCTTCTGCAATACCACCCATCAGACTGAAGTGAGTATCGTTCCCACCTTCATCTGCGATATTGGTGTACAGGGAGTCCAGAGTTCCCACAACAGCTTCCTTGGCAAACAGACCTGTAAACAAACCGACCGCCGCTGGCCAGTTATCCTCTTTCAGACCCATTGGGGCAAAGACCGGGGTAATGCTCTGACCGATATGGCTGAGTACAGACTTTTCAGTATTCTCGTTGCCGAAAGAACCATCAGTACCCAGGGAGTTAAGAACACCCAGAACCGCAACAACCAGTACGATCGTCTGACCGGCACGGACAATAAAGGACTTCAGGCGATCCCAGGTGCGCAGAATCATTCCCTTAAATGTCGGCAGATGATAACGGGGCAGTTCCATAACAAAGGGAGTGGACTCACCCGGTAACAGGGTTTTCTTCATGATCATGCCTGTCAGGACGGCGATCAGAATACCGGTAATATAAAGGGCGAAAACCACGTTCTGACCACTTTCCGGGAAGAATACCGCTGCAAACAGTGCATACACTGGCAGTCGGGCACCGCAGGACATAAACGGGTTCATCAGGATAGTAAGTTTGCGGTCGCGCTCATGCTCCAGCGTACGCGTCGCCATTACCGCTGGTACATTGCAGCCAAAACCAACGATTACAGGAACAAACGCTTTGCCCGGTAGACCCAGAGCACGCATGGCCCGGTCCATGACGAAGGCTGCACGCGCCATATAACCGGAGTCTTCTAACAGAGACAGGAACAGGTACAGGCAAGCGATAACAGGAATAAAGGTCGATACCGTCTGAATACCACCACCAATACCATCGGCCAGCATCGTGGTCAGGAATTCAGGAGCTCCCCAGCCTTCCATAACATGGCGCAGGCCATCAACGAACACCGTTCCGAACAGAATATCGAAGAAATCAATAAAGGCACTACCAATATTGATGGAGAACATAAACATCAGGTACATAATGCCGAAAAAGATCGGCAGGCCGAACACCCGGCTCAGTACGATGGAATCAATCTTGGCAGTCACAGACTGGCTGACGTTCTGGCTACGAAGCACAGCGTCGCAGATCAAGCTGTCAATAAACTTGTAGCGCGCGTCTGCAAAAAGAATGTCAACTTCTTCATCATTGGCGGCATGCAGCTCATTGCGGGCACCAATGACCTCTGCCATCACATCCTTGGTCACCAGACGCTCAAGGCTCTGGTCACCTTCCAGCAAACGACTGGCGAGCCAGCGAGAATCGACATCCAGCTTTTTGGCATCACTTTCTGCAGCAGGTGCCAGCTGAGAAAGGGCTGTTTCCAGCTCGGGGGTATAGGTGACATTGATCCGCTGATCTTTACGCCCTTCCAGATAACTGAAGATGGCTTCTTTCAACGGCTCCAGACCATTGGACTTGCTGGCTATAGCGGGTACAACGGCACATCCCAGCTGTTTGGCAATCGCATCAACATCAATCTTGATACCCTTCTCATCAGCCACATCCATCATGTTCAGAACCACCATCATAGGGCGGTCCATTTCCAGCAGCTGTGTAGTCAGATAAAGATTACGCTCGATATTGCCAGCATCGACAATATTGATATAGAGATCTGCCTCGTTGGCAAGAACGTAATCACGGGCCAGCTTTTCATCAATTGCTGTCTGGCCGATACCAACATCCAGGGAGTAGGTTCCGGGGAGGTCTACCAGCTCAACATGCTGGCCTTTGAAATCATAGAAACCGGTCTTTTTCTCGACAGTCACGCCAGGCCAGTTACCAACCTGTTGTTTTGCTCCAGTCAGACCGTTAAAGAGTGTGGTCTTCCCGCAGTTCGGATTACCGAGAACCGCAACAGTTGCCTGTGTCACAGCAAGACTCCTTCTTTTCTACAAGTACACACTGGGCTTCATTGCGACGAAGGCTCAGACTGAAGCCTCTAACCTCCAGCTCAACCGGATCACCCATGGGGGCGCGTCGTACGACTTTCAGGTTAATACCTGGGGTTAGCCCCATGGCCAGCAGCTGTCGGCGATAACCGCCACCGCCAGCATAGCCAGAGATACGGCCAGTATCGCCAACCTCCAGCTCGCCCAGTGTCATTGTCATCAGAAACTCCTTGAGGCATTCACTCCGGTATCTGATACCGAAAATAAGTGGTGACTATAGCGAAAATGAGAAGCATTCGCTTTAGCAAAAACCAAAATGTTTTTTCGCAGCCTGCGAATCATTTGGTTTTCTGTTTGTTAATGAGAATCATAATCAATATTGCGGAAAAGGTATTGACCTCAATCAAGCATTCGTATAAGGGATTGGCGTGATTCACGGTCACTTTCCAGTCGTAGAAATACCTTTTCACTAGGGAATAAGGTCTATGCAGGATCTGCAATTATCTGCAAAAACAGATACATAGACTTAGATAACTACAAAAGCAGGTAAACATTCGGTGAACCCATTTGCTGAGCTCGCAATCCCTTGGTACCAGAGGAGTTCTTTTTTGGTACGAAGTAACTATGTTGCTACAGCCCTTGAAAACTCGGGATATGACATGGGTTCACCGAATACTTACAAAAGCAGTTAGGCTTAAGCACCTAAACACTCCAGTGAAAGAAACTAGTTTTTATTAGGTGAAAGATGGGCTTTCAAGCAATGACAGACTGATTCTTGCCAGCCTCAGAAAAGAAGAAACCGGCCACAAGGGCCGGTTTCTGGTATCACAGTCAATCCAGCGGCCTGTTACATGGCTGCGCTGTAGATCTCGATGATTTCTTCCAGGGTAGCCTGCTTAGGGTTGGTCAGACCACATGCATCTTTCAGAGCATTGGTAGCCAGGGTTTCGAAGTCTTCTTCCTTAACACCCAGCTGAGTCAGACCGGCAGGAATGCCGATATCAGCAGACAGACGCTGCATGGCAGACAGAGCCTTCTCAGCAGCTTCGACGTCGGTCAGGCCGTGAACGTTTTCGCCCAGAGCTACGGCGATATCAGCCATACGTTCAGGACGAACGCGGGCGTTGTAGCGGGAAACGTGAGGCAGCAGAACTGCGTTGCAAACACCGTGAGTCAGATCGTAGAAACCACCCAGCTGGTGAGCCATAGCGTGAACGTAACCCAGAGAAGCGTTGTTGAATGCCATGCCAGCCATCAGCTGAGCGTAAGCCATCTGCTCACGGGCTTCGGAGTCAGCACCATTACCTACGGCACGACGCAGGAACTGACCAATCAGCTCGATAGCTTTCAGTGCGTTGCAGTCAGTAACCGGAGTAGCGATAGTGGAAACATACGCTTCAACAGCGTGAGTCAGGGCGTCCATACCGGTTGCAGCGGTCAGGGATGCTGGCATACCCTTCATCAGCTCGGAATCGTTAACAGACATGATTGGAGTGGTATTCTTGTCAACGATAGCCATCTTCACATGACGCTCTTCATCAGTGATGATGCAGAAACGGGTGATTTCGGAAGCAGTACCGGCCGTGGTGTTGATTGCGATCAGAGGCAGCTGAGGCTTGGCAGACTTGTTAACACCTTCGTAGTCCTTGATCACACCACCATTGGCGGCCACCAGGGCAATACCCTTGGCGCAGTCGTGAGGAGAACCACCACCCAGGGAGATAACACAGTCGCAGTTATTTTCTTTCAGCAGCTTGAGACCCTCTTCTACGTTTCCGCAGGTTGGGTTAGGCTGAGTACCATCAAAAATAACACTGGTGATACCTTTGGCACCCAGGTGCTCAGTAACGTCAGCAACCAGACCAATTTCATTCAGTACTTTGTCAGTAACAACCAAAGCTTTCTTAAGACCGAAGCTGATGATGTCGTCCATTGCAGCTTCGAGACAGCCTTCACCCATGTGGTTCACTGGAGGCATAAAGAAAGAAAATGCAGCCATTTCAATTCCTCTTTGGCAATTATTGGCCCGCGTGTAACAGACCGTATCTAAATCCTGCGGCAACCTTACGCCTTAGAAAATGAACATTTATTGATCTATGACAGGTTTTGTAATTGGATAGTACCAATTCCAAAAATTTAGATTAAACGTCACATTTTAATACCATTAAACGACCATTTACGAACACGACCAGACATCTCACAACATGCCGCCAAACCATTTCTTTCACTTCAAACAGTTTTCGATCTACCAGCAAAATTGCGCCATGAAAGTTTCTACAGACGCCTGCCTTTTTGGTGCAGTCATCCCGCTGGAAGAAAGTGGTTCAATTCTGGATATTGGAGCTGGAACCGGTCTTCTATCACTTATGGCCGCCCAACGCAGTCATGCCCAGATAACAGCTGTTGAGTTGGATAGTGAGACAGCAGGACAAGCACAAACCAATTTTGCAAAAAGCCCATGGCAACACCGCATCAAACTGCATCAGCAGTCCATTCAGGATTTCGCCAAAAGCACTCAAGAAAAGTTTGATACGATTATCTGCAACCCGCCCTTCTTCACCAACCATTCTCCATCTGAGGACCCAAGGAGACATCAGGCCAGGCATAACGATACTCTTAGCTTTGAAGATTTGGGGAAAGCAGTCAGTAAGCTTCTGACGTCAGATGGACAGTTTCAGGTCTTGATTCCGTCATCAGAACACTGTCGCCTGATAGAAGCTATGAAGAAAGAAGGTTTAGCACTTGCGCGCCAAGTCAGTGTGAAACCAACCACGAAAAAGCCGGTATCACGAGAAATCCTCTCATTCTCGAAACAGGCAGAGTCATTCAGTGAAAGGGAGATATGTATTCATACAAAAGATGGGTATTCTGCTGAATTTGTTAAGTTGCTTCAGCCCTTCTACCTCAAGTTGTAAATGAAAGGCGGCAAAAAAAAACCGCCCTTCATTTGTTTAACTTTCTTAAACTAGGGTTCCAGCACCATCGTCGTTGTTGCCTCGACCTGGCGATCTGAGGGGCGGACTATAAACAGGTGGGGCCTGATATCCCGGCGGCGGCCTTCTCAGCGTGGACGATAACAGTCCGGAATCTCTTACACTGGGAGCCGACTGAAACGATTGTAAACTTGAAGTCAACAAATCAGGAGGAGGCTGAGTCCTTGGTGCACTTGGCGCACCGGGTGCAGGAGGCTTGGGATGGTTCATCCCTGCGCTCGCACGGAACCTGCGACGACGATTATGATTAACCCCTTCTCCACGAATTGATGCAGGGAGGCCAAGAGCAATATGGTAGACCTCCATAAACTCGGTACGTTTTACTGCATCATCAAGGCACTGGTCGATATGGTCAATCGCATCAACAACAGCAATCGCTCTTAGCTGGTCATAGCGCTGAGGAGTAATGGCATGATCGCCAATATCAGCATCGGCCCTTCTAGCCTGCAGACGCTCCTCGAGTCTTGTCGCTTCTTTCTCAAGATCCTCCTTGGTTTCATTCATAGCATGCTTTAACAGTTCCTCACGCCGCTCGTAGGTGACGCGGCCCGGTTCACGACTCATTGCAGTTCTAAACTTCTGAGCAATACCTTCAGTCAGTCCACCATGGCCATGAACCATATTGTGGATATACCAGTCCTGAGTCCAGTGCTTGTTAAGGTCTGCATATTCTAGATCTTCATCGATAACTCTGAGATTGGCCTCACGGGTTTTCTGTACAATTCCGGCATCTCGTTCACCAAGAGCCTTCTCCTCAACTTTCATGCGCTTGGTCGCTTTATTGCTCAGTTCCCTAAGCTGCTTCTCAAGCTTTTCATTCTGCATGGCTTCAAGCACTCGATCAGCCAACTCTTTAACATGCTTAGCCTTACCCTGGTTGACCATTTTGTCGAGATCCTTCAGAGCATGATCTGTACTGAAGACCGCCTCATAAATCTTAACCTTACGCTGATCCATCCGCCTGAAGCGAAGGCGGGTTTCCTGCAGATATTCTTTAATGGATTTTCCTTTGTCGGAAATTTTGGCATAGGTCTGCCTGGCCCAGTGAGCAATCTTGCCACTGAAATTATTCTTGGTCAGCTTGACCCAGAGCTTGTTGTGATAGTTCAGTAGATCGGGAGCTTTGTCCCTTATGACTTCTTCGACCCAACGCATCGGATTGCCACTCCCTGTTCCTGCTTCATCCGCAACAGCCACTACTCACGCCCAGCCCCAACCAGGAGACAAAAGACCTGTGCAGTTCCTTTACACATCAACATAGGCAGAGGAGTTTTGCTCCGCAAATTAACAGCCTTATGGTGTCGAAAGAGGCAAACAGGTTGAGATTTTGATGGGAAGCACAGAGGCAAGTGTCAGGTTTCCCCAAGAAAAAACCTGACACCAAAGAGTATGTAGAAAACAGGAAAGGAAGGATGTGTCAGAAAGATGCTGACTGGAAGGCTCTGCCTGCCGTCGCCCCATAGATCACAAAGCCATTTCCCCGGGCCAGCTCTTCACAGTGACCAAATGCCTCCTCAATCAAAGGGCGATAACGCAGAAAGTTATTGGCAACGATACGCAGCTGGCCGCCATTGACCAGATGATCACGACTCTGGCGCAGAAATTCTTCCGTGACATCGTAGCGGGTTTTCACACCATCATGAAAAGGCGGGTTGGAAATAATCCAGTCATACTTTCCCTTCACTTCGGACAACCCGTGACTGGCAATTACCTCGCCCTGGAGCTGATTCGAAGCCAAGGTTCGACGGGAAGCTTCAACAGCCAGGGCATCAGCATCCAGCAGGTAGGGGCGACACCGCTTGTGGCGAAGGCCCAGCCAGCTGCCGATCACACCTGCTCCGCAGCCAAAATCGAGAACTTTTCCCCGGATTACTTCACTGGACAGCGTCTCAAGCAGAAGCTGGGTACCAATATCAAGCCGCCCATGGCTGAATACACCTGGAAGAGAAACCACTTCAACATCTTTACCGGCAACATTTATCTGGAAAGTGGTTTGCTCCAGATCACCCTTGCCAGACTGCATATCAGCCGACGGACAAAGGCGAACAAGACCAGAATGACAGGCACTGTCGACAACTTCAACCTCACCAAACTGCCCCAACCGCTTCTTCCATGACTTGATGCCGGAACCATTCTCGCCCACCAGCAGAAGATAACCTTCCTCGCCAAGCAACGGGCACAGCTGTTCCAACATGGCTTCCACCAACGGGCGGCTTTTCTGTAGAAACAAAACAACGCCATCGAATGAGACATCTGGCTTCCGGGGCTGATGGGCATAGGTCACATGCTCATGGGAAAGAGACCGCTGGGCATGCTGCTGCACTTCAAGCAGCGTGGTAAAAACATGAACTTCTGTTTCCGGAAGTCCGGCCAGCTCATCAATCACTGAATCAGCAGGCGGCATAGCCAGCAACAGTCGGGAAACGTCAAGTTCTTCGATATTACGCAATAAAAGACGAGAGGGATTGGTCAGGCTGCTCATGCTACACCGGCTGCAAAATGGGAGGTTTATACCCCAGAGTGGGATGTATTTCCAAGCAATGTCAACACTGCCTAATGATTATGTATAAAGCGCAATGCCCTTGCAGTCTGTTACTCTCTATACTTGGCGCATTTTTTTGACTACTCAGGATTCATTGCCTCATGTCGCAGAAAACCATTCTGGTCGGGGTCGCCGGCGCATCAGCCTCTGGCAAAAGTCTGCTGGCAGAAACTCTGATCAAGGAGTTCGCAAGTGAACATGTCTGCATGATCTCTGAAGATTCTTACTACAAGGATCAAACGCATCTGACCATGGACGAGCGGGTCAAGACTAACTACGACCATCCGGAATCCATGGATCACGACCTGCTGCTTGAGCACCTGAAAATGCTGAAGAACGGTGAGTCTATTGAAGTTCCCGAGTACGACTACTCAGACCACAACCGCACCAAGAACACCCGCCATGTAGAACCAGCCAAGGTCATTATCTTTGAAGGGATTCTGCTGTTTGTGAACCCGGCTATCCGTGAAGCCTTTGACCTGCGTTTCTATATGGATACTCCGCTGGATATCTGCCTGACCCGCCGTCTGCAGCGCGACATCGTCAGTCGCGGTCGCGATATGGACTCTGTTATCAGCCAGTACATGGCAACCGTACGTCCAATGTTTATGCAGTTTATCGAACCTTCACGCCAGCACGCTGACCTGATCATTCCACGTGGCGGCAAGAACCAGATTGCAATCGACTTGATCAAGACCAAGATTCATTCTCTGGTGAATTAACCAGCTCCCTTTCTCTGCTTTTCATTTCAGAAGAAAGCATTTTCAAAAAAATCCCCTGAGGCTTCCGAGCAAAGCGTCAGGGGAAAATATTGAGAATGTGTTTTCGATCAGTGGTTAGCTCTTGGCACCAGGTACGGGATAATTTCATTCAAAAAGTGCACAGCTTTTCTTATTCATGCTGTTGCGGGCATTACATTAGATCCTGGTCATCCATCTATAGCCAGTCAGCCCCCACTTCCCATAGAATCAAAACAATAACTGTCGTATAAGCAAAGGCGCTGCCGGGCTAATATCCTGACCGGTAAAGGAACTCATGAAGAAATCCCAAAATTTCGAAATGTTGCGTTCTCACTGGTCTGAATTAGCCAATCTGGGTGTAATGGCTGAACTGTATGTCCATGCTGATCCTGAAAGCTGCCTGGTTAAACTCCGCAACTATTTGGCTCTTCAGGGATAACTGTGGGTAAAAATGAACTGATTTTGAGATAAGAGCAACAACGGCTCACTTTTGATAGTTTTTTGTTGATGGACAAAAAAACAACAAAAGCGACCGTTGATGCTAATAAGAGCTATCCTCAATAAAGTTCATAAACTCAAGCCATTTGTTTATCAGGATGTAAACCCCGGTATTTATCAAGGCACTGAAGTTTTCAATGTTGCCGTTGTCCCCAGGAAGAACGTAAACGGACGAGCAACGGGGGGGGACTTCCCCTACCTGTCCAGAGGTGTTTTCAACGGATTACTCCCGAATCGCTTTTTCCAGTTTCGGGGGATCAGGTCATGGACCTGTTTGGCAGGGTGGCGACTGATGCGCTG
>NZ_JAMFLX010000036.1 GCF_023502345.1 Parendozoicomonas callyspongiae
TTTTGCTTTAGCCGTGCTCCAGAGATAGTTATCAGGACAGATTTCAGTGTGATACTATCCTGTGCTAGCAGGTGGAGGTGCCTTTTCGCATACTCCTACAGGTCATATACTTATTTTTCTCCTAAGAAAGACTTATCCCTAGGCTCTACTGAGGTGGATATGCTATATGAGTTTCTAATTGAGTTTGGGTAGATCATTGTGAAATTTACTGCATTGGGCTCAACAACCTTCGGCTACTACTTAAGCCAGAGGATTATTTGTAGTTTGTGAATGTACCGATCTTGCCTGGATTTTTGTGTTGGTTAATCAGTAAAGGGGACTTTTAGATGAGAGAGGTTTATATTATCGGATCTGGTGGATTTGCCGCAGAATTAACAGGTTACATCCAAGATAACAATAAAATAAAAAATCAATTAAGAATAAAGGGGTATTTTGACGTAAATACGGAAAGATATAGTCAGTATAATTTTCCTGCACCATTTCTTGGAAGTGAAAACAACTTTAATTTTCATGAAGGTGATTTAGTAATCATCGCTATTGGTGACTTAAAAATTAGATCTCGGATCATCGAAAACTTAAAAAATAAAAAAGTGACTATAGATGGCTTCTGCCACAATAGCTCTATCGTCTCTTCGTCGGCAGTTTTAGGTTCAGGGAATATAATTTGTCCTAACGTGATTATTGGCCCTAATACAACACTTGGAGATAATAACATTCTTAATTATTCATCTGCATTACCACATGACTGCACCCTTGGTAGTGAAAACGTGTTTTCTCCAAATGTTCAAATAACTGGTTATACGACTATTGGTGATAAAAATTTTTTTGGCACATCCTCGTGCGTGCTTCCAAATTTATCCATAGGCAATTGTAATAAAATACAAGCTGGCCTCGTTGTTTCTAAAAATGTAGAAAACTCTCGCATGGTGTTTAAAATCGAAAAAACTAACGATTTACCATCTTATGATTTTCTTTAATTAATCTTTAACTAGATAAAAACACTTAAACAGGCAGATGATATGACTGAAAGAACAAACATTAGAGAATCCATTACTAAATCATTCCACGATGCACTGGAAAGAACAGATAGTAAGCTTTTAGTGGATAATTTATCTGATGACATTGTTTTATTACAAAGTGGCTTAGATTCTTTAGGGTTTGCCATCTTAGTTGCAATTTTAGATGAAGAGCTCGGGTTTGATCCCTTTGCAATGATGGATGAACCAGTCTACCCGGTCACCTTTGGTGAATTTGTGTCCATTTATGAAAAGATAAGTCCTACTGAATAATATGACTGTATTAAGATCTTTCATTGAGTCTATTCCTCCCGAGAGAGTTGCTTTTGTTTTCCAAGGCAAGCAGTTATCTTACGGTGATTTGGTTTTGATGACCAAAAAGAATGAATCTGTGATAGAAACTCTTAAAGGTGCCTCTATCGCCATCAAGGCTCGCAGCAGGAGTGAGCTAGCTGTATTGCTTCCAATGCTTGATGGCGTGGTTAACAGAATTCTTCTATTGGCCCCAGATATATCTGAAGACCTTTATGAACGATTTTATAAAGAAGCAAAGATTACATATGAGGTATTTTGTAACTCTGACAATCTGAATATTATCCCTGTCGCTGGTCCCCATAATCAGCATGTTAGCTCAAGCTCAGTTACTGAATGGATTATCCCAACTTCAGGAACTACAAATATTCCCAAGCTAGTTTCTCACACATTATCTAGTTTGAGTGCCTCTTCAAAGATTGATATTCAATCAGGTAATAGATACGTTTGGGGATTAGTATATGACATATATAGATTTGCAGGTCTACAAGTATATCTGCAATCTACTCTATCAGGGTCAACTTTAATTATCCCAGATGAGAGCAAAGATCTGATTGGGGTAATCAATGTACTATCCAGAGGTATGTGTAATTCACTTTCTGGTACCCCATCATTTTGGCGAAAGCTGCTAATGCATGGTGATAGCAATAGCTTTAATTTTCTCAATATAACTCTTGGCGGTGAGATTTCAGACGATACCATTCTAAAGGCTTTGATTCAAAAATTCCCAAAATCAAGAATTCGGCACGTTTATGCTTCAACTGAAGCGGGGGTAGGATTTTCCGTGACTGACGGCAAGTCTGGCTTTCCTCAAAAGTATCTTAATGAAGGGGTGAACGGTGTAAAACTAAAAATTAATAGCGATAACATTCTTTGCATCAAGCCCAAAACTAAAGATCAGAAATATATAAACAATCAACAGATATTCCAGGATGATGGGTATATTGCAACAGGAGATCTAGTGACTGTTCGCGATAACCGAGTATATTTTCTTGGTAGAGATTCTGGTGCTATTAATGTTGGTGGCAACAAAGTTCATCCCGAAGAGGTAGAACACGTTCTCTTACTAGACCCTACAGTTAAGGCTGCAAAAGTTTACTCCAAGCCTAATCCAATTTTGGGATCTTTAGTATGTGCCGAGATCGTTGCTGATACTCCTGATTTTAATAAAATCAAGTCTGACTTGATCAAACTTTGTAAGATGCATTTAGCCGCCTATAAAGTCCCTGTTTCCATCAAAACTGTCAATGTAATTGATGTAAATGATAGTGGTAAGATAAAGAGAGGTTAATATGGATTTAGTTGTTGTAACAGGTGCTTTTAAAGGGTTAGGGTTTGCTATATGCAAGCACCTTCTTAAGAATGGGTACTCCGTAGTAGGAATTGGCAGGACACTAACCTCTGAATATCAGGAACTACAAGAACAGTATCAAGACTATTTGTTTCATGAGGTTTTTGATTTTAACAATATCGAAGATATAAAAGCACTTTCAAAAAAAATCACATCTAAGTACGGTGTGATTTATGGCCTAGTTAATAATGCAGCTCTCGGACATGATGGAGTTCTTGCCACCATGCACGAGAGTCAAATCGAAGAGTTAATCAGAGTCAATGTGCAAGCACCTATCGTCTTAACCAAGTATATTTCAAGATCTATGCTAATTAGACAACGCGGGAGAATTATTAATATCAGCTCAGTTATTGCAACTACAGGTTACAATGGACTTTCTGTTTATGGGGCTACTAAATCTGCACTAAGTGGATTTACACGGTCTCTTGCGCGAGAGCTAGGCCGAGCTAATATCACAGTAAACACTGTTGCACCTGGATTCATGGATACTTCTATGACAAGCTCCTTAAAGGGTGAAAAGCTAGATAGCATTAGAAGACGCAGCCCTTTAAACCGTATGGCAACTGTAGATGATGTAGCAAACTCAGTTGGGTTTCTTTTGACACCAGCAGCTGACAATATTACAGGCTCAACAATAACTATTGATGCAGGCAGCACAGCTTAATAGCCATATAGCAATCAAGGAGTCGAAAACCTTCGGTTCCTTGGCTATTTTGAACAATAGAGATTATAGTCTTTGCTCTTCATGGATAAACAATGGAGCCACTCGTTGTAATTAACTTTATTATAGAATTTGGTTAACTTCACACATGGCCATGTGTTTTCAACTTGCTTAATATCGGTAAAAATAAAGAAAGTTCTGCAATATCAAAATAGATGAGAGAGGGAATCAATTCCCCCCTCCCAACAATATCCTCATGATAAAGCTTATGCACAGAGGACATATTTAATTAAGTATGCATTATGCAACTTTTACTTAATATTAAACGGTCAGGATTTTCAGCACATTAGTACTACCCTGACTGGTACCACGGGTCATCAGCACCTTGTCACCAGCCTTCAGACCAACAGTCTCAACCACCAGCTCCAGAGCTTTAGCTTCAACTTCAGGATCATCGCTGGAGATGTCGAATGGCAGGCAATGCACACCGCGGTACAGAGCCAGACGACGACGGGTCTCTTCACGGCGGCTCAGTGCAACGATTGGCAGTGCGGAGTTGATGCGGGACATCCACAGAGCAGTCTGGCCAGACTTACTCAGGCAGACAATCGCCTTTACACCTTCCTGATGGTTAGCCGCGTACATGGCAGACATTGCGATAGTCTCGTCAGTACGCTCGAAAGTCATATCCATGCGGTGGTGAGATACGACAGCGGAAGGCTGCTTTTCTGCTGCTTTGGCGATACGGCTCATTGCCTCTACAACACCGTGAGGGCAATGACCGGTTGCAGTTTCTGCAGACAGCATAACTGCGTCAGTGCCGTCCAGAACAGCGTTTGCTACATCGAATACTTCTGCACGAGTTGGCAGGGAGTTTTCGATCATGGATTCCATCATCTGAGTCGCAGTGATTACCGGCCGATTCAGGCGACGAGCCATATTGATCATCTCTTTCTGAACACCTACCAGTTCAGCATCACCGATCTCAACACCCAGATCACCACGAGCAACCATGATTGCATCAGAAGCGTCGATAACTTCTTCCAGCTTGGACAGATCATTGACAACTTCAGCTCGCTCAATCTTTGACAGGATTGCAGCACGACCACCAGCAGCTTCCAGCAGTGCACGGGCTTCGTCCAGATCTTCCTTGCAACGAACGAAGGAGACTGCCATGTAATCGATACCAATCTTGGCTGCAGTTTTGATGTCGTTTTTGTCTTTTTCAGTCAAAGCCGGTGCAGACAGACCACCGCCCTGCAGGTTGATACCCTTGTTATTTGACAGAATACCGCCAGTCAGAACTTTACAGCGAATCTGAGGACCATCAATGCTGTCTACTTCCAGGCTCAGACGACCATCGTCCAGCAGCAGAACATCACCTGGCTTGCAATCGTTTGGCAGGCTCTTGTAAGCGATACCAACAGACTGAGCAGTACCTTCGTGAATATCCAGTTCAGCATCCAGAGTGAAGAACTCACCAGGAACCAGGTTAACCTTGCCTTCCTTGAAACGGGCGATACGGATCTTGGGGCCTTGCAGGTCACCCAGGATTGCTACGTTACGGCCTTGTTCTTCAGCAATTTCGCGTACCAGCTTGGCACGGTTTATGTGCTCTTCCGGCTCACCGTGAGAGAAGTTCATGCGAACAACATCAACACCAGCAGCAATCAGCTTGGTCAGCGCTTCGCGGGATTCAGATGCAGGGCCCAGAGTGGAGACAATCTTTGTACGTCTCAGCATGATTTTATTACCGAATAATCTTAGAGAAACTTAGAAACCGGAATGCAGGTCGAACCCATGTTCCGGCTTTGAATAAGGACGCAGCGATTAAAAGCCCCCTTCCCCTCATAAAGAGAAGCCGCTTTCTTTGGAAACAGGATATCTGTTCTACTTCCATAGCAAAAAAGGGAAAAGAACGGCTCAGCCATTCTTTCCCCCATCACATCACTGCTTTGTTCAAGGCACTATTTATGCAAGCTCTCGGCAGTTAAGCGCTCAGCAGAGCCTTTGCAGTGTCCAGCATACGGCAGGAGAAGCCCCACTCGTTATCGTACCAGCTCATAACCTTAACCAGACGACCTTGCACGCGAGTCTGGGTAGCGTCGAAGTTAGAGGAGAATGGGCTGTGGTTGAAGTCCATGGAAACCAGAGGCTGGGTGTTCACAGCCAGAACCTGCTTCATAGCTTCGGAAGAAACGGCCGCCTTGGCGATGATTTCGTTCACTTCTTCAATAGTGGTGTCACGGCCAGCAATGAAGCTCAGGTCAACCAGAGAAACGTTAGCGGTCGGTACGCGAACAGCCATGCCATCAACCTTACCTTTCAGCTCAGGAACGACCAGGCCAACAGCGGCAGCAGCGCCGGTCTTGGTTGGGATCATGTTCAGAGCCGCAGCACGGGCACGGTACAGGTCAGTGTGGTATACGTCAGTCAGTACCTGATCGTTGGTGTAAGCGTGGATGGTGGTCATCACGCCAGACTCAATGCCCAGAGCTTCGTTCAGAGGCTTGGCGATAGGTGCCAGGCAGTTGGTGGTGCAGGAAGCGTTGGAGACAACAGTCATGTCTGCAGACAGAACGCCTTCGTTAACACCGTAAACAACAGTGCCGTCAACATCGCTGGCACCTGGTGCAGAGATGATAACCTTCTTGGCGCCTGCGTCCAGGTGAGCCTGACAGGCTTCCTTGGAGCGGAATACACCGGTGCACTCAAATACAACGTCAACCTTCAGGTCAGCCCATGGCAGTGCAGCAGGGTTGCGCTCAGACAGAACCTTGATCTCGTCACCGTTAACGAACATGGCGTTTTCGCCACCTTCAACCTGTGCGGCGAAAGTACCGTGTACAGTATCGTACTTGGTCAGGTGAGTGTTGATCTTGGCATCGCCCAGATCGTTGATAGCTACGATTTTGAACTCGTCAGTACGATTATTTTCGTACAGAGCTCGCAGAACGTTGCGGCCAATGCGGCCATAACCATTGATGGCGATACGGATCATTTTCGTACTCTCGCTTTTCAGTTTGTCTAGATGAGGTCGTTACACGATCTCATCAGGATTCAAAATTCCTGCCATGACATATCAGAACTCACCGGTCTGTTAAGCCATGGTTTTTAAGACATTTATAATGTCCCACTCCTCAGATTTCCTGCTTAGCTTCGGCTTATATGAAAATCGTCCGAAACGCTCTTCAGATATTCCTCTCACTTAGAGGTCGGCATTTTTGCTATCAACACCAGTCTGAAGCCTGCAGAACACCAGCATTACCGGTGCATAAGCCTTAATCTGAGGACTTGCAGCCTGACTAAACCCACAGTCTAGTCAGAGCCTTGTGTCATCACACAAGATTCGGTATCCAGGTTTTAAACCTGATCTTTATCTTGTGAAGGTACCCTTCCTTTGTATAGGAAGTGGACTACCTGAATACTTGCACCAGTACTTTACGCTCAGATGACAGGCTAAAACCTTTAGCTAATCTGGACACAACCTGAACACTGGAGCGACAATGGTATTGCATTGGTACACCATAACTATTGATGCGAATCAATAAAGCCATACCAATAATGTTTTTACTCATAACTCGCCACGCCCTTCATATAAGTTTCTTATACTGAAATGGTCTACAGAAGGGATTTCTTATGCTTGGCCCAGGAAACATTGGTTCAAATAAGGCCATCACCAGCCATCAGCACCAACAGACCGAAGGCCCAAAGGCGAAAAAAGGGCGCCTGGGTTTTCGCAACCTGTTTCCGGTCAATGGCAGGCAGCTGATTCAACTGGCCAGAAATGTCAGCAGCCTGAAACCAAGTACTGTCTTACTTGCCGCTCGGCACATCAGCCACCAGCCACCAGCAGAGATCAAACAGAGAATTCCCAGATCCAATGCCATAAGTGCTCCAAGCAAACAGGCAGCATTACAATCCTCGAAGCAAGCAGCGGCACCCAGCAATAAGTCAACCCAGTCCACTTCAAAAACTGCTTCACATCAGACCAACGCAACCACACAAAAGAAGGCCAACTCCCCACGAAGACCTCCACCCCCTCCTCCAGATTTGAAGACAGAGACTAAGGAGGCCTCAAGGCCAAAAGAAAGCAGCCCAACCAGTCACGCCGTCAACGCTTCTCCTGAACCAAAAGCAAAGGGGATAAAGGATTTTACCAGCAAAGATATTGATGACCTGATAGATGGTCTGCATCTGGATGACGATGCATTTGAGCAACTGGCTAATGACCCTGATGTCCTTGAATACCAGCGCTCTCATCAGAGTAAGCAAAACCAAAGACCAACCCAACAAACAAGACCCACTCCTTCTCGGCAGAAAGCACAAACACCCAATCCAAGCAAAGCAGCAACCCCAAAGCTACGCCAACAAGCTGTTGATCCCAAACCTGATGCCCTTCGCCGACTAGAGTCAGAAAATAAAACTCAGGAAACCAGACTACAGGAAGCAATAAACAACCTACCTGATGTTCCAACACACAAACCAAAGGGGCCCGTTAAACACAGAAACACCCCCATGGAGGCCAAAACAAAGATCTTGTTATTGCCAGACACATCTTTCAGGGGGCTAAGTCAATACATAAGACAAATTTCTGATGTAAAAGATCTGGTAGAGACCAGAGCCGCAATCAGAGAACTGGCAATCACAAGACAAATCAGCAGCAGCGACTTTTCACTCCTTCAAGAGAGTTTGCCCAACCAACTGCAGAGAATCGCCGCAAACAACCCGAATGAAGCAGACCGAATTAGCCCAAACGTCTTAAAATTATTCTACCCAGATATGGTTGAACGCTATAAAGCAGCCAATACAATTTTCCAGAACCAGTCGGCCACCCTAAATCTCAAGGCAAGACTGGATCAGCTTAAAAAGCGATAAATTCTGGTTCACTCCAATACAAAAAGCCGCTTACCTTTCAGCAAGCGGCTTTTCTGGCATTAGCAGCGACTCAAGCGATTACTTGAATTCAGCCATACCACGGTAAGGAGCCTTTTCACCCAGCTCTTCTTCAATGCGCAGCAGCTGGTTGTACTTGGATACGCGGTCGGAGCGGCACAGGGAGCCGGTCTTGATCTGGCCTGCAGCAGTACCAACAGCCAGGTCAGCGATGGTAGCGTCTTCAGTCTCACCGGAACGGTGAGAGATAACTGCAGTGTAACCAGCGTCCTTGGCCATCTTGATAGCGTCCAGAGTCTCGGACAGAGTACCAATCTGGTTCAGCTTGATCAGGATGGAGTTGGCGATACCTTTTTCGATACCTTCCTTCAGGATCTTGGTATTGGTTACAAACAGGTCGTCACCAACGATCTGGATCTTGTCACCCAGAATCCTGGTCTGGTAAGCGAAACCATCCCAGTCAGATTCGTTCAGACCATCTTCAATGGAGATGATTGGGTATTCTTCGGTCAGCTTCGCCAGGTAGTCGGAGAAAGCTTCAGATTCAAAGATCTTGCCTTCGCCCTTCAGGTTGTACTTGCCATCTTCGTAGAATTCGGAAGCTGCGCAGTCCAGAGCCAGAGTCACGTCAGTACCCAGGCTGTAGCCAGCCTTCTCAACGGCAGTCTTGATAACAGCCAGAGCGTCAGCGTTGGATGCCAGGTTAGGAGCAAAACCACCTTCATCACCAACAGCAGTGTTCAGACCCTTGGCGGACAGAACTTTCTTCAGGTTGTGGAAGATTTCAGCGCCCATGCGCAGAGCTTCAGAGAAAGACTTGGCGCCAACAGGCTGAACCATGAATTCCTGGATGTCTACGTTGTTATCAGCGTGTTCACCACCGTTAATGATATTCATCATTGGAACAGGCATGGAGTAGTTGCCGGCAGTACCGTTCAGCTCAGCGATGTGCTGGTACAGAGGAATATTCTTGGCGTTAGCAGCAGCTTTGGCAGCAGCCAGGGAAACAGCCAGGATAGCATTCGCACCGAACTGGCTCTTGTTCTCAGTACCGTCCAGCTCGATCATCTTGCCGTCCAGACCACGCTGGTCAGCAGCATCAAAACCGATCAGGGCTTCGCGGATAGGACCATTGATGAAACCAACAGCCTTCAGTACGCCTTTACCCATGTAACGGGACTTATCACCGTCGCGCAGTTCCAGAGCTTCACGGGAACCAGTAGAAGCACCGGAAGGAGCACAGGCACGACCCCAGTGGCCGCTTTCCAGACGTACGTCAGCTTCAACAGTAGGGTTACCACGGGAGTCGAGGACTTCGCGACCCCGGATTTCAGCGATCTTGGTCATCACTTCTCTCCAGATATTACTCGTATACAGTTCCCGCAGCCGCACATACCCACAATACCAGTGTGTTTTATTGCTAAAACCAATAACCTCACAGGAATAGCGGACTCTTTATCAGCGAACCTTTGAAACTGCGACATTAAATTTCGCGATGGATAATACCTTTAAAGGCTCTATCATGCACCTAGCATGTACCAATACAGGTCACGTTCACACTATCCAATTGATTAAAATCAACTGAAGCACTTATAAACCGCCTGTTTGCGGCCTTTTCTGCAAGTTACAAATGAAACCTTTTATGAAATTGGTATGATCGCCCCAGTAAAGTCGGACAGCATTTCATGGGAATGCGTCTATTGTTTCCGGGTAAGATTCATTCGACTTTCTTATAAACCGGTAGCTCGCTGGCCGGTTCATAACCAATGTTCACCCACTTAACTGAGCCCGAAAGGCCATGAATTTGTCTGCCACACATACCAGCCTGGTCGAACGTATTTTTGGTGAGCCTGATTCACTGAAGGACAACGCCACCCCTCTTTATCTTCAGCTCCAGAGCCTGATCCAACAGTCCATTGACAATGGCGTACTCAATAGAGGATCTGCCCTGCCTGCGGAACGGGAAATAGCCCAATACATGAAAGTTTCCCGGGTAACCGTCAAACGTGCGATCAGCGAACTGGTCACTGAGGGCCTTCTGACTCAGCGACAAGGTGCAGGCACCTTCGTGGCGGAAAGGATGGTTCATAAACTCGATCGTCTCAACAGCTTTTCTGAAGTTATTGAATCTGTCGACAAGCACCCTGACTCTCTCTGGATTGAACGGGGCATTGGTCTGGCCAGCCGGGACGAACAGAGCCGCCTTAACCTGCCATCAGGTTCTGAAGTTGTCCGCATGTTCCGCGTTCGCATGGCTGACAATACTCCTGTCGCTCTCGAGTATGCTGTCGTACCAAGACAGTTCCTGGACACGCCTTTTGATGTGACCGGCTCACTCTATGAAGCTCTGGCCAAAGCGGGAAGCCGTCCAGTCAAAGCTATCCAGAAGCTACGAGCAGTAGCCCTTGAAGAAAACTACGCCGATTACCTCAATATCGAAGCAGGCAGCCCGGTTATTGTCATGGAACGTCGGGGGCTTCTGGCTGATAATACGCCTGTTGAATATAGTCGCTCTCACTTTCTTGGCGACACTTTTGAATTTGTAGCTGAAGTCTGATCTTTGCAGAGCCGTTTTGTTTATAGCTTTACTCTCGATCAGGTTCCAGGCAATGAGCGGGACACATCTTTCCCGCTCCGAGGGGGCTGACAACTCAAGCCTGTTTCTTTGAAGAAACATCCATCCAAACGGCCAGCAACAGGATCATTCCTTTCACGATGTACTGCCAGAAGGTAGCGATATCCATCATGCTCATACCGTTATCCAGGCTGGCCATAACAAGAGCACCAACCAGCGTGCCGATAACCGTTCCCACCCCACCAGCCATACTGGTTCCGCCAATTACACAGGCAGCAATGGCATCCAGCTCAGCCATATTACCCATGGAAGGAGACGCTGCCCCCAGGCGGGACGTCAGGATCAAACCGGCAACCGCTACCAATGTGCCATTCATGGCATAGGTAAACAGCTTCATCCTTTCCACGTTTACCCCAGAAAGGCGAGCCGCTTCGATATTTCCACCAATCGCATACAACCTGCGGCCAAATGTAGTTTTGTTAGCCACATAAGTCAGCACACCGATTAGGGTCATCATAATAAGAACCGGTGTGGGAATGCCGCGATAACTGTTCATCAGGAAGGTGGCGAAAAGAATCACAACACCAAATAAAGTCAGCTTCCGCACTTCCTTAGCCACTGTTGGAACCGGCAGTCCATATTCCACACGGGATTTCCGGCCACGCACGGCACTGACAACCATTAAAGCTAGAACTGCAACCGCCACGCTATAACCAATACCAACAGGCAGATAGCTTTGGCCCAACTGAGTCAGACCAGAAGAGACCGGCGCAATAGTTGTTCCCTTAGACATCCCCACCAACACACCACGGAATGCCAGCATTCCTGCCAATGTGACAATAAATGAGGGAACATGTCGGAAGGCCACCCAGAAACCATTCCAGAGGCCCAAAAGGAAACCGCACAGGAGCGTAACAATAATCGTCACATAGAGCGGCATACCCAGCCAAACATCCATAACAGCGGCAACGCCACCCAGCAACCCCATTAAGGAACCAACGGACAGATCTATCTCACCAGTTATGATGACAAACACCATACCCATGGCGAGAATGCCGGTAATGGCTGTCTGGCGGAAAAGGTTGGACAGGTTTCTGGGGGTCAGATAACTGCCATCCGTCATCCAGCTGAACAGAAACCAGATTGCCAGCATGGCAATCAGCATCATATAGGTCTTGGCATTTTTTCTGATTGCGGTTTTAAGCATCACTGCAACTTCCTAAAGCAGATTCCATAATCATTTCCTGGGTCAGGTCCTGGTTTACGAAGTTCCCTTTCAGTTTACCTTCATGCATAACCAGTACGCGGTCACTGATACCAAGGACTTCCGGCAACTCCGAGGACACCATGATGATGGAAATACCTTCCCGGATCAGTTCAAACATAACCTTATAAATTTCATACTTGGCCCCCACATCAACACCGCGAGTGGGTTCGTCCAGAATCAGGACTTTGGGGCCAATCAGCAGGTTTTTGGCCAGAACAACTTTCTGCTGATTGCCACCGGATAAACTCTTGATCTGCAGGTCTGGAGAGGCCGTTTTCACCCGCAGTTTCTTAATATATTCGAGAACATCAGCAACCTCATGACTGCTGTCGATACAGTCCATTTTCTGCTGATAATTCAGAAGGTTGGCCAGGGAGAGGTTCTTGGCCACGCTCATTCCAGGAATAATACCGTGACGCTTTCGATCTTCCGGCACCATGGCAACCCTTTGTCTTAGCGCTTCGGCGCTGTTTCGAACCTTGATCGGTTTGTTGTCCAGCAGGATTTCAATATCATAACTTCCGGGGTAACAACCAAACAGACACTGCATCAGTTCAGTCCGGCCAGCACCTACCAGACCAGAGATTCCAAGAATTTCTCCTTCCCGCACGGTAAAGCTGACATCATCAACCCGCTTGATATCCTGCACCCAAGGATCATGGGCAGTGCAATTACGCACTTCGAGAACAACATCACCAATCGGGTGATCTTCCCTGGGAAACAGATTGGCCATTTCCCGGCCAACCATCATTTGAATAATGCGATCCTGATTCAGCTCTGCAATCTCTTTCGTGGCGATATGCAGACCATCCCGGATGACACAAACCCGGTCTGAAATCGCCATAATTTCATCGAGCTTGTGAGAGATATAAACACAGCTCACACCGCGCTCACGCAGGCTGCAAACTATATTCAGAAGAATTTTGGTTTCGCTTTCCGTTAGAGAAGAAGAAGGCTCATCAAGAATAAGAAGGCTGGCATTTTTTGAAAGCGCCTTGGCAATCTCCACCAGTTGCTGCTGACCAACACCAAGGTGTTTAACTAATGTAGTAGGCGGAACATCCAGAAAAACCTGCTTCAGCAACTCTCTGGTTTTCTGCAGCATGGCATTGAAATTAATACGTCCATAACTGTGAATTTCAGAACCAAGGAAAATGTTTTCCATAATGCTCAGTTCTTTCACCAGCGCCAGTTCCTGGTGAATGATGGCAATACCAACAGCTTCACTATCTTTAATTGACTGGGCAGAAAGAGATTTTCCATTGAAAGTGATTTCCCCGGCATAACTCCCGGCAGGATGAACACCAGTCAGGACTTTCATCAGGGTTGATTTTCCGGAGCCATTTTCACCACAAAGGGAAACCACCTCGGCTGGCTTCACATTAAAAAACACATTATCAAGCGCTTTAATACCGGAAAAATCTTTGGAAATCCCCTGCATTTCCAATAGATAACTCATTACAGTACCGCCTTGAAAATCAGCTGCTCAGATAAAAGACTGCCGACTTATGCCGGCAGCTCAGCAAGAATCAATTGACCTTGTATACGTCTTCTTTCTTGTGCATACCGTCGGCGATAACGGTTTCCATCACGTTCTCTTTTGTGACAACGATGGGCTCAAGCAGGTAAGAGGGAACGGACTTCAGGTTGTTATCCAGCTCAGCATTGGTAGCTGGAGCCTTGTCATCGCCCAGTTCAACGGCAATTTCAGCAGCCTTGCGGGCCAGCAGATGCAGAGGCTTGTACACAGTCATGGTCTGAGTACCGGCAACGACACGCTGTACAGCTGCCAGATCAGCATCCTGACCGGAGATAGCAACCTTGCCTTCCAAACCCTGTGCAGCCAGAGCCTGAATCGCACCACCAGCGGTTCCGTCATTGGAAGCAACAACAGCATCAATATCGTTGTTACTGGCAGTCAGCGCATTTTCCATAATGCCCAGAGCATTTTCAGGCAGCCAGGAATCAACCCACTGGTCACCTACGATGGTGATCTTGCCTGCATCAACATAAGGCTGGATCACATTCATCTGTCCCTGACGGAACAGCTTGGCGTTGTTATCAACTGGAGAACCGCCCATCATGAAGTAACGGCCTTCCGGAACCGCTTTCACAATGGCACTGGCCTGAAGTTCACCAACCTTGGTATTATCAAATGAGATATAGAAGTCGATATCAGCGTTATTAATCAGACGGTCATAAGCCAGAACCTTAATTCCTTCACGTTTGGCTTCAGCAATCACGTTGGAAAGCACCTGGCCGTTGTAAGGAATAATGACCAGAACATCAACACCACGTGAAATCATGTTTTCAATCTGGGAAATCTGGGTCTGCTCATTACCGTTTGCAGATTGAACAGAAACTTTTGCCCCCAGCTCTTCCGCTTTGGCGACAAACAGATCACGGTCTTTCTGCCAGCGCTCAAGACGGAGATCATCAATGGACATCCCGATTTTCAGCTCGCCATCATCTCCACCGAATAGAGATGCCTGAGCATTAATGGCAAAGAATGCTGCCATAATAAAAGCTAAGATTTTCTTCACTTTAGGCCCCCTTGCGAAATGCAATGTGTAGCATCAGTTTTAATGCTATGTGCGTTTTTGTTTGAAACAATTGTGAAAATAATTAATCGCTTTATGTTTTCTGAACTCATTTGGCAATAATTGATACATATCAATTATTGCCATCCGCATGAAATCCTATGTTTCAAGAGTAAATAAAGCGATTTACCAAGTTTTCCAGGTATTCCTGCTTGCCGGAAACGGGTTGTGGTTGAAGATCAGTCGCCAGGACGTGATTACGCAGACTATCAAGAGAGTGGTCGCCTTTGAGTATGGCTTGTCCCAGTTGTTTGCTCCAGCCGTGATAACGATTGGCTACGATCTCAAGCAATGCTTCCTGCTCAATCAGGTCAGCAGCTTTCAGCAGAGCCAGAGCCAGGGTATCAATGCCGCCGATATGACCATGGAACAGATCTTTGGCATCAATACTCTGACGCCGTAGCTTGGCATCAAAATTAAAACCACCCGTGCTCAAACCACCGGCTTTCAGAATTTCATAAACAGCCAGAGTCATCTCTTCGACACTGTTGGGGAACTGGTCGGTATCCCAGCCCAGCATCAGATCACCACGGTTGGCATCAATACTTCCCAGAATGCCAAGGGATGCTGCGGTTGCAACTTCGTGCTGGAAGGTATGACCTGCCAGTGTCGCATGGTTAACCTCAATATTGACTTTGACCTCCTGCTCCAGACCGAACTGCTTCAGAAACCCATAAACAGTGGCAACGTCATAGTCATATTGATGTTTGGTTGGCTCCTGGGGCTTGGGCTCAATCAGCAGAGTGCCTTTGAAACCAATCTTGTGTTTGTGTTCAACAACCATCTGCAGAAAACGACCAAGCTGCTGACGTTCCTGGCGTAGGTCAGTGTTCAGCAGGGTTTCATAGCCTTCCCGCCCCCCCCAAAGAACATAGTTCTCACCACCCAGCTTATGAGTCGCTTCCATAGCATGGGCAACCTGATTGGCAGCGCACGCAAAGATTTCAGGATCAGGGTTGGAAGCCGCACCAGACATATAGCGGCGGTGACTGAAGCAGTTAGCTGTTCCCCAAAGCAACCTGGTTCCTGTCTGTTCCTGCTTCTCACCCAGGTAATCAACGACGGACTTAAAGCCTTCAGTAAGCTCATTAAGAGATTCTGCAGCCGGCGCCACATCGGTATCATGAAAGCAGTAGTACGGAACACCAAGCTTGCCGGCAAACTCAAAAGCAGCATCGGCTTTCAAGCGGGCTTCGGTCATTGGGTCAGCATTTTTCCAGCTGCGCTGAAATGCCGGACCACCAAATACATCGTTACCTTCCCAGCAAAAGTTATGCCAGTAGCAGACGGCCAGACGCAGATGCTCTGCCATGGTTTTACCAAGCACTACCCGATCTTTGTCGTAAAAATGATAAGACAGAGGGTCAGCAGATTCTTTACCGGTAAAGCTTACTGGTTCTACGCCGGGAAATATTTCTTGAGTCATTGTGTATGTTCCTGTGGATGCTTAGAACACGTTTTCAAGTGCATGATAGATGGTTCGGAATTTTTCGTACTTTTTCTGGTATTGGTTCGCCACGTCGGCATCAGGTGAATGCACCTGTGTCATTTCAGGTACTGGACAGATGTCCGATACCAAAGATGTGCTGCTGGCAGGCTGAACACCCAGCCTAGCCAGCCGGGCCGCACCGAGAGCAGGGCCAACCTCACTCCCTGCCCGATAAGACAGTGGTTTCTGCAGAATATTGGCCAGCAGCTGACGCCAGAATGGGCTTCTTGCGCCACCGCCAATCAGAGTGACATCATCAATAACAGCGCCAGCTTTTATTAACGCCTGATAGCCGTCATTCAGCCCCATGGAAATTCCTTCCAGAACGGCCAGGGCCATATCTGCACGAGTGGTTCCATGATCCAGCCCGAAGAACACACCCCGGGCATTCGGATTGTTATGGGGAGTTCTTTCACCGGAAAGGTAAGGAAGGAAAATCAGATTTGGGTGAAACCGTCCGCTCTGTTCTGCTTCTTCAATCAAGGAACCAACAGATTCAACTCCAGAGACTGTTGCAAACCAGTCAAGACAACAGGCTGCACTCAGCATCACAGACATAAGGTGCCAGGTATCAGGAAGAGCATGACAGAAGCTATGAACTGCCTGCTCCGGGTTTGACCGGTAACCATCAGTGACTACGAAAAATACGCCAGACGTCCCCAGCGAAAGCATTGCCTGACCAGGCCTGGTAACACCGACACCCACTGCACCTGCTGCGTTATCACCTGCACCGGCAACAACGGGAACAGCCTTCATCCCCCACAGGTCTGCCAGCTCCTGCCTTAGATTTCCTGTTACCTGACAGCCCTCATAAAGTCTGGGCATATGTTCACGGGATAAACTACAGGCATTCAGCATGCTGTCTGACCAATCACGCCTGGCAATATCCATCCAGAGTGTTCCCGCACTGTCGGACATATCAGAAACACATTCGCCGGTCAGTTTGAGATTCAGGTAATCCTTGGGAAGCAGGACTTTATGAGTGTTGGCAAAAACGTCAGGTTCATGCCTCTGAACCCATTTCAATTTTGGTGCAGTAAACCCAGGCATAACCCGGTTTCCACCAAGGTTGAGAAAATCGGAAGTTATGGCTTCAAGCTCAATGCACTCTTCAGCACTTCTGGAATCATTCCATAGAATGGCGGGGCGTAAAGATTTAAGACAGTTGTCCAGCAATGTTGCACCGTGCATCTGGCCGGATAGACCAATGGCTTCAACCAGAGACAGGTCATTATTAATTTTCAGTTCCTGAACAGCATTACAGGCAGCCCGCCACCAGGCTTCCGGATCCTGTTCTGACCAGCCACTGTGCGGACGGAAAACAGTTAGAGCACTAGATGCCTGAGCAACAATCTCATCTTGATGATTCAGCAGGATGACCTTAACCGCTGAGGTCCCCAAATCAATTCCTAGGAACATTTCCAGGCTCCGGTAAGTCGTGTCGAGTTAATCCTAGGGGAGTGAGAACGCTGACAACAATTGTCAAAAAAGAGAGAAAAGTTATGTTTTTTACAGAATGAAGGAAGGATGTGATTGAGATCAATTTTTTTTGATCGACGATCGTTGAAGGTATTTTTCCATCACATTGCCTGCCATTTCATGGCTGATATGAACAAATCAGGCTGTAAATCTTTATGCATCGTCGGATCGGAATACTTTTCAACGGCAACAAAGTCTATGACCGCCAGGTGATAGGGGGGATTGCGGCTTATCGGAATCAGTTTCACCGTGAGTGGCAGCTTGCCATTGAGGAAGATTACCGCTGCAGCCTGAATCCGGATTTTCTGGACACGTGCGACGCCTATATCGCCGACTATGACGATCCTGAAGTGATTGCCACCATGTCGAAATCCTCCAAGCCTATTATAGCCATTGGTGGTTCCTACCAGAATGAGGACGAGTATCCCGACTGTCCTTACGTTGCTACAGACAACCAATATATTGCCCGGCTGGCTCTGGAGCATTTTCAGCTGCTTGGCTTCAAGCACTTTGCTTTTTATGGCATTCAGGAAACCGGTGGTAATCGCTGGTCAAGGGAAAGGGAAAAGGCGTTTGAGTCTTTAGTTAGAGAATCGGGAAATGTCTGTTTCAGCTTCCGTGGTTTCAATGCCTATAACTACCAGGCCGATTTCAACCGTCTGTGCGACTGGGTTGCCAGCCTGCCAAAACCCATTGCGGTGATGTCTGCAACGGATGCCCGTGCAATCCATCTGATTGATGCCTGCCAGCATCTTAGTATCGATGTGCCGGAACAGGTTTCTGTACTGGGTGTTGACGATGATGATGTCGCTAACAGTATCTGTTCACCAACTCTTTCTTCTATCCGCCAGGGCTGTCATGCCATGGGTTACCGGGCAGCAGAGTTGCTCAGTTACCAGCTGACATTTAACCGGCATGTAAAGCGGGTCATGATTCCACCGGAAAAACTGGTCCAAAGGGAGTCTACCCGCCATAGCGGTTATAAGGATCACTATGTCAGAACAGCTGTAAGTCAGGTTCGGGGCCACCTTCATGAAGGAATTCGTACGGCTGATATTGTTGAGAAGATAGGCCTCTCAAGAAGTAACCTGGAAACCCGCTTTCACCGGGAAACCGGCTGTTCACTCCACAAATATATTTCCAACAGTCAGCTGGCCAGGGCTAAAGAGCTTCTGGTTTCCAGCGATAAAAGCATCGCGGACATTGCCTGCCTGTGTGGCTACCCATCTGTCCAATACCTCTATGCGTTGTTCCGCAAAGAAGTGGGAATGACGCCAAAAAGATTCAGAGACAGAAACATGGTTCGGCCTTAAAAACCCAGTGGCCACTCCATAACAAAGAATGAAATCAGCAGGGCAGACCAGACTAGAAGGAATGCAACTGCATAGGGCCACATCAGGCTGACCATATCCCCCGGCCCCATACTCGGGCAGTATTTCCGCATCATGGCAAGAATTACTCCCGCGTATGTCATCATGGGGGTAACAATATTTGTTGAAGAATCCCCCACTCGGTAGGCAGCAGATACAAAATCAGGCGTCAGATCTGCATTCACCTGGTACAGCATTGGGACAAAGACAGGCCCAAAAACCATCCACTTGGACGACATGCCTCCCACAAACAGGTTGATAACAGCCGTTATGAAAATAAAGCCGATTATCAACAATACAGGCCAGGTCTCCAGCCCCAGATATTTCAGAAAAACAACACCTATCCACGAGAACCATATTCCCATTCCGCTATAAGACAGAAGGGAAAGAAAGTTGTAACAGAAAAAAGTCAGAACAAGGATGTACCCGGCAACATTCATCTGTCGGGTCATGGCGTTCACAATATCCGCTGTACGGCTGAACCTTCCGGTACCTGTTCCGTAGCAAACACCGCAGATGACAAAGGTCAAAGTCGTTAACAATACGAGGTTATTCAGCCATGGTCTCGACAGACTGCCATCGACATCGTAATAACCAGACAGCGGCCTCTGAATCAGCCATAGAAGAAGACCTGATGAAATAATCAGGCCAGCTAAAGCCCACTGCATTCCCTCTCTTTCACAAGGGTCGGGATAGAAACTCTTGGCACTTAGTGATCTTGGTACAATCCATTTCTGCCGGTTGTACTTCGGAGCCAGAATCAACTGAGTGACCAGCCCTCCAACAAGAGTGAGAACAAGCACTGACAGGCAGTTAAACCAGTAGTGCATGGTAAATGCGTTTAAATGTTCACCACTTGATCGCACAAACGGAACTGCTTGATTCTCTGCAAACAGCCGAGTATTAACTCCGATAATGACATCTGCAGGCGTTACCGGAATAAAATTCGCGCTGCACCCTGCTGAAACGCCGGCGAAAGCGGCCCCCATTCCAATCAGTGGATTTTTTTCAAGACCGGCATAAAGAAGCCCGGCCAAGGGAATCAGCACCAGATATCCCACGTCACTGGCAATACTGCTGATAATGCCCAGAAATACCAACAGAATTGGCAACCATCTATGGTTAATCCGTCTGCTGGCCCGCTTGATGATTGCAGTCAGCAAACCACTTTCTTCGGCGACACCAATTCCCAGCAGACATATAAGTGTCATACCCAGGACACCCTCACCAAAGGCGAGCCAGTTATTCAGCAGCAGGTTTTCAAACATCCAGCGAATGCCATGATCACTCAACATATTGCGAATAGTGTGCTCAACAGGTTCACCACCCGGCCCCGGGGTGGAAAAGGTAAAACCAGAGAGCGCCCATGACCCCACAGAACATGAGAGATAGAGCGCGATAAATATTATGACCGGATCAGGAATGCTCCGGTTAACTCGTTTGGTAAAAGGGCGGGGGTTCCTGCCGGTGAATTCCGACACGCGGGAAGACATTGGATTACCATGGGAGTGCCCTAGAGCTGTGCAAGTGTAGCAGCCATATCATCTTAACTCTGTGAATACAGACTGGGCGACTATTCTTTAAACAAACTAATACTCAAAACTGCGTTATCGAGTAATAAGCTGTTTATCTACGTAAGCGGAATTTCTCATCCAGTTGCTTACGACGAATAAAACGGCCCTGACCCGCTTCCCCATGAAACTGGTCGTTTTCAACCAGAATACTCCCCCGAAGCATGGTCAGGACCGGGTAACCCTGTAACTTAAAGCCTTCATAAGGCGTATAGTCGCAATTACCATGCTGCTTTTCTTTGGTGATGGTCACTTCTTTAGCAGGGTCGATCAGAACCAGGTCTGCATCAGCCCCTTCACGAATCACACCTTTCTGTGGATACATGCCAAACATTTTGGCGGGCTTGGCACTGACCAGTTCCACAAAACGGTTTATAGACATCCGTCCTTTCATCACACCTTCCGAGAACATCAGAGGCAGACGTGTTTCAACGCCGGGCAGACCATTTGGACACTTGGTGAAATCGCCAAGTCCCATTCGTTTCTGCTCAAGAGTGAAGGTGCAGTGATCTGTGGCAACAGTATCAATGCTGCCATCGTTCATACCGGCCCACAGCTTGTCCTGGTTCCAGGCTTCGCGCAGGGGTGGGCTGAGAATATATTTGAGTCCTTCCTCACCTTTCTGCTGATAACGCTGCATATCCAGGAACAGATACTGGGGACAGGTTTCCGCAAAGACCGGCTGACCTTTCTGCTGAGCCAGGCGGATATAATCCAGGCCTGCACTATTAGACAGATGCACAATATAAAGTGGCGCAGCATCGGCCAGAGCAGCCAGATTAATCATCCGCGAGATCGCTTCGGCTTCACATTCTGCCGGACGACTCAGGGCATGGAAGATAGGATCAGTCTGACCGGACGCCAGCATCCGTTTGCGCAGGAAGTTCACCGCGCTGTCATTTTCCGGATGGACACAGGTCAGGGCGTTCAGCTCATTCAGGCGCAGCAGCGCTTTCAGCACATCACTGTCACCAAGCTTATAGCCATAGGTGAGATAGAGTTTAAAACTGGAGATGCCATCATCCACCATTGATGCCATTTCATCGAGAATGTCATCATTTATGTGCTGGATGGTGCCATGGAAACTGTAGTCAATCACCGCCTGATCAGCAGCCCACTCTTTGTAGACTTCAAGCTGGTGATGGAGAGAGCAACCAGCCGGACCAAAGCCCATATGGTCGACGATTGTTGTTGTACCACCGAAGGCAGCAGCAACGGTTCCGGAATAGAAATCGTCACAGCTCTTGGCGATGCCGACATCAATGTTCATATGGGTATGAACATCAATACCGCCGGGAATCAGGTAGTTGCCGGAAGCGTCAATCACCCTGTCAGCGGGCACATCGATCTTTGGCGCAATACGATCAATTAAACCGTTAGCAACCAGCAAATCTCCCTGGCGTGATTCCTCAGCGTTAACTATCGTGGCGTTTTTAATCAGAACAGACATGACATTCCCCCACATCATTTTTCTTCTAGCGGAAACCTTGATGCCAGAAGGCCTGTGAACTGGATTATTTTTTCAAATGCCAAGGATGGCATGATAGCGACTGCAATCGCCAGAAATTGCTCCTGCATTTCTGACACTTCCACCTTCCCGATGGTCGATGGTCGATGGTCGATGGTCGATGGTCGATGGTCGATGGTCGATGGTCGATGGTCGATGGTCGATGGTCGATGGTCGATGGTCGATGGTCGATGGTCAGGATTTTGGAACGGAAAAAACAATCCAGTTCACAGGCCAAACCCCATAAATGCAATTCAGCACTTTCAAGGGTTTGGCCATACTATTAAGCAGTCTTATGCAGATACATCAGAGGAATAACTGCATACATGGCAGCGCAGTCAACCAGATCCTGCTTCCAGGTCTTCTCGTTCGGGAAGTGAGCTTCCGCTTCCTTACCAGGACCAAAGCCGATGCAAGGAATGCCGTAGCGACCCATGATGGATACACCGTTGGTGGAGAAGGTCCACTTGTCGGTACGAGGCTCCTTGTCGAACAGCAGACGGTAGCTTTCTTCCAGAGAGTCAGTTACCACGTGGTCTGCGTCGATCTTCCAGGATGGGAAGTAGCACTCAGTTGGGTAAACCAGGCCGGTGTAGGCAGGACGGTCGTACTTGTACATGGAAACTTCAGCGCCAGCCGCTTTAACAGAAGGCAGACGACGGATTTCTTCCAGAGCACCTTCCCAGGTTTCACCCCAGGTCAGACGACGGTCGATGGATACTGCACAGCTGTCAGCAACAGCGCAGCGGCTTGGGGAAGTGAAGAACACTTCGGATACAGTCAGAGTACCTTTACCCAGGAACTCGTCAACGTGCAGGCATTCGTTCAGAACCTGCAGGTCGTTCAGGATTGGGCCCATCTTGAAGATAGCGTTGTCACCACGCTCTGGAGCGGAACCGTGGCAGGAAACACCGCTTACGTCGATGCGGATTTCCATACGACCACGCTGACCACGGTAGATTCCGCCATCGGTAGGCTCGGTGGAAACAACAAACTCAGGCTTCAGACCATCTTCTTCGATGATGTACTGCCAACACAGGCCGTCACAGTCTTCTTCCTGAACGGTACCGGTCACAACCAGGGTGTAGTCATCTTCCAGACCCAGATCCTTGATGATCTTACCGGCGTAAACCATGGAAGCCATGCCGCCTTCCTGGTCGGAAGCACCACGACCACCGATGATCTCATCATCTTCCATGCCTTCGTATGGGTCGAAGGTCCAGTTGTCCATGTTGCCCACACCTACGGTGTCGATGTGTGCGTCCATGGCGATAATGCGCTTACCGTGGCCGATGTAGCCCAGGATGTTACCCATTGGATCGATTTCAACCTTGTCGAAACCAACCTTTTCCATCTCTTCCTTAATGCGCAGAACAACTTTTTCTTCGTCGCAGGATTCGCTTGGAATAGCGATCATGTCGCGCAGGAACTTGGTCATGTCAGCACGATAGCCTTCGGCTTTCTTCATGACTTCGGAGAATGGAATTTTTGCGGCAATAGGAGAGTTAGCTTCTTGGCTCATTTCTTTATCCCTGACGTTGAATCAACGTCGTAATCTGGTGAAAGAAGCGGGCCCTGGTGATCGACCGAGGTAACGGTGTAAGAGCCTGCTTCCTTAGCTGGCTCCGATCCTAATGCCGATGGGATCAGAGCCTTCCTATAAAATGGCGGTTTGATTAAACCTCTACGCGACGCTTGGCACGCTCCAGCAGAGCTTCCAGAGCGGCGGCAGGATCAGCGAACTTGCGGCTGAAGATCATGGCGGCGATGATGAATGGCTTCCAGCCAGCTTCCTTGTAGGTGTCAACCAGGTACTTATTGAATACACCTTCGGTTACTTCACCTTCTTCACAGGAAACGCCGGTGATGTCAGCAGGCAGACAGTGCATGTACAGAGCTTCGCCTTCTTTGGTCAGCTTCATCATTTCTTCGGTGCAGTGCCAGTCTTTGTGTTGAGCGTTCTGCTCCAGGCACTTCTTCTCCAGAGCCTTCAGGCCTTCCTGGTCGTTGGCGTACAGAAGTTCGGTACGCTCGCCCATGACCTGATAAGGAGCCCAGGACTTGGGATATACGATGTCTGCGTCCTGAAAGGCTTCTTCCATTGTGGAAACCTGAGTGAAGGAACCGCCGCTGGCTTCAGCGTTCTTCTTGGCAGTTTCAACAACTTCAGGAATCAGGTCGTAACCTTCTGGGTGAGCCAGGGTTACGTCCATGCCGAAGCGGGTCATCAGGCCGATGATGCCCTGAGGTACGGACAGAGGCTTACCGTAGCTTGGGGAGTAGGCCCAGGTCATGGCAATCTTCTTGCCTTTCAGCTCTTCCAGAGAACCGAAGTGCTCCTTGAGCCATGCCAGGTCAGCCATGGACTGAGTTGGGTGGTCAACGTCGCACTGCAGGTTAACCATGGCAGGACGCTGGGACAGAACTTCGTTTTCTTTACCGAAGTCCAGAGCTTCAGCAACTTCACGCATGTACTTGTTGCCGTGGCCCAGGTACATGTCGTCACGGATACCGATAACGTCTGCGCAGAAGGAGATCATGTTGGCCGTTTCACGGGTGGTTTCACCGTGAGCGATCTGGGACTTGCCTTCGTCCAGATCCTGAATAGCCAGACCCAGCATGTTACAGGCAGAAGCGTAAGAGAAACGGGTACGGGTAGAGTTGTCACGGAACAGAGATACGCCCAGGCCGCTGTCGAAAACTTTGGTGGAGATGTTTTCGTCACGCAGGGTGCGCAGAGCTTCAGCAACCAGCAGAACCTGCTTCAGTTCTTCAGGAGATTGCTCCCAGGTCAGCAGGAAGTCTTTTTCGTGCAGTTTGGATTCGAGGCTGCGGATTTCTTCGATGATTTTGTCGAGGCTCATAGCACTTACCCGATCTGGTTAAAATGAATAGACTTTTTCATTCTGGAAATTGAATTTCCGGGGCGGGACAGACCCGGTGCTTATTGCCATGGCTGTTTATCGCTCATGGCTGTTTGAGGGGAACCGGGAATCCTGCCATCTGATCTGTCTATAACAATTCCCGTGCCAGACTTTGCCAACACTCCAAAATAAATTTATTTTTCTTTTACTTTCAATTGGATAGAGAATATTTAAAGTTAACCACTATGAAGATCAGTTTCTAATTTCATTCTTTCTCAGAATGACGAAACCGAACATTATCTATCAGATTGATAAATACCAGAGATCGAAATCAGAATGGAAACTCGTTTTGAGACAGATCATTAGCTCTTCTCAAATCAGCTGAGCAAACTATCTACAGCCTGTTATGGAATGTATGATTAAGAGAACCTCTTCTCATTTGCGGTATTAAGGATTTCCCTTGCCTAAACCCCGTTTATCCAACCCCTGGCATCTTCTTGCTTTTGGCTTTGGCAGCGGACTTGCCCCCAAAGCGCCGGGAACTTTTGGCACGCTGGCGGCTGTTCCTTTCTATTTATTGCTGCTGCAGCTTTCTTTTCCTCTATATATAGTGGTTATTGTTATTGCCAGCCTGGCAGGTATTGCCATCTGCGGCAAAGCCTCCAGAGATCTGGGAGTGCATGATCATCCGGGTATTGTCTGGGATGAGTTCTGTGGATTCTGGATTACCATGATTGCGGCACCGGCTGGCTGGCTCTGGATTGCTGTCGGTTTTGCTCTGTTTCGCCTGTTTGATATCTGGAAACCCTGGCCTATCAGTCTGGCCGACAAACATGTCGATGGTGGAATCGGAATAATGCTGGATGACCTGATTGCCGGTGCCTATGCCTTTCTGGCTCTTCAGGGGATTGCTCTTCTGGTTTAATGATCTTCCGAATGATCTCCTTGATAGTGCAGCCGTCTCTAAGGGGCTGCACCTTATGTCCTGACTAACCTAATATAAAATGAACCAATTAAAACAAGAATGAGAGGAAAGTCGGTGATAAGGATCTTCACTCTCTTGATACTAATAGCGTTCTCCAGCTTCTCTTTATCTGCATCCAGAATAAGTGTTGTTGGGCTGTTTCCCGGAGCCGCAATATTGCTGATCAATGGCGAACGCCATGTTGTCAAAGAAGGAAAAAGTGTTGCCGGAGTGAAACTTGTATCCACTACCAAGAACTCGGCAACTGTTTCCATTGGAGGCCAGCTCAGAACCCTGCAGCTGGGCCGTGAAACTTCTCAGGATTACGTTGAACCAGAAAAGCCTGTTGTCAAAATTACCCGCAGCAAAGATGGCCATTACTGGGTTGATGGCATGATTAACGGACGGACTGTACGCATGGTGCTGGATACAGGTGCGACAGATATCAGTATCAGCGAAGAAGAAGCCAAAAGAATCGGGCTGGATTACAAGGGTGGTAGAAAGCGCCCCTATCAGACAGCTAATGGTGTTGTTGTTGGGTATCAGATTGTTCTGGAATCTGTATCGATTCAGGGAATTACCGAAATGAATGTTCCCGCCTCGGTGATTGCCAGCGACCATCCGATTCTTTTGGGAATGAGTTTTTTAAAGCGGGTCGATATGCGCGAGAAAGGGAATCTGATGTTCCTGGAAAGGAGGTACTAAAAACCACTATTTAACTAAACAGCGCCATTGATGATATTGGCTACAAAGATTTAGCCAAAATGGGCTTGAATATTCAGTAGGAGAATTTTCTGACAATCTGCCTATAAATCCGCATTTATCACGCTTACTCTGAAAACAGCCGCATGGCAAAATGGCATAATAATCAGATATTGTGCCAATGCGGACCGGCCCTGGAATGATTTATTCCTGAGACCCGATGGGCGGTAGCGTGCTAATTATCTACCGGACTTTTTACTCCCCGACCTCCCCGGTTAAGCACATGGGTATAAATCATAGTGGTATTAACATTGGAATGGCCGAGTAACTCCTGAACAGTGCGGATATCATAACCAGTTTCTAACAGATGTGTGGCAAAGCTATGCCTGAATGTATGACAGCTGGCGTGCTTATGAATACCAGCCTTATAAATGGCCGCTTTCACTCTGCGTTGAATATGGCGCTCATTGATATGATGACGACCAACTTTCCCTGAGCGGGGATCACGGCTCAGTTGATTACTGGCAAATATAAACTGCCAAGCCAGCTCCTTACCAGCATTAGGGTATTTTTTAGCCAGAGCCCCAGGCAAATGGACATGACTGACATTTTCAGCCAAAGCCTTTTGATGAAGGGCTGCTGAGTGCTCAATATGGCGCTTTAGTGAAGGAACGGTTTTTTGAGGGAGTACAGTGATTCTGTCCTTCCCTCCTTTACCTTCTCTAACAGTGATTTCATTCCGACTGAAATCGACATCCTTGACTCGCACCCGAATGGCCTCCATAAGCCGCAAACCTGCACCATACATCAGTTGGGAAATAAGAAGCGGCGTTCCTTGCAGATGAGAAAGAACAAGTTCTGCTTCATTGCGAGAAAAGACGACCGGGAGTTTCTTTGGCCTTCGGGAAAAAGACCACTCATTAATAATTAACTCTTCACGCTGCAGAACATTACGATATAAAAATACCAGAGCACTTAGTGCCTGTTGTTGGGTATTGATGGAAATATGCCTCTGCATGACCAGATAGGAAAGGAATTCGCTAATTTGCTCTCCTCCCATACTGGCGGGATGGCACATCTTATGAAACTTAAGATATTGCCTGATCCAGCTCCAGTATGCTTTCTCAGTTGCATAGGCATAATTCATAGTTCTTATAGCCTGCTGAAACTGTTGCTGTAATCTCACTGCATACCCCGAACAACTGGATAGAATAACAGTGAAATTAGTTTGTATATGTCAATTTCTCAAGTCAGCCTTAACATGTTGTTTTTGCATGCTTTTTAGCAAGCTTATGATGTGAATTCTGCATAAGCGGAAAATATACATTTAGGTATTACGACAATATGAATAATGCTTGCACTACATCAGAGCCAGTATAACTGGTTGATATAAAGGCATTATTCATGGTTTTTAATAGAAAAATTGATAGTTTCTTATACGGCTTTAAGCGTATATGAAGCTGTTAAATCACTAATGAGAATTCAGTGCAAACTTCTTTATTATATATTTTCACATCAATTATTTTTGTCGTACTAACAATGACAAATTTCATACCAATTATTAGCAGCAAATTATTAATTTTGAACGGATTAATTATTTGCTTTATTTTTGAATGGTTTATAAGATTCAAAGCTTTTAAACCTATTAATAAAGAGCTGAATGATAACGAAAATCGCAGACACATAAACTATTTGTGGGGCCTGCTATCACCTGGTTTTTATTTCTCCAAATATTATAAAAATGAAATTGAAGAGAGAAGCGATGAGAAAGAAACTGAGAGATTAAAAAGTAAAATTATAAAAACGACCAACAATTTAAATCTAATAAGTAGTGCAGGCATATTTTTAATATTAACAATTATTGGCCTGCTCAAACCAGTTATGCCGCATGTATCCTTCAATACAATTGTATGTATATCCTTTGGGTTAGTACTTTATAGAACTTTATCAAGAAGCGTTGAGATTATTTATGCTTTCACAAATGATGCCACCAGTGATGAAACAAAATCTACTTCCTCACTGAATAAATATGACAGAATCAAATTAGCAATTAATAGCTATATAGAAAATATACTAAACTATGCAGCCTTATATTTTTTAGCATCAGATGATAAAAGCAATACTCTTCAGCAACTATTTATTTCTATTGGACGAAGTACTATTTCAAGTGTAAATCCTGTAAAGTCATTTGATTTAATCAATATTGCAATCTATGGACAAGTGATAACATCCCTAACACTTGTTGTTCTATCACTTGCTGTCTATATCAGTCGCAAAACGTAATTTAACAAGTGCATCAAAGGGACGCCGCCTGCGGCGGCGCCCCTCATGCAAGCGTTACCCGCGTTGGGGGAATGAATAGTCCCAAGTCATCGTAAATCCCGCCAAAAGTCTTTAACCTCAGCCCTTTCAAAGCTGGCGGTCAGCAATAGAGTTGATTCGTGCAATGCCAGCGTCAGCAAAAGGAATTGCTGCAGGTTTATCTTCGCTGGCAGGCGGTAGCGTGCTCAACTAATTTATCTCTATCGTGCAACGCCAGCACAAGCATTGTGCAACCAGTGGTTCTGCAAAGCTGGCAGCCAGCATCGGAGTTTGTCACGGTTTAAATCCTGATAGTTCAGCAATTCAACGTGTTTCTCCTGCAAATATTTTCTGGCTGCTTCCCAGTTGTGCCAGCGCCAGCAAAGTGCTCCCAAGGTTTCGTGATGCTGTCAGTTCATTATTTCACGGCAAGCATTTCACATTTGCGTGGTGTAAAAATCGGGGTAAACTCAGCACCGCTATTCACTATTTCAAAGCTGGCAGGCAAGGCCGCAATTGGTTCCAGTTTTCCTGGTTGGTCAGCAAACAAACTCATTCTGCCTGCTCTTTGGTCACTGCTGCCTTTGTGCAATGCCAGCATCAGCATTTTCAAACATCGCCGCAAAAGCGGGTAACAAGTGCATCAAAGGGACGCCGCCTGCGGCAGCGCCCCTCATGCAAGCGTTATGCGCCAACAAATTCGAGTATAGGTCATGAAAATCACAGATTTTTATATTTTGAATGGTCATGGAGATGCTATCGAAGCTGATGCTCATGGTAATAATATCGCTTTTTCATGTTTTAAATGCGGTCACCCTGTTTTAGCTGTAGCTTTAGAAAATCAGCGAGGTTAGGACGAAGACCACCCAGCAGATTGCAAGAGGAAAGGATGTAAGGCTTCGTATTTCTTAGATATAAGAGCGCACAAAGATATTCTTTATGTGCATTTGATTTAAGATTACACGCATGACAAGGGCCAGTAACATACCTGCAATTCTGTCACAGCTAATCGGCAGTGGAGTTTTAAGTAATAAATGAGAAAAGTCCTGAAAGAAAAGATCATTGAAGTATGTGATAAGAAAATTGCTAGTAAAGGCGAAAATGTAGGTCTTTCATTTTATGCATTCTTTGCGAATAAGAATGACAATCCTGAACTTCTCATGGAAGCAGCAGAATGGTGGATAATGACACATAAACTTGACCACTTTGAAAAGGCCGCAAAAATAAAAGAATTGGTTCAAAACCTATAAAAATAGGGTCCGAGTTAATCAGCGCATAACAAGCGCATCGTGTTCGGCAGCAAGCTGCCTGGGACGCCTTCGGCGCCCCACATGCGGGCGTTACACGCGGTTTGGAGTTTCAATAAGTTTTCTCCTGCAAAATCTGAATTAACGAGAGAAAAACAAGTTCTGTGGAGCTGGCAATAAGGGTTTGAGTTTGCCACGTCGTTTTCCTGAAAGTTCAGCAATTCAACGTGTTTTTCCTGCAAACATTTTCAGGGCTGCTTCCCGGTTTTGCCAGCGTAAACATTGTGCAACCCAGGTTTTGTATGGTTTGCCAGTTCAAGGTTTCATGGCTGGGTTTTAGCATTTATGTGGTGTAAAAATCCGGGTTTCACAAACACCGCTGTTCACTATCCCAAAGCTGGCAATAAAGTTTTTGTGTTTGTTTGGGGTATTCTGGTTGTGCAGCAAACATTCGCAGTTTTCCTGATAGTTGGTCAT
>NZ_JAMFLX010000037.1 GCF_023502345.1 Parendozoicomonas callyspongiae
CTGGAATAAGCTGACTGCAGAGACTGGCCGTATAGCCAGCCTCTGCTTTCGACGTTGGGCAGTTATCGAATAGTTATTTTATGGGATCGGTATTACAACTCACCAGCAGGCTTTGAATGATGCCGACATGCTCTGCTCCCAGTTCCGTCCAACAGAACATGTAGTTCTTGCGACCCATGGGGATACAGCGAAGGGCACGTTCCAGGTGGTTGGTATCCGGTGATACATCCGGGTTATCCAGAAACACCCTCATCTGTATTTCGTGATTGCAGGCGTAATTAATAGCTTTGGTTAGCGGGTTACTAGGAGTCAGGTCAATGCGCTGCCGTTCCTGATGACACCAGTCGAAGAACTTATTGACCACAGGTTTCGCGTGTGTCTGCCGATACGTTTTTTTGTCATCGCCAGTCAGCTCTTTGTCCCGTATAACAGCTTCTGCCTTATAACAATACTTCGGACACCTACAAGCAGCTCAGTAGCTACGGGGCTATTGCTGCCTGAAAGTGTCCGAAGTATTGTTCACGGGGTTTGCTGGCAATAAGTTCAGGTTTCACTGTAGAGATGAGGCCAATAGGTTTATCAGTTTAGTGTGTTGATAGTGGTGCTGGAGATATAGCAAAAATGGAAGTTATTAAAGCTCCTGTAGAGATAAAGAATAAAGTTAATCAGTTTTATAGGGCAGCAGGCTACAGTGGCTCATGGGGAGAAAATGAGCAGGCATATTGCCTGTCAGATAGCGATAACATTGTGGGAGCTGTCAAGGTAGAGAGCCTGGAAGGAGTATTGATTTTAAGAGGTATGTATATAGCCTCAGATAAACAGAGCAATGGCTATGGGAGCTTACTTCTGAGCCAAATAGAGCCAGTTTTGAATAAGGCGAAAAGCTACTGTTTACCTTTTGATCATCTTGAAGACTTCTATGGTAAAGCCGGGTTTGTGAGGATTTCTGAAACTGAGCTGCCAGCATTTCTCCAGAAGAGATTAGGCAAGTATGTAGATCAGGGTCATTCAGTTATGGCGATGATGCGGGAGGCTTCATAGGCAACTTTTGGGAAGGGTGTTGTTGTCAACATATGCCCTTCCCGTTGTCATTTTATGTTGTGTTTCATTGTCAGCTTTTAGTGTTTGCGACAGTTGTGTTTAGTAACCTGCCGGGTAGGCAGTTGAGTAGACAGGCCTGCGGTTAGCCTGTTTGTCGGTACAAGCATGTCGTGACATAAAACAGATAGCGATGATATAGAACCTGCATGCTTTGACGTAAAAAGTCCCAGTCCCTTAGAACAGGCTCAAGAATAAGTTCTGAGTGCGCCCATCTAACTGAGGGAAACCCTGTTACTGCTTCCGCTGTTTGCACAGAGAGTACAGTGATAAGATTGGCAGGAGAGAAAATCACTCCACCTTAAGCAAAGTGCAAGGATGACAAAGTTAGATGCTGCCGAAACTGACCAGGGATGTAGCGTATAAGCAGCTCACCGAGTTTTTTGACGAAAAGCCATTTATTCTCTTTGCTACGGGCACCTCATGCGCACTGGATTTACGATTTGGCATGCCTGCTCTGGAAAAACACTTAAAGGAGCGGCTGGCAACAGGGTTAAGTGAGGATCATAACAGGCAATGGCAAGCCGTACTTGCCTCCCTTGAGCAGTATCCAGACAACTTTGAGAAAGCAATGGACTGCATCACTGATGATGCTCTGACTGAAAAAATCGTAAACCTTACCGGAGCATTTGTTGCCGGTATCGACCAGGAGCACGCCCCAAAAATTCTGACGGGTGAAGAACAGTGGCCAGGCCTCTGCCTTATTCAGTGGTTATTCAGAAAATTTGCAAAAGCAGGCAGTGAAGAACTTCATGTTGCCACACCTAACTATGACCTTTTGGGTGAGTATGCTTTTTGCCAAGCTGGCATCCCTTATATTACTGGTTTTACTGGAGGATTTTGCCGCGATCTGGACTGGACAAAATCTAAACGGTCATTTCAGCGGTTTCAACAAAAAAATAGGCGTTGTGTGCAGGTGAAAGAACCCCATATCGTTCTTCATAAACCTCATGGGTCACTGAACACCTTTGAAGTGAATGGTCGTACTGTTCAGTGCGATGGGTGGATCACTTCTGTACCAGATCAAATTAAACGCTCAATGGTTACGCCGGGAACAGAAAAATATAAAGTTTTGCATGATAACAGAAGCAATCTGCTGGCAAAGTATGACACTGCGGTCGACAGGCATAACAGGTTTCTCTTTTTAGGATTTGGTTTTAACGATGCGCAACTCGTTAATAACCGGATTATTCCCAAGTTAAAGGCAGGTGGCTGTAAAGGGCTTATTATAACCAGAGATACCAACCCTCGAATTGAAGAAATTCTAAAAGAGAGCCCTAACCTTTGGCTAGTTTGCAAACAAGAGAGTAATGACAGCACCCGGGTAAAAAATGGCCAATATATAGACTGGTTGTATTTAGATGATGAGAAGCTGTGGAACTTTGATGAATTTACCAGAACAATTTTAGGGAGCTGATATGGCGCTGTTCGAGTTTGATAAGGCAAAAGACAAAGAACGCTACTTGCTGGGGCAGGTCAGGGAAGTCGATACCCGAAAAGTTTCAGTGCTGGTTGATAACGACAAAGACCTCCGCAAAGCCCGGGTAAATCAGCTAATTGCTATTGCCATGGCTGATGGTACGGATACTTGGCTTATAGGGCTGATTGACAAAGTTATCAAGTCCGTTGTGCAACTTTCAACCTCTCTTGAACCGGAAAATGATGAAGATGAGACAGAAGACGAGGATACTCTCCCAAAAGAGGCTGTAGTCAATACAGTAAAGCTGACCTTAATGGGCACTGCTCGCTGGAATAATCTCAATCAAAAACCAGACTTTTCCCGATCTCTTAACCATGTTCCTGAAATTGATGCAGAATGCTACGTCCTGAAAGACGCGAATCTTGAAGCGTTTATGGGGATTTTGTCATCTTCTACGGAAAAGGCGCATGCTCTGGATTTAGGTGTATTCACCCTTGATGAGAAAGCCACAGCCTTTCTGGATGGTAATAAGCTATTCCAGCGCCATGCTGCTCTGCTCGGGAGCACTGGTTCCGGCAAATCCTGGACAGTAGCTTCGGTACTTGAACGTAGCGCTAAACTGCGTTCTTCAAACTTGGTTGTGTTTGACCTGCATGGTGAATACAAAAACTTGAGTTATGCCCGGCAACTGCGAATTCCCGGCCCGGATGAACTAAAAAATGAAGATGATGGAGTGCTCTATCTGCCGTACTGGATGCTGAATACAGAAGAACTGCAATCCATGTTTATCGACAGTACCGAATTCAGTGCCCACAACCAAGTAATGGCCTTTCAGGATATAGTCGTTGAAGAAAAGAAAAAGACACTGAGCCTGCTGCAAAAGCATGATGTGCTTGCAGCGTTTACGCTTGATAGCCCTATTCCCTTTGATATCAAGAATGTAATCGCCAAGATCACACACCTGAATGAAGAAATGGTGCAGGGTGCGAGAGGGTTAAAGCAAGGTGCATTTTATGGGCAGTTCAGCCGGCTGCTACTGCGATTAAACAGTAAGTTAAATGACCGCCGTTACGGCTTCATGTTTCAAGCACCAGATACAGCCAACGATTATGATGCATTGGCAGCCTTTGCTGAAAAGCTGGCTGGTTTTACTGATACAAACAGCCAAATAAAAATCATCGACTTCTCGGAAGTGCCCAGTGATATCCTGCCAGTGGTTATTGGACTTGTGGCCAGACTGCTCTATCAAATCCAGTTCTGGACCAATCACGAACAGCGACGTCCTATAGCGCTGGTGTGCGATGAAGCGCATCTATATTTACCCAGAGGGCAGATGAACCCCGTTGAAAAACGCGCAGTTGAAGCCTTTGAAAAAATTGCCAAAGAAGGACGTAAGTACGGTGTGGCACTTATGATTGTCAGTCAACGTCCCTCCGATGTCAGTGAAACCGTTTTAAGCCAGTGCAACAATGTTATTGCCCTACGGCTAACCAATGGCGATGACCAGAATACCGTTAAGAAAATGTTACCTGAGAGCCTGGAAAGCCTGCTAGAGGCACTACCAGTGATGGACGTTGGTGAAGCGTTGGTTGTTGGAGACTCTGTTTTGTTACCCAGCCGGATAAAAATCCATCCCCCGGCAGATAAACCCCTCAGTGCGACTGTTGATTTCTGGAGTCGATGGCAGGAATCTGTAGCAGCTCCAGACTTTATCCGAATTATTGAGAATATGCGGCGTCAAAGCCGGAGAGAACCATGAAGCGTAACCCACAGGGCATTAACCTCGATGAAGGGGTTCCTCTGAAAGGGCAGCAGGACTTCGACATACTCCACCTGGATCTGTTCCCAAAAGAAACAGAAGAACTGAACTTCTGGCTGAACAACGGCACAGTACCATTAAGGCTGGGTGGACAGATTGGTACCGGGAAAACCACTCTGATTAATAAGGTTTTGAGCGATGCTGGCGTTACACCTGATATAACCCTGCACTTTGACCACGAAAGTATAAATCCCAAGCAGGGGGAGTTCTACGGGATTGCTCTTGCAGGGTTTATTGCAGCGGCTTTGAAGTTTCAGGTTGACCTGTCAGAAATCAGCCTACCCGAAGAGCTCAATCATGCAGAATGTTCGACTTGGGAAACTCTGCACACTGTGTTGTCACCGGCAAAACGTACATTGGCAGCTCATCGCTTGCGACGGTCAGTAATAGCCGAGTTTGAACAAGACACCGATTATATCAATGGTGTACTTACTGACATTGCAAAAGCCATAACAGTTCAAAAGAAGAAGCCGTTGTTCATTTTGGCATCAGGCATAGATAAGTTCACTACGTCCGGGGCTGCCTTTATTAGTATTCAGAACCTTTTGAATACACTAGCAAGCTTCAAAACGCTTTTTGAAGTTAATGCCGTGCACCTATTTTTAAAAGAAGTGAGCGGTGCATTCAGTCGAACAGAAAAATTGTGCCTGACAGCTTGTACTGATGAACAAATGCAGGCGCTAATACGCAAAAGAATGGGCGTTTATAGCACATCCATTCATGACAATCTGATTAAGCATCTGGCAGATCATGCCAGCGGTAACCCCCGGCAGGCGCTGCGTCTACTGGTTCATTATCTGGAGGCAAAAAAACAACGCATCGCTGGTGATGATTGTTTTGCTCGTGCAGTACTTGCGACAGAACTGGACTACTTTCTCTACGCCGATAAACCGTCTGATGGCCTTATTGATGTTGTTAAGAAGGATTCATCCCTCCTGTCTAATATGTTTATGTTGCCTGGTGACAAAGAAACAGCTTTAAGGGCTCTGTATGGCAACTGGATACTGATCACAGATCAGCCAGACAAAAATGGTCTCTGGCCTGTCACAGTTAACAGGCTCATTGAAACAATATTCAATAAACCTCAAGCACCAGATGAACCAGAGAAGATTCTTCTCAAACATTATGCTGATATTCACGACCAGAGTGCTCAAGGGCTTTCCCTTCCAACAAGCTGGAAAAGTCATCAGGCAACACTTGATCAGCTGAACCTGGACCATGGTCTGGAGTTGAATCTGGCAGAGATACTTGATGTTCTCGCAGCAGCTTTGTTGTCAAAAGATAGGGCTGACCGAGTGATCATCGCTTATAGGGATGCTGAGTTAGTGCAACCGGCTCGGGACTATCTTTTTGCCAAAGCCAATACCTTTGAATATCAAGCTTGCAAACATTTGTCTTTGCCTGGAGGTAGTACCGAGTCCCCGTTGGAAGCTCTGGATGACCTTCTTGCAGAGGATACGAATACCTCTATAGATATTTACTCCCTTGATTTTGGTGAGCAATGGACACCGAAACAGCTGACTGCTTTGGATTCACAACGTGATGCCTTCATTTTTAGTCAGATGATCTGGTGGATACCCGAGAAAGTACTCAAGAGTTACTTGTCACACTGGACACAACTCCGGCAGCTTTTTGAGATTTACATTCTCGATGATGAACTGCTGGGAAGCCTTTCCGAAGAAGATATTCAGGCTGATATAACGTTTTTTTCCGATCTCGTTGAAGAGGTAGACGAAAGTGCCCCAGGGTCTATGGTAAACAGCCTCAAAGCCGTTTTGCAGTACCTGAAGAAGGTGAAGCATGGATAGTATGGATGTAAAAAAACGGCGTGCTTATCTTTGTCAGAAAGTTATCGAGTTACTCTTTTCTCCATCAACAGAAAAAGAGCAAAATCAATGGGTTTTTGGCCTCGTTGGCAGCCTTGCTGGCTTTTGGAGAGTTCCTCAGAACCCGTTTACACGTAAACATGGGAAGTATGAAATTACTGCAGATGAGCTATGTATCACATGTCTTTGTGATATCCGTGACGATGGATACTATGCGATAGATTTTACCCACTATACAGATGATTTTCCCGAGCCTTTTCGCTGGTCACAGCATGTCGACCCGGTTCGCTATTATCGCATACCGCTTGGTGCGTTTTTAGGTGGGCAAAACGCTGAGAAAAGTAAAGCCCTGGCGACAATTACTAAAGAAGATGTGAGTGCTGTACTGGACACCCTGATATTTCACCCCTGTGAACATATGCATATGGAGAGCTGTATTCCTCATACTATTCGCCTTGGTGGAGGTATCAGCAATCCATTCCAGTATTTATTTCATCTGCGTTTTCAGTTTTGCCCGATACTCACTGTTCAGAATAATGAAAAGATGAGATTAGTAGAGCTTGTGTACCAGGCTGTTAAGGCAAAACAGAGCATTGACATTAAAACGCTAATGGAAATCCCATAATAAAGTGTATACAGTGCCCACTATCTTACCGGATAGGTAGTTCCTCCATCAGTCTCGAGCTTTAGAGCCTTTCTTATGGCTTCTATCAATTCAAGCATAACTATATGTCATGATATTCATGTTTTCATTATGTCACGCAAAGCTGTAAAGCTTCTGTAGCACTTATTTCTTAAGGGCTGCTTTTGTCACGATATGATTCAGGAAGAATGTTGTCGATTTATGCTTCACTTCTGAGACCTTTGGCATGAAAGCCTATTTATTGTCAGATTTTTCTTCAAACGACAGTCGTTCTATAAGAATGGCGCTACCAGCGCCAGCAGCCCCACTACTGGCAGCAATGCCATAACGTAGGTTTTGGCGCTCAAGTTCATCGAGCAGAGTGCCGGCAAGAATTCCTCCCGTTGCTCCAAGCGGGTGCCCTAAAGCGATACATCCACCATTTACGTTTAATTTATTTGCCGGTATTTCAAGATCTTTCTGGCATTTGACCATTGTTGCGGCAAAGGCTTCGTGAATCTCAAACAGGTCGATATCACTGACACTCAATCCCTGTTTATTCAGCAACTTCTTAGTGACAGCAACGCAACCGCTGACAACGGTATTCTGGTCATCATTGATATTGGTTAATGCTGTGATTTTTGCCCTTGGCTGCTGGTTTAATAAACGCCCTGCCTCCTCTGATCCTATTAATAAAAGAGCAGCGCCGTCTGCCATGGCGGGAGAGCTGCCAGGGGTATGGACGTGATTAATAGCATCAAGCTTGTAAGCTTTCTTCAAGACATCATCCAGACCCATAGCTCCCATCTTCTGAAAAGAGGGTTTTAAAGCTGACAAGGTTTCCATACTGGAATCAGCCCTTGTCACCTCATCATGCTCAAGAGTTATATCTTTAACCGGATTGTGAATGGGAATAATGGATGAAAAGCGACCTTCCTCCTGAGCCTGTATAGCTTTCTTCTGGCTGGCCAATGCGATTTCATCGGCCTGTTGGCGGCTGACAGCATATTGAGAAGCAATAAGGTCAGCACCTATACCCATCGGCATCATTCCAATCTTTGTGGCGAGTGGTATATCTGTAAATGGAGCGGGGTTATCTGACATCATGGGCACGCGGGACATCATTTCAATACCGCCAGCGATAACAAGATCATCAACACCGGAAATGATCTTCATGGCTGCAAGCTGTATGGCGTCCATTCCGGATGAGCAATAACGATTGACCGTTATACCGGGAATGGAGGCAGGCCAGCCTGCATTCATAACAGATGTTTTGGCAATATTGCCTGCCTGTTCCCCATGCTGGGTGACACAGCCCAGAATCGCATCATCCACATTTTTTGGGTTCAGCCCGGTTCGTTGTTCTAGAGCTTTATACAGTGGTGCCAGCAGATCGAGTGGGGTCAGGTCATGGAGACTTCCACTCTCTTTGGCGATACCCCGTGGTGTACGAATGGCATCGTAGATATAAGCTGTTTTCATTTTTATCTCTTTATAATTCTGAAAAGTACAACTTGATACTGTTACCAGTCAGCCATTGTCTTCTGGAGAATATCACCAGGTGCCCAGCAGGCATGGAAACCACTTGGTACTGGCTGAGGCAGAATAACTCTTGCCAGAGGCCCCTGCTCAATATTCTGGGCATCGTAAATCTGGAACTCACCCCGCTTTTCATTCAAATCATTCACCAGGGTGACGACATAGCCATCGTCTTCACTCTGGGAGTTGTCGCGGGGGGCAAACGCAGGTTCTGAACCGTAACGGTGATCACCAAACACGGTTTTACTGGTGGTTCCCTGTTCAATATCGTATTTCACAATGCTGTCAAACAAGGTTGTGGGAGCATCAGCAAAACCTACATGGTAACTGAACCGGGTTTTACGACCGTAGTAACGTCCATTCACTACCGGGAATTCTGTGAAGATATCGTGCATGGCTTCTTCCTTGGCTTCCCCGGTTCTCAGGTTGAAACGGTAGCGCACATAGGTGGGGTCAATCTTCAGCCATGCCAACAGATTGCCATATGGCCCCGGAAGGGATTTGGTGGGCTCGGGAGTATGAGTTTTACAGACATCCAGGATAATCTCATCCCCTTCTTCCCAGGCATTGACCATGTGATAGATATAAGTTGGATCACACTCGAACCAGCGAATGGCATCGCTATTGCCATAGCGGGGAATAACGCCAAAACGTGAGGGCAGCTCATGATGGAACTCAACTTTCTGGACATCCCTTTTCAACAACTCTTCATTCCAGAACAGGGGAAGATCCATCAGGATGGTGTAGTTCTCAGTGATCGATAAAGTGTGGGGAAGGCGCGGGCCTGGTAAATCAATGGGTGTGAAGTGGGCGAGTTCACCGTTGGGAGCCAGAACGCCATAGGTCATATAGGGCGCGGTGGTTCCATAATCAAAGAAAATCAGCTCCCCGGTGTTTTCATCGACCATGGAGTGAGCAGACAGGGTGCGGGCACCCATTCCCTTAAGATCGATTTTGCCTGTGGTTTCCAGTGTTCTGGGATCTAGCTGGTAGGCCTCACCACACTGATAGAACATGCTCAACAGTTTGCCGTTGAACAGAACAACATCAGTATTGGAGGAGTCTTTCAGGCCGCCATTGGAACCCCATCCCTGAATAGAGCGATCTGGTCGTTCAATCAGGCCCGGCCAGATACTGTGCTGAGCTTCATTTTCCTGCTTCAGGCCCAGGGTCTGGGTCCAGCGGTTTCGGTAGGAAACTTTACCATCACGTACTTCAACACCATGCATCATGCCGTCACCATCAAACCAGTGATAAACCCCCTTGGGCTGCCAGCGCTGACTGGGACCATTGCGCAGATAAACGCCGGTTAAATCCTTGGGAATTTCACCAATAACTTCCAGCTCAGTTGCTTCAATTTCCCTGGAGGCTGGCGTGTGCATATCTTCAAGGTAAGGATTGCCCTTAGAGTCTAAAACACGGGACAGTTCACTGATCACGTTAAGCATGACGGGACTCCTTTGTATTCCTTTCTTATTATTATCCGGTGTCTCAGCAAGCGCTGATTTACTTGCTAAAAGAATTAGAATTGTAACTTTCTTTATTAGACTAATATAACGAAGCTACACTCTTCAACAGTTAGATTGTCGGTCACCAAGCTTGGGTTTTGATGGTTGCAAGTTGCATTGCAAAAAATTAGTCTTCTAATGAAAGTCATAAAAACAAGAATAAAAAAGCATGTCTGTCTATTTTGAGAAGCATCAGGAAAAACTTGAAAAGGCACTTGATGCCTGCCTGCATCGTTATGCATGGACGGCCTACAAGGAAAGCCCAAGCAGTAAAATTCACGGCACAGAAAAACCTACAGCCGGAAAAGAAAGCTTCCAGAACCGATTGAACAAGCCTTTCCGTTTCAGCCATGCCATGTCTGGACAGTGTGGTGAAACGGGAGCGGAAGTTTCACCTTACACGCAAAAGCCTCTTGGTATTACTTACCCGAAAATTCAGGCTGATGAACTCTATCCGGCTGTTCAGGAAGCAATGAACAGCTGGAGAAAAACTGATGTGCAAACCCGCGTTGGGCTTTGTATGGAGATGCTGGAGCGATGCGCTGATCAGCTGTTTGAAAATGCTCACGCGACCATGCACACCTCAGGGCAAAGTTTCATTATGGCCTTTGCTGGCAGTGGGGCTAATGCTCTTGATCGCGGACTGGAAGCTTTGGCTTATGCCTACAAAGCTATGAAAGATGTTCCGGTCAGTGCTCGCTGGGAACGACGTTTTGGCGCAGAAGGTACAGCGGCTCTTGAGAAGGAGTTTCGCATTGTTCCTGTAGGTGTCAGCGTGGCTGTGTGCTGTGCCACCTTTCCTCTGTGGAATGGTTGTCCCGCACTAATGGCCAGTCTTGCGACGGGCAATCCTGTGGTTATGAAGCCACATCCCTCAGCCATTCTGCCAGTTGCTCTGGTGGTAGAAGCCTGCCGGGAAGTGCTGGTGGACGCTGGCTTTGACCCGAATCTGGTCACCATGGTGGCGGATACCAGAGATGAACCTGCCACAATGCCTCTGCTGGAACATCCCGATACAGCCATTATTGATTTCACCGGCAGCCCCGGGTTTGGTCAGTGGATTGAAGACAACTGCCGTAAAGCTCAGGTTTATACGGAAACTGCTGGCTGTAACTCTGTGGTGATTGAATCCACAGATGATCTTCATGGAATGACCAGGGCGATTGCCCATTCGCTCTGTCAGGCATCAGCCCAGATGTGTACCAGTGTGCAGAATATTCATATTCCCGCTGATGGTATTCGGGTGAAAGGTGAGCAGGTGAGCTTTGATGAAATTGCAAACCAATTGGTTGAAGCCGTTGAGGAATACCTTGCTGAACCCAAGATGGCCTCATTCCTCTGTGGAGCCCTGGTCACCGACGAAATCTATGCAACCCTTGACCGTATGCAGGGGTTAGGGATAGAGAAAGGGAAAATCCTTCGTTCATCCGGTTCTTACAACCATCCTGATTTTCCTGATGCCCGCACAGCGACACCTCTGATAATTGAGGTTACTCAAAAGGAACAGGGTATGTACCGCAGCGAACTGTTTGGCCCTGTTTCGTTTGTGATTAAAGGGGAGGCAGCAGATGACTGCCTTGCTGCCGCCACAAAAGATGCCAGAGAGTGCGGAGCCATAACATCACATATTTATTCCGTGGATGATGAGTTTCTGGAAAAAGCTCAGGATGCCTACAACGATGCAGGAGCTTCTGTTGCCTGCAATCTGATGCATATGCCAATCAACTTTGCTGCAGCCTACAGCGACTACCATGTAACCGGCCTGAATCCGGCAGGTAATGCCTGTTTGACTGATCTGGCGTTTGTTACCCGCCGTTTTAGAGTTGTGCAGAGAAAAAAGCCAGCTTCCCAAACCAAACAGCCATGAGCGGGAAATGCCCACTTCAAAAAATGAAAATGCGGTGGGCATTTCCATGGTAAATAGAAAAACTGGGACTATCTGATGACAGATGTATTTGTAGTGGGCATTGCATCAACTGCCCTGGGGAAGTTTCCGGAAAAATCAGTTAAGGATTTTACCCGTGAGGCTGTTCACGGCGCTTTGAAAGATGCCGGAGCCTCTATATCTGATATTGAGGCAGCCTGGTTCAGCAACACCCGGCAGGGGGCTCTGGAAGGACAGAATACCATTCGAGGGCAATGTGCACTTCGTCCCCTGGGAATTCAGGGAATACCTGTTACCAATGTTGAGAATGCCTGCGCTTCAAGCTCATCGGCATCGCTGCAGGCTGTTGCCCATATCAAAGCCGGATTTTGTGATGTGGCTCTTGTTGCCAGTGGAGAGAAAATGTTCTTTCCGGAAAAAAGGGAGGCGATGTTCAAGGCCTTCTCGGGGGGAACAGATATTCACCGGCTGGAAGAGTTTCGCCAGAAAATAACAACCATGGGCCAGGACCTGATTCCTGAACAGTTCCAGAATATTGATACAGGCCAGCGCAGCTTTTTTATGGACAGCTATGCCGCGCAGGCCCGGCTCCATATGGAAACATTTGGCACAACCCAGAAGCAGATTGCTGCGGTTGCGAGCAAAAATCACTGGCACTCCACATTTAACCATCTTGCCCAGTATCAGCATGCTGTCACTGTCGAAGAGGTGCTCAAAGAGCGGCTGGTCAGCTGGCCTCTGACACTGCCCATGTGTGCCCCGATTTCTGATGGCGGTGCGGCTGCCATTATCTGTTCGGAAAAGGCATTACCACGGTTTATGAAAAAACGTGCTGTGCGTATTCGGGGTATCAGTCTGGTCAGCGGAACAGATCGTCAACCCGAAGATTTCCAAAATCATATTGGTCGGCTGGCTAGTCTGAAGGCTTATGAGCAGGCACAGATTGACGCAAAGGATGTAGACCTTGCTGAAGTTCACGATGCCACAGCATTTTCTGAGATCCAGCAGATTGAAAATCTTGGTCTCTGCCCTTCCGGGGAAGGCGGTGCACTCAGTGAGCAGGGGCATACCTCACTTGGTGGCAAAGTTCCTGTGAATACTTCGGGTGGGCTGGTATCCAAGGGCCACCCTGTAGGGGCAACAGGCATCATCCAGCTTTTTGAGCTTGTGACACAACTTCGCGGGGAGGCTGGTAAACGACAGGTTGAAAATGCCCGAATAGCAGTTGCAGAAAATGGTGGTGGCTTTTATGAATGCGAGGAAGCCGCCACAGTTGTGACTGTACTTGAAGGGGGAAGATCAAATGGCTGAGGTTCATGAGGTTCTAAGCCCCTATGAAGCCCTCTGTCAGGGTGTTGCATTAAATCCTGAGGGGATTGCAGCTCAGGATAGTCGGCAGGTTCTGACTTATTCAGAACTTCTGGCTCGTGTACAGGCTCTCGCTACAGGTTTAACGCAGCAGGCTCCTGACAATAAACGAATTGGCTTATGCGCCAGAAACTGTGCCGACAATCTGGTGGCTTATCTGGCGATTCTTTCGGCTGGCCTGGTGTGGGTTCCGATTAACCCCAAGAACGGACGTACCCTGAACCAGAAGTTGATTGAAAAAAGTCAGCTCTCAATGGTTATTGCTGACTGTGAAAGCCAGAGTGAGATCCCAGATGGTTCTTATAAGGTGTTGTTGCTTGATTCGAAGGATGGGAACAGTTGTCAGGCTTTGATAGAGCAGTTTATGGATCAGCAATTCAAGCCTGCCAGTATTGGTCCAGACGATATTCTGGCTATCAAGTTTACTGGTGGTTCAACGGGTGAACCTAAAGGTGTAATGCAGAGCTGCAGCAATATGATGGCAGTGATGCAGAGCCTGCTTACAGTGTTTGAGTTCAACGGTGATGACTGCAACCTTGCAGTTGCGCCTTTGAGCCATGGTGCGTCCCACTATGTTTTGCCCATACTTGCAGTGGGGGGGAGGCACCTTCTTCTGGAAACACCTGATATTGCCAGTATTCAGCAAGGTTTTTCAGAACAGGGAGCAACGGTTAGCTTTATGCCTCCTACCCTGATTTACAAGCTTCTGGATGATCCGAACACAACTTCAGCGACCTTTCCCTCTCTACGACACCTGACCTACAGTGCAGCGCCCATGCCGCTGCCGAGAATTCAGCAGGCTCTGGATATCTTGGGTAGAAAACTGTCGACGGTTTATGGCCAGACAGAAGCGCCAATGGTGATTTCGGCATTGCCACCAAAAGCAATGACACGACCAGATCTCCAGGAGTCAGTTGGTAGAGCCGGGCCTTTCTGTGACATTGCCATTCTGGATAAGAATCACAATCCGCTTCCAGCCGGGCAGGTTGGAGAGATAGCAGCCAGGGGAGATATTGTTATGTCTGGCTATCTTGGTCAGCCTGAAAAAACACAAGAGGTTTTTACTAAATCAGAGTCCCACTGGCTGCTTACTGGTGATCTGGGTTATCTGAGCGATGAGGGTTACCTGTTTATTAAGGGGCGAGCCAGTGATGTGATTATCTCTGGTGGGTTCAATATTTACCCGGCTGAGGTGGAAGATGCCCTGATGGCTATCGACGGCATTAGAGAGTGCGTGGTGTTTTCTACTGAAGATGATTACTGGGGAGAAAAGCTGGAAGCGGCTGTCTGTCTAACAGAGCAAAGCCGGCTTGATCAAAATCAGATTATTCATCAGCTCAAAGAAAAGCTGGGGCCGGTAAAAACACCGAAACAGATATATCTGCTTCAGTCATTACCGAGGAATCCAGTCGGAAAGGTTGTGCGCAAAGATGTGCGTAAAGTGATAGAAAAACAACAAGTACCTGCAGAATATGCCAGATAAAACTGATACACGACATTTGATAAAAGAGCTGACAGGTTTGCAGCGTCTGGAATACTTTGAGTCATTGCCAGAGCGTTTTGGTATGGCCGATAACCTTGGGTACAAAGTGCTCAGTTATAAAACAGGTTACTGGTCCTGCGAATACACACCAAAATCAAGACATGTAAACCTGATTGGCTCATTGCATGGAGGAATCATGGCTTCGCTGCTGGATACAGCAATGGGCTCAGCTGTGATGACCACACTGGATGTTGGTGAAGGCCATACCATGACAGATTTAAGTGTGAAATTTATACGCCCGGTCATGGATGAAAATGAAACCCTGTTGATAGAAGGGCGCGTTGATCATGCAGGGAAAAGAATGTTTGCCACGGAGGGCACAATCAAGAACTCTCAGGGAAAAATAATTGCCAGAGCTATAGCAAACGCAATACGTTTATAAACAGCCTAAAATAATAACAATAAGAAAGGCAGTGGAATGATTACATCATCACCGGAAAATATCCGTGACTATTATGCCCAGGGTGCCTGGGATGATAAAAAGATCCATGACATTTTTCATAAAGCGGTTGGCCTCAGACCTGATGCCACAGCCCTTGTTGATCCTTCCAATAAAAATGACCTTGTCGGTCAGCCTCCCCGCCGGCTGAGTTTTTCAGAGCTTGATAATTACGTTAATCAGGTCGCAGAAGTACTGTTGGGTCAGGGATTGCAGCAGGGAGATATTCTGCTGATCCAAATGCCGAATACTGTTGAACTTGTGGCTCTTTATCTTGCCTGTTCACGTATCGGGTGCATTATCAGTCCGGTTGCCATGCAGTATAGAGAGCATGAACTGGGCTACATTATTGCAACCCTGCAGCCCAAAGCCATTATTGGAATCGGAGCTTTTGCCGGAAAAGATATGATGGGGCATCTGCAAACAGCTTTGGAGCAGGTGAATCACCAGTTAGAGCGTGCTCCTTTGCTTCTCCCATGGTTTGAGTCTGCTGATTACCCTCAATGTATAGAACAGCTCATTGAACCAAACGCTACCTCATCACTAAACAACTATCTGGCTGAAATTGAGCAGTCAGCCGATGAAGTATTCACAATCTGCTGGACTTCAGGAACAGAGGCTGACCCTAAAGGTATTCCTCGCTCACATAACCAGTGGAAAGCTATTGGACGCATGACGTTTGAGAGTTCACAAATTGAACCTCAGGAGAATCTCCTTAACCCATTTCCTCTGATCAATATGGCCGCTATTGGAGGTTTGTTTTTTAGCTGGCTGCTGTGCCGGGGAAAATTGGTTCTCCATCATCCATTGGATTTGCCCGTTTATCTTGAGCAGATTGCTGTTGAGCAGATCAGCTATACACTCGCTCCTCCAGCCTTATTAAATGCTCTTTTGAAAAATGAAGACCTGCTGAAAGTTGTCGACCTGTCAGGCCTTCGGGCTATTGGCTCAGGGTCAGCACCATTAGATAGCTGGATGGTGGAGGGTTATAAAGAGCGTTTTGATATTGAGATCATCAATCACTTTGGCTCCAATGAAGGAACCTCTCTTCTTTGTGGTCCTGCTCATTCAGAGAATCCGGAGGCCAGGGCGCGTCTGTTCCCAAAGAAAAATTCCATACTGGAGTCTCGTCTCGTAAACCCTGAAACGGGAGAGCTTGTTAATAAACCCGGGATGACGGGCGAGCTGCAGATAAAGGGTCCCGGAGTCTTTAATGGTTATTTTGGAGCCGATGGTATCCAGCGTCAGTCATTCACGGATGATGGTTTCTTTTGTACTGGTGATCTTTTTGAAATGGATAAAGAGCAAACCGGTTTCTACCGTTTTACCGGCAGGTGTAAAGAGCTGATTATACGAGGAGGGATGAATATCGCCCCCAGTGAACTTGAAGCTCTGCTCAATGCCCATGAGCATATTGCTGAAGCAGCAGTGACAGGTTATCCCTGCCCGATTATGGGGGAAAGGGTAGCTGCTTATGTTGTTACAGCACCTGAAAAACCAGTGACTCAAGATCAAGTCAAAGGCTATCTCGCAGGTTGTCAGCTGGCGAAGTACAAACTGCCGGAGAAGGTTGTGTTTCTGTCAGCCCTGCCGCGCAACCCGGTCGGTAAAATAGTTAAACGTGCACTGGCTGAAACAGATTAAGGCTGATAGAAATATTATGAGTTGATAGTGTTTGGGCACTTTCATGGTGGAATAAGGATGTTATGAAATCACCATTGTCTTTTATTACAGCCAGCGCCACAGCCAAATCGCTGAACATTGTCGGTGACCAATGGAGTTACCTGATACTGAGAGATATGTTTCTTGGGCTTCATCGTTTTGAAGAACTATTGAGAAGCACAGGGGCGTCCAGGGGAACATTGACAGACCGGCTGAAAAGTCTTGATGATAACGGTGTTTTGCACCGTCGGCAGGTTAACCAGTCCCGTCGTCATGAGTATCGATTAACGGAGAAAGGGCTGGCTATTTATCCTCTCGCTGTTGCTGCATGGATGTGGGAAGTGAAGTGGGCAAACAGTGAAGCCTCTCCTCTCCCCAGAGTGCTGATTCACAAGACATGCCGGAGTATTATGCAGCCAGTGTTTTCCTGTCATGGCTGCAGGGAACCCGTTCAGGCATCCGATGTCAGCTATATGGTTAATGAAAGTGCACTGTCTGAACACATCGCGCTACCAAAACAGCGACGCCAGGGAAGAAAGAGTGCAAACCAGCCCGACCCAGACCGCCCGCTGTTTCGTGTGATTGATGCTGTCAGTGACAGGTGGACATCATTGATTCTTGCTGGCGCTTTTATGGGCGCTGACCGGTTTGATACATTCCAGCACAAGCTGCATATCGCCACAAATATTCTGACCAGTCGCCTGAAGAAACTTGTTCAAAATAAGCTTCTGGAAAGAATTCAATATCAGGAACACCCAGCAAGGTATTCCTACAAGCTGACCCCTAAAGCCTACGATCTTTACCCATTGGTTATCGCTCTGCATCAATGGGGACATCAGTGGCTGGAAAATAGCGATGAAACAACAATTGAACTAAACCATCAATGTGGTCATCGGCCTTTTGCGGTTGATCTGGTTTGTGATTGCTGTGGTCAGGAAATCCATCGTGGGGATGTGATTTTCCAGCTGCCAGCAGGTAAATCGTGGGCAGAGAAGTTGAATTTGTCTGAAGGTGCCCCTATTTCTGAAACAGAGACAGCCTGATAACCGTAGACCTATACCGTGATAAAACTGATTACCTTCGATCTTGATGACACTCTCTGGGACAACGGTCCTGTTATTCGCCGTGCGGTTCAGGAAGGGTATGAATGGCTGTTTAACCGTTGTCCGGAGCTGCTTCAGCACCATGATGCTGCGTCTCTTGATGCCATGAAAAACCGGTTAAGGGAAGAAGATCCCGAACTTGCACACCGTGTTAGTGAAGTGCGGGTGACCGGAATGCAGAGAGCCTTGGAAGGTGTTGGCTATACACATCAGGAAGCCAGGGAGATAGCTGAGCAGGCTTTTGGGGTTTTTCATCACTGGCGCCATCAGGTTGATCTTTTTGAGGGCGTGGAAGAGATGTTGAAGATATTGTCTTCTCATTTTTCTCTGGCAGTTATCACTAATGGTAATGCCGATGTCAATCAGCTGGGGCTGGGACAATATTTTCAGTTTACTGTCAGTGCCGAAGATCTGAACCGAAGCAAGCCTGATCCGAAAGTTTTTCTTAAGGCATTGAGTCTGGCTGGAGTGTCATCAAAAGATGTTATTCATGTGGGTGACAACCTGATTACTGATGTTCAGGGGGCTGCTGAAGTTGGAATGAAGACCATCTGGTTTAATCCGAAGAATCAGGAGTGTGAAACAGCACCAATACAGCCTGATGTAGTTATTAATTCTCTATCGGAACTACCAGATGCTGTAGAAAAACTTAAGTAGAAAGTGAATTTGTAAGCTTTTTGTCAGTGGTATGTATGTGTTTATTTGTGTTTGTTTTCAATAATAATACAAACTTTTCGCACCTCTTTTGATCTGTGTCTGTGTCTGTATTTTACAAAAGCAAACATCATACGCGGTGCTAACACACACATGGAAGCCACAGATGAAGACCACTTTCAAAGTCGTTGCTGGCCTCGCTCTGAGCGCCATCGCTGCCGTCTCCCAGGCACAAATTAAACCTTCTGTTATCTATGATATGGGCGGTAAATTCGACCGTTCTTTCAACCAGGCCAGTTACAGCGGTGCTGAAGCTTTCCGTAAGGAAACCGGCATCAAGTACACTGATTTCGAAATTACCAACGAAGGTCAGCGTGAGCAGGTAATGCTGCGTTTCGCCCAGCGTGGTTTCTCTCCGATCGTTGTCGCTGGCTTCCAGCAGGCTCCAATCGTAGAAAAAGTTGCCAAGCAGTTCCCCAAGACTCACTTCGTACTGATCGACGCCGTTGTTGATCTGCCTAACGTACGTTCCGTTGTCTTCAAAGAACAGGAAGGTTCCTTCCTGGTAGGTGCTCTGGCAGCTATGAAGACTGAACACGACGCCGTTGGTTTCATCGGCGGTATGGACATTCCTCTGATCCGTAAGTTTGGCTGTGGCTATGAGCAGGGCGCCAAGTACATCAGCAAGGACATCAATGTTCTGCAGAACATGACCGGTACTACTCCTTCCGCATGGAACGATCCTACCAAGGGTGGCGAACTGGCACGTGCACAGTTCGACAAGGGAGTTGACATCATTTACGCCGCTGCTGGCGGTACTGGCGTAGGTGTTTACCAGGCTGCAGTTGATGCTGGCAAGCTGGCTATCGGTGTTGACTCCAATCAGAACTACCTGCACCCCGGCAAGATGTTGACCTCCATGGTTAAGCGTGTTGACGTTGCTGTTAAGTCTGCTTTCGAAGACGAAATGAAAGGCAAGTTCACTCCTGGTCTGCAGGTTGTTGGTCTGAAAGAGAACGGTGTTGACTGGGCTCTGGACGAATTCAATCGTCCTCTGCTGTCTGAAGAAGATATTGCAAAAGTACAGGACATCCGTGCCAAGATCGTCGCAGGTGACATCAAGGTTCACAACTGGGAAGACACCAAGTCCTGTGAGTACTAATTCAGGTAGACAGAGTTCTTCTGTCGCTTGAGTTGTTGAGTTTTTCTGGCGTGCCGACTTCTGCCCTTGGGAAGTCGGCACTGCTGTCTCATGCCGACAGTGCCAGAACGTTGATTTTTATGCTTTCACGGGAGGCCGTCCCGAAAAAATAACACCCATAGGTTCGCTCACAATCTATTAATCGGCTCATTGGCCTACATGTGGCTTGACGCCAGGAAGGGTTGTGAATGTCCTCCGGGTGCGGCTTCTTCGGGCCAGGTAAACAGTAATGACTGCACCTGCAATAGAACTAAAAGCCATTAACAAACGGTTTGGCCCCGTATGGGCAAACCGTGATATTGATCTCAAGGTAATGCCGGGCACTGTCCACGGTATTGTCGGCGAAAATGGCGCCGGTAAATCAACCTTGATGTCCATCCTTTATGGATTTTATACAGCGGACACCGGTGAAATTCTTGTCAATGGACAGAACCTGGATATCCGCAACAGCCAGCAGGCGATTCAAGCTGGCATTGGAATGGTACACCAGCACTTTATGCTGGTAGAGCCGTTCACTGTACTTGAAAACGTGATGCTGGGCATGGAAGGGCAGGCCGTTCTGGCGAATGCCCGTGGCAAGGCACGTAAAGCACTTCAGGACATTGCTTCACGCTATGGTCTGGAAGTTGACCCAGACGCCATCGTTGGCGAACTACCAGTAGGTCTGCAACAACGGGTTGAAATTCTCAAGGCGCTGTACCGGGGCGCAAAAATCCTGATTCTGGATGAACCAACCAGTGTTCTCACCCCCCAGGAAACCGGGCAACTATTCGAAATTCTTGAGTCCCTGCGTAGCCAGGGTGTAACAGTATTGCTCATAACCCATAAGTTGAAAGAGATCATGGCCATCACCAACCACGTATCGATTATGCGTGCTGGTACGATGGTGGCACATCGTGAGACAGCTCATACCTCACCTGAAGAGCTGGCAGAACTGATGGTAGGTCGCAAGGTTCTTCTGCGCGTAGACAAACAGCCAGCACAGCCTGGCGAACAGCGCATGGAAATCAAGAACCTGGATTACAGTGATGATCGTGGTGTACGACGTCTGAAGGATATCAACTTCAACCTGCGTTCCGGCGAGATCCTGGGCGTTGCCGGTGTATCTGGTAATGGTCAGTCTGAACTGCTGAAAATGCTGTCCGGCGCCCTGGCACCTAATCAGGGTGTAATGGTTCTGGATACCCGTGCAGGCCACAGTGAACTGAGTGCCGGAAGCTGGCGTGATGCTGCCGAGATTCGTGATCTGGGTATTGCCCACGTTCCCGAAAATCGTCTGCGTCAGGCGTTGGTAAAAGCCTTCTCTGCTGCTGAAAACGCCATTCTGGGTTATCACGACAAGCCAGAATACGGTGAAACTTTCCTTGAGCCTGAAAAGGTAGTGAACGCTACTGAAGTGATGATGGAGGCGTACGATGTCCGTCCCCGCCTGCCAGGGCTGAAAACTGCCAACTTTTCCGGTGGTAATCAGCAGAAGCTGGTACTGGCTCGGGAAATGCTTAAGGAGCCGGATATCCTGCTGATCGGTCAACCGACCCGCGGTGTAGATATCGGTGCGATTGAATTTATTCACCGCAACATGATCGCAGCCCGTGACAAGGGTGCTGCAGTGCTGCTGGTTTCTGTGGAGCTGGATGAAATCCTGTCCCTCTCTGACCGCATCATTGTAATGAACGACGGTGCCATTACCGGTGAGGTTATGGCCAGTGAGACTAATGAAGCTGAGCTGGGTCTGCTGATGACTTCTACTGCTGGCGAAGTGCCCACAGCGGGTAATGGTCCAACGGGTGGAGCGAAAGCGCCGCAAAGCGAACAACAGGAGGAGGCTGTAGCATGAGTCCAATCCTTGCTGAAAGCCCCCGCTGGGTACGCATAGGCCTGGTACCAGCTTTGCAGCTGGCGCTGGCCCTGGTGATCTCCAGCCTGGTAGTTCTGATTATCGGGGAAGACCCGGTTCAGGCCTTTGCCATTATGATTCGTGGTGCAACCAACCTTGAGTTTGGTGGCTTCCACAGCACGCTGTATTACACCACCAACTTTATCTTTACCGGTCTGGCTGTAGCCCTGGCTTTCCATGCCGGCCTGTTTAATATTGGTGGTGAAGGTCAGGCTTATGTTGCCGGTCTGGGTATTGCTATTGTCTGCCTGCTGTTTGATAGCACACTCAGTGTGTGGCTGATGGCTCCTCTGGTTATTCTGGCTTCCGCTGCATTTGGTGCAATCTGGGGTGTTATTCCCGGTTATCTGCAGGCCAAGCGCGGCTCCCATATCGTAGTAACCACCATTATGTTCAACTTTATCGCCATGGCTCTGATGAGCTATGCGCTGGTTGTTCATATCTCTCCTCTGGGTGGTAACTCTACCGACAGCCGTTACTGGAATTCTGATGCAGTGTTCCCAAAGTGGAATGAGATGATGCCTGATGCACCATTTTCTCTGCTGAACCCGACTCTGATTCTGGCACTGGTCTGCTGCTGGCTGGTATGGCTGCTGGTATGGCGCACCCGTCTGGGCTATGCCATTCGTACAGTGGGTAGCAACCCTCACGCAGCAACTTACGCAGGTATCAACGCAAGCCGCACCATCATTATCACCATGGCTATATCTGGCGCACTGGCTGGCATGATGGCTGTGAACGAAGTGTACGGTGCACAGGGTCGTTTGATCCTGAACTTCACCAGTGGCTTTGGTTTCATGGGTATTGCCGTAGCACTGATGGGTCGTAACCACCCATTTGGTGTTGTACTGGCTTCCCTGCTGTTTGGTGCACTCTATCAGGGTGGTACTGAACTGCAGTTTGAAATCTCGTCCATTAACCCGCAGATGGTTCTGGTTATCCAGGGTTTGGTAGTGTTCTTCACCGGCGCGCTGGACCGTCTGGTTCGTGGGCCTGTAGAAGGTGCGTTCCTGCGCTACCAGTTAGCGAAGGCCAAGAAAGCTGAAGCGGCAGATGCTGCAGTTGCAGGAGGAAACTGAGATGGAAATGTTTGATCAGATTTTCTCTCTTCTTGGGGCGTCCATTCGTTTGGCAACCCCTCTGATGTTTGCCGCGATGGCGGGTATCTTTTCTGAACGTTCCGGTATCGTTGATATCGGTCTGGAAGGTAAGATGCTGATTTCCGCCTTTGCTTCAGCCTGTGCTGCCTATGAGACAGGTTCTCCATGGCTGGGTCTGCTGGCCGGTATTCTGGTCAGTGTAATGTTTGCCTTGATGCACGGTTATGCATCTATCACCCAGCGTGGTGACCAGACTATCTCCGGTCTGGCGGTGAACTTCCTGGCTTCCGGCTTAACCGTTGTACTGGGTCATGCCTGGTATGGTCAGGGTGGTCTGACTCCTTCCGTTCATGATGAGCGTTTCAAGAGCATTATCCTGCCTGGTGCTGAGTGGCTGGGTGAGAATGTTCCTGTTGTTGGCCCGTTCTACGAGCAGGTTATCTCAGGTCACAATATCCTGGTTTACCTTGCCTTTGTCAGTGTGGCCGCTGCTTACTGGGTACTGTTCCGCACCCGTTTTGGTCTGCGTCTACGAGCAACTGGTGAGGAGCCAAATGCTGTAGACAGTGCTGGTATCTCTGTTGCCTGGGTTCGTTACCGCGCGATGATCGTTACCGGCGTTCTGTGTGGCTGTGCAGGTACCTACCTGTCTATTGCCCAGAATGCTGCATTCCAGCGTGAGATGACTGCAGGCCGAGGCTATATCGCCCTGGCTGCCGTTATTTTCGGTAAGTGGCACCCCAAAGGTGCTCTGGGTGCCTGTCTGCTGTTTGGTTTCCTGCAGTCTCTGGAAACCCGTCTGCAAAGCGTTCAGCTGCCTCTGGTTGGTGAACTGCCGAGCCAGGTGTTCTCTGCGATCCCTTACATTATTACCGTTGTTCTTCTGGCCGGATTTATCGGCAAGGCGATTGCACCCAAGAATGTGGGTGTGCCTTATGTGAAGGAGCGTTAATAACGCAGTTTTTCCCAAGCGGGAAAACAGGAACGGCAGGTAGATTGTTACCTGCCGTTTTTTTTACTTTCAAGAAGAGATTTAGATTTTAACCTTTTCAAACTATTCTGTGGCTCTTTCTGGCGACATGGATTGTGACCTGTCCGGTGATGGTCTTAAGTCACGAGGATTCATGACACGTACACAGTGAGCTTCTGCAAGCAGGTCACGAAGAACTAGAGACAGTTGATGGCAGCGGTTGGTTTGGTCAACATTTCGGAGAGTCTTGACCAATAAACTATAAAGATTGGATGCGTTATTTTTTTGTTGAGCGGCCTGTGGGTTAAATTCTTCTTTATCTAATTGTTCCAGCAACCATTTAGCATTATTCCATGCCAGACGAACCATGCCTTCCAGTTTAACATTATCCATATATCTGCTAAGACCTTCACTTTCTATTACTGGTGGTAGATTCGTTCCTTTATAAGGTTTGGGTAAAGTTGTATGGTGGCGAACACACTCTGCAATTTTTTTAGCCTCCTGACTTGAAGCCTTCTCCGTTATAAATCCGGAACAAGTAAGAAGGTAATGTTTGGCACTTTCATAGCAGTTGCAAGACTGTAGAAGAACCGCTACATGCATATATATCGAAACCTGATTCTCGATTGATAATACTTTGTGCGCCCGCTGAATTATTTGATTGATTTCATACGTCAGAGTTTTATGTTTTTCTTCCCTAACTCCACCTCTTGAACACTTCACCTCAAGTGCTAAGGATTTTTGAAGTATATTGATGAAATCATGTATTTCTCGAAGATACATTTCTTGAGGAGACTCTATGGCAGGAGTTGCTGGCCTGACCATTCCCATTCGAGGTGAAGGGCCCTGATGGAATGGCATTCTGGTTCCTTCCAGAGCAACGCCTGGAGGAAATGGCATTCTGGTTCCTTCCAGAACAGCGCCTGAAGGAAATGGCCTATGGAGTGGCGGTGGGAAACCTCTGCCCGGTGGTATCCTTGGTGTTAGTGGCCTGACAGGTGCAAGTGCCTGTGTGTTTTCTGGCCGAATAATGGCTCGTCCCAGGGTAACACCTGTCGTCCTTGGCCAGTTTTCAGAGACATATGGAGATAGACAGAGGCTTGGAAGAAAGGTCTGGGTGGGGGCTGGGTTGAACATCACCGTGCCATGGCTGAATGGGGTAGCAAGCGTAGGTGATCCAGATGAGCCAGGCCCAGATGATAAAGGAGAGAATGAACTGGCATTAATGGTCAGATAATTCTGTGGTGGTGTGTTCATTATTTTGTCCCAACAACGCTTGTTTGAAGATGTTTAGACTGTATAAGGGCGATGAAATTTGGTGGGGATAACTGCGTTGTCAGAAATTTACTGTTGGAATCCAGCCTTCGGTCCAGCCAGGGAATGACGAACCCGAATCCATAGCGCAGGATAACGTTCAGGATAACAATCAGTACTGTGATAGAAATCACGATACTGGCGAAGATTTCTTCGAAATAACGGAGAATCAGAGGCATGTGACGGCTCAACAGCTGAGTCTGAAAAGCGGGCAGCTGGAAGCCTGCTTCTTCAGATCCTTAACCATATCGGTGTGCATCATTTCGACATATTCGTCGTAGCTGCTGTAAAGCATTGGATCAGCCAGAGCGGCGAAATCAAGCACGTAATCGCCCATATAGGTCAAGTCTTCCACGGCAATCCAGTTGGCGCCGTTAACAACCTGCTCCTGCAGCAGGTTCCTTGTTGTCAGCGCATCCTATTAGCAGAACAGCCGCTGCCAACATTGAGCCAAGTAGCTTTTTCATTGTTCGTCCCTTGTTGATTATGGTGTTATAGGCAACTGATTGTTGATACAAGTCGTCTGGTGTTTTTTAATTCACGACTCTGAACTGGGAGTAACCAGTTATTCGTACAAGCAGCCAAAAGCTGACACCGTGGGTAAAACTCCATAAGGGCACTACCGTGCAATATTTTTATTAAACAGTTATGAAAGACGTGAGGATCTGATACCAACTTTTCAGTGGTGAATAGGTTGATATAAACTGCCATGTCTCTGCAAACATGACAGTTCTTGCTGTCTTGATTTTCCTAGGCGTCCTGGTAACCCTGTTCCCAGAAGGCAATCTCCATACGTACAGCATCACGAAAGATTTTCTTGATTCTGTTGGCGGCGGCACTGTCTTTGGGAATATCCCGCATCATGGCATCCAGCTGCGCTGCACAGTTGTTGCCGGCTTCCTGCATTTCGTCATTGCCATACATATCGATCCATTCACGATATGGGTTGCCGTCAAAAACAGTATCTGACTTGTTAATCAGCCATTGTCCGATATCGGCATAACCGATGGCGCAGGGAGCCATGGCAGCGTAGAGCTCCACCAGTGAACCTGACTGTCCTGCATCCAGAACCAGACGCGTATAGGCAACAGTTCCGGTGGCTTCAGGGATTGCCATCATATCGGTTTCTGTCAGTCCCCACTTTTTGCAGAAATCGATATGCAGGGTAATTTCTGTATCCAGCGTTCCCTGCAGGGATGTCAGGGGGTAACGCATATCTGCAAAGTTATCGCACTTGTAGATAGCCAGAGCGTAAGCACGGGCGAAGTGAGTCAGGAACAGATAATCCTGCTGAAGGTAATGCCGAAATGCACCTTCCGGCAGGGTGCCATTGCCCAGCTCACAAACAAAACGGTGGCGGGTGTAGGCATCCCAGTCATTCTGGCAGCTGGAAATGAGATCAGATGTTTTCAGCATGACGCTTATTCCCCAAGAGGCTTCCAAAGAGCATGAAAATGATGGACCGGACCATGGCCTTTACCAATATCCAGTTCATCTGCGTGAGCAATCGCTGAGGCAATATAGTCTTTACCTTTGCGCACGGCTTCGTTCAGCTCTACACCACGTGCCAGCAAGGCGGTAATGGCAGAAGACAGAGTGCAGCCAGTGCCATGGGTATTCTCGGTTGGAATACGCTTTGACGTCAGTCTGTGCAAAGTGTTGCCGTCGTGGAACAGGTCAACACTTTCATCGCTGCTCAGATGGCCACCTTTGATCAGAACCGAGCGGCTGCCCAACTCCAGCAGAGGTTCAACCATGGACTCCATCTCTGCAATCGTCTGGGGAACGTCACGATTCAGAAGAACAGCGGCCTCAGGCAGGTTGGGAGTAATCACTGTTGCTTTGGGGATCAGGCATTCTTTCAGAGTTTTGATAGCATCATCCTGAAGCAATTTGTCACCGCTGGTGGCAACCATGACCGGATCAACAACCAACAGTTCAACGCCATACTTTTCCAGGTTATCAGCCACTGCGCGGATGACTGAGGCTTGGCTCAGCATTCCAATCTTTACAGCCTTCACGGCAATATCTGAGAACACTGAGTCCAGCTGAGCAGCAATAAACTCAGGAGTGACATCAAAAATGCCCTGAACACCTTGAGTATTCTGGGCAGTAAGAGCAGTGATGACGGAGCAGCCATAGGCGCCAAGGGCAGAGAAAGCTTTCAAATCTGCCTGGATTCCTGCACCACCACCGCTGTCAGATCCGGCGATAGTCAGGGCAATAGGGGTATGATTCATCTTGTACAGCGATGCCAGTCAGTTGTAAGGAGAATCGATTCTAGGACTCAAGACAAATTGAGTACAGGTTATTAACGGGGTTTATAGTAGGGGTAATAATTATCATGTTTACCCGGTTTTTGGACTTTGTCTTGGGTATCCGGACCAGGATCCTGCTGTAAAACCTCGCCTGCCTGTGGAAATGGTGCTGATGGAAGAGGAATATCAGCCTGTTAATCAGGAGCTGTTGAAACAGTATGATAAAACCATGCATGCCTATTACAAAGAAAGAACGGGTGGCAGACTGGATCGTGACTGGAGCTCTGCTGGGTAAAGAATCCCGTCTCCATATGAGAGATTTTTTGCGCAGTAAGGGATTCAAAATGCGGTAAGAATCGGCGAACTGTCTATCATTGCCGCCATGAATCAAATAACAGCCCAGCAAATAAGCAAAATATTTCTGGTTGCATGCGCTGCACTGTTCAGCTCATTGGTTGTGTTTAACAACCTCACTGATTATCAGACCAATTTTGAGTATGTCCGTCATGTTATGACTATGGATACAACAGGCAATGCGGTGCAATCAGAGTGGCGGGCTGTGCATCAGCCTATTATCTGGAAGCTGGTTTATGGGTTGATTATCGCTCTTGAAGCCGTCGTAGCCTTACTTTGCTGGGCTGGAGTGATTCAAATGCTCAGTGCCTTGAGAAATTCCAGCTTCGCCAGCTCAAAAGCATTTGCAATCTTTGGACTGTCACTTGGTATTGCTGTCTGGTTTGGGTTGTTTCTCGGCATTTCTGGTGAGTGGTATCTGGCCTGGTTGTCCAAATCATGGAATGGCATTCAGCCCGGTTTTCGAATAGCCGCAATTTTTTCTCTTTTTCTTATTTACCTGTGCCAGGCAGAACGTTGATTGCACCAAACAGGGGGGTAGTATGGTGCTCAGCTAAACCCGCCCAATTGAAAAAATAATGAATAACGAAATAAAAGACCGCATTCAAAAGGCTGAGTAGATAGTTCTTTCCGCCGGACAAATTGCTGCAGACTTTTTCTCAAGGCGAAATGAACTGATAGTAGAAGCCAAAGGGACCCAGGACTTTGTTTCCCAGGCAGACCGTCAGGTTGAAGAGCATATCCGGCAGGCTATTGAATCTTCCTGGCCTGGACCGTAGCTGGAAGGTTTGATGCTTTCTTTGAAGGCCGACTGAACAGCTGGGATGCGCTGCCTGGAATGCTTCTGGGGAAGGAACTGGGATTTGACTCATTGACTCTTCCCAAGGACTTTCTTCTGAACGGCGGGAAAATACTGATGGCCGCTCCAGGGCTGTACAAGCCACTTTATGATCTCACCAGGGTTTAATCAGCAGGACCTGATCACTAAAAAACAAACCCCGCATAAAGCGGGGTATGTGATACCTGGTTTTTATTATTATTTTTGTCTGGTTGTACTCCAATTTTTACTTCTTCTTAATTGGCACGATAACGGGCTCGATTTTTCTTATTAGGTTTCTTGTTCTTTTTACCCTCGAGCGACTCTTCTTGTTGGAGTCTTTGGCCTGCTCTGCCTTAGGTATTGCAGGTGGTGTGCCAAAAAGTAAGCTTTTCAACAACCCCAAGGGCTGCAGGTAAATACCGAAAGTTTGTGGGAGGGCAAAAGACAAGAAAGTGTTACCTAATGAGCGCTACCTGTTACCTGGCGAGGTAACAGGTAGCGCTCAGGGTGGTGACTATTGTGTGAGGATTTCAGCGACTACGCGACGGTTTTTCTGGCGCCCTTCAAACGTATCATTGGGAGCAACTGGCTCTTTTTCACCCATTCCAACAGCTTCAATACGCTCTCCGGCAATATCAAACTTCTCGATAAGCATTTTGCGAACAGCATCTGCACGCTGCTGGGAGAGGCCATCATTGTAAATTGCCACACCCTGGCTGTCGGTATGACCTTCAAGCTTGATTTTTACATCAGAGTACTTCTGCAGGAATTTACCCATCTCGTCGATATGGTTGAGTTCGGTATTTAGGATATCTGCAGAATCAAACCGAAACTCAACCAGCAGGTCGATCTCTTCCATTGGCACACAGCCAACACTATCAACCGCAGCACCGGGGTCTGTATTCGGACAGAGGTCGCTGGCATCCACAACACCATCTTTATCAGTGTCGAGAGGAGCTGGAACAGGTTCAATTGGCTGTGGTTGAGGTTCTGGCTCAGGAGTCACTTCGGCCTGAACAGGCTGGGATGGTGCACCAAATGTCCAGGTCAGTGCGAGATTCAGCATGCTTTCTGTCTGGTTAAGATCCAGACCGTGCAGCGCCCGCAAGTCGCCTCGCAGTGACAGGTTCTCTGTCAGTGCCTTACGCAGACCAAAACCAACATTTAACCGGGTATCATCACGGTCTTTGCTGTTTTCAATATTTTCCTTGAACTCACCAATACCAGCTACAAGATAGGGGGTAAGACTGCCATCCCAGGGCGTTAGATCATAGAAGGCATCCAGACGATAATCTTTCAGATCCGCATCATTGCCATTCTTCAGTTCATTGCTGGCTTTTGAGTACAGGCCTTCAAGGCTGAAACGATCATTGAAGCGATATCCAATGCCTACTTCCGGAGCGACTTTATTATCAAGTGTTCGCGCACTGTCGTAATCAGTGTATGCGCCTCCCAAGCCAACTGTGAATCCTTTGTCGATAACATCAACGGCCAGTGCCGTTGTGCTGATGGCGGCAGAAATTGCTACGCCAAGAAGTGTTTTTACGAAATGGTGGGTTGCCATTGTTTTTCTCCCCCTGTCCTGCGTTGTTGTTCTGGTGTGTGAGTGCAGGAAATCAAGATGTGCAATGGCCAATAATATAAGGCAGCCATCTTGTAATAAAGGCTTTTAAGGGAATTGTATGGCCTTTGTAAGCTTCGTGCAGAAAACAAAAGCCAAAAATGGCAGGATTTTGTATAGGCATAAACGGTCTAATAGTAGACTATCGTCTTGTAATGTAATCACAAATTGCAGTGGGTCTGCTGG
>NZ_JAMFLX010000038.1 GCF_023502345.1 Parendozoicomonas callyspongiae
GTCTTTGCTGAATTACCTAATAGACTTTCACCCTGTACTGATCCGCCAGTTTGATCTCTTCTTATATCCATGATCTTCCCTTAGAATCTTTTGTCACTCTCTTTAAAGCTGGTATTAAACCGCCCCAGTTTACCGATGAGGAAAAACCATACCGCATCGTAAACTGTGATCGCCTGAAACGGCTGATTTATTACAGTTACAAATACCCGGATCCATTAAAAGCTCTTTGATACACAGATATCAGGCACGATACTGGTACTTGCTTGAACCACTGCCATCCACTGAGTGTAGGTGAACATCGAAGCCCCATAGATAGCGCAGATGTTGAAGAATGCTCTCTGTTGTATCCTGCTTCAGAGGGCGGTTTCTATGCATATCGTGCCGCAATGACAAAGATCGGTCTCCGCGAACATTGACGTTGTAGACCTGAATGTTTGGCTCCCTGCGGCCCAGATTGTACTGGGCTGACAGGGATTCTCTCAGAGCCCTGTAACCTGGTTCATTGTGGATGGCTTTCACTTCCAGGTAAGTTTTCTGATCATTGTCATTAATGCAGAACAGGTGCATATCCCTTATTACTTTTGGCGAGAGATACTGCAGAATAAAACTTTCATCCTTGAAATTCTTCATGGCGAAGTGAAGAGTATCCAGCCAGTTGCTGCCAGCAATATCAGGGAACCACTCCCGGTCTTCTGCCGTTGGTTCCTCACAGATTCTACGAATATCCCTGAAGATATTGAAACCTAATGCATAAGGGTTGATGCCGGAGTAGCGCGGATCATCAAAATCCGGCTGAAAAACAACATTACTGTGTGAATGCAGAAACTCAAAAATATAACCTTCAGGAATCAGCCCTTCGTCGTACATATCGTGCATCAGGGTGTAATGCCAGAAGCTGGCCCAGCCTTCATTCATAACCTGAGTCTGACGCTGCGGATAAAAATACTGAGCAATCTTTCTGACAATTCGTATCAGCTCCCGCTGCCATGTTCTTAATAATGGAGCATTTTTTTCAACAAAGTAGAGAATGTTTTCTTCCGGGTCTTTAGGGAAACGGGTGATATTCGATGTTTCCGCTTCCTCTTTAACGGGAATAGTTCGCCATAGGTCATTCAGATTTCTCTGGATATACTCTTCACGCTCAATAGCCTTGGCCTTTTCATCTGCGGCAGATACTGGGTTGGCCCGCATGTATCGATTAACGCCCTGATTCTGAAGGGCATGACAGGCATCCAGTAACTCTTCAACAGCATCTACACCATATTTCTCCTCACACTGGGCAATATATTTTTTTGCGAAGAGAAGGTAATCAATAATGGAATCGGCATCGGTCCACTGCCGGAACAGATAATTCCCTTTAAAAAAGGAGTTATGACCATAGCAGGCATGGGCGATAACCAGAGCCTGCATGGCCATGGTGTTCTCTTCCATGAGATAGGAGATACAGGGGTTGGAGTTAATCACAATTTCATAGGCCAGCCCCATACGGCCACGCTGGTAGTTCTGAAGGTTGCCCAGGAACTGTTTGCCAAAGCTCCAGTGGTTATACATAAGTGGCATACCTACTGAAGAATAGGCATCAATCATCTGCTCCGAGTTGATGATTTCAATCTGGTTACGATAGGTATCCAGCCGGTATTTTTCTGCCAGGCGGGCAAACTCAAACTCGTAACTTTCCAGAAGCTCGAAAGTCCAGTCAGAACCAGTCGACAGTGGTTTCTTATCAGGCATTCTGACCCTCTCTCTTTTCGAACAGGCGGCGGAACACCGGGTAAATATCGTGTTGGCTGGTAATTTTCTGCATGGCAAACCGGTCAGGGTAACTGCCTTCTAGACCCTTATAGGTGTACCAGAGATTCTGTGGCTGATCAGCGATCTCGACATAGGCAAAATACTGGCTGTTGGGAAGTATCTGCTTAACGATGTGCTTTTCACATTTACTGTTGTCACCATCCCAGTTATCACCGTCCGAAGCCTGGGCCACATAGATGTTCCACTTCTGTACCGGATAACGCTCGGCGATAATTTCACCCGCCAGCTTGAGTGCAGTTGAGACCAGGGTTCCACCCGACTGCCGTGAATAGAAGAACTCTTCCTCAGTGCATTCCTGGGCAATCGTATGATGGCGGATAAAAACGACTTCTAAGGACTCATAGTTGCGTTGAAGAAACAGGTACAGCAGCATAAAAAATCGCTTGGCAATATCCTTGATGCTCTGGGTCATGGAGCCTGACACATCCATAACGCAGAACATTACTGCCTTGCAGGATGGCTGTGGAACCTTGACCATATTATTGAAACAAAGGTCAAACTCATCGATAAAAGGTAAGCGCCTGAGCTTCTGGTTCAGATCCTTGATCTGCTGGCGCAGTTCTTCCACTTTTTCCTTTTCCGCCGGTTCCGGACTGACCTCCAGTTCTCTAAGCTGTCTGCGCAGGGCACGAATTTCTCTACGATCTTTTCCACCAAGTGCAATTCTGCGGGCATGGGCCTGCTTGAGGGACCGGATAACGTTTATCCGGTCCGGTGAGCCTGCATTGGTGAACCCTGCCCGGCGGTACTTGAACTCTGTTGAGTCTTTCAGCTCCTTGCGGACAAGGTTGGGAAGTTCGAGATCTTCAAACACATAATCCAGGAACTCTTCCCGGTTAATCTGGAAGACAAACTCATCCATACCTTCGCCGCTGTCACAGGCCTGTCCGTCTCCTGTTCCCTGGCCTCCGCTGGGAGGAGGACGATTAAAGCGGTCACCGGATTGAAACTCCTTGTTACCGGGATGGATGTGTTCGACTTGCCCTCCCTGACCATGGCTGAAAAATGGTTCGGTCAGATCCTTGCGGGAAATGGAAACATCACTGCCCCTGTCCGTATCCTTGATGGAACGGTGATCAATGGTCTCCTGAACAGATTTCTTGATAACGTTTTTGTAGCGCCTGAGAAAACGCTGCCGGTTAACCGTGCTTTTTTTTCCGGCATTAAGACGCCGGTCGATAATGATGCTCATGGGCGCAATCCCTGTTCAGCTTACTGGGATTTGCGAACCCGGATATACCATTCGGAGAGCAACCGCACCTGCTTTTCTGTATAGCCGTGCTGAACCATACGGTTGACAAAGTCAGCATGCTTTTGCTGGTCGTACTGGGAAGCCTTGGCATTAAAGGAGATAACCGGGAGCAGGTCTTCAGTATTGGAGAACATCTTCTTCTCGATCACTGAACGCATCTTCTCATAGCTGAGCCACTCCGGATTCTTGCCGTTCAGGCTGGCACGGGCACGAAGGACAAAGTTGACCACTTCGTTCCGGAAATCTTTGGGATTGGCAATACCGGCAGGCTTCTCAACTTTTTCCAGCTCTTCACTCAAGGCGTTGCGATCCAGAATCTGGCCGGTGTCGGGATCACGGAATTCCTGATCCTGAATCCAGAAATCGGCATAGGTAATGTAGCGATCAAAAATATTCTGGCCGTACTCGGAATAGGATTCCAGGTAGGCGGTCTGGATCTCTTTGCCCAGGAACTCGATATATTTGGGTGTCAGGTAACCCTTGATAAAGCCGAGGTAACGATCTTCCATTTCCTTGGCAAACTGCTGCTGCTCAATCTGCTGCTCCAGGACATAGAGAAGGTGAACCGGATTGGCTGCGGTTTCGGTAGGATCAAAGTTGAAAACCTTGGACAGGATTTTGAAAGCAAAGCGGGTGGAAAGCCCTTCCATGCCTTCATCAACACCGGCAATATCCTTGTATTCCTGCAGGGGCTTGGCATTGGGGTCGGTATCTTTCAGATTCTCACCATCGTAGACCTTCATCTTGGAGAAGGTTGATGAGTGTTCCGGCTCCTTGATCCGGGAAAGAACAGAGAACTGAGCCAGCATATTAAGCGTGTCAGGGGCGCAGGGGGCATCATGCAGCGAACTGTGCTGCAGCAGCTTTTCATAGATTTTCACTTCTTCACTGATACGGGTGCAGTAGGGCACCTTGATGATATTGACCCGGTCAATAAAGGCTTCATTGGTTTTGTTATTGCGAAATGCCTGCCACTCTGACTCGTTTGAATGGGCCAGAATAATTCCTTCATAGGGCAGGGCACCGAGTCCTTCGGTACTGTTGTAGTTACCTTCCTGGGTAGCCGTCAGCAGCGGGTGAAGCACTTTGATGGGTGCCTTGAACATCTCAACAAATTCCATAATGCCCTGATTAGCTCGGCAGAGTGCACCGGAAAAACTGTAGGCATCCGGATCATCCTGACCATATTCTTCCAACTGTCGTATATCCACTTTACCGACCAGGCTGGAGATATCCTGGTTGTTTTCATCGCCCGGTTCGGTTTTGGCGACTGCGATCTGGTTCAGTCGGCTGGGGTGAAGCTTTACCACTTTAAACTGGGTAATATCACCGCCATATTCTTTAAGTCGTTTGGCTGCCCAGGGCGACATAACATACTTCAGATACCAGCTGGGTATTCCGTATTCTTCCTTCAACATCGGGCCATCTTCAGCCGGATCAAACAGACCAAGAGGGGACTCGAAGACTGGAGAACCTTTGATGGCATAGAAGGGAATCTTTTCGATTAACTCTTTCAGCTTTTCAGCCAGAGACGACTTGCCGCCACCGACCGGTCCAAGCAGGTAAAGAATCTGCTTTTTCTCCTCCAGTCCCTGGGCGGCATGTTTGAAGAAATCCACCAGCTGTTCAACCGGCTCTTCCATACCATAGAAGTCATCAAATGCCGGATACCGTTTGATCAGTTTATTTGAAAAAATTCTGCTGAGGCGGGCATCTCTAGAGGTATCGATCACTTCTGGTTCACCAATTGCCAGCAGCATACGTTCAGCGGCACTTGTATAAACACTTTTGTCTTCCTTGCAGAGATTCAGGTAATCCCGAATGCTCATCTCCTCCTGCTGAACAGACTCAAATCGTTTCTGGTAATGGGCGAACAGTGGCATGTTTGGACACTCCTATGGCAACCGTTGAACGGTATGGAAGTGGCTGCAATAAAGACGGGAAATCTGGACAGCTTCAGGTCAATAAAATGAATGCCTCAAGCCCAGAGGATATTCTGTGGAATCCATGGTGAGCCGGGTGCTGAGGGAAAGCTGTTCTGAGTTGTTTGTAGGTTCTTTGGGGTGCTTAAGGTTTAACTGAAGCCCTTTGGCAAGGGCTTCAGTTAAAGACAGTGAATGTTTTCGGGCCAGATAATACAGTCTGCTGTCCAGAGTACATCGAACAGATACCGAATGGGGTTCATGCTCATTGAGTTCAGAGACAACCATTCTCATCTACCTGCAGTTTGGTTTTGCCTTGCCAGTATAGATGCCTTGAGGATTCGTCTTATAAAAGAAAAAGTGGAACTGTGACTCATATACCTTTGTCAGGAATAAAAAAGAGAATTGTTAGACCTGTTAGATGAAGGCGTAACGGATACCCATACCAAGAAGAATCAGGGCTAACAGCCGTTGCAGCAGAATCTCTGGTAAACGCTGTCCAAGTTTGGCCCCCAGATGAATAGCGGGTAACGATCCAATCAGCAGTGATCCCAATAACAAGAAATCAACATTACCCAACAGAAGGTGGCCAAATCCAGCAACCAGGGTCAGTGGTACTGCATGCGCAAGATCCGTTCCAACAACTCTGACTGATGCAAGGGCAGGGTATAGAACCAAGAGTACCGCTGTACCAAAAGCACCGGCTCCAACCGATGACAAGGTAACGAGAACACCTAGTAGAAAACCCATGATAAAGGTCACAACCTGAGCATGCCCCTGAAGCCAGCTAACCATCCCCTGGGTTTGATCAGATTTTACGAATTTACGACGTGACAGCAGAACCAGTGCTGTCATGATCAACATAAAGCCAAGACTGCTGGTAAGAATCCGCGCATAGGCATCACTGTTATTGAACCAGTTGCTCAACAGCCAGATGGTCATTAACGATGCAGGTATGCTGCCTGCAGCAAGACGTGCAACGATTGACCAGTCTATGGTGTGCTGCCGGTGATGCACTACAACACCACCGGTTTTGGTGATAGCTGCGTACATAAGATCGGTGCCGATGGCCGTGGGCGCCGGGAAGCCAAACAGCAGCAGTAACGGTGTCATTAATGAACCGCCCCCGATCCCTGTGAGGCCCACCGCAAAGCCAACTCCAGCTCCGGCAAGAATGTAAAGTAAAGCATCCATAACTATCTATTATTGTCTAGGGTTATAAATGTTTTGCAGTTTGGTCAAAATCACGATTAAACCCTCTCGTTTTCTAGGTTGCTGGCAAATGTATCAACCAACATCTATTCTTCTAAGTAATATTTATTTATATTTTTATACCTACGTCATATATAGAGTTGGGTACAGGTTGATGGGAGACCACGAATGAAGCTGCAACAGCTACGGTATATTTGGGAAGTTGCCCATCATGACTTAAATGTATCGGCCACGGCTCAGAGTCTTTACACTTCTCAGCCAGGAATCAGTAAGCAGATACGTTTACTTGAAGATGAGCTGGGGGTTGAGGTTTTTGCCAGAAGCGGCAAACACCTGACCCGAATTACCCCTGCTGGTGAAAAAATCATAGAAACCGCCGGCGAGATTCTTCGTAAGGTAGACTCAATCAAGCAGGTTGCACAGGAATTCAGTAATGAGAAAAAAGGTACGCTTTCCATAGCGACAACACATACTCAGGCTCGTTATGCACTTCCCGGCGTAATTCAGGAATTTATCAGCAAATACCCCGACGTTTCCCTCAATATGCATCAGGGAACACCAACCCAGATTTCTGAAATGGCGGCAGATGGCACTGTGGATTTTGCCATTGCAACAGAAGCTCTGGAGATGTTTTCAGACCTGATTATGATGCCTTGCTACAAGTGGAATCGCTGTATCCTGGTTCCAAGAAACCACCCTCTGGCGCAGTTACCCCGCCTGACCCTTCAGGATGTTGGGCAGTATCCAATTGTGACCTATGTCTTCGGATTTACCGGGCGCTCCAAGCTGGATGAAGCCTTTATGAAAGAGGGGATTGCTCCCAAGGTTGTATTTACTGCTGCGGATGCGGATGTCATCAAAACCTATGTTCGACTCGGGCTGGGAATAGGTATCGTCGCTAAGATGGCTTACAGCGAAGAACTGGATCATGATCTGATTCCACTTGATGCAACACATCTATTTGAGCCCAGCGTAACCCAGATTGGTTTCCGCAGGGGTACATTCCTGCGCGGGTTTATGTATGACTTTATCAAGCAGTTTGCTCCTCACCTGACAAAAGAGCTGGTCGATGAAGCAGTGCTTCGTCATAACCGGGCTGATATGGAAGAGGTTTTCCAGCACCTAGATCTACCAACACTGTAATGAGATGTTCTCTACCCAGATGTAAAAAAACCGGCGTAACAGCCGGTTTTTCTTTAGGAGTTATATCACTTATCTGGCTGACTCAAAAACTTCCTTAACAAGTTTGAAATAAATTGTATAAACCTCAGGCTCAGGTTCTCCCCGGTCAACAACGAAGAAGGGGGCTTTGGTCACACCTAAAACATAAGCAAGCTGTGCCCCCTGACTCTTTGGATCGTTCTCCCTGGCTTCTAGAACCTCATCAATTCTGCTGATATAGCCAGATTCTTCCAGTTTCTGCATCACCTGGTCGCACTTTTTACAGGAGCTTCCATCCGCCAGAACTTTTTTCACCATGGTGATTTTCATTGTGCACTCAACCTCCCGGCTTCTCCGGTGATATTGATTTTCTAGTTGTGAGATACAGAAAATTCTACAAGCCTGTGTTAGCACCGGATAATAATATAGTGACATAAACATATAACCGGCGTTGTATTTCTGGTACTTAACAAGTTGCCTGCCTGCTAAGGCAGAGTTAGAGTGCACAAACAAGAACAACATAATAACGATAAGCGGAGAGTCAGTGTGGAAATAGCATGCCTGGATCTGGAAGGTGTTTTGATTCCTGAAATCTGGATACGTTTTGCAGAGCAGACCGGTATTGAAGAACTCAGGGCTACAACCAGAGATATTCCTGATTATGACGAGCTGATGAAGATGCGCCTCTCAATACTGGATCAACATGGTCTTGGGATTAAGGAAATCCAGGCGGTTATCGCTGAAATGTCGCCTATGCCAGGGGCTCGCAGTTTTCTTGACTGGCTCAGGGAACGGTTCCAGGTGGTTATTCTTTCCGATACTTTCTATGAATTTGCCCAGCCTTTAATGAGACAACTTGGCTTTCCAACACTGCTCTGTCACAGGCTGAAAGTGAACAACAGCGGTCGTGTGGAAAGTTATATTATCCGTCAGCCAGATCCCAAGCGCTGTTCGGTACGGGCTTTTCATGACCTGAATTATCGGGTTATTGCTGCCGGAGACTCCTATAACGATACCTCGATGTTAAAAGAAGCCGAGCAGGGGATTCTGTTTAAGGCGCCACAGAATGTTATTGAAGAGTTTCCACAGTTTCCTGCCGTTCATACCTATGAAGAATTGAAACTTGAGTTTTGCAGGGCAAGTAACAGAGATATCGAGCTGTAAAAATGAAAGAGGAGAAAAGGGCGCCCTTCAGACTCCCTTTCTCCTCTGAAAACGGCTAATCATAATGATTCCGTTGTTCTGGGATGTCGCTGAGATACTCAACAAACTCCACCTCAAAGCCGTCAGGATCAATGTAATAGATATTGTTTCGGTAGGGTGAATCTGCACCATCTTTGCTGGGCTGGAAGCCTGATTCAGCCAGACGTGCCTTCAACGCCTGTAGATCGTTAGTGATAAATGCAAAGTGGGCTACCCCAACCTGGGCTCCTGTAAGGTCACGGTTCGTTCCTTCACCATGATCGCTGAATGCCAGGTAGTTATAATCATCACCAAAATGAATCCACTTTCTTGGCTTCCCATACCATTCCCCCTCGCCTCCACCGCGAACATGCCAATGTGGGAAGGCTGCCTTGTAGAACTTCAGGCTCTTTTCAAGATCACTGACAACCAAGTTTAAATGTTCCAGATGCATCATGTTTGCTCTCCCTCTTTTCTGTTTTATGACAGTATCTACAGGGTAAAACCTCAGGTTAACTTGAGGTAAAGTATTATTTTCACTTTCCGGAGAAAAAGATGGATGTGCCAAATCTCACGGTCGGCAAAGTGGCAGAAAGGTGTGGGGTGAAGGTTTCAACACTGCACTTCTATGAAGAAAAAGGGCTGATAAGAAGCTGGAGAAACCAGGGCAACCAGCGCCGTTATAAACGTGATGTGCTCAGACGTATTTCCGTGATCAAGGCTGCTCAGAAAATGGGAATCAGTCTGGAAAATATCCGCCAGGCTTTATCCTGCCTCCCTGATAGTCGCACTCCCAATAAAAAGGACTGGGAGAAACTGGCCAACTTCTGGAGGGAGGATATGAATCAACGTATTGCCTATATGGAAAAGCTGAGGGACTCACTGACAGGGTGCATTGGATGTGGGTGCTTATCGATGGAGACCTGCCCGATATATAACAATGAAGACGAGTTATCCAAGCAGGGAACTGGAGCCATTCTTCTAGAGAAAGAAGCTGGAGAATAATTCATCCCGCATGAAGCCATATAATGGCTTCATGCGAGAATGACGATTAGTTATGAAAATTGCTTTCTAACCCTTTGACCAGATTGCGGATTTTTGTCAAAGACTCTTCATACTCACTATCACAGTCAGAGTCAGCCACGATAGCACCGCCCCCCCAGGTATGAATATTCTCGCCATCGGCCATCAGAGAGCGGATGGGGATATTGGTATCCATGGTTCCATCACAGCTGATATAACCGATGGAGCCGCAATAAACGGCACGAGCCTCTGGCTCAAGCTCTCTGATAATTTCCATGGATCGGATTTTCGGGGCGCCGGTGACTGAACCGCCGGGGAAAGCATCACGCAGTAAATCAATATTGGTTCTGTCATCACCAAGCTGGCCGGTAATGGTGCTGACCATATGGTGTACGTTAGCGTAACTTTCCAGACCAAACAGGATGGGAACACTGATACTGCCAGGCTGACAGTTTCGTCCCAGGTCGTTGCGCAGCAGGTCAACAATCATCAGGTTTTCTGCCCGGTCTTTTGGGCTGTTGAGCAGTTCATCCGCAAATACCTGATCTTCGTCTTCTGTTTTGCCACGAGGACGCGTACCTTTGATCGGCTTGGTTTCAATATGGCCCTGCTCAGATTTTAACAACCGTTCAGGTGAGTGACTGAGAATTTTGACTTCCGGATAGTCCAGATAAGCGGAGAAGGGAGTCGGGCTGAGTTCTCTCAGTTTCTTATAGGCTGTTAATGGCTCACCGAGATAAGTGGCCGAAAACCGCTGGGTAAGATTCACCTGATAGCAATCACCTGATTGAATCCACTCCTGAATCTGCTCGAAAGAGTGGTTATACCGTTTCCGGCTAATATCCGGTGCGAAAGGCTGTTCAAGGGAAAAGCTGGGTGATTCAGTTGGTTCAACTTGTGCTTCCAGCACTTTCAGGATCTGTTCGATCTTTGCTCTGGCAATATCGTTATGAAAGAACAGCTGCGTGGTTTTCTTCTCGTGATCGGTAACAATGCCCCAGAGATAGAGTCCAACAATCATATCCGGAGCACTGTGCCTGCGTGGCGGAACCTTGGTTGGTTCCAGCAGATTATTCAGCTCATAACCCCAATATCCTGCAAGCCCGCCGGTGAAGGGAAGATCATGGTACTCCAGCGGTGTTATGCCATGCAGCTGGGTGTCCAGGGCTGCGAAAGGAGACTGGTCTGATTCCGTTTCGACACCTTTTGCGGTATCCAGGATATAGGTTTTTCCATCCCTGACCGTAGTCACCAGCTCGGGAGCTGCGGTAATGATATCAAACCGACCGTTACTGCCTGGCAATGAGCCACAACTATCCAGCAAAAGGGCATAACCAAGGGAGCTTATACGATCAAGCCATTCACAGGGATTGGTCAGATAGGGGAGCTGAGAGGTCTGTAAAGACTTTAGGGGAAGTTGAGGCACAGAGAAAACGCCATCTATGTATCGTGCAAAGTATATCCGGATTGTACTGATGCTGCGCCAAGGTTCAAAGCAACACATCAATAAACAAGAGTAAAAACAACAAAAATGTATCTTTCAAGAATATTATTGATTTGTCGCCTTTTTGTCAGCGACGTTGGTATGCGTGGTAGTGATAACACAGAGCCACGAGCCCAGCGAAGTACATAGCACGGAAGTTTATGACTATAAATTTCTTTTAACTCTGGCTAATTGTTGACAATTGGCCTTCTAAAAAGATTTGACCCTCAGTAAAAACCCTTATAGGCTCATCGCACACTGACCAATTGTTGACAATGATAAATGTCGGTAGATTCTCCTCGGACATTGTCCGATCAACTGTTTGAAAAGCTTCAGCATGCCATTGTTCGCGGCGATCTTGCTGCGGGTATGCGCCTTAGCGAGGCAGAGCTGGCCAGCCGCTATGGCGTCAGCCGGGGTCCACTGCGCGAAGCCATTCACAGGCTTGAATCCCGCAAGCTGGTTGTTCGAACACCTCACAGTGGTACCAAAGTTGTTTCTCTTGGACAGAATGAATTGCTGGATATCTACCAGATTCGGGAAGTTCTGGAAGGGCTGGCCTGTCGTCTGGCAGCTACAAAAATGTCTACAAGCCAGATTGATCAGTTGTACCGACTTTTGGAAAGCCATCAGCAACAGTCTGATCTCCAGGAGGGTATCGCCTACTTCCAGCAGGAGGGCGATCTTGATTTTCATTACCGCATAGTAACTGGTTCCGGAAACCAGCGATTGATCGATACCCTGTGCGGCGAGCTTTACCATCAGATTCGTATGTATCGTTACCAGGCCAGCACCGGCGGCAACCGTCCGGTACATGCTTTTAATGAGCACCAGCATATTGTTGATGCGCTGGCAGATGGTGATGGGGAGATGGCAGAGCTTCTTATGCGGCGCCATATTCGTACGTCCCGACTGCGCCTGGAAAAAACTTGGAATAACAGCAGATCAAATCCGGTATCTGCGGTTAATAAAAACAACAAAACCGAAGAACGACAGGAAACTGTATTATGACCTCACCTCCAACAGGATCATCTGCAGGATCAGCAGGCCGTCGTTTCCGCAACGCTGTATCGGAGAATAATCCCCTGCAGGTTGTCGGAACCATTAACGCCTATACCGCCATGATGGCAGAAAAGGTTGGCCATAAGGCGATCTACCTCTCCGGAGGTGGAGTTGCCAACGCCTCTTATGGTTTGCCCGATCTGGGCATGACATCTCTGAATGATGTGCTGGAGGATGTCCGGCGCATCACCGCGGCCTCAGAACTGCCTTTACTGGTTGATATCGATACTGGCTGGGGTGGCGCTTTCAATATCAGTCGTACCATAAAAGAAATGGAACGTGCTGGCGCAGGTGCCGTTCATATTGAGGACCAGGTTGCCCAGAAACGCTGCGGGCATCGGCCAAACAAAGCCATTGTCAGCAAGAAGGAGATGGTTGACCGGGTGAAAGCAGCGGTTGATGCCCGAACCGACAATGACTTTGTGATTATGGCCCGTACCGATGCTCTGCAGGTTGAAGGTATGGGCTCGGCTATTGAAAGGGCCTGCCTCTGTGTTGAAGCCGGTGCCGATATGATTTTCCCGGAAGCCATGCATACCCTGGATGATTACCAGCAGTTTGTTGATGCGGTAAAAGTTCCTGTTCTGGCCAATATTACCGAGTTTGGTGCCACACCACTGTTTAACTGCGAGCAGCTGGCTGGAGCCGGTATTGATCTGGTGCTCTACCCGCTGAGTGCTTTCCGCGCCATGAACAAAGCAGCGCTGAATGTTTACCAGACACTGCTGGATAAAGGCAGCCAGGAATCTGTGCTGGAAACCATGCAGACCCGTATGGAACTCTATGATTTCCTTGGGTATCACGACTACGAACAGACTCTTGACCGCCTGTTTGCCGAAGAGAACGAGTAATAAACAGGTCGTCCTTTCACTGCAATAAAAACAATAATTGATTGGAGACGTTTTATGTCTGAGAAAGTTTTGAGTGGAGCCGGTTTAAGAGGGCAGAGTGCAGGTTCAACAGCTCTTTGCACCGTCGGTAAAAGTGGCACAGGCCTGACTTATCGGGGTTACGATATTCATGAACTGGCAACCCATGCCACTTTTGAGGAAGTCGCGTACCTGTTGTTCCATGGTGAACTGCCCAATGCCAACCAGCTGGAAGACTATAAAGCCCGGCTGCGCGGTATGCGTGGTCTGCCCAATGGGCTGAAGAAAGTTCTTGAAGAGGTCCCGGCCGATGCCCATCCCATGGATGTGATGAGAACCGGTTGTTCCATGCTGGGTAACCTTGAAACCGAGCAGAGTTTTGAACAGCAACAGGATATCGCAGACCGTCTGCTGTCTGTTTTCCCATCAATCCTGCTGTACTGGTATCGCTTCAGCCATGATGGTGTACGCATTGATACTGAAACCGATGATGACAGTATTGCCGGGCATTTCCTGCACCTGATGCTTGATAAGAAGCCCAGCGACAATCATCGCCGCTGTATGGATGTTTCGCTGATTCTCTATGCCGAGCATGAGTTTAATGCGTCTACATTTACTGCTCGTGTCTGCGCCTCAACCTTATCCGATATGCACTCCTGTATTACCGGAGCAATTGGTTCCCTGCGAGGACCTCTGCATGGTGGTGCCAATGAAGCGGCCATGGAGATGATCGAGAAGTACAGCAGTCCGGAACAGGCCAAAGAAGAAGTTCTTGGAATGCTGGCCCGAAAGGACAAGATTATGGGCTTTGGTCATGCCATCTACAGCACATCTGACCCGCGTAACAATATTATCAAGGGCTGGTCGAAGATCCTGGCCGATGAAGTCGGTGATACAGTTCTCTATCCGGTTTCCGAGATGGTGGAAAAAGTGATGTGGGATGAGAAGAAGCTGTTCCCCAATGCAGACTTCTTCCATGCGTCTGCCTATCACTTTATGGATATTCCAACCAAGCTGTTTACCCCGATATTTGTCTGTTCGCGCCTGACCGGCTGGGCTTCCCATGTGATGGAACAGCGAGCCAATAACCGAATAATCCGTCCATCTGCCGATTATGTTGGCCCAGAGCCACGCAGCTGGGTTGCTATCGACGCACGTTAACCTGACAAGTATTTGAGTAGAAGAATTAAAATGAGCAGCAACGTTGATCTGAATAACCGGCCTGATTACGACCAGGTCATCCAGGATATAGCCGATTATGTCCTGAACTTTAAAGTGGAATCCGAAGAAGCACTGGATACCGCCCGTAACTGCCTGATGGATACTTTAGGGTGTGGCCTCCTGGCCCTGCGTTTCCCGGAGTGCACCAAGCATCTTGGCCCTATTGTTGAAGGAACGACTGTTCCCAACGGTGCCCGTGTTCCTGGTACCCAGTTCCGTCTAGATCCGGTAAAAGCCGCCTGGGATATTGGTTGTATCGTGCGCTGGCTCGATTACAACGATACCTGGCTGGCAGCAGAGTGGGGCCATCCTTCCGATAATCTGGGCGGTATTCTGGCCGTGGCGGATTACCTGTCTCAAAAGCGGGTATCTGAAGGTAAAGACCCTTTAACCATACGTGATGTGCTGGAAAGCATGATCATGGCCCATGAAATTCAGGGTTGTCTGGCTCTGGAAAACTCCTTTAACCGTGTTGGTCTGGATCATGTGGTGCTGGTGAAAGTGGCTTCAACAGCTGTTGTCGCACGTCTGCATGGTGCCAGCCGGGAAGAAACTCTTTCTGCTCTGTCCCACGCCTGGGTGGACGGTCAGAGTCTGCGTACCTACCGTCATGCACCTAATGCCGGTTCCCGTAAGAGCTGGGCTGCTGGCGATGCCACTTCCCGTGCTGCACGTCTGGTAGATATTGCCATGCGCGGCGAGATGGGGATTCCCGGGGCATTAAGTGCACCGCAGTGGGGGTTCTATGATGTGTTGTTCTCCAAGACCAATAAAGACCAGCATTTAAAGCAGGAAGATGAGCGTAAGTTTGCCTTCCAGCGAGATTACGGTTCCTACGTAATGGAGAATGTGCTGTTTAAAATCTCTTTCCCCGCAGAATTCCACGCTCAGACAGCAGCAGAAGCTGCCGTTGCTCTGCATGAGCAGGTAAAGGGCAGGGTGGATGAGATCGAAAGGGTTGAGATGACCACCCATGAATCAGCCATCCGGATAATCTCCAAGGTTGGTCCTCTGGCCAACCCGGCTGATCGTGATCACTGTCTGCAGTATATGGCTGCTGTTCCGCTATTGTTTGGTGAACTGGTTGCCGAGCAGTATGAAGATGGTTTCCATAATGCCCATCCTGAAATCGATAAGCTGCGCGACAAGATGGTAATTATCGAGGATGAGCGCTACTCGAAGGAGTATCACGATCCGGATAAACGCTCAATCGCCAACGCAATCCAGGTATTCTTTAAAGATGGAACCTTTACCGAAAAGGTTGCTGTGGAATATCCGATTGGCCATCGTCGTCGTCGGGAAGAAGGGATTCCTCTGCTGGAAGATAAGTTCCAGGCCAATCTTGCAACCCGGTTCCCGGCAGGCCGTAGTGAGCAAATCTTTGATCTTTGCAAACAGCAGCAGAAACTGGAAGCCACTCCGGTTAATGCCTTTATGGATCTGTTTGTGATCTGATTAATACGGTATTTGATAATTGGCAACCACCAGCAGATGAAAGCCCTCAGAGCGGGCTGCGTTTGACCTGTAAGCGTAAAGAATATAAATAGTCATGGAGTTCTGTTCAATGTCTCACCGTGTTCCTCTATTTGTTAACAACACCCATGTTGACTCCCGAGCGGAAGGTGTCATACCCGTCACCAATCCGGCTACAGGTAAAATCCTCTCTAAAATTCCTTTAACAACCACCAGTGAAATGGAACAGGCTATTGCCGGAGCCAAAGAGGCTTTCCAAACCTGGCGTAATGTTGCTGTTCCTGAACGTTCCCGCCTGATGCTGCGTTACCAGGCTTTGATAAAAGAGCATCATGATGAGCTGGCAGAAATCCTCAGCCAGGAAACCGGCAAGGTTTTTGAAGATGCCAAGGGAGATGTCTGGAGAGGAATCGAGGTTGTTGAGCAGGCGGCCAATATTGCCCCGATGCTGATGGGAGAATCCGTCGAGAATGTTGCCACAGGTATTGATACCGTCAGTTATGTGCAGCCAATGGGTGTCTTTGCTGGTATTACTCCTTTTAATTTCCCGGCCATGATCCCTCTGTGGATGTTCCCTATGGCCATAGCCTGCGGGAATACTTTTATTCTCAAGCCTTCAGAGCAGGATCCCCATACACCAATGCGTCTGGCCGAACTGTTTAAGGAAGCGGGAGCGCCTGAAGGTGTTCTGCAGGTTGTTCATGGCGGCAAGGATCAGGTCAATGCCTTGCTGGAACATGATGACATCAAGGGTGTTTCCTTTGTCGGCTCAGTTCCTGTTGGCCAGCATGTCTACAAGACAGCAACAGATAACCTGAAACGTGCCCAGTGCTTTGCCGGGGCCAAGAACCATATGGTGGTTATGCCCGATGCTGACAAGCAGCAGGTTATCAACAATATTGTTGGAGCATCTGTCGGCGCAGCAGGGCAGCGCTGTATGGCTATCAGTGTTGCGGTCTTTGTTGGCAGTTCCCGTGAATGGATTCCCGAAGTTCGTGATGCCCTGGTCAAAGCCCAGCCCGGTGCCTGGAATGATGGCTCTGCCGCTTTTGGTCCGGTAATCAGCCCTCAGGCCAAGGAACGGGTTCTTTCCCTGATCAGCAAGGGCAAGGAAGAGGGAGCACAGTGTCTGCTGGATGGTTCTGACTGTACTGTGCCTGGTCATCCTGACGGCAACTGGATCGGCCCCACGCTGTTCACTGGAGTGACAACTGATATGGCCATATATAAGGAAGAAATCTTTGGCCCTGTACTCAGTTGCATGGAAGTGAACAGCTTCGATGAAGCTCTGGAGATTGTTAATGCCAGCCCTTATGGCAATGGGACATCAATCTTTACCAACAGCGGATCGATTGCCCGCCGTTATCGCCATGAAGTGGAAGTCGGTCAGGTTGGTATCAATGTTCCCATTCCTGTGCCGCTGCCATTCTTCTCATTTACCGGCTGGAAAGGTTCGTTCTACGGGGATCAGCATGCTTATGGCAAGCAGGCAGTACGGTTCTATACCGAAACCAAGACTGTAACCAGCCGCTGGTTCGATCGCCCAGTGGATTCCGGTCCCAATATGACTATTCATCTGAAATAGCCTGATAAGAATAATGACAAAGAGAGGGCAAATATGAAGATTGCATTTATTGGCCTGGGAAATATGGGATATCCCATGGCTGTCAATCTGGTGAATGCCAGCTTTCCGGTTATTGGTTATGACCTGTCAGCCATCCAGGTTCAGAATTTCACAAATGAAGGCGGTGAAGTTGCTGAAACTCCGGCAGATGCTGTGCGGGATGCTGATGCCGTCATTTCCATGCTCCCTAATGGAGATATAGTTCGGAACCTGTACTCAGGCGCTGATGGGTTGTTCGCCAAAGTAAAACCGGGCACTTTGATTGTTGATTCCAGCACAATCGATATGCAGACCGCTCGAGATATGGCAACAGAAGCCCAGGAGCGGGAATTGATGTTTATTGATGCGCCGGTATCCGGCGGAACTGCCGGTGCAGCTGCCGGTACGCTGACTTTTATGGTGGGCGGCACCACGGATGCGCTTGAGCGCGCCAGGCCTGTTCTTGATGTTATGGGCCTGAATATTTTTCATGCCGGTGATGCCGGTAATGGCCAGTTGGCAAAAATGTGTAATAACATGCTGCTTGCTGTTCATATGGCCGGCACCGCTGAGGCTTTGGCGTTGGGTGCAGCCAATGGTTTGAAGCCTGAGGTTTTGTCCAAAATTATGAAGCAGAGCTCAGGGGATAACTGGTCATTGCAGAAGTACAATCCGGTTCCTGGCGTTATGGATGGCGTTCCTGCCAGCAATAATTATGAGGGTGGCTTTATGGTCAATCTGATGCTGAAGGATCTTGGCCTGGCACTGGAGGCAGCTACCGCCAGTCAACAAACTACTCCGCTGGGAGCTTTGGCCCGTAATCTGTTTGCCTTGCATGCCGGAAGCGGGCAGGGTGGTAAGGACTTTTCAAGTATTTATAAGATGTTTGATAATTCCTAATCATCTGTATCCCATTTACCTGTTGGCAGGAAATCCTACCAACAGGTTGTCCCTCTTCTTTTACCAACTCATGCCATATATGTTTTGCTCATCAGTGTTATTGTCACGCTGACAAAACCACGTAATTGATAAAGTTGAAATGAAAGCCTTTCATAAAAGAACGCTGCCTGCGATTCTGGTTTCTTTTGCGCTAATTTCCCCCGGGTTAAAGTCAGACTGGTTCTGTCACAATGATTTTGTTATGGCTCCACTGAAAAAGTTGACCTGCTGTTAAGCATCAATCCTGCAAAAAAACGGGAGCACTAAGATCCCCGATTTTTGATCAACCACTCATATGTCGTGGTCGTTGATTATAAGTAAATCCTAGATGATTCTTGCCGCCCGGCTTCCTGTCTTCTTTCTGATGGGGGTAGGTTTATGTCCTTCGACAGCGCTGCGTTTTTCATCAAGCTTTAATCTGATATGAACCTGGCCAGGACTGTTGGATAACACATCCTTCGGGTTCTGAATTATATCTATTGTGAAGCCATTACTATCTGGCTCCAGGCCGTCTTCAAGTAATTTGTTATAGAGTGCATCCCATATAGCGGTATATGCGCTGATGCTATTAATAACTACATCACAGCAGAGATATGTTCCTGCAGGAACTATCAGGTTGGCTTGTTTATTGTCATTTACGTGTCGGCCTATCCAGAAAGTCTGGGCGTTGTAGTTTTTACCCAGATCTGATGTTTTACCAATAATAAGAGCCGGCTCGGGTTTGTCCTTAAGTTTGCGCTGATAAAACGAATCAAGGGCATCAAACCAGATTTGATCAATTTCCTCGACACTGGCAAATATTTCCGGGCTATGTTCTACACGAAAGACAATATTTTTGGCCAGTTCTGCTTCAATACACTGATCACTCTGGGATTTGGGATGACCAAGTTTGAGCAGCAGCTTGTCTTTAAGCGTGGAATCTTCACTATTGGATATGGCGCGAATTTCACTGGCTGACATGCCCACTTCCCGGCGCAGGTTCTTGGCCAGAGCCTGTGAAGACGAAAAACCAAACCGCATGGCAACTTCTATGACAGAAGAGTTTTCCTGCAACAGGTGATTAATAACCCTTCTGGTTCTCAGCCTGCGAATATACTGGCTGGGTGTTTCCTGAAATACCGCACGGAACATTCTATGAAAATGAAAAGGTGAAACCGCACTTTCTTCTGCAACTTCCTCCCAGGATGGGGGAGGTATGCGTGTAATTGTTTCCTGAAGAAAATCAATGGCCCGTTTCATCCGTACCCGCCAGACAGGCGCCAGCGAAGCCAGAAGATAATCTTCCGGTACCATGTTCGCATAAGATGTAGGTGCAGCCATTTTTTCCGTTACGGAGCGATCCAATTTTTTTGCTCCTGATAAATTTCCTGCCAGTTATTATCTGGCTTCATTAGTAATACTCAATGGTGGCGATTCTATAGAAAGGATGTCGCAAAAGTGTGTCAAAACTTGCGGTTTTGTCTGTGAAGTTTACTGGTAAAAAAGATTTGCTATTCCAATTTTCTATGCCGATCCTGTTTATATTGAAATGAGCGGGTGAAATCATGGATAAGCAGGAACAAGATAACAACAGAGATAAAGCTGACCAGAAAGATCAAGCAGCGCAAAAGAACCCTGGTATTACTGCTGAAAAAGATTTTCGTTTAAAAAACAAAAAGCTGAAATATCATGTTAAAGCAGACTGGATGACACTGCATGTTGATAACAAGCCCAGCGCCTCTGTGTTTTATACTGCTTACCTGCTTGAATCTGAATCAAAAACTAATGATCGTCCGCTGACTTTTTTATTTAACGGTGGCCCGGGTTCCGCTTCTGTTTTTCTCCATATGGGCGGAGTTGGTCCGCAAGGAATCCGTTTTGAGGAGGATGGCAGATTGATGCCTCCGCCGGTTCAGACCGAACAGTCTTCAGACTCATGGCTGCCTTTCACAGATCTTGTTTTTGTTGATCCTGTTGGTACCGGTTTCAGTCATACTATTGAAAATGACAAAGCCAAAGAAGGTGAAGAGAAAGCCAAAAAGCAGCAGGATAGTGAGTATTACGGCATCAAACGTGATCTCGATGCGCTGTGCGAGTTTATAAGCCGGTTTTTATCGTTGCATCATCGTTGGCAAAGCCCTCTGTTTATAGCCGGAGAAAGTTACGGCGGCTATCGTGTTGCCCGCCTGGCCCAGCAAATGAACGAACAGCATGGTCTGGGCGTTAACGGAGCTATCCTGATTTCACCGGCGCTGGAGTTCGCGGACCTGGATGTCAGTGACTATGGCATAAGCCATTACCTCAACCTGTTTCCCTCGCTGGTTGCATCCAGTTTTTTCCATGATCGGGTGAAAGGTATTAAGGGCACGCTGGATGATGTGCTGGAGAAAGCAGAGGATTTTGCCCTGACTGATTACGCCAGCCTGCTGGCATCCGGTGATCTTATGCCAGATTCACGCCGTCAACAGATTCTTAAACGGTTTGCCCAGTTTATCGGACTGTCTGTTGAGGACGCTCAGATTAGCGGTGGGCGTATCAGTTTTGAAAGCTTTACCAGGATGCTGCTTCGTGATCAGCATCAGGTTATTGGCAAATATGATGGCACAATAACCGGCATTGATCCTTTCCCGGACCGAAGCAGGCAGGATGCTCCGGACCCGACCCTTTATCCGATTTTCAGGGTTTTCAAAGCTGCAATTAATCACTGGTTACGCAGTGAGCTGAAACTGGATACTGACAGGGAGTATGAGGTTCTGAATGAAAAGGTTTTTGCCCAGTGGAAAGCTGATGAAAAAATGCACGATACTTTTCACCAAGTCACCAGTATGGATGATCTGCGCAAAGGCATGGCCGCCAATGAGCATATGAAAGTGTTTATCTGTCATGGCATTCATGACCTGATTACACCTTACTTTGCTTCCAAACGGTTTGCCCACCAGATGAAACTTCCCCAAGATCATAGAAGCAGAGTCACTTTAAGAAATTACTCTGGTGGACATATGTTTTATGCCAATCAGGCCAGCCGCAAACAGTGGACCAAAGATATCAGCGATTTCTTTAGCCAGACATTGAACAAATGACAGCCCCCCACAAAATTGAAATAGCTTCGTAAGCCGGGGCTATTTCAATCGTCGTTCAATACCCATCTGGGCAATAATCCGCGTAGAGATCTCTTCGACGGAATAGTGAGTTGTATCCAGGTAAGGAACATTTTGCTGGGCATACATCAGCTCAACTTCCTCAAGCTCCCGGACACACTGCCTTGATGAAGAATAACGACTGTTAGGCCGACGCTCATCACGAATGGCGGCAAGACGTTCCGGGCTGATGGTTAACCCAAACAGTTTATTCTTGTAAGGCTGCAACGCTTTGGGAATACGAGTCATATCCCCGTCATCTTCAGTGATCGGGTAGTTTGCAGCACGAATACCAAACTGCAGGCCCATATAGATGCAGGTTGGCGTTTTCCCGCATCGGGATACACCGACAATAATAATGTCGGCCTGGTTATAGAAGCGGGTTTTGGCCCCGTCATCATTGTCGAGAGCAAAATGAACAGCATCAATACGCTGGTTGTATTTGTGGCCAGAGGTAATAGAACGTTTTTTACCTACCTGATGAATAGCGTGCAGTTTCAGCTCATTTTCCAGGTCTGGCATAAACGCATCAAAGATATCTATGCGGTAAACAGGAGCATTGCGGATGATGCGATTGATGGTTTCATCAATAATCGTACTGAAAACCAGAGGCCGCTTGCCCATGTCCTGAAGTTTTGTCAGCTCTTCGACAACCTGGAAAGCCTTCCCTTCGGTATCAATATAGGGAAGAGTAAAGTGATCAAACTTAATATGTTCAAACTGAGCCAGCAGACTTTGCCCGAATGACTCCGCTGTTATACCGGTACCATCAGAAATAAAATAGACGGTGCGATGCGGACATTGTTCGGTCATGTTTGATTTTCCTGCTCATTGTAATTGTGACAACACTTAACACTTTGCATATTGTGCTTTACCTTCAGTGTTGGCAACGTATAGTACATGCTGGAGTCATACTGGCAAATCTTTCTGTTGCTGTAAGGCTTCGGTATATACTGTTCGTCTCTGTTCGGAGTTGCCGGTGTTTGTGGTTTGCCCGGTTTATTGCAATACGCAAATCGCTATACAGGGGTTGTTTGGAGGGGGTCACGTTGGAAGCGTATGTAATCGGTCTTGAGAAGCTTGGCAAAAATGATGTTGAGCAGGTTGGTGGGAAGAATGCCTCACTGGGAGAGATGATCAGTAACCTTGCTGGCGCAGGGGTATCTGTGCCGGGTGGTTTTGCTACGACTTCGGTAGCTTACCGCGATTTTCTTGAGCAGAGTGGTTTGAATGACCGTATTCACACTCTGCTTGATGAGCTGGATGTAGAAGATGTAAAAGCACTGGCGGAGACCGGTGCAAAAATACGTCAGTGGATTATTGATGAACCGTTTCAGCCACGGTTTGAACAGGCTATCTCTGAAGCCTGGGAAGCCCTGAAGGGTAGAAATGAAAATCTAGCTGTCGCAGTTCGTTCTTCAGCAACGGCTGAAGATCTACCCGATGCCTCTTTTGCAGGCCAGCAGGAAACCTTCCTGAATATTCGCGGCTATGACAATGTTCTGGTTGCCATCAAGGAAGTGTTTGCCTCTCTGTTTAATGACAGGGCAATCTCCTACCGGGTTCACCAGGGCTTTGACCACCGTGAGGTGGCTCTGTCTGCCGGTATTCAGAAGATGGTGCGCAGTGAAACAGCATCATCCGGTGTTATGTTTACTCTTGATACCGAGTCCGGTTTCCGTGATGCCATCTTTATCACAGCATCCTATGGTCTGGGTGAAATGGTTGTGCAGGGGGCGGTAAACCCTGATGAATTCTATGTTCATAAGCCAACACTGGAAGCCGGCCGTCCGGCGGTGCTGCGAAGAAACCTGGGCAGCAAAGCCCTGCGCATGGTGTACACCGAGCATGGCTCTGCAGGCCGCTCTGTTGAGACCCTGAACACCAGCGAAGATGAGCGTCGCAAGTTCTCTGTTTCTGATGAAGAAGTTGAGAACCTGGCCCGTCAGGCCATTATCATTGAGCAGCACTATGGCTGCCCCATGGATATCGAGTGGGCCAAAGATGGTGATGATGGTCAGCTTTACATAGTTCAGGCTCGTCCAGAGACCGTGAAAAGCCGCAGCGAAGGCAGCACTATGGAGCGCTACCTTCTCAAAGAAAAAGGCAAGGTTCTCGTGGAAGGCCGCAGTATCGGCCAGCGCATTGGCAGCGGTACGGTCAAGATTATCGACAGTATTTCTGAGATGGAGCATGTCCAGGCTGGTGATATTCTGGTCACCGATATGACCGATCCGGACTGGGAGCCCATTATGAAGCGGGCTTCCGCTATCGTGACCAACCGTGGTGGTCGAACCTGTCATGCGGCCATTATTGCCCGTGAGCTGGGTATTCCTGCTGTCGTTGGTTGTGGCGATGCGACTGAAATCCTTAAAGATGGTTCCAAGGTGACCGTTTCCTGCGCGGAAGGGGATACCGGCTTTATCTATGAAGGCCTTCTGGATTTCACCATTCGCAGCAACTCTGTTGACTCCATGCCGGAACTTCCGTTCAAGATCATGATGAACGTCGGCAACCCCGACCGGGCTTTCGACTTTGCTTCACTTCCCAACCGTGGTGTTGGTCTGGCCCGCCTGGAATTTATTATCAATCGCATGATCGGCGTGCATCCCAAGGCTCTGCTGAACTACGGTGATTTGCCTTCAGATATTCGTGCCAGCGTTGATAAGCGTATGGCCGGCTACAGCAGCCCGGTTGATTTTTATGTCGACAAGTTGGTTGAAGGTGTTTCAACAATTGCTGCAGCTTTCCATCCTGCCAAGGTTATCGTTCGCCTCTCTGACTTCAAATCCAACGAGTATGCCAACCTGATTGGTGGCCGACTCTACGAACCCGAAGAAGAGAACCCAATGCTGGGCTTCAGGGGCGCATCCCGTTATATCTCTGAAGGTTTCCGGGACTGTTTCGAGCTTGAGTGCCGCGCCATGAAGCGTGTTCGCGACGAAATGGGGCTGACCAACGTTGAACTGATGGTGCCATTCGTGCGCACTGTGGGTGAAGCCCGTCAGGTTTCAGATCTTCTGGCTCAACATGGCCTGCGTCGTGGCGAGAATGGTCTGCGCCTGATCATGATGTGTGAGCTGCCTGCAAACGCACTGCTGGCCGAAGACTTCCTGGAATACTTTGATGGTTTCTCCATCGGTTCCAATGACATGACCCAGTTAACCCTGGGTCTGGACCGTGACTCCGGTGTCATTGCCCATCTGTTTGATGAGCGCAATGAAGCGACCAAAAAACTGTTCTCCATGGCTATTCAGGCCTGCCGCAAACAGGGCAAATATGTTGGTATCTGCGGACAGGGACCATCGGATCACCCTGACCTGGCACGCTGGCTGATGGAGGAGGGGATTGATACGGTTTCTCTGAACCCTGACTCAGTTATGGAAACCTGGTTCTATCTGGCCGAACAAGAAATTGGATAATCACGAGCGTTAGTAATGAACAAGGGGACATTCAGTCCCCTTGTTTTTTGGCTTTTTCAGCGAGTTTCTCCTGAACCCTGCGGTTATTCTCGACAATCTCGTTTTCATGCTTTTTCTGGGCTCGTTCCTGCTCTCTGATTTTTTGATCCCGCCGATCCTGTTCCCGCTCTTCATCCTTGCGTTCCGCTTCACGCTCTTCAAACTCATCAATCATCTTCAGCAGGTTTGAAAGCAGACGAGCCATGTTTTGAGCCAGCTCCGGCTGATAATTGGCGTCAATCTGCTCTGCCAATGTGGCGACTTCAACCACTATGTCATAAATATTTCCGGTATTGGCTTTTACATTAGGTGCTTGAGCGGTAGCTTCAGCCTGGTTCTTGTTTTCATTCTTGCGGGCTTCTCTGATCTGCTTTCGAATGGCTTTCTTATCTGCATAACTCAACCTGGGGATAGGGTGGCCAAACTCTTTCTTGCCAGAGCGGTGTAGAGTTACTGAACGCCCGCCATGGTGGCCTATCAGGTTCTGCAGTCGCTGGATCTGGTTCTCAACATTTATTCCGGCTCCTGATGGGGAGCTTCCGGGTTCAATACCTTCAACTGATGACATAACGTTCTTCCCTGATTATTTCTCATTAGTATAAGAAAAATCGGCTTTTCATCCTTTCTTGAATAGTTTCATTGAGTCACTCATGGAATAATCTCCTGTGTTGCTGATCCAATAAGAATAAGAGGTGTGGCTACTCATGAATTACATTACTCCCGATCTCTGTGATGATCACCCTAACAAGGTGGTTGCTCTGGAACCTGGCTTTAAAAATTTTGGCGACCGCTCATCCTTTGGTGGCCAGGTTGTGACTGTAAAATGCTTTGAAGATAATTCCCGGGTTAAAGAACTGGTAGAAGAGAAAGGCCATGGCAAAGTCATGGTTGTCGATGCCGGGGGGTCCATGCGCCGAGCTTGCCTGGGAGATATGCTGGCAGAAAAAGCAGTCCGCAACGGCTGGGAAGGCATCATTATGTATGGATGCGTCAGGGATGTTGATGTGCTCGCCACTCTTGATCTTGGAATTCAGGCCCTCGGAGCCCACCCAATGAAAACCGACAAAAAGGGTGTTGGTGAGGTGAATATACCGGTTACTTTTCACGGTGTAACTATTGTTCCAGGTTCCTATATATATGCTGATAATAATGGAGTTGTTGCCTCTCCAGCCCCCCTTGACTAGGCGGTAGTGTTAGATTTCCCTCAGACAGAGACTAGATTAGTGATATAGCCAAAAGGAATTGGCCTCTGCGCCAGGGGAAATAGCTCCGGTGAAAATACGTCCGCAATCATCATCTGCTCATGCAAAGAACCCGCTGCTTCGACTTGCCAAGAAAATCAATCATGCCTGGAAAGATCGCAAGGTTAAGACTCATAAGCCAACTCCCAAAGTTCAGGCAGAAAATGAGGTTGATGGTGTACTGGATGAAATATTTCAGGAGTTGAATAAAAAAGAAGTTCAGCTGCGCAAGCAGGAGTATCTCTCCGAACAGTATTTATTGAAGAAATCTGATTATATTCAGGGCGAAGATGGTGAGTGGTTTCTGCCGGATGATCTCAACCCAGCTGTTGCCATGCTGCAGGAGCAGGGGGAAGCTGGAATTCTTAAAGGATTTAATGAACAGGCAGCCAACGATAGAGGCAAGATCAACAAGGCTCTTAAGAAATTTATTGAGAACAAAAGTCTGATAAAAAAGGCCATGCTCGAAGCCAAACAGGATATACATGACTTTGATGATGATACCACAAGCCAGATTTCACTGACTGACTCCATTGCAGATGAGCTTATGGAAGAGCTTCAAGCGATGCTTAAGCAGGATGACAGTCAATCAATCTCTGAGGAGGAGATGGGCCGACTGGAGGAAGAGGCTGAAAAAGAGCTGGCTAAGGAATTTCCGGATGAATTCAAGTTCCACTCGCAGGCTGAAATTGCTGAGCTCCAAGAGTTGCTGGGTGAAGAAGAGGTAGAGCAGAGAAGTCTGACAATGTCAGAAATTGATAGAGCTCTGGATCAAGCAGGCACTTATACAGAGGAAGAATTGACTCAAATTTTTGAGGAGATTTTATCTTCAAATGATTCCATTGTCAGTCAATCCCTAAAATCAGATGAACTGGAAGCCCTTATGTTTGCTCCGGAATTGGAGTCAATTCAGCCTTATCTGAAGCAGATCATAGATAATCAACCTGATGAAATCCCCTCTTCTGGTATTGATCCAATTCTGGTTGCCATTTTAAATGATATTCCAAAGCCTGAGGTTGAGTCTTTTCTGAAAGCTACTCAGGAGTTAACAAAGAAAGCGATACTATAGAAAACGAGCTATCTGAAACTGTCGGCAGGCTCAATAGCCTGTTGGAAGCCTGTGTCTCTGTTATGAACACGGACTTTGATAACGACTCAATATTGGATAGGGATTCCGAATTTTCTGAAACGGAATCGATTGGCACATCACAGGATGGCTCGCTTACCTTGGCAGTTTTGGAAGCTTTAAGGGAAGAGCCTGGGCTGAGTTCTCTACATCCCTGGCTAAATCAGCTTATTGAAGGTGGCGACATACAAGTCAGCTCAAAAGATGTCGATGACGCTATTGCTGATATCGATAGAGAAACACCTGTACTTGTTCCGCTGTCTACAGAGCTTGCTGAACTCGCCAGAAAGCCTGAACTGAGCCAGTACGGAGATGCACTTATCAGCTTGCAAAGCAAGATTGAAGATGGCGATATTGATAAACTGGTTAAGCTGTTAGAGGATTTACC
>NZ_JAMFLX010000039.1 GCF_023502345.1 Parendozoicomonas callyspongiae
AGCATTTTTCCAAAGTATTCTGGTTATTCCTGAGCTAGAGGAAACCCAATCACCACAGCTGCACGCCACTCTTCGTCGACTTTATCCGCTGCAATAAATGCTATACGAGTTCTTCCTCTACGGTTTTCAGTGGCAATAACCAGCCCCTGATCACCGTTCTCAATGGTAAGCAGGTTGTTATATCTGACGCCGACACTAATATCCATTTGATTATTTGCAATGTCATTGATGTCGATACTTGGAGATTTATACAGAGGGCGAGTTTGAACTGCCATACGGTCAGTCAGATAGTTTAGTGCTGAGTTATCAGGCTCATAGTCATTTTGAGAGAGGTCAGCCACCCCTTTAATACCACCTGCACTTAATTCGATATTCCAAAGCCACTTATCGGTCAATTGTGCAACCTTTATTGCAAGTCCTGCGGCATCACCTGCGGCATGTTTCAGCTGCCAGCGTTTGATAATCAAGCTGGTTTTACCCTTGGCTTCCATTGCGATGAAATCGGTGGTGACAGAGGCATCTTCAAGTTTGAAAGGACCTTTCTTAAAAAAGGATGTTATGGCTTTCAGCCCCGTGAGGTTCTCTTCTGCATTGTAGGGATACTGGGCAGTTAGAGCATTTTTGGTATAGAAATCAGGAAAGGAGCTGTCATCCTTTTTAGCAAAGGTTTCTGGCCATTTCTCATTCAGTGCCATCAGCTCAGAGAGAGGACCTGCAGAAGCCTTGATACTGACTGATGCAAATAGAATGGCAAACAGGCAGCCAATAAGGTTTCTTTGCGAGACTGATTTTGAGGGAGGGTTATTCATTGCTGCTTCCTTGCTTGATTGACTGACTTGAAATGTTAAGGCTAAATACCTTGCTCCAGACTTTAGACTGTAGCTTGTTTAATAATAAGCAATAAATTCCTATGTAGATCTCGCCACTTGAAACTGGGGAAAATCATCGAAAACCTCCTGTTTCGCCTACCCTTGTTTTGCGATTCCATTGCCAGCTTCTGAAAACAACCACATGAGCTGCATGGAAGTATTATTCGAAGTAAGGAGTGACGCATGGCTGTGGTTCCAACCCGACATATCAGTCTGTCCAGAGCTGTCTTTCTTATTGTTGCCAATGTTATTGGCGTTGGCACGTTTACCACGACTGGTTATGTACTTGGTGAGGTGCTGTCCCGGGAGACCACGCTTCTTGTCTGGTCTATTGGTGGAGTGATCGCGTTATGTGGAGCACTGTCTTATGGTGCTCTGGCAAAACTTATTCCGGAATCCGGTGGAGAATACCTTTTTCTCTCCAAGATGTTTCACCCGGTTTTTGGGTGTATAGCTGGCTGGGTTTCATTACTGGTTGGGTTTACTGCCTCAATCGCTTTGTGTGCTTATGCACTGGGTGTATTTATTCAGCCGCTGTTTCCCTGGCTAGATAGCCGTGTTATCGCATCGGTTATGGTTCTGATAGCCGCACAGGTTTTATCGCTGAAAGCTAATCGTGGGGTAAAAGCGCTTGGGTATGTCGTAATTCTGAAACTGGCTTTGCTGACAGTATTTATTATTGCTGGCGGCTTAATAATATCTGTCGAGCCATCGCAGGGAATGCGGGATATACAAGATGTTGGTCTTTCTAATGCTGCCCTGGCTTCGGTGATGGTTTATTTCGGCTACTCTGGCTGGAATGCTGTTATTTACATTGCGGACGAAGTTAAGAACCCAGATAGAAATCTTTACAAGGCGACTGTACTGGGCACATTGCTTATTATTGCCCTGACTCTGATTTTAAACACGATAATTCTATACAGTGGTGATGCCGGAGAGTTGATTAACCGGCTGGATGTTTTTCAGATCGTAGGTCATCGCATTGGTGGAAATGTATTCAAGTGGCTGGTTGGCACTGTTGTGATGCTCGCACTTTGTTCTTCGCTCTCTGCCATGATCATGATGGGACCGCGAGTTTATGCAAAGATGGCTGAAGATGGATATTTGCCAGGATGGCTCTCTTCAGGCAGGCATGGTTTTTCTACATCTGTGTGGTTCCAGGCTGCTATTGCCGTTGTCATGTTGTGGTCTGGCACATATCAACAGTTGATGACTTATGCCGGATATACTCTTGGTATCAGCTGTATGATGACAATCTCCGGCCTTATCCGCTGGAAGCTGAATGACCCGGACAATATATCTATTCCTTTTTGGCCGTACGCCCCTTGCCTGTTCCTGTTAATAAATGGTGTCATTACTATTTACGTGGTCTGGTGTGCACCACTATACAGCCTGTTGGGACTGATACCATTTGCTGCCGGTATTATCAGTTGGTATCTGAAAGAGAGGAATACGCCAAAAACAATGATTAGCAGATAGTGTCGCTCTCTCAGATATGAAACACCTTCCTGAGGTGACTAGCTTCCCGCATATAACGGATAGCATTATGAGTCAGCCTGTTCAGGTGGTTTGTGGCCGCTGTTCTGCCACTAACAGGATCCCAGCAGAACGTCTTTCTGATGGACCTATATGTGGCAAGTGCCGAGCAGGACTTTTCGCTGGCAAGCCTGTTGACCTCCATGCCGGGAATTTCAAGAGGTTTTTAAGCCAGACAGATCTTCCTGTGGTTGTCGATTTCTCGGCTCCCTGGTGCGGCCCTTGCAAAGCTATGGCACCGGCCTATGCCAAGGTGGCTGGAGAGTTGGAGCCGGGGTTGATCTTCGCAAAGCTTGATACAGAAGCAAACCAGCAACTGGCTGCGCCCTATAACATCCGCAGTATTCCCACGATGATTGTTTTTCGGAAGGGCAAGGAAGTCGACAGAGTATCCGGGGCACTTCCGCAGGCCAAGCTTAAACAGTGGTTCGGCAAGTTTTCAGCAGAAACAAAGGGCAGGGCATAAGAGCTGGTATAGCGGCAGCAATAGTAAGGGGGTGCTTCCTCCTTACCAACATGATATTAATATGACGTTCTTTATCATCGAAAATCTTCACTTCAGCTCGATATAAAGAGTGACCTGTCAGCAGTAAGCGACGGCATAAATAACAATAATAAGGGGGTTGCCTGATGCTGGCTTTGATCCGCCGGTGGTTACTGCTGGTTCTAGTTCTGGCTGTAATAGCCATTTTATCAATTTATGGTTTCCTTTCTTTAAGCCTTCCTCAGTTAGATGGAACTGTTAGCAGCCCGGATGTGCAGCTTCCGGTCAGGGTTGATCGTGACCGGCAGGGCATCCCAACTGTAACTGGTAAGACCAGAAGTGATGTTGCATTTGCGACGGGGTATCTCCATGCCCAGGATCGTTTTTTTCAAATGGATCTGGGGCGTAGAAACTCCGCTGGAGAACTATCCGAACTGGTCGGAAAGGCTGCACTTGAGCATGATCGCTCTGTTCGTATCCATCTTTTCAGGCGAGTTGCGGAACAGGTGGTTGAAAACCTGAGCGAAGATGAACGTGAGCTCCTCCAGGCCTACACTGCCGGAGTTAACCAGGGGCTGTCTGATCTGGACAGCTGGCCTTTTGAATATCTTCTTCTAAGAACAAAGCCGGCCTTCTGGAAGCCAGAAGATACATTTCTAACTGTGTTCAGCATGTATCTGGATTTGTCAGATGATCAGGCGGGCAGAGACGCTGGGAAAGGATTTATTGCCTCTGTGGCAGGTCGCGGTGTAGCGAACTTTATTTCGCCCTCGGCAACACCATGGGAAGCTCCTCTTGATAACTCATTTATGCCTGAGCCAGACATCCCCGGAGAGGATCAGGTTAATCTGCGTTTAAAGAGCGACAGGGATTTTGAAGGTTTGACCGGCGTCTTTAAACCGTCAACGGTTATTGGCAGTAATAACTTTGCTGTATCGGGTAATCTCAGTGAACATGACGGTGCCATTGTTGAGGATGATATGCATCTGTCGCTGCGGGTTCCAACTATCTGGTACCGAATGCAGTTTGTTTACGGGGAAGATGGACAGGAAAGTAAAATCACTGGCGTAACCCTGCCTGGTACGCCTTTTATGGTGGTTGGCAGTAATGGCTCTGTTGCCTGGGCATTTACCAACTCTCAGGGTGACTGGAGTGACAGGGTGATGTTGGAGGTCACCGAAGACGATCACTACATAACGCCAGATGGGCCTGTGCCATTCCAGAATCGCTTCAGTACGGTCAAGGTTAGTGGTGACACTCCTCAAACCATGCAGGTGCGTTACTCAATCTGGGGCCCTGTCGTTCGCTCTAAATATGATGGCTCCCTGCAGGCGATTCGCTGGACTGCTCACAACTCTGAAGCAACCAATGCCGGGCTATACAAACTTGAACAGGCCTCTGACGTATCGTCTGCAATTGAGATTGCCAATGCCAGTGGCGTTCCTCCACAGAATTTCGTTGTCGGTGATAAACAGGGCAACATTGGCTGGAGTATCGCTGGCCGGGTTCCTAATCGCATTGGGGTTGATTCCACATTTCCATTGTCCTGGCGTGAAGCCGAAGAAAACTGGAATGGCTGGCTGCCCCTGGATCAGTATCCCCGGGTTATCAATCCTGCCTCTGATCGTATCTGGACTGCCAATGCCCGGGTTGTTGGTGGAGAGAATTATCAAAAGCTTGGAGATGGCGGTTACTCGCCTGGTGCCAGAAGCCTGCAGATTCGTGATGAGTTGATGGCCCGTCAGTCTTTCCAGGAACGGGATCTTCTTGATGTTTCCCTTGATGATCGGGCTGTTTACATGAGCTCCTGGCGGCAAGTTGCCCTTAATGCGTTAGATGCAAAGGCTATGGAGGCAAATGATGGCCGTGTTGTCTTCAAGGCTTATATAGATGAGTGGACAGGCAGGGCTGTTGTCGACGATGTTGGTTATCGATTGGTCAGGGAATTTCAGGATGCAGTGAAGCTTAAGGTTTTAATGAATCTGGGGCGCTATTTCACTTTGCTTTCTAATAACCCTGAAGGAAGTGTTGATGACGGCTGGATTCAGGAGCTGAAGAAAGAAGAAGTCAGCGTTTTACGTCTTCTTGAGAGGCAGCCCGACAACTGGCTTCCTCCTGCTTACGGAAGCTGGAATGAGCTGGTTTTGGAAACAATTGATGAGGTGATTTCAGAGCTGGGAGGTGTTGAGGCTCTACCACTGAAAACATGGGGCGAGCGGAATACTGCCCGTATCAGGCATCCGTTGTCTGGCTCTATTCCATATATTGGAGAGTGGCTCAATATGCCGGCAGTGCAGCTTGCGGGTGATAACTGGATGCCACGGGCACAGCAACCTGATCAGGGTGTTTCTGAACGCATGATTGTTTCACCAGGGAATGAAGAAGAAGGCATTATGCATATTCCTGGTGGGCAGAGCGGACATCCGTTGTCGTCTTTCTATCAATCGGGTTTTTATGACTGGCTTGATGCTAACCCGAGCCCGTTCCTGCCTGGAGCATCGGAGTACACGTTGATGATTATCCCGGGGGAGTAGTTATTTCTCAGCTCTGTTAAACTGCGCGCCACTCCTCCGTGTGCCATGACCTTAACTGAGCTGAGAATGACAGACTATAACAGCCCGCAACTGCTTCAGAACTGGGAACAAAAGTTCATTGAATATCTGCATGACCATGAGACAGACGATTATTCTCACGACTTGTCTCATTTTCAAAGGGTCTGGAAAACTGCTCAGAAAATAATGGCTGAAGAAACCCGTCCGGTTAATGCGCTGACGGTTCTTGCCGCCTGTTATTTCCACGATATTGTGACTTTTCCCAAGAATCACCCAAACCGCAGCAAGTCCTCTCAGTTTGCAGCACAGAAAACAGCTGAGATTCTTGGAGAATTGAAGTTTCCGGCAGAGTTGATTGAAAACACCTGCCATGCCGTAGAAGCGCATAGCTTTTCAGCCAATATCCCAACCCGCACCCCGGAAGCAGAAGTTGTTCAGGATGCTGACCGAATGGAAGCCATTGGGGCAATTGGTCTGGCCCGGGTGTTTTATACCGGTGGCAAGATGGGTTCCAAGTTGTTCCACGCTCAAGACCCGTGGGCTGAAAACCGTGAGCTGGATGATAAACAGTACAGTGTGGACCACTTCTTCTGCAAATTGCTCAAGCTTGGTGAAACCATGAAGACTGCACCGGGGCGAAAGCTGGCGGAAGAGAATACGGATTATTTGCGGGCGTTTCTTGATAAGTTGCGGGAAGAATTGGGGTAACCGAGAAGTATCAGCTGGAAGTTTTCCAGCTGATACTGAGTTTGGTAATAGGGAATTTAGTTTTCCTCTGAGGAGCCTGTAACGTCGACACCACTATCACTGTCATATTTCGTGGGAGCTCCTTTGGGTGGTGGTGCTTTGAACTCTGGTTGCTCATGCCCAGCCCAATTTACCTTGGGAGCTTTAATGCTGGGCCAGGATGCAGGAGGATAGTTATAATCGACAACTGTAGCCTCATCACCTTCTCCGTCCATTACCGGGATAACCTGAAAGCCTCCCCTGGCTTGAGAGTAATCTGTATTGGTGACGACACTGTCTCCTGAGACGTAAAGGTGGCATTGATATGCAGCACCTTTTTTATATTCAGGAATGTGTTCTTTCATTACTGCCTGCATGAGGTAGGTTCCGCTTCTATCCCAGTCCTTTTTACAGCCTAAGGTTTCAAGCGCTGACTCTTCAAAGTCTCGGTCTGCCATGTGGTCGCCAGTATGAGTCGTCATTGCCTGTAATACTGTTGTATAAAGAACGCCTGCGGTTTGAAGCGCTTTTAGTGTTCTCATTGCAGGATTGGTAAAGTCAAACTCCTTGGTTAACGCACCTGGATAATAAGTAAACCCATTGGCAAATTCTTCTGGCTTTTGTTGAGAGGGATCTGTGTCTATACCGGTGAAATCAGCTGCTTTAAGGGCGATAAGTTGTTGGGTTAAATATCCTCTGCTTTCTTCGAAATCTCGGGCAGAAAATGCAGGCATGATACCTTCTTGGGTAGTAAGCCACTGTTTAGCTTCGGTTCCCTGCAATACTTCCCATGCTTCTCCACCCTGACTGAGGTATTCAGTAAGAGAACCATATAGTTCATGAAGCTCAGAGGGAGTTAGTGTTTCAAGATCAATAGCTGCAAGAAGCTGGACATAGAGTTGTGGGTGATGCGTAGCAATGCTTTTCATTTGAGCGGTAGTAAATGGGTTTCTACCGGCGAGAATCTCATCAAACTGATGCATGCATGCCTTGATATTTTTTTCTTTAATTTGGCCACCTTCTCTAGCGATTATTCGCCCTTCCCTTTCTTTTGCAAGGTTTTGGTGAAGAGCTATAACGTGGAAGGTTTTTTGGAGAAATTCAGGGGAATATGAAGAACCATTTTTTATTTGAACTAGTTCAACAAGGGCATTTCCCAAAGAGGATAGATGTGAGTTGTTCTTAGTGTTTTTTCCTTTAAAAGTTTTAACAATCTCATCCTCAAAAACTTTAAGGCAATGCTCTCGCTCTTGTTGTGTTGTTGGTTGAGCTTCATTTAAAACTGCCTTCGGATGGATATGTGTTTTATTAGAACGATCAACAAATTTGTGTAAAACTCGTTTGTAGTCCACCTTCCGCGATTGAACAGTGGTGGTTGGCTTCGCAGCATCACTTCCGCTTGAACTATCGGATAAAGAGCTTTTGCTCTCAGTACTTGCTACAGACCTTTGATCGTCTGTAACACCTTGGCTTTTATCTGTTGTCTTGTTCTGGTCTGAGATTTGTCTGAAAAATTGTGATTTTCTCTGATCTCCACCAACTCTATTTCCACCATCCATAACAGCCTTCCTTTGCTGACTACATATATGTAGATAAGTGTATAGGGAAAGAAAGAACTTGCAGTTTGCCTGCTTAGTTATAGGCTGTTTGCGTTGGAATCTTGACGATTAAGATATTGAAAGATTAATAAACAATCAGAGCTGGACGAACAGCTCCGATTGTTAATAGAAGAAAATTATTGCGAGAAAGCATGCCCCATTTGAACAGGCGTTTCAGCAGCCAGTTCCTCAGCCCATTCCACCTGATCCTTGCCAAATAGCACAATCGCTGTAGAACCCAGCTTAAAACGCCCCATTTCCTCACCACGCTCAAGCCTGATGTCTTTACGGCCTTCAGGGGTATAGTCAAAAGTTTGAACTTTGCGCTTATGAGGAGTAACCAGTCCAGCCCAGACTGTTTCAATACTGGCAACAATCATGGCACCTACAAGAATCACAGCCATTGGGCCTTTTTCAGTATCGAAGATGCAGACAGCACGCTCATTGTGGGCAAACAGACGGGGTACATTTTCAGCCGTGGTTTGGTTTACCGAAAACAGGCGACCAGGAACGTGAATCATCTTGCGCAGGGTACCACCAAAGGGCATATGAACACGGTGATAATCACTGGGCGACAGATATACGGTGGCGAACTTGCCATCCTGAAACTCTGCAGCCAGCTCATGGTCGCCGCCCAGCAGTTCTGTCAGACTGAACTCATGCCCCTTGGCCTGGTAAATCTGACCGTACTTGATATCACCCAGCTGGCTGATTGCACCATCTGCCGGGCAGACAACAGTATTTTTGTCTTCGGGCAGTGGTCGCATACCCTCTTTTAAAGGGCGGGTGAAGAAGTCATTGAAGCAGTTGTAAGCTTCAGGGTTTTCTTCCACCGCTTCACTCATATTTACGTTGTACTGTTTTACAAACCAGTTAGTGAGAGGGTTTTTGATAGACGGCCATGGGCATTCAGCAACAATGCCGATCAACCGTGACAGCAGGTGGTGAGGAGTAATATGTTGAAGCGCAATAAATAGTTGGTCTTTCACAGTATTTCGTCTGCCGTTAATAGCTAAAGCTGGCATCAATCAGCCGTGGTAATAGGTGTATCAGAACGGTTACCCCATTCTGACCATGATCCGTCATAGGCCCGGATGTTCTTGTACCCAAGAATTCGTGCAGCAAGGTATGTAAATCCAGAGCGGTGGTGTGTCTGGCAGTGAGTGATTATGTTCTTCTCTTTCCCCAGACCGATCCCATTGAGTAAATTGGCCAGATCATTACGCAGACGGTAGAAACGTTCAGTGTCCATACCCTGAGTCCATTCGAAGTTAATAGCTCCGGGAATATGTCCGGTTCGCATTGCAAACTGTTTGCTGCCGTCGTATTCACCTGGAGAACGGGCATCCCAGATCACGGTTGAACTATTAAGCTCTACCATAATCTCTTCGGCACTGGCTCGAACCTGCGGGTTTATAATTTTCAGATTTGTTTCTGTTGGAGCAGGGAAAACAGGAGTGTTTTCTACCGGAAGCTGCTCTGACATCCAGGCATGCAGGCCTCCATTGAGATAGGCCAGCTTTTTGTGTCCGAGAAGATCCAGAGTCCATATCAACCGACCAGCCCATCCGCCGCCTTCATCGTCATACACAACAATACTCTTATCGCTGAGATAGCCAACCCGGCTGAATAGTTGATTCAGCTGTTCTAAAGAAGGCAATTTGCCAGTGGCTGGAGGCTTGCCCGAGATCAACTCAGAGGGAGCAATATGAATAGCTCCGGGAATATGAAGCTGCTGGTATGTGGCTGGATTACTAACATCAAGGATCATCAGATCCGGTGCCTCCAGCTGCTCAACCAGCTGGGCGGGCTCTATCAAGTCAACAGGGGGAAGGGTATCACTCATTGTTATGGTTCCAGCGGGATTCCCGGCTGTTATTCCTTGCAAAGGGAGACTGCATTGTACTTGAGGGGGGCTGAGGAGCAAGTCCGGGGAATCTGAGCTATTACTGTGCGGTTTCATTTGTACAGAGGTACTGATAAATGCGCATGGAGAAATGGAGAGTGACATGGTTGCTGGCCGCCATTTTGCTTTTAGCTGGCAGGAGTGTTCAGGCAGATAGCTGGCTGGTAGCGGTGCTGAGTGGGAATGCCCGTGCCGATGCCTGGCTGGTTCCCCTGTCTGGCAAAGATGAGCCGCAGGCCCTCTTGCATGAGCAGGCAGATATCAAAACGGATGCTGAGTTTCTTGGTTATACCGGGAATATTGCCTTTGACCATTTTCGGGTCGCTGATCATTTTGCCGGCCAGCTCACAGACAAGCTGCTGGCCAAGCTTCTGCCTCAGCTTGAAAGGCTGAAAGACAAAGGCCTTCTAGGGGAGTCTCCAGAGTTTTCATTCCTCTACGCCATTGCCGGGCTGGATGCCGTTGATGGACATATTTATGGCTACAGCTCATCTGAGGGCAGGCAGGCTCTCAGTATTTATGAAGGGATAGTTGATGAGCAATTCCGCTCCCATGGCTTAACTTTGGGGGCGATGGCTGCCGCCCATGATGGAGCTTTGCTGCTGGAGGCTGTGAAAGGACAGGAAGACAGTGCTCATGTGGTCATTTACGATGACACCTACGGGGAAGGCTATCTCGTTCGTGATGGTGAAGTTATCAAGCAGAAAGCTGCCTTTACCGATACGACGCCTGCTGGAGGTTATTATCAGCTTGGGCGTGAAGGTGAAGAGCTGCTCAATAGTGATAATGAAGGAGCAGGAAGACTGTCTCTTCTGGTCAGAGAGTTCTGGAAGAAGCAGAATATCGATTACACAACAGAAGAACTTCTTGATCGCTATTCAAAAACAAACCGAAACGAGCTGGGAGGGGTTATGTCCCGGCTGATACAGGATAAAGAATCCTTTTTACGACCTGAATTTACCCAAACGGTGGATGGTCTTGTCGATCTCTCAAAACAGCTTACCTGTCCTTATGCCAAGAAAGTTCCAGTGAAAATTATTGGGTTTTATGGTGAAACCCTTAAAGCTGATGAACAAATATTGCAGGGGAGGTTTGCAAACCTGACTGAGGGCCGCCTCATTCCCGAACTGGTCACAGGTGAGCAGTTAAATAATGCTCTGGCCAGTGCCGCAGTCCGGGTTTACAGGCAGGTTATGAAAGCCCGCTATGGGTTTGAGTAAAGTCCTGGGTTCAGCCTTTTGACTGATGCCCGGTGCTGGTACCGGGCGAATTTTGTAACAGGCAGAATCGAAACATTCTGAACAATATGGCCTGCATCATTTTCCAGCCAGGCTTTCATTTTGTCTGAGTCGGCCAGCTCTTTGCGCTTCAGCGTTACAGTACGCTGCCAGTCGCCGACACTTGGGCGTGCCTCACTGATAACATTCCATACTGTGGAATGAAAAGTGCTCAGATTCGGGAACAAAATATCGGATTCTTCTCCCACGATAATGATATGTGGGTAATGGCCATCAAACAGATTCTGGTTGCGGGCATAAAGCGCAAGAGTTAATTGCACAAATGCTTTTCTGGCTTTCTCAATCATCGGCATAGCGATCTGTACCGCTTTGCTGTAAGCAAGGCTGTTTGTATTCAGTCCATTTTGCTTCAGATGTTGTTTGTTAATTTCAACGCCGGTCTCTCCAACTATACGACCATAGTTGTTGTAACCTTTGCCTCGCTTCAGACGCTTGAAGTTCTCTTTTTGCCCCAGCGGGTGGTTATAACTGCGCTGGTCATGTTCTATAGCATCAATCAAATCTGAGCTGTCAGTGGAATTGAGATAGTTCTGGAACTCCTCACCTATCTGGTATGTTCCACCTTTTTTTTGCAGCGCTGGCGGCATCCACCCTTCAAGAGGAATAACCTGACCGTCTTTCATAAGGTATGGCTGACTGATAGATGTTGAATGAATAACAATAGCTGGCTGTCCAGGTTTGGCTTTGTGGAGTCGTTGCGCGTGGAACCAGGCCATGGAGTTAATCAGGTGGGTATCCTGCTCAACGATCATATCAATCTTGGGCGAGAGTGGCGGCCTGTGTAGAATTTCGTTCACTTCATGCGTAAAGGCACACTGATAGAAGTCTTTACGGCTTAACTCGGGGTTATAACACTGTTTTAGTTGTCTGGGATTCAGGTAAGACAGAACGGACCTGTCTGGAATTGACATGGTTTCTGCCTTGTCTGCACCGGCTGCCCCAATGTAAACCTGCAAAGGAGCATCCATCCACTCCTTGTGAGCCAGCAGCTGTTTCAGAATGAATGGCTTGGCTTCAGTCAGCAGATAGCGAAAATATTTCAGGGGAGAGTTGTTGAGAACCAGGTTGGGTGGATCGCCATACAGATCTGTTCTGTCCCAGGTATTGATGGTCAGCTCGTAAAGGGGCAGAGGAGAAAGGCTGGTTCCAAAGGTCAGCCGGGCCCCTGCGTTAGTCATGTAAACACTGAGAACAGGAAGATCAGTATCGTCCCCATAAGCCCGAGATATAGGCACACATAACATTAACAGGCCGATAAGACCGAGAGATATCAGAATTATTGAACGAGATCGATCCGAAAGCATACAGCAACTCCCTGTAAATAATTGACGTTATCGTTTTTGACAACGCCAAGGGATAAAGGTTTTCGGGCTTAGCTTGTACCTTAGTCTCAGTCTTCGTCCAGAGAGGACAGAATATGGCGATAAGAGTTCATCCGGGCTGGCAGGATTTCCCCTTTTTTCAAGGCTTCCAGCAGGGCGCAGCCAGGTTCCTGTTCATGTCGGCAATCCCGGAAACGGCAGTATCCGGGCAGGTTTCGCAGTTCCCGGAAGCCATTAATCACATCTTCAGGGTCCATATGCCACAGGCCGAATTCCCGGATTCCCGGTGAGTCGATCAGGGAGCCGCCCTCAGGAAAGTGGAAAAGCTTGGCGGAGGTGGTTGTATGGGTTCCCTTACCGGTTTGTTCGGATAGATCACCAACCTTGGCGTCGACATCAGGTAAAAGCACGTTAACCAGCGAGGATTTCCCTACGCCGGACTGGCCAACAAAGACGCTGGTGTGATCCTTCAGCAGGGCTTTGATATCGTCCAGACCATGCTCCAGCTTGGTGGAGGCGGTGAGAACCTTGTAACCCAGATCACGATAGACCTGCATCAGGGCATCCAGATGCTGACGGTTTTCATCGTTCAAAAGGTCTGTTTTATTGAGCAAAAGCACGGGTTCAATATCAACTGCCTCTGCAGCAACCAGATATCGGTCGATAAGATTAGGGTGGGCTCGAGGAACTGGCGCCACAACCAGCACGATGTAGTCGATATTGGCAGCCACGGGTTTGATCCGGCCATGGTTGTCCGGGCGGCATAATTCGCTGGTGCGGGGAAGCTGAGCGACAACTACGCCTATATCATCTTTGCCTGGTCGCCAAATGATCCGATCTCCGGTTACAAGGGCGGGCAAATTGGCGCGAAGGTGGCAGCGATACAGGGAACCCGGTTCGGATGGACGTTCGATATCCAGCTGAATGCCATAATGGGCGATAACCACCCCTTCTTCCTCGGGGCCGAGTTCACTGGTATTGAGCTGATCCTGGATTTTGCTTTCCCGGCGTTTAGCTCGCTCGGCGCGTTCACCTTGAATTTTCTGAATGCGCCAGGCCTGACGGCGGTTGAGTTTGCGTTTAGCCATGAAAAACGTAGTACCAGGAGGGAGTAAGAGGTTTGCAAGACATTATCCGACCAGATTATGATGACAGATGTATTTCGAATCAACTTGAGTTGTAACAGGCAACCCCATTATGGTGCAGGAAAACGCGATGCAGGCAGATAACCTGGTGTGGCTCGATCTGGAGATGACGGGCTTGGACCCTCGGTCTGATTGCATTCTCGAAGTCGCTACCATCGTCACTGATGCCAATTTAAACGTTCTGGCAGAAGGTCCGGTTATTGCTGTTCATCAGCCGGATTCTGTACTCGATACCATGAATGAGTGGTGTATCGAAACTCATGGCAAAACCGGCCTGACCGAGCGAGTACGCCAAAGTACAGTCAGTGAAGCAGAAGCTGAGCAGATTACCATCGACTTCCTCAAGCAGTATGTGGAGCCCGGCAAGTCACCTATGTGTGGCAATACCATCGGGCAGGATCGCCGCTTTCTGTTTAATTATATGAGCGATCTGCATGACTTCTTCCATTACCGCAATATTGATGTCAGCACCCTGAAGGAGCTGGCTCGCCGCTGGAAGCCGGAACTTTTGAATGGTTTCAATAAAGACGGTTCCCATAAGGCGATTGAAGATATTCGCGAATCTATTGATGAGATGAAGTACTACCGCGAGCACTTCATTAAGCTTTGATAGCTATTGATTCTGATAAAGCCGGGAAATGCTATCCCGGCTTTTTTAATTCTGGTGTTGCTCCAGAGCCCAGCGAACATGTTCCTGCACCATATCAGATGGATAATCCAGTCGTGCTTCAAGTGCATGAATGACTTTCTCCGTCGATGGAGCATTTCCCAGGCCGACGGCCAGATTTCTTAACCAGCCTTCAAAGCCCGTGCGGCGAATCGGTGAACCTGCTGTTCGTTCCAGAAATTCTTCTTCAGTCCACAAAAATAGATCGGCCAGCTCTGAAGAATCCAGCTTATGGCGAGGAAGGAAATCCGTTTCTCCGGTTGGTTTGGCAAATTTATTCCATGGGCAGATTATTTGGCAGTCATCACAACCGAATACCCGGTTTCCAATAGCTTTGCGGAACTCAAGGGGAATTGAGTCTTTCAGCTCAATTGTCAGATAAGAGATACAGCGGCGGGCATCCAGCTGATGAGATCCGATAATGGCGTCTGTCGGGCAGATTTTCTTACAGGCGAAGCAACTGCCACAGCGCATGGCTGTTACTGGTTTATCTACCGGCAAAGGAAGATCAGTAAACAGCTCTCCGAGAAAGAACCACGAGCCAGCCTTATTGTTCAAAAGAAGAGTGTTCTTCCCAATCCAGCCGAGACCTGCCTGTTGCGCCAGAGCTTTTTCCAGCACCGGAGCACTGTCTACAAATGCCCGATATCCAAAACTGCCCACTTCCTCTTCAATGCGCTTTCCCAATTGAGTTAAACGCTTGCGGATGACCTTATGGTAATCCCGTCCCAGCGAGTAGCGGGAGATATAGGCTTTTTCAGGGCTTTTTAGAATTCTTACGGTCTGGGTGTCTCCGGGAAGGTAATCCATACGTACACAGATAACCCGGATCGTGCCAGGAACCAGCTCTCCCGGACGTGATCGCTTGTTACCGTGGCTGGTCATGTAATCCATTTCCCCATGGAAATGTTTGTCCAGCCAGTTTTTCAGGTGTTGCTCGTGCTGGCCGAGGTCGATATTACTAATACCGGCATCCTGAAAACCAAGCTCACGAGCCCAGCCCTTAACTTTGGAAGCCAGATCAGCCAACTGGGATTCATTGAGATTTTGAGCTGAAAGTGATTCTGTCACGTATTGGGGTTAAGGCTTTACAGGATATAATGCGGAATTAAAGGTGCTGTTCAAGGCTATTGCCATGAATCAGCCCTGCCAGACTGGAACATTTTTGGGGAACGCCCATGGGCGGCAGTTTATCACACTCACTCTATACCGCTGAACAGGTTCGTAAGCTGGATGCCGAAGCGATACAGAATCATCGTATCCCAGGCATTGAACTGATGAAGCGCGCCGGGCAGGCCGTCTTTGATGCAGCCCTGAAAGGCTGGCCGGCACTTGGTCGTGGCGGCTCGTTACAGGTTTTCTGTGGTGCAGGAAATAATGGTGGTGATGGCTATATCATTGCGGCTCTGGCACGACGTCGCTATATCCCTGTCCGTGTAATCGCTTTAAAAGACCCAAACCTGCTGAAAGGCGATGCCCGCAAAGCCTGGGAGCGGTTCCATGACCTGGGCGGCCACTTTGAACCCTGGTCTCCAGATATTGAAATCAACGGGACTCTGGTTATTGATGCCATGCTGGGTACTGGCCTGAGTGGTGATGTGAAAGGTGATTTTGCCGATGCCATTAGCCTGATAAACAGGTCTGGACGCCCGGTGATGGCAGTTGATATTCCATCAGGCTTGTCAGCTGATACCGGCTCAGAACTGGGTGAAGCTGTTAAAGCTGATTTAACTGTCACCTTTATCGGGCTGAAGCAGGGACTTTATACCAGTGCTGGCCCGAGATGTTGCGGGCGTGTTCAGTTTGCCCGTCTGAATGTTCCTGATTCCGTCTACAAGTGTGAAACTCCATCAGCCCAGCTGATCGGTGAGCAAGAGCTTTCATCGCAGGTTCATCCCCGCAGGCGTGATGCCCACAAAGGTGACCACGGACACCTTCTTGTCGTGGGTGGTGATCATGGTATGGGCGGTGCGGCTCTTATGGCTGCGGAGGCAGCTATGCGATGTGGTGTTGGTCTGGTCACTCTGGCTACCCGCGCAGAGCATGCAATGGCAGCTATGATGCGGTGTCCGGAAGTTATGGCGCGGCGAGCGAACACTTCTGCTGAACTGCAGCCTTTGTTAAAAGGGAAAAGCGCAGTCGTTATCGGTCCGGGGTTAGGCAAAGATAGCTGGGGTAAAGAGTTGCTGCAGACGGTGCTGGAAAGTGATTTACCTGTTTTGATGGATGCAGATGCCCTGAATATTATTTCTGAATCCCCCGAGCTCTACAAAGTACGTCAACAGTGCGTTATAACACCACATCCGGGAGAAGCCAGCCGTCTTCTTGGGAAGCCCATCGCTGACATCATTCATGACCGTTTTCAATCAGTGAAAGAGTTACAGGTTCTTTGCGGTGATGTTGCCGTGCTGAAGGGAGCAGGCTCTTTGATTCAGAGTGAAAACCGTACTGATCTTTGTAATGCCGGCAATCCTGGAATGGGTGTTGCGGGTATGGGAGATGTTCTCAGTGGTGTAATCGGTGCCTTAATTGCCCAGGGGCACGATACAACTCTTGCCGCTTCATTGGGTGTATGGCTTCATGCCTGCGCCGGAGATGCCTGTGCACAGGCCGATGGTGAGCGGGGCATCGCGGCAACAGATTTGATTCCTGTTATTCGACAAAAACTGAATTACCTGGCCGGCCAGGGTTAGTAGAGATATATGTCTGAGAAAATTGAATTTGAACTGGTTGGTGAGGAGAGCATGGTGGCCTTTGGTCGCCGTCTTGCGGATGCCAGCCAGGGGTGGGGAATCATTTATCTGGAAGGTGATCTGGGCGCAGGCAAAACAACGCTGAGTCGAGGTGTTCTGCGTGGCTTTGGTCATGAGGGCGCGGTGAAGAGCCCGACCTACACACTGGTTGAACCCTACGAGATGGGTGAAAGCAATGTGTATCACTTTGACCTGTATCGCCTGGGTGACCCTGAAGAGCTGGATTTTCTGGGTGTTCGCGAATATTTCGGCCCCCACGCCTTATGTCTGGTTGAGTGGCCGATCAGAGGAAAGGGCTATCTTCCTGCTGCGGATATTGAAGTCAGCATCACCTATAAACCCGATAGCCGGATAGTACGGGTTGAGCCGTTAAGTGAACACGGGCAGACTATATGTTCGCATCTGTTGCAGGGACGATAACGGGGTAAGCTGTGGCGCAGGAACCAAAACTGTCGAGACGTCGATTTACCAAGCTGGCATCTGTGTTGGTTGCGTCCCTGACTTTGCCGGGAGCAGCTTCCGTTCTTGCTGCTGGCACTGCCGCAGTGAAAGGTGCCCGTCTCTGGCGTGCACCGGATAAAACTCGTCTGGTACTGGATCTCAGCAACTCTGTTGAGCATAAGATTTTTCCGCTGGCCAATCCCCATCGTCTGGTTGTTGATATCACCGGAACCCGATTGCCGGGATCTCTGGATGGTCTGACTCTGGGTGATACACCTATCAAGAAAATTCGCTGGGCCAGCAGAAACAATAATGATCTGAGAATTGTTCTGGATCTGAGTACTGGAGTGAGCCCTCGCAGTTTTGTTCTGAAGCCTAATGAAACTTACGGACATCGTCTTGTTATTGACCTGTTCGATAAACAGGCTGCCGCAGCCCAGACCAGAAAACCGGTTGAACCAAAGGTTTCTAATCGCAATATCGTTATAGCAATAGATGCCGGTCATGGTGGTGAAGATCCAGGCGCTGTTGGTCACAGGGGCGCACGGGAAAAAGATGTGGTTCTCGCTATCGCTAAAGAAGTTGCAGCACTGTTTAAGAAAGAAGAAGGTTTTGAACCTCTATTGGTTCGAACCGGTGATTACTACATCTCTTTGCGGGGGCGAACCAAGAAAGCCCGGCAGGGAAATGCCGATGTCTTTGTTTCCATTCACGCTGATGCTTACCGTCGCAAGAGTGCCAGAGGTGCCTCTGTTTTCACTCTTTCCCAGCGTGGAGCTACGTCAGAAACGGCACGCTGGCTGGCAAACAAGGAAAACAGCTCTGACCTGATTGGTGGTGAAGACGGAGTCAGTATCGACGACAAGGACGATGTGCTGGCTGGTGTTTTGCTCGATCTTTCCATGACTGACAGCCAGGCACGCAGTGAGCGGATTGGTAAACAGGTGCTGACGCACATCGGTAAGGTTAATAAGCTTCACAAAAGCAAAGTGGAGCAGGCTGCATTTGCTGTGCTGAAATCTCCGGATATTCCCTCAATTCTGGTGGAAACCGGTTTTATCTCCAATCCTACAGAAGCCAGCAGGCTTGTGACCCGTGCTCATCAGCGCAAGATTGCCCGCTCAATTTATACTGGGGTACGGGATTTCTTCCACAAGCAACCACCGGCAGGAACTTTAATTGCGGCTCGCAAGAACGGAAGTGTGATTGCCAGCAGTGCCCGGACTTACAGGGTGAAAAGTGGTGACACCTTGAGCGGTATTGCCAGTCGTTACAATACCAGTCTGAGAAGTCTGTTGAGTGCCAACAGTCTGGATGTGAATTCCACCATAAGAGTGGGGCAGATCCTAAGAATCCCCTGATGTCTACCAGTTCAGCTATTTTTACTGCGTGTTTTATTTGTTTTTAATGTCGAATAATGACAAACACCGAGCGGTTTGATGATTTCCATCATTCCATACTGGGATTGGCTTCGTTAGAATCCCCCGCCCTGTGCGTACCAGTCTTTCTTTTAATAACAGGTGATAGGTGACCAAACCTCTTCCTTCCACAATTTTCCTTATGGGGCCAACAGCTGCCGGCAAAACAGATCTTGCCGTTTCGCTGCATGAGAATTTGCCCTGTGATCTGATCAGTGTTGATTCTGCACTTGTCTACAAGGGAATGGATATTGGTACGGCAAAACCTGATGCTGAGACACTGGCTCGGGCTCCACATCGCCTTATAGATATTCGTGACCCGGCTGAAGCTTATTCGGCCGCCGAGTTCTGTGAGGATGCGCTTCGGGAAATGGAAGAGATTACATCCCGTGGACGGGTGCCGCTGCTGGTGGGCGGTACCATGATGTATTACAAGGCGCTTCGGGATGGCATGGCTGAGTTGCCAGCTGCGGATGAAACCATTCGCCAGCAGATTCTCGAACAGGCAGAAGCTGAAGGCTGGCCTTCTGTGCATGCAAGCCTTGCCAAAGTGGATCCGGTATCAGCAGAACGAATTCATTCAACTGACCCGCAGCGCCTGCAACGTGCGCTGGAAGTTTATCTGGTCAGTGGGAAAACCATGACCCAGTTACGGGAAGAGCAAACGCGAAGACAGCTGCCGTACCGTGTTTTGAATCTCGCAGTGGCTCCGGTTGAGCGTAAAATCCTTCATGAAAGGATTGCGCTGCGATTCCAGATTATGCTGGAAAACGGCTTCCTTGAAGAAGTCGAAGAACTTTTTGCCCGTAGTGATCTGCATCCAGGGCTGCCATCTATTCGTAGTGTTGGTTATAGGCAGGCGTGGGGTTATCTCGCTGGTGAACTAACCCGTGATGAGATGGTCGAAAAGGGGATCATTGCGACTCGCCAGCTGGCGAAACGGCAGTTTACCTGGCTTCGTAGCTGGGATGATCTGCACTGGGAAGACAGCCTGTCTGATGGTCTGATTGAGTCAGTCACTCAGAAAGTAATACGTTTTCTCGATTAGTGTGTAAGGTTAATTAAAGGATTGCGTGGAAGGGCAGGCTGTGAAACTTTCAGAATCAGTCTCACCTTTCCACTAGCTAATATTACCTATTGAAGGTGTATAGGCGCTGACTTATGGTGGTCGGTTTCAGGCTGTTTACAGATTAAACAATTGGCTGTCTGCATTTGCAGTATCTGCTAACCTGTTATCCGTTTCCTGGCCGGACCTAAGCTCAGGCTTTTTATAATTCGACAAATAAAAGGAGTACGGTAATGTCAAAAGGGCATTCCCTACAAGACCCTTATCTGAACGTTCTGCGCAAAGAACGTGTTCCTGTTTCCATCTACCTGGTAAACGGAATCAAGCTTCAGGGCCAGATCGAGTCTTTTGATCAGTTTGTTATTCTTCTGAAGAATACTGTTAGCCAGATGGTCTACAAGCATGCAGTATCTACTGTTGTTCCCGGCCGTCCTGTTCGTCTGCCAATGCCAAACCAGGGCGAAGGTGAAGAACTGCCTCACCAGGACTAATATCGTCCAGGCCTGATGCTGGGCTCCGGTTCTGTCAACAACATGAACAGTTCTCTGGAACCGTAGCCAGATTGATTTCGAAGAGCTGGATTCATTAAGAATCCGGCTCTTTGTGTTTCTGATCCATGAAAACAGTGAATCAAATTAAAAATGTTTCTGTGAAAGACAGGCTGTTGACCACGACAAATCAACTGATTTCATGTACAAGTGCATATTCGACTCGAGAACAGCCATGAGCGGGGAATAAGAACCCCTCGCTGATTCCAATAGGAGCAGACTAATTGTTTTTTGAACGTCATGAAGGTGGTGAAAGAGCCGTACTGGTTCACCCTGAATGCGTAGATGACCAGGAACGAGAAGACCCCGGAGAATTCCAGGAGCTAGTACGTTCAGCAAATGTCGAACAGGCTGCATTTGTTGTTGTTCCTGGTGCAAAAATTACCCCGAGATATTTTGTCGGGGTGGGCAAACTGGAAGAGATTCGTCAGCATGTTATTGCTACCGGCGCTGACGTAGTACTGTTTAACCATGCCCTTTCCCCAAGCCAGGAACGAAACCTGGAAGCAGAACTCAAGTGTCGTGTTGTTGACCGTACCGGCCTGATCCTTGATATCTTCGCCCAAAGAGCCAGAACTCATGAAGGTAAGCTGCAGGTAGAACTTGCACAGCTTGAGCATGTTAGCACCCGATTGGTGCGTGGCTGGACTCACCTGGAAAGACAGAAAGGTGGTGTTGGTCTCCGAGGGCCCGGTGAAACACAGCTGGAAACCGACCGTCGTCTACTTCGTGTCCGTATCAAAAGCATTAAGTCACGCCTGGAGAAGGTAAAGAAGCAGCGGGATCAAACCCGTCGTGCCCGTAAGCGTGCAGATATTCCGCTGGTTTCCCTGGTGGGTTATACCAATGCCGGTAAATCCACACTGTTCAATATCATTACTGTGTCTGCGGTCTATGCTGCTGACCAGTTGTTTGCGACTCTCGACCCAACCTTGCGCCGTTTGCAGATCAGTGATCTGGGGCCGGTTATTCTTGCGGATACTGTAGGTTTTATTCGTCACCTGCCTCACAAACTGGTTCAGGCTTTCCGGGCCACATTGGAAGAGTCCGCTAATGCAGATTTGTTATTGCATGTGATTGACTGCGCTGACCCTGAACGAATGGATAACATCATTCAGGTGCAGGAGGTTTTGCAGGAAATTGAAGCTCATGAACTGCCACGCTTGGATATCTACAACAAGGTCGATATGCTGGCGGGAGTTAAACCGCGCATAGACCGGGATGAAAATGGTCGTCCAATCCGGGTTTGGATTTCTGCCAAGAATGGCGATGGCCTAGAACTTGTTCAGCAGGCTGTTGCTGAAATTCTTGGTGAAGATATTGTTCACGAATTTCTGCCGGTTCCCCATGAGAAAGGACGCCTGCGTTCCCGTTTGTACCAAATGGGTGTAGTGCAGGGTGAAGACTTCAATGAAGAGGGTATCCCTGTTCTAGAAGTGCGCATGCCCCGACAGGCATTGGAAAAAATCTTCCTGCAGGAAGGAGCGACACTGCCATGGGAACTTCCTGATCCAGAACCCTGGATGAATGAATAATCAGTGTGTCGGGCAGAGAAAAATGGGGCGAGGGCTTGAATTACTTGCTATTGAATCCCATAAAAAGCTTTATTGGTTCGTCTGAAAGGGGTTTCTTTATCTGCTTTTTTGGTAAGGAAATGAAATTCAGACTGTACAACCGATGCAATTAGGGTGATCTTAAGCTGTATAAGTCGCAGGTAAGGTTGCGTCTAATACAGCTGTAACCCTACAATTTGCCTAGCCGTTAATGTTCTGTATTGTAAATCAACACAGTGGCAAGGTGGCAGGCATAAGCCCTGGAGCTGATTAGTCCAGTGCCAGAGCTGACATGGATGATGTCAGAGAATAATTGTCCTGTATGCTTTCTGAACTCTGTCTGCGCGACCAGGCAGTGGATGATAACGCTGACGACGGAGAACCTTATGGCCTGGAACGAGCCGGGTGGTAATAACCAGGACCCCTGGGGGGGTGGGAAAAAAGGCGGTAACAATCAGGGGCCACCTGATTTAGATGAAGCCTTCCGCAAGTTTCAACAGACACTGAAAGGTATTTTTGGTGGTAAGAGTGGCTCTTCGGGCAATGGTGGCTCCCGTGGAGGCAACACAGCTCCCGCTGGTGGCGGTGGGCTGTGGGTCGGAGTTGTTATCATCGCTCTGGTCGCTTACGTCTGGAATGCCATCTACATCGTTGACGAAAAAGAGCGCGCCGTTATTCTGCGTTTCGGGGAATATGTCGAAACAGTAGACCCCGGCCTGCACATGTACTTCCCTCCAATTGAAACCCGTTATCAGGAACCTGTTACCGAGATTCGCAACTACCGTCTCAGCCAGGAGATGCTGACTGAAGACGAGAACATTGTTGAAGTAGCCATGTCTGTTCAGTACAACATCGGTGATCTCAAGAGTTACGTTCTGAATGTTGCTGATCCTGAACTGAGTCTGCGCGAAGCAACCCAGAGTGCCCTGCGTCACGTAGTCGGCAGCTCTGAAATGTATCAGGTGCTGACCGAAGGTCGTCAGGTTATGGGTGACGAAGTTAAGGAGCGCCTGCAGCAATACCTTGATTCTTATGGCACCGGCCTGAATATTGTGAAGGTCAACATCGAGAGCTCTCAGCCACCCAAACAAGTTCTGAGTGCATTTGACGACGTTATCCGTGCCCGTGAGGAAGAGCAGCGTGAGAAAAACCGTGCTGAAGCCTACGCTAACCAGGTTGTTCCAGAAGCCCGGGGTGATGCACAGCGTATCATTGAGGAAGCTGAAGGTTACAAGGAAGAAGTAGTTTCTCGTTCGAAGGGTGATGCGGCACGTTTTGATAAACTTCTTGCTGAGTATAAAAAAGCTCCTCAGGTTACCAGAGAGCGACTGTATCTGGAGTCTGTAGGTGAAGTTATCAGCTCCAGCAGCAAAGTGCTGGTGGATGTTAAGGGTGGCAACAACATGATGTATCTGCCCCTTGACAAGCTGATGGATAAGAAAGGCAAGACATCTATCTCAAGTAGTGGTGTCACTACACGAACTGAGACTGACAGCATTTCTCTGACCCAGGAAGAGTTGAGCACTTTGGCTGATCAGGTAACCGCAGAAATTAACCGTCGAGTTGCCAATAGCCGTCAAGGGAGGACTTCACGATGAGCTCTAAAGCAATGTCTGTTGTCATCGCCCTTGGCCTGATAATTCTGCTTGCGGCCAACAGCCTGTTCATCGTTTCCGAACGTGAGCGTGGCGTGCAGCTGCGATTTGGTCAGATTGTTAAGGCTGATCTCAAGCCTGGCCTCCACGTGAAGATTCCTTTTGTGGATCGTGTACGTATCTTTGATGGCCGTCTGCAGGCTCTCGATGTACCTCAGGCCCGTTTCCTGACCCAGGAACAGAAGGCTGTGGTCGTGGATGCCTACATCAAGTGGCAAATCATGGACGTGCAGAAGTTCTATAAGGCAACCAACGGTGACCTGTTCCGGGTTAACCAGCTGCTGAGTCAGCGTGCTGACTCCCGTCTGCGTAACCAGTTCGGTTCCTTGACTCTGAACGAAGTGGTATCCGGCCGTCGTGATGAGATGCTGCAGGAGATTACCACCAGCCTGAACTCTGTTGCTTACGACGAACTGGGTGTGGCGGTACGTGATGTTCGGGTTAAGAAAATTGACCTTCCATCTGATGTATCCGGCTCCGTATTCGACCGGATGTCCTCCGAGCGTGAAAAGGAAGCCCAGGAATACCGCTCCAAAGGTAAGGAGATGGGTAAAGCCATCCGGGCCAGTGCAGACCGTGAGCGTCGAGTTATTCTGGCAGAGGCCTATCGTAAAGCTGAAACCCTGCGAGGTGACGGTGATGCGGAGGCGGCAGCAATCTATGCCAAGGCTTACCAGCAGGATGCCGAGTTTTATTCTTTCTATAGAAGTCTGAGGGCTTACCGTGAGTCCTTCAACAGCCCATCCGATGTGCTGTTGCTTGAGCCAGACAGTGACTTCTTTAAGTACCTGAATAAGGTTTCTGGTAAGTAAATCAAATATCGTAAAAGTTGGTGTTAACTGGCCAATCAGCGATATGGTATCATGAAAAAGCCGGGCTTATGGACCCGGCTTTTTCATGTCACATGAATTTACAGTGTAAGAGGTGTCTATGGGTTTCTGGCAGGAGCTTGCTGTGGCATTCTGTCTCGTGCTGGTCCTGGAAGGCATAATTCCTTTCCTGTATCCCCAGCGCTGGCGAAAACTGGTTATTCAGATTGCGCAGGCTGATGATCGCAGTCTCCGTATAACCGGACTTGCCAGTATGATTCTGGGTACAGTTCTGTTATATCTCGTGCGCTAAAAGGCATTACAAAAAAGCTTATGAGGTGGGAAAGAAGATGACGATTGCGGATCGCTGGCTGTTACCGGATGGTATTGACGAAGTGCTCCCTCCAGAAGCCTGGCAGGTTGAGCATATGCGCCGCGAAATATTAGATCTCTACGCCTCTTGGGGCTACGAACTTGTCATCCCCCCACATCTGGAATTTCTTGAATCCCTTTCTGCCGGAGCTGGCAGTGACCTTGACCTGATGACCTTCAAGTTCACTGACCAACTTTCCGGGCGCACCCTCGGCCTTCGGGCAGACACTACACCTGCTGTTGCCCGCATTGATGCACACACACTTCGTCGTGACTGCCCGGTTCGCCTTTGCTATGCAGGAACCGTTTTTCATACCAAACCCGCATCTTTGACTGCCTCCCGTACTCCTATTCAGGTTGGAGCTGAGCTTTATGGCCACTCCGGACTGGAAAGTGATCTGGAAGTTATTTCGTTGATGCTGGAATCCATGGCCATCACAGGCATCACCCAGCCTCATATGGATCTTGGTCATGTAGATATTTTTCGCAGCCTTACTGATGCTGCCGGCCTTGATGCTGAGGCGGAATCAGTATTGTTTAATTCCCTGCAGCGTAAGGCGGTAGATGAAGTAAATGTCTGCGTTGATAAGCATGTCAATGATGCCGCTATGGCAGATATGCTGAAGGCACTGCCCAGACTGAGTGGTGATGTCTCTGTTCTGGATATTGCACGAAATGTTCTTTCAGCAGCTCCGGCCGCCGTTGCTGAAGCGATTGACCAGCTGGCAGAGCTGGCTAAGCGAATTACTGCACTTTACCCGGCAACAACCCTGTACTTTGATCTGGGTGAGTTGCGTGGGTATCACTACCACACCGGTATAATTTTTGCCGCTTATATGCCTGGAGAAGGGCAGGCTGTTGCCAAAGGCGGGCGTTATGATGGTGTGGGTGAAGCCTTTGGGCGTTCTCGTCCGGCAACAGGCTTCAGTGCAGATCTAAAGGTTTTATTGCGTCTTGGCGCTCTGGGAATATCTGAGCGTAAAAGAGCTATTCTGGCTCCGCCGGATGCTGATCCTGTTCTGATTCGGCAACTGCGGGGGCAGGGTGAAAGGGTAATCAACCGCCTGTTTGATCGACCTGATGCCGCTAGCCGGCAGGGGTGTGATCGAGAGTTGAAGGAAGTTGACGGCAGTTGGCAGGTAGTCCCTGTCAGTTGACCTAATAACGCCTTAGAAACCAATCTTATGAAAGCTCGCTGCCAAAAAATGGTTGGTTTTTTTACCGAGATTAAATGATGGGTAAGAACGTAGTTATTCTAGGCACTCAATGGGGTGACGAAGGTAAGGGCAAGGTCGTTGATCTGCTGACAGATCAGGCGAACGCTGTCGTTCGTTATCAGGGGGGACACAATGCTGGCCATACTCTGGTGATTGATGGCGAGAAGACCGTCCTGCACCTGATCCCTTCCGGTATTCTTCGTGAAAATGTGACCTGCTATATCGGCAACGGCGTGGTGCTGGCTCCGGATGCTCTGCTGAAGGAGATGGCTGAGCTGGAAGAGCGTGGCGTTCCTGTGCGTGACCGCCTGCGTCTGAGCCCAGCCTGCCCCCTGATTCTGCCTTATCATGTTGCTCTGGATCAGGCCCGTGAACTGGCGCGTGGTAAAGCGAAGATTGGTACCACTGGTCGTGGTATCGGCCCTGCTTATGAAGATAAGGTTGCCCGCCGCGGCCTGCGTCTGAGCGATCTGCTGCACCCAGAGCGTTTTGCCAAGAAGCTGAAAGAGGTTATGGAATACCATAACTTTGCCCTTGAGAATTTCTACAAAGTTGAGCCTGTCAACTACGAAGAGACTCTGGAGCTGGCACTGGAATGGGGTCGTCAGATCACACCAATGATTGACCGTGTTACCGATAAGCTGCACGAAATGCGTGAAGCTGGTGATGACCTGCTGTTTGAAGGTGCACAGGGCTCCCTGCTTGATATCGATCACGGCACCTACCCGTTTGTAACCTCTTCCAACACCACAGCTGGTGGCGTTGCTACTGGTTCTGGTGTCGGTCCTCTGTACCTGGATTATGTTCTGGGTATCACCAAGGCTTATACCACCCGTGTTGGTTCCGGTCCTTTCCCAACAGAGCTGTTCGATGAAGTTGGCAAGCATCTGGGTGAGAAGGGTAATGAGTTTGGTGCGACCACTGGTCGTGAGCGCCGCTGTGGCTGGCTGGACGCCGTTGCCCTGCGTCAGTCTATCCGTATCAACAGTGTGTCCGGTATCTGCCTGACCAAGTTGGATGTTCTGGATGGTCTGGAAACTATCAATATTTGCACAGGCTATAAGAATGCAGTCGGTGAAGATATTGTGACGCCAAACGATGCGGAAGAGTGGGAAGAAATCCAGCCGGTTTACGAAGAAGTTCCAGGCTGGACCGAGTCAACTTTCGGTGCCCGTTCTATCGAGGATCTGCCAGAAGCTGCACGTGCTTACATCAAGCGTGTGGAGAAAGTTGTTGGTGCTCCGGTTGATATTATCTCTACCGGTCCGGACCGTAATGAAACAATTATCCTGCGTCATCCGTTTGCTGGTTAATTGCAGATAGCTTGCAGTTAATGAAAGCCCTTTAACCGGGGCTTTCTTATTGGCTGTGTTTTCACTAAAAGTTGATGAGCCGCAAACTATACTCTAACCACCAATTCCCGCCGAATACACGCCTTAAGCCGTACAATGCATGCTAAAGGGACTCGTATCTCTTGAG
>NZ_JAMFLX010000004.1 GCF_023502345.1 Parendozoicomonas callyspongiae
TGACCGATGATGTGCCCAGTTGCAATCCAACTATTGATGAGCCAGCACAACCAACTGATGGATTCAGTATCACAATCGATTTGACTGGAAGTCATAGTCATGCAGGAATCATTAACGATCAGGGAGTTACTGTTAATGCAACTGATTATGATAATAATGCAGCCAGGATTCACATCGATGGTGACGGTGCTGGTGTTTGGTCTGATGATGAATCCACATCTTACCCCAATGTTGTAAATGGCGAAGATGGGCGCCTGCAGGAAATCAACTACAGTGATGCCAAAAACGGTTCTGAGTCCCTTATATTTGACTTGGGGAAAAATGTAGCAACAAGTGTGGATGTAAAACTGTCTCAGTTCTATTCCGGCGAGGGTGAAAAAGGTATCGCTTTGTTCTACCTCAATGGTGTAGAAGTTGCCTCAAGACCATTTACCGCAGGTCAGGATACCGGTAATCAAGCACAACAGTTTGATCTCAGCGGTATTGTTTTTGACCGAATGGTGATTAAAGCAGTTGATCACACAGTTGGCTCCACAACCGATAATAGTGACTTCCATGTGAAGGAGGTGAGGTTTACCGGACCTGATGTTATTGGGCAGGTTTCAGGCAATATTAACGCAGAGTATGGAGCAGATGGATCAGGGTCTATAGCACTTAACAGTACCCAGACAGAGACCATAACACTTGCCGATGGTACTGCTGTAAATCTTGTCGTTGATGGAAACAAAATTACCGGCATATATGATGCCACTCCTGAAGACGGTAATAACTCGCAGGATGGTCTTGCCTTTGTACTCAACCTGGATGAGGCAACGGGTGAGTACAGTTTCGTTCAATATCAGGAACTGAACCATGATGCTGACGGGATGCAGTTTGGATATACCATTACTGACAGCGATAGTGATAGTTCAAGTTGTGCATTAACTATTGCTACTCATCAAACACTACTGGTTGGAAGTGATGTAGATGATGCAGGGCTGCCAAATGCAGCTGGCCCTCAATGGGTTGTTGGCGAAAAGAGTAATGGTGAAAGTTCTGGTGATATTGAAGGTGCAGTAAAAGCTGTGATTGCAGGTGATGCTGGAGATTCATCTACAATACCTGTAACCCATGACTATAACTTTGCCTTGATGCTGGATACTTCAGGGTCAATGGATAAGAGTGATCTTGAAGATATGGTTGAAGCTGTCAGCAACCTGCTCACTTCAATCAGAAATCAAAACTATAAAGGAGGTGTCGTTAAAGTACATATAGTGGACTTTGATACTAACGCCGTTTCTTTGGGAACATTCACTATCAATGGTAGTAACCCCAATGCAGCAGGTGGTTATAAAGCTGCACTTGATACTCTTGCAACCATGGATGATGTTGAGGGTGACAATTATTATGGCGGCAGTACAAATTATGAAGCTGCAATGGATAAAGCTATTGCCTGGCTGCCGAACCCAAATTCGAATGTAACGAACTATAGCTACTTCATAACTGATGGTGCACCTAATAAAGCCTTGGATAAGGACGGGAGTCTAACTCCTTTTATCAGGTCAGAGCAGGCAATGGAGCATATTCGAGGAAAGGCCCAAGATGATCAAAGGAACGAAATTGAAAAACTACAGCAGTTGAGTCTTGTTGTAGCTGTTGGAATCGGGGTCAGCGCAGGTACAAATAAGGCTGGCTATCTCAATGAGATTGACTCTAAGTCAGATGCAATTCTGCTAACGGATACTTCGGGGCTTAATCAGGCGCTTCAACAGATTCCACCTCTAATAAATATCTCTCCTGTTGGTGATGACCATATTGAGGGTAGTAGCCGAAGTGACATCATCTATGGAGATGTTCTTAATACTGACCTGCTAGCTGATGATAAAGGCATTAATTTGCCTGAAGGCAGTGGTTGGTCTGTTTTCGAGCACTTAGAGGATAATGATCCTGACTGGTCACGCCAGGATACTATCGATTACATCAACACCCATAAGCAGGAAATAGCCGCTGAAACTGTTGCATCCGGTGGAGCCAGACGTGAAGGAGGAGATGATGAAATCAATGGTGGCGCAGGAGATGATTATATCTTTGGCCAGGAAGGTAATGATGTAATTGATGGTGGTTCTGGTAATGACTACATCAGAGGTGGTTCTGGTGATGACCAGTTAATTGGTGGCTCTGGAAAAGATACCTTTGCCTGGCATGTAGCTGATCTTGTTGATCTGGGGATGCTGAATAACCATCAGTATACGCAGAGAGATGAGATTAAAGACTTCCAGCTAGCTGATGGGGCAGGTTCAGGAGATCGGCTCGATTTCAGTAATCTGTTAGAGGCCCCTCAGACTGGTTTCACACTGCAAGACTTGGAAAACCTGCTGGGAATTAGCTTCACCAATGGTGGTGCTGATACAACCATCAGTTATACCCATACGGTGCCTGTTTCTAATTCTTCTAACGTTGACACATTCACCCTGAATATCGTTTTGGAAGGTGTTGCTCAGAATGAATGGAATGACCCAGGTTCTGATGGAGTGGATCAAACGGATGTATTAACACAATTGATTAACAGCGGCCAACTGATCGTATAAAGAAAAAAACAAATAACAAGAAAAAATCCCATGGGGAGGGATAAAATGAAAAGGTTACATATAAAGGGGCTAACGCTAGCAGTCTCGCTAATTACTGCAGCAAGTGCTCAGGCCGAATCTCTGACCGATGTCGTAAATATGACTTTGGCAACCAACCCGGATGTGTTGATTAGAACTGTTGGTGCTGATGCAATTTCAGATGAGTTGCGACAGGCTCGGGCAGGTTATCTGCCTACTGTCGACTTAACGGCAGGTGTAGGTTACGAAAACAGCCGTAATGCTACGACATTGGGCGCATATAATGCGACTCCACAGCGGCATGATAAAAAACATCAGAACCGAACCCGCCGTGAAGGTGCCATCACCGCAAGGCAGATTATCTTCGATGGTTTTGCCACTGGCCGTGAAGTTGATCGGCAGTTAGCCCGTCAGGAAGCTTCAGAATATGAAGTGTGTTCGATTTCTGAAGATATCGGTTTGCAGGCTGCTCAGGCTTATACCGATGTGATGGTTGCTGAGAAACTGGTTGAAAATGCTCGTCTGAATGCAAAAGAGCATGAACGGGTTGTTAAGCTGGTTCATGAACGTGGCGAAGATATGGGAACCCGAGCTGATATCGCTCAAGCCGACTCACGTTTGTTGTTAGCCACAGCCAATCTGATTTCCGCTGAAGCTCGGCTACAGGATGCCAAGGCTGTGTATCACCGCGTTGTCGGTAATCTACCATCAAGCTTTGAGCGTCCAGTTGTACCCCCTGTATTACCCAGCTCTTTAGACGAAGCTTTGAATCAGGCTTCTACCAGCCACCCGGTTATGCAGATAACCAAAGCTGATGTTGATGAGGCACAGGCTCAGTATGAAGCCAGTAAGAGCCGGTTCATGCCTACTTTTACTGCTGAGCTGGGTGCAACCTGGGGTAAGGATCAGGATGCTGGAAAGGGCACAACCTACGATCATACCGCCATGTTGCGTATGTCGTACAATCTGTATAACGGTGGTGCAGACAAAGCCCGTAAGAACCAGACCAGTAAGTTGATTAATGAAGCTCTCGAAATCCGTAACAGGGCTGTTCGCCAGATTGAAGAAGAAGTTCGTCTTGCATGGGTTGCTGTTGATAGCGGCACAACTCGTCTTAAGCAGCTGACGGCACATGAGCAGAATGCCCGTAAAGCAGTTGATCTTTACAATCAGCAGTTTGATAACAATCAGCGTACGCTTTTGGATCTGCTTGATAGCCAGAACGAATATTTTACTGCAGGAAACTCCAGGCTTCAGGCTGATTATGATTTGCTCTACAGTAAGTTCCGGCTGCTCCACAGTGAAGGTGCGTTGTTGAAGAGTATGGAAGCCACTCTTCCGGTTGAGAACAAATGTGGTTTGACAGTTGCGCAGCTGAATCAGGAATGATGTCAGTGTTTTGAGTGAGCCCATGAATGCCTTTTCGCTGTTCATTGGGGGAGAAAAGGCATTTCGATAAAAAACAAGGATAACAAGAACGTGAAAACAATATTATCCAGAGGGCTGATGACAGCCCTGGCCTTTATGCTGGTTGCAGGCTGTTCCAGCATGACTCCTTTTGAAAGAGCGGCAACTTGTGTTGTAACAGGTGCTGCTGTTGGCGGTGGTGCTGGCAGTATGAATGAAGGACGCGATGCCGTTAAGGGTGCTGTCGGCGGTGCCCTTGTAGGGGCTTTGGTCTGTGCCATGATCGATGATGATGATGACAATGATGGCGTATCCAATATGTCGGATAAGTGCCCGGGAACACCCGAGTATGCTCCCGTGGATGAAAAAGGCTGCGCTAAAGACAGCGATGGTGATGGTGTTGCCGATTACCGCGATCAATGTCCCGAAACGCCCAAAGGAACTCCAGTTAATGCCAACGGCTGCCCTCCGGACAAGCCTGTTGTTGCCACTGTGAAAGATGATGATATTGATGGGGTTGTTAATGCTGATGACCTCTGCCCCGGAACTCCACAAGGTACCAAAGTTGACGATAAGGGCTGTCCGAAGGTTCAGACAATTGTTTTGCAAGGAGTGAACTTCGAGTTTGATTCTGCCAATCTGACCGGTCAGGCTGAGTCAGTTCTGCTGGATCAGGCCAAAGTATTGGAAGAAAATCCAGCCATCCAGATCAGTATCACAGGGCATACAGATAGCTCTGGTCCTGATATTTACAACAAGAACCTCTCGCTTGAGAGAGCCAAGTCTGTCAGGGATTTTCTGGTGAAATCTGAAATTGACGCGTCTATCTTCACGGTTTCCGGTGCCGGTGAACTGGAGCCTGTTGCTGATAACGCTACTCGTGTAGGGCGCTCCCAGAATCGTCGGGTAGAACTTAAGATAGTCCGCGAGTAATTCTCCTCAAACCTCTCCTGCTGGATGCCGATTTAGGCATCCAGCCACGGTTGATATTGCCGATGACAATTCAGATGCCTGGTAAGTTCGGGAAATGGGGTCAAAACCCCGACAAGAGCTGCCTGTGGCCTGTTTTGATATCAGCCGGAAGTCCAAAATATGTCATCAACAGCAGAGACCAAAAAGAATCTTTCTAAAGGGAACCTCTCTAAAAAGAAGAAGGTCCGCCGTGGTCTGGCTCGTACGCTGTTCAGCTGGTTCATGCTTCTTTCACTGGCTCCCCTGATCATTGTGGGGATGATTGAGTACAACAATGCCAGGGACAGTATTTTCGAAGCACGTCATGAAGAGATGTCCACCATCAGTCTGATGCTTAGCCGCCAGATAGGTGACTATTTTGATGACATTGTGGTGAATATGCACTTCCGGAGTGGTAAGGCAGCTGATTTCCTGCAGGAAATTAAAGAATTACAGACATCAAACAACATAGAAGCGGAAGATCTTCTGAGCAGCCTCGAATATTCGGAGATTGTTGGTCGATACAGCCATGAGTTTATTGATCTCATGCGTTTTTATGATTACTCCGATGTGTTGATTGGTGATGTTGATGGCAATCTCGTTTATTCAGTGGGCCGTTATAGCGACTTTGGGCAGAACCTGTTTACTGGTGAACTGAGTCGTTCTCTTTTTGCAGAAACGGTTCATAAATCGATTGAAAATGACCAGCGACTCTATTCTGACCAGGAAGTATATCCTCCGGCTGGGGATGAGAAGGTAAGCTTCTTCGTCATGCCTCTTGTCGATGATCGGGAACAGCCTCTTGGATTTATCGCGGCCCAAATCTGGGCGCGGGATGATATCAGTTTCCTGTTGAGCCAGAGTCTTGGCATCAGTGCACACGTGGATGCTTATATTGTCGGCAAGGATAAGCGGATTCGCTTCTATCCCGATCGACAGATGTTTTCTTCCGAAGCCCCGTTACAACTGGCGCCAGTAAAGGAATGGCTTACTCATTTTGACCAACATGGCCAGTATATTGAGGATACCCATGGCTATGAAAACCATATAGAGGAGCATAATCATGCTGATGAACATGACCATGAAGATATGGTTGATGGACAAGGCATGAATGAGATGGGAGAGAGTGAAGCTAACAGCTCCAGTAAATCTCATATTTTCGTATACAAAAACAAAGATGGTAGGGAGGTTTTGGGTGTCTCACGCCATATTCAGATAACCGACACCCCTATGGTATTGATTGCTGAAATGGATTACAACACCGCTTTGGCACCAGCCATTCTTTTCAGAAATCAGCTTCTTATCATTATTAGCATTACCGGCCTGCTTGTTTTCACCATTGCAGGATTGATTACCCGCCGAATTACCAAGCCTGTTCGTACCATAACGGAATGGGCAAACAGAGTTGCAGCTGGAGAGTACAGTAAGGGAGAGATTATTCATCAGGCGAATGAGATCGGTGAGCTTTCCCATAGCTTCCAGGTTATGACAGACCGGTTGCAAAGTATCAGTGCCAATAATGAAGAACGTAACTGGCAGCAGAGCGGAGTTGCCAAACTGAATGAGACTATACGTGGCGAGCAAAGCATGGCGGAGCTGTGCCGAAATATAGTCACTGCGTTATGCCGTTATCTCGAAATTCCCATGGGTGCCATGTATGTCATGGCCGACGGTCGCCGTTTGCAGATGATGGGCAGTTTTGCCCTCTCCATGCGCAGAAAAATTGGAAGTGCCTTTGTTCTGGGGGAAGGACTGCCCGGTCAGGCTGCGCTGGAAAAACAGGCTTTAACCGTAATGGTTCCGGAAGACTATTTCACAATTGAGTCTGGCCTTGGTGGTAGAACTCCAGACCGGATTTTTGTTCTGCCATTGATATACGAAGACGAAGTAAAAGGGGTTATGGAATTTGCCCTTCTTGGTGATCTTTCAGAACAAATGAAAGAGTTTCTTGAAGCGGCTGTTGAGGGAATAGCAATTGCGATCAACACCTCGCAGGCAAGGGATCGCGTTCAGGAACTTCTTGATAAGACCACTCACCAGACGCAAGCACTTCAGCAACAACAGGAAGATCTGCGTGCAGCAAACGAAGAGCTGGAGCATCAGACCAGAATCCTGGGTGAGTCGGAAGAAGAACTGAAGACCCAGTCCGATGAATTGCAACGAGCTAACGCTGAGCTGGAAGAGAAAAGCGAATCGCTGTTTCATCAGAAAGAAGAGATTGAAATCAAGAACGCCGAGATTGAACAGTCTCGTAAAGAACTGGAGCGTAAGGCTGACGAGATGGAACAGGTCAGCAAATACAAATCCGAGTTCCTGGCCAATATGTCCCATGAGCTGCGAACACCTCTAAACAGTATGCTGATTCTGGCCAAGATGCTTGCAGATAATGTGGAAGGCCACCTTGATGAGGATGAGGAAGAATCTGCCCAGGTTATCCATAAGGTTGGCCATGACCTGCTTGGCTTGATCAACGATATTCTCGATCTGTCCAAAGTTGAGGCTGGCAAGCTCTCTGTTCATGTAGAGCCAACCTCTCTGGATGGCATGCTGGAATCCATGGATAACCAGTTTAAACCGATAGCCAAGGACAAAAATCTCTACTTCGAGATTGTTAGAAAAACAGATACAGCTATTAATCTCCACACGGACAGCCAGCGGGTTATGCAGATTCTGAAAAACCTGCTGTCGAACGCATTCAAGTTTACGGAAAAAGGCGGTATCAAACTAAATGTTGAGCTTATGCCCGCAGGAGATGAATTTAGTAGTAAGGAGCTTTGCACCCATGGTGCCATTAGCCTTGGTGTGCAGGATTCCGGTATTGGTATTCCTAAGGAAAAACAGGGGGCAATTTTTGAAGCTTTCCAGCAGGCTGATGGTTCAACCAGTAGAAAGTACGGTGGAACAGGGTTAGGGCTTTCAATTGCCCGGGAAATGTCACGTTTGTTAGGTGGGGAGATGCGCTTGTTTAGTGAGAGTGGTGAAGGCTCCACTTTCAGTTTGCTGCTTCCAAATAAATCTGAACCTTCTGATGAAGTTGTTGAACGTACTGATAAAACAGAAGCTCTTCCAGCTCCAGCTCCAGCTCCAGCTCCAGCTGAAGAGGTTACTGAAGATGACAGGGATAGGTTGGATGGAGATTGTCCAATTCTTGTTGTTGAAGATGACCCGGAATTTGCCCGAGTCGTGTTCCGCCTTGCCAAAAATCATGGTAGCAAATGTTTGATAGCTGGAACCGGCAAGGAAGCCCTTGAACTTAGCAATAAACATCACCCTCGTGCGGTTATTCTGGATCTTGGTTTGCCGGATATGGACGGTAAAGACGTTCTGAAAACTCTTAAGAAAACCAAGGAAACAGAAGATATCCCCGTCCATATTATCTCGGGTCGGGATGCTGATGATGCACTCCTGTCACTGGGGGCTGTGGATTACCTTATGAAGCCGGTTGATACACAACAGCTGACTTCTCTTTTTGGTGAACTGAAAAAAACATCCAGGTTTGAAAAAATTCTGGTTATAGATCCGGATGACGATGTTGCTGAGAAGATCAACACTTTCCTGGGAGGAAAGTGCGAACTGATAACGGCAAAAAGTGCTGCTTATGCGAGAACTTTGATTAAAGAGCACAGCTTTAACAGCATTATTCTTGAATTGAATCTACCTGATGAGTCAGGAGATAAACTGCTGCAGTCGCTGAAAGAAGAGTTTGGAGACAGTCTGCCGCCAGTCATTATTAACACCTCGGAAGATATTGATCGTGAACGCTTTAAAGAGCTTGGACAATCCTCCGGAACAATGGTGGTGAAAGGCGAGGAGAGCTCTGACCAGCGTCTTAAAGATGAAGTTCAGCTGTTCCTGAACAGTGTTGCCAAACCAGCCTCAAAACGCCGCAAGCCAGCTGTGAAACCTGTTACAGGTGATTCCCAGTTGAAGGGGCGCAAAGTATTACTGGTTGATGATGATCTGCGAAACACCTTCGCCTTGTCCAAGGCGCTTCAGCGTTTCGAGATGGATATAACTATCGCCGATAATGGTGAACTGGCTTTGGAGCAGCTTGAGAAAAATCCATCCATAGAAGTTGTTTTGATGGACATCATGATGCCGGTGATGGATGGCTATGAGGCAACCAAGAAAATAAGAGAACAGGAACGCTTTAAGAACCTACCAGTGATAGCACTTACGGCCAAGGCCATGGCTGATGATCGTGACAAATGCATTCAGGCAGGTGCTTCAGACTATCTCACCAAACCTGTCGATATCGACAAGCTGGTCGGAATGCTGAAAGTTTGGCTTCAGGGAGGAAACGGGAGCGAAGCATGACCAGTCCCGTACCCAGATCATCTCAGGATGTGAACAACCTGCTTGAAGCTATGACTGCGCAGTATGGTTATGACTTCAGTGGTTACGCACCTGCTTCGCTTAATCGACGCATTCATCGCCATATGCAGTCGTTTAATATCGAGAGTGTAGAAAATCTTAAGCAAATTATTCTCAAGGATGAACAGGCTTTTGCTGACCTGTTGCGCAGCCTTTCTGTTCCTGTGACTGAGATGTTTCGGGATCCTCCCTTTTTTAAATACCTGAGAGAACAGGTTCTTCCGTGGCTGGCAACATTCCCTTTTATCAAAATCTGGCATGCAGGTTGTGCGACAGGTGAGGAAGCCTGGTCCATGGCGATTATGCTTCACAAAGCCGGTTTGCTTTCCCGCAGCCAGATTTATGCGACTGATTATAACGAAGAGGCGCTGACAACGGCTCGAAGAGGCATATATGACTCTCCACTTCTTGATACCTGGCAAAGAAACTTTAAGGAAAGCGGGGGAGAAGGGGATCTGTCAGACTACTGCTTCCAGCGTTATGGCTCTCTGCGAATGGATCGGACTCTGCAGCAGCATATTACTTTCGCCAACCACAATCTGGTAACGGATCACGCATTCGGGGAAATGAATCTGGTGCTCTGCCGAAATGTGCTGATTTACTTCAGCCGGGATCTGCAGAATCGCGTACTGGATCTATTTAAGGAAAGTATATTGCCCGGAGGGCTTCTGTGTCTTGGCCCCCGGGAAACCATGCGTTTTTCATCGGTAGCGGACAGCTTTGAGCCTGTAGAACACGAGTGGAAGATTTATCGATTGAAACAGGGTTTTCAATTATGAAAATTGTTGTTATCGGCGCATCAGCTGGAGGCAGTCGTGCCCTCGAAACTTTGCTGAGCTGCTTGCCTGCAGACTTCTCAGTTCCCATTCTTCTGGTAAAGCATCATGACTCGGGTTCCGGAACCGATATGGTGAAGTGGCTGCACAACAGAACGACTCTGGATGTGCACTTGGCTGAAGATAAAGAACATATTCAGGCAGGATCAATAATCGTTGCCCCCCCCAGCTATCATTTGCTTTTGGAAACTGATGGCTCAGTTTCTCTTTCTATTGATGAACCTGTTATGCATGCCCGCCCTTCTCTGGATGTTTTGTTTGAATCAGCAGCACTGGCTTTTGGTGATGAAGTTCTCTGTCTGGTGCTAACAGGTGCAAGCCGGGATGGGGCCGAAGGAGCTGAAGCTATTAGAAAAGCTGGTGGAAAGGTTTATGTGCAAGACCCGGAAACCGCCGAGGTGCCGGTTATGCCAAGGGCCGCATTAGGTAAGAGCGGAGCAGGTTTTGTGCTGGGGTTGAGTGATTTGACCAAGAAATTACTGGAGTTTGCCAATGAGTGACAAGGATATGTTGCCCAAAGTGCTGGTGGTGGATGACAAGCCGGAAAACCTTCTGGCAATGGGCAAGCTTTTAAAACCTCTCAATGTTGAGGTGATCAAGGCTAACTCTGGTGAAGAGGCACTTTCTCAGGTTTTAAGACACCGGTTTGCCGTTATTTTGCTGGATGTTCAGATGCCAGGTATGGATGGCTTTGAAACCGCTCAGTTGATGAGGGCCAACAAGGCAACCTCATCTATCCCCATTATCTTTGTGACTGCCATCAGCAAAGAAGATAAACATGTCACCATGGGCTACGAGTCAGGTGCTGTGGATTATCTCTACAAACCGGTAAACCCCGATATTATGCTGGGTAAAGTGAAAGTGTTCCTGGAGCTGGAGCAGCAGCGGCTGGAAATGGAAGCACTGACCGATAACCTGCGGAATATGAGCGAAAAGAACCAGCTGCTTTTGGATAGTGCCGGTGAAGGAATTATTGGCATCAGTCCAAATGGGGATGTGGAGTTTGTAAATCCTGCTGCTCTTGAGCTTCTGGATGCCAATGAGAAAGAGCTAAAAGGTAAGCCCGTGTTTCCCTGGTTTTATGATCCGGGGGTGGAAGGGTTTATTCATCAGTGGCTGGATGAAGAAAAGTCTGAACCGATTTACCGGAAAACCAGCCGGATGAAACGCTTGGCTGGTGACAGCAAACCGGTCGAGTTCAACCTTTCTCCCATGCATGGTGTTGACGGAGAGATTACCGGTGGTGTTCTTGTTTTTCGTGATATTACCGAGCGGGTACAGCTTGAGGAGCATCTTACCAAGCTGGCTAAATATGACGCCCTGACCGGACTGGCCAACCGCAGCCTGTTTATGGAGTTTATCGGCACTTCGCTGGCTCGCAGTGAAAGGCGTGAGCGTGGTTCAGCGGTGCTGTTTCTCGATCTCGACCACTTTAAGCAGATCAACGATACCCTTGGGCATGATGTGGGCGATGACCTTTTAATCAGTGTTTCAGAGCGGCTGCACAAATGCGTGCGTGAAGGTGATTTGATAGCCCGTCTTGGCGGTGATGAATTTGCCATCGTTCTGGATGATATTGCCCAGGCAGATGATGTTCAGCTGATTGCTGAGAAAATTGTGGCTTCCATCTCCAAGCCACATCTTCTGGCTGGCAGGGAACTACATGTCAGTACCAGTGTTGGTATTGCCACCTGGCCAGAGTGTGGAAAGGATGCGACAGAACTCATTAAAGCAGCAGACACCGCCATGTATATCGCCAAGAAGGGCGGTAGGAATGGTTACCGCATGTTCACCAAGGATATGCAAGCAGAAGGGCACCGTCGTGCAAGGCAGGAGCAGGCGCTGAAAGATGCTGTACGTAACGGTAGTTTTGAGCTTGTGTATGAGCCTATGGTGTCCCTGGCATCTGGAACTGTTGCCGGATATGAAGCACAACTTCGCTGGCACCATGAAGATAAGGTTCTGTTACCTGAAGAATTTATTCCTGTCGTTGAATCGCTTCGCCTGATGAAGCCTCTGGGGTGCTGGGTTCTGGAAAATGCCAGTCAAGAAATGCAGAGCTGGCGTGGCAGTGATGCCCAGCGCAAAGATGTAACTTTTGCGATCAATCTTTCCTTGAGCCAGTGTCAGGATCAGGAGTTCCAGCAACTGGTTGAGAAAACAATTGAGCAGTATGGGTTTGAACCGGGACAGCTGGAGCTGGAAGTCTCCGAGCGTATCGTCAGCAATATTCCGGGTAAACTGATTGCAGCCCTGAACTCTCTTCGTGATCAGGGCGTTCATATTGCTCTGGATAACTTTGGCAGTGGTGTATCCGCACTCAACTATCTGAGAAAGCTGCCTGTGGATATTGTGAAGGTTGACCAGCTTTATATCCGTGAAATTGGCCAGGACAAGCGGGTTGAAGGAATCCTTAAAGCAATGACCAACCTGGCGCACGATATGGGTATTAGGGCTGTTGCTGAGGGGGTTGAGTCTTCAGAGCAGCTGGTTTTCCTGAAAGATCTGGAGTACGACCGGGCTCAGGGGTTCCTGCTGGGAAGACCGGAAACAGTGACTCGTATCGACTTTGACAGCTTTACTGTTCCAGAGATCAGTAAAGCTGTATCTCAGGGCGCATCATCCAATAATCGTCAGCAGTGACAATTCGGAGTAACGTTGGACTTCGGTCAATACCTATATTTTTTGATAAGGTTACTCTGAAATTACCCATCCAGGATGATTAGAGGTTTTCTATGCAGCTGAAGTTTCTGGGCGCAGCAGGAACTGTAACCGGTTCCAAATCTCTAGTGGTCTCCCATGGTCGTCGAATTCTGGTCGACTGTGGCCTCTATCAGGGCATTAAGAATGAGCGGGAGCGTAACTGGGCTCCACTGCCAGTACCTGCAGAAAGTCTTGATGCCGTCATTCTCACTCATGCTCATATTGATCACAGCGGCTATCTTCCGGCTCTCGTACGGCAGGGTTTTGATGGCCCAGTCTACTGCAGCGAAGGAACTCGGGATCTTTGTAAGGTTCTGCTACCCGATGCCGGTTTTCTGCAGGAAGAAGATGCCCGTTACGCTAACAAGAAGGGTTTTTCCAAACACCAGCCAGCAATGCCTCTGTATACAGAAGAAGATGCCTATCGTTCCCTGAAATTATTTCAGCCACTGGACTGGAATAAGCAACATGAGCTGATGGGAGGATTAATCCTTCGGCTCCGTCGTGCCGGCCATATTATTGGTGCAGGTTCTCTGGAACTGTTTAATGGCAAGCATGTTCTCAGTTTTAGTGGAGACCTTGGCCGGTCAGAAGACCCAATAATGTATCCACCGGAACCCATGCCGCGTGCTGACTGGCTGGTGCTGGAATCTACATACGGCAACCGTCTGCACAGCAATGAAGATCCGCTTCCTGAGCTGGAAAAGATAATCAACCAGACTACATCAAAAGGTGGAACAGTCCTGATACCTGCATTTGCTGTTGGTCGTGTACAACTGGCATTGCATCTTATACAACAGCTAAAGGATTCCGGGCGTATCCGTCGGGAAATACCGGTATATCTAAACAGCCCAATGGCGCAGAGTGCGACCGACCTTTTCTTCAAACACCCTGATAAGCATAAGCTGACCCGTGAAGATTGTGAGCGCATTGATGCGGGAACACAGTATGTTCGTTCTGTTGAAGACTCTATCGCGCTGAACAGCCAGAAATTCCCGTCGATCATTATTTCTGCCAGTGGCATGGCCAGTGGTGGGCGAGTGGTACACCATTTGAATACTCTGGCTCCCAACCACAGAAACAGTATTGTGTTTATGGGTTTTCAGGCTCCTGGTACACGGGGGGAAAAGCTGATCAGCGGTGCAGAAACTATTCGAGTTTTTGGTCGGGATATCCCGGTCAGGGCTTCAGTTCACAAGCTGGATAATCTCTCTGCCCATGGTGATTATGAAGATATTCTGAGTTGGCTGGGTAAGATCAAGCAGCCCCCCAAAGAGATACTGATAAATCACGGTACGCCGGAGTCATCAGATAATCTGGCAAACCATATTCGAGAGAGGTTTGGGTGGGAAGCCCGTGTGCCTGCCCTCAATGAAACTGTGACAATTCCTGACGCACTATGAAAATAGTCGTTGATGCCAGTCAAAAGCATCTGACCAAAATCTCTATATTGTAAGCCGATGGACGGGTTGGAAAGTGCCTATTTCCAGCTCATGGCTGCTTCAGCCCGTTTTTCTCGGAGTTAGTTCACGTCATAGCGCCTGATTCCATTCGAAAAATAATTCTTAGCTGTACTCTTGATGATTGATTTACAAGCCAATGCTACGGCGCATTCTCGGGAAGCAGCTCGTCTCTTGGTAGATATTGGCGTGTTGCTTCTGAGTGCCGGTGCACATACAGAACGAACAGTTCGAAACCTTAAGCGCTTTGCTGAGAGCTTTGGTTACACCCCGGATATTTTTATCTCTTTCTCAGGTATTACCCTGACAATTCATAATGATGAAAACTCTGTCACCTTGTTTGGCAAGGTGAAAAATCATGGTGTTCATCTTGCGATGGCTTCTGCGGTCAGTAAGTTAAGCTGGCGTACCAAGCGTGAAAATCTCTCCCTGCAGGAAGTGAGGGAAGCCGTCACTGCCATAAAAGGTATGCCCCATTACCCGCGCTGGTTTATCCTGCTGATGATTGGACTTGGTTGTGGAGCCCTGGCCCGTAATGCAGGTGCAGACATTCCAGTTGTCGCTGTCACTGCACTGGCCTCCTGCATTGCCCTGCGAGCCCGTATGCAGCTGGCTGAGTGGCGTCTGAATCCTTTCCTGGTTGTTCTCGGTTCAGCTTTTGTTGCCACCTTGATTGGAGGGCTTGCAGGTGCTCTGCACCTGGGGCCGACAAGTGGCATTGCTATCGCTGCGTCGGTACTGTTTTTGATCCCGGGTGTGCCTTTGATCAATGGTGTTATCGATATGATTAACGGCCATATGAGTGTTGGAATCGGGCGCACGGCTATGGGATCAGCTATCTCCTTTGCCTTAAGTGGCGGTATGTTGCTGGGGCTGCAGGTTCTGGGGAGCTCACTATGATCAGTTTTATTGGTGTTGTTGAGCCTGCGATTATGGCGGCTGTCACGGCTGTTGCATTTGCAGTTCTGTTTTCTGTGCCCTCAAGAACCCTACATGTGATTGCCGGGCTTGGCGCTTTGGGAATTGCCCAGAGGTTATTCTTTTTTGAATGGGGGCTGAGCACGATTGAGGGAACATTTGTTTCCGCTGCCATAATTGGCATTATCAGTATCTGGCTGTCATGGAAATATCATGCGGCAGCTATCGTGTTCTCTATTCCTGCTGTTATTCCTATGGTTCCTGGAGTTTATGCCTATCGCACCATGATGGGTTTGCTGGCGTTTACCCATGATGGTGGTCTTAACCAGGAAGTTCTTCTGGATATTATCAGTAACGGACTGCTGACAGCGTTCCTGTTTCTCTGCCTAGCCTTCGGAGTGTCAATTCCAAACCTGCTGCTGCGAGGACGGAGCATCAGGGATATTGCCAAGCCAATGGATATGGAAGGAACTGAAGAAATCGTTTATGAGAAAATGAAAAAAGCCGGTTAAACACCGGTTTTTTTCATTACAGGCTATTACCTGGAATCAGCAAGGGCGGCCAGATGCGTAAGAATCATAGTCTGGAGCCTGACGCTCAAAAGCAGTATCGAACAGCTTTGAGGTTACCAGCAGGTCTGCAGAGGCCTGGTTACAGGCAACGGGAATATTCCAGACTGCAGCCAGACGCAGAAGAGCCTTGATATCAGGGTCGTGGGGCTGTGCTTCCAGAGGATCCCAGAAGAAAATCAGTGTATCGATCTGGCCTGTGGCGATAAGTGCACCGATCTGCTGATCCCCACCCATGGGTCCGCTTATCAGGGTATTAATATTCAGACCAAGGCGGTTGGCAATCATGCCCCCGGTGGTTCCTGTTGCGTAGAGCTTGTGCTTCCTGATCTGCTCCTGATGCTTCTCTACCCAGTCCAGCAGGGCTGGCTTCATATTGTCGTGGGCTACCAGTGCAATATTGCGGGTAGCGGGCATAGTGACTGATTTATATTCCATGCCTGAATCCTGGTCAGTTTGCAGATACCATGTTTATCGCCATGGTCGGCAGTTGGCGAAAGTGCGCAGGTTATCAGATCTGGCAGAAGGGCTGTAGCGGTTATCTAGAGGAGCATGGTCCAGTTGATTGAGAGGGGATCAAGAGCAGCCTGTTTTCTTTCGATAAAATCTGTCAGGATTCCCGCTCTTTAATTTTCTCTGGGATATAAATATGCTTAGAGCGATGACTCTGGTTCTGGGTTTGTTACCCGTTATTGTAAGTGCTGAGATTCTAAACTGTGAACAGCAGCAGACTGTTTGCGATAGCCAGTGCCAAATTACCAATATTGGTGATGAAAATGGCCTGACAACCTGTAAGACCAGATGTCTGGGTAAAAGGGCAGCCTGTGCGGTCAAAAAGGGTACAGAAACAGCGAAAGAAGCTTGGGAAAACTCGGAAGAACTTCGTAAAACGCTGGGCGATAAGGCCAAGACTTTCTGGGAAGGATTTAATGAGAATTAAGTAGATAGTTTATCGGTTGACAATCCATGGAGCATGGAGAGTGTTGCTGCGTTTGCATTGATCCCATAACATGTGGTCATAACTTTAATAAACAGACTCTTCAGCCATGACTAAGCGACCACCTATCGTACTGATCCACGGAATGTGGAGTACGCCTTCGGTCTGGCGTTTATTTCACCGATATCTTTCCCGCCAAGGCTACACCGTTTATATGCCAGCCCTGCGGCACCATGCCAGCCGTGATCAGGATCTGCAGAAATTAGGCCAAACCAGTATTCGGGACTATCTGGCAGATCTTGAACTGTTTGTCAGTGCCTTGCCTGAGAAACCAATACTGATTGGACATTCTATGGGAGGTTTGCTGGCCATGCTGCTTGCAGGGAAAAGGCTCGCTTCAGCAGCAGTGCTATTAGCTCCCGCAGCTCCTCGAGGCTTCTACGTTCTCAATGGGTCAGTACTGAAAACATTCGCTGCAGTTATTGGTAAATGGCGATTCTGGCGCAAGGCGATGAAACTCTCTCCACGGGGAGCAGATTATGCTTTGTTCAATGGTCAGCCAGACGAAGTCAGGGCAGCGCTTTATCAGGATATGGTTCACGAATCAGGCCGGGTAGCAGCTGAAATCGGGTTCTGGCCTTTAGATATGCACTCGAGTACCCAGCTTGAGAGCAAGCCTGATTGTCCGGTTTTCATACTAGTGGGAGAGAATGACCGGATTACACCTGCACCTGTATGTGAAAAAGTTGCCCAGCATATTGGCGCCCAGTTCCAGGAACTGGAGAACCATGCCCACTGGCTGCCTTCAGAACCAGGCTGGGAAATCATTGCTGCTCAGTGTGAAGCCTGGCTGCAGTTGGAAGGTGTTGTTGATGTCAGCCAGGACGAGCTCTGTCCTGAGACCTGATTACGTCAACAGAACCTAAGTGAACTTTCCTGAATCCAAAATCGGGCAGTTCGGCGTATCACTACCATAATGAATGAACGCGGTGGGAGAATGATTATGCTGAAACGCTTTGCTGCACTGATATGCTTGACTCTTGGTCTCGGGGTATCCCAGGCTTCCCTGGCTGATGTGATATACACCGGTGGCTGGTTTGGTGGAAACAAGGCAGTGGGTGGCTATGACACCGTATCCTATTTCACGGAAGGCAAACCGGTTGAGGGCAAGGATCAGTTTACTTACGAATGGAGTGGCGCAAAGTGGCAGTTCTCCAGCCAGACCAATCTTGATAAATTCAAAAAAGATCCTCGCAAGTATGCACCGCAGTATGGCGGTCACTGCTCCTGGGCTGTTGCGGCAAAAGATACCCTTGTTGAAGGTAACCCAAAATACTGGAAGATTGTGGATGACAAGCTGTACCTGAATTACGACAAGTCTGTTCAGGATACGTGGCTGACTAATATTCCTGGTTTTATCGCCAAGGCTGACAAGAACTGGCCGGATCTCAACAAGTAATGGGTAGAATAATGTGAATAAAAATGTATGGTTCGCCCCGTCATTAAAATAATCATTGCAACAACGGGGCGGACCATACGTTTATTTGTGTCCAACTGGAATCAGACTTCAAAAGCTTCCAGTTTTTTCTCTTCAAGAACTTTCTTGAGATTGGCAAATACGGGAACGCCATTCTTGAAAGGAGGGAAGTCTTCACCCTGAATCAGAGGGCGCAGGTAATCCCGGCACTCCTTGGTGATATGAAGGCCATCAGGAGCAATAAAGTGCTCGGGAATCTTCATCTCAACGTTAGCAACCATTTCCAGAGGAGCTTCACCAATACTCCAGACGTACTCGTCGTTCTCGCTGTCTTCCCGAACGATGGAAGCCATCACTCCATTTTTGCCTTCGAGTGCAAATTCAACAGCAGCCCGTCCAACAGCATAGGCCTGTTCAACATCAACAGCAGAGGCCAGATGGCGAGCTGAACGCTGCAGGTAGTCGACAACTGCCCAGTGGTATTTGTAGCCAAGGGAGTCTTTAACCATCCGGGCCAGAATTGGAGCTGTACCACCGAGCTGAACATGGCCGAAAGCGTCAGTGGAACGGGATGCAGAAAGGAAAGTTCCGTCCGCATAATGCGTACCTTCTGAGGCAACGATCACACAGTAACCGTGTTCATTGACAATGCGCTCAACTTTGGCGAGGAATGTCTCCCGGCAGAAGTCTATTTCCGGGAATAGAAGCATATGGGGTGGGTCATTATCCTCTTCCATCGCCAAAGCTGCCGCCGCTGTAATCCACCCTGCGTGACGACCCATAACCTCCATGATGAACACCTTTGTTGAGGATTCATGCATGGATTCAATATCACGTGAAGTTTCCTTCACCGAAGTAGCGACGTATTTTGCAACAGAGCCAAAGCCGGGACAGGTATCAGTAGCTGGAAGATCGTTATCAACTGTTTTAGGAATACCGATACAGGTGATGGGGTAGCCTACCTTCTGGCTGTAGAGGGAAATCTTGTAGGCGGTATCCATGGAATCACCGCCACCGTTGTAGAAGAAGTAACCGATATTGTGAGCCTTAAAGACATCGACAATGCGCTGGTACTCTGCTTCATTGTCTTCAATTCTTGCAAGCTTGTAACGACAGGAGCCGAACGCACCGCCAGGAGTGTGGCGCAGTGAGGCAATGGTGTCGTTGGTTTCTTCGCAGGTGTCGATCAGCTCCTCTCTAAGAGCTCCCAGAATACCATTATGGCCAGCATATAATTTTCCGATTTTATCGGAGTGACGGCGGGCGGTTTCTATCACACCGCAGGCCGAGGCATTAATGACTGCAGTCACGCCACCAGATTGAGCGTAGAAGGCATTTTTGACGGACATCCCGTGCAAGCTCCAAAAAAGTTCAGCGATAACCCACAGCCTGCAATTCCTGTGTTTATTTGTTCTTTTGTGTTCAGTTTGCTGTTGGGTGGTGCCATCATACTCTAACGGCTGTGCTTTAGCATGTGTTGAAACTCCCAATGTTCTGGAATTTCCGGTCACTTCTGGTCAGCATGTGTACCTATTTTGGTGCCCCAAGTATTTTTCTTGCTCTGAAGGTCTTTCGTCTGATTTGATACCGGCAATTATTTGCAGTTAAGACTGGATTGATCGCATGACATCGGATATCTCTTTACTTGCTCTGACAATAGTCATCGTTCTGGTTTTCTATTTCGTGCAGCAGCGCCGTGCAGCCCGAATAAAGCAGGAAGTCGCAGAAAGACAGGAGACAGAGCGGGAGTTCCTTGAGCAAAATAAGTCAAAGGATGGCGTTGTGACTACCGACAGCAGGCTGCAGTATCAGGTTTTTGCTGAAGGCGATGGGGAGAATTACCCCAGTGCTACCAGTCGGGTCAAGGTTCACTATCACGGTACTTTGATTGATGGGACAGAGTTCGACAGTTCTGTAAGACGGAAGGAGCCTATCAGTTTTGGTTTGAACCAGGTTATTCCGGGATGGACTGAAGCTCTTCAGCTGATGTCCGTCGGTTCCAAGGCTCGTTTATTTATTCCTTGTGAGCTGGGGTATGGAATGCGTTCTGTTGGAAAGATACCAGCCGGTTCTGTTCTTATTTTTGATGTTGAGCTGCTTGAAATAGAGTCATAACAATTTTAGTGTTGTTGTTTTCCCCGTTCAGGCGGGGATACATATTGGCAAAGATAATAATGAACGTGATTTAGGCGCAGGAGGTTATCTAATTAACTTTTCATTTGTATGGAAATATCAATTACAGACTATCAATAATCAAATTAGCTGAGTAATAGCTCTAATTTGATTATTGATGAGTGTATTTCATGGCATTCATGAACCCTGTTAAACTGAGAGCTTATAGTCCAACAAGTCTTGGGATCTGTGAATGCTTTAGATACTGAGACGGCTGAAAACCTCAGGGAATAGATCGTTTGCACATACATATTCTTGGCATCTGCGGCACATTTATGGGCAGTCTGGCGCTGCTGGCAAAGGAAGTCGGTCACCGGGTTACCGGCTCTGACCGGAATGTGTATCCACCCATGAGCACCCAGCTGGAAGAGCAGGGTATTGCTCTCCATGAAGGTTATGATCCTGAGCAGCTTGATCCGGCCCCCGATATGGTTGTTGTTGGCAATGCCATGACCAGGGGAAATCCAGCTGTCGAGTATTTGCTGGATAAAGGTTTCCCCTACACATCAGGCCCGCAGTTTCTCGCAGATCATATACTGTCTGGCCGCTGGGTTCTGGCTGCTGCGGGTACCCATGGCAAAACCACAACCTCAACAATGTTGGCCTGGATTCTGGAATATGCCGGTATGGCTCCCGGCTTCCTGATTGGTGGCGTGCCCGGTAACTTTGGAATTTCAGCCCGACTGGGTGATACCCCGTTCTTTGTTATCGAAGCAGATGAATATGACACTGCATTTTTTGATAAACGCTCCAAGTTCGTCCACTACCATCCCCGAACAGCCATTCTGAACAACCTGGAGTTTGATCATGCCGATATCTTCGGCTCACTGGCTGATATTCAACGCCAGTTTCATCATTTGGTGCGTATTGTTCCTGGCACCGGACAGGTTATAGCTCCCGTGTCGGATAACAATCTGGATGATGTTTTGGAAATGGGGTGTTGGAGTGAACAACGCAGGTTTGGGGAAGGAACGGCCTTTTATGCCGAGCCTATCAAGCCTGATTGCAGTGAATTCAGGGTCTTTATTGAAGGTAAAGAGTCTGAAACAGTATCCTGGAGCCATACCGGGGAGCATAACCGCAATAATGCTCTGGCTGCTATTCTTGCGGCCCGTCATGTTGGAGTCACTCCGGCCGTAGCCTGCGAGGCGCTTTGCCAGTTCAAAGGGGTGAAGAGGCGAATGGAGCTGTTGGCAGAGACAGCAGGTGTTAAGGTCTATGATGATTTTGCCCATCATCCAACTGCCATAGCCACCACATTGGAAGGCCTGAGAGCAAGAGTCGGAGACAGTGGTGTTATCAGGGCTGTGATTGAACCACGTTCCAACACCATGAAAATGGGTATCCATAAAGGGCAGCTGGCAGCGGCAACTGCCGCCGCATCAGCTGTGATCTGGTTTGAGCCAGATGGCTTGGGGTGGTCGCTGACTGATGAAATAGCCGCAAGCCCGGTTCCGGCAACGAAAGAATCAAGTATTGATAACCTGGTTAATCATCTTGTGGCGACGAGGCGCCCGGATGAACATCTGGTTATTATGAGCAATGGTGGCTTTGGTGGGCTTCATAAAAAACTGGTGGATGCCCTGAACGGATTGGAAGAATGACGCAAGAAGCAATCATGGAAAGTGCAGAAAGAAAGCGAATCACTCTGGCCATGACTGGAGCTTCGGGTGTTCAGTATGCCTGGAGGCTTCTGGAATGCCTGGTTGCAGCTGATTATGATGTGTTCTTTATGATCAGTAAGGCAGCCCAGCTGGTCTCGGCGACAGAGTGTGATTTACAGTTGCCCGGCAAAGCACGTCAGATGGAAGGTTTTTTAACCGACCATTTTCGAGCCAAGTCTGGACAGATTCGGGTTTTTGATCAGGAACAGTGGATGGCTCCGGTTGCTTCCGGCAGTGGGGCACCTACTCAGATGGTGGTCTGCCCGGCCAGTACTGGTTCTCTATCTGCCATTGCTACAGGCGCAAGTAATAATCTGATTGAACGCGCTGCAGATGTTGCCTTAAAAGAGCGCCGCCAGTTGATTCTTGTTATCAGGGAAACGCCTCTTTCCGAGATTCATCTTGAGCATATGCTTAAACTGACTCGAATGGGGGCAGTGATACTTCCGGCAAGCCCTGGTTTTTATAATCAACCAGAGAAGATTGAAGACCTTTTTGATTTTGTTGTAGCACGTATTTTGAATCAACTTGGAATTCAGCAAAAACTTATGCCCCGCTGGGGAGAAAGCTATATTAGATAATTAGATCTTGTCGATGCTGAAACGCTGATCAAAAGACTGAGAATAATAAAATGCCCAAGAAACGAGATTTAGCCCGCAAAGCCACCCATGGAATGCTGGTCACTCTGGAAGAAACATCCAAGGGTAATCTCAGTCTTGTGCTGGATACTGTAGAGAAAGAAGAAGGCAGCGATTCCGCACAGTGGACTGTTGATCGTAATTTTACCGAGCATGAATACCCCTCGGAGATGATAGAGGGCTTTCAGTTAACGCGACGAGAACTTGCTGAAATTGGTGAAACTCTGATGATCTGGCTGCTATCTAAAGATGGTCGGTTAAATGACTGATATTAAGTGATGAATTGTTTTCCCACCGGGTTACCAATCCCCGGTGGGTTGATAACTGCTCAATATCAGGGGTGAGTCAGTTTGAAATAAATCTGGTCTTTTAACTTCAGGCGATGCTTCTTAAGATCTTCAAGGTAATGGTCTGAACAGCCGGCTTCTGTTTCGTAGTGAACTATTTCTTGGTCTATTGATTCGTATCTGGTGCAGAGTTCGTGGAATTCAGGATCGGATTTGTCGAGGGTTTTGAGAAGTGCGCGAAAGGACGGAAACTCATCAGCGAGATCGTGCTTTTCCGGTATCATGTCTGTGTCCCTCCCCAGTGACGTGTCAGCATATACCGATTTCAGACTCGCATACTTGCAGTAGAGTGATGTTGATATGAATCAATGTTACGTGGATGTAACTGTTGAGTGCTTTTGATTGCAGTTTTTATGCAGTAGGGATAATCATAGTACGTAAAGATGCACCCTCAAGAGCCCGCGTTTGATGCCCCTCTCCACTAGTATTTTCTGCTGGAAGAGTTTTGCACTTAATTAATGGGAGAACTACAGCTTGGGAGGTTTATCTCCGGTGGTCCGAATCCATACAGAAACTGCATCAAGCAAAACAGACAGAGGGATATCCGACGCAAGGGCAGGAGTGGTCATTTCCACATCGAAAGATGAAGGAAGTTCTTTCAGAAATACCGCTTCCTGGTAATGGGCAGAAGGTTGATTAGAAACCACAAGAGTTTTTCCTGGCTTGGGGTTGTGTTTCAGCCACTCATCAACAGTGTCACCGGTATGGCTACGTTCCCAGTTATTGCCCCGCCATTGTCTGGGGGAATCAATATAAACAACGGGCACTTTATCCATTCCTTTTGGCAAAGGAAAGAAAGCGAGAAGCAGCCGTGCAGCTTCAGTTTCATGCATGGGCTGAATCTTTGGATCATTGAAATTAACTCCAGAATCGGGAGCGATGGTGGTCATAATTTCAGGAAAGTGATCTATTGAGGGCGTTAACGGCCTCTGGCCAGTTAGGACAATCAGTTTGCTGAATCGGATGCCTTCTTTCCACAGCTGGGCCAGCCATTCCAGACGGGCTTTCATACTGGTCAGAGTTGCCCCGGGAAGCACCCCATAGTCATAGGTTTCATGCTGTGGCCGCCAGGGTTTGATAAGTCTGAACTCTTCAAGTACAGCCATAACCTGTTTATGTTTCTCAGGGGGAAGTGTGACATCCTTAAGCTGCCATCGCTCCTGGCCGGGAGCTCGTCCCCAGAGCGACATGAACTTCTCACGATATTCAGGCCAGGTATCAACTTCTGGCATATCAAGTAACGCTCCCAGCCTGTCGAATGGTTCTGGAACGCTTTCCTTACCAAATGTTTCTTCCTGAAACATAAGCAACATCCCTGTCAGCAGGAATGCAGCCAGCTTCCATGCCCATGTTTGATTAGCTAGTAACATGCAGGGCGAGCCAGACAGATTCCCGGTTTTCTTCAGTCCTTTCAACCCTGTGGCGGCAGTGAGCCGGAATTAAAATATGATCCCCAGGGTTCATTTCTATAAGCTGGTTGTCTTTTTCAAACAGCAGAGTGGCGGCCCCGGATAACAAAACCACCCATTCATCTGCAGCCTGGTCATACCACTCGCCATCAGGTGTTCGGTGGCCGTGGGAAACAATTCGCTCCAGCTTCAGGCCCGGTTTTTCCAGAATCCTGTCCAGATATTCACTGTCCGGGTTAAATGGGGCTTCGGTAAAAAGATTTGTTGTTTCCATATTTCTGCTCCGTATCCCGAAGCAGAAATATAGCAGTTTCTGTCAGCAAGTCGGTTAAGCCAGCCAGCCAGCTGGCTAGAGCCTGATTCCAGCGGCGGCGTCCCGGGCAGAATCCCCTGCAAATTTGGTGAAATCACCATCCAGCTCAGGAAGTGGCCAGTCAGCAGGGTAAAACTTGGAAAGCTCTTCCATTAGGGCGGAATACTCCCGGGCGGGCTTATTCAGTAGAAATAGCAGGAAGGTGTACATTCGGTCGGACATCGACTTGCGCAGGGCTTTCAGGTCATCTTCAGACATCCCGGTTTTTTCGACGGGTGTGTCTCTCAGACAATTAGCTGTGATGATTAATGCAAGTTTTTTGACAGTGTTCTCGTCCATAACACACCTGATGGGCCGCTTCCTTTTCAGTAAACCTAGCTGTTATAGATATGGCAGCAAGGGTGCGAAGAAAAAGGGAAAAAATGTTGGCACATGAAGTACCAACATTTTTGGTATGAAGAGAAATCAGGTAGCCACTGACGGACTACCTGTGAGGATTTTTCAATTAAGCGGTTTTACTTTCAATCTGCACCAGCTCTTCAACCTTTGATGGCTCAGGACGCTTGCTTAACTCGTCCTTCAGGTGCTTGATTTCGTCTTCCTTGGCACTCATTGCACTCTTCCAGTTGTCTCTGTACTGGTAGAATGATGCAACTAAAGAGCCACCCGTTGCACATGTCATGGCACCAATGCCAGCACCAACCAGAGCGCAGAAGCCTCCGGTGGTTATACCTACAATGGGAGAGCCAACAGAACCGAGGCCATAACCAAACAGGGCACCTGTGGCTGTTCCAATGATCATGCCGCCCAAGCAGCCAAACGCAGCACCATAAGCTCCTGATTTGAAATACTTACCAGTTGTGATGATGCCCTGACGAACAGCTCCGATACCAAACCAAAGAGCAGTGTCAACAGCTTTGACACATTTACAGAACGCCTTAACAGCAGTCACGGCCTCCTGCTGTACAGACTGAGCATAAGCTTTAACAGCGTGAGGAGCACTCTGGAAGAATGACTTCACTTTTCCTGGAATACTAATTACGTAACCACAGAATTTACTGCCTGCAGTTGGTTCTGTTTGAGTTTCTGCTGTTGCCGTTCCGTTAGTGATCACGGCCGGAAGGCTGTGTGATCTTTGTAATGCCATAGTTCATCCTCCTTGAATGCTAAAGCCATTAAGCCCTAATTCGCCACGTTCGAATTCTATGGTGAGACTAAGCTTTCGCGCTATTGAACCATGGTCTGTGAGGCTTTAGTCGAGTGCTTTACCGTCTTTAGTCAGACGCACCCACTCCTTGGAAAACCAGAACCAGCGGCCATCAGGACCAGGGGAAGTGCAGTTGACCCTGGAGCGTCCAAGGGGGAGATCCGGCAGGCTGATATCAAGTACGGTTTTCTGTTTGTCAGCCCAGTTGATGTCCAGATTGGAACCTAAGGCATAACAGGCAATCTGGGAAGGCGACCATTGGCCGGGTTTCAGGGTCAGTTGAAGTTGGCCCAGTTGGCCGTTAAGTGGTGCGACGGAAGTTTCTGGGAACATTGAGACAACCGGCAAAGGCAGGCTTCTGACCTTGAGAGGGAAGTTCTTCATCGAGCCATAGCCTCCTCCCATAGGGAAACGGGGCAGTTTGGCCTTATTGGAGTGAGACCCAATTGGGCCGGATTGCTGGCCAAAGCCCAGATAGCCTTCTTCAAGGATCAGCTGTTCCAGCTCAGGGCTGGATTCACCGAAGGTCCAGGCAAACAGTTTCAGGTTCTGGCCTGTCTCCTCCTTGATTCGGTTTTCCGCTATGTGAAGATCCTTGCGTATTCTTTCCAGCCATTGGACTGTTGACTCTCCGGGTTTCTTCTCAACCAGATGGTCATGACTCACTGTATGGTTGGCCAGGCTGGCCTTGTTACCCGCCATTTCCCTCAGTTGCCCCCAGGACAAAGCCCGATTGCGGCGTTCATCCACAGATAAAGTGTCCACGAAAATTGTGAAGGGGTAGTCATACTCTTTCAGAATGGGGAATGCTTCTGTGTAGATGGACTTATAGGCATCATCAAAAGTGATAACGACAGATTTATCGGGTAGGGCTTGGCCTAAGCGAATCTTTTCAGCAATGGCTGGAAGGGGATGAACAGTAAAGCCATTCTCTTTCAGCCACTTGAGATGTTCGACAAATAGCGCGGGTTGGGTGCTGGTACTGGCCGGAGTCGTCGCATCAATATGGTGATACTGCAGCACAACAGTGGAGCTTGCCGGCATGGACAGACAGAGCAGAGAAAAGGCGGAACAGGCCAGCACGCAGAGTCTTTTGAGCAAAATGTCAGATTCCCGAATAAATTAAAAAACCCTAAGACCGGGTTTCATCATGAACTGTGAAAAGTATATATCAATCGTCAGTCCCGCCTCCTGATTAAGCCTTCCTGCATGGTGGAAGCAACCAGTCTGCCCTGACGGTCAAAAATCTGCCCGCGAGCCATTCCTCTGGCTCCACCGGCAGTTGGGCTTTCCATACTGTAGAGCAGCCAGTCATCCATTCGGAAGTCCCGGTGGAACCACATGGCATGGTCGATACTGGCCACCTGCATATTGGGTTGCCAGAAGTTGACCGCATGGGGATTTAGAGATGTGGTGACAAAACTGAAGTCGGATGCATAAGCCAGCAGGTACTTGTGAACCCTGGGATCATCAGGCAGTTTGCCATTGGCTTTGAGCCAGATATGCCGAACAGGTGGCAGAGGTTCAGGTTTGATCAGGTCTGGCATCTGAACCGGGCGCAGTTCTATCGGGCGATCACAGGTTAATTTTTCTCTGGCGGGCTCAGGGATCAGGTGGGCAATTTTCCTGACCCTCTCCAGTTCCGAAATCAGTTCGTCAGGTCCGGGAACTTTAGGCATATCAGGATGTTGGTGATCAAACCCTTCTTCTTTCTGCTGGAATGAAAGCGCAACATTAAAGATGGGTTTGCCATTCTGAATGGCAACTACACGACGGGTTGTAAAGCTACGGCCGTCCCGTGATTTATCGACTTCATAAACAATGGGGCGATGAGCATTACCCGGACGCAGAAAATAACAGTGAAAAGAGTGCAGGGCGCGGTCTTCATCGACCGTCTGTTTGGCGGCGGAGAGAGCCTGGCCGATAACCTGCCCACCAAAGACATTGCCAAAGCCCAGATCCTGGCTTTGGCCACGAAAGATGGTTTCTTCAATCTGTTCAAGCTTGAGCAGGGTTAGCAGTTCTTTCAATACCTTACTCATTATCTCTCCCTTGATATTATTGTTTTACAGGTTCGGCAGCTAGTCAGAGGTGTTAGCTCGAATCTGCTCATACCAGACATCGGGTTGTATTAACTGACCTTCTTCGTCCAGTTTCGGATAGTTGAGATTTCTGTCATCACAGTAACGTGCCAGTTCCGGATAACTCCAGCGGAACAGGGTGCTGGTGTACTCTGATGATGGTATCTGATTTCTGTCGTAGAGTCCGGCGGCCTGACGTTGTCTTTGCGCTTCCATCAGAATAATACCGGCGGCGACAGAGACATTAAATGACTGAACCATTCCCTGCATGGGAATAATCACATGTTCGTCTGCCAGTTCAGCTCCTTCTTTGCTGACACCTTTCTTTTCCGCACCCATCAGCAGGGCACATGGGCCGGTGTAATCCAGCTCATGGTAAGGTTTGGCTTTATCAGAGAAGTGAGCGGCAATAACTTTAAAGCCCGCGTCTTTCAGCTTTTGTCCTGCTGTAACAATGTTGTCGTACTGCTCAACTTCCACCCAGCGGTTACTGCCCATGGAACGGCCTCGCAGCTGTCGGGCACGGATATCCGGGTCACAGAGGTGAACCTTGGGAATACCTACAGCATCGCAGGTGCGAATAATGGCTGCCAGGTTATGGGCTTTATGGACATCATCGGCCAAAACAGCGAGATCAGGCTGGCGACGAGAAAGGATTGTGCGCAGTTTCTGGAAACGTTCCGGTGTCATTGGACATAGTTCCTGTCAATCAACGCACGATTGTATGAGGCAGGAATTATGCTTACAACAGGCCAGACCCTTAACTCAGGGGCGAGGCCCTCGGGTAATCGCATTGTTTATAAGCTCCATTGCCATATCCAGAATGGAAAGTCCGAAGTTTTCTACGGCGTCGGGCAGAAGACTGGTGGGTGTCATGCCGGGCATGGTGTTGACCTCCAGGAAGACCGGATCACCCTCTTCGGGAACCATGAAATCTGTCCGGCTTAAGTCTCTTAGACCAAGCTCGTGATGTATTTTCAGGGCCCAGTCCTGACAGTATTGATACTGTTCCTCTGGGATTGGAGCCGGAATCAGGTGTTCACACAGGCCTGGCGTGTATTTATGGTCATAGTCATACCAAACTTGGTTTGGAGTACGGATCTCGAGCACAGGCATAACAACCGGGGTGGGCCGCTCAATAATCGAGACCGTCACCTCCCTGCCGGGGATAAACTCCTCGATCAGAATGTGGGGCTCAAGGTCAAAAGCGGTCTGGGCATGTTCCAGTAATTCTTCCCGGTTATGGGCGACCCGAATGGCGATAGTTGAGCCAAGGGAACGGGGCTTGACTACAACAGGGAAGCTCAATGCCTGAATGGCATTATCGACTCCCCGGTCAAGACCTTCTTCCCGCCGCACAAGAATGCTCCTGGCAAGGGCTACTCCAAGAGGCTCCAGCAACCTTTTGGTAAAATGCTTGTCCATACAGATGGCACTGGGATGAACACCGGAGCCGATATAGGGGATTTCAAGCGTATCCAAAAGCCCCTGGATGGTGCCATCTTCACCATAAGGGCCGTGTAACAGGGGAAAAACCACATCAGGTTTGATACGCTCAAGCTCCGTCGCGACATGGCGATCAAGCTCCAGAACGTGGAGGTTGTCATAATGGCGGGCCAGCACCCCCTGAATTCGTCCGGCAGAAAGCCGGGAAACAGTGGCTTCTGGTGAGCGACCACCGCACAGAATAACGACTACAAGCTGGCTGCCGGGCATATTATAAGTCCCTGATGTTGGTTTGAACCCGGCAAGAATATAGACTCTGTATTTGGCTATGCACTCTACAACACAGTGAGTAATGGATTATTAATGCAACTGGATCGTCCATCCCCTTCAAATCACAGCCCGGCTCACGTTAGTTATGCCCTGATGGCTGTCAGCGTGTTTACCGCTTTTCCTATTCTGATTGCGATGATTGTGGCCTGGATAAATAAAAACAAGAGTTTTGATCCCATGTTGATCGCCCATTACCAGTGGCAGATCAGAACCTTCTGGATCAACTTGCTTATCTGGCTGGTTGGTCTGGTATCGATCTTTTTCCTGGTGGGCTACCTTATTCTGTTTCTGAATCAGGTGTGGCTGGTTTACCGGGTCGCCATTGGCTGGTACAGACTGGCCAACAACCAGTTTCCCAATGGGCTGCTGCCTTAATTAAGTTATAAGAAGATCTGGAGTAGGCCGATTTGGATCTGATCTCTCTATCGGAAGCCATGCACTGGCTGCAGCTTCATAAAGACTGGCTTGCCCTGATAATTGCTGCGGTTGCTTTCCTGGAATCACTGGCGCTGGTAGGTCTTGTACTACCGGGTGTTGTTCTACTGTTTGCTGCAGCAACCATAGCCGGCAGTGGTGTGCTTGATATCTGGAGCACCCTGCTGGCTGGTTTTATAGGAGCGGTTCTGGGTGATGGCATCAGTTTTATTCTCGGGCAGGTGTTCCATAAGCGTATTCGTGGTTGGTGGCTATTTCGTTCCCACCCAGAGTGGCTGGAAGAGGGCGAGTCCTTTTTCCACAAACATGGTGGTGCCAGTATTGCGCTCGGCAGGTTTATCGGGCCGGTTCGGCCGGTTATTCCCCTTGTGGCCGGTATGCTGGGTATGTCCGCCAAATACTTCTATTTCATTAACATTATTTCCTCAGTGGTCTGGTCACCCGTTTACCTGTTACCAGGCTATTTGATTGGTGCATCTGTACATTGGCAGGAGCATATCCCTTTGAGTCTTGTTTACTTGGTGGCCGGAGTATTGGTATTTGCCTGGCTGCTGGCTTTTGGTTGTTATCGGTTTGGACAAAAAGTTTCCCTGAAAAAAGCATACAGCTGGACATTAGGGTTGCTGGTTTTGATGGGGCTGGCTGCCGAGTTCTTTTGGTTTCGACCTATCGATATTGATATCCAGGACTGGGCCTTATCGATTCAGACACCTTTGGCCAACAGGCTGTTTACAGATCTGACTTTGATAGGTGAGTTCTACGTTCAGGGTCTGTGGGTTTTACTGGTAGGACTCTGGCTTCTGGAAGATAACCAGCGTCGTCAGTGTGGACGATTCCTTCTGTTGGCATTAACGCTGCATGGGTTACATCTGCTGCTGAAGTTTGTGCTGGCTATAGAGCGTCCAGCTGGCTTGCCCGGTTATGCAGAAGACTGGTTCAGCTGGCCCAGCGGACATGCCTCATTTGTTCTGTTTATGGGGTTGTATGTCGGGCGCTATATTGCATTTTACTTCCCAAAGAAGTTCCGGCCCTGGTGCTGGTGGGTTGGACTCAGCTTTGGACTGTTAATGGGTTTCTCCCGGGTTTATCTCAATGTGCATTGGGCATCCGATGTTTTTGGAGGCTTCCTGCTGGGTGGTTCTGGCTTCCTAATCTGGCTGGTTCTGGATAAGGAAACTGAAGAAAGAACTTTGGGAAAACCATTCTGGTGGCGAGTAGGGTTATTCACCCTGGCTACAGGCGGTGTACTGACTCTTATTCGCTAGGGCGCGCGATACCGCTGATTCTGTGTGCCAGATGTTTCTCAAAGAAGCCTGGCACACAGCGAGCAAACAGCCTGGCGCGCCAGTCAACATTCGACAGAATCAACAGCCGCTTTCGTTTCAGTGCTGCCTGATAGATTTCTTCTGCAACATCTGCTGGCGCGGATGCCTTTCCTGTCATTTGTAACTGTGAGGATATTGAGCCATCAGCTCGCAGGGCATGCTTGTAGATATCTGTAGCTGTAAAGCCAGGACAGGCCAGCATCACATTCACATTCTTGTTTCTAAGCTCCACACGCAGGCAGTCGAAAAGACCATGCAAAGCATGTTTGCTGGCGCTGTAAGCACTGCGAAATTCCAAGGGGGCAAACCCGGCCATACTGCTCATGGTGATAACCTGCCCCTGGTTTTCAATCAGGGATTGAAGGGCGGAACGTGTACAGTTAAGTGCACCGAAGTAGTTCACATCCATGATCTTCTGAAAAACATCAGGATCTGTTTCTTCAAAAGCAGAGTGGTGAGTAATACCGGCATTGTTGATAAGTACATCAATTTTGCCGAAATCTTCGCGAATGCTTTGGAAGCAATGTTTTACTTGTTCCCGGACACTGGTATCACAATGATAGCCCTTCGAATAAACACTGCGGGATTCAAGGTGCTCGCTGAATGCTGCCAGTTCTTCGTCACGAATATCCACCAGAGCGATACGGGCACCGGCTTCTCCAAATCGCAGGGCAAGGGCCCGCCCAATCCCGGCACAGGCACCGGTGATAACAACAGTCTTGTGTAGAAATTTGGGCATATTTCTGACCAGTGAAGTGACTGTCTTTCTACCGTAAAAGTTATGGCTGTTATGGTTTTAACACAGCTATCGGGAAAAGGTATATTTTTCCCGTTTGACCTGCCTCACACCAAACCCTTGTTCCGTCAATATGGTTACACTGTCGTTAATCATTGCAGGGTTGCCACAGAGGTAAACCAGATCTTTTTCCGGGTTCAGGTGCAATTCCGGAAATCTGTTTTGTACTCGACCGCTTGTTTCACCATTCTCAGGTTGAATGTCTTCTTCTTTGCTCAGGCAGGCTTCAAACTGCACATCGGTAGAACTATCAGTTAGTGCTTTGAAATCCTGATGGTAGAATACATCAGAGCGCAACCTTGTCCCCATAAGAATATGAACTTTTACCCCTTGGCTTATGAGCTTTTCGAGTTGTGGCAGCATCGATCGATAAGGAGCCATTCCCGTACCGGTGCCCACAAGAACAAGTCTTTCTGGCAGCTCTTTCGGAAGTGTAAGCAAGCCGAAAGGGCCGATCATGGAAAATTGATCGCCTGGTTTGGCATTGGCAAAACACTCACTGGCCGCCCCACCGGGAATCAAGCCAATTGCAACCTTGAACAGATTCTCCCCAGCCAAAAGTTCTGGGGAACTGGCCAGGCTGTAACTGCGTTTAAATTGCTCTCCTTTGTGCTCGAAAAGCAGGGAAACAAACTGGCCCGCCTCGAAGGCAAAAGGAGCATCGACCCGGAAAGTGAGTTCAATGGTTCTGGGAGCCAGTTTCTGGTTGGAAACCAGTTCTATTGGAAAGGCGGGTCTTGGCATGAATACCTCTGAATTACGGATAGCTGTTCTTCTCTACAGAATGGCATAATTTCAGGATGATAAAATTTCCCCTCTATTCCGAAAACCGCCCACTGGCTTTAGCGCTGTTACTTTTCTCGGTTCTTCCCTTGCTGTTCAGTTCTTTTCTTGGTGGCTGGATACTGAGTAATACGACAACAGTTGATGTTCTGGTATCCCGCTGGGGCGTTTGGTTGATCCTGGCCTCATCTCTGACCATGGCATTTGGGCTGACACCAACAACATTTATTGCACTGGTCAGCGGTTTCTTTATGGGGATAACAGGCGTTATCCCGATGGTATTGGCTTATTCCATGGCTTCGGTTATTGGTTATGGCATTGGGCACCTTCTGGATGGCGGCCATTTTCTGAAGAGCCTTACGCGTTATGACGTTGTTTCCAGAGTGGCTGAAGATTTGAAGCACAGGCCAGTGTCTCTGATTATTCTCGTGCGTTTGTCACCAGTGTTGCCATTTTGTTTGATGAATCTTGCCTTGGCTGCTTTGAGGGTTCGCTTATCAGCATTTTTGCTGGCAGGGGCGGCAGGTATGTTACCTCGAACCCTACTGTCGCTCTGGGTCGGTGACAGGTCGCGTAACTTGCTGGATTTACTTCAAAATGGCGGAGGTCTGCAGGAGGCAATTATTCTGGCAGGTGTAACTGTTATTACAGTTGTGCTTCTGGTCATATTAATAACCAGGGCTTACGCATCAGTTGAACAAAGAATGAATTCCTCAAGGAGTTGAGCGAGACAGGAGTTGCTCCAGCCCGCTTTTTTGCGCTTGCTACGCATGCTCCCTTTTCCGGTACTGTCCAGATTGAATATGTTGAGTGCAATCCGCCCCAGTATAGACAGGTTTTCAGCCCCATTTTCATGCTTGGTCTGACAGGCATCTTCATTGAAAGAGATGTCCAGCATCCAATGGAGGTTATTCTCGACTTCCCTGTGAACCCGGGTTGCCGAAAGCATCTCCAGAGCTGTCATGGATTTACTTGTAATGTACAAACGAAGAGCCGTTGTCACTTTTCCATTCACTGTTCTGTCAGCCTGCACGACACCGAATTGCTTGAGACCGTCCCACTGGTCATGGGTAGATAGTTGGTCTAACTGGTCAAACACCCAGCAGCAGCGGTACCCCTTGCCTTTGCCTTTTGAACCCCTGATGGCTTTACCATCCATAGGGACAATATCAAAAGGCGTGTCAGCGGCTGAAAGGGCTTCCGGAAGGGCCGATTTGACCCAGCGAGTAAAGCTATCTTGAAATCTCTCTGGATCAAGAAGGCAAAAAACGCGGTAAAATGTGTCATGAGAGGGGATACCACATGGCAACTCAAGAAATGTTTTTAGCCAGTCTATTTTCTCTTTTCCATAGAGAGCCAAGTCTTCCCAGGACTCGCCGCCACTTATAATGGTAAAGATGGCAATCATCAAAATATCAATAAGCTTATGGTCGCAAGATTCAGCGCGGCGAGGGTCTTCAATGTCGTTGAGAAACATGCCCAAAGGGGAAGGTTTGAGCATCAGTTATCGTAAAATCCGGCGATTCTACAGGATTTAGCTCTCCCTATCACTTGGTGCGTAAGCCCTGGGTTCAGTGATCTCTCGTTCTAGTTCTTTAATCTTTTTTTCCTGCTCTACGACTTTAGCTTCTAACTCAGCGGTTTTTTTATTCAATTGTTCTGATTCATAAAAAGCAACTAAGCATTGTGCTTGAAGCCCTTCAAACGTTTGCTTCAATGTTTCATACTCTGTCATTAGCAGGTCGTATTTTGCCTTTGGAACTGTACCTGCAATAACTTGCTTTCCTGTATCAATCTGTGTTGGCATTGATGCAGGAATTTGAGGTCTTATATCTGCAGTTTCTCTTGTTAGAGAAGCTAATTGCTGTTTTAAAGCTTTATTCTGTTCTTCTAATACCAGTTTCGTTTTTTTTGCTTTATCCCTTGAATTTTGCGCTGCTACTCGATTACGCAATATCCTCTTTTCTGCGCGAGTCATCGAGAGAGTACCAGCTTTCTTGATAGTCAAACCTGCTGGTGCTGGCAAAATAAAAACATTATTAGATGCCAGATTTACTGATGATACTTGACTTTGGGGGCGGGGTTGATGTTGGGTACCTCCTTCTGATAAAACATGCACAGTAAGCTACCGTCTTTAAATTAGTTTCATTGTTGGACACTATATATCTGAATTTATTTTAGCGTTTTTTGTTATTATTCCTAACAAGATGGTCTGGTTGAGTCCACTTGATGCCTGATTCAAAAGTCTCGAACTTCGCGAAAGGGCGTATCAGGTGATAACTTTTCCTGTCAAATTTGCTTGAGTCCGTCACCAGAATAATCTGGCTGGCAGCATCACACATCTTGCGGTTTAAAGCCGCTTCCCTTTCGAAAAAGGAAGATCCTGTGGGTGGAGTTCCCAGTGACTTTCAACAACAGCCTGAATGTCTTTTTGCAAAGTCTCCTGATTTCCCTTGACGGCCAGCAGATAATCAGCGCCTTGTTCAATATACTTGGACGCAATACTTTTCTGGCAACTGATGGCATCGGCAGTCACCAATGCACCTCTCAGGTCAATGGCTTCAAGGAGTTCTGGAACAGCAGTGATCTCATTCGATTTTTTGTCAACCTGCTTTTGGCCAAGAACCAGCCCCAAACGGCTACTCCAGGTACTGACCATATGAACAGCGCGCTTTCCCTTGCCTTTGCCTTTTGAACCCCTGATGGCTTTACCATCCATAGGGACAATATCAAAAGGCGTGTCAGCGGTTGAAAGGGCTTCCGGAAGGGCCGATTTGACCCAGCGAGTAAAGCTATCTTGAAATCTCTCTGGATCAAGAAGGCAAAAAACGCGGTAAAATGTGTCATGAGAGGGGATACCACATGGCAACTGAAGAAATGTTTTTAGCCAGTCTATTTTCTCTTTTCCATAGAGAGCCAAGTCTTCCCAGGACTCGCCGCCACTCATAATGGTAAAGATGGCAATCATCAAAATATCAATAAGCTTATGGTCGCAAGATTCAGCGCGGCGAGGGTCTTCAATGTCGTTGAGAAACATGCCCAAAGGGGAAGGTTTGAGCATCAGTTATCGTAAAATTCGGCGATTCTACAGGATTTAGCTCTCCCTATCACTTGGTGCGTAAGCCCTGTATTAATAACAAAAAGGGTAAGCAGGCACCTGAATGATGGGCAGAAATGACCTGCTTGTTCTCTTGATTTGTAAGGCATCCCTTGATTAAGGTTTCAGCACAAGCGAGGGAGAATAATAATGCGCAGGGTGATCTTTAACCAAAAAGGCGGTGTCGGCAAATCCAGTATTGCCTGCAACCTGTCAGCCATATCGGCTGCTGCCGGATATAAAACCCTGGTAGTTGATCTCGACCCACAGGGAAACTCAAGCCAATATCTTTTGGGGAAGGATGGAATCGATGCCCGGAATAACGTGGCTGATTTCTTTGAACAGACACTGTCTTTCAATATTTTCAATAAAGAACCCAAAGATTTTGTTCATAGCACCTGCTTTGAAAATCTGTATGTCATGCCATCTCATCAGAAACTGGATGAGTTGATTTTTAAACTGGAAAACAAACATAAAATCTATAAATTGCGTGATGCGCTGAAAACATTAAGTAGTGAATTTGATCGTGTTTATATTGATACGGCTCCGGCCCTGAACTTTTATACCCGTTCCGCATTGATAGCTTCAGAAGGAGTATTGATTCCATTTGATTGTGATGCATTCTCTCAACAGGCATTAATGAACATCATGAGTGAGATCAATGAGCTGCGGGAAGATCATAATCGCGATCTGTCTTTTGAAGGGGTTATTGTTAACCAGTTTCAGCCACAGGCGAACCTTCCAACGCATCTGATTGAAGAGCTGCAGGAAGAAGGGTATCCGGTATTGCCCGTTTATCTTGGGCAGTCCGTAAAAATGCGAGAGTCACACTCTGCGGCTACACCTCTTATTTATATGGCACCACGCCATAAGCTGACCCAGCAGTATGTTGAACTTTATGAGTGCCTGGAAGAAGTGCTCGCTGAAGTTTAATCGGCATGGGATGCAGCAGTTGAAGGTGTTATCAGGAAATGGCAGGTATCTGGTGTTGAGTGAATCAGGCGCCCCCCTGTATTGGAAGTAGGTGAAAGCGTAACCTATTCATGCGAAAGTAAACTTTCATGGAACTTATTCTTGTAAGACGGGTCTTACTCTTTGTAAGACGGGTCTTAGCAAAGAATGGGGGATATCGCACTGGACTGTATAAGAACAGGTATGGCTTCTCTAGCCATCCGTCACGGGGAGCCGCATTCTGAAATTCAGAATGAAGATGAGGCTACCTCTCAGACGTTATTTGGAAGAGCGAAGAGAAAAGCAGAGAAAGTATCAACCTTACGCATATTGATTCAATCAGGCGGGAACTTTGGGGTTGAAAATGCATCCTTTGAAACCTTGAAGTGCTGGCTTGATATTGCGCAGCCTTTGAGAGTAGAAATGATTGTAGATGAGTATCAGGCTAAAACGATTTCAATACTTTCTCCCAGCTATGAACCTAAAAAAAAAGCCAAACTGTAAAATTATTTGGGAGAAACGTGCACTTCATCGATGAGAATGAGACGGATAAATTGCTTGCTTTGCCCATCGGTTTAGTAGCGGGTAAGTTTCCCTCTGTTTTCTGCGACCCTAAAGAAATTTTACGTGTAAAAAATCTTATATGTATTCAGCCATATCGATGGGAACCCGAGCATGATGGTTGGTTTGAAGGAGATTGTTTTCAAAAAATTCCTATTGATTCATATGATTTACATCTTCATGTGCGAGATAATCAAGCAGTAAATGATGAAAATATCGAAATTATTTTAAGGCAGTTTATTGAAAGAAATAAACTGCCGGAAAAAAACTGTGAAAATATCATGCTTTTAATAGATGAAGTAAGGAATAAAAATTTAAATTTTGCTGTTTTATACGGGCTGCATCAAATTATTGGCATTAATAATATAGAAGATGTTATTTATTGCTTGGCAAAATCATATTGTGAAGTATCCGGTAAGAGGACTGTGCTACTAATTCTTTCTGATATAATAAAATTTATTGAAAAGTGTAGCGTTAGATGTAAGGAGCTCAATACCGTTCATTTTTCAGAAATAAGTGGTTCGCAACCTTGGTCTTCAAGAACTGAATTAACAAAGCCTGATGTTGATATAGTGTTCTGTGGAAGATTGCCAAAGCCAATCTTTGAGTATCTTGTAGAACTGAGTAATTTGCCAGTCCTTCTAGAAGGGGCAAATACATATCAACTAGTACAAAATAAAGGGAAGAATCACCTTTTACTTCGTCCTCATGGTTGGACACTCCCTCGATATGTAGAGGATTTTTCAGAAGCGTCAAAAAAGCTGATCCACTGTTCAATATGTTTGGGTTTTCATCGCTATATTTTGGATAAAGTATCTAAATCATATTCCCTGAACAAGCGGGCTATTCAGTTTTTGAAAGATTCTTTTTGCTCGTTTGTAAAAGCAAAAAAACATCTGCCATCTTATGCTGATCTTCAAGAATTCTTAAGTTGTTTGCCTAAAGATAATCTGACAGATGTTGGTTTTTTTGATGTATTGTTTCTGTTTTTTAGGCCCAGTGTGAGGTATCTATCTAATTTTTATCTAATAAAAAAATTTTTTTCCTCGCAAGGTGAGTGCGTGGTGTCTGAAAATGATCAAGACCTGCTTATAAAGTTAATACAAGAAGATAAATTGGTTGACTTTAAGAAATTTCTTGAAGAAGAAACTATTTCATCACTAAAAGACTTTATTGTTTCTTCATTAGAGGAAGATTCAGAAATATCCAGGATGTCCAAGTATTTACAAGATGAATCCTGCAAACCAGAAAATAATAAATTACTACAGATTCTTGACCATATACCTGAAAAGTTGCTGGTTGAAAGTTAAATAAAAATAACCAGCCTGAAGTTCATCACGAATCTGTATCAGCAGTCGACCGCAAATATTCAAACTATTAACTACTGTTTTCTATTGATTATTATGAACTTTCGTTGATGTTGAAAACAGGCAGGTTACCCGTGCTGAGCAGAGCATGGCGTAGGAAAACAAAAAAGCTGCCATTAGCAGCTTTTTTGTTTCTGGTGGAAGAACAGGTTTTAGTTCTTGCAGCTGACGGCCTGCATATTGCCATCAGGAGCCTGCTCGAAAACCTGAACAATGCCAATTCCCGCCCCAGCACCAGCCCCTGTTTTCATATCCCAGACACCGGCCATAGTCTGGGCGGCTACAAAACTACGGCCATTGACGCAGACTTCAATGAAGCGAATCGTTTCCTGATAGTTATTCAGAACCGGATTACTGTGAGTTGTTGACCAGTTGGGAGCCAGCTGCTCACCTTTACCAAGGCGATTTGATTTGTGCTTGCCGACTGTGATGTCTGCCATAACCGGTGCTGATAAAAGTCCTGCTGCCAGAACGGCCCCTGCGAATTTCCCTGCTTTTTTAAGCATGATGTCAACAACTCCCTGTTGTGCCAAATGTCTCTGAAAGAATAGCGTCTGCGGGGAGTTTTGCTGCGTCATAAATTTGTCAGAGCACAATCACTCGTTTCAGGACTACCTGGGGCGAACAAACCTTGTGGCGACTGCTGTCATTGGATCTTCCGGCCAGTAGTGCTTGGGATAGCGACCCTTCAGATCCTTTTTGACCTCTATATATGTATTGCTCCAGAAGCTTTTCAGGTCATGGGTTTTCTGGACAGGTCGCTGGGCTGGAGAGAGAAGCTCGATGGTGAGTGGAAGCTTGCCATAAGCCAGACGTGGCGTATCCAGCATGCCAAACAGCTCCTGCAGTTTGACGCCTAGAATCGGTTCAGCCGGATTGCTGTAATCAATCCGGATTTTAGAGCCGCTGGGGACTTCCAGTTTTTCTGGTGCCTCATTCTCCAGCTCCTGTAAGCGTGACCAGTCCAACTGTGCCTGCAGGCATTGCAGCAGGTTCAGCTTTTTCAGATGATCCAGCCGGGTAAAGCCATCAACAAAGGGCAACAGCCACTCTTCAAGATTATCCAGCAGTGCCTGTTCAGAGAGATCTGGCCAGCTGGTGTCAAAGGTATAAAGGCAGTTCACCCGATTACGGAATGCTTCACTTTCTTTATCCCATGGCAGGGTATGAAGACCGGTCTCCCGAATACCTTGCAGCAGACCTTTGGCAATAATTTCTGGATCAGGTTTTTGGATAGGGTTGCTGGTCAGGGTTAGTGCGCCGAAAGTTTCAGTCAGGTTGGCCTGAACTGATTTTTGTCTTTTATCCCAGCAGACGGTTTCGTGCTCTTCAATCTGGTCAGTAAAAAGCTCTTCAATAGTCTCCAGGGTGATTTCACAGGCTAGAAAAACGATCGCTTCCCTTTGGGAACTGTGGCCACCTGTTTCTGGGATCACCAGAAACTCTGAGGCAGACAGAGGTTCAGCAGAGCGGAAACTGACACCTTGTCCTCCAGACAAAAGGTAACGGCCATCCTGACAGCGGCGTCTCGCGACTCTATCCGGATAGGCACAGGCCAGCAGTAATGCCACATCATCGTTTGTATATATGCATCGTTTGGGGTTCCCCAATCTTTGAAGCCAGCGAGTAGTTAGTTGCCTGAATCTTTGGGAGGTTGATTTGGGGATATGGAATCCAGGAAGTTTCTGACTCTCAAGAAAGGCCAGTCGCAAGCCAATATCAACTCCAGCATCACGGATACCTGACAGCGGATCACGTTCACTCAGCAGAACGCAAAGCAATCCAGCCAGCCGTGATAGCTGACGGTCCCTGGCGATCAGGATCATATGTGCGAGGCGCGGATGCAGGCCAAGCTGACACATTGCTTCACCATGACGGGTAATCTGACGGCGGTCATCACTATGTTTTTGCAGTGCGCCGAGGCTTTCCAACAGATCAAAGGCCTGGGACAAAGATGCAGGTGGTGGCTGTGTCAGCCAGTCCAGTTCGCTGATATCACTGATTCCCCAGCCCAGCAGTTCCAGAGCAACGGAGGCAAGATCCGCTTCCAGAATTTCGGGTTTTGAGAAAGGGATGAGTTGTTTCTGTTCAGATTCAGTCCAAAGCCTGTAGCAATGTCCGGCGGCCAGACGACCTGCCCGCCCTGCACGTTGCTCTGCGCTGGAAGCTGAAACACGGATGGTATCCAGGCGAGACATGCCTGAGCGTGGATCAAATCGGGGTACTCTCATAAGCCCGGCATCAACAACGATATGAACTCCTTCAATTGTCAGACTTGATTCGGCAATAGCCGTTGCCAGTACAACTTTACGCTGGCCTTCCGGACAAGGTTGGATTGCTTTGTCCTGAGCTTCTTTGCTCAAATCACCATAAAGTGTGTGGAGAGTGGTATTGGCAGGAAGAGAATCCTGAAGAAGTTCTTCAATCTGACGGATTTCTCCGCTGCCCGGAAGAAAGGCCAGCAGGCTGCCATCGTGATGATTTAATGCCTGTTGAATGGTAGAGGCACAATTCTGGATCAGCTCTCTGCGGTTATGGCGGTCAAAGGCTGAATCACGGTAGTGCGCTGTGACAGGGAAGCTTCTGCCTTCACTGGTAATCACTGGACATTGTAGAAAATCTGCCATCTCTTCTGTTGCCAGAGTGGCAGACATCACCAGAATTTTGAGTGGGTTATCTTCCTCTCGGTAACCTTCCTGGCTCTGCAGGGCGAGAGTCAGCCCAAGATCGGCCTGTAAGCTTCGTTCGTGGAATTCATCAAAAATTATCAGGCCAACTCCTTCCAATGAAGGATCAGACTGCAGCATTCTGGTTAGAACACCCTCGGTGACAACTTCGATACGGGTCTGTTTGCTAACCCTTGTATCCAGCTGCATACGCCAACCGATAGTTTGACCAACCTTTTCTCCTAAAAGCTCCGCCATTCGTCTTGATACAGATCGTGCGGCCAGCTTGCGTGGTTCCAGCAACAGGATTTTCTGGCCTGCGAGCCACTCGGCATTCTTCAGAATATCCAGGGGAACCAGTGTGGTTTTACCTGCACCAGGTGGTGCCTGCAGAAGAACTCTGTCGTTCCTGGCAAGGGTATTCTTAAGCTTGGAAAGCATATTAGTAACAGGGAGGTCAGAAACAGACATGAAAAATTCCTGATGTGGCAGGCAGTTTTATCGTGATATTTACGATTACATCCAGCAGAAAATGTGAGAGTAACTGCCTTACTGGGTACTTAATTGGCAGACTGGCTCACAACAAGCGGTAGGATACATAACAAAATTTCAAAAAAATGCATCGAATGCCCGTAGCCCTTGTCCATATATGTCTAACATACTGAGGTTCATAATAGGGAGGTTTGGCTATGGGGCCAACTGCTGGTGCTGGATTAGCCGGTTCAAACAGCTACGAGCGGGGAATGCCCACGCAGAAAAGTGAAGATGCAGCAGGCATTCCCGCAGTAAGAAGTACGATTGAGCAAACTGAGCAGAAATCCATTAAATATGAGGAGAGTGAAGAAGCCGCGAGTGTCAAATCAGGAAAACAAATAACTGGAAATCAAGATGATTCTGAAAAATACGGAAAACCAGTTGTTGAGCGTGAAGTGATGCCTGATGAACCACGAATAAAATTAAATCCTGTCGTAAACACGACACCGGCTGCTCCTGTTAATCCCGTACAATATCTTCAGGAAGCAAAAGAATGTTTGAACGCAGATAATTTCCAGGGAGCCCTGGATGTTTTTAATTCCCGTTTAAATCAGGATTTTCATCAGCTATCCCCGTTAGATCAATATCAGGCTGCGTATATTCGCCTGCAGGCCATGCTGAAGGTTGCGATAGGGACAACAAATACTGAACTGATCAAGGCATTAGCCACCTTTAACGATATAAGCCAGGAACTTCTTTGGCAGCAGAAGATAACTTTAGCTAAATTGCAGAGCCAAAATGCGGAGCTACTATGTCTCATGCGGCAGGCTCTGTTGCAACCGCATACTAATTTAACTGCCGAAGTATTTGATAATGAGGAAGTTGAATTTGTCAAAATAATCTCGAAGCCAATTTATCGAGGTTTGACAATAGAATTAACTTCATCGCAGTGTAATAACCATGGCTGGACCAATTTTTGGAAAGGCCTGGCCTCTTTCAGGCAGAATAAATTTGGCGAAGCCAAGGAGCACTTTCGTAAAGCACATAAACGAGAAATAAGTCAGGCTGCTCCGTGGCTGGCGCTTTGCATTATGAGTTTTGCTCATGGTGATATGACAAAGAGTATTGAAAATAGGCCGCTAGACAGTAATCCGGAGGAGGCCAAGAAAGAACTACTTCTGGCAGTGGAGCTTGGTGAACCAGCCGCTTGTGTTTTGCTGGAGGAAAAAGAAAAAATTGCCAGTGAAAGAGGCAAAACCAAAGAAAGAAATGACTACCATCAAATAGGGAGTATGCTGGGAAGTGCATCATGCTGCTGCGGTTTAGCCATGGCAAAGGCAGGTGTTATGTTCAGTATGGACATGCAAATCTCAAAAGGTAATGTCCCGGAAGCCCTTGATTATCTACTAATGGCGAAACAGGCATATGACCGCCGCATTGCCTGTCCGGCTATTCCTTCACATCCGATATTATTGGCGTTAAACATTCCCAATGATAAAACATCCAGCCCGACAGACAGCCAGCGTGTTATGAACGGCGACGAGATTCTGATGAAGCGAGAGTTTCTGGGCATGAATGAACACGGGAAAACCATGTTGCCGAAAAATATTTATAGAATTCTCGGTTTTGGCTGCAGCCAACAGTTCAAAGAGGGGATAGAAGAGCTGACCAAACTTCCTGAAAATAAAATGAACATGCATTGGGCTGCCTGCCTTATGGGGCTATTGAGTGATGATGATCACAATCATGAACAGGCTCTGAGGATTCTTGACCGTTATTCTTTAAACTTTAATCAATTTACAGCTGATGCTGCTGCACTGATACGGAATTCACGATCAAAAAATGATCGACTGGCAGCATACAGGGCAGAATGCACTTATAAAAGGAAGATGGCTGAAGAATTTTGTTCTAAAGACGAGATTGATGGGCAAAAACATGAACGGTTGCGCGAACATTATAGACAGCATCTGGAAGCGAGAGGGTATTTACATAAGGCCTATAATGAAGTTTACTATCATGAACAACCATATTGCTGCAGGAGGGGTAAGGAAATTACCTACCGCAGTTTAATATTGGGGAGAGTACTCTATCTGCCTTTTCAAAGGCATGGATCACTAGAGGGTTTGGCTGAAAACGGTTTCCCTCCTGCCTGTATGCTTTTGGCTCGAATTGCTATTGAAGAAAATAAGGAAGCCCCAGATAAATGGCTATCTAATTTGCCACTGGCAACTCTGCCTGAAGCAGAGCTTTTAAAAAGTTTTTATCATGGAGGGCAGAAACCATCAATTCAAAGAGTATTGAGTAATATCAACAGTTGCTTCAGGTATCTTGATCTTTATGGGGGCACGAAGGACGGCGATACTTTTGATTTAAAAAATCCACATAATGAAAAAGTACTGAAGCACTTTAGACAATTTGCAACGGAAGCGGAATGTCGTTTATTGCGTACAGACCCTGGAGCATCCCCTTGTGCTCTAAGGATGAAATCATATGCTGAAAGCTGTTCTGATCCATGCATAGCAATTGACTGTCTTTATCGCGCGTTCTGGATGACTGGTGATTGTGCTATTGCTGCAAGCCTGACGAACAAGCTCCAGCAGCATGGCCGGCCCATTGAAGCACTTCAAGTTGAACGTGTTGTCTGTAATGAATATCGTGAAAAAAATTTGGTGACTACTTATAAATCGCCAGATTCTAATTTAGAATTTAAGTACATGCCAATATACACCAATCAATCTTCCAATCCAAAACCGCCACAATTACCTGATGAGAAAAAAGAAAAAGAGGAGATTAGACAACTATTCCAGGATGTAGAAGAGGCGACTAAAATAACGTGTTATTTAGAGCATAGTAACAAAGAAGAGCTTCTTGAGTTATACGAGCAATATTCGATATTGGCTGAACGGGTATTGGCTGCGAAAGATGTTCAGGAGATAGAAGAGAAAGATCAACAGCTGGTAGGTCAATTGTTTTACTGTTTGGGAATGGTTTGTCATTACCTGAAAAGAACATCGGAAGCGGGTGATTTTCTTATTCTTGCGGCTGAAAAATACGCTTGTGCCGAGAGTTATTTTCCCGCCGCTGTTTATTGCTGGGACAGGAACAATACTCTGCAGGCGAAAAATTTTGTGGATAAAGCACCCGATGGCAACGCGCTGGTTGAAATCTGGAAAAAAGAGTTGAATTTACAATATAACCTCATTGATGAATGGACAGATGAAGCATGTACGAAACCTGATGATTTTGACACGTTTCTAGAGAAGGCAGAAGAGCTGGCCAAAGATGGCAATGCTGCTGGTTTTAGCTATATGCTGAGGGCTTTTCACATGAAAATTACACAGGAAGAGCAATCATTACCATATGACGACTCTGCACGCACTTGGGCGCTAAGTCGACATGAAATGCTTCAACGTAGAATTCTGGCCATGAAATCGCCTGCCATTCTTCCAATGCTGTTTAATTCGCTCTTCGTTGGAAACAGTAAGCTGTTTCCGCTCTCACCTTATCGCCTATTAAACGTACTAAGAGACGTAAAAGCTCCAAAGTGTAGAACACCATTACTTCTCTCAGGGGCTCATGACTCTGAGCATATGATTAAGGCTATGAATGATGCGCCAATTACGCAGGAAAACTGGTTTTTTGAAATGATTATAAATGGTTTGTACAAAGATGCTGAGAATGACTATGGCATATATATGAATATGCTTCAGCTGAATGGAGTACTCGCAGATACGCCTTATTTTAAGACGAAGTTTCTTGACACTCTATTGCCATCAATGAGCAAATTAAATCCAGCATTGTTGGATTTTGCAAAGGGGCAATTGAGTGAATGTGGCGAAAAACTTGCGAAGGTGTTGAAGGCAAAGGGTGACTCTCCAGATAATATCAAACTTCTTGTGTGTCAGCTTCATGTCTATTCTGGTAGCCATCAACTATCTGATGAAGAATTGAAATCACATTTAAAAGAGCTAAGAGGAAAGGGCTACTCTTGTGCAGGAACCTGCCAGGGTATTCTTGATCTGAATAAGGGACAAAGGCAAAATGCACTTTCTCATTTTTTAAAAGCGGCAACATGTTCAGCATTTGACCCTGAAGCGGCACACCTTGCAGCATTATTGAAACTGAAGAGACCATGTTGCACAGAAGGCAGAAAACTGCTCACTAAAGCGGTTGATGTAAGCTATGAGCCAGCTCTGTGCCTGAAGGCTGTAGGCCTTATCAAGGATAAAAAGTTTGACGAAGCGCTAAAAATTGTTGATGTTCCCTGGCTGCAAAACCACCCAGAAGCCATCGCTCTTAAAACCTGGATTCAATGGCAGGAGAATCAAAGCGACCAGGAACTGTGTCAGGCGCTGAAAAAGCACTGTAGCAGTGAAAACCCTCAAGTGCTGTTCCGATTATTGACATTAAGTATTCATTCCCCGTCGTTTTTTGGCGAGATAGATGTGCCTTCAGTGATAATATCTCTGTTAAATAGTCTTGATTCAGCATCTCTGCATTTCCTTCAAGCTGACCCTGATCTTACGGTGGTCAATGATTATCTGCGCATAACAATCATTGAAGAAGATATGAAATCAGCGGCAGACGGCAAGTCTCAAATTTCACTCAAAATGAAAGCTGAACAATTGATTTGCAAATTAAATCCATCCGTGAGTTCAGAAACTATCTGGACATTGCCTTCCGGACGTTTGTTGGAAACAAGGTTAACTGAATGCGCCACGCAATTGTATGAAAAAATTATGGAAGAAGATTGCAGACAAATGCATGTACAAAGGAAAAATCTGGAAACGATTTATCAGGGCACGCCCAAGGTTATAAACCCTGAGCATTGCTATCAAATTGCCCTTAAACACAACCTGGCTTCAACAAAGGGCCGTAGCAATGCTTTGCACTGGCTTACCGACTTCGTTTCTGATTCTGATATTGAAACCCTATTGGATAGAGCTCTAAATGAGGCTTACAAACAACACCCAGTCAAGTGGGCATGGATAGGTAAGCTCGCTGAAAAACTAGCCAGCTTAGATTACTCTGGAAGGCATGAAGGTGTAAATTCTGGATGTATCGAAATTCTTCTGCAATGTATTAAAAGAATTACCAAAGGTGCCAAAGCTGATGAGGCTGGAGCATTACTTCATCTACTGAATTACATTAAGGGTTCAAAGGAAGCATTAGATAAAATTAGCGATACAGATATTGTTGATCTTATTGAGCGCTGTCAGAAAGAACCATCCTGCCAGAACTTGACTATTCAAATGGCAGAGCTACTTGATTCTAGAATGCAAAACAATGAGATTGATAAGGCGTCTAAAGAGTTTGCGCAAAGAACTGCTGAGGTGATGTACAAATATTACCGTGGATCAAAAAAAGATAAGGCTTGCAGTTGGTTGTTTTACATGGAGGGTGATAGTGCGGTTCTGAGAGTGCAGGCAGAACTTGCTGAATTATTGAAAAACAACCCTCCAGATAAAGCTTTTATCCAGACGGTATATCAAACTGCAAAGAGAACTTTTCATGATTTTCCAGGCGTAAAGGGCGAGATGGTTGCAGTAGCTATGGATTACGCAGTAGAAGATGGCGATAAGGAATGGCTAAATTGGCTTGATGGTATGCAGAGAAAGGTATCGCCTTGTCAATTGAAACCCAAAACCTGTGTTGCTCTATCCTGTTTGCGGATATCTGAAGGGCAAAACGTCGATGACGTTTTCCAGCAGCTGTTGGTTCCACAAATGACAGGTTCGTCTTGTTATGATGTCCTTGATGAGGTGATTCAGTGTACCTTGGTGAAGAATACGTTTCCCGAGGAATATTTCAATAATTTTATTTATTGCTTTGAAGAAAGTGGGAATGTTGGAAGCAATAAGTCTCGAGAACAGATGGAATACATTGATCGCATACAAAAAGACCAGCTGCAGGATTTTGTGGTACTAATTTCCAGGGAAACTAATCAAGAGCGGCGAGTTGCCAGACTCCTGAGATGTGGGGAGAAACATCCAAGAAGTCTTCTAAAACTGGAAACATCTTCTGTGCTAGAGATTTATCGTGAGGCAGAAGCTGAATCAAAATGCCATGATGCTGCACTGACTATTCTTTTCCAGAGGTTTGAAAAACAGAAATTTGATGAAGCTATTTGCCTGCATATGGTTCGTTATTTTTCAAAAAAATTACAGAAAAATCAAAGTAAATCACAAGAGCAATACCTCAGTGTTTGTGAAACGCTTACAGAAAAAGAAGAGACTGCAACGCTGGTTTTTGAAACCCTTGATGAAATTGTTGACAAATTTAGTCACAGTTACCAGGCAAAAATTACAGCTATAAAAGAGCGTTGTTGGATAACATATCAGTTATCAAAATCAGTGCATAGAGTTATTCCTGAACTATTAAAAGAGTGCGATGATTTACTGGAAAAAGAAGATGAGGTCAGAGGAAGAACGGAAATTGAAGGAAGAAAGCGACTTGATTTGATTAAGCGGATGGAGTTATGGATAAAACATCATAAAGCTAGTGATCTTCATTATTCCAAGGATAGTCTTGATGAGAAAATAAAGAGACTTAATAGTTCAGCTCAGAGTATTGAGGTTCGGGAGAAACTTGATGCCTGGGAAACAGAAAAGGATCTGGGTGCCAAGTTGCGGTTGACAGATGAATTGATGAAGATTGATGCAGAGCAGTATCGTTTATCGGATAAGGACAGGAAAAATCTAAGCAAACTCTCAAGCTGGAAAGATGAGGAAATAGCGAAGGTTAACTCCATGATACAGCAGCTTAAGATAGGTTACCCTGATATTGACCTACTGAAAATGAGCGTTGAAACATTAAAACAACTTCCTGAGAGTTTTCCTGAAAAGGCTTGTTTAACAGATGCTATTTCGACGGCTAGAGAATCAAAAATAAGTTACGGCATAAAGACTTCATATACTTTGCTGGAACAGCTTAAAACAACTAGATCGGATAATACCCAGGCAAGAGAGTCATTAGATGAACAGGAACAGATCCTTGAAAATCTATCAGATTTGTTGCCATCAAAACTGGATAAACGATTAAGTCAAAGATATCAGAAAATGTTGGAAGTCAAGAAAAATGTTTTGAATGCCGTGGCGTTCAAGGAATATCTCTCGCAGAAAACGACAATGTTGTTGCAAATGGAGAGTTTCCAAGAGTCTATTCAAAATATGAAGATGGATGACCTTGATAGGATCAGTGTAACTATAAAAGATTTTATGACTGAGGATGAAAGTATTGGTATCACGGCTGATGTTCTGGCTGAAAAGCACCGTCTGCAAAATGCAATTACACTTTATCGTGCTGGAATAAGTCTATACCAACATAAGGATTGTGAAACAGCGTTTGCCCATCTTATCCAGTTGCAGGAGGATGGTGCTTTACCAGTTATTATAAATCAGTACGCGCTTAATGGTTATGAGCTGGTATGGACTGTATGTGATCAGGTAATAAAGGCTCAAAACTGCAAGTCGAAATCAAAGCGCCACTATCAACAGTGTGAATTATTGTTGCAAACTGTTGTTGGTTCATCAAAAGATACAGAGGATAAAGCTCGGGTTCGTCTGGCACAATTCTATGAAAGTACAGACTTTCAAGATAAAGCCAAAATTGAGTGGACGCGGTTGTTGGATTCATCAGATCCTTTCGTTCAGGCTGCGATACCGGAAAAAGTAAAGGGACTTTATTTAGCAGGCGCTATCGAAACCCGTGTCAAGACAACCAGTACCCATAGTCCAGAGCAATTAATACCTGGAGATAAAGAAGATTCTCCACCACAGGCAAAAAGTAAAAAACCCAAAAAGGATAAACCAGATTCTGGTACACGGGGTTCTGTACCTGTTACTACAGGGGGAGCAACTCCCCCAAAAGTCCGTCTAACTCCTGCAATACGACTTGCCAGCCTTGATCAGGACTTAGTTGAAAAAAAATACTCAGATGCTGTAGATAAGATGCTGCAACTTGTTAGCTGTTTGCGTTCTTTTGAAGAGCAAGACATGAGGAAGCTTAAAGAAATCATTGTAAAACATGAAACGGTGAAAAATGTAGCGGTTCAGCGTGAATTCAAGAGTTTGAAAGGAAAAATTGCACCACTCCTTTCTGTTTATGATGCCAAAAAACTTCAGTCACAGCTAAGAAATATCCAGGATTTCGGTGACGAGTTAGATCATATCAAAGAGGAGTTTGAAAAAATAAATAAAATCAGCAAGCCGAAGCATGATCTTAAAAAAACACTTTTTGCGATAGAAATAATGCTCAACCAGGCGGATATCGCGAGAGATGTTAAACAGAAAGAAGAGCTTTTCTTTAGGGGGAGTGATTTATCTATTGATGATTTGAATAATATTTCTGAAGTAATGAATTTACAGAGTAAACCCTCTGAAACAATATCTGAATGTTTTCCGTGTATGAAATCAACTTGTGAAATGGCTCCTTACCTGGATTGGGGAGCTCAGTTATTAATAGTACTACAGGAAATGAAGAGAGGTGTTACAGCCGATGGAGAAATCGACGTAGTATGTAGTTATGTGCCTGTGTCAAAGAGACCATGTTCTTCTCGGATAATGAATTTGCTATTGGAACATCTGAGATGTTTAACTTCTGGCGTTGTTGGCATGATTGAAAGTGATCCTGAACAACTAGATAGCTGTTATAAAGATCTTTCAATACTGAATTTTCTGGCTGGGCAGCTTAGTAAGATTAAAACTGAATATAGTGAACCATCTTTGATAATTGTCCAGCAGATAAAAGAGACTCGTAAACTGATACAAGAATGTTACACTAAAACCTTGCAAAACAAACATCATTCTGAATTTGTTCCCTTGGAAGGGTTGAATTTCTTGAAAAGAGATGAAGGTAAAGCTTCTGGTTTTGAGTTATGTACAGATACGCTAGAAAGAGTTTGTGGTTGCTGCAATTTTGATAGTTTGATACACAGCTACACCGACAAAATGGATGATGTTGTTCTCGATCAACTATGTAGTGCATTGAAAGAGCATCTATCAAAATATCCGGAAACACCATACAAATTGTCGTTTGTACGATGTCGTATAGAGCAAATGATGAGTATTTTCTACAGCAAAGTAGATCAAAAATATTATCGCTAACTATTGCCGAACAAAAGTTTTCAAAATAGTCAACAGGAGCTTGAAAGATACTGAAGCTCTTTAACTGTTAATACTACCGATAATAACAGGGTCTTTATAGTGATAGGAGCTACGTCTTTCTCTGGATGTCGAGAAAGTAACAGACACTATCTTTTCCAGTTTATTGCTCAACCGTGCGATACGTGAAGTTAAGTGAAAATAACACAGCAATAGAGGAAGAGCTGTGGCAAGCCCAAGCATCAGCGGCATCAGTTCCTGTGCTGCCCCTGCGGCCATCATTTGCTCTTCACCTGAACCGAGGCTGACTGTTTGCAGTGTTTTAATCATTCCTGTTGCAGTGGCCAGTGCTCCAATAAGAGGATTAAGGATAACCAGAAGCTGTACCGTGCTGTGGCCTCTTTTCAGATTGACCTTCTCTGAGTGAATGGTCAGTTTAACCTGAATAGATGTAACGGGTGATAAGCTTTCCACTCTATTGAGAGAGTTCAAAATACGTCCCAGTGAATTATTCTCTGAAAGCTTGTTGAGGTTGGATTTCTGTACCCGGATGCGTAAACGTTCTTTTTGCAGATAAGAAAGCCTGACTCCTGTCAGAATAATTCCACCGCCTCCAAACAGGAGGATAAGCCATCCGGAAAGGCCGCTGCTTTCGATCTTGCTCCAGAGGCTGGGACGACGGGACAGGGCTGTCAAAAGGGCTCCATGTCCGGGATCAATGGGCAGAGTCAGGTGCCCTCTTTCAACAAAATCCTCCGCCTGCAGTCTGGCAATAATATTGGGTTGGTGCGGTGCGGCTACCAGTCGATCCAGTTCTGGCTGGTAAATTAAGAAATTGCCTTTGCTGATAGCGGCAAAGGGACCGGCGTAGGTAACCGGCTGAATAATTTCTGAGCCTCCAGGCTGGACAACACTTGAAGGGATAGTATCCCGCACGGCTGTATCTTTAATAAGACTGTGGACCTGCTCCATAGCCTGCGACAAAAGTTCGGGAGATGGTAGATAGGGTATCTGGCTGATTTCAGAAAACAGCTGAAGGCGGCCAGGAGCCAGCTGGGTCACAGGAAGTGTGCTGGCTTTTTTGTGAATCAGTTGGAACTCACTTTTCAGCTGGTTAATAAACTCATCGCTGTTTTTGAACTCAGCCTGTTGTTGTTCCGTCAGTTGTTTGAGCAGCCTGTCATTATTCAGTTTTGAGTCACGGAGGCTTTGATTCTCAGCTTCCAGCCTCAGAATCTGCTGATCAATCGTTTCAGCCTTCCCGGTAAAACTGATAGAAGCTATCAATACTGCACTAGTGAGGAGAATAAGCTTGTGTTTCATGACTCACCCTCCTGCCTGATTCTTGTTCTTGGCAACGGGAGATGGAGCCAGTCTCCGGATTTTTCCATCAAAGTCATATTGCGTGCCTTGATAAGTTCCAGGGTCTGGGACAGTGTCAGAGCCCGCCACTGCTCTTTTTCTGGCAGATAGATGGCTCCTTCCTGGGCGTCAGGCGTCAGGTAATAGAGGGCAATACGCCCCAGTTTGATAAATTCCACCTTTTGGCCGCTTTCTAACTGCCCGCTCCAGCTGGTCAGGCTGATACTGGACTCCAGCTCTTCCCTCATTAATGAAAGACTGGTCAGGAAACGTTCAGAAGACTTGGGAGAATCAATATGAGCTTTCTGGTGTTCAGATATTTCAGTTTGCAGATAGGGTTGGTTTTGCTGTAGGGATTGGATATCGGATTGAGCTTTATCGCTGATAAGATCCAGCGTCTGCTGTAACTGGATAGTATTGGAGAGTTCCTGTTTCTGGCGGGAAATCTGTCTCTCCTGCCTGCCAATTGTCTGCTTGAGAAGGCCGTTTTCTTTTGTCAGAGCTTCCAGTCTCTGCTTCAGAAGTTCCTGATGGTCAACGCTTTGTGCTGTTGCTGCGATCCCGGTCAGCAATATAGCCACAATAAGTTGTAACGTTTTCATTATTCTTATTTGTAATTTTTATTATATGGCCATTATCTGCCTCTCAGTAAGGATGTAGCAAGTGCAAAGAGCCCATTGACCTTTGGAAAGGTTATAAACGAACTCTAAACTTGGAAAACAAAGAACCTAGGGTTGTTTGCTCTGATAATAATTTCTGACCAGGCGTGCCAGACCACTGCGCCAGGGGCGGGACATGATTCCGAATGTATGCTGCAGCCGTGTGCTGTTCAGGCAGGCATTTATTTCGCTCTGGGTATCGCCTTCCTTTTCGCTGTCATCAACAGGCAGCTGGCTTTCCTGAATATTCACATACTGAGAAGCTTCGGCCAGCACAATCTCTGCCAGCGAATACTCATCAATAGGTTCTGCAGCACTGTAGTGGTAGGTTCCCCAAACATTGAGATCACAGCTAATCTGCAAAGCCAGAGCGAGTAGAACCCTTGCTACATCTTCAGTGGTGGTTGGGCAACCCCTGTGGTTTGGGCATGTGCCTGCCGGTTTTCCCTCTTCAAAACTGTCGAGCAGTCGGGTCACCCGGTTATAACCTCTGCTGCTGATGATCCAGGACAAACGCAGGATAATATGTCTTGGGCAGCGCTGGTGAATCTGCTGTTCCCCAAGCCAGAAGCTGCCACCAAGAACTTCTTTCGGATTTGGTGTGTCTTTCTCTGTAAAGGCATCCTTCTTGTCACCATCAAACACCCGCCAGGATGAGATTTGAATCAGGGCTGCTCCAGCTGCGTTGCAGGCATCAGCAAGGCTGGCAACGCAGTCACGGTTCATTTTATAACACCGTGATGGTTCATAGTTGGCATGGCCGGCATCCCGGTAACCCGCTGTATTGATAACAATGTCAGGCTTCCACTCTGCAATCAGCTGCTTAACGTTCTTGTGATCTTCAAGGTCGAGCAGATCCCGGCTCGGGGCTCGGTATGAAATATCTTCATCCTGAAGTAATTGGCACAGTTCCTGACCAATCTGACCTGCACCACCAATGACGAGAACTTCCATGAGCTTCCTGAGAGTGACCAATAACAGAAAATGTGATCATAACAGAAACGGAGCTTTTGGCGGTTAGTTGATGAATAAAGGAGCAAAAACTCTGCTTTATGCAGTTTTTGTCTTAAGAGTTGCGGGTTATGCTTATTTTTGTTTCGGTTGGTATTGGTAGAGTTGCGCTTGAGTCAGTATCAATGACCGGTCTTTCTACAAGCAGCTGAGCGCCGATAGTGAATTTATCGATTCGTAAAAAAATTATTATATTTACGGTTATTCCTGTCACGCTGATCTACAACGTTATCTTCCTGATATCGCTTTACAAGAATATCACCGGTGAAACCCGGAATATTGAGAGCCGGCTGCGTGAGACAACTGCCAGCATGGCCGCGATGATCGACAGTTCTCTTTATGATGCCATGCTGACCGTGGAAACAGCCTCTTCGGTGATGCTGAAGTTTGACTATCTCAGTTTCTACCGCTTGAGAGGGCTGAATGAGTCCCTGCTGAGAACAAGCCGTGATATCGCAGCTCTGGGGGTGATCTGGGATTCTTCCGGAGGTGAGCAGGGGGCGGCTCTGGTCTGGCGTGAGGATCAACACCCGGATAAGTCGATGAAGCTGAGTGACTACCCGGGGCTGAAGAAATGGATTGACGACTGGCTGGCTTTGGGTGGAGGAAAAAGCTGGTCACGGCAGATTGATCTTGACGGAACGGGTGAACATATCGGGTTTATATATGTTGTCCCGGGAGGTGAAGGTTCAATCAGAACGTTCACATTTGCATTTATTCCCCTGACGGTTCTTCAAAGTGCCTGGAATATCCCCTATGACATTTCTTCTCGTTACAGTCTGATCAACGAGCAGGGAGAGCTGATTTACTCTTCCGGCAGACAGGCATTTGAAGATTCTACAGTTGCTACGTCGTTTAATATTTTCTCCGGTCAGCTGCTGAAGTGGATGATTGACCAGGACCTGACCAGTACTGAAGCGAAGTATGGCGAAGATGATTACCTTGCCTTTCGACAGGCTTTATCGGCATCCGGCTGGCAGCTGATTGCGGCAACACCCAAGCAGGCCATTATCAAACTGGTGCGCTCAGAAGCGTGGTTTGAAGCAGCCTTTATGGTGCTTTCGCTGCTTATGATTTTTGTCAGTGTCTGGTTTGTGACCGGGCGTATAACCCGCCCGATCAGAAAACTTGACCGGGCGATGACCCGTGTTGCTTCAGGCCATCTTGATACCAGAATTACTGTGCGCAGCGACGATGAAGTCGGAAAACTGGCAAAGCGCTTTTCTGAAATGACCAGCCAGCTGGTTTTAAGAGAACAGGCTGAACGAAAAGCACGCAAGACATCATTTGACCGAATCGTCCAGGGACTGAGTGGCCACTACTATTACTACAGCCATGATATTGATGGCGTGGTGAAATATGTCAGCCCTTCCGTGCAGGATGTTCTGGGGCTGACGCCAGAAGAGTACTCGCAGCATTACACCAAGTTTTATACCGATACTCCGGAAAACCAGAATGCCATCAACGAAACCCAGCGGGTTATCAACAAAGGGGTTTCCGGTATTTATGAAGTTGAGATGTACGGCGGTGGAGGAGCAGTTCACCATATAGAAATGGTGAAAGTTCCTGTCTATGACTTCGAAGGTAAGATTATTGGGGTCGAAGGTATGGGGCGGGATATTACTGACCGGGTCAGTGATACAGCTCGTTTCAGGGGGTTGCTGGAATCTGCACCTGATGCTGTCGTTATCACCGATGGCGATGGTGTTATAACCGTCGTTAATGCCCAGACTGAAGCCCTGCTTGGGTATGTGCGCTCATCTTTGGTTGGGCAGCCGGTTTCATGTCTGTTCCCTGAAAAAGAGTGTGCCTCTCAGCCACTGCTTAACAATCCCTCTCTGGAGCTTCTGAAAAGTCAGGCCGGTTCAACGATTGAACTACGTGCACGCAAAAGCTCGGGGCATACCCTGCCTGTCGAGATGGCCTTCAGCCCAATCGAAACCCCTGAAGGATTATTGATCTCCATATCTTTACGAGATGTCAGTGACCGCCATGCGGCTGAACGAGCCTTGCGCTTGAGTGAGGAGCGCTACCGGCGAATTATTGAAGGTCTGCAGCAGGAATGTATCTTTTACACCCAGAGGGTTGATGGCACTTTTGTTTATGTCACTGAATCCGTCGAACAGATTTTGGGTTATACACCCGAAGAGTTTATGGCTGGTCCGGAAGCCTATCTGCACAGGGATATAGACAGAGAAAAGATTGCGCAGGTCAGGAAAGAGCTGAGTAAAGGAAATACTCACCCGGGTTATGAACTGGAGCTGGTACGTGCAGATGGCTCTGTCTGTGTGATGGAAGTGCTGGATACACCAGCCTTTAATGAACGTGGCCAGGTGACGGCAATAGAAGGTCTTGCCAGGGATAAAACTGCGGAGAAAACAGCTGCCAGGGCACTGGCTGAAGCTCGTGATCAGGCGGAAGCGGCCAACAAGGCCAAGAGCCTGTTCCTCTCCAATATGAGTCACGAACTTCGTACACCTTTGAACGGTGTTCTGGGATACGCCCAGCTATTACTGGGGGATCGTGAGGTTACACCGTCCCAGCATGAACGATTGATGGCTGTGCAGACTTGCGGTCAGCACTTGCTGACACTGATAAACGACATTCTCGATCTAACCAAGATTGAAGCCGGTGAAATGGAGCTTCATTACGAAGTGACAAGCCTGACTATTCTGGTAGAAACCGTTGAGCAGATTCTTTACCAGAAGGCCGAGAAAGCGGGGCTGAAACTGGAGCTGACCATTCGCCCGGATGTACCCCGCTGCGTGTATGCTGATGAAACCAAGCTCCGACAAATTTTGATAAACCTGGTTGGCAATGCTATCAAGTTTACCGAAAGCGGACATGTAGACCTGACAGTCTTCATGGTGGGAAATGAACTCGCCTTTGAAGTGCTCGATACAGGTATTGGTATCACCGAGGATCACCTGGAGCATATCTTTGAGCCTTTCCGCCAGGGAGAAGCCGGGCGCAGGGAAGGTGGTACGGGTTTAGGGTTATCGATCAGTCGCCGCCTGGCAACGACTATGGGCGGAAACCTGACAGTTATTAGCAAGCCTGGCAAAGGCAGCTGCTTCACTCTGACTCTGCCCCTCAAATCTGCTGAGGGTGACCGGTATTGTCCGATCGTTAAAACGCTTGCGGAAGACACCTTTGAACATCTGGCTCCTGGCCAGAAGATTCAGGTTATGGTGGTTGATGACTCAACGACCAACCGGGATATCTTGAAACAGATGCTTGAAGCGGCCGGACTCAATGTTCTGTCGGTGGGTAGTGGGCGTGAAGCGATTACTCTTGGGCAGCGGTACTGTATTGATCTAGTTTTGATGGACTTGCGGATGTCTGGTATGAGCGGCTTCAGGGCTGCCCACACCATGAAAGCACGCCTGGGTAATAAGTGTCCGCCTATTGTGGCGATTTCTGCCGGTGTGTATCCCTCGTTGCCTGATATTATCAAGCGCTGGGGGTTTGTAGATTTTATAGGCAAACCTTTCCGGGTACATGAGCTGTTTCAGGTTATTCGCCGGCACCTTAACGCCGTCTGGGTGCACGCTGAAAGCCACCGGCCAACACCTCCACCCGATGCTCTGCCTGCTCTGTCCAGAGAACAGGCAAGCATGCTCGTTGGGCAACTGGCTGAAGCCATGGAGATGGGAGATGTTGAAGCTGTTCGTGCTGCGGCTGTTGGCTTAACGGATAAAGATCAGGCTATCGCCTTCTGGGCAAACCGTATCCTGGAATATTGTGATTCTCTGGCTCTCGATCAGCTGGAAGAAATGATGTCGCAACTTATGGGCCTGTGTGAGAGTGCAGTTGTGTAACATGCTATCGACATGTAACTCACAAACCTGCTAATCAAATGGGTCACCTCTATACTTTGGCCCCGAGAATCGGGGGAGAAAACTTTGACAGTCGAAATGCCTTATCAGAACCAGAGCCAGCCTCAAAACCAGACTCTGATTTCTTCCGGTCAGAATGATGATGACGAGAAAATTCTTCTGGTTGATGATAACCCCACCAACCTGCAGGTTCTCCTGCAAACCCTGAATGGGCGGGGTTACAAGCTGTTGATCGCCAAGGATGGAGAAAATGCCCTGCGTATCGCCCACAAGGCCAAACCAGCACTGATTCTTCTGGATATCATGATGCCGGGCATTGATGGTTACGAAGTCTGCCGCCGGCTGAAGGCTGACCCGGAGATGTCCAGCATCACCGTGATATTCCTGTCTGCACTTGACGACACCCAGGATAAGGTCAGGGGACTGGAAACCGGGGCGGTTGATTATATTGCCAAACCCTTCCAGGCGGAGGAAGTGATAGCCCGTGTTGAGACCCAGCTGAAAATCCATCAGCTAGAGCAGGCACTTGCGGCCAGGAACAGACAGCTGGAGGCGGCCAACCAGAGATTGCTGGAAACCATGCGTGAAGGCATCTTCGGCGTTGACGCTGAAGGGAGAATCACCTTTGCTAACCCAGCTGCCAGTCGCATGACCGGCTGGGATCTCGAAGAGCTGACTGGTGGCGATTTCTATGGCATGTTTCTTGAGCGTAATCCTGAGGGGATACATGCACCACGCCAGAATACGCCGTTGTACCGTACTCTCGTTGACGGGGTTATTCAGAATGTTGATGACAGTGTGTTCTGTCGCCAAAACGAGTCATTCTTCCCGGTTGATTATTCCTGTACGCCGATAACGGAAGGTGGGAAAAATAACGGGGCTGTTGTCGTTTTTCGGGATATTACCGAGAAAAAACGACAGCAGGAAATCCTGCAGCAGGCTCTTGATGAAGTTGATGAACAGAAAGACAAACTGACTCATATGTCTCGCCTGAGCAGTATGGGGGAAATGGCATCAGGTTTTGCCCATGAAGTGAACCAGCCGCTCACTGCCATCAATAATTATGCGCAGGTCTGCAAGCGCATGGTTGCCCGTGAGCCGATGGATGTCGAATCCATCAAAGAGGCAATGGGAAAAATCGCGACACAAGCTCAGCGTGCAGGAGACATCATTTCCCGCATTCGCAGCTTTGTGAAAAAGCCTGACCACTGTCTGGAGCGGGTTGACTGCAATCGCCTGATTCAGGATGTAGTCAAGCTGGCAGAGGTGGATGCAAGAAATAACCAGATTGAAATTCATATCGATCTGGAAGAGGGGCTTGCCCCGGTTCGTGTTGACCCTGTTCAAATACAGCAGGTGGCTCTGAATCTGATGCGAAATGCCATGGAAGCCATGCGGGATACGGCAACCCGTGACATTGGTATTCGTGTAGAGACCCTTAAGGTTAATGATGACTTTGTACAGGTCAGGGTTATCGACCGTGGCCACGGCCTGGCGGATGATGCTGAAGAGAAAATGTTTACACCATTCTATACCACCAAGCAGGATGGAATGGGGATTGGCCTTTCGGTCTGTCACTCAATTATTCAGACCCATGGTGGTGTATTGAATTTTGAGCGCAACCCTGAAGGTGGAGCGATTCTCTGGTTTACTGTCCCGGTGGCATAAACCTCTTGAATCAAGAACCCTTTTCATCATGAAATGATGAAAAGGGTTTACAATTGCCATCTTTATAGAAAATTACAACATGATAATTTCAGCAGGGATATTTCTACGACAAGTGGGGCAGGTAAAATTAAATCTTGGATAATAATCACTTCGTTGTATCTCTATACGGTGTCTGCCAGCCTGCTCTCTTCCCCATTCAAGAATACAATCTTCGCAGAAAACATGATTACACGGCATTTGTAGTAGGTTAGGAGTATCTCCACAGGCACCAATTCCGCACTCCTCAGTCCCGGTATGGTTTTGTTGATTTCTTAGTCGTATCTCTGCAACAGGCTCGGTGTTGTTCGATTGATCAACAAAAAATTGGTAGAGATCATCGCCATCCAGCCACCGCCGTGCCCAGGTGCGATGATCCTCACTGTGGGTTGTTGGAGCATTACGAAGTCTGGTTGGAGGTTCTGGCAGTGTTTCTGGTTGAGGCAAAACACTGATGACTTTTTTGGCAGCATAATTTGTTGCTGAACGGCCTAACTCACGAGATTGTGTGGCAAGCTCAGCAACCACAAAGTTAGTGAACCACTGTGGAATCAGCCATTGATCCAGAGAACTCTCAGAATTGCCTTGTTCACCTTTCATAGCTAATCCAGGCCAGAACGATCCATCAGTCCATGTCAGGCTCAAATGGACACCGTTTGTTGAGTTGAAATCGAAATCTGTATGGCTGCTCTTCATCCTGACCTTGGATGGTTGAGAAGCGATTTCCATTTCAGGCTCATAAGTGTATGTATCGGGTGCACTTTCCCAAAGCATTGCACACTTTTCTTCGGAGAATGCTTTCTTGCAAAGGAACCTGTTGGAGTAGGCTTGATAGGCATCAGCAAACGCTTGAATGACTTGTGGTGACAGAGCACTGCGCACGTTCTTTACCTTACTGCGATCAGCTTTGTGGTAGATTCTGTCCAGAAGCCATGGAGTGTCAGTATTGCTGCCAAAGTCACCATGCAAATCCAGAGTGACTATTCTTTCCAAGGCTGGATCATAGAAGTAGCTTGAGAGTAGGTTTTGGTCATTCTCCTGCTTGGGTTGAATGTATATACGGTCCACATCCATTTCTCCAAGGACTGTTGAGAGATCACCAAATTCTCCCGTTGATGCACCGGATGAAGCCAGAGCGATGCGGTTTAGTTCATACATGGCATGGGTATGGCTTCCTGAGGTGTCAGGGAAAATGGCTTTAACCATGAAGTACTTAGAGCTATCCCCCGAAAGCGGCACATGTATGTACTGGGTGTTATTTCCACTGACTGTCTGGATGGCTATGTCACGTAAAGAACCTAAACCTGAGAATCCGGCTATAAGGGCGTAGGTGACAAAAGGAATTAGATTAAATCGGTCACTATAAATATGGGAGGCTGTGACCTGAATCGTGTTTCTGAAGATGACAGGCACCGTATACCAGGCACCAGTATTCCAGGTGTTCTTTATATTTGCCAGCATGTAATACCAGTAGGAGCCTTCACTATATAGTTTGGAAATTATCTCTACAGGTGTTGCAAATGAGGAATAGGTAGGGCTGCCTTTAAGATGCTTAAGACCATAATTCGCTGCCTGTTTTAACAGTACAGGAGCTATCCCCCCGTAGATGAAACTATCACGAACCCATTTGACTTCATCATAAGTGAGCCCCTCAAAATAGATAAGCTGATTTCCGAGGCGAAGCGTTGATCCTGTTGCTGTTGTCTTGATGTAGGGCATACTTGCTTCGCCAGTAGAGTCCAGTGAAACCTCGTCAGCGGTAGCATTATGGATAGTGATTACGGCCAGTGTCAGGCAGCAAATCTTAAGAGTTTGAAATAACCTGAATCGGAACATGTTTTTATTCTCAACTTTCAGAAAAAACTCCAGAAAAAGCCGTGAAATACAGCCCAATTCTGAAAGGCAAATAAAAAAGTAGCAGCTGATATGTAATCGCTTGTTGCTTGTTTGTTGTCTTTAGGTGGGGTTGCGTCAGGCTGTGCAATAGACCGGGAAAACAGAAATAATCAGGTATCTGACAAACACACTGGTATTCCTACCAGCGGTCAACCCGTTATAATCGACGAAAACAACCATATTTCAGGTTGAAATCCACAAGATCTTTGGGAGGCATGCCTTGTCTGTTGAAATAGATGATGTCAAAGCGTACATGCAACGCCTCGGACAACAGGCACGTGAAGCTGCCACCAATGTTGCCCGGGCTGAATCCGGTATAAAAAACAACGCATTGCTGGCGACAGCAGAAATTCTGGACGCATCCCGTGCCGAGCTGGTGCAGGCTAACCGCCAGGATCTGGGAAATGGCAAAGCCAATGGGTTGACTGATGCCATGCTGGATCGTCTGGAACTGACACCTGACCGCATTGATACCATGATTGAAGGACTGCGTCAGGTTGCGGCTTTGCCAGATCCTGTCGGAAGTATCGACAACATGCGTTATGTGCCAAGTGGTATCCAGATAGGGCAGATGCGCGTGCCTCTGGGGGTTATCGGGATTATTTATGAGTCACGCCCCAATGTGACCGTGGAAGCAGCCAGCCTGTGTCTCAAATCCGGTAATGCCACAATTCTTCGCGGGGGAAGTGAAGCGATTCACTCCAATCGCGCAATAGCACGCTGTCTTCAGGATGGTCTGCGGACTGCTGGTCTGCCCCTTGAAGCGGTTCAGGTGGTGGAAACCACAGATCGCGCTGCGGTCGGTGAAATGATTACCATGCCTGAGTATGTTGATGTCATTGTACCAAGAGGTGGTAAGGGCCTGATCGAACGGATCAGCCGTGATGCCCGGGTCACTGTGATCAAGCATCTGGATGGAATCTGCCACGTCTATATCGATGAAAAAGCTGATCTGGCGAAGGCTGAGGCCATTGCTGTTAATGCCAAGACCCATCGCTATGGAACCTGCAATACCATGGAGACACTTCTGGTGCACTCAGGCATTGCTGGAGAGATTCTGCCAAAACTGGCAGATGTTTATGGTGAAAAAGGCGTAGAATTGCGCGGCTGTGAGAAAACCTGCTCTATTCTGAGTCAGACTGTTCCGGCAACGGAAGAGGACTGGAGTACAGAATATCTGGCTCCTGTCCTCGCAGTGAAAGTTGTGGAAGATATGGACGAAGCCATTCGCCACATTAATCGTTATGGCTCACATCATACTGATGCCATTGTGACAGAGGATTACACCCTGTCCCGGCGCTTCCTGCGGGAAGTGGATTCCAGTTCGGTGATGGTGAACGCCTCAACCCGGTTTGCCGACGGGTTTGAATATGGCCTGGGTGCTGAGATCGGTATTTCCACTGATAAGATTCACGCCCGTGGCCCGGTTGGTCTGGAAGGGCTGACATCGCAGAAATATATTGTGTTAGGTGATGGCCATATCCGCACCTGATCATTGTTTCTGGCCTGCCAGCACCTGCAGGTGCTGGCAGGCTTTTGCTTTATTAGGGCCTGCTGTGATGAAATCACAACAGGCCTTGGTGACTTTAAAATTTGAAAGGTAATAACGGCTACATGCAAGCCTCTGAACTGAAAGATCTGGTTGTTGACGCACTGGAAGAGACCAAGGGTAAGGATATTGTTACTTTGGATGTGTCTGACAAGACTGATGTCACCGATCTGATGATCGTTGTCTCCGGGACATCTTCCCGCCATGTGAAGTCTCTGGCTAACAACATGGTCGATAAGTGCAAGAAAGCTGGAGTACAGCCTCTTGGTGTTGAAGGTGAAGAACAGGGCGAGTGGGTTCTGGTTGACCTGGGTGATATCGTTGTTCACCTGATGATGCCTTCTGCGCGCCAGTTTTATGATCTGGAACGCCTGTGGGAGACAACCGGTATTGCAGCAGAAGCTGAATAATGCGTATTCGTCTGATCGCTGTTGGACAGAAAATGCCGTCTTGGGTGACGGAAGGATACAACGAATACGCCCGCCGACTGCCTGCCGGTTTCTCTCTTGAGCTTTGCGAGATCCCCCTGAACAAGCGTTCTAAAAACTGCGACGTTCAGCGTTTTCGGGCTCGTGAAGGTGAACAGATGCTGGCAGCCATCGGAAAAGGAGACCGGGTGATTGCCCTGGAAGTCAAGGGACGTGAGTGGAGCACGGAGCAACTGGCCGACAAGATTGGTCAGTGGCACGATAATGGAGAGAATATCAGTCTGCTGGTTGGTGGTCCGGAAGGCATGTTGCCTGAAATATCCAACAAGGCTGACGTGAAGTGGTCACTTTCTCCTCTGACTCTGCCTCATCCCATGGTCAGGATCATGGTGGCTGAACAGCTGTATCGTGCCTGGAGTATCCTGAATAATCACCCGTACCATCGTTAATCAGCCATGACTGAAATGGTTTATCTGTCTACATCTTGAAAGGTGTTGAACCCAGAACACGACAGATAAGCCTTCATGGCAGACAGGCAAGAAAATGAATGGCGGCTGATACGTTTAAAGACCACCCGGGTGAACGCCGGCTGGTTAATTTCCGCGTCTGGCTGGCTGTTGCTGTCATGATTCTCATGACAGCCGGCCTGATCGCGCGAGCATTCTATTTACAGGTGGTTCAATATGATGATCTTGCGACACAGTCGGAAGATAATCGAATTCACCTACGCACAGTACCTCCTGTCCGGGGGCTTATCTACGACACCAAAGGTCGTCTTCTGGCTGATAACCAGCCAAGTTATAACCTCACAATTATCCGGGAACGGGTTGAAGACCTGGATAAAACCCTGGATGAACTCGGAAAAATTATTGAGCTTGATCCTGAAGATGTGAAGGATTTTCGTGAACGTGTATATCAAACACGTCCATTTAACAGCGTGCCTTTAAAATATCGGTTGACGGAAGAAGAGATCGCACAGGTTTCTGTAAACCAGCATCGCCTTCCAGGGGTGAATGTAGAGGCGCAGCTGATTCGTTCTTATCCCCTGAAATCATTACTGGCCCACGCTGTAGGTTATGTGGGGCGTATAAACGACCGTGAACTCAAGAAGATAGATCCCTCCCAATACAGTGGTACCAACATTATTGGTAAAACCGGTGTTGAGCGGTTTTATGAAGATATTCTTCTTGGAAAGCCTGGCTACCAGGAAGTGGAATCAAATGCCCGTGGCCGTGTATTACGAGTTCTGAAGCAAGTGAATCCGATACCGGGGCAGGATATCAATCTGTACCTGGATCTTGATCTGCAAAAAGTGGCGATGGAGGCCCTGAAAGGCAAACGCGGCGCTGTGGTTGCCATGGATCCTAATACCGGAGGCATTCTCGCTCTGGCCAGTGCTCCTTCATACGACACTAACCCGTTTGTCAGTGGTATTAGTTATAAAGCTTACAGCGAGCTCAGGGATGATATAAATCGTCCACTTTATAATCGGGCGACACTGGGCGAGTATCCCCCGGCCTCAACAATCAAACCCTTTATGGCGCTTGCGGCACTGGACAGTGGCACGATCGAACGCGACTACAGGATTTTTGATAAGGGCTATTACCAGCTGCCAGGTGAGGAACGTAAGTACCGAAACTGGAAACGTAAAGGTGATGGCTGGACAGACCTTGTTCGTTCCATTGCGCGCTCAAACGATACCTATTACTACGACATAGCCGTCAAGATGGGCATCGATACCATGCATGACTATCTGATCCTGTTTGGCTTCGGCGAAAAGACAGGGCTGGATATTGCCTCAGAGCGCTCAGGGCTCGTGCCATCCCGTGCATGGAAAAAGAGAGCCCGTGGCGCTCCCTGGTATCCGGGGGAAACAGTTATTGCAGGTATTGGTCAGGGGTACCTTCTTACCACGCCACTCCAGTTAGCCATGGCAACTTCGATTATTGCCAACAGGGGCACGGTTGTTCAGCCAAGACTGGCAAAACCTGGCCCTGGTGTGGCTCCCATACCACCACTGGCTCGCGTTGAAAAAGATCAAAAAGACTGGGAAACAGTTATTGATGGGATGCGGTCTGTTATTGAACATCCGCGAGGCACTGCATATATCCGCATGGGTAAGAATTTGCAGTATACCGTGGCAGGTAAAACAGGTACTGCACAGGTTGTAGGCCTGCCCCAGGACATCAAGGAAGAGGAAGCTCTGGTGCTGGAAGAGTTCCAGAAAGATCACGGCCTGTTTGTTGCTTTTGCACCCATCGAAAATCCGCAGATTGCTCTTGGGATTATTGTTGAGAATGACTCCAAAGCTGCGGTGAAGATTGCCAGAAAAGTGCTGGATGCTTATCTCCTTCCACGCCTGGCAGAACAGAAAGTGTTAGGTGGACTGGCCGGAAACGCTTTGCAGGGAGGGCAATAATCATGTCTCAGGATTTTATCCGGCAGCTTGATCCCAAGCATGACCTCAGAGCTGCTCCAGCCTTGAGTACCCGTTTGCACCTGGACCCGGTACTTCTTTTGATGCTGCTGGGCATCTGCTCGGTTGGTCTGTTTATTTTGTACAGCGCCAGTGGACAGAATCTGGATATGGTTATGCGCCAGGCCATCTATATGGTGGTTGGTTTTGTCACCCTGTTTATTGTGGCCCAGATTCCTCCCCGCTTTCTTCAGCGATTAGCTCCCATTGCCTATGTTGGTGGTGTGGTGTTGCTGGTCGGTGTTCTTGTTATGGGGGAGGGCGCGAAAGGTGCCCAGCGGTGGATACAGCTCCCGGGCTTCCGGTTTCAGCCTTCTGAAATTATCAAGCTGGTGATGCCGCTGACGGTTGCTGCCTGGTTGACGCGAAAACCACTGCCGCCATCCCTGGCGGATACTTTTATCTCTCTTGCTCTGATTGGTGTTCCCGTTGTCCTGATTGCCAAACAGCCTGACCTTGGAACCTCCTTGCTGATTGCTGCATCCGGTATGTTCGTGATGCTGCTGGCCGGCTTGCGCTGGCGTGTTATCGGATCTGCTGTATTGCTTGCTCTGCCTGCTGTTTGGGTTATGTGGCATTACGTGATGCGGGAGTACCAGAAACAGCGGGTGCTGACCTTCCTGAACCCGGAGAGTGACCCCTGGGGATCAGGCTGGAATATTATTCAATCCAAGATTTCCATTGGTTCTGGTGGCCTTTATGGCAAGGGTTGGCTGCTGGGAACTCAGTCACATCTGGAGTTTCTCCCGGAGAGTCATACCGACTTTATCTTTGCTGTTCTGTCCGAAGAGTTCGGGTTGATTGGCGTTCTGGTTTTACTGGCCGTGTACGCGCTGATTATCGGGCGCGGCATCTTTATCACCATGCATGCGCAGAATATGTTTGCACGACTGGTTGCCGGCAGTGTTACTCTGACATTCTTTGTCTACATTTTTGTAAATATAGGAATGGTTAGCGGCCTGCTCCCGGTTGTAGGTGTTCCCCTGCCCCTTGTCAGTCGTGGTGGAACCTCCCTTGTGACCCTGATGGCAGGGTTTGGACTGTTAATGTCAGCCCATACACATCGGAATTTTCTTGGTCGCTAGGCTCAAAAGTGTTAAAAATGGAGGCAGTAACGCAAAACTACGCATTACTGTTTTTTTATCCATGGAAATGCTTGCGGCATTTCGCGCTCATGGCTGTTTGTAGATGACCGGCGGTGCCGAAGGGGGTACCCATATGCGGATCCGTTTCAAAAGCCTGATAGCTGTATTTTTAACAGGCCTCTTTTTATCAGTACCCAGCTATGGTGAAGGCTTCAACAAAGCGGATATCGACGGGTTTATAGATGAGCTAGTTCGCGATGAAGGTTTTTCCCGCCCCGTGCTGGAGAAGATGTTTAACGACGTAGAATATAAATCCCGAATAGTTGAAATTATGCAACGTCCAGCGGAAAAACGCTTGACCTGGGCAGAATACAAAAACCTTCTTATAAATGACAAGCGAATCAATGATGGCGTCGAGTTCTGGCGTGCTCATCGTAAAACACTGGAAAAAGCCAGCTCTGAATATGGCGTTTCTACCAGTGTCATTATCGGAATCCTTGGTATCGAAACTGGTTTTGGCCAGAACAGCGGTGGGTTCCGAGTTGTTGATGCTCTCGCCACTCTGGGTTTCAAATATCCACGACGAGCTACCTTTTTCCGTAAAGAGCTGAAAGAGTTTCTGATCCTGGCCCGGGAGCAGGGCTTTGATCCTCTTACTTTGACCGGCTCCTATGCCGGGGCAATGGGAATTCCCCAGTTTATGCCTTCCAGCTACCGTGAATACGCCATTGACTTCGATAAGGATGGGCAGGCTGATATTTGGGAGTCACCCGCAGATGCGATAGGTTCTATTGCGTCATACCTCAGCCGTCATGGCTGGCAGAAAGGTAAGCCGGTGGCTGCCAAGGCTTCTGTCCAGGGGCAGAAATATGCCAAAGCGATTGATAAGAACCCCCGTCCAACACATTCCGTCAACGAGGTGAAAAACCTTGGCTGGAGAACAACAAGGGTTCTGTCTGACACCGCCCGTGTACGGGGGCTTAAGCTGGAAGGACGTTCCGGAACAGAGCACTGGCTGACCTTGACTAATTTCTATGTGATTACCCGCTACAACAAGAGTGATCTCTATGCCATGGCCGTCTATCAACTGGGAGACATGATTGAGAAAAAAATGAAATCTCAGGATAAGAAATCACTGGCCAAGTCATAACAAGAAGTAAAAAGGAACTCATTCGTTAATGATGAGAATCATCAACAGGCTTGCTGAGCTATTTTTACATAGCCCTGCGTATAGTCTTGTGAATAGCTCTTTGTATGGTCGCCTGATATCGAAAGAAGCAGTATTTTTTCTGACTGTTGCTTTTCTGGCAGGTTGTGCAAGTACGCAGACACAGGAAGAGATTCAGGCAAGCCGCTACAAGCTGAAACACGATAGCAGTCACAAAAATATAGATGTTAGTCAGATTCCTGATGCCGTTCCGCAGGTCGCAGAAGGTGATGTGAAGTTCACACCTTATTCACTGAATGGTATTTCCTATGTTCCGTTATCCTCCGCTACCGGGTACCGAAAGGAGGGCGTCGCATCATGGTATGGAGTGAAGTTTCACGGCTACAAAACCGCCAATGGTGAAATTTATGATATGTACGGCATGACAGCCGCCCATAAAACTCTGCCATTGCCGTCTTATGTAAAAGTGACCAATCTGGCTAATAATCGCAGTGTCATTGTCAGGGTGAATGATCGGGGGCCATTCCATGGTAACCGGGTTATTGATTTGTCCTGGGCGGCAGCCAAAAAGCTCGGTTATCACAACAGGGGGACTGCCAGAGTCAGAATTGAGGGCATCGATACTTCTCCCGAAGGGCTGCTGGCATTTCAGGCAACCTCGGCCGGTACAAAGGCCACACCAGCTCCTGTCAGAAAGACAACCTCAGCAGTTGACCGGACAGTATCAGAAGCCAGCTCTGAAGGTGAACAGCTATATTTGCAGGTTGCTGCTCTAAGCAGCCGTGACGGAGCAACAGCACTGAAGCGCAAGCTGTTAAATGTAACCAGCGTGCCTGTCCGTGTTATCTCTGGAGCCGATTCTCTGTTCAGGGTAAGAGTCGGGCCTTTTCGCTCGGAGCAGGATCTACAGAGGCTTCAGGATGCTCTGGGTAATGCCAGTATGGCCAAAGGCCACAGGGTGTACGAATAGCTGGTACTTAAAGCCTTATTTTTTTCAACCGGAGCTGACTTTATGCGACTTACGCTTCGGGTTTACGTTTCGCTGTAGGGATAGGGAGGCGGGTTTTCATGTGAAGAATGACTTGGTCCCCGTAATCTTAGAATCTGATCCTTTAGAGTTCCTACATGATCTTCTAGAATTTCAATTTGCTTGTCCTTACTAATAATAATATTGTCTTTGCTTGTCAATTTCTGTACTAGCTTTTCATTTCTTTCTAACAAGGGTTGGGTAACTATCGTTATCTTTTTTTGACGTTCTTTAAATGCAGCATGCCCCGCTTGGGCTCCACAAACACCTGCAACACACGCCTCACCAGCAATTGATGTACAGCTATGACCCAGAAAAATTCCAGCTCCGGTGGCTGCACACGTTCCCAAAATGCAGCCTCTGGTAGCTAAATTGCATTGTGCTCCAAGAGGATTATGCATGATATCCCTATCCTCCATTGCGAATTCGAATACAATGTTTTTAAAAAAAAGTGTTTTTAAAGTATCCATAATATTTAAACCTCATAATATTTTTTCGCTAATTCTTCAGGTTATACGAGCTTTTTATGTGGCGTTTGTTCGTGAAATAATTAACAAAACAGTCAGCACATCAAACAGATGCCTTCAGTTCGTCCCGGGGTTTCGACCCTTCATCTTGCGTGACTTTGGCGTACGGAGGTGCTACGCCTGTGTTCTGAGTATGGCGCTTAAGCCGTGAGTGCCCCCTGCAGGATTTGGATAAATGGATGTCGATTATGTCCTTTAATGCATTCGAATCCAGTTGTTATAATCCCCGGTTACTGTAATCTGGCCTTGGTGGACAAGCAGCCATGAGTGGGCAAAATGCCCTTTCGCGTAAAATGCCCAGTCCGAAAAATGGATATTTTTTTTGGACATTTTCATAAAAGCGTCCACGGAACATGGATTATGGTTCCATTTATCAAGAATTTGTTGAAGCAAGATGAATCAAACAGCCCGAATTTCCAAAAGACTGGCCGCCTCCATGATCGGGGCAGCTATGCTGGTCGTTTCCTCAATGGCATCAGCACTGCCAGCCGGTCTTATTCCTGCACCGCCCAAGGTTGCAGCCAAAAGTTACATTCTTCTGGATGCTGATAGTGGTGAAATCCTGGCTGAGAGCAACTCTGATGAGGCCATGCCTCCTGCCAGTCTGACCAAAATGATGACCGCCTACGTGGTTGAAAACGAGCTGGCTTCTGGAAATATCAGCCGTAACGATCTCGTGACTGTCAGTGAAAAAGCCTGGCGCATGCGCGGCTCGCTGATGTTTATCGAGGTGGGCGAGAAGGTCACCGTTTCGGATCTCCTCAAGGGCGTCATTATCGTTTCCGGTAACGATGCCAGTGTTGCACTGGCCGAATATGTTGCTGGCAGTGAAGATGCTTTTTCCCAGGTTATGAATGCCACAGCCCAGCAACTGGGTATGGAAAACAGCCACTTCAAGAATGCTTCCGGCTGGCCTACCAAAGGACATTATGCGTCTGCCCGTGATCTGGCCAAGTTGTCCAGAGCGATCATCTATGATCACCCGGAATACTACGATATCTACAACGAGCGTGAGTTCCAGTACGGCGTAAACAAAAGTACTGGCAAGCCGTTGAACCCACAGCCAAACCGTAACACTCTGCTGTGGACCAATCCGGATGTTGATGGCCTGAAGACCGGCCATACCGATGCTGCCGGATACTGTCTTGCAGCCTCTGCCAAGAAAGATGACCGTCGCCTGATTGCTGTGGTTATGGGTACCGCCAGTGAGCGTGCCCGTGCCAATGAAACCCAGAAACTGCTGACCTATGGTTTCCGCTTCTTTGAGAATGTTGAAGTGAACCGTGGGGGTGTTGCACTGGAGCAGGTACGTGTCTGGAAAGGTGATCGTGATCAGCTCTCCGTTGGTCTGGAAAAAGATCTTGTTGTTACAGTGCCTCGCGGTCGTGGCAAAGATGTGAATGCAACCATGTCCGTTGAGTCTGATCTGGAAGCGCCTATCCAGGCCGGCCAGGTAGTCGGCAGTGTTATCGTTAAGATTGACGATGAAATTGTTGAAGAAAAACCGCTGATTGCGCTGGAAGATGTGCAGGAAGGTGGCTTCTTCAAGCGCCTGTGGGATGGCATTGTCCGCTTCTTTATGGGACTGTTTAGCTGATAGATGGCCCGGCGGGATGTCTGGCCTGTCTGTTACAAATAGGAGTCTGTCAGGGCTGTCAGGCTTCTATTGAGTGGATTGAATAGATTAACGTCATGGCTCAGGTTTATCTGAATGGGGAATTTGTTCCGGTAGAAGAGGCGAAGGTCTCAGTACTTGATCGTGGTTTTCTGTTTGGAGACGGGGTATATGAGGTTATCCCGGTTTTTGCCGGAAAGCCTCTGCAGGAGGACGCTCATATGGAGCGTCTCTACCGCAGCCTGGATGCTATTGAGCTTGAGCTCAGTCAGACTCCCGAAGATTTTCACGGGATGTTTACCCGCCTGCTGGAACTGAATAAAGAGTCAGCAAAGCACCTGACGATTTACCTTCAGATCACTCGTGGGGTTGTTGAAAAACGGGCTCATGGTTTCCCCGAGAAACCAACGCCGACTGTGTTCGCCATGACAATCCCTCTCGAGCCTAACATCCGCACATCTCTGGATGAAGCGCCGACTGGCAGGGCGATTACTCAGAAAGACCGGCGCTGGCAACGCTGTGATATCAAAAGTACTTCGTTGCTCGGGAACCTTATCTCGTTTCAGAAGGCCTATAGGGAAGGGATGGCGGAATCTATCTTGATAGACTGTAAAGGCCGCGTGACAGAAGGGGCTTCCAGCAATGTTTTTGCCATTATCGGGGATCGGATAATTACTCCTCCCCTGAGTAAACGAATTTTAGGTGGAATTACCCGCGCCCTCGTGCTGGAAATTGCTACCCGGGATGGCTGTTACCTCTGTGAAGAACGGCAGCTGAAGGTAGAAGAGTTGCGAGAGGCCAGTGAGATCTGGATCACCAGTTCAAACCGGGAGATTCTGCCAATTGTTGAGTTGGATGGTGCGGCTGTTGGTGCGGGGAACCCTGGTGAAGTGTGGCGTCATATTGCCGGACTTTACCGGATATACCGTGATCAGGTACCGGAGATAAATGATGACCGAAGAACAGAAAGCTCCCAAGATTGAGTTTCCCTGCGACTACACGATTCGCATTATGGGGGCTGTAACCGAAGATTTTCATGAAGTTGTGTTGAGTATCGTGAAGAATCATGACCCGGAACACAACGGAGAATATACCGTTCGTGACAGCAAGAAAGGGCGTTTCCAGTCCGTTGTTGTCACTATTAACGCAACTGGCGAACCACAGCTGCGTGCCCTCCATGAAGAACTTAAGAACAGTGGTCGAGTACTGATGGTGCTCTGATCCTGGTTTTCCCTCAATCACAGGAACCCTGAATAATGAATAACGCGGAGCAGCTTATTATCCGCGAGCTGGGTCTGAAAGATTATGTTCCCGTCTGGCAGGCAATGACTGAGTTCACTGCCAAGCGGGATAAAGAAACACCGGACGAGCTCTGGCTGGTGGAGCATCCACCAGTCTTTACCCAAGGACAGGCCGGCAAGGCAGAACATGTCCTTGCACCTGGAGATATCCCAGTTGTACAGGTTGATCGCGGCGGGCAGGTGACTTATCACGGTCCTGGGCAGCAGGTTGTGTACCTGATGCTGGATGTGAGGCGCCTGAAACTGGGCGTACGAGATCTGGTGACTTGTATGGAGAATGCGGTCATAGCTACTTTGGCTGAGTACGGCATTGAGTCAGCGGCAAAGCCTGATGCACCGGGAGTCTATGTTGGCGAGGCCAAGATTGCCGCTCTTGGTTTGCGTATTCGCAGAGGCTGCTCATTCCATGGATTATCCCTGAATGTGGATATGGATATGGAGCCATTCCAGCGAATAAACCCCTGCGGATACGCGGATATGTCCGTTGCCCAGATGAAAGACTATTGCCCTTCTGTAAGGATGACTGACGTAGCCAGGATGCTGGTTAAACAACTGGTTGGCATGACTGGTTATACTGAACTGAATATGACAAATCAGCTTTCCGTCTTTCCGGGAAGCCTGGAGAGTGCCCTGTAAATGTCTGATCAAGAACTTATTCCAACAGTACAGGTTCCCAGCGGAAGCAAGTTTGTAAACGATAAAGGCATTCGCGCTATTAAAAATGGCGTGAAAGCAAGTCAGAACAAAAAACCGCAGAATATTCTGCGCAAGCCTGCATGGCTGCGAATCAAGGCACATACCGATAAGCGTTACGGTGAGGTCAAGAAAACTGTAAAAGACCACAAGCTCAGCACTGTTTGTGAAGAAGCCATGTGCCCGAACATCAACGAATGTTGGAGTTCCGGTACCGCCACAATCATGCTGATGGGTGACGTCTGCACCCGTGCCTGTAAGTTCTGTGCGGTTAACACCGGTAACCCTAAAGGTTTGCTGGATGAGAAAGAGCCAGAAAACACAGCTGATACTGTTGGTATGATGGGGCTGAAGTACCTGGTACTTACTTCTGTCAACCGGGATGATATTGAAGACGGTGGTGCTGCACACTACGCTGCTGTCGTAAAAGCGGTTATCGAGAAAAACCCCAATACGACCGTGGAAGCGCTGACTCCTGACTTCCTGGGCAATCTGAAAGATGTAGAAACTGTTGTCGACAGTGGCATCGCAGTTTTTGCCCAGAATGTTGAGACAGTACGTCGTCTGACCCACCCGGTTCGTGACCCTCGTGCCAGCTATGAGATGACTCTCGAGGTTCTTGAGCATGCCAAGAAGCATAATCCGAATGTTCTGACCAAGACCAGTATTATGTTAGGTCTGGGTGAAACTGAAGATGAAATCCTGGAAGCCATGGATGACCTTCGTGCAATTGGTGTGGATATCCTGACCTTCGGCCAGTACCTGCAACCAACCAAGAACCATATCGCCCTGCAGCGTTATGTGACTCCGGAAGAGTTTGAGAAGTATCGTCAGTGGGGCCTGGATAAGGGGTTCCTGGAAGTCGTCTCTGGTGCCTTGGTGCGTTCCAGTTACCGTGCTGAGCAGGTTCTGGAAAAGAACAATGTTGGCCTTGGGCACCCCCCAAATAATTAAATATTTTACATCTCTCCCCGCTATTGGTGTTGTTGCTTCAATAGCGGGGCAGTTCTTCAAATCCTTCCGTGAAAGTATGTCTTGTTTAACGAAGCGGTTAGGAAAACTCGCAAAAAACCAAACCCTTTTCTCTTACAGCTGTCAAGAAACACAGATGTTAATAATGTGCTGTAAAGAGGATTGCTGCCATGACCCCAGTCCAACGACCAAACCTGCCCCTAATTAATCCCAATCTCAACAAGGCATACCATGACCGCTGTTTTGCCTTGCAACAAAATGAAAATGAAATATTTAATGGGGCCTGGAAAAAATTTCATGTTCATAGACCCAGGGATGATCAAGGTCCTTTTCTTCTTCAGGTACAATGTAGTGGAAATTATAAACATGTATATGCACCAGTTTGTAACAAGGGGCATTGGGCATGCAAGGACTGTATTCAGGACGTTATCAGGAAAGAATTGGATGTTTGCCCACAGTGCGCCCTGCAAGGAGAAGAAAATAGCTTGATGAATGATGATGAGTTAAAGGAGGCTATATCCCAGTTAGCAGATAAAAAGCTTGCGGCCAGGTATGAATGTACTGATTGCCACTCAAAGCTTGAATATGCTCAAGTAGAGGGGCATGTCAGCTGTCAGCAAGTGCCAGTATTTACCTCGCTTAAAACAGTGCAGGCAAAACTAAGTGCAGAAGAGGAAAAAATGTACTCTGTTCTAGCTCCTTATATCACTAACTTTAATTCGTCTATTCTCCTTAGTGACTCTGATCGAGTCGAAAAGAATGTGAGAATGATTGTTGCGGATTCTCCACCTGATAGGCGCGCTATGCTGATCAAAGCAACATCTCCGGAGGCCTTGGATGGATACGAGAAAGCAAAAAAAACTCTGGGCATCTGCAAAATATATTTAATTGATCTTTACTGGCAGCTTACTGAAAAACAGGAGGTCGAAGATCAGGAGCCTCAGGAAAGGGAAGTATTCGGACAAGCCATAGATTTAAACAAGAGATGGCTCAACTATCTTGATCAGCCGGGTGACACATTCAAAAGTAATGCTGTTAAGTATGCGAATGAAAAAGCCTCGGAACTTGAAGCCGGCACTCTGGATCAGCATCAGAAAATAGTTTTACGGGCTATCACTCTTGCCCAAAGGAGGTTGAATCGTACCAGATCCTCTAACAATGAAAATATGCTGGCAATGAATGAGGCTTATTTGTTCACTATAACTGACCGAATATTGCATGAGAAAAGAAAAAGAAGTGGTGGGGCTGAAGGTATGTGGTTATCCTCAACTGGCGAGCCTTCTACCAAGACTTCAAAAAAATCTAAGTCCGCATAAACTTGAAAAAAGCGCAATGGCTCTTGTGAGTTAAAGTGCAGACAGGCATATTTTTATGAGAGTATTGAAACTTGGTTTCTGGTCTCTTATCAAGATGTGGAATAGTGGATACGGATTTTTTAATTGATTTCAGTGATCTCAATGCTCCTGTTGTTTATTTGGCAGGGGCATGGGTAACAGGTAAACAATTGCCAGAAGTGCGAATTATACAAGAAGCGATCTGTACTTGTATCAATACTGTGTTCCTGGTGCCAGGCGATAATTTTGAATGGGATTCCCGCCTTCTGGCCTTTATTCTGGCCGCTGAACGCCTGTGTCAGGAGCACCAGAAAAAGCTTGATATATCAGCATTCCCTGAATCTGTTCAGCAACTTTATGACCTTGCTAAAGCTGTTCCCCCTAACATCAGCTCTCCCGAAGAAAGCCATAATCATTGGACTTTTTTAAAATCTTTCTGGGTTGGAGCTATCGAGACACTGGGTTTTATCGGTGAAATGTGTATCGCTGTTGGCCGCCTTTTTGCCGGCCGCAGTCATATGCGAGCCGTAGATCTACTCTTCTGTCTTAATCAGGCTGGCCCGAAAGCTCTTGGTATTCTCTCCTTATTAAGCGTTTTGGTTGGGATGATTCTGGCTTATCTGGGAATGATCCAGCTGTCTCAGTTTGGTGCAGAAGTGTACGTCGCAAACCTTGTTGCTCTTGGCATGGTCAGGGAAATGGGCTCTTTGATGACTGCCGTCATTATGGCAGGTCGAACGGGAGCTGCATGGGCATCAGAACTGGGTGCTATGCAGGTGAATGAAGAGGTGGATGCGCTGAAAACCATGGGAATTCGCCCCATGGATTTTCTTGTTATGCCACGGCTCCTGGCCATGGCTATCGCTATGCCCCTTTTATCTGCCTACAGCTTTATTCTGGGAATGATTGGCGGCGGTGTTATGACGACGGGAATGGAGATGACGTTGCGTATGTATCTTCACCAGTTACTGCAGTCATTTTCTCCCGGCGATGTTCTGGCGGGCTGCTTTAAAGGTTTTATTTTTGGTCTGCTGATTGTTTTAGCTGGCTGTCAGTCTGGAATGAACTGTCGGGGTTCTTCTGCAGCAGTTGGCGAGGCGACAACCCGAGCTGTGGTTCAGGCTATTGTCTATTTCGTGATTGCTGACGCTGCTCTTAACCTGATGTTTTACAAGCTGGGAATATGATGGTGATGGATGCGCCGAAAACCATAGAGTTCCCCGTGATAGAAACCCGTGCTTTGACCATGCGTTATGGTGACCGCCTTATTCAGAAGAATCTGAATTTCAAAGTTAATCAGGGTGATATTTTTGTCATCATGGGGGGGAGTGGATGTGGAAAGAGTACCTTGTTAAAGCATCTGATTGGCCTTAATTCTCCAGCAGAAGGGGACATTGTTTATAACGGTGAGAGTTATATCTCTGCCGATGAGCAGTCCCGGCAACAAATGCGGCAGCGTTGGGGAATCACCTTTCAGAGTGGTGCGCTGTTCAGCGATATGACACTGGCTGAGAATGTGGCTCTGCCTTTAAGGCATGCAGGTGCTCATCGCAGTGAAATCAGAGACATTGTTCATTACAAACTCTCTCTTGTTGGTCTGGGTGGTTATGAAGATTATTTCCCATCTCAAATAAGCGGTGGCATGTGTAAGCGGGCTGGTCTTGCCAGGGCCATTGCTCTGGATCCGGAGATTTTGTTCTTTGATGAGCCTTCAGCAGGTCTTGATCCATTAAGTGCCCGCAGACTGGATGATTTGATTCTTCATTTGCGGGATTCAATCGGCACTACGGTTGTTATTGTTACCCATGAGCTGGCCAGTATGTTTGCTATTGCCAGCAATGGCATCTTCCTTGATGCCGTAACGAAAACAGCGCTCGATCATGGTGATCCGAACTGGTTAAAAGAACATAGTCGTGAAGCTATTGTCCGGTCCTTCCTGGCCCGGGGTGAAACTGAGGGATCGCAGTTATGAAGACACAAAAGAAAGCTGTGAGTGTCGGGCTTTTTCTTGTGGCAACGATTGTATTGCTTATTACGCTTGTATTGACAGTTAGCAGCGGCAACCTGTTTGGTGATGATAAGGAACGGTTTGAGCTTGTTTATGATACCTCCATTAAAGGGTTGGAAGTGGGAGCTCCCGTCACTCTGCGGGGAGTAAAAATTGGTGAAGTTGCCAGTATTACCACCCGCTTTTATGAAGGTGCACTTGAGCCATTGAACTCTGTCGTTGTGGATATTTATCCCGATAGAGTGGAAGAAGATCACAATGGTGATGGTGAGGTGCGCACAGATTCCGAGCTTCTTGACCTTCTGCTTGCCAAGGGATTAAGTGCCAAGCTTCGTTCCCAGAGTATTCTCACAGGTCTTCTCTATATTGAAATCGATTTTTACAAGAACGAACCACGCAAGTTCGATGTAAGAACCAAGTTCCGCCAGTTGCAGACAGTTCCCAGTGATCTTGAGTTTCTGGATAAGGAGCTTGGAGATATTGACCTTTCAACTCTGGCGGAAGATATGCAGCAGATCCTGACAAATCTGCATAAATTTACCGGCAGCAGTGATTTTCAGCGGGTAGTTGTTAATCTGAATCGGTCACTCCAGACCGTTGAGAATGCCGGAAATAAAACAGCTGAAGCGGTTGAAGAGCTGAAGTTGCTGACCAGTGATCTGCGTACTCAGTTAAGCCTGCTGTCCTCAGATGTCAGCCAGACAATGATTGATGCGCAGGAGAATCTTCAGAAGGTTGGTGAAATGGCTGATACAGCAAATACTCACCTGGCTCCTGACTCTCCACTGATGCATGACCTTAATAAGACCATGCAGAGTCTTAACCGCGCAGCGGCAGCTGTTGAACAACTGGCCAAGACTCTTGAGCAGAAACCCAACTCCCTGGTACTGGGCAAGTGAGGAGATACTGATGAATTACAGAGCAGCCCTGATCCTCATTGCCGCTATGCTGGCCGGGTGTGCCACGTCTTATGACTATTACAAGCTCAAAACAGAAGTCCCGCTGACAGCTTTTCAGGTGCAGCAGAGTGTAGGTCTGATACCTGCCGATATTCCTGGCTGGCTCAATGATGCCCGACTCAGCTGGAGCGATGGTGAAGTGAAAGTCTTCCGGGCAGAGAATGATCGTTGGGGTACGGACCTCGGTCAGGAGGTAGACAGGACTTTAAGTGAAAACCTCAGTCAGCAACTGGGAGGTGCTGCTGTTACAATCGGTCCCTGGTTTGGTGACCAGCGACCTGATCTGGCGGTTAAGGTGGATCTTGATAACCTGGTTATGGTCGACAAGGTTGTTGAGGTGACTGCTCGCTGGAAGCTTCTTAACAAAAAGGGAAAAATCCTGGTGCAGTCCGACGAACAGGTTATCTGGATTGCTGAGACGGAGAGTCAGGAGCAGTCCCTTCGTTTAGCCCTGGGCATCAGTCAGGCTCTTGCCGGAATGAGTGCTGATATTGTTGAAGCTGTCCGGAATGTAGCTGCGACAAAACTTACGGACAAAAAAATGGAGCCATAAAGGCTCCGAGTTTTGGGAGAGACGGTTTCAAGTAGAATCTTGTGGGTCTGAATTCGACAGGCTGTCACCCCTTCACTTGTTGATAAGAATATATGCTCATACCCATATCCGAAATTGGATAAAGGTTGTACAGACTTTGGCCTAAGGCTAGAAAAGTTGTGCTGATTGCTAGGTTCTGTTGACATAAGTTTGTGCGATTCAGTGGTCCAGAAAGCCGCTAATCGCAAGAAAGGCTTGTGAAGGTGTAGTGGTTCTACATCAAGCAAGCCTGACGAAGTGAGTGGCGGCTTTCTGGGCCACCCGGAGGGCGCCAGCGAGGCTTTCCAGTTCGTCGTTGCAGCCGTTCGAAAGACAACCAGTATTCCTTCACGCCTGCGTCTAGATCTGAAAAGCCTCGCTGGCGCTGAATGCACAAACTTATGTCAACAGAACCTAGATGCTTTGAAAAATGATCACGCCAATCATTACCGGGCAAACAATCCGGATATACCAGGGCCAGATTTTCCAGAACAGGCTTGATTCGGCTTTGGACCAGCCACGACTGATTTCCTGAAGTTTTCTGTGACGACTTATCAGCCAGCCAGCATATAGGCAGAACAACAGGCTGTTGATGGGTTGGGCATAACGGGTTGTAAACGTAACTGTTGCGTTAAACAGCGGATCGAAATAGATAATTAGAAGCAGAGTAACCAGTAAGACTCCTGCACAAACCGTCAGGCCTGCTTTGGCTCTGGAGAATCCAGACCGCTCTGCAAGGCAGGAGACTGGAACTTCAAGCATGGAGATCGATGAGGTCAGTGCTGCAATAGTCATCAGGGCAAAAAAGGACAGGGACATGACAATCCCCTCGGTTCCCATTCGTGTGAACAGGTCGGGAAGAACCTCGAAAACCAAAGTATCGCTGTTGACTAACTGACCGTTCTCATAAATTGAGACACCATTACTCAGGGCTACATATAAGGCAGGAATAATCAGCAGGCCAGCAAGAAAAGCAATTCCTGTATCCAGCAGGCAGACCTGTAAGGCGACTCCGGGAAGATTGGTATCTCTGCGCAGATAAGAGCCATAAATCATCATTGCACAGACTCCCAGGGACATAGAAAAGAATGCCTGACCCATGGCATTGAGCATAAGATCAGTATTGATCTGGCTGAAATCCGGAACAAGATAGTGCTTCAGCCCTTCAGTTGCTCCTTCCTGTGGCATAACTGTGAAGATCATACCAATCAGCAACAGAACAAGCAGAGGCATCAGGCGGGCTGACCAGCGCTCTATACCATTCTTTACCCCGCCATTAACAACCGCCAGAGTGGCACCAACAAATAAAATGGCTAATAGAAGGTTTCTTTCAGTGGAGAAGGCCATCATCCATTTACTGAGGTCGGAGAATCCGGCAGCTTCGAAAACAGGAGCCATAGCAAACCCGGCCAGCCAGCCACCGACCACGCTGTAAAAACTGAAAATCAGGCAGATAACCAATACTGCAATAATGCCTGTGATGCGGGTAACGGGACGCCATGAGTGGTTATCAGGGAGTTGTTCCAGTGCAGTAATCGGATTGCTTTGGCTATAACGGCCAATCATCAGCTCGGCAACCAGAGCGGGATAAGCAAGTAATAATGAAAGACCCAGGTAAACAAGAACAAATGCGGCACCACCATTCTCGGCAACCTGGGTAGGAAAGCTCCAGATATTACCAAGCCCGACAGCCGATCCGGCAGCAGCCAAAACAAAACCAAGTCGTGAACTGAAGCCCGTTCGGGCTAAAGAGGAGGGCTGGTCTGTCGTGGCCGTCATTGCGAAACTCCTGATGTAATTCTGCCAAAGTGTAGCAGCAGGAAATCAACAGCCTGGGAACACAATTAATTCAATCAGAAACAGTTAAATGCAGGTAAGCCATTTGCAAATAATGAACGGGAGGGACGTTTGGGTATTGTAAATAGTGCGATATAGATACAAATCAATCAACTTGGAAGAAGTTAGCTTGTTATTAATCATTCCATCCACACTTCTGGTATGTTAATAATGTCATCCGAAAATGCATGATGAATAGTGTATTTTTGTTCGATCAACGGTCATTTAAAAAATAAAGAAGCTGTTTTTGACCGTCCCAAACTTCAGAGCGCAGTATGAAGAATATAAAAAGAAATATTGCCATACCCATCACCTATATCCGTCACCTGATGGTGTTGATTAGGGAGAACGGGCTTCGAGATGATACCTTCCTGATGGCTGCCGGGATCAGACCGGAGGAACTGTCACGGGATGAAGGAACCATTGATTTCGAACGTTGTGATCGCCTTATCACCCTGCTCAGGCAGCAGTGTAAAATCCAGAGTCTCGGCTGGCAGCTTGGCCAGAGACTCCATCTTCCCAGCCACGGTGTCCTGTCTGTTGCGGCCCTTACCAGTAAAACCATCAAAGACATGCTGGAAATGTCGGTGCGCTATATGGCGACCCGTTTCCCACTGATGGTGGTGTTCCTGGATACTGATGGTGAAGAAGCTGTGATGCAGTTTGATGAGGCGCTGGATCTGGGTGAAAACCGACGGTTCTATGTGGAAGCCTTTATCGCGTCTCACCAGGTTATGCGGTTTTACTCCTTTGGTCCTGATGCCTGTGTTGGCCACAAGCTTCATCTGGCGATCAGTAAGAAAGATTATTACGACGACTTTGATTTTGGCGACGTCGAAGTTTCATATAATCACGCTGCCCACCAGTTCCGTTTTCCTGCTTATTATCTGCAAATGCCCATGCCTATGGCAGATACAATTACCCAGCAGTCTGCTGAGCGCCAGTGCCGGAAGATTCTGGAAGATATGAAAGTGGAAACCGGCCTTCTGGGGCGGGTACTCTCCTTTATTCGCAGCCGTGAAGGGGTGATTCCCTCTTTGGAGCAGACAGCCGATTATCTGCTGATTTCTCCGCGCACCCTGCGCCGCCAGCTGCAGGAGCTGGATATTACCTATCGAACCCTTGTGAACAGGGAGCGCAAGCGTCTGGCATTACATTATCTGAGAAATACCAGACTGACAGTCGAAGAAATTGCCGAGCGGCTGGACTATAACGACCCCAGTAATTTTGGCAGGGCTTTCCGAAAGTGGACCGGCCATTCTCCAGGGTACTATCGCCATACGGTGACAGAACTGGAAACCTGAGAATGATGTGATAACAGCATAACGGGATAATAATAAGATGTATAAAGAGATGATCTCTCCCCGTTTTTTTGAAACGGATGCTCTTGGGCACATTAATAATACAGTTGTGCCTGTCTGGTTTGAGAAAGCCCGGGAGCCAGTCTTCCGCCTATTTACGCCAGATCTTGATATTAAAAAGTGGAAGTTGATTATTGCCAGAATCAGTGTCGATTTTCTGGGCGAAATCTTCTATGGCGAAGATGTTGAGGTGCGGACCGGGCTGGCAAAAATTGGCAATTCCTCAATGACTGTGCGTCAGGAGGTCTGGCAGGGTGGTAAATGCCAGGCTCGTGGAGATGCGGCCCTTATTCATTACGATTACAGCACCAGCAGTTCTGTTCCTATCCCCGATGAAATTCGCTCTCAACTGGAACAGCACATAATCGGAGAGTGATTTCTATACTTAGAGAGGTTTCGATTAAGTCAGGGACGGCTTATGCCTCTTTTTCACCGTGTGCGTCAGGGGAATACTCCTCAGCCTCCTGCTATCAAAATCCAGAACCAGCGTTATATCCCCGGTAGCTCTTTGTGGGATCACTTCATTTGGAGACTCTAAAGCTGGTAAAAAACCAGTTTACTTCTCTGCCTTCGCCACTTCTACAGCTTGGCCGGGATCATACCTGTAAGGTATTTCTTACCAAGAATCAGCTTCCTCAGTCTGAAAGGGTTGCTCTAAATGATGTTCGTGGTGCAGGTAGTTTATTTGTATATACGACCCCGAGAATTTCGATTGTAGATGCTGAGACCGCGACCCTTGGGGAGCTACTTAATCATTGGTATGTCGTCGCAGAGCAAGATTGCCCAACCGATGTTCGTAATTCGATCGCAAAGTTAGACGATACGGCGAAAGAAACGCTGAGAATACACCTGTTTAAGCTCATAGGAACTCTTGATTACGAACACCCTTCCAGGGGACAAACAATGGCAAAGAGAGTTTCGATTGTTCTTAAGGCCATGGCAGCAGATAAGGATGTTATGGAAGACTGTCTGGCTGCTTCATATGAAGCAACCAGTAGCTGTACAGACCGTGCATTGCTTGGGCTCAACATGATGGAACAGGCGGTACAGGTAGCAAAAGTCCGCCGGATGGATGATCCCAAACCGTTGCTCGATATGGGGGTAGGACTCTGGCGAATGAAGCTGGTGAAGGAAATTGCCCAAAAAGAGTACAAGAACCAACAGGGCCTTAAGCAGCTTGTTACCATGCATGAAGCTGATCAGATCGAAATTGAATTAGCCTACCTTCTGGGTTTACGCGATTCTCTTGATCTGCCTTTGGCTGAAAATCAACACATGCTTAACCGGTCATATTCCGAGGTAACTGACCGTATGCTTGATAATGCGAGAAAGAAAGTAGAAACAGAGCTTAAAGATCACCCCGAGAGGGAATATCTGTTTTTGGCACAGTGGCCTCCCCTGCGAGAAAAACTAGCTGACTTATATTTTGGGGATGTCGATGCAATCAATGATGCCTATCAAAATAAGTTCGTTGATCTCGGTGATAAGCCTCTCGAAAGCCCCGAAGTTATTGAGCTGAAAAGAGCATGGGAAGAAGAGCTGGACGACTTTTATATGGGTGTTATTAAAAATATGAAAGTTGGAGAGCCTCTGCCTTATCACAAACAAGAAGAAGTCCTGAAAATGCAGCAAGAGGAATATGCCCGTTTAAGAGCCGCGGCTGCCAATAAAAAAGACAGCTCAGGGTAGCTCCTTTAAAACCCGATCAAGAGAATTTTCCCTCAGATACATTTGGAATCTTATCGTATAGTGCAGAACAAGTCCCTGATTCCGGATTATTTTCTGGTATGCTAAGCCGCACCAGAAAAAAGTGAATAAATACAACACAGCAGATAGCGCTTATTGTTGAATCCAGCATGATGCAAAAGCTGTGGCATTGCTAATGAGGTGCTTTCATGCCTGTCTATCGATCCAAAACATCAACCCAAGGCCGGAATATGGCGGGCGCCCGTTCGTTGTGGCGTGCAACGGGAATGACTGATGAGGATTTCCAGAAGCCCATCATTGCCGTTGCCAACTCGTTTACCCAGTTTGTTCCCGGTCATGTCCATCTAAAGGATATGGGGCAGCTGGTTGCCCGTGAGATTGAAAAAGCCGGAGGGGTGGCCAAGGAATTTAATACGATTGCCGTCGATGATGGCATCGCTATGGGGCACGACGGGATGCTCTACTCCCTGCCGAGCAGGGATATTATTGCGGATTCTGTGGAATATATGGTCAACGCGCATACGGCTGATGCGCTGGTCTGTATTTCCAACTGCGACAAAATTACTCCCGGAATGCTGATGGCTGCCATGCGTCTGAACATTCCCACCATCTTTGTATCCGGTGGCCCGATGGAGGCTGGTAAAACCAAGCTGGCTGAGCATGGTCTTGATCTTGTTGATGCCATGGTCATCGCCGCTTCTGATGCCGATCAGGACACTGTCGATGAGTATGAGCGCTCTGCCTGTCCGACCTGCGGCTCCTGTTCCGGTATGTTCACTGCCAACTCCATGAACTGTCTGACGGAAGCATTGGGACTTTCCCTTCCCGGCAATGGTTCCCTACTGGCAACCCACGCTGACCGTAAGGAACTGTTCCTTGAAGCTGGGCGAAAAATTGTGGATATCACCAGACGGTATTATGAGCGGGATGATGAAACTGTCCTGCCCCGTTCTATTGCCAGCGTAAAAGCTTTTGAGAACGCGATGAGTCTGGATATCGCCATGGGTGGTTCTACAAATACCATTCTCCATCTATTAGCTGCTGCGCAGGAAGGCGAAGTGCCTTTCGATATGCAGGACATTGATCGTTTATCGCGTAAGGTGCCCCAGCTATGCAAGGTGGCTCCCAATATCCAGAAATATCATATGGAAGATGTTCATAGAGCTGGCGGCGTTATGGGCATTTTGGGAGAGCTGAACAGGGCCGGTTTGCTTCACAGCGATATTCCGACGGTGCACAGCCCATCAGTGGAGGATGCACTGAGCCACTGGGATATTATAGAGACCATCAATGATACGGTGAAAACCTTCTACAAGGCTGGTCCTGCCGGTATCCGTACGACAGAAGCTTTCAGTCAGGACACTCGCTGGCCAAGCCTGGATGCTGACCGTGAAAATGGCTGTATCCGCAGTCTGGATCATGCTTACAGTCTGGAAGGTGGACTGGCCGTTCTGTTTGGCAATATTGCCGAGAATGGCTGTGTGGTGAAAACGTCAGGTGTTGATGAAAGTATTCTGGTGTTTGAAGGACCTGCTCACGTTTGTGAGAGCCAGGAAGATGCGGTTAACGATGTTCTGGAAGGCGGGGTGAAAGCAGGCGATGTCGTTGTTATTCGTTATGAAGGACCGCAGGGGGGACCTGGTATGCAGGAAATGCTGTATCCAACCAGCTATCTGAAGTCAAAAGGCTTGGGTAAGGCCTGTGCCTTGCTAACTGATGGGCGTTTCTCCGGCGGTACTTCAGGGCTTTCTATTGGTCATGTGTCCCCCGAAGCAGCATCAGGCGGCGCTATTGGTTTGATTGAGCAGGGTGACAGGGTCTGTATCAATATCCCTGAGCGAACCATCAATGTTGATGTTGATGCTTCTGTACTGGCAGAGCGTCGTGCAGTAATGGATGCCAAAGGCAAGCAGGGTTGGAAACCCGTTGCCGATAGGCCTCGAAAGGTTTCCACAGCTTTGAAAGCTTATGCCAAGATGGCAACTTCAGCGGATCGGGGGGCTGTAAGAGATCTCGCTCTCTTTGATTAATCTCAAGAGACCTCCATACCTGAATGGCCGGATTTATTCCGGCCATTCTTCATCTATGAGCAGCCAGTACGACACCTGCCCTGATAAAATTGACTTTGAGCGCACTTTAAGCCTTTGAGCCAATACTGAATAGGCAAGAAGGCAGCTGAATGAACCAGTCATGAAAGTCGCAACAAGAATAAGAAACTGTGGCAAAAGCGGTTCAGTTATATCAATAAACTGAGGGAATAGGGCTGTAGTAAAGACAATGGCTTTTGGATTGGACAGCGCTACGAGAAGCCCCTGCAGGTGCGAAACTCTTCCTTAATTTCAGTTTCTACATCTGGCAATCAGTTGGATCAGACAATCGCCCCTGACCAGTAACCATGATGCTGAAATGAATAAAAAGCCTGTTTCGCAAACTATTCTGACGGTATTGGAAACGGTGCCTCGCCCCAGCAATACAGTCCAGCTTGTATCGGAAATCATATCCCAGGAAATGATCACCTCGCAGATAACCGGCAGAGCGCCCAGAAATGTTGGAAGTATCATCAAAGCCTGTACCAGCATCCACAAACCCGCACATCGAACCAATATCCAGGCAATATCCTGTTTGTTCATAGTGACCACCTTAAATGCCCATAATGTTTGTATGAACATATTGACTGGATGAGTGGGGATAAGTTTCTGTGCCTAATTCCAAGGTCTAATGTCAGAAATGGTCAGTAAAGTGGCTGGAAAAATCATAGAGTGCCTTCCGGTCGGGCTGATAGTTTCTTCTTTACAGAGAAGTGCCCCAAGGAGTGACTATGAATAGCCAGAAAATAACGATTCCAACGCCAGATGGCTATTACCTGAAAGGCGAGCTGCTTGAACCTGAGGAAAGCTCCTGCAGAAAGCAGCTGGTCATTATCAACGGTGCCACAGGAGTTCTACAGGGGTATTACCGTCCTTTCGCTGACTTTCTGCGGCAGCAGGGATTCAAGGTGCTGATCTACGACTATCGTGGCATAGGCCAGAGTCAGGAGTGCAAGTATCATGCGCCTGCTCCAACCATGCTTCACTGGGGAGAACGGGATATGGATGCTGTTCTCAATTGGGTAAAGAGTGAATACCCGGATTACCGGATTCATGGGGTAGGGCACTCTATAGGTGGGCAGTTGATGGGGGCTTTGCCTGATAACAATCGTTACGACTCATTCCTGGGGGTTGCCTCCCAACATATCTATTGGCGTAACTGGCCATCCTTTTCCACCCGGATAAAATCCTGGTTCTTCTTTAGAGGGATATTGCCTTTATTCCATAAGAGTATTGGTCATTTACCTGCATGGGTTCTGGGTTCAGAGAAGCTTCCCAAAGGCGTGATTCGGGACTGGGGACGGTTTGGAGGCTCTTCTGCCTACCTCTCAGATGAGAAAGGGCAGCCAATAAGATCAGGCTTCCACAACTATCAGGGACGTCTCAAGCTCTGTGCGGTGAGTGATGATCATATGTTTGCTCCTGAAAACTGTGTACGGGAGCTGGGCAAGCTTTTCACCGCTACTGACGGTGATATTCATGTGCTTAGGCCTGAACATTATCAGATGTCCCGGATAGATCACTTTGGTTATTTCAAAAAAACCATGAATACCAAAGCCTGGGAGGAAGCAGCAGACTGGCTGGCACAATAGAGCCTTTCAGTAGGTGGAAATGGATGCCCGGCCTGAATATCGGAAAAAGAATCTCTCCAGACCGTATGGGTGTGGCAGGAAATCATAAAGCCACAACAGGCTCCTAACTGACCAAGGCATTTGTTGCAATAACTACCAGAATTACTCCGGTCACTTTATTGATCAGTGCTGTGCGCATTCTCAGGTGTTTAAGAATATGGGGCTGGCTGATTGTGACAGCTACCAGCGCATACCAGGCTCCATCAACAATAACTGCTGTCAGGGCAAGGATACTCTGGTAGGCAATCCCTGCTCCCGGAATAACAAACTGGCTGAACAGAGCGATAAAGAAAACGGCAATTTTGGGGTTAAGAAAGGAAATCAGAAAACCCTGTCTGGCGGCTTCCGTAACAGTGAGTTTCGGAGTGCCGTTATTATCGCTGGTAAGATCGCCTGATACGGCAGGTGCAGTGAACGATTTATAACCCAGCCAGGCCAGATAAGCCGCCCCTCCCCAGGTAATAACACGAAACAGTGATGGTGTTTCTGTAATTAGAACAACCAGCCCCGTTGTAACTGCAACAGCATAAATCCCAATCCCAATACAGTGACTGAGACCTGTGACAATGCCATGCCAGCGTGAACCGTTGGTGGTATTGCGCAGAACAACAGCAAGGCTGGGGCCAGGACTCATGGCTCCCATCAGGCAGACAGCAAAGACAGGCAGCCATTGAGCAAAAGACATATCAACAACCGGTTAAATATTGGATGCCAGAGACTGGTGTTGGCAGCCCGGCCATAAGCGTTTTCGTGTGACGCCCACAGCATCTAGTGCTGATTTATTCGGCATGTATCCGTAAGAACCCGGTAGGAAGTGCGGTTCCACCAAGGGTTAAAATTCCATTTTCACCACCATTTGAGCAATGCGATCCTCAACGGTTGGAATACCCAGTATCCGCTCTCCTCCTGATTTCTTTGGGATAGCAACGGCTTTCACAGGTGCCGGAAAGTAACTGCCAGACGACATCCGGTTCCAGAGTTTATACAGGTTAGCCTTTAAAATTAACCAGCGACTGCTCATCAACACCCGCTGCCCCCTTAGCCTTTTTCTGACTACCCAGCTGGATTGCAGCAACGGTCTTGGCTTTCCAGCCTTCAGCAACAGGGAACATTTTTACATCCTATTGCCCAGCAGCGTCGATGCTCACTGCGGCCATGAGCATACTCATCTGTTTCGGTGAAGATAACTTCAGCTAACACGTGGGTCACTTTTTTAGGGGCACGAGTATCTGAAAAGGTTTCGAAACGGGATAGCAGTGCGGAATCGATCATAAAAAAGCAGAGAATAACACTCCTCTTTATGGCGAAATTCTCAAGAATGTGTGCTCAAAAAATGATCATGTTTTGCTCTGCCTTGCTCCTGTTTGCTCTTTAGGCAGAAAAATAGGTATGGTATGGGTTAATAATGCTCTAAGAATAATAAAAAAGTATCAGTATCCATGAGAAGTCCATACGGTTTCGACCTGCGGTCTTTGGATGTTTTTATCCAATTGGCTGAATCCGGCAACATGACAACTATTGCTCAACGGTTGGGAGCCTCTCAGTCGTCAATATCTCAGATTTTGACAGCACTGGAAGATGGTTTAAGCGTACAGTTGCTTGATCGCTCTGTCCGACCTATGGAGCTGACGACTGCTGGCAGATTTCTTTATGACCGAGGTGTCCCACTTCTCAAGCAGGTGAAGAAAACTGGGCAAGATATTCGCTGCGGAGACTTTAAGCGCCTCTTCCATGTCCGTATTGCCCTTGTAGACTCATTAATGAGCGCCATTGGCAAACCTCTTCTTGATGTTGTCGAGCAAAGAACCGGCGAATGGAGTGTACAGACAGGTCAGTCACACGTGCATGCTCATGCCATCAGATCACGCAATACTGATATTATTATTTCTGATGATGGCCTGGAGGATTACAACGGACTTATCCGGCACCGTATTCTTAAAGAACCTCTGCTGTTAATTACCCCCAAGAGCCACTCTCACCATTTGGATAACCTGAATACTCTCGCTAGAGAGCTCCATATGGTTCGGTATACCGATTATTCCCTGATTGGGCAGCAGGTTGAGCGGATACTTCGGCAGCAAGGCATTTCACCACATCCAAGGCTTTACCTTGATAATACCTCAGCCATTTTGAATGCTGTTGCCTCAGGGTGTGGCTGGACAATTACCACACCTCTTTGTCTATACCAACTTGGATCCAGAATTCAGCAACTGGTCAGTGTTGGATTACTTCCCGGTGAGAGCCCCTGCCGTGAACTTACATTAATTGCCCGAGAAGGAGAGCTCGACGACCTCCCCCAGACAATTGCCAATGATGCCAGGCAAATATTGAAAAACAGGTTTTATCCAACCATGACGGAGCAACTGATGTGGCTACAAAATCACATAGAGATAGGATGACACCGCTACACTATTAGTTTTTTTAATAGTATGACGTTAGTACCTGTGATGATATTTGCCTTTCATTTTGTCAAAAACATACATTGCCAATATGCGGCATGCAGTTTACTCAGTTCACCCCAGAGCTTTTTTCCGTGTACTTGAACAAAAAATGAATGTGAGTTCTGCAAATAAAAAATAACAAAAAACAGAATTCCGATAAAAAAAAGGCGCAGATATGCTGAATACCAATACGAGTGGAGTGGAATATGAAAGCGTTAGTGATGACTATCTTGACCAACGCCAACTGAAAAAAGGAGCTGCAGGCTGGATTCTGTTGGCCAGTCTGGGGGTGTCTTATGTTATCTCTGGTGACTTTGCTGGCTGGAATTTCGGCTTAGAGCAAGGTGGCTTTGGAGGCATGCTTCTGGCGACTCTTGCCATGGGAATCATGTACCTTTTTATGGTGCTTTCACTGGCTGAGCTCTCTGCCTCACTGCCAACGGCTGGCGGTGGTTACTCCTATGCCCGTCGTGCGATGGGCCCTTGGGGTGGTTATCTGACAGGCACAGCTATCCTGTTGGAATATGCGATTGCACCAGCTGCAATCGCAGTATTTATTGGTGGATACGTTAATGAGCTGTTTGGCTTGGACGGACCATTGGTTTATGCCGCTTTCTATGCAATATTTGTCGGACTGCATCTTTGGGGCGCAGGCGAAGCTCTAAAAATAATGATGGTCATTACAGCTATTGCAGCGCTGGCTATTGTTGTTTTCTCTCTTGGGCTGATACCACACTTTGACAGTAAGAATCTGTTTGATATTACCGTGAATCTTGATGCAGCAGGTGCGTCTTCTTTTCTGCCTCAAGGATATTTCGGAATATGGGCTGCACTGCCTTTTGCCATGTGGCTGTTCCTGGCTGTTGAAGGTGTGCCTTTAGCAGCAGAGGAATCCACCGATCCTGCGCGCGATATGCCTAAAGGTATTATCACAGCGATGGTCATTCTCCTTGTTTTTGGTGCTTTGGTTCTATTTCTGGCCCCGGGAGCAGCAGGGTCTGATGCCATGAAAGACCATGCAGCCCCTCTGGTGGGTGCTCTGCAGGCTATCTATGGAACCGATTCAGCCCTGGCAACATTCGTTAACGCTGTAGGCTTAGCTGGCTTGATCGCATCATTCTTCTCCATTATTTACGCCTATTCACGACAAGTGTTTGCCCTTTCCAGAGCAGGCTATCTGCCACGATTCCTGTCTGTGACCAATAATCGCAAGGTTCCAGCCATGGCATTGATTATTCCTGGAGCGATCGGCTTCCTGTTATCACTGACTGGCGAGGGTGACCTGATGATCACTATGGCGGTATTCGGTGCCACCATATCCTACGCATTGATGATGTTGTCTCACATTATTCTGCGTGCAAGGGAGCCTGAATTGGAGCGTCCTTATAAGACACCCGGTGGCATCCTTACCTCAGGCATTGCTCTGTTGTTGGCCGTTATAGCCTTTATTTCTACTTTTCTGGTAAATCAGGAAGCCGCGTTCTGGTCTGCTGTTTTTTATGGAATCATGGTTGTCTACTTCGGCGTTTTCAGCCGTCACCACCTTGTCGCCAAAGCTCCTGAAGAAGAGTTTGCAGCCATTGCAAACGCTGAAAAAGAGCTGAACTGATTCAGCACCAAAACAACATATGGCCCTGTGCTGACCCGGTATTCATCTGGATCAACAAGGTGAATACCGGGTCCACAATAAAGATACCAGCGAGAAGCACCCCTTAGAGCTAACAGGCATAAGTGAAAACAATAATAACCGTGGTGTTTCACAACAAGATTTAAAGAGGCTCAGCTGAATGATAAACCCAAGAGATGTACGCACAGTTGAAGAGGCCAGACAGATTGTTGAAGAGCGCGGGCTGACTCATGTGAAGATTGGGCTGTTCGACAATGACGGAGTGATGCTAGGCAAGTACATGAGCAAATCCAAGTTTTTCTCGTCATTGGAAAACGGTTTTGCCTTCTGCGATGTCATTCTAGGCTGGGATTCCAAAGACCAGCTTTACGATAATGTGAAATATACTGGCTGGCACACCGGATATCCTGACGCTCCCGTAAGGATTCTGCCAGACTCCTGCCGCGAAATTCATGCCGAACCCAATATGCTGCTGTTTATGGCTGAGTTTGACAAACAGGCAGAAGCTGTTTGTCCAAGAGGCACTCTCCGCAGGGTAATCGAAAAGTGCAATGAGCTTGGTTTTGAACCATATGCGGCACTGGAGTACGAGTTCTTCCTCTTTAATGAAACGCCAAAGTCAGCTCGTGAAAAAGGATTCCGCGACCTTGAACCAATTACACCGGACTGGTTCGGTTACTCTATTATCAGAAATTCCGTCCATTCGGATCTTTACCACCAAATCCTTGCGATGGGCGAAACCATGGATTTTCCCATCGAAGGCATTCATACAGAAACAGGTCCGGGAGTCATAGAAGCCGCCATTGCGGTTGATAAAGCCGCCAATGCTGCCGATAAAGCGGCTTTGTTTAAAACCTTCCTTAAAGTTCTTGCCCAAAAGAATGAAATGATGGCCACATTTATGGCCAAGTGGTCGGCCGACTACCCAGGCCAGAGTGGTCATATTCATATATCTCTCCAAAATACAGATGGTGGTGGCTCAGCGTTTTTTGATCAGAATAAAGAGCACGGAATCAGCGCTGTTCAGCGCCACTTTATTGCTGGCCAGCAGAAGTTGATGCCGGAATTTCTGGCCATGCTATCGCCAACAGTGAACAGCTATACACGACTCATTCCCGGTTTCTGGGCTCCCACAGATGCAACCTGGGGCGTAGAAAACAGAACAACCGCTTTGCGGGTCATTCCTGGCTCAGCCAAATCCCAGCGTGTCGAGTACCGACTTGGTTCCGCAGATGCTAACCCTTACCTGGCTCTGGCTGCAGCACTGGCATCTGGCCTGTATGGAATCATTAACAAGTGGGAACCAGAACCCCAGGTGAAAGGCAATGCGTATGAGCAGCAGCATTCCTCTGAGCTGGCACTGCCCCGCACACTCTGGGATTCCGCCCAGCGATTTAAAAGCTCAAATGCAGCCAGGGAAATGCTTGGCTCTGAGTTTGTAGAGCACTATGCAGCGTCCCGCGAGTGGGAAGAAAGAGAGTTCCGTAAACATATTACCGACTGGGAAATGGATCGATATTTCGAGATCGTCTGACTTTCGTTGTTTTAATAAGTGAATAAACAAGATGAGCAACTCTATAAAAACAATTTCACCTGTCGATGGCTCTGTCTATGTTGAAAGAGAGCTCGCTTCTAATAGCTCGATTCAAAACACAGTAAACCAGGCCGTCGACTCTCAGAAACTCTGGAGAAGCACTTTAATTCGTGAACGTGCTGCCGTTTGCAAGAAAGCAGTTGCGGCTTTTGTCGCCAAAAAAGACGACATTGCACGTGAGTTATGTTGGCAGATGGGCCGTCCCATCTGTTATGCAGCGGGTGAAGTGTCTGGTTTTGAAGAACGTGCCTGCGCCATGATTTCCATGGCAGAGGAGGCCCTGGCACCTGTTCAAACACCAGATAAACCCGGGTTCCAACGCTGGATAAAGCGAGTTCCACTTGGGACTGTGTTTGTTGTAGCACCCTGGAACTATCCATTTCTAACAGCCATCAATGCCATTATGCCAGCCATCATGGCTGGCAATACGGTTATTCTCAAACATTCTGCCCAGACACCTTTATGTGCTGAACGTATTGCTGAGGCTTTCAATAAAGCGGGTCTTCCCAAAGGCGTTTTTCAATACCTGCACCTTTCCCACCAATCTACTGAAGAGCTGATGCAGAATGATTCTATTGATTACGTCGCTTTTACCGGTTCTGTCGCAGGTGGTGAAATGGTCGAGAAAGCCATAGCCGGAAGGTTTATTGGGGCAGGCCTGGAGTTGGGGGGGAAAGATCCTGCCTACATTCGAGCTGATGCCGACATTGACCAAGCTGTAGAAGTGACAATGGATGGGGCTTTTTTCAATTCAGGCCAGTCCTGCTGTGGTATTGAGCGAATTTATGTTCATAAGGATGTCTACGATAGATTTGTCGACAAAGCCGTAACTCTGGTTAAACAGTACAAACTGGGCCGTTCAGATGATCCGGAAACAACCCTTGGCCCTGTTGTTCGTGCCACGGCTGCAGAATTTATTCGAAATCAGGTTTCCGAGGCGATCGCTCAAGGAGCCACTGCTCATATTGATGCGAATGACTTTCCTCTGGACAGCCCTGGTACCCCTTATCTTGCTCCTCAGGTTTTAACCAATGTCGATCACTCAATGCGTGTGATGACGGAGGAAACCTTCGGGCCTGTTGTTGGTATTCAAAAAGTGCTCTCAGACCAGGAAGCCATAGAACTTATGAATGACAGCGAATTCGGGTTAACGGCTTCTGTTTTCACCAGAGATACCGATGTTGGAGTTGCCATTGGTGAAGAACTGGAAACCGGGACCTTTTTTATCAACCGCTGTGACTATCTTGATCCAGCATTAGCCTGGACTGGTGTTAAGAATTCAGGCCGTGGCTGTACGCTCTCCAGGCTGGGTTATGAGTCTTTGACTCGACCAAAGTCTTTTCATATCAAAGCAACCTGAGAAGTTGAGGTACAAAGAAGACTGTGAATAACAAGACTACAAGTTTGAATCAGTTCACTGCTAACTGGAACTATCCAACTTCCGTACGCTCCGGGATTGATCGCATCCACGAGCTTGCAGATGCCTGTAAGGAGCTGGGCATAAGTTCTCCTCTGCTGGTCACAGATCCAGGGCTTGCGCAACTCCCTCTTGTAGAAAAAGCAGTTGAACTGTGCATGAATACAGATCTGAATTGCAAACTGTTTACTGATATCAAGGGAAATCCAACTGGAAAGAATATTTCTGATGGCGTAGCTGCTTACAAAACAGGGCACCATGACGGCATTATTGCCCTGGGAGGCGGCTCGGCTCTGGATGCCGGCAAAGCGATTGCCCTGATGGCTGGACAGAGCCGTTCTCTTTGGAGTTTTGAGGATGTGGGAGATAACTGGCTACAGGCAGATGCTGATGCCATTGCGCCCATTGTTGCAATACCAACTACAGCCGGAACGGGTTCTGAAGTTGGTCGCGCTTCGGTTATCACCGATGAAGAAAATCAGTTAAAGAGAATAATTTTTCATCCAAAGATGCTGCCTGGAATCGTGATTCTTGATGCCAGACTCACTTCAAGTCTTCCTGCCAAAATTACCGCAGCAACGGGAATGGACGCTCTTTCCCATAACCTGGAAGCTTTCTGCTCACCTTTCTATCACCCCATGGCTCAGGGAATTGCTTTGGAAGGCATTCGCCTTGTTAAAGAATATCTACCCAGAGCCGTTGCCAATGGTTCTGATCTTGAAGCCCGCAGCCAGATGATCGTTGCTTCCAGCATGGGGGCAACGGCCTTTCAGAAGGGGCTTGGAGGAATGCACGCTCTGGCGCATCCTCTTGGGGCTCTTTACGACGCACACCATGGTCTTCTTAATGCGGTTCTTATGCCATATGTATTGAAGGCTAACCGCGAAGCCATAGAGACAGATATCACTCGCCTTGCCAAATATCTACTACTGGAAGATTGTTCTTTTGATGGATTTTTAAACTGGATATTAAATTTACGCCGTGAAATAGGTATTCCAAATAGTCTTGGTGAGATTGGTATTGATGAAGAGCAGCTGGAGAAAGTAGGCCTGATGGCTACCGAAGATCCATCAGCCAGTGGCAACCCTATTACGTTTATTGCTGACCAGTACACCACTATCTGCCGTAAGGCTATTCGTGGTGAACTTTAAGATTTTACCTTTTCTGAATTCAGCAATACCTCTGCAGTTTTGCTGAATTCAGCATTCAAAAGACTTTTTTACACTTATGAAAATTGGAATTTTGCAATGTGACGATGTTCAGGAGCAGTTTTTGGCTGAACACAAGAACTATCCAGAAATGTTTATGAACTTGTTTTTAAAAGAAGATCCTACGTGCACTTTTTCTGTCTACAAGGTGCATGAAGGTGAATTGCCAGCAAGCACGAAAGAATGCCCTGCGTGGATTATTACCGGAAGCCGATATAGTGTTTATGAAAACCTGCCATGGCTTCCTCCCTTCTTTAAATTCGTGCGACAGCTGTATAAAAACAACTGTAAACTGGTTGGCATCTGTTTTGGTCACCAAGTCATCGCACAAGCGCTAGGTGGAAGCGTTTCTCGCTCAGAGAAAGGCTGGGGTGTTGGAATGTCATTTAACCAGGTTACCCATTGTAAGCCATGGATGCAGCCTTCCAGCAAGTCATTAAACCTTATCGTCAGTCACCAGGACCAAATAATGACACTGCCAGACAGTGCTCGAATACTTGCATCCAGTGATTTTTGTCCCTACTACATGGTTTCGTACGATGATCATTTTCTTAGTATTCAGGGGCACCCAGAATTCAGCCATTCATACATCAAGGACTTGATGCTAAGTCGAAAGGGACGAATACCTGAAGAACGAATAGCTGAAGGTTTGAACTCACTTCACACTGAGTCTGATGCTCAATTATCAATACGGTGGATTCTGAAATTTTTGTTCTATGCATCCTCGGAGCGGTGAATGAGTTCGTCAACTGGTACAACCTGGAGCATAAGTACAGTGGTATCAAGTTTCAGACGCCGTTGGACAGACATGCAGGGCAAGAAGAAGGTTGTGAAACGTGAAGAGGTTTATTGCAAGGCGAAAGAGCAACACCCTGAACGATGGGGAAGTCGAGACATCAGAAACTGGCAGTTGCCAGCGGAGGTCTGGCTTAACCCTGAACGGTTAGATAATCAGCAGCATTGTGATTTAGCTGCGGTAATTTGAGGCGACATCTTCCTTGAAAATCACCGCTAACCAAGTAGTTATATCATTGATAATTTCTTGTAATTCTCTGTCTAAAAAGAATAAATTATTATATGGAGCTAAAACATGAAGCCTGTAACCTCTGGAGCTGTAACTGCTTCTTGCTCAGATACTCATCCTCAAGAGTGTATTTGGTCTATTTGTGGTAAAAGTTATAAATGCGATAGTAAAAAGTTATCTGAATCAAAACTGAAAGAAAATTATATCATCGACAGGCATGTTGATAGTGGGTGGTATTCTAAAATATTTCAGGCTCATGATAAAGATTCAAAAAAATGGGCTATCAAAGTAGTAGATAAAGAAAGTTCTTGGGAAGACAGGTTTCAGCAAGATCTAAGAAGCTTCCAAATAACCAAAGGGGAGCCTGCAATTATTCAAAGCCGAGAGAATCATGATTTAGGAAAAACTGGAGTTGTAGTTGTTGAGTGGGCTGACGGTGATATGAGTTGGAGAAAAGGTGTGTTTGAAAACGTTAAATCTGACATGGAGTTTCGACTGTTAGCCAGACAATTATTGGAAGGTATTGAGGTATTAGACAGAAAAAATCTTTATCACGATAGTCTTGGCACGTTTGATTTTTTATATGTAAAAAAAGACGGTCGTGTAAAATTAAGCGCTTTAGAACGAGCTATTGAAAAAGAAGATGCTTCCAATAGCCAAGCACTTAGAGTTGTTTTAGAAGCTCTTTCACCAATAGCAGAAAGAGTTGATCTGAGTGATAACAGTAAAAACCTACTTATTTTATTAGACAGCAATCGGGATATAAAAGCCCGCGACATATTGACACATCAGGCATTTTCTCATCTTTCAGCAGACATGACGCTAGACCTTTAACACCGCCACATACCAAAAATTTCCAGAGGACTGCACCTGCGGCGCAGCCACTGAAATTGGCGTGTGTGCCGAGCATGGCACTTAACTAGGAGCCTGTCGGACTTAACGCGCACCTACTGCGAAAAAGCCGGATTTGGCCAGTTTTTAGAACCACTTTCGTCAAATAGAACCACTATTATCCTCAAGTGCTTCTAAAAACTGGCTCAAACCGGACTTTTTCTCGCTACGGTCGGTTAAGTCCGACAGGCTTCTAGTACATCATTTCCTTGTTTTTGACTTCTGCCAAGGAAAGCAAACTCGAAAATGAGCATGATTTGGAATTTTTCAAATCATGCCTGTCAAATACCATATCCGGCTATCCGCTGAAGAACAGCTCTCACTCAAAGCGCTGGTCAAAAGCAAGGCTGCTCGCCACAAGCGCTTTGAAAAGGTGCAGAGCGCAAGCTTGATGGAGAGAAACAGGCCCAGCTCATTGCTCTGACCTGTTCAGAACCACCTGAAGGCCGTTCAAAATGGACTATGGAACTGTTGGCTGACAAGTTGGCTGACAAGTTGGTTGAGTTGGATATTGTTGAAAGTGTCTCTGATACAACAGTCTGGCGTGAACTAAAAAAAACGAGTTAAAGCCTTGGTAAAAAAAGGAGTGGTGCATACCTGCGAAAGCCAGCGCAGAGTTTGTCGCAAACATGGAGAACATACTGGATGTTTACAAGTTGCCATATGACTCCCAGATTCCCCTTGTTTGCATGGATGAGAACAGTAAGCAACAGGTCAGCGAACATCTGAAGACTGGGCCGTGCAGATCAAACAGCTGGTAGACGTTCATTTTCCAGAAGCCGACCGCATTCAGCTGGTTATGGATAATCTCAATACGCACATTACAGCGTCTCTGTACAAGGCTTTTGAGCCCAAAGAGGCGCGCCGTTTAGCCAGCAGGCTGGACATTCATTACACGCCAAAACATGGAAGCTGGTTGAACATGGCAGAGATTGAGTTGAGCATTCTGAGCAGACAATGCCTGAATCGCCGTATTCCGGATCAGGATACCTTGAGGTCAGAAGTTGCAGCCTGGGAATCCAAAAAAAACACTTGCCAAGCCAAGCCAAGCCAAGCCAAGATGGACTGGAGGTTTACCACCGAAGATGCACGGGTAAAACTGAAGAAACTTTACCCGACAATTTCAGAGAAATGATGTACTAGAGAGGTGAAAGCCCTCTCACCAGGTAACCGGACGAATAACGGGGACTACCCCTACTTGTCCAAAGGTGCTTTTAACGGATTGTCCCCAAATCGTTTTTTCCAATTTCGGGGGATCAGGTCATGAATCAACAACCGGTTAAATATTGGATGCCAGAGAGACTGGTGTTGGTAGCCCGGCCATATGCATGGCTAAACCCTGCAGTTCATCGGATGGGTTGCCATGGGGGGCTGCACCTTTCAGCATGCGATCAATGCGGGCTCCATGGTTGATCATTTCCCGAATCGCTCTTTCGCCATGCCTGTGAATAAAGTTGAGATAGTGTCCTTTACGCTTTTTGAGCATAAACGGCACCTGCCTGTGAGGGCCGGCAACCTGCTCAATCACAGCATCAATCGTCATACCATGGCGCAGACCACTGGCCATATGGTTCGCCAGTCTCAGCTCCCGGGTCAGAGCCCAGAGGATAATAGTCGGTTCTGTACCTTCTGAAACCAGGCCATTGTAAATTCGCAGGCTATGACGGATGTCGCCGGACAGAACAGCATCAGCCAGCCCGAACACATCATAGCGGGCGCTGTCGGAGACGACATTCTGAACGGTGTCGACAGTAATGATTTCAGATCCAGCTAAGAGCTTGAGTCGTTCAATCTCCTGAGCTGCAGCCAACAGGTTACCTTCCAGCAGGTCAGCAAGAAGGGTTATTGCTTCCTGCTCAGCTCTTAAGCCAGCTTTTTTAAGGCGGTGGGCAACCCAGCCCGGCATCTGGTGTGGTTCAACCGGCCAGACCTGTACAAAGCAGCCATGTTTTTCCATGGCAGCAAACCACTTGGTCTTTTCATGCTTTTTGGAAATGCGGCTGGTGATTATCAGGAGAATAGTGTCAGGCGGAAGGTTTTTTGCGTATTCCTCCAGCACCTTTTTTCCATCCCCGATTTTGTCGAAAGCAACTCGTATCTCAATCAACTGCCGGGTTGCAAACAGGGACAGGCTGTTGGCTTCTGCCAGAATTTCCTGCCAGGAAAACCCGGGTTCAACATGATGAACAACCCGGTCGGTAAAGCCATTATCTTTGGCTGCACCTCTGATAGTGTCACAGGCCTCCTCAATTTGAAGAGGCTCATCTCCGGCAATTATGTATACCGGAGCCAGCCCCTTCTGGAGCTGACCTGGCAGTTGCTCGAAGCGAATCTTCATGGAGTCAGAAGACCTTGGGGCTGGTTTTGGGCATTCTGCTCTGCTGCTTTCAATGCTTCACGGGCCTTAACGGTAAGTTCTTCAAGCTGAGAGTTACTCATGGCCGCAATCTGGCGGGTCAGAGAGGTTGCAAGGGTTCTCTGCAGATCCTTCCAGATAGTTTCCAGCTCGCGCTGGGATGCGTTGTACTGATCTTCATAACGCTGATATGTGGCGAACTGCTGCATTTCAATAGGCTGAGTGAGCTTCAGGCCATCAGCATTTTCCAGTTGCCATTTCAGGGTAGCGATAACGTCATAGTCGGTCACAATATTGCCGCCGGAGGTGCTGGCAATCTGTTCCTTGCTATTCAGATCAAGAATAGTGATTTTGTAAGGGGCTTCGGATTTAACCTGAATACCGGTCTGCTCAAGGGAAGTGGCCAGCAGCTTTTGGAAACCCCGATCAGGACTTTGAATAGATAAACTCTCAAGATCAGAAGCAATATCAACCGTACCGCGTAAATGAAAACCACAGGCGGTAACAAACATGGCAAGAGAGGCCACCAGGACCGTTGAGAACATCCGTTGAATTCTGGTCATTGTACACTTTCGCTGTTATTGCGCTGTTAGCGGGATCATACCTGACCGGTGATTATAACCCCGCAGCTGATTTAAGACGATGGATGCAGTGATGTTTGTCTATTTGTAACCAAGCCATCCTTTGATCTGTTTTAGAATGCCCGGTTTTTGAGGTGCTTGAAGGGGCTGACAAAACCCAGAGAAAAAAGGATGACGTGCAATTTCCCTTGGGCCGATGCGATTTTGAGGGTCTGGGTTAAGCATTCCCATTAATAGATTGACTGTTTCATCAATCTGAGCTGGTGGGATGCCTGGCATTGCATGTTGAATTTTTGCTCTTATAAGAGGTTCAGAGTACTCAGAATAAGATCTTTCATAGAGGCTTGCGTATTGTGCTTCTTCCGTTTGCCCAAAGGTGGGTAAATATTTGCTGCCGGTAATCATTTCAAAAAGAATGCAGCCCAGCGAGTATGCATCTGCTGCTGTAGAAACAGGGGGAGCGTTTTTATCCAGAAAACTTAATACAACTTCTGGTGCCATGTAGCCTTGGGTTCCGCCTGCAGCGTAGATTTTTCCTTGACTATAGGTTTTTCTAGCGAGCCCGAAATCTGCGAGCAGAATTCTGCCAGTGACTGGATTAAGCAAGATGTTGTCTGGCTTAAGATCAAAATGAATCACCCCTTTGCCTTGAAGATAAACGAGGGCATCGACAACCTGCCCCATATGCTGTTTGGCTTCTTTGACCTTTTGTTCTGTCGTTGGCAGGGCAGTTCTTTGCGGAATAAGGTTCTTTAGGGTTTTGAGTGTGGCTCCCCCGTTTTCCATATACATTTCTGATTGGTCAGAAACCATGAGTCTTCTGAGCAGCGAGGGCTTTGATGTTTTTACAATGTTGCGGTGTTTGAGCTGAGAAAGAAGCTGTTGCTCATGCCTGAGTTCTTCATCTTTCCCTTTGAGAGCCTGCTTCCTTACAGAAATCGGGCCTGCCCGACCAGGAAATACCGTTTCAGCTTTACCAAATGCCCCTGACCAAGGGTTTTAAGCGGAGACATTTTTCTTGATACTTTTTGAGAATTATCTCCTTTTTCCTGCCGCTTGAGCATACTCTTTGCCGCATCAGGATTTGTTATATGCTTAATTGACCTCTTGTATAGAGACGTATCGCCTTCCCGCTTTTCCTCCAGGGCTTTCTTGAGAAGATCTTTGCCACGAAATTGGGTTTTATCACCTTTCGCTTTTGCAATGATATTGACAACCCACTGCTTCCATTGGCGAGGATCGTAGGCGTGATACTTTTTTTGCGGGGATGTGGTTGGAACTGGGCTGGTTTGCCCCGAACCCTGAGGAGGAACTGAGTTAGTACTCGGCATAATAGAACCCGCATCCGTGCATAAGTCCTATTACTATAGTTCTACAATCCCTGGATTAGTTGAGGGCTGCCCACTCTTCCACTTCTGGCTCGAGCCAGGCATTTTCCAAAGCATCTGAAGCCCAGCTGTGAGATGCTGCCAACTCCCGCAACGTGCGAAGGGCAATAACCTTGGCAACGGGCAGCTCGCTCCAGATTGTTTTGGTCAGACAGCGCCAGTGGTCAGGTTGACGATGTTTGCGATCTGCCAGGTGGGTCTTGCATTCTTCGCAGATCAGCAGGCAGTGATCAATATTCGGCTCTTTGGGCTCGGGGGGGACTTCAAAAGTGACCAGCCGAACACCTGCTGCTTCACACAGCTCACACTTGCTACTTGCCCGGCGGGTAAGATCCTTGCCCAGAAGGCTGAGAGCCTGCTGGCGTTCCTGGTGCTTGATTAATCCTTTAGCCATGATGTGTTCCTTTGCTGAAGGGCAGGTGATGAGAGCATAAGGTGTGCAGCTGAAACTGAAAATATCATCTGCTTGAGTAAGAGGGCACGTTGGGCTGCCCTCTTATTTTGGCTTACAGGCAGACTCTTATTTAAAAGTCAGCATTAGCGTCCTGGAGTTCGCCAATCTCAACACTTTCAACCTGTGAGTTACTCTTCAGCCAGTCAGAGATAAGTTTGCGGTCATCCTCGGTTGCTGACTTATAGCGCTCCATGGGAATGATAAAACCAGAGAACTCTTCAGTTGTGCCGCCACCGCCAAAGATCAGACCATTCTGGTAAGTGGCGGAGTCGAGAAAATCTTCAAAGAAAGAGTCGAGGTCGTCTTCAGAAGAGTTGGCAACGAACTTCAGGTCAATATTGAAACCAAGAACCTGGAATTCTTCGACATAGAGTTTTTTACGCAAACGGCGGGATCGGTTTGTGGCATTTCGTTTAATCATTGGTACTTCCTAAACTTGAACAGCAATAAGCTACTGTGGGCAATTATATACGGTGTTGTTATGGAATTGCTGTTAATTGTGAGCATCCTCCCGCGCCTTGACTAGACTTCCCCTCCGTTTCAGTCATCACTGGTACGGTGGTTTACTCTTATGTTGTCTCGCCTGCTGTTTTTCTTGAGTCTTCTGTTCAGTTTGTCCGTGGTGGCTTTTGAGCATGAAGAGAATGAACATTTCCCTCTTGGTGTTCGTTCCGGGGACCCAACCGATAGCGGTGTGGTTTTCTGGACCCGGGTGAACCCGCAGAAATGCACAGGGAGTGATCCTGTTTCACTTGAAGTTTCCAAAGATAAGTCGTTTGGAAGCCCTGTCATTAAAGAGAGTCTGCAGGTTGATCCGCTGAATGACTACACCCTTCACGTTGATCTGAATGGGCGCCTTGAGGCTGACACAGTCTATTTCTTCCGCTTTGTGCACAATGGTGTGACAAGTCGTACAGGGCGCACAAAGACGCTGCCCCAGAGAGATCAGGAACGGCCGATTAAACTGGCTGTTCTGACATGTCAGGATTACTCAACAGGGTACTTTAATGCCCATCAGATTCTGGGGGATATGGCCGAGAGAGGCGAGCTGGACCTGGCGTTCTTCGATGGTGACTTCACTTATGAATATTCATCTTATGATTCCAGTGCGGCAAAAATTATTCGGCCAATGACGTTTCCCAGCCGCAGTCCTTCAGCTATGACAGCCGAGGATTTCCGGTTTCTCTATCAAAATTATCTGAGTGACCCACAGCTGCAGTACTCACTATCTTCAATGCCCTTTGTTGTAATTCCAGATGACCATGAAGTGGCAGATAACCAGTTCTGGGACCGTGAGCGTAATCAGGCGGGTATCCCTGGCAAACGTTATAAGTTTCTTTCCCCCCTTGAAAAATCCCGGTTGATGCTGGACTCCCGCAAAGCCTGGGTGAATTACACACCTGCGCGTATCCAGGTTAATCCGATTACTGATAACCCCCAGAAGTTTGTCAAGCTCTATCGTTCATTCCGGCTGGGCAAAATGGCTGACTTCTTTGTCACCGATTCACGCAGCTACAGGGATGGAGAGCATGTTGATGCCGATGATCCAAAAAAGACCATGCTGGGTCATGAGCAGCTCGACTGGTTCAGGCATCAGCTGGCACACAGTGATGCTCACTGGCGCCTATGGGGAAATCAAACCATGTTCTCCCGGTTTGTCGCTTATGGGGAACATCTCGATATTATTCCGGATGGCCTTGTTAACACTGACCAGTGGAATGGTTTCAGGGCTGAACGTGCCATGCTCAAGCAGCAGCTGGATGACTCGAATATCCACAACCTGCTGATTTTGACCGGGGATATGCACACGTCCCTGGTATCCCAGGTGAAGCCATTTGATCAGCCCGATGCACCAGACCATCTGGCTGTGGAATTTATGACGCCATCCATTACTTCTCCCAATATGAAGGATGAAATCGGCTTTATTGGTAACTTTGACCGGATAATGGATCTGATTCGTTATTACCTGAAGGATCAAAACCACCATCTGGCGCATTTCAACAGTGAAATTCATGGGTTTGCCATTCTTACCCTGAATGCTGATGAGGTGATTTGGGATGTCTATAGCGTTCCAACCAGAGAGCGTCTCGAGAAGCCTGAAGCCACCCACGTTCTGCAGGTTAAGTATCGGGATGAAAAACTGCATATCATCTTCGACCTGACTTGAAATAATTTTGATGCTATCGTGCCTCTTGCAGGCTGGAACTCCTGACGCAGGTGAGAAATACTCCGCTGGTACAATGCAGTTTATTATGGAAATCTTTCAGGGTATTTCATGAAATTATTCCTTTTTATGGTTCTGATTGGGATCATACTCTATTGGCGTCATGACAAAGGGAGTATTCACAGCCTTTATTTTATGAGGCTTCAGGAACAGTTACAAAAATATGGTGTTTCACACCCTCGCCTAGTTCTTGATCTTGACTCTCTTGATCACAATATCGAGAGGGTCTCTGAGCATTTTGGCGATACATCGGAAGTACGCATTGTCGCCAAGTCGCTGCCATGTTTTGAACTGATAGAGTATCTGCAGGAAAAGCTTCAAACCAACAGGCTTATGGTTTTCCATCAGCCATTTCTTGTTCAACAGCTGGAACGGTTTCCCCATGCCGATATTCTGATTGGCAAACCCTTTCCCATTTCTGCCCTGCGAAAGACTCTGGAACACTCCGAGCAAATGAGTGTGGCAGCTGTTGAGCGTGTTAAGTGGCTGGTGGATAACATCGACAGGCTGAAGCAGTATCGAAAGTTAGCGATAGAGAAACAGGTCACCCTTAAAGTTGCCGTGGAACTTGATGTTGGCCTGCACAGGGGGGGGGTGGAGAAAACTGATGAGCTTAGGGTAATGCTTAAGCAGATATCAGAAGATGATGAGCATTTTCAGTTCAGTGGCTTTGTCGGATATGAGCCACATATTGGGAAAATTCCAGAACTGCTCAAGGGGCAGCGTGAACCTGCAAGAGTCAGCGCGCTTCGGCAGTATCAGGAATTCGTTGATGTGGTGAAAAACGAGTTTCCCTCTCTTTGGAACGATGACCTTTGCCTGAATGGTGGAGGCAGTATGACTTACCAGCTGTATCCTGAAAATGACCGGACACCATTCAATGAGCTGGCTCTGGGATCAGCCTTTGTTAAACCTACCGATTTCGACTTATTTAGCCTTACAGATCACAAACCAGCTATTTATATTGCTACGCCAGTCCTGAAGGTACTGGATAGGTTGCAGATTCCGGTTATGGAAAAATTGAATGGATTCTGGAAAGCCCTGACCCCAAATATGGCTCGTAGTTACTTTATCTATGGTGGCTGGTGGAAGGCTGTTCTGGAATCACCAAAGGGTTTATCAAATAATGCACTTTACGGGCGGAGTACCAACCAGGAGTTGCTGACCGGTTCAGAATCAACAGGGTTGGGAGTAGATGATTTTGTTTTTTTGCGGCCAACCCAGAGCGAGGCCGTACTTCTTCAGTTCGGCCGCATTCTGGTTGTTCGCAAGGAGCAGGTTGTTGGGGAGTGGGAATCTTTCGACCAAAGTTACTGAAGAGAAATCACTTCAGTCACCATCACAAACTCGGTGTCAGTCAGTAGCTCTGCAGAAACCCTGACGGCACCTAGTTCCTGCAGATTTCTGGCATGGGTTCCTCCGCAGGGAATAACTGCATATCCATCCTCGCCCAGATGACAATGCCAGTATCTTCTATCTGTCAGGGAGCCACCTTCACAGTTTATCTCGATGGGTGAACCCAAAGTCAGCCAGCTGTTAACCTGTTGTTCGGTTGCCGCCATAAGTTGTGGCAGATCCTGAATCATCTCTGCCGCTAGAAGACCTTTTTTGCGAATAGTCTTGCCAATCCGGTAGTGATCACGAGAGCTACCGGGCTGGATCTGGGAAGAGACAATTGCCATCTGATCAAAGTCAGGTCGGTCCAAAGCATCCTTTCTGCTTGGAATCTTGCGCCAAAAAGGAGCAATGGCTTGGTTGAGTGCCATAGCGCTTAAATGACAGGCGGTATGACCAAGGCTTAGTTGTTGCTGATAGTGCGCATCAATAGTGAGTGTGATTTCCGCACCAGTCATCAGGTTTTCAGTTTCTGGAGAACTGTCTACAAGATGTACGACAACAAATGACCATCCATCATCGCCTTTTCTGGCTGGGATATCACTCCCTACATAAAACTCGTTGCTCTCGTGTTTGATCGCTCCGGTCAGGCAGTCTTTAACCTCAAGGGTTAAGCCGTCCACCTGCAAAGAACCACGGTCAGCAGGCTGGTCAGGCCAGGTAAAATCAACAGGATGGAATGGCGTTGATTCAGCTACAACAGCAATTTTGCCGGTCTCTGTTAGCTCTGATCTGACGACGTTCGCTCGTACGGATGATTGTCGTTGTGGGAAAGTGACCTGGAACTGGTTCTCAGTAGACATTAGCAGAGCTTCAACCTGAAATAATAAACAGTGCAATCTCTACCTTAAGAGTGTTTTTTAGGTAGAACTTTACATTCTGCCTTACTTCCAGATGATCACACAGGGCATTAGAAAGTTCTAAAAATATTCCTGTTCTGGCTCAAGGCATCATAGTATCGGTTTCACTCTCTGGTGCAGTTTCAGCTGTTACGATTTCAGCCTGGCTCTCTACCCACTCAACTTTCCAGCGCTGATGTTCACACATAGATTTTTCCGGTTCTGCTTCACACTGGATCCTGAAGGTTTTTGCCAGTGTTTGAGCTAGCTCAGCCTGTTCTTTATGCATCAAGGCTTCTGCCAGTGTACCAGGGTAGATATTGCTGAAAGGGGAAATAGCAAACTCTTTGAGTAGCTTCAGGGCCCCTTTGCTTTGTGTGTTTCCGAGGATGGTGATAACTGGTTCCAGAATGGATTCTGGAAAATCCACTTTTTCAGTAAGAGCATCCTTTGCCAGCCGTTTTACGCTGGGGATAAGCTTATCAGGCTTGGTATATGCAAGAGTCCACAAAGTTTCCTGTAAAGGGTTATACATCGCATCATCTTCAGGAAATGAGTCATCATGCGATTCGAGCCAGTCTAGAAAAAGTTGGTTGATAACATCACTCAGAGCAGCTCTTGCTGTGGATGACTTGTTTTCAGCCAGCGCAGTTATAAGCTCCCGTTTAAGGCTCCTGTCTTCGGAATCCCCAACGATATAGTGACTGATCATGGAGAGACTGGCTTTATCAGTACATTTGCCTAGTGCCTGTCCAAGTGCATAAAGCCGAATGGTTTTTCTGGGGGAGGTTCCTGCAGCCTGATCCAATAGTAAACGACAGAAATCATGTCCCATTTTTTTTATCTTCGGTAATGCATCTTTATGACGGTCAATATGAAGAATGCTATCCAGTACCAATGAGAATTTCTGAGCCTGCTCTTCAGAATAACCATAATTATCCATCAAGGTAGATGCATCATATGGAGGGTATGAGGCCTGATCTGAGAGAACAGCCGGAGAAATTAACACGAATAGAAAAGGTATTGTTCTTATTAACAGCATCAATCACCCTCACCAGAATATCAGATTTTCATCGGTTATTAGATTGAGCGAAAACTATAGACTGGTTTTTTCAGGATGCTGGAAATAATTGGGTAATAAGAATTAAATTCTATAACTTATTAATAATAAAAAAATCTTTCTAAGAAGGGGAAGGAATTCCGGCGCATCTGCGCCGGAATTGAATAACCGGAATAATTAGAAACGATTACTGCGGTTATTGTTGCCAGCCGGACGGCGAGGACGTTCGGTGGCAATGCTGACACGCATATCACGTCCGCTGACTGCTGTACCATCCAGGGCCAGGGCATCTTTGGCGGACGCATCATCAGCGAAGGTTACAAAAGCAAAACCGCGGGAGCGGCCGGTTTCCCGGTCCATGATGATCTTGACTTCTTCAAGTTCACCGTACTGACCGAAAACTTCTTCCAGTTCCTGTTCGGTTGCGCGAAAAGACAGGTTGCCAATGAACAGTTTATTCTGCTGCATGCAGTGCTCCGATGATGTTATAAGAATCTATGTCTGGATACTCGTTCAGTTCACACCATCAGTGCGCAAGACTGTGGGCACAACTATCAACATTCTCCTCAAGAGCGCAACTTAACCAAAGTGAATTATGAATGCAAAACAACTCAATCGCCGTAAATACGGAAAGTTCAAAAAGTCGGGCTTGGGTCAATAGTTCGCACCAAATGTTAATTTTTCTTTATTTTAATACCTGCCTATCTGAACAGGACTATGTTAGCCTGCGCCTGTGTGCTCCCAGTTGTTTTTGAATCAGTTCTCAATGTTCAATTGAGAGCACTGGCTTTCCTTGTTGTTTTTTAAATCCCCCTGTTGAGAGATTCCTCTCAAGCATTTTTATTTGCAGGTGAAACTGTGATGCAGTATCGCACGGAAGAAGACCTTCTGGGTTCCATGGATGTTCCCGCCGAGGCTTATTATGGTATCCATACTGTTCGTGCCCTGGAAAATTTCCAGATAAGTAATGAACGTATTCAGGATAACCAGGAATTTGTTAAGGGCATGGTTCTGGCCAAGAAGGCTGCAGCCCTTGCTAACGGTGAACTGGGTACGATCGACCCAACAGTTGCTGAAGCTATAGTCAAAGCTTGTGACGTTATTCTGGAAACCGGCAAGTGTATGGATCAGTTTCCCGTTGATGTCTTCCAGGGTGGAGCGGGCACTTCCGTCAACATGAACACCAATGAAGTTCTGGCCAACCTGGCCCTGGAACTGATGGGGCATGAGAAAGGTCACTACGAAATCGTTAACCCCAACGATGATGTGAACCGGTGTCAGTCTACCAATGATGCTTATCCGACCGGATTCCGGGTTGCTCTGTTTAACAGCACCGGAAATTTGCTGTGGTCTTTGGAAAAGCTGGTTGCCGTTATTGAAGTCAAGTCCAAAGAATTTGCCGACGTTCTGAAAATGGGACGTACTCAGCTACAGGATGCTGTGCCCATGACTCTGGGGCAGGAGTTCCGTGCCTATGCAGTGACCCTGCGTGAAGAGCTGAAAAACATTCATCGCTGCCGTGAGCTGCTGCTGGAAGTCAACCTTGGTGCCACAGCTATCGGTACCGGCATCAATACGCCTTCCGAATATTCTGCTCTGGCTGTTCGTAAGCTGGCAGAAGTGACTGGCCAGCCTTACATGCAGGCCGCTGATCTGGTGGAAGCTACATCAGATTGTGGTGCTTATGTGATGTTGTCTGGCGCTGTTAAGCGCATGGCTGTGAAGATGTCCAAGATCTGTAATGATCTTCGTCTCCTTTCCTCTGGCCCCCGTGCAGGCTTGAACGAGATCAACCTGCCAGAGCGTCAGGCTGGTTCTTCCATTATGCCAGCCAAGGTTAACCCGGTGATTCCTGAGGTGGTTAACCAGATCTGCTTTAAGGTTGTGGGTAACGATATCACCATCACCATGGCTGCTGAGGCTGGACAGCTGCAGTTGAATGTTATGGAGCCGGTAATTTCCCAGAGCCTGTTCGAGTCCATGCACCTGCTGGAGCGTGGCTGTGAGACTTTGATGGATAAATGCATTGTTGGTATTACTGCTAACCGTGATGTCTGTGAGAAGCAGGTATTTGATTCTATCGGTATTGTGACCTTCCTGAATCCCTTCATTGGTCACCATGAAGGTGACATTGTGGGTCAGATCTGTGCGCAGACCGGGCGGAGTGTTCGTGATGTGGTTCTGGAGCGGAACCTGCTCTCCAAGGTAGAGCTGGACGAAATCTTCTCCGTGGAAAACATGAAGGCACCGCAATATCGCGGTAAGCGTTTTGAGGTCTCTGTTCAAGCCAGAGCTTGATCTGCCACTTTGAGTGAAATAAAAATGCCGAGCCTGTGAATATCAGGCTCGGCATTTTTTTAGGGATTTGGAGGCTATTTCTTATCTTGAAAAGGCTTTTTTGATTTTGAAGGCTGGTCCAGAACATCATCAACCAGGCTCAGAGTGTTGCTGATTACACCCGCAGTCATTGCAACAGATACCGCAACGGTATGTACGGCAATCAGGGTCAAACGATCAATAACTCGCATCCGCATTTTCCTTAATGACATGATGAGCCTCCTATTGAGTATAGGAGGCCTATCGGCATTTTTTATAGAAACTCGTGGTTGAAGCTGTGTATGTAGGGAAGATTTCTCCTTTCTTGCCGATAAGCATCGCAGAACTGAGGAGAATGTGATGCGACTATTCAAACTGTCACTCCAGCTTTTGGGGACTTTATCCCTTGCGATAGCTTCCTTGGGAGTGGTTCAGGCCGAGATGTTATCCCTGGAACAGGATGGGGCTTCCCAGATTACGAGCAGGGTAATAAATAAGAGTGCAGTATACTCATCTGTTGAAGGTGCTGATGCTCCGGTACTTTTCAGTTATCAGGGGCGGAATGGCGAGAAGGTTGTCAGTATTGGTGAGCGGTTGCCCCTGAAGGTTCGGAAGGATGGGGTTGATATGGGGATGGCTCAGCACAAGACCCAGATTGATGGCAATGAAGCTATTGCCCTGATTGATGGCAGCAGCCTCCACTTAAGTTACAGGGAACAGGTCGGTGAAAATTCAGAGCGTATACATGCCACCCTGGAGGGAAATCAGGCCCGGGAAAGTATCTGGCAGAGTGAAGTTGAGAAAGGTGATAAGCCTTTGGATATCGATCTGGAGCTTCAAACCCCTGAAGAACTCCGGGAAACCGAGCAGGATATCAACACCGCCTACAGCGGCAATCAGCCAGTTACTATTTATGTATTTGTTCACAATGATGTTAAAGAAAGCGATAAGAAACTGACCAAGGAGCTGTTCACCTGGTGGGTTGGGCAGATGAACAAGGTGAATGAACGCCATATGTCCAAAGGAAACCCATCATTGTTCAGCGAGGTGATTGTGGACTTCCGTTCAGACAACCGTATTCAGAGTTTCAACTATAAAGGAACACCGGCTGACAAACTGAAAGAGCTGGCTGTTGAATTCAGGCGTTACAAGCAGGGCAACGGTATTGTCGGCTCTTATCGCCGTAATAAATTTCTTCTTGTAACCGAACAAATGATGAACTGGCAGACGCTGGGTGTTGCCTACGTCGGAGGCCAGTATGGCATGGCCGCTGACGATGATGATCAGGTGGCTGCTCATGAGATTGGTCATATGTTCAGTGGCCTGCATGAGAATGCCGATATCTGGTACACCGGCTGGTGGTGTGAAACGGTTCTTTATTGGCAACACCTTCCTTTCAGAGCAAGTTGCCATAAGTACACCAAAAAGAATATGGATGCGATTGCAGACTATCTCGACTGATCAGTACTTCTTGTCGAACTGCCTCCGGTAGTCGCTGAATTTGGCGTTGTATGCTCAGGCAATAACATCATTCTCCACTTTCAAACATCCAGATATTGGCGGTGTTATCACAAGAGGCTGTCACAAAGCAACGTCCATCGGGGCTGAAGTGGACATTTGTTACCCAATGATCGTGCTGGACTGAGGCTTTTACCTGCCATTGGCCGTCAACAACACCCCAGATTTTGGCAGTGTTATCACAAGAAGCTGTTGCAATGTGATGCCCATCGAGGCTGAAGCAAGCGTCGTTCACGAAATTCGTATGCTGGAGGCTGGCTTTTACCTGCCATTGGCCGTCAACAAGCCCCCAGATTTTGGAGGTGTTACCAGCATAAGAGGGTGTTATAAAGTAACGTCCATCGGGGCTGAAGCAAACGTTATTCACGGGAGCCATATTCAGGATTGTGTCTTTTTCCTGCCATTGACCGTCAACAAGCCCCCAGATTTTGGCAGTTCCATCTTGAGACGCTGTTGCAATGTGATGCCCATCGAGGCTGAAGCAAGCGTTGTTCACGAAATCCGTATGCTGAATGGTGGCTTTTTCCTGCCATTGGGCATCAACAAGCCCCCAGATTTTGGCGGTTTTATCATCGGAGGCTGTCGCAAGGTCATGTCCATCGGGGCTGAAGCAGACATTTCTCACCCAATCAGTGTGCTGGATGGTGTCTTTTTCGTGCCATTGGCCGTCAACAAGCCCCCAGATTTTGGCAGTGTTATCACAAGAAGCTGTCGCAATGTGATGTCCATCGGGGCTGAAGCAAACGTTATTCACGGGAGCCATATGCAGGATTGTGTCTTTTTCCTGCCATTGACCGTCAACAAGCCCCCAGATTTTGGCAGTTCCATCTTGAGACGCTGTTGCAATGTGATGCCCATTGAGGCTGAAGCAAGCGTTGTTCACGTTACCCGTATGCTGAATGGTGGCTTTTTCCTGCCATTGGGCATCAACAAGCCTCCAGATTTTGGCGGTTTTATCATCGGAGGCTGTCACAATGTGATGTCCATCGGGACTGAAGCTGGCGGTGCGCACCCAATCAGTATGCTGGATAACGCCTACTTTTTTGCAAGTCAGACGCTCTGCCCTGGCTAAGGCTTTGGCAATGGAAAAAAATAATATCTCAGGGAGATTTTTATGCTCCCCAAGCCCGTCCAGCTGTCCGGCTAATTCTTTTCCTTTATTGCTGAAACCTGCTAGCCAACTTCTGGTGAGCGAATGGTCGTACTGAAGCGCTTGTGAAATGGGGGGACAATGGAGGTCCCGATTGAAAGAGAGAGCCTGTAGATGATTTTTATCAATAAGTTTTTTCCAGCGGGAGTTTATGCGCCTGCAAGCAGAAATACTTTTTATGTCCAGGTTGGAAAGGACTTTTACAAGCATTTCATTTGACAGATCTGCTAAACCTGTGTTGGGAGCTGGAGCTATCAGCCGTTCTTTTTCAACAGAGTAATAATCCCATCCTGTATTGTTTTTTATTTTCGCACCACTCGCATTAGAGTCTCCTGCTGGACTGGTGGTGGGTGTATCACTGTGGTAAACCTGCATTGCCATGTCCTTAAATCATTTCATCAGTTTTTCCCATTCTTAAATCCTTCGATTTTGCGGCAGTTGTTTAGTGCCTGATATCAGGTGACAAAACGGTAAGAACTCACAAGAAATGTCAGCAGCCACACTGGTTCCATATCCTTTTGATCGAGTTCCTCTCTATGCCTTGCCTCCGGTGGGACGGATGCCAAGACACTTCCACAGGGATGGAAACAATGTTCGCCTGCTTAACCAGGTTGCCAGTACACTGATGCCGGGTGTCGGTGTCTGGCTATGTCCTGAAGGGGAACATATGGTGACAGAACTGGTGGGCTAGCAGTGTTTCGTGCCTAAATGGATGGAAGTGTTCACACAATGACTTGATACTGATCGTTGAGCTGGTGATCAGTGCACTGAGTAGGTGTACACGGAGACATGTCTTTAAAATCGTCTTGTTGCAGCCCCAGACCCAGATATGGCGGAATGGTACCTTGGGGAGGTTTTGTCGATTTTTTTTCTACGACTTCGGTGTCAGACATATCTTTCAACTGCTTCAGCTTGGTGATTATATCAGCCAATATTGGTCTACCAGCAGGGTCTTTATTTAAAAGTTCCACAATAATATCGACAAAATCTGGGAATTTCGGAGGGTCATTGTCCGGGTCGTCTTCCATCGAATCCATGATCAGTTTTACTTTTTCATCGAATGATGTTTCAGCAAAATTTAGAATGCGCTTTTGAATACAGTGCATTCCCTCTTCTTCGGGAAAAATCTCTAGAAGAGTTGAAGTCTCTCTATCGAATAAGCCAGGAGGTTTGGTCGTAAGCAGGTGCATGATTGTGGCACCAACTCCCCATATATCTGTGCTCGGCCCCGGAAAGTCATGAATCACCTCCGGAGCCAGATTTGTTAGCGTTCCCCTTAAGCCGGGAGGAGAAGAATCGTGTAATAATCTTGACGAATTGAAATCAATCAGTTTTATTTCTCCTGTCTCTTTATCATAAAGTACATTGTCAGCTTTTACGTCGCAATGTATAAGCTGATGCTGCTCGTGGATGTAACGCAGAGCATCACAGAGCTGGATCGATATATTGATCATTGCTTCCAGGTCAATATCCGGAGAATTGATCAGCTGTCCTAAATTTTTACTAGGAACCAGCTCAGCAATAACAGCAGCAGTTTTAAAAAAACCAAAACCAATTTCACCATATTTTTTATTATGAAAATCATCTTCAGTGATAATGTAAAACCCTCTGTCTATTTGGCAAATCATCGCAAAAGTACGAACGATACTGATATGTTTTAACTGCAGAGCATTAAGTTCATTAAATTCATGTTCATGTTTGAATATTTTAACTACATATTTTTTCTGATCAGGTCCTGACCATTCTGAAACTATTCCTGACTGACCGCTGCCAATATCATGAACATAATTCATTCCCATAATTTTCTTCAGGTAGGTATCAAGTTTACCCACACTGATCGGCTCTGAAAGCTGCTTATTCTGTAACCAGTCTGGTATGGCTGCAACACCTTCAGTAGGTGGAGTAGCTCTGATATTCTTTAATCTCGTAATCGTCTCTATGGCTGTAGGTCTATGGGACGGGTGATACGCCGTAAGATCAGTAGCAAGCCTTGCTAATGCACCAAATTCTTTTTGCCTACAGATATGATGAAAATTATGAGCAGCTGCACATGCGATGACATTCATTTTATTTGCGACACCCAGGTTTGCAAATGCTTTCACGCATTCGACAGTTACGGTTGGAATAACCTGAGGTGTAACCGTTGAAACCTTGAAATGAGTGAATTGCTTACTGGTTGTGCTGTAATCGCCTGGCATATTTTCTGTCAGTATTTCGATTAATATAGCCCCCGCTCCCCATAGATCTGTACTCGTACTATACAGGCTCTTGCCCTGGCCCTCTCTATCCAAGAGAGCCTCTGGAGCTGCATAGTTTAAAGGCGCTACGATTGCATCTGGATCTTCTCCCCTGTTAAGGTATCTTGCCCCTTCAAAGTCAACCAGCTTTACTATTCCCGTCTCCTGATCGTATAGACAATTACCTGAATGCACATCGCAATGAACAACACCCATTTGATGCAGGTAGGCCAGTGCCTCACAAAGCTGGATCATAATATCAATGACCTTGTCCAAATAATCGGCTCGGGGAATGTAAGCAGGAAACAGCTGCTTTCCTGGCACAAATTCAGATATCACCGCAGCAATATCAGGCTCTGTACCAGAAGTATCACCGGTTATGTTTGAGTTTTTTTTGAATTCCTCTTGATAATTCTTTTCAGTCACCAGATAAAATTGGTTGTCTCTCTGGAATACAACGGCATGAGTTCGGGCGATATTCTTGTGTTTGAACAACAGGGCATAGAACTCTCCCTTGAGCAGTGAGTACATTTTTGGGCCTTTTTCTATGATTTTCACTGCATAGCTTTCTCCATCCGCGTCGAGCCATATCGAAGTATTTCCGGTTGAGCCACCCCCAATGACTCTGCTATGAGTCATCTTCACGTGGTTATCAAGATAGGTTTGAATAGATCTGCTCTCAATAGGCTTTGAAAAAACCTGATTTTGAAACCTGCAAGAGGTTTCCGCAGCAATGCTGGCGATTGGCTGGGTCGGTTTGGTTCCATTTGATGGCTGGGCCTTTGCAGGAGGAGGCGAAAAGCTTGTTGTTGTGTGGCAAGTGGCAGATGCTTCCATTAATCAAACCATGCTAAGTTATTTGTTCCATGGCTACTTTGATTGTTCATGTTGAAATTGGTTTGAACAGGGCGGTCAGTGTGACTGACACTGACCGCGTTCCTTTATGGTGTCTCCCCTTCAAAATCGATGGATAATGAAATTACATAAGGAAATTTAACTGCATGCCAGTATCCCATCGCTCTGCTCTGCCTGTTGTTTTTGGTCTCGTTATTCTCAGCCCTCTGGCTATTGATGTTTATTTACCATCATTGCCCGAAATGGTTGCTGTTTTTGGTGTTGACGAGGCAGCCATGCAGTTTACTGTTTCGCTGTTCATGATGGTTATGGGAATCGGACAGCTGATTGCTGGCCCTCTTTCCGATCACTATGGACGCAGGTTCAGTGCTCTTCTTGGAACAGCTCTTTATCTGGTTGGTAGTTTGCTCGCTTCAATATCCGCTGATATGGAGGGGCTGTACCTCGCCAGAGTTCTGCAGGCTCTCGGTGCTGCCAGTTGCTCGGTCACAGCATTTGCCTGGGTGCGAGATCACTTTGATGCCCATGAGTCTGGAAAATGGATCAGCTATATGGGAGGAATGATTGGCTGTGTTCCCACTCTTGCACCGTTTCTTGGAGGCATTCTAGCCGTCCTGTGGGGCTGGACATCCAGTTTTCTGTTTATGGCGCTGGTTGGGACTCTGATCTTTATCGGTTCTCTGATACTTATTGAGCCTGGCAAGTTGAAAGAAGACAGTGTTCAAGCATCCTCTCAGAATAACCTGAAGGCCAATATTCGCGAGATTCTGACTAATCGACAGTTCCTTCTCTACAGCTTAACCGGGACTTTAACCATGGCTGGTATTCTCGGTTATGCCACCAATGCACCAATGGTTGCTATGAATCTTGGGGGGCTTGGAGAGTTCGGTTTTGCTTTATTGTTTGGCTTTGTTGGCATAGTACAACTTCTGGCGAGTATTTCTGCGCCACATATTGCCAGCCGCATTGGACGACGGAAGACAATTGCTGCCGGAATAGTTTTGTCACTGCTTGGTGCTGTTGGTCTGGTGATGGTGCCAGCGAGTAGGCCCCTGCTTTATTTCATTCCTTCTGCTGTAGGTTGCATAGGGTTCAATATTATTTTTGGCACAGCATCTGGATTGACTCTTGAACACTTCAAGTACTGTGCAGGGCTTGCAGCTTCTATTGATGGCTGTGTTCGAATGAGTGGTGGCGGTTTGCTGGTCGCATTGATCAAAATGCTGGGCTTCAGCCTGTTTACGACAGCCGCAATAACATTTGTTCTGCTAGGGTTGCCCCTGTTCTGGATTCTGTCAGATATGCAGAAGCGAAACAGCGTGCAACCGGTTAGCAGTGAGTTTCAGAAAGCGGCCTGAGTTGTTTATGCTCTTTGTGTGCTATCAGAGAGAAGAGGGAATCTGATTGACACCGGGCTTTAGTCCACTGCTTTTTGACAGCTGAAGAGCAAACTCCCTGAACCACTGGTGAGCGGGACTCTGATGGTTCCGTTCATGCCAGTAGAGCTGATAATTCACTGGCTCGGTTGGCAGTGGAATAGGAAGGGCTGTTACCTCGTATTTCTCCTGCGCACACAGCTCCCATAGCTGGGATGAGATCAGCGCAAGATCTGTGCTTTCACAGGCGCTGGTGGCGCTGTGGAAATTATCGACGGCTGAGACGATTTTTCTGGACAGCCCATGTTTGTCTAATGTCTGATCAATAATGCATGAACGGCTGGTAACTGAGCCAATATTGATATGTCCCAATTCCAGCCAAGTCTCCAGATTCCAGTCTTCAGATAAACAAGGATGATTGTTTCTGACCAGACAGACCAGGTTGTCCTGATGCATCTGTTTGCGGTGCAGGCCGGCAATTTTATCCTGCCCACATTCCAGGTCATGTGGAATGACTGCAAAATCTATTCGCCCTGCGCTGAGTTCCTGAAGGTTTTCCAGGGAAAGGTGCTGAACCTTTAATGTCAGATTGGGTGCAGCCTTCATGATTTCCGGCATACACCATTTAAAGAAGAGATGGGATATGTTCTCTGGAAGCGCTATACGGAAATAGTGGTCACACTTTGCCGGATTAAACTCTTCAGGTTGAACAACCTGCAACAGACTGTTCAGTAGCGGTTCCAGTTCCTGCTGTATCTTGGTAGCGCGGGTTGTCGGGTTCAAACCGTGTGCTGTTCTGGTAAACAGAGGGTCATTGGTGACTTTGCGCAATTGCGCCAAATGTTTACTGACTGCTGACTGACTTATGCACAATCTGCGGGCTGCACGACTGACGCTTTGTTCTTCAAGAAGTGCCTGTAAGCATACTAGAAGGTTAAGATTTATGCGGGACAGTTGAAGTAATGGCATAGTACTGCTTATAAGATATTCCGTATAGTAAAAACGAAAATGCCATATTTTCACTTCTTTACACAAGGGGAAAACGGCAAAATTCACCCCGAGCCGATTTTGAAGGGAGTCATTTCATGCCAAAGGATTGGCGCTCAACACTTCCCATCGTGTTGTCATTGGTTGTTCTCAGTCCGCTCGCCATTGATGTTTACCTGCCCTCTTTCCCGGAGATGATGGGGGTGTTCAAGGTAAATGACAAAGCAATGCAGCTTACTGTTTCCCTGTTTATGGTCTGCGTTGGGGCAGGTCAGCTTGTAGGTGGGCCGCTGTCTGATCGTTTTGGACGACGTGCGACAGCCTTGTGGGGAACTGCAATTTATATTGTTGGCAGCCTGATCGGTGCCAGCTCTGAAACCATTTCTACTCTTTATCTCTCCAGAGCAATGCAGGGCATTGGTGCTGCAAGTTGCACTGTTACAGCTTTTGCCTGGGTGCGTGATCATTTTAATGCTATCGAGTCAGGCAAATGGATCACATACATGGGAGGGATTATTGGTGTAGTCCCAACCTTGGCACCATTACTGGGCGGGGTTTTGGCAAGCCAGTGGGGCTGGTCAGCAAATTTCCTGTTTATGGCCCTGTTTGGTGCACTGATATTTGCCGGAGTCTGGTTATTCATTCCTCCTGGGGTTTCCGGATGCATCCATGCTAAAGGAAGTCTTCAGCAGGCAAGCCTGAAAAACAGTGTTGCAGAGATTCTGGAGAACCGGCAATTCATCCTATATAGCATGGCTGGTATGCTGACTATGGGAGCAATTCTGAGCTACACCACTCATGCCCCAATTGTGGCAATGACCATGGGCGGTCTGGATGAATTTCAATTTGCGCTAGTGTTCGGTGGCCTGGGAATACTCAAGCTTTCCATCAGCCTGCTCGCGCCCGAAATCGTCAGGGTTATTGGGCGACGCCTGACCATCCTGATTGGTCTGGGGATATCGATCTCTGGTGGAGCTGGCCTCTGGTTTGTACCGGGATCAGATCCGCTGCTGTTCTTTGTTCCTGCTGCAATCGGTTATATCGGTTTCACTCTTGTTTTTGGAACAGCATCCGGTCTTACATTGGAGCCCTTCAAACATTGTTCCGGTGTGGCTGCGGCAATTGACGGCTGTGCGCGTATGGCTGGCGGAGGTCTGATTTCTGCGCTCCTGAAAGTGCTGGACTTGCAGGTATTCCACACAGTCTCTCTTTCCTATTGTCTACTCGTTATCCCTTTCTTGTTTGTGTTAAGAGATATTCTTTCCAGATCGGAGACTTCCGCTGGTACAGAAATCGATCAGGCTGCCTAAACAGCTTTTGAGACAAAGACTATGCTGTTGAGCATTGTTTTTATCGTGGAGATACCTTTTCCATCACCTTGAGGTGACAAAAGGCACTTCCCGCTCATGGCTGTTTGAGGATAAGCCCATGAAACCAGCAAGTACCAGTCATAGACGTCTGCTACTTATGATATCTCTGGCACTGACAGCAGCAGGCTGTCGTAATGAAAATCCCAGTGACGTCCAGCCTGAGTTACCTGCAGACCAGACCATTGTCTCCGAGGGTGTTCTTGTTGAGGTTTCTGCGCCAGATGACCAGGCACCGTTACCTCCTGCGGCTGATTTGATAATCCCCGGCGCAGATCAGGCTCACCAGAAAGAAATCGAAGAGATAGAAAAGAAAAATACAGTGACTCTTGAAGAGATCGAAGCCACGCTTTACTTTGGTTTTGATCAGGCCTCTTTGAGTTCAGAAGAGATGTATGATCTGAAGGCTTTGTCAGTGCAACTGAAGAAGCTACCGAATGTTGCCATTCTGATTGAGGGCCATACCGATGAGCGCGGACCTGCCATCTACAACAAGGATCTTGGTATGCGTCGTGCCAAGTCTGTAGCAGATTATCTTGAGGCGCAGGGGATCAAAAAGTCCCAGATGAAACTGAGAAGCTACGGCAGTGAAAGGCCTGCTGTTACCGGATATAACAAGGAAACCTGGGCCAGGAATCGCCGGGTTGAGCTAACGGTGGTTGCAGCCGGTTAAATCTGGCAGGCTCGTAGTTCACTAATGTGACAGTTGGCCTGCATGAGTCAGGGAAATAAGAGTTTAAAATCTGGACAATCCAGTTTTTTCTTACGCTTGTCCCTGCATGAAGAAGATCGTTGTCACTACCCAGAACCGTCGAACCATAACCGGCTACGCTGCCCGCTGCCGTAATCATCTGGTATTTATCGTACAGCCTGAACGAAAGCGTATTATCAGCAAAGAGGTTTACGAGCTTTTCAAGCAGGAAACCTGGTTTGTTACAGAGCCTGATCAATCACACCCTTTTGATGAGATGGATGCCCTTATCACTGCAGGTATGGGAAGTGGCCTTCATGCGGAGCTGGCAAAACGGGGCATTGAAGGTCTGGTAACTCACGAGAAGGATCCGGTTAAGGCGGTGAAAATGTACCTTCGGGATGAGCTGCCACTGGAGCCTATCGAAGAGTTTTATGACACGGATGATTATATTGAGGACTTGAGTCGGTTACCCAACGAGGTGCGCAACAAGTGCTGCGGTAACACTGATGTAAATGGTGGTTGCTGTGGCAGGGGCTTAAAGGGTCTTATCTGATGATTCGGAAGGCTGTATTGGTCGTATTCCACGACACATGGGATAGCGGGTACAGCCCCAGAACTGATTGCCAGCGTTTTCCCCCTGTCTGGCTGTCTGCCGCACCATGATCGAAGCACAGCGTGGACATCGGGGTGGAACCTGTTGTTTGATCAGTTCCTTCTGCTCTTTTGGTTCATTATTCTCGTGACTGGCCATTTTTCTTTCTTATAAAAAAAGGACTCACTATCAATGGTAACTGAAACTGTCCGTCCTGCTATTGGAGTGGGTGCCATTATTCTTCGCGGCAACAAAGTACTGCTGGGCCTTCGGAAGGGCAAGCATGGTGATGGCTGCTGGCAGTTTCCCGGTGGTCATCTTGAATATGGCGAAGCTATTGAAGAATGCGCACGCAGGGAGGTTTTGGAAGAAACCGGTCTTAATCTCGAAAATATTCTGATTGGCCCCTATACCAACGATGTCTTCGCTAAAGACAAAAAACACTACGTGACGCTATTTACCGTTGCTGAAAGCCATGAGGGGGAAGCCACGGTTATGGAGCCTGATAAATGCTCTGAGTGGGGGTGGTTTGAGTGGGATAAAATGCCTAAGCCTTTGTTTTTGCCTATTCGGCATCTACTTGAGAAAGGTTATAGCCCTTTTCTGAAATCATGAGAGAGAGCGCTAGTTAAAGAATTTGGCAAAGCCTTCTACGTTGTATCGGGTGAACAGTGTGCTCTCGTTGGGTATCTCTTAGTTTTTTCAAACCCTCGTGATCCTTTTGCCGATGAAACACTGCTGCACCTTTCTTTGCCGGAATGGTTTGTGTTCTGCTTTGAGAAGGTGCCGGTTTGATTATTTCTGTGGTTTCAGCCATTGCCTCAGGAAGTTCGCATTTACAACCTGAATCATCGTGGTCGTAAGGATCGAAATGAAGGCAAACCAAAAAACAAGACTGGTCATAGTGGCCAAAGTCTGTGACCAGCATCATGTTTCCCACATGTCCACACTGAAAACTGCTGTCATCAACAAAAACTATGCTGGCATAAGGTCTTCCCTGTGTTTCCTCGGCAACCTTTATGGCTTGTTTCACATAGGTGGGTTTGGCGTTTGCAGACGTATAGATGATGTTGTTTTTGATTAGGAATGAATCTTTCTGAAAGTTTGCTAACCCCGTTTTGATATCATCAGCCTTTTCATCAATATGTGAAGGGTTTGTTTCACTGACCAGGTTGCGGTTTCAGCAGTCCTTTCAGGCACGTATGAACGCTGCAAACTTGGATCCTTAATGATTGTGCTGTTGATATCTGTCAGTAAAAGACAAGGTAGTACTGTGTGTCCGAGACATTACCTTAATGTCAGGGATGCCTTTACAGATGTGGAAAAGGCATCACTGTTGATTTGAGAGGGGGGGAGGTTGATAAATCAGGCTTTGGATCGGGACTTTTTCTTTTTGGTAGTCTTCTCTGCCTTTTTCTCCTCTTCCTCTGCCCGGCGGGCTTCCATTATGATTTTCTGGGCTTCGATCATTTCTGGCGTTTCCAGAGTCAGGCGACCCAGTGCTCCACTGCGAAAATCATTAATCAGAATCTCAGCGACCTTATGGGTATCGGCAAAGCCTCCTTTACGCATACAGCCGCGACGTCTGCCAATATCGTCAAAGATCTCAATGGCAGACATTGGAATTTCATCCAGGTTGTAGCGTTTACGCAGAATATCCGGATGAGCTTCCATCAGGTACTCGACCAGGAACATACCCACATCTTCAAACTCAAGAACGGTATTCTTGATGGCACCAGTTACTGCCAGACGGTAACCACACTCTTCCGGTTCCAGTTTTGGCCAGAGAAATCCGGGAGTGTCGTGCAGAACGATATTATTTGGCAGCTTGATGCGTTGCTGTGCTTTGGTCACAGCAGGCTCATTACCGGTTTTGGCAATAATGCGGTTTGCCAGATTATTTATAGTGGTTGATTTGCCAACATTGGGAATGCCAAGAATAAGCGCACGCAGAGGTGTTCCTTCAAAGTTCCTGTGCGGCAGCATCTGCGGACAGATATTCAGCAATTCACGAACTTTCTGGGGTTCATGCTGAGTCATTGGAATAGCACGAATCCCCTGTTCCTTTTCCATTGCCTGTTGCCACTGTCGGGTGGCAACAGGATCTGCCAGGTCAGCTTTATTCAGGATTTTTATGCAGGGAGTATCTTTTCGCAGAGATGGTACCAGTGGGTTCTCACTGCTGAAGGGAATACGGGCATCCAGCACCTCGATAATAAGATCCACCTGAGGCATAAGCTCTCGGATCTCTTTTCGAGCCTTGTGCATGTGTCCGGGGTACCAGTTGATCGCCATCTAGGGATTCTCTGAAGCAAAACCTCTATTTTAACGACTGCCGGGCCGAGTGTCTTTTATCTGTAAAGCAGAGTTTTGAGATGCCTGGATTTTCTAGAGGAAACCATGTCAGGAATCTTCAGCATTCTCATTCTGAAGAGCTTTTTCTTTTGCTTCTCTTTCTTCTCGTGCCAGCCTTGCTTTTTCTCCAAGGCTGATCTGACCGCTGACCCCGGAAGGGATCTCATCGATCGCGCCACCAGATTTAAGGAATGCAGCCGTTTGTTCTGCAATGGAGAGACTTGTTTCTGTGGCTGCAGGGCCGCTTTTCTTCAGGCTGATAGTATTGATGTTCTTCTTCGACATAAGTGATGGGCCCTTTAAATCCGTAGGGTGAGTGAGTATAGGCCAGTACACAGGATTCTGAGACTTGGGTTTGTAACTCTATGGGAGAGAGTGTTGTTCCTTTAAGATTGTCAGTGAGCAAGATTAAATCTTGTAACTTTTCGCAGAAAAATGTGGAAGCTTAATTCAAGACGAGAACCCAAATTTTTATTACTGACTGGAATTTATTTACATCGTTTTATTAATCAAATCCACGATATCAGTTCAAATATTGTTAACACGGAACTGATGTTGAGTCCTCTTTAGCAGGGGTATATCCAGATGATGATCCATAATCAAGTGCTTCGCCGGTTTTATCCTTAATGCACCAAAGCAATGGGAGGGTAATCAGACTCAGCAGGGAGAGGTATATGCCCGTTGCCCAGAGTAAACCGGTTACCTGAGCCAGATACAGTGCAATAAGTGATGTAGTCCCACCAAAACAGATGATGGCCACGCTATATGGAATATTAGTTCCCATCATTCTTAGGGAGTGAGGCTAGATTTCCGAGTACAGCGGGCTGCTGCTACCGGGAATCAGCCCCCAACGACAGCACTGAAAACTGGCCGAGGGCACATAGCAGGATCTTGTCCTGACTCATCAGCATCATAAGAGGGATGCCGACTATGGCAAGTGCTGAAAGACTGGCCAGATAGGTTATTCTGTGGCCGACATGATCCGCTATCCAGCCCCTAAATCCATCATGCCTAAACAAAAGTTAATTTTTTCTACAAAATTCTCTGGTTTGTTTGCCCAGTGTCATAAACAGATGTGGGCATCGCTATTAGGATGCTGCGTTGATACCCCCATGCCGTTCTGCGCCGCACTCCCCTTTGGGCGACAAGTGTAAGTAAGGCAGACAATTCTTGGCAATCTAGCCATGAGAGGTTATAGCAGGGCAGTGAACTCACATTTCAGCGTGAGCCTGCAATTCCTTTCATGGAACAACAGGAGCACGCAATTATGGCTATCAAGATGAACATGGAAGTAATGGAACTTATGTTCTACTACTGGCAGGCCACCAGTGAGCGGGAAAAGGTTGGTGAAGCCTACCTGGCCACTATCGCCAATAACGCCGAAATGGAAAAGATCTACACCGAAGAATTCACCGGTGAATCAGTTCGCCGTGCCCTGAGCGCGATCACCAACCGTGAGATCTTCAGCGCTGAGAGCAAGAAAGAGTCCCGCTTCTGGAATAACAACATGTGGGCTATGGAAGACATGGGCCTGATGGAAGCGATGATGGCTCCCCTGAAGGTCATGAACCTGGATGACGTTAAGGTCGCAGGTGATCTGGACGTTGTTATCCTGCCTATGCACATGGATACCTTCTACAAGAAAGATGGCCAGCTGTTCATCAATTTCTTCCGCATCCAGGCTGACATCATCGAAGGCGGCCCGCTGAAGATTGAAGATACTGAAATCAAGGCATGGATTGAGAAAATTGCTGCTTGACAGGCTGACTTTCTGACCATTTTGAGGATACAAAACAACGAGTTATCGACTTTGTATCCTCATTACTCTCCTTTCACGGCATTTCCTTTTATTTATTCTTCCTATTGAGAGTACCATTTCTCGATCTCTTCTCTCCCTATTCAACCCATTGATCACCATTCAGTTAACTACGAGAACTATAATGGTGTTCTGAATCAGCTTGCCAAGAAGATAAATACCCCAATTCGGGACAGCTTCTTTCAGAAACGGGAAAAAGAACTAGTATCTAGGCGTTCCGGCAAAGAAACCATGTTATGAGTAGGGATTATATTGTGGGAAAAGCAGAGTTGGGTAACAGGGGTGAGATAGACAGGAGGTATATATATTGGCGCCTGCATGTATTCCTTGGAATCTATGTGGGTTACGCAGCTTACTACATAACCAGAAAGTCATTTACCTATATCACACCTGCTCTGATTCAGGATCTTGGCCTTGAGAAAGCGGATATTGGCCTGATCGGAACGCTGTTCTACTTCACCTATGGTGCCAGCAAATTTGTTAGTGGCATTATAAGTGATCATTCCAATCCTCGCTATTTCATGCCCATCGGATTATTTATTACCGGTCTGATTAATATTTTCTTTGGTATGAGCTCATCCTTTGTAGCCTTTGCCTGTTTGTGGACGTTGAATGCTTTTTTCCAGGGATGGGGATGGCCGCCCTGTTCCAAGATACTGACATCCTGGTATTCAAGAAATGAACGGGGCTTCTGGTGGGGGGTATGGAACACAACACACAATGTTGGAGGAGCTATTGCCCCCGTGTTGCTGGGATGGCTGGTTGTGCATCTGGGCTGGCAGTATGGCATGCAGGCTGCTGGCATTGTGGCCCTGGTAATGACGGCTTTTGTGTTTCTAAAAATACGGGATAAACCCCAGACTATGGGACTTCCCACAGTCGGGCACTGGCGGGGAGACGAACAGGAAATTGCCCATGAGCAGGAAGGCAAGGGGCTGGGAAGCAAAGACATACTGTTTCACTACGTTTTGAATAATCGCAAGCTCTGGCTGCTGGCTCTGACTTACGTGCTGATATATATCGTGCGGGTTTCCATCAGTGACTGGGGCAACCTTTATCTGACAGAAGAGCATGGCTATTCACTTATTATGGCTAACTCGGCTCTCTCAGCTTCTGAAATTGGTGGTTTCCTGGGATGTATCGTTGCTGGCTGGGGCTCTGACTGGTGGTTCAGGGGGAACCGTGCTCCCATGAACTTTATTTTTGGTATTGGCGTTGTGGCTGCAGTTATCGGGCTATGGGCGATACCTGAAGCCGGTTACTTCATGCAGCTGGTTCTATTCTTCTTAATCGGCTTCTTTATCTATGGTCCACAACTTTTGATTGGCATGGCTGCTGTTGAGTGCTCCCACAAAAATGCTGCAGGAGCAGCTAATGGTTTCGTCAGTCTTTTTGCTTATGTTGGAGCCGCTCTGGCTGGTTACCCTGTTGCCAAAATCATGGAATCTTCTGGGTGGGACGGTTTTTTTATCACTCTTACAGTGTGTTCATCCATGGTCATAATACTATTCATTCCCTTTCTGTTACCTAACGGGCACTTTAACTCAACCCAAAGAGATTAAAAAGCACGATTTTATGAGTGATTCTTTAAACTTGAGTTCTCATTCTTCCTCATGACTTTCATGCTGTGAGCCCGGCCCCTCACAACAGCCCGGTTAGGCAGTCTATCACAATGAGAGTACAACGCTGTTTTTTTTGTCTGAGTCATTATCGAAACTTGACCAGAGACTATCAGCCGTTATGCAACAACGAACAACAGCTATTTCCCGCACACAGGCAATGCCCCTGGAAGTGATACCAGAGCGTTCAAACGTGCTTGCTCGCAGTAGTAGTGATGGACACACAGTCACCAGAGAGTCAGGCGATAGTCAGGTCTTTATATCGATGATTTTTGATTGCTGGCGACTTGTCAAAGTATACCTTTCTGCCAGGGACGTTCTGGCACTGCGGCACACTTGCCAGTACTTCTTCACCAAAGCGAGAAAAGAGCACCCCGTACCGGGCTTATCGTCTGAACCCTGCCGCGCCAAGACTCAAGATCGTACCTATGAGCACTTTGAGCTGGACGGCTCACTGATAGTTAACGACTTGGACCCTTTTGGTCTCAGCCGGAATCAAATCATTACCAATTTTCTTGTGGAAAGGTACTTCACCCGACACCCAGGGGTTCAGTCCGTATACCGTAAGAGAATGGTACCACAATGCCTCCATCATAAAGATCAATATCCGAGGAATGTTGAGAGATGGATAAGTAAACACTTTGATGAGCAAGAAAAAGTATGGGCCATGAGTGACGTATTAAGACAAGGTGCCCTGTCGCGACGTTTAAGCAACAGTACCCATGAAATAGAAAGTGTCACCACCCTTTCAGGGTTCTCAGGCGGAATCATTTGCATGACTATCGCCTCCGGTGGACGGGTGATCTCCGGCTCTAGTGGTAATACCCTGACTGTCTGGAACCTGACCAAACCTTTGAGGAAGCAGCCTATCACCAGCCTGAAAGTGCATTCTGACTGGATCTATCGCGTGTCCACTCTCCCCAATGGATGGGTGGTTTCCGGCTCATATGATACAAATCTGAAAGTCTGGGATCTGACAGAAACTCCGAAGGTGCAGTGTGTCGCCACCCTGAGAGGGCACTCCAGCGGGGCTACTTGCATAACCACCACCCCTGAAGGGTTGGTGATTTCCGGCTCATATGATGGAACCCTGAAAGTCTGGGATCTGGCCAGAGCCGGGGGGCTGTGTGTCGCCACTCTGAAAGGGCACTCAGACAAGATCATTTGCATGACCATCACTTCTGAAGGGCTGGTGATTTCCGGTTCTGATGATACAACCCTGAAAGTCTGGGATCTCTATCAGTCCATTAATCCGGACATGGAGTGGTTAGAACGGAAGAAACCGTGACGGGCGCGAGGTAACTTTTAAACAACAAGCAACAAGCAACAAGCAACAAGCAACAAGCAACTGGCTAGTTCTGAAGACGTCGTAGCTTAAGTGCCTTACTGCTTTAGGCTATCTTCCACTCTTATACTTTGTACGATATGAGGGTGGGCATTCCATATATCGAATAGTTTTTGGCTGTAACCAACGGAAACCGTAGATTCGCTTCGTACTGCATCCTCTGCAAACTGACAACCCTTGTCTGAAAAAATGTTCAGAGGTGTGACTTTAGATTGTTGAGTAGTGATATTGTCCTCTGTTATCGTCTCCATCCCTCCTTCGTGAAGATAGCATGTGCACATCTTGCCAAAAAACAAGCCCCATCTTGATACGTGCCTTATTTGCCCTCTTTTCATACCTTTTCCATATAAGCCATGCCTGACGCCAGGTGGCTGAGTAAACTGATTTCCAAATTTTCGATATGATTCAGTTTCTGCAAAGTTGCTTTTAACTGGCTCTATTTTTTGTATCCAGTACTTTGATTCTGTCCAGTGGAAAGGGTAAAGAGGAAATGGGTGAACATAGCTGGCCACGACAGCCTGGTCCGGCGAGGCTTTCACTGAGCTGCTGAAAACCTCATCGCTGTAGGTTGATACTTGTGTGCGTATGGGATGGAATCTTTCGTTTCCACTCTTGGTTCCTCCTCCTTCATAAAAATCCATTTCTTTGGTTTTAACTACCAAACCTCTATGGCAAACATTACCAACCTGTCCGACAGCTATTCCAGTTGACCAGTACTTACTGGGGAATTTAAGAAACTTGGAAAAAGAGTCTAAGTTGCTGGTGACAATATCACTTTGAGAGGCATTGCCTTCTTCACTGGCCCAAGCCGAGGTTTTATACAAGGCAAAACAAAGAGAAAGCAGAAGGAGCTTTCTTATGTCCACCATAAGTTGCCCAACGTTATCTGAAGAATTTTTCAATATAGTAGAAAATTGCTCCTCGCTCTTCCGAATATGAAACCTCTTCAGTGAAGCTATGAGGCTGCTCCCTGACTCTACCAATCAAAATGCCAGATTGAAGTAAAGAAAGGGCGGCATTGTCTGTAGTGCAGCCCTTTGTGGGGAGTGATAAACGATGGCAGAGTTAACCGTCGATACGCTTGTACTTCACGCGGTGAGGATTCAGTTTTTTCTCTTCCGGTAACTGAGCTTCATATTCGGTGTAGTTACCCTCAAAGAAAGTCACTTTAGACTCACCTTCGTAAGCCAGAATATGAGTAGCAACACGGTCCAGGAACCAGCGGTCGTGGGAGATCACCATAGCGCAGCCAGGGAAGGCCAGCATGGCTTCTTCCAGAGCACGCAGGGTTTCAACGTCCAGGTCATTGGAAGGTTCGTCGAGAAGCAGCACGTTACCGCCTTCCTTCAGGGTTGCAGCCAACTGCAGACGGCCACGCTCACCACCGGACAATTCACCAACACGCTTCTGCTGGTCACCACCTTTGAAGTTAAAGCGACCGATGTACTTACGGGACTGAACTTCATAGCCGTTAATGCGCAGAATGTCCTGGCCATCGGCGATGGCATCCCAGACAGTTTTGCTGTTGTCCAGCTCATCACGCATCTGTTGAACATTGGAGATCTTTACGGTCTCGCCCTGTTCGATGGAACCGGCATCAGGCTTCTCTTCACCGGTGATCATCTTGAACAGAGTGGATTTACCAGCACCGTTACCACCGATAATGCCGACAATGGCACCCTTGGGCACGCTGAAGCTCAGATCATCAATCAGCAGGCGGCCATCAAAACCCTTGGAGACATTGTTGAACTCCAGAACTTTGTCGCCCAGGCGAGGGCCGGGTGGAATATAGATTTCGTTGGTTTCGTTACGGTTCTGGAACTCCTGGGACTGCATCTCTTCGAAGCGAGCCAGACGGGCCTTGCTCTTGGATTGACGACCCTTGGCGTTGGAGCGGGCCCATTCCAGTTCCTGTTGCATAGCCTTGCGGTGTGCGTCCTGCTGTTTCTGTTCGGTTTGCAGGCGGGCTTCTTTCTGCTCCAGCCAGTTGCTGTAGTTACCTTCCCATGGAATACCGTGGCCACGGTCAAGTTCCAGAATCCAGTTAGCGGCATTATCGAGGAAGTAACGGTCGTGGGTGATCGCCACAACTGTTCCGGGATATTCGCACAGGAAGCGTTCCAGCCAGCCAACGGATTCAGCATCCAGGTGGTTGGTTGGTTCGTCCAGCAGCAGCATATCAGGGTTGGACAGCAGCAGGCGGCACAGAGCTACACGACGACGCTCGCCACCAGACAGGTTGGCAACGTTGGCATCCCACTCAGGCAGACGCAGAGCGTCGGCTGCGACATCCAGCTTACGCTCCAGGTTATGAGCGTCAGCAGCCTGGATAATATTTTCCCACTTGGCCTGTTCTTTGGCGAGCTTATCAAAGTCTGCATCAGGTTCAGCATAAGCTGCGTAGACAGCATCAAGCTTGGCCTGGGCTTCCTTGATTTCACCCAGAGCTTCTTCAACAACTTCACGAACGGTTTTGCCAGGGTCCAGTTCTGGTTCCTGTGGCAGGTAGCCAACATTCAGATCGGGCTGAGGACGGGCTTCACCGTCAAACTCCTTGTCGACGCCTGCCATGATGCGCAGCAGGGTAGATTTACCGGCACCGTTAAGACCGAGAACACCAATTTTTGCACCCGGGAAAAAGGACAGGGAGATGTCCTTCAGGATTGTGCGCTTGGGCGGCACAACCTTGCTGACCCGGTTCATGGTGTAGACGTATTGAGCCATCAGAAAGTGTCTCTTGAAAATATGTCAGGTTAATCGGCTAAACATACAAGATGAACGGCTGAGACACCAGAACCAAGAGCTTGGTTAACCCGAAAGAGACTATGTTTCGTGTCTATACTCCATCCCATCCCATCCCATCCCATCCCACCAGAAGAAGTGAAGGCTATTCTTGAGTGTGAGTGCGTTGATATCAACGAGAGAGATTCCAGCGGCCAGTATCCTCTGGAGATGGTGTTAATTATGGAGAACTGTCAAATGGCCAAACTACTGCTGGGGGCAGGTGCAGATCCATTCGTCAAACGCCAGGATGGTCAGAGAATTTACGATATCGCCGTTAACAGTGGCAATAAAACACTGCGTAGTATTTTTCTTGGATACTCGCGTTATCCGCAACCAGAGAAAACAGATCAATAAGTTAAGCTTTTCACTCCTCACTCATGGTGATTGAGGAGTGAAAGACTCAAGGCTGGTAAGGATCAGGATACTTCTTCCTCAACCTGCTCTTCTTCAGCTTCTTTGATCTTGGCTTCCGCTTCTTTCAGCTGGCGCGTCAACTGATCGATCTCATTCTTGCGGGAGCGGGCCAAACGGGATGCCTCAGCCAGTTGCTTCTTGTTAGCCTTGAGTTCGGAGTTGGCTTCGTGCAGCTTGGCTTTCAGCTTCTCTGGCTCAAGGTGTCTGAGACGCTTCAGCTCAGAAACATTCTCTTTAGCTTCTTTCTGGCTTTGCTTGACCTTGCCATCCAGGGTTTGAATCTGACGCTTGGCAGCGGCTTCGTCTTTGAGAGCCTGCTCTTTTTCCTGTTCGAGAGTGCTCAGGCGAGTTTCCAGATGACTGACCTCTGTCAGCTGGTGGTTAATATCCGCCTTGGTCTTGACTCCCTGCTCGGTCAGTTCACGAATTCGGGCTTTGGACTGTTCGAGACTCTTCTCAAGACGATCCATATCGGCTTCATACAGAGCTTTGATTTTATTTTCGCACTCTGCGTAAAACTGCAGCCTGTATTCAATAATTGCTTTAAGTTCGACTTCCAGTGCTTCTTCTTTACTTAAGCCTTTTTGCATTCCAGGAGCTTCTTCTATTGATTTTCACGTGTCTGCACAAGTAACAATAGCTTGGAAATCAAAATCCAAACCCAAGTGCACCAGTAATTATAAACCCCCTTTTCCCCGCTGATATTCGCTCAGATCAATGGATTGGCCGGGAAAAGAGCAAATCGGCCTGTATGTTAGCCCACTGTAGAGGTGAATGTATTGGCATTTTCTTTCAGATAATTTTTTAGAGTTAAGATATGTTTCTTTTTGGAGGATCCTAAAGTGTAAGGTGTGGACCCAAATAGGCTATATAGATTGTCTTTTCAGATGACTCTGGGTAAAAGTGGAGCCTATAACCGCCAGGTAGTGTCACATGGTTTTGGCAATTAACTTTTACGCCTTTAGGCAGCCAGAATTCGCGCTCACTTCTTTTTTTGGGGTCTTTATTTATAGATGATGATTCGCCGCTCACTTTTGCAGAAAGCCCGCAGGTGGACAGATGCTCATGCTGATAATCAGTAAATCCTCCTGTATTCCACTGATGGACAAAATCATTCATGCATAGGAGAGCGTCTCTGGCTTTACTGAGAATATCTGCCCTATGTCCCCACGTTTTCAACTGGGTTCCGAAGTCATCGAGAAACTCTAAACCATCAAAGAATTCTTTGCGCTTATTCCAAAGCTCTTTACCTGTAGCGAGCTGCTCTGCCCTACGGTGTTCTAATGCACCCTGGTGGAACACTAACGATTCAGATGAAAAGATATTATCAATTACCACGCCGGTCTCAGAAAAATCATTCTCGTCCTCATCTACATCAAACACCCAGGCCTGAAGCTCATTATTTGTCCATTTTTCAGAGATTGGGAGGCTAACTAAAAAAGAGTTATAAAAATGGCAAGCAAGAAGCGCTGATAGACCAGCTGACTCCCCTTTCAGCCCAACCTCTCTGCAGTAGCCAATCTTTTCCAAGTCAACATCTGTAAGCAGGGGTTGTCTGGTTTGCAAACTGCGAAAAGCTCGTACAACCTCTTTCAGGCCACTGTCTTCACAAGCTTCGTCATACCAGTTTCTCCAAGCATAATCTGGAGCCAACTGAACCTGAAACCAGTTTGGGTCCATGCTCTCATCAAGTAGCATCAGGTTGTAGCCATAACCCCTGCAGCGCAGGGTCACCTGAATAAACTCTGGTATTGCTGCCCTGGCACTGGATTGACTGTCAAATGGTAGAGAATGGTGGTTAAAAACCAACACCTGGCTCATACAACACCTTATTTATAGAAGCCGATCCAATTGCTTATCCCACTCATCAAAGAAACCATTTGGCCACTCATCAATACGGCCTAGATCATCAATTTTGGGTTTTCGAATGTGCGATGCATGCTCACTCCCCTCATTCTCTCGCTCAAGGAAAAACAAGCTCACAGTTTCTTTTGGGGCAAAACCTTCTTTGATGGCAACACGGACACCATTCAGGAAGTGATCAGAGTGCGATTCTACTATTAGTTGAATGCCAGATTGTGCTGCCAGCGTACATAACCGCCCCATGACGGCTTGGCCAGCAGGGTGCAAATGAGACTCTGGGTTCTCAATAATTAGCAAGTCGCCAAGCTTGGCTCGTAAGATGCTCGTAACTACCGGAAGTACGTAGCTCAAACCAAAGCCTACGTTTTGAGGTTTAAACTCATTGGTTGTCTCATTTCCCTGTACAAAGGCAAAACTCAGGGTGGCGGAGTTATATTGTGGTAAAGCTTCTGTTTTTACCTTAAGGCCAGGAGCAATTTCAGACATCCATGCATCAATATTGGCCAGCAAATCATTAGAGCCGGCAGAGGGGTGAATCAGGTCTTTATTTTCAAGAGGCTGGTCAGCATGATCAGCAATATAATGAACGGTATACTCCCCTTGGTTGCCCAGTGAGTTCAACTCGTTGATGTGAAACTCAGAGAGTTCATGGTGACTTTTTGGAGCAACCCTGTCAGCACTAAGGTATTGGAAGTTTTGATTGAAAAGGCTTAACTCTTCAGGCTTATCTACAGACACCTGACTTTGTACAGGTAGTAAGTCGGACTGAGAGGCATAGTCAAATACAAAAGTTGCTGCATCTTCCCGTTCAGACCATTTCACTGTGAAGTATATGGCCTCTTCTTCACTCTCTTGAGAGAGGACATCCCGTCCAGTTCCTAGAGACGCATAATCGCCCTTAAGCAATAGTCCTTTTGAAAAGAGAACATTCCTCTCATAGGACTGCCGCAAGAGCAGCAGTGTTTGTATGAGAGAGGATTTTCCCATGCCGTTAAGGCCTGAAAAAATGTTCAGCTGAGATAGCGGAAAGCCGCCTGTTAGCAAAGTTTTAAAGTTTCTGACATGCAGGTACTCAAGCATCACTCGTCTCCCTCAAAACCTGATTAAGTAAATTTTTTACCCGCTCATGCCGTATCTTCACGTTCTCAAGTTTCTGAGTGCTGTAAGTAATAGCGTTGAAGAACTCTATATCCTCTTTTAGCAGCTCCCGATTACGGGCTTTAATCACATCCTTATTGGACTCCAGTCTGGCAAACTCCTCTGGCTTACATCGCCCGAGACAAACAGACCAGACCTCAAATAAAGTGCTGCTTTTCCGCTTTTGCTTTTGAGAGCCATCAAGTATTTTCAAAAAAACATCATCATCCAATAACCGGTTACAGCGCTCAATTGCAGTGTCAAACAAGCCTTTCAGGCCGACCAACTCTGCGTCAGTTTTCTGTTTGATCTCTTCCAGCATATCATCAAGGAACGCTGTAATGTTCTTTTTACTGGTTTGGAAGTCATGTTGAAAAAAAGCAAAGAATCTGAGCACATGCTCCTGATCACTCATACGGCGGGACTGGTCACCCATAGTCATGATGAGATGTTGGTTTTCTGCGCATTTTTTCAGAAAATCCCGCTCTCTTGGCTTAGCCATTGCGTGCCGTATTTCCTGATTATTCAGAGTCAACCCACCGGTATTAATACGTTGAAAGATACTGTATTTCACTTCTGTGGGGGTAGTGGGTCTGATTTGGTAGGTGGTGACCTGACACTCTTTCAACCGCCTCTTATAAACCCGAGGCAGTTCATCATAGGTTTTACCTTTGAGCTCCTTTGAAAGGAACTCAAGTCCATGCAGCCTTAACGGCCTTTCCTTATCTAAAACAAATTTGCGTATAGCTGAAAGGCGCTGTAGCCCATCAACAACCAGCCACTTATCTTCATCACTGGCATCAAAATAAAATGCAGGTAGAGGCAGCCTGATTAATATTGATTCAATCAGTCGGCTCATTTTATTGGGAGACCAGAGATCAGCTCGCCGCTGAAAGTCTGTATTCAGCTCAATCTCACCATGTTCCATGCGCTCAATTAGGCTATCCATGGATACAGGGGAGACGGCGATATCAATCTTGCTGGGATTGAATGGCTGCATCTGATCATCGGGGTTGGAATCATTCTCCACTCCCTCCGATTCAAACTGCTCTTCCTCCAGCTCAATGGTGTTTTCTTCATCCTGATTGATTGACATTACTGTCTCCTGAAAACCTTTGGTGAGAGCTATGACGACATGCTCTCACAGTTTGGCCCCATGGCAAATTCATTGGCCTGATCAAAGAAAACTGGCTATTCTAGTCTTCCCAGCCTGGTGCACCAGTTCCATCACATAATCTAGCTCTGCCAGTTCAGCCAGCTTGATCTCCACATCACCATTCCCCCAGCGACCAACGTTTGAGATATCCTTGCAACGTTTTTGCGGGTCAATGATCTCATCAAATTTCATATTTAGGGAAAGGCGCAAGCCTGATGCCTGTGGAACCACATCCACAAAATTAGTATCCAGCTTGAAAGCAACGTACCTCTTTAGAAAATCTGCCGTTACATCTTCAATTAACTAATTTCGACCAGATTACCCTTAGCCTCAAGCCACTTCTTACGATCCGAAGCACGCTTCTTGGCCAGCAACATATCCATCACCTGGCGTGTTCCCATCACATCTTCAACTGTGAGCTGAACCAGACGGCGGGTGTCCTGCGCCATGGTGGTTTCACGAAGCTGCAGCGGGTTCATCTCACCAAGGCCCTTAAAGCGCTGGACGTTGATCTTGCCGCGCTTCTTTTCAGCCTTCAGACGATCAAGGATTGCATCTTTCTCGCCTTCATCCAGTGCGTAGAACACCTCCTTGCCGATATCGATTCGATACAGAGGAGGCATGGCCACATAGATATGACCACCTTCCACCAGTGGACGGAAATGCTGGATAAACAGGGCGCAGAGCAGGGTGGCGATATGAAGGCCATCGGAGTCAGCATCGGCGAGGATACAGACTTTGCCATAACGCAGGCCGTCGATCTTATCGGAGCCAGGGTCGACACCCAGGGCAACAGAGATATCGTGAATTTCCTGTGAAGCCAGAACTTCGGAGGAGTCGACTTCCCAGGTATTCAGAATCTTGCCTCGCAGAGGCATGATTGCCTGATGTTCGCGGTCACGGGCCTGCTTTGCAGAACCGCCCGCAGAGTCACCCTCTACAAAGAAGATTTCAGTCAGGTTCATATCCTGACTGGAACAGTCAGCCAGCTTGCCGGGTAAGGCAGGGCCCTGGGATATCTTCTTGCGCACAACCTTCTTGGCCTTACGCATACGACGCTGGGCCGTGGAGATGCAGAGGTCAGCAAGCTGTTCGCCCAGAACGGTGTTCTGGTTGAGCCATAGACTGAAAGTATCTTTTACCACGCCGGAAACAAAGGCAGCACACTCACGGGAGGAGAGACGCTCCTTGGTCTGACCGGAAAACTGTGGGTCAGCCAGTTTGGCAGAGAGCACATAAGAGCAGCGTTCCCAGATATCTTCCGGAGCCAGCCTTACACCACGAGGCAGAAGACTGTGAATTTCACAGAACTCACGCATCGCTTCCAGCAGACCACTGCGCAGGCCGTTAACATGAGTACCGCCCTGGGCAGTAGGAATCAGGTTGACGTAAGACTCGGTAGTCAGTTCACCACCTTCCGGTTGCCAGATCACGGCCCAGTCTACAGCTTCCTTCTCACCCTGAAGGCTGCCGGTAAACGGCTCGGCAGGAAGCAGTTCATAACCTTTTACTGCACCAGACAGGTAATCACGCAGACCATCTTTGTAATGCCAGGTTTCAGATTCACCGCTGGCAATATCCTGGAAGCTGACTTTCAGGCCTGGGCAGAGAACGGCTTTGGCACGCAAGGTGTGCTTCAGACGGGATACTGCAAATTTGAATGAGTCGAAGTACTTGGCATCAGGCCAGAATCGAACTGTGGTGCCGGTGTTACGCTTTCCGCAGGTATCGACAATCTTCAGATCTTCAGTTTTAAAACCATCGGCAAAACCAATAGTGTAAACCTGTCCGCCGCGACGAATGGTAATCTCCAGTTTGCTGGAGAGAGCGTTAACTACGGAAACACCCACACCATGAAGACCACCAGAGAACTGATAGTTCTTATTGGAGAATTTACCACCGGCATGGAGGCGGGTCAGGATCAGTTCAACACCGGAAACCTTATGCTTGGGGTGAATATCCACAGGCATACCGCGGCCGTTATCGGTCACTTCCAGAGAGTTATCCGGGTGCAGGCGTACTTTCAGTTCAGAAGCGAAGCCAGCCAGGGCTTCGTCGACACTGTTATCAATAACCTCCCGGGCCAGGTGGTTTGGCCGGGAGGTATCGGTGTACATGCCCGGACGTTTGCGCACAGGGTCCAATCCTGAGAGGACTTCTATGGCTTCGGCAGTATATTCGTTCTGCATGCTTATTTTGGAGAGCTCCTTTCTGAAGCGGAGGTCTGACCCTTTATTAGGGCTTTGACAAATTCAATAACCGGACAAGTTTAAAACGTCTTGCCCTGTCTGTTCAAAGCCGGGTTTATGCGGTTACATTTCCTATGCTGCAGTTGGTGCCAGCATGGGGCTGAAAAAGCTGAATATCATCGGGATGCTTTCAGCGAAATCTTCATAGGCATGGCTGCCGCGTTCATCAATTCGCTGGGGGCAGTCGCTGTAACGCTCAACGGCCAGGCGGTAATCGAGAGTTTCATCGCCGGTTTGAGCCAACAGAAGAATATTGTCTGGATGATGCAGCTTGGCAACTTCAAGATGGCGCAGCTGCTCAATATGTTCTGTGGTCAGCTCGTACTCATCATCACTATAATAGTATTTCTGGGGGCCGAGATATTCTTCGAACAGCTCGTAAGGGCGCACTGCCGGGTTGATCAATACCAGTTTAACCGGGAAATGGGATTCCTCTTCCAGCAGGCGTTCCATCAACCAGGTACCGAAGTACCCTCCCAGGGAGCTGCCAATGATATACACCGGTTTCTCTTCAAGGGCTACACTTGCCATTTCATAGAGCATGCGGGCACTTTCACCGGGCCATTCCGGGAGCTGGGGAACAATATACTCACAGGGGATATTCTGATTCTTGATGTATTGACCAAGAACCTGCGCCTTTGTAGACAGCGGAGAGCTGTTAAAACCATGGATGTATAAAAGGAGTGGACGCTTATCAACCACAGTTACCCCCCTCCAGCCTGTTTAGAAGACATGAACTCTGCATACTACCAGCACAGAGGCTCTTTCTAAATAACAGTGTTCGAGCAAGTTTCTTTTCTGATACATGACAAAAACGAGAGGTGTAAAAGGCGTACACTGGTGCCAAGGGAATAAATAATAATGGTGCAGTATGAACCCAATTCCTCTAAATATATTCCTGCCCGATGCAAGCACTATGGCTTATGGCTGTATGGGGCTGGGTGGTGGCTGGAACTGGGATGCAATTACCCGGGAACATATCGATCAGGCTCATAAAGTTATTGATACAGCCCTCGAGTCAGGCATTAATTTTTTTGATCACACCGATATTTATGCTTTTGGCAAAGCAGAAGAAGTTTTTGGGCGTGCTTTGGCTGAGCGTCCTGAACTGCGGCATTTGATGAATTGTATCGCAGCGGTAAGGTACGTTTATTTGGTGTGTCCAACATGTCCTGGCCACAGATGAAATTCCTGCAGTCCTTTCTGGATAAGCCCCTGGTTGTTAACCAGCTTGAGATGAGCCTTACCAAATTGGACTGGTTGCAGAGATGGCAGAGATTATGGGTGTCAGCCGGGAAGCGATTGTTCTCGGCTGGTTGGCAAGACATCCGGCCGATATTCAGGCCGTGATTGGTACGACCAGTCTTGATCGTATTAAAGCCTGTGGCGAGACCCAAAAGGTTATCTTAAGCAGGGAGCAGTGGTGTCAGTTGTTTGTTGCTGCCCGCAGTTCTTTGTTGCCTTAATTAGCCTTATTCTTCGCTAATTGGATTTAGCGGGTAGCGGAGAAATTATCCGTAAAAAAAGCTCTAGTTATAAAAGAAAGCAGAAAGCGCTGAAGGGAATTTCCCCTTATCCAGCACATACCTTACAAGCGAAGGAAGGGAGAGATACTTCAGGGACTTTTTGGCTTCTCTGAATCCATCCCCATAAATGGGATCTTTTGTTTCCAGAATAACTTTCATCCGGTACTTGGCTTCTTCCGTCTTTTGCCTGCGCAGCCAGAGATATTCCAGCAGCACACACATGCCTTCTTCAACTTTCAATGGCAGGCGTTTGCCTTTGGGGTTGTTGTAGAAAAACCAGGCATGTCCAAGTTCATGGATAACAACCGTTCTGAAGTGTTCTTCAGGAAGGTTCTTCTGAACCAGTATCTCTCTGAAGTCCCGTGAGACAATCCGCTTTCCAGCAAAGCTTGTGCTCCAGATTGCCAAGCCTAGTAAAGGGTGTTCATCATGATGATCATGTCGGCTGTTGCTGTGTAATTCATCCCGGTCTGCAAGACGCACAGGTGTCTCTGCATTATAGAGGTTCAGCCCAAGTTTTTTCAGGGCTTCTCGCATTTCGAGTGCCAACCGTTGTGCCCGGCTGTTTGTTGCGACACCATCATTAGCGCACAGGTTGCAGATCATCAGGCCATCAGGAAACTGCATTCCACCGCCAGTGATGGGGCCACAGACAACGCGGCCACAGCTGGTGCATTTCGCATACTTTCTGTGGGACAAGCAGAAATTATTGCCCCAGTAATCCTGCAGATACTGGCCGGTCAGATATTTCTTGCAGACATCGCAGCGAGGGATGAACTTTTCCTGAAAGCATTGCTGGTGCCAGGGTTTACCCTGCTTTTTTATATATTGTCCGTAGATTACTTTATCACAGCCTTCGCAGCGCAGGCACTCCCTGTGCCAGACCTGACCCATGGCCCGCACAAAGTGGTTTGATAATGGTTTCTTGCAGCGATGGCACTTCAAATTTCACTGTCCGTGTGTTTTGAGTATCTATTCAGAATAGATCGCCATTACCGCTGCATGACTATAATTCGAGCGTTTTGCTTCCAAAGTTATTTGCAGTTTTGGGAGGGCGAGAATGTCCACCTGTATTCATCGTCACGCCATAATCGCGCATATTCCGGATGAAAGAATTGTAGCCAACATGGATGTTGAGTGTGTGATCATCCCTGAAACACCGGCATCAGCCGTTGATGTCAAAGTTGATATCATCCAGAGAGGAGGGAAGCGGTTATCCAAACACTTTGTTCTTCCGGCAGATATCAGTTACAACCTGCCGCACTATCTGCGTGGTATCTTGCAGGAAGCGCACCTTGAATCCAAAGATCTGACCAGTCCTTTGGTCACGGATAAGGGATCAACATCCCCTATGGTTATGGAGTTGCTGGATGAACTGGTCAGCAAACTGAGGAGTAATCAAACGAGTGTTGATATCAGCCGCTATCTCAGTTTTCATACTTGAAGTGGTCGTTTTCATATGGTTCGCATAAGAACTACTTTTGTTTTTGGAATAAGTTTTCCAACAACTCTTCGGGTGTAGTACCAACCTTAAGCAGGCGTCGGTTGTAGCTTTTCAGCAGCCCCTGTTGCTCTGCTTGATCCAGAAAGGTCAGCAGGCTGTCGAAATACCCATTTACGTTAAGAATCCCGACGGGTTTGCTGTGCAGGTGAAGCTGGGCATTGGTCAGAGCCTCAAACAGTTCGTCCAGGGTTCCGTATCCGCCAGGAAGTGCGACAAATGCATCGGCTGTTTCCTGCATGGCCTGTTTACGGTCACTCATTGAGCTGACTTCCATCAGTTCAGTAAGACCTGTATGAGCGATTTCAGTATCAACCAGGTTTGTGGGCATGATGCCAATCACTTCACTGTTATGCTCTAAAGCACGGTCAGCAATTACCCCCATAAGGCCGGTACTGCTTCCGCCATAAACCAGCCCAATTTTCCGGGCTGCCATTGCATCTGCCAGATTAAGAGCCTGCTGCTGGAATTCGGGGTCAAGACCTGGATTGGCACCACAGAAAATACAAATTCTTCTCATATTATTTTCTTTTCCGTTCCTTTTGGGGAGAGAAAGCGAGTTGTTCTCGAGTCTATTAACTATTGCATAAACAGCGGAGTTTGGAGACGAAGAACTGTTACAAAAATTCCGGAACTCTTTCCTTGGTGTTGAGTCCAACGCGGCTAACAGTGGCTGATTTGGTTGCTTTGTGTATAGCGAGGCAAGCGAATGTAACCGTTGCTGCAGGACGTTATCTAATGTTTTATTCCCAAGGAAAAAGTCATGCTTCAGGTAAATCGTTTACAGCTGGTTTTATCATCCCTGAAAGTCACCATGTTGGCAGGAGCAATGGTTGCTGTCTGTCCTCTGGTCGTTAATGCGGGAGGGTATACTTACCAAGGCCCTATGTCACCTAATGGAGGGCATTACCCCGACCCCTCTAGATATTCTTACCAAAGCCCAGGGATGATGGGACATACAACAACAGAAGTCCCACCTGTTAACAAAGTTTATATTCGCAATAATGATGAGTATCTCCTGTATCAGGATCTGGGGTTTATCAACCACTGGCAAAACTATGCCCGCCATATTCTGGAACGCAAAGAAGCCCGTTTCTCTCACCCAGGTGCAATGGAGCAGTATCACCAGAACCAGATGATCATTGCCCGCCTTTTGGGTAGCGCCCAGGGAATGATGGAGATCAAAAATGAAAACATTTCAGAACGTCAGACGTTTATTGAAGAACTGCAGAGAGAGCTGGAAGAGCGTTACAACCAATGTGTAATGAGGCCAGCATCCCTGGCAGATGTAGCCAGTGGTATAGCTGCTCTGTATGGATTGTTCTCTACTGTCACCTTAAACCTCAAGGAGGCTGTTCTCAGCTTTGGCTGTAGCGGTGGTTTGTATCTCCTTTCCAATATTATGAAAGAGGTGGAGATTCACAGCCTTAAGAAAGCGCTCGAAGAGAGCAAAGTGGAGTACAAAGACATTACTGACCGTCAGTCACCGGTTAGCTATAACATGGAAAGAGCCAGGGATGAGTTACAGCAGGCCCGAACACTGGTTCTTCACAATATTGCCCTTAGAACAGGGGGTGACAGGCTGAACGACCAAAGGCGCAGACAGGCTGTTGGAGATTTATTCCAGGACAGTCAGTATCGGCATATGCAGCCACCAATGGAGCTTGCAAATTACTCTATTGCCCGGGAACTCTATGGGGTGCTGAGCAGCCAGGTTGACGATGATGCCTTTATTCTTGCGATAGGAGGAGAAAGACCAGATAGCAGTAGCGCCTATAAACTGTTGCGCTGTCAGGGGCGGTTCTATATTCCGGCTCCCTTCAGAGGGCAGGTTGAATATCTGGAGTTCGAGAAAGTTGAGAGTGTACTCGCCTTTATCACTGAGCTGGCAGAAGTTCACCATGCTCGTGGAGTTGGCTTCATTAATCTCGATCCAGTTCCCTCATCTGGAATTCGATAAGGAAGACAAAAAAGCCACTCATCATAACGATGAGTGGCTTGTAAGAGCTGTGACTTTTATCCGCGATTAACGGTAAATCATCTCACCCTTGGGAGCGTAAGCCTGAGCTTCGATTGGGCTGTGGCTTTCCAGGAATTCCTTCAGTACTTCTGCGTCAACAAAACCGGTGTTAACGAAGTTTGGATGGTTGTTGATCTTGGGATAGCCGTCACCACCTGCAGCGTTGTAAGAAGGGATGGAGAAGCTGTAGGACTTGCTCATATCGATGGGCTCACCACCAACTTTTACATCGTGAACCTTACCGCCTTCAACGCGCATGGAGATGTTCCAGAACTGAGCGTAGGCACCGGAGTCAACTGGCTTTGTTGCAACAGTGTTCAGGTACTCGATCACTTCAGGAGCACTCATGGTAACGGTGGTGATGATGTTGCCGAAAGGCTGTACAGTCAGAACGTCCTTGTAGGTGATTTCACCTTCGCTCAGGGAATCACGCACGCCACCGGAGTTCATTACGCCGAAATCTGCACCGGAACGCTCTGCCTGAGCCTGGGCAATGATATGACCCAGGTTGGTCTGCTGGAAACGAACAACATTACGGTCACCTTCCAGCTTGGCATCAGTTTCAGCAACTTTCTTCTGCAGGGAGTCCTGACCTTTTTCCTGGTAAGGCTTCAGGAATTCCTTCAGTTCTGGATCCTGCTTGATTTCGTCTTCGATCAGAACGTAGGTCTTCTTGCCGTCAACCTTGATCTTCTTCTTCAGGTTAACTGGAATGAGGTCGTAGGAAACCAGCTTCAGCTCACCATTCTTGAATTCATAGTCAGCACGGCCAACATACTTGCCCCATTCGTGAGCCTGCATGATCCAGGTGCCGTTTTGCTGATCAGGAGTACAGGTCATACCTGGCTTGTACTTCTCGTTAACATCGTCCTTGCCTTCCATGCAGACAGGCTCCTGGGAGTGACCACCAATAATCATATCCAGGTCGCCAACTTCCAGAGAGCGGGCCAGAGTCACATCACCAGGAGCGTTGATACCGCTCATAGCATTTTGGTAGTGACCCATATGTGTGGCTGCGATGATGATGTCAGGATTTTCAGTTTGCTTGATTTCAGCGATGACTTTTCTGGCTTCAACCTTTGGGTCGGTGAAGGTGATATCGCTGATAAATTCAGGGTTACCCAGCTTGGCAGTGTCTTCGGTGGTCAGACCGATAACAGCAATGCGCATATCGCCCTTTTCAAAAATCTTGTAAGGGTCAAACAGACGGTTGCCATCTTTGTAGATGTTGGCAGCCAGGAATGGGAAGTTGGACCACTCTTCCTGCTTCAGCAGAACTTTCAGAGGGTTATCGAATTCGTGGTTACCCAGAGCCATGGCGTCATAGCCGATACGGCTCATGCCCTTGAAATCAGGCTCAGCGTCCTGCAGGTCAGACTCAGGTACACCCGTGTTGATATCACCACCGGACAGCAGCAGCAGCTGACCGCCTTCGGCTTCAACTTCTGCACGGATCTGATCAATCAGAGTTTTACGGGCAGCCATACCATACTGACCACGCTTGTCGTGCCAGAAGCGGCCGTGGTTATCGTTGGTATGCAGAACAGTCAGATCGTAAGTTTTACCTTCTTCCCACTGGGGAGCAGGGGCGGAAGTGGTGGCGCATCCAGCAAGTGTGGCAGCAATAACTGAGGCCAGAGCTGTTGTTTTCAGCAAGTGAGATTTTTTCACGGGTTAGTCCATGTGTGTTAGGGGATTTCACTTGCGCGGATTATGAAAAAACTTAGTGCAGGATTGAATAAGCGCTGGTTTAAAGAAGAGTAATTAATAATGGTTTAATGATCTTGATCAAGGTGTTCTCGTATTTTTTCGTTGAGTTCTGTCGCTGCTTCAGTAACAGCCTGTTTGATTTTTTGAATACACTGTTTGCGAAGTGTGAACCAGCGAACACCTTTATCAGGAAGTGGGTCTGTACACATGTAAACTTTGACGCAAAATTCCTGAATTACATCAATCCTGTGTGGCTCTTCAAAAAAACCAGCCTGTCGTGCAAGCACCAGCGGTACAAGTTCTCTGATAACTTGATCTCTTTTTTTCACAGTGGCTTCTGTTTGAAGTCTCGCATGGCAGCCATAGCTCTGGCAGCGATAGTATCTTGGGTGACACTGCACCCAGTGAGAAGCATCCGCAGCATGATTGCAGGGGAGTAGAGCCATAGCTTCTGCAAAATTGTTTGTATCGTCACAGATCAATTGCTGGGTCAGTTTCAAAATGAGTAGTTCTTGCTCGTACTCATTAATAGCATATTGTTGAAACCTGCTTTGAAGTGCGTCTTGAGTCAGGTTTTGAATCTGGCTCTGCATGCCTTGTAATTGAGTTTCAAGTTCAGCAATTCGTAACAGGCGTTCAGTGCTTTCTCTCTCTTTTGCCTGGCGCTCATCAATGTCATGTTGATTTCGTTCTGTTTCTGTCGAGACCTGAATGCCTATGCTTGTTGATGCCTTCTTCAGATTTGGGGCAGGAGGCCTGGTAGCGTATCTCCGTTCATATTGTACTGGTGTTCTTGTCCGAGACGTTCGGGGTGGTGTAGACGATAAATACGTAGTTGTTGGCTGAGTGGAAAATGCCGCGCGTTTGGATGGAGGTGGTGCTATCGGAAAATCATCATCAGATGAACCGGAGCTATGAGTTGGAGATGTATCCGTAATGGCTACACAGCCAGGAGTATCGTTTGGGTTAGCTAGAACTTTTTTTTGAAGCGCCTTCAGCTGTTTGGCAGCCCTCCTACCATCGCGGGTTGTTGTCGTGACAGTGGATGTTGTCGTGACAACACTGCTCGTTGGCACTGTCGAGGGATAAGAAGTACTTAATCCTGATATACCTGAGTTAGACGCCATAACCAGACCAATATCCACAGTCATCAAATAAAAACTGGCGCAGGTTATAGAGGTAAGAGGAGAGAGCCAATAACCAGACGGGTAGCAGTATTAACTACCTGCCTAGCTATTAGAAAGGGCGCTGATTAATGGAGAGTGGAAATAGACTGCCCACTCCCTTTCTGGTTGGAGAGATAAAGGCTTTTCAGGATATTAAGAGCCTGGTTCAACTGGTAGTCAGTGACATCAAGTGGTTGCTCACTTTCACTGGCACCTGTGTTAGAAGAGTTCTTGTTGCTGCTCTTGTTATCATCTGCATTGTCCAGATGGCCTTTCAGGTCTGACTCACGATATCCCTGATCTTCCTTGACCCTGGTGACACTGGCATTGTCGACGGTAATGTCCGGCATAATGCCTTCAGCCTGAATAGAGCGTCCTCCCGGAGTGTAATAAAGGGCTGTGGTCAGCTTAAGGCCGCGCTCATTATCTGTGGATAGCGGAAGAACAGTCTGCACCGAGCCTTTACCAAAACTCTTGGTACCAACAACAATGCCACGCCGATGATCCTGCAGGGCTCCGGCAACAATTTCCGAAGCTGATGCTGAGCCACCATTGATCAGGACAACCAGAGGCATTTTTCCGGCTGGGGTTGCTTTGCTGGCGCTGTAACTCATATCAGAGTTTGGAATCCGGCCCTTTGTATAAACAATAAGCCCGTCATCCAGAAATACGTCTGCAACATCAACTGCTGCCTGAAGGACACCGCCGGGGTTGTTGCGAAGGTCCAGAATCAGACCGTTCAGCTGTTCGTTTTCCTGCGACTTGGCCAGTTCTTTAATAGAGTCGACAACCTCTTTGCCGGTATCGACCTGGAACTGACTGACACGGATATAACCTAGGCCAGGCTCCAGCGTGCGATGTCTGACACTTTCAATCCGGATGATATCTCGAACAACAGTAATATCGAGTGGCTGACTGGCGCCTTCCCTGATAATGGTCAGTTTGATCGGTTCGCCGGGTTTACCACGCATCAGTTCAACTGATTTTTTCAGGCCCATACCGCGAATCGGTGTATCGTCGATTTTGATAATCAGGTCGCCGGCTTTTACACCGGCTCGTTGAGCAGGTGTGTCATCGATGGGCGTGATTACCTTGATCATGCCATCTTCACTGCCAACCTCTATTCCAAGGCCACCAAATTCTCCGGATGTGCTCTGTTCGAGGTTTTTATAATCTTCCGGCTCCAGATAGGCTGAATGAGGGTCAAGGTTATCCAGCATGCCGCGAATAGCGTTTTCCAGAAGCTCAGTATCAGTAACGGGTTCAACGTAAGATGACTTGATTCTCTGCATGACTTCCGTGAAAGCGCGAAGCTCATCAAGAGGAAGGCTGCCTTTTTCAGGTTTTAGAGAAGTGCCGGCATTCTCTGGCTGTTTTTCCTCAGCCGAGATTTGGCCGGAAGTCAAAGCCAGCGAAAGAACCAGGCATAACCCCAGCCCCCAGGTACGAAAAGCCCAAAATCGATTAATGAGTGGAAAGGGCATGCAATGCTCCTGCTGATAGGATTTATTAACCATTTTTTACGTGCAGCCTCTTTTTGTCTTCCTTGTACGGGCGTTAATTTAATAAACAGAACTTAATGAGTATATCTGGAGAAACAGAACCTAGCCTCGTAACCAGGCCTGAGGGTTGGAGGGGCGGCCTTTATAGCGAATTTCAAAATAAAGCCCGGCTCTTGGCTGGCCTCCACTGTCACCAACCAGTGCAATCTTTTCCCCTGGAAGCACCCAGTCGCCAACAGTTTTCAGCAGCTCCTGATTGTGTGCATATAAAGTCATATAGCCACCGCCATGATCGATAATCAACAGCTGACCAAAACTCTTCATCCAGTCGGAGAAGATGACTCTGCCATGGTGAGGGGCTTTAACAGCTGTGCCGACACTGGCATTAATAAATACGCCATTCCAGGGAACCTTGGATTCGCTGCGCTTTTCACCGTAACGATGAAGAATTTTCCCTTTAACCGGCCACTGCATTTTGCCGCGTTCTTTCTTAAAAGGTTTATCAATTGAAGCAACGTACTCAATGGTGGTGATGGATGAGAGGATTTCCTGAAGCTCCTGCTGTTCTTTTTCCAGGCGCCCGAGTTTGGAACCGCTGGTCTTCTCACTTGCAGTGAGCTTGGCCAGTATCAGCTGTCGCTCTTTGCTTTGGGCATCCATCTCTTTTGCCTGGGCTGCCAGCCTGTTTTTTTTATCGCTGATGGTGTTGCTGGCGCGAACCAGCTTGTCTTCTGTAAGAGCCAGTTTGCGATCACTTTCCCTGAGTGCAAGCAACGCATCTGACTGAGCCTGGGCAAACCGGTCGTAATAGACCATCATCCGCCCGGCCTGAGAGGGACTTTGCTGGTTCAGGATGACTTTCAGCTGGGGATCCTGCCCGGCGACGTAGGCAGCTTTGATAGCCTTGGCAACCACCTTCTGGTTACGAGACTGTTCATTCTTCAGTTCACTGCGCCGGGCCTGGTGCTTTTTTTCTTCGATCTTGACCTCTTTCAGCTCTTTCTCCGTTTTACGGATGCTGCCCTTAACGCGGTTCAGTTCTTTTTCTGATTGCTCAAGGCGCGTTTCAATGCTGCTGCGTTCTTTCCGGATTTTATCGAGAAGAACCCGCAGTTCTTTAATATCCCTGTTGATACGCTCAAGGCGAGCGGAATCACTCTCTGCGACTGCAGGAGAGGGTGGCATGACCAGCAATAAGGCCATGATCAGGCTGAATGTCAGTGACTGGATTTTCATTGCGGTTTCTATCGCGGCTCGTGCCATTCATTATGCCCAGAGAAAGCCTTTGCCGGTAGAGAGAGGACATCATTTTTCTCCAGCGTGGGCAATATCGTTCAGGAAAAACGCTTTACCATTATTCGATTAAAGCAATAAATGAGCAGGAACACCGGGGATATCAATAAAAACTGGTTTCATACTATTGTTTCCAACCAGTTATTTCAGACGAAGTTATTCAAATGTTATACAAACGATTTGAGACTGGTGTTTTCAGCAGAAAAATATTTCTGTGGTTTATTACCGTTCTGGCTCTGGCTTCATCCCCTCTGGAAGCCGGGATATCCCATGTTTGTTTTATCGTTAATGGAGCTAGCAATTCTGGTCGGTGCGCCAGCACATGGATGTCGATTCACGACAAATATGTTCGCAAGCTGTTTATCCCCAAAGATTCAATGACGGTTGCTTCTGATGAGGAGCTGACGTACGAAGTTGCTGAAAGCTCATACCCGGGAGCAGTTCCTGAGATAGCTGAAAGATTATATGACGAGTGGGAAAGTGAGTCGGAAAGCGATGATGACCAGGTTCTCATGGTTGCAGTTGGCGGTGATGGTACTGTCAGTGAAGTTGTCCAGAACCTGCATGGTAAGAAGAATGTTGTTTTTAGTGTTCTGCCCTGCGGAACTGGCAATGACATCGCCCGAACCCTTGGAATCCCTTTTAACCTTAAAAAAGCTCTCGACATTATTCGGTGGGGTGGCAGGACAGTAAGTTATGGCGCTTACCGGATTCAGGCTGATCGATTAGGTGAAGGTGGTAACTTGATTCGTAAGTATGCTGTAGATGAGTTTGACCTCGGCGTTTGTGCAGATGGTGGGCTTATTAAATATCGTCACGATCGCAATATAAGAGAAAGGCCAGTACTTAACTGGATACCCAGATTTTTGAAATACCCGGCTATCACGCTGCTTTCTCTCATGAACTGGAAGGCCAGAAAAGTGCACGTCGCCTTGGATGAGTTAAGCCGGGAAAATTTTAATCTGGGGATGATTCTTGGAGGTTGTGGCCCAACAGTTGGAGGAGGGCAGAGGTTTTTCCCAGCGATGAAACCAGAAAGCGATAAGGGAGCCATGCTGATTGAACCTTCTTCAAGTCGTTTTCAAATTCTTTGGGATTTATTACACCACCAACTGGGCAGGAGAATGCCTGGAAGCAAGATGGTTGAGTTTACAAACGCAGCTATTAGACATGAAGATGGAGAAAGCCCGATTCTTCTTCAATATGATGGTGAGCCGGTCTTACAGACTCCGGCAGAAATCACCTGGCTTCCGGGTGCATTTAGATTTCTGGGAAAAGCGAAATAGAGTGACCATTAAACGGCCACTCTATATCTGCTTATGATCTGACGGAGTGTTAGATCAAAGAGTGGCCAGTCATCTCTTCCGGCTGTTCCAGCGCCATCAGTGATAGCAGAGTTGGAGCAATATCAGACAGCTTGCCATCCTTCAGGACAATATCTTTCGGGCCAGAGTAAATCAGAGGCACTGCTTCGCAGGTGTGAGCAGTGTGAGCCTGACCGGTAGATGGGTCTTCCATCTGTTCAGCGTTACCGTGGTCGGCAGTGATCAGACACTGGCCGTTCACTTTTTCCAGGGCTTCGACAATGCGGCCAACACAGGTGTCTACACATTCAGCAGCTTTGACTGCTGCATCAAACACGCCAGTGTGACCAACCATATCGCCGTTAGCATAGTTACAGATGATCAGGTCGTACTCACTGCTTTCAATGGCGTGAACCAGCTTTTCGGTCACTTCCGGTGCGCTCATCTCTGGCTGCAGGTCATAGGTAGCAACCTTGGGCGAGTTCACCAGGATACGGGTTTCACCGCCGTAAGGCTCTTCACGGCCACCGCTGAAGAAGAAGGTTACGTGGGCGTACTTCTCGGTTTCAGCAATACGCAGCTGGGTTTTGCCCAGCTTGGCCATGTATTCGCCCATGGTGTTAACCAGCGTTGCTGGTGGGAAAGCACAGGGAGCAGGGATACTGTCAGCGTAGCGGGTCAGCATAACGAAACCGGCCAATGCAGGACGCTGCTTGCGGGTAAACCCATCGAAAGCATCATCAGCAAATACACGGGATAGCTGGCGGGCGCGGTCAGCACGGAAGTTCATAAAGATAACGGCATCGCCATCTTTCATCACTGCAGCTTCTTTGCCTGCAGGAACAATGCTGGTGGCTTTAACGAATTCGTCGTTTTCATCACGCTGGTAAGCGGCTTCCAGACCTTCAACTGCGGTAGCAGCAGTGAATGCGCCTTCACCTGTAGTTATCAGGTTCCAGGCTTCTTCCACGCGCTCCCAGCGGGAGTCACGGTCCATAGCGTAATAACGGCCGATAATGCTGGCGACACGACCGGCATTCAGTTTCTGCAGCAGAGCATCGGTCTTTTCCAGGGATGCTTTGGCGCTGCGGGGAGGAGTGTCACGACCATCAAGGAAGGCGTGAACATAAACTTCCTTGGCACCCCGTTCAGCGGCCATTTCAATCATGGCGTGGATGTGGCTTTCATGGGAGTGAACGCCGCCGGGAGACATCAGACCCATGATATGAACGGCCTTGCCTGTGGAAACAGCTGCATCGACAGCCTTAACCAGCTCAGGGTTGTGGGCAAACTCACCGTCCTTGATGGATTTGGTGATACGAGTCAGGTCCTGGTAGACGATGCGACCAGCGCCCAGATTCATATGACCCACTTCACTGTTACCCATCTGGCCGTCCGGCAGGCCAACATCACCACCGGAACCGGAGATCAGGGAATGCGGGTTTTTAGCCCACATGCGATCCATGTTCGGAGTATTGGCTGCAAGAATGGCGTTGGATTCTGCGGATTCACGATGGCCCCAGCCATCAAGAATCAGCAGTGCAGTTGTAGTGCGCTTTGTCATGCTGTTTCGGCGTCGCGTGAGGAAATTCAAAGTGTGAATTCTAGCGCTTTCCGGGCATTGAGGCTACGTAGAATACTTACCAATACCGGACAATAGCCTGTGAGAAAGTGTGCGAAATCATTGGTTTAAAAAGGCAGGACAAGGCAGTCACATTTGCATGACTGCCTTGCTGAGGACGGTATTAGCTTGTTGGGACGCTTGCCTCTTTTCTATCAGATGAGAAGTATTCTCTGGTTAATTTGAATACCACAGGACTCAGAAGAATCAGGGCAATCAGGTTAGGCAGGGCCATCATGGCATTCAGGGTATCTGCAACCAGCCAGATGAAATCAAGGCTCAGAACAGCACCGGCCGGAATGGCGATAATCCAGGCAATGCGGTAAGGAGTAATAGCTTTGACACCAAAGAGGTATGCAATGCTTCTTTCGCCATACAGAGCCCAGCCCAGAATGGTTGTGAAAGCAAAGATACTCAGGGCAACGGCAATTATATAGTTACCAACACCGGGCAGAGCCTTGGCAAATGCGGCAGAGGTCAGGGCTGCGCCGGAATCGCCGGATGTCCAGAGACCGGAAGTGATAATAGCCAGACCGGTAATGGAGCAGATGATAATGGTATCAATAAAGGTACCCAGCATGGCCACCAGACCCTGGCGAACAGGATCATTGGTCTGCGCGGAGGCGTGGGCAATAGGAGCAGAGCCCAGACCTGCTTCGTTAGAGAAGATTCCGCGGGCAACACCAAATCGAATAGCCATCCAGACAGCTGCACCGGCAAAACCACCTTCCGCTGCTGTTGAGGTAAAGGCCTGAGTGAACACAAGATCAAGAGCTGCCGGAATAGCGTCAGCATTCACAAACAGAACGGCAATACCGGCAACCAGATAAGCGATGGCCATAGTAGGGACAAGTGAGCCTGCCACTGCACCAATACGCTTTACACCGCCTAATAGTACTGCGCCAACCAGTACCATGATCACCAGACCGGAAACCCATGTAGGAATACTGAAATTTGTTTCAAGAACAGCGGCAACGGAGTTCGCCTGAACAGTATTACCGATACCAAAGGCAGCTATGGAAGCAAACACGGCAAATACTGTTCCCATCCAGGCCCATTTCTTTCCCAAACCATTTTTGATGTAGTACATCGGGCCACCGACATGCTCACCATTTTTACCAACTTCACGGTACTTGATTGCCAGCACGGCTTCAGAGTACTTGGTTGCCATTCCGACCAATGCTGTGCACCACATCCAGAACAGAGCACCTGGCCCCCCCAGGAATACAGCTGTTGCTACGCCTGCAATATTACCGGTACCAACGGTTGCAGAAAGCGCGGTCATAAGAGCCTGGAATGGAGAGATTTCACCTGAACTTTGTTCTTTATCTGAAGAGCTTCTGCCCTTCCACATTAATCGAAAACCTGTCCCCAATTTAAGAATTGGCATCAGCTTGAGTCCGAGCATCAGGAATAAACCTGTACCCAGAATCAGAACCAGCATGACTGGTCCCCAGACAATGGAGTTAAGACTGCTAAAGAAAGAGGTAAGTGCTTCCATAAGGATCTCTACCCTTTTTATTTTATTGAATGGTGTTGGAAAAACTTACGAGTGCTGTAAAGAAGGAGATTCACTTCACCGTAAGCATTCCCATAATGATTATTTTTTCAAGTGATTGAATTCTGAACCTGCTACAACCCCCAAAAGTAACAAGTTTTGCGCACGTTGATATTCAGGGAATTTCATCCCGTAATTTTTATTATTTGTTGAAACAAAGGCAGCAGCTGCCTTTGAAAGATTCTTTAATTATGCAGAGAGCAGGTAACCAAGAATCGGAATCGCCAGCATAACGAGTGGTATGATCTGACCCCATTTTGGCTCTTCACGATCATAAAAACATGTATGCTTTCCGTAGGGAAACCTCCCGTCGCAACATCCGCCCATAGCTAAAACCCTCTAAGCACAACTCAAGGTGTGAGCAATTAGTAACATCCGAGCTATTTTTTGTAAATAGCTCGATTTAGGTACAAAGGTTATCCATCTTTGTACCTCTGCAGCTTGGTGCGAAGAAGTTGAAAGGATGGATTCAATTTTTTTTCAAATTTATTTCCGATCCTGTTCCATTGACCCGGAATGGTGAAATTGTTCTGTCAGTCTGTATACTTGCCAACTTGTCGTAATTTTGGGTTGTCCGGCTTTTCTAATGGAACAATTAATCGAATTCATCATTAACCATCCCATGCTGACCGGCTCCTTTGCCGTATTGCTGGCGATGCTGGCCTTTACTGAGATGCGTAAGGGTGGTCAAAGTATCAGCACTCAGGAGCTGACCCAGATGATGAATGCAGGGGGCGCAACCCTGGTTGACTTGCGTGATAAGAAAGAATATTCCCGTGGTTTTATTACCAGTGCGATCAACATTCCCCATGTCAGCCTTAAAACGCGTATGGATGAGCTGGAGAAGCACAAATCCGGAACAATTATTCTGGTGGACGCCATGGGGCAGCATACTGGTGCCGCAGGCAAGCAGCTGAAAGATGCAGGCTTTGAGCAGGTTGTGCGACTGAGCGGTGGTATCAGCTCCTGGCAGGGAGAAAGCCTGCCGCTGGTCAAAAAATAGTCTCGGGTTGAGAAGACGCCATGATCGGAAAAATGCCATTTTTGTATCGAATCATGAGATGGTATTTTCAAAGTAAAAAAACGGAGACAGCAATGCAGGAAGCCATTGTTTACAGTTCATCGTGGTGCCCTTTCTGCTATCGTGCGCTTGCCCTCTTAGCCAAAAAAGGCGTGCCTGTTGAGGTTATCTCTGTTGATGGCAAACCTGACGTTCGCCAGCAGATGGCAGAAAAAGCAGGCCGGACTTCAGTCCCCCAGATTTGGATTGGCACTAAACATGTTGGTGGCTGTGATGATCTCTATGCCCTTGAGGCCACTGGAGAACTCGACCAGCTTCTCAACGCTGACTAATACAGCCTTGAGTGTATGAACCCTGTTAATGATGGAACAGGGTTTTCAAGGTAATTAAAGGAAAGAACGATGTCTGACAATCAGCAAACTCAGGAACAGCAGCCACAGTTCGCACTGCAGCGTATCTACATCAAGGATCTGTCCTTTGAGTCCCCCAAGGCACCTGAGATCTTCAAGACTCAGTGGCAGCCAGAAGTGAAGCTAGACCTGAACACCACCAATACTGCTCTGGAAGAAGAAGGCATGTATGAAGTGGTTCTGTCTCTGACCGCAACCGTAAGCAATGGCGAAGAGACTGCGTTTGTTGCTGAAGTACAGCAGGCTGGTATCTTCCTGGCGCGCAACCTGCCTGACGCTGATCTGCACCGTACTCTGGGTGCTTTCTGCCCTAACCTGCTGTTCCCATATGCCCGTGAAACCATCGACAGCCTGGTTACCCGTGGCAGCTTCCCTGCTCTGATGCTGGCTCCTGTGAACTTTGATGCCCTGTATCTGCAGGCTCAGCAGCAGGCTGCTAACGAAACTCAGCAGTAATATTCTGCAAAGAAGACTTACTGCCTTTCACAGAAAAACCGCCATGCAGGCCCTCTGCTGGCGGTTTTTCTATTTTTGCCTATCCTGACATGCTCGTCAGCCACGCTGACCCTCTTTTGGGGAACCCATAGCCAGTAAGAATTATCAAACACCTGTGGATGGCAGAGGCTTGGAAATGACTAACAACAGTAAAATAAGGCATGAACAGGAAGAGGAGTCCCTCATGATTAAGGATTTGCTCGATCCAAAAGAGTTATTCCGGAAAATTCGCTGGATAGGCATCTGTCTTGTTTCAGCCCTGTGTGTGGCATTTTCATTTCTGGTTACTGCTCAGGAAGATGGTTACAGCACTGCTCAAAGTTTGGATGTTGTGGTTAAGTTGAATATTTCCCACCGAATTAAAGTTACCCAGATGGAAGCAGGAGAACTGGTTCTACTTCCTGGGCCAAATGAAGTAGCTTCAGGGTCAAAAAATTACTGTGTGATTACAAATAACGCTGAACAGAAGAAAGCTAAAGTTGCGGTTTCTCCAGTTAGCGGCGGAGCATTTGTATTAAAAAGTGCTGGCAAACAGGACGTCCCTATTGACGTGAAAATTGCTGATACATCTTCAAATAAAAGTGGGGATAGCGTACCACCTAATAAGCAAGTCCCTGTTTCCGCAGTAGCTACAGAGAAGGACTGTGCTCAAACTGCGACTCAGCTTTTTGTTTCAGCCCAGACCAAAAATGTTCAAACAGGAAACTATAACACGACTCTTAAACTGACATTCTCGGCAGAGTGATCCTCTTAATAGGGTTAAAGCTCAGTTAAACATTTTGTCTTTCATTTGACTGACTAGACTGAAGTGCATACTTCTACAAAGAGACAGGGAATGCCTCTTGTTCTTCCAATACTTATTTTCCTGAGTATTTCTTCGGCTTACGCAGGCCAGCCAGTCATTCAATTGACTGGTGATGAGCGTATTGCGCTCACCAACTTTGGGAACCCCCAGTCCGGACGTTTTTGTATTAGAAATGACAGTGCTGAGAAACTCAGTCGAAACTGGCGGGTTGTTTTCTCCCTTCCTGGTGGTGGACTGCAGCTTAAAGCTTCGGGGTCACAAGCCGACCCTGTTCCCTTCCAATTAAGTGTCAGGCCGGAAAAAAGTGGGCGTACTATTCCGGTACGCAGTGGAGATATTCTTGCCAGAGGTTCTTCAATATCCAGTCACTGCTCCAATGAGGCTGATATCTTCTATTTGGAAGCCATGCCTCAGAAGGTATCTGGTTCAGTAGCCGGAGGTTTGTATACGCAGGTTATAAAACTGAGGCTACAGATTGATGAGCAGGATATTCATGCTTTTGATACTTTGCTTTCCTTGGAGGTGCCTGAGCAGGTTGATGTGAAGGTGGCTGGCCCACTACTGCTGCCAGACTTCACTGGAAACAGTCCTTCTGAGGGAAAGATCGATGCCTGCATTTTTCGAAATGGCTTTGGCCGTTATGCCGTTCGCATGCGGGGAGATGGCAGCCAGGGGGCTTATGTATTGAAAAGCGGCAGCATTGAACTGTCCTATCAGGTGTTGTGGAAATCGGGGGCCAGACCTGCTGAAATGCTTGCCTCCGGGGAGTTAAGCCAGGCCTATCAGGGAGACTCATATTTTGATTGCCGGGGGCAGCCCAACGCTTCCATCCAGGTGAAAGTACAGCCTGAACATGAGCTCGGGGCCAACTCCGGGAACTACCAGGGACTCTTGAGAATAACCGTGGAATCCCGATAAAACGGAGAGAGTCTCAAGATTAAACGGCTATGCCTGACGCATTCCGCGCATTTTTCCTTGCTTTCATTCTTGCTTCAACCTTTGTATGGAGCGGATGGGGTATTGCTGATGAGAAGGGTGCAGCTGTCTTTGATGAGGAAGAAGAAGAGATTCCTCCAGGGTTTAAAAACATTGATGCTGCAAGGGAAACCGAGGTTGAAATCTGGTTTCGTGACAGGAAGGCGGGTTCTATACAGGCAGAGTTTACGACCAGCTGGATCCGTTTCTTTGACGCGGCAAAGGTTGTGGGTTTATTTCCGGATGTTCTGAATGCCGGAATTATTTCAGCGGCTCTTGCAGGGAAGCTCAGTGCCAATCAAAGCTTTATCTGTCACCAGAAATCAGAATGCCCCATTCCCGAGCCTGAGATTGCCTCTGTGGTATTTGATGCCCGTCATTTTCGAGCGACTGTTTATATTAACCCTGCCTATCTGAAAGTAAGGACGCTGAATCAAAACCGCTACCTCAGCGGTGCCTCAACGGGCTTCTCTGCCATTCAGGGCCTAAGCCTGAGCATGTCTGGAGCCAGGGCTAAGGATTCAACTGATCATTATTCCTGGTACGGGCGTTCTGTTATGGCTTTCCAGGAGAACCATGTCTTTGCTGACTGGAATTACGACAAGACAGAGCATGCCAATATATCCTCTTTGTACCTGGAGAGAGACCTTCAGGGGCAGGAAATACAGGGGGGACTCTTTGGTGGCAGCAGCTTTGGGCTTAGCTTTTCTGCAGATTCTTTGCTCCTGGGGGGCAGGATTGCTCATTCATCAGAAACCCTGGTTCAGGATGCAGCCCTGAATATCACGCCATTAGTGGTGTTTCTGCCCGTAAGAGGGCGAGTGGAGATTTATCGGGATGGCAAGTTGCTGGATGCCATGCTGCTGGAAGCTGGCCGTCAGCAGATCGATACCAATAAACTGCCCCAGGGGGCTTACAACCTGACAATCAAGGTGTTTGATGGCACCCGTTTAGTTGATGAGCAGACACAGCTATTTGTAAAGAGCAACAGGCTTCCTGGTCGGAACGACCCGATTTACTTTTTTGAAATCGGACGGCCAATGGAGAATGTCAGGCAGGAGTACTGGCCTCGAACTGGTAAAGGCTGGGTTGGCCGGGGTGGCTACAGCTTTCTGCTGCAGGAGAGCACTTCCCTGAGCATTGCCTCCACGGTCAATAACAGTGATGCGCTGGTTGAAACAGGACTCCTTCATCTAGGGCATAGCTTTGATTTTGCCGGTGGCATTATGCTGGCCCGTCACAACCGGCAGGGGCTCTATGGTGAAGTTCGCTGGCACGGACAAGGTCTCCAGAGCCAGGCCAGCTACCGTGAGTTGAACCATAAGAAAGAAGGAAAGAGTTCACTTTTAGAGAAGGGCTTTCGCTCTGGTCAGTTCAGTGTCAGCAGCGTGATCCAGGATACCAGTGTTGAACTGGGAAGGGATTGGAAAAAGGCTGAAGGCGATATCAGCACAACTATCACTGACCATGTTCGTATGGAATGGCCTTTGATTCGTGGTGTTCGAACGGATCTGCGGATGTCTATTACCGGTTCTCGGACAAAAAATCTGAATCAGTTACTGGTCGGGCTGACCCTCGCCCAAAGAACCCAGTTCTCTGAAATTACTTTCAAGCAAACCCGTCAGGAAACAAGAACCAAAGATAATCAGGAGCTGGCAATGGCCAGCCGTGTAGATGGCAACCTGCGTGATTTGGAGGTTGTTGGGAGAAACAGCATAAACCTTGGAGGCTTTGTCGAGAGACAAAGACAGCAGCGTTCAGTTGGCGCTGATATGACTTTTACTGGTCAGCGTATTGGTGGCCGGGCCAGTATCAACCGAACCTGGCCTGAAAAAGGGGAAAATGTGACCAACTATATTGGTCAGTTCAGCACAAGCCTGTTAGCCAGCGCCAAGGGCATTGCCATCGGTGGCAGCCAGTTAAGCGATAGTGCTGCCCTGGTTGTGCTGGAAGGGGAAGGAAACAGTCAGTTTGACATCCTCGTCAACGACAGGGTTGTCGCCAAGGGGCAAACAGGAGAGAGGGTTCCTGTGACTTTATCTCCGTATGGCGAGTATGGAATTTCCATTCGTCCTGCAGCCAACAGCTTTTCAGATTATGAAGAACGTGTTCAGCATGTCACGCTTTATCCGGGTAATGTTGCAAAGGTGAAGTTTGAAGTGACTCAGGTTGAGCCGGTACTAGGGCGGATTCAGAATGAACAGGGCAAGGCTATATCAGGAGCTGTTCTGGAAAATTCACAGGATAAGACAGTGACTGATGGGCGGGGCCTATTTCAAACCCGCCTTGTGCCCAGCGTGACTGCGTTGAAGGTGATAATGGAAAATGGGCAGACCTGCCTGGCGAAGCTTCCGACAGAAAAAAGAAAAAGGCGAGGAGTGGTTCTTCTCGGAAAACTGGTTTGTATACCTGATGTTTAATCTGCTAGAGGTTTTGGCATGGAGTCAGGCAACTTATCTTTGCCATTAAAGATACTTGTTGGTGCCGACTCTCCATCATTCAGGCTGAACTCCACATCAGACTCAAACGGCAGATCCGTTGTCCAGCTTGCTTCAGCATAGAGGCGTGATCCGAGAATATCCTCACACTGGCTCTTATTTGCAGGATTACACTGTTTCCCCCTCTCCAGAAAAATGTTGGTATTGCCTGCGTTATAAAAAACTATGTTTTTTCCCTTGCGTGACGCAAGGATTTTGGTCACCGGTTTTTCCGGGCGCACGATAGCGAGAATATCGTAGGAAACCAGTACCTGTACGGCATCCTGCTCCGCCTTGAATTTTGCACTGGCAGGTTCAACCAGAACCCGATAAATCCTCTCCTGGTTATGGTCTTCATCAAGGTTGAGTAAACGAACAGGAGAGGACTGGTTTGCTTCAATGATCAGGCGGGACGGTGTCGCAACCAGTAGAGCCTTATCAGGATCATACAGTTCTTCACGCTTTTCATCGGGCTGGCCTGGTTTAATGACCTCCTTTATAGAAACAGAGACGTAGGCTTTCTTGTTGGCATTGTTCTGCACTTTAATATCGGTGTAGTACTCCCCATTAGGTCTGAATTCGACAATGGCTTTATCAACTGAGATATCTGCATAAACAGAGCATGAGAGAAAGGATAAAGCCAGCAATGTCAGGCCGAAGTAACTTTGAAGAGCTGTCTTTAAATTCATTGTGATATACGTATTATTCTTAGCTTATTCGTAGAGGATAGTTAAGTACTTGAATTCTTCCTGTTTTTGTATTTAACAGTTCAATTATACTCGCGTCCCCTGTTTAGACACTAAGCCAGTCCTGCTATGTTCCATATTGCACTTTATGAACCGCGAATTGCCGCCAATACCGGAAATATTATTCGATTAGTGGCAAATAACGGCTGCCGTCTGCATTTGATTGAGCCTCTGGGTTTTGATCTGGATGAGAAAAAAGTGCGGCGTGCCGGGCTGGATTATCATGACCTGGCTAATGTCAGTGTTCATCCAAATTACCAAGCGTTCCTTGAGGCGGTAAAGGGTGCTCGAATTCTTGCCTGTACTACAAAGGGCAGTCGTCCCCATGATCAGCTGGAATACCAGGAAGGGGATGTACTCCTGTTTGGTTCGGAAACCAGCGGATTGCCGGATGATCTTCGTAATAGCTTTCCGGAAGAACACCGTCTGCGTATTCCAATGCTGCCAACAAGTCGCAGCCTGAACCTTTCCAATGCTGTGGCCATAGTCAGCTATGAAGCCTGGCGGCAGGTTGGTTTTATTGGTGGGTTGAAAGAGTAAAGTTGCTACCAGGCTCATAGAGCCTGGTTATCGATACTCAAGAAACAATATCTTCGGCAGGCTCTTCCTGCTCGTTTTTACCGGTTTCCATATCCAGTTCTTTAATCTTCCGGGTCAGGGTATTTCGGCCCCAGCCCAGAAGGTGAGAGGCATCACGCCTTCGACCGCAGGTATGCTTGAGTGCGGTTTCAATCATGATGCGCTCAAATGTAGGGATAGCCTGATCCAGAATACCGACATCCCCTTGAGCAAGGCGCTGATCGGCCCAGTTTCGCAGAGCCAATTCCCAGTTGTTTCCTGTCGCAGGTTCTTTCTGTTGCTCTGACAGCTCGGGTGGCATATCACTGATCAGGACTTCTCTGCCAGAAGCCATAACAGTGAGCCAGCGACAGGTGTTTTCCAGTTGTCGAACATTACCCGGCCAGTCGAGGCTGCACATAAAGTCTTCAGTTTCTGGTCGCAGGATTTTGGTTTCAACATCCAGCTCTCGGGCGGCTCTGTCCAGAAAGTGAAGAGCCAGCAGAGGAATATCTTCACGCCGGTCGCCAAGCCTCGGCAGATGAATACGGATCACATTCAGGCGATGAAACAGGTCTTCACGAAACTTGCCTTCCTGTACCAGGCCTTCAAGGTTCTGGTGGGTTGCGGCAATAATGCGCACGTCAACGGATACAGGAGTATGTCCGCCAACCCTGTAGAACTCACCATCTGCCAGAACCCTGAGCAGCCGGGTCTGGGTGTCGGCGGGCATATCCCCAATTTCATCCAGAAACAGTGTTCCGCCATTAGCCTGCTCGAATCGGCCACGACGTTGCTGGTTGGCTCCGGTGAACGCTCCTTTCTCATGACCAAATAGCTCTGACTCGATCAGGTCCTTGGGGATAGCGGCCATATTCAGAGGAATAAACGGGTTTGCAGCCCTCGGGCTATGGCGGTGCAGGGCATGAGCGACCAGCTCTTTACCGGTTCCTGATTCGCCATTAATCAGTACGGTGATATTGGATTGCGACAGCCTGCCAATTGCCCGAAATACCTCCTGCATAGCTGGAGCCTCACCAATAATTTCGGGTGTGGCTTCGGGAGTGTTCTTGGGGTATTGAACTTTCTGTTCCTGGGCGTGACTCAATGCCCGTTTAATAAGGGCGACGGCTTCATCAACATCAAAAGGTTTGGGCAGGTATTCAAAAGCCCCGCCCTGGTATGAGGCAACAGCACTGTCCAGGTCTGAGTGCGCTGTCATGATGATCACAGGAATTTCAGGGAAATCTTCCTGAAGTCGGCTCAACATGGTCAGGCCATCTGTTCCCGGCATGCGAACGTCACTGATAATGGCATCGGGTTGCTCTGATCCGATTTTTTTCAACACCGCATCTGCTGTTTCGAAGCTTGTGTTATCTATTTCTTCATGGGCAAGTGCTCGCTCCAGAACCCAGCGTATCGACTTGTCGTCGTCTATGATCCAGACGGTTCCGGCGCTCATAGTGTCACTCCCCTGTTTTTATCTTTCTTATTTTTGCATTGAAATGGAATAAATAATGAAAACACGGTTTTTCCTGGCTCTGACTCGCAGGCTATCAATCCGTTGTGCTGGGTCAGGATAGACTGGGAAATAGACAGCCCTAGGCCGGAGCCATCAGCCCGGCCACTGATCATCGGGTAGAAAATATTCTCAAGCATGTCTCTGGGAATGCCTGGGCCATTATCTTCAATATCAACCCGGCAGATAATTTTGTGACGAGTGTCGCCTATAGTGAACTGGCGCAGAATACGTGTACGCAGGGAAATATGGCCGTCGCTTAAAGGCATGTGCTGGCTGATTGCCTGCATGGCATTGCGCACGATATTTAATGTGGCCTGTATTAGCTGCTCTGCATCGGCTTCAACATCCGGAATACTGGGGTCGTAGTCCCGGGTAATTTTCAACTGCCCGTTGGTTTCCGCATGAATCAGGTTGGAGACCCGTTCCAGAACCTCGTGAATATTTATGGGGGCCATTGTGGGCAGCTTTAATGGACCAAGCATCCGGTCAACGAGATTTCTCAACCGATCTGCTTCTTCGATGATGACGTTGGTGTAATCCTTAAGATCTTCATTCGGAAGCTCACGTGCCAGCAATTGAGCTGCCCCCCTGAGCCCGCCAAGGGGATTCTTGATCTCATGGGCCAACCCTCGTACCAGAATGCGGGCAGTTTCCTGCTTGGCTTTCAGGGTTTCTTCACGACTGATTCTAAGCAGGCGATCCCGGGATTGAAGCTCCATCAGCAGAATGGTTTCAGAGTCGCTTATGAGTGGCGTGACAGCGTAATCAACAGTCAGACTATGACCATTCACCAGTTTCAGTCTGGCTTCGCGCTTGTTGTAACAATTGCCGCTTTGCAGTGCTGCCCTGATCTCTTCTGTGGAAGAAGGTTTTTCTTTGAATAGTTCCTTGATCGACAGACCATAAACCTGCCGCCCACTGATTGCCAGAACGGCTTCGGCGGCCGGATTCATAAACTGCACTCTGAGTTTGTCATCAAAAACCAGAACGGCAGTTGTCATGTTTTCAAGAAGCTGGTGCTGCATGAGACTGTGCTGGAATGTCTTTGTCATTGGTCTTGGTATCCAGAAATGCAAAAAGCAAACCAGATTGATCTTCCTCGGCCCATCTCTTTGGAAATATCGACTTCCAAAGGTGAAAGAGTGGGCCAAGTGCTGAGCTTTCAACCCTTTTAAGGTCAATCAGGCAGCGCACTGTTTTCAGGCATGATCCGATTATGCCAGCTGAGTAGTGTGGCATAGAAAAAGATGTTGCACCATGTTGGTGCATGAGGTCGAGGGGACTTTCTTTTTGCTTAGAGATTATTTGGACTGGGGCTTTGGGGCATTTACCCTGCTTCTGTGCACGAATATGGTGCGTGGCGAGCTGCTGATAAGACTCTTGCCTTTGGCATTCAGAATTTCAGCCTTAATCGTGTATGAGCCCCGATCCGGATAATCCATAACAAACTGTGGTGTTTTTCCCTCGTTAAAGGTTTTGCCGTTAATCGAGAGGCGATAGCGGTGGCCAGGTCCAAGAGGAGGAGTACTCTTCAGGGTGACAGCAATACTTTCCGGGTTTTGATACGTTTCCTGTTCCAAGGGGTATGTTATTTCAATGGATTTGTAGAATGTCTCTGCTTTTGTCCTTGGTTTAGTTTTTGACGGGGTGATTTTGGGGGCAGGAATTGTCTGTATCGGCCCAAGTTCAACTGGAGCCGTATTGCTTTTGGTCTCAGCTTTTTTGTTTGTGTAGGTAACATTGCCATTTTCGTCGATCACTTTATAAACCTCTGCATTGACTGCAAAAGTCACTAGAAGTATTGAGATTCCGGCAGTTAGTAATCGTATAAGCCCACTCATGCTTATCCTTTATTGTTCTATTCTATTTCTCCTCATGTTAGTGATTCGCGGGGGAATCAGCCAATGGGGCGGAGGCTGAAGCGATCAGGGCAGTACGTTCTTGCCTGTCTGATTTTGTTGTTATCAAGCACTCTTGTTATTTCTGATGATGAGCTTATTCGGCTGAGAAGGGTGGTTGTTTTTGGGGACAGCCTGTCTGATACAGGTAACACCAGTCAGCTATTTGAGTACTTCCGGGGAGTTAGGGGAAAGCCTTGGTACTTTGATGATCTTTTCAGTTCAGGTTGGTCTTTACTTCCTGTGGGTATGTTTGTGGGGGCTATGCCCCCAAAAGCATATTACCAGGGGCGTTTCAGCAATGGCCCTCTCGCCAGTGAGCTGGCCGTTGAAATGTTAGGGCTGGATACACAGGATCCAGATCAGTTCGTTAATCTGGCCTTTGGCGGAAGCTGGTCCGTGTCATCATGGCAGTTTCTTCAGTCGTGGCTGGGCCTATGGCAGGATCAGAGAGTCCACACTCAGGAATGGCTGCGATATCTGGCAGGAGGAATAGGAAAATGGATTCTTCCGAGTACATACGAACTGGCACACTGGTATCTGCAGCATCATAAGAGACTCGACCCCGATACTCTTTATATCATGGCATCAGGTTCCAATGACTATCAGAATCAATTCTGGGATGTAGAAGCTATTGTGGCAACTCAGGTCAGCATTATTGAACGGCTGATTCTAAAAGGTGCACGTCACATCGGCTGGGGGACTTTACCGGATCTGACTTTTACTCCCTGTTTTCAAAACAGCCCAAGCGTACCCAAAATTCTTGAGACTGTTGAAGCCCACAATAGATTGATATCGAAGGTCAAACTGTATCTGGAAACTGTGTATCCAGACGTAAAAATTGTCTTTGCTGATGGGTATTCTGCAATGAAGCTGTTTTTCCAGCATGCATCAGTATTTGGTTTTTCTGTGACTGATCACGGGTGTACCAATATAACAATTCCCGGGTGCTACAGTTCCCCCGGAGATCATTCAATTTTTGATGTCAGGGAGAGTGACGTTAAGGTTTGTGAAAAGCCTGATGAGCACTTCTTCTGGGATGCATTACACCCCACAGCCCGCGCTTATGAACATATGGCTGCATATTTGTGTGTTATGGCCGGGTTAGAAGGCTATTGGACTGACTGTCGTTTACCTAAGAATTTCAGAAAGCATGAGGCTGAGGCGTTGATGAATCTGTTACTTGATGAAGGCATTTCAAGCTCAGTACTGCCTGATCGAAAGACGTTGGAGCAGTTGCTTCATCTTTAATTGCTGAAAAAAAGAAAGGCCGCTTATCAAAGCGGCCTTCCAGTTATCTGCAGAAAATTAGCAGGAATAGTAGAGATCAAACTCAACAGGGTGAGTTGTCTGGCTAACCTTGACGCACTCATCGCGCTTCAGTTCCAGGTAACCATCGATCATATCGTTGGTAAATACACCGCCAGCAGTCAGGAACTCACGATCCCGATCCAGAGCATCCAGTGCTTCTTCAAAGCTGGCTGCAACAGTTGGGATTTCAGCTGCTTCTTCTGGTGGCAGATCGTACAGATCCTTGTCAGCAGCATCGCCTGGGTGAATCTTGTTCTTGATACCGTCCAGACCCGCCATCATCAGGGCAGCAAAAGCCAGGTATGGGTTGGCTGTCGGGTCAGGGAAGCGAACTTCTACACGACGTGCTTTCGGGCTGTTCACATAAGGAATCCGGATGGATGCGGAACGGTTACGGGCTGAGTAAGCCAGCATAACCGGAGCTTCAAAGCCTGGTACCAGACGCTTGTAAGCATTGGTTGAAGCGTTAGCAAAAGCGTTGATGGCTTTCGCATGCTTGATCACACCACCAATGTAGTAGAGAGCGTCATCGCTCAGGCCGGCATAACCGTCACCAGCAAACAGGTTTTCGCCGTTTTTGCTCAGGGACATGTGTACGTGCATACCACTGCCGTTATCACCTACCAGAGGCTTGGGCATAAAGGTGGCAGTCTTGCCGTAAGCGTGAGCTACGTTATGTACGCAGTACTTCAGAATCTGGTTTTCGTCAGCTTTGCGAACCAGGGTGTTGAAGCGGGTGCCGATTTCACACTGGCCGGCAGTACCAACTTCGTGGTGGTGAACTTCAACAGGAACACCCATGGCCTCAGTAGCCTGACACATGGCAGCACGCAGATCGTGCAGGGAGTCAACTGGAGGAACGGGGAAGTAACCACCCTTGATGCCTGGACGGTGACCAGTGTTACCGCCTTCAAACATCTCGTTGGATGCCCAGGCTGCTTCTTCGGAGTTCACTTCATAGGATGCGCCGGAGATATCGATCTTCCACTTCACATCGTCAAATACGAAGAACTCGGGCTCAGGGCCAAAGAAAGCAGTATCAGCAATACCAGTAGACTTCAGGTACTCTTCGGCACGCTTGGCAACAGAACGTGGGTCACGCTCATAACCCTGCATGGTGGCAGGTTCGATGATGTCGCAGCGCAGGTTCAGAGTATTTTCATCGGTGAATGGGTCAACAACAGCGGTGCTGTCGTCAGGCATCAGGATCATGTCGGACTCGTTAATGCCTTTCCATCCGGCGATGGAGGAGCCGTCAAACATCTTACCGGCTTCAAAGAACTCGCTGTCAATTTCAGAGATTGGCAGGGAAACGTGCTGTTCCTTACCAATGGTGTCAGTGAATCGAAGGTCAACCCACTTGATGTCATGTTCCTTGATCAGGGAAAGAGTGTTGTTGGACATTGTTGTCTATTCCTCGGGCTGTTTTCGACCGCTTGAATCCGAATTCCGCCTGGTGCTGGATATGCGGTTTATCAATGTTTCCGGTAAATCAGTATATGAAGCCGACAGATCAATCTGTCGCAGCAAATCTCTCGCAAACAGTGTTTAGCAAGTGGTGTGCCAATTTGGTGACATACAGTGATTTCAGTGTATTGAACGGGTGCATCGGCCTGATCTTCATACTTGTTGCTTTGATCAAGGCATCATAATAGTGCGCGTGTTGATTTTTTCTGCACTATTATGGTGCGCCATTTTGGTGCAATGTTTGAGAATAGAGTGCCGTTTCATCAAACTTTCAACAGAAGCTTCGATAGAAGCCGCAGCCAGTTTACATCATTACGAGAAAGCCAATAGGTTATTTCAGGAAAATCTGGTTGGATTACTATCAGTAAGCAGTAAACCGCAGGTAGCGGGTTCCTTGGCCTGTTCTGTATAATGAAGAATTATATTCTTTTCTGGCCCTTGCTCTTTCCATGAAGTTCGTCATCAAACTCTTTCCCGAGATTACGATTAAAAGTGCTCCGGTACGCAAACAGCTGGTTAAACAGCTGCGCCGAAATATCCGTCTTGTCTGTCGCCCGGTCGATCCTGAGCTGGACGTAACCGGCAAGTGGGATATGGTCGAAGTTGAATCAGGGCTGACTGATCAGGGCGATCTGGCAACCCTGGTTGATCGCCTCTGCTGCATTCCCGGTATTCACCAGGTTTTGGAAGTGGTGGAATACCCTCTGGAAAGCCTGGAGGATATGCTGGAAAAGGTGCGTCCGGTATATGTCGAGCAACTGGCAGGCAAAATGTTCTGTGTTCGGGTCAAGCGTACTGGTTCCCACGATTTCAAATCCAATGATGTCGAACGTTATATTGGCGGGGAACTGAACCAGACGACAGAAGCCGCTGGTGTCAAACTCAAGAACCCTGATGTACGTGTTGATATTGAGATCAAGCATAATCGCTGGTTTCTTGTAGCCAAGCGTCATCCCGGGCTGGGCGGTTACCCAATGGGTTCCCAGGATCCGGTGCTGTCGCTGATTTCAGGTGGTTTTGACTCAACAGTTTCCAGCTTTATGACTATGAAGCGGGGAATCAATACCCACTTTTGTTTCTTCAACCTTGGTGGGCATGCTCACGAACTGGCTGTAAAAGAAGTGGCTTACTATCTGTGGAGCCGTTATGGGGCTTCACACAGGGTACGCTTTGTCACCATTCCTTTTGAAGGTGTGGTTGAAGAGATTCTGAACAAGATTGATAACTCCCAGATGGGCGTGATTCTGAAACGGATGATGCTGAGGGCTGCCAGCAAAACAGCCGAGCTGATGAAGATTCAGGCTGTGGTAACCGGTGAAGCTGTGGGCCAGGTGTCCAGCCAGACGCTACCAAACCTGGCCGTAATCGACTCTGTGACCGACACCATGGTATTGCGTCCTCTTATTGCCATGGATAAGCAGGATATTATTTCCATTGCCGCCAGAATCGGTACAGAAGATTTCGCCAAGAATATTCCTGAGTACTGTGCAGTCATCTCCAAGAAGCCCACAACACGTGCACGTCCTCAAAAGATTGAAAAGGAAGAGTCCTTCTTTGACTTTTCTGTTCTGGATAAAGCTGTAGAAGATCGCCGCAGTGTATCTGTGCATGAGATCGTGGCTGATGACCTGAGAAGGGAAGAGGTTGAGGTTGTTGATACGCTGCAACAGGACGATATCATCATCGATATACGTCACCCTACTGAGGAAGAGCTGAAGCCTCTGCAGATGCCTGGGCGTGAAATTATTGTGATGCCTTTCTATCAGCTGCGAACCAAGTTCCCTGAACTGGACAGAAGCCGTAATTTTCTGCTCTATTGTGACAAGGGCGTGATGAGCCAGCTTCATGCCATGCACCTGCGTGATGAAGGTCATGAGAATGTCAGGGTTTTCCAGCCCGGCAAGGATGACTGACACACATTTCATTCCTGTCTTCCGGTTTCAGGAAGGCAGGAACAATCTGGAATAAATAATGAAAATAGCCATGATTGCGGCTGTGGCGGAAAATAACGCCATCGGCATTGATAACAAACTGCCCTGGTATCTTCCCGGCGATCTCCGGTACTTCAAAGCGGTAACCATGGGCAAGCCCATAATCATGGGGCGGAAAACCTTTGAGTCCCTGAAGCGGCCTCTGCCTGGGCGCACCAATATCGTGATGACCCGTGATGAGTCTTTCTACCATGAAGGTGTTCGGGTTGTTCGCAGCCTGGAAGAAGCCGTCAGTCTGGCTGAGAGTATCGCCATGATTGATGGTGCTTCGGAAGTGATGGTGATCGGCGGTGAGCAGATTTACAGGCAGGCACTTCCCAAAGCTGAGCGTCTCTATCTCACCAAGGTCAGCCAATCCTTTGCTGGCGACGCTTTTTTTCCGGCACTTGAGGAAACGGAGTGGCAGGAAAAAGCCCGGGAAGACCATGAAACTGACGAGGGTCTCAAATATAGCTATCAGGTGATGGATCGAGTCTGATACCCGGCAAGTCCCTTCTTATACTGTCTTTATTACCCCCTCAATATTGGGCAGGGGGCTATTGTCAGGAGTGAATAACGGGACATGCTGGTACGCACGCCAGGGACTGGGCAACGGGTTGATTCTTCACAGGTTTTCGATAGTGAGAGTCTGGCTCGGGTTAAGGAAGGAAGCTCAGTAAATGCCATCCATTGCGACGGTGAGAAGCAGCTTGCCCAGCTTGTCAGTGGCGCCGATGCTTCCAAGAATCTGATACTCAGGGCTTACAGCCGTTTTGTCTCCATGGTTCGGGGTGAGGCCAACATCGGAAAAGGCCTTTTCTCCGCCTATATCAGAAAGTTTCGCAACCTGACGGCAAAAACAGTCTCCCATGCCGATCAGATGTCTCCCCAGGTTTCCCCCTCTACTCTGCAAAGAGTCTCCCGTACAGCGGAGCTGCAAACCCCGGAAGGGTTCCAGGTTGCAGCAGCAATGGAGCTGGCGGGAGTATGCAAGTTAAACCATGGTCGCTTTGGTGGCATCAAAATCAAAAGCACCCGTAAAGACCTGAACGAGAAGGATCTGAGGCGGGTCGACTACTTCGTTAATCTCAACCCTCACAGGCTGGCTTTTGAGTTTCTGGCTCTTAACCGCTCGGTTCCAAACGGCTACCTGGAGAGGGTTCTTATTCCCCATTACTGTAACCGTTTGATGGAAGAGGCAGGATTCTCTTCCGGCCAGGCCAGTAGTGCAGTATCTGCTTTAACCAATCTAAAAGAGCTGACCAGCGACGGGAATGTAGATCTTGAGCACCTGATGGAAATGCGGGTCGGCCTCGACCAGCTTATTGCTTCACACGGAAGAAATGTTTCCTCTGTAAAACATGTTGCTCCCCAGATTCCAAAAGGAAAACAACTGGCTGGTAGTCTATCTGGTATGGTCAAAATCACCACATCCCAGGTGCTTGAGCACGGACAGGCTTCGCGTCAGGTTGTTCGGGAATACTTAATTGATGAGCTGAGGAAACAGGGAACTTCCCGCGAGAAGGCCAGGGAAATGGTTGTTGCGGTTTTGGCTCAGCGCGGGTGTGCAGCATTGGATAGCCAGCTCTCGGTAACGGCCTTTCTTAATATCGCCAGAGCTCTCAAGCTGAACCAGCAGCATAGTCAGGGCGATATGATCAAGGCTTACCTAAGACTGGTTGACCATCTGAATGAAGCTGTCACGTGTGTCACCCCAAACCAGCGCTGCAGAATTATGGAGCGGGCCGGGTTATCTGAAGATGATGTGTATACAGCGGTCCATGGCTGTGAAAAAAAGGTTCTTCAGGTTATTGAGCGCCCTGCATTAGAGCCACCTAAAGTCGATGCTGGTTATAACTGTAACGAAGATGAACTCTGGTTGATTCAGGCCAGAGTAGACCGTAGCCATACCCTGCGTATTACCAAAGATATTATCAACAGAATTATTCGCTACGCGGCCCGCAGCAAAAGAGTGATTGCTGTGGATCTGGCTGCAAGATTGTCAGCGGCAGTTACGCTGGGTCTGATGAGTGGCGGGTGGGCCGGAGCAATGTATATTGTCACTTCTTGTCTTTCTTTGGCATGTCTAACTGCGGGAAAATTTGCATGGTCAAATATCCAGTACTGGCGACAGGAACGCAAAGTTCTCAACTACGACAAGGCTGGAAAATCTCCTGATATGGGTATGCGAAGCGATATGATGAATGGCCTGGGTTACTTGGTAAGTGAAAAGGCGCTGACTGATGTTTTCAATGCTTACGCTAATTTGAAAGATGGTTACGCTGATTTGGATAAGATCAAAGGTAAGGCAAATCTCAGTGCTGCCGATCAAATCAAGCTGCGCAGATATCAGGTTCTTCAGCAATTGCGTTCTGCCCAGTTGGGAGAGTCATTCAAGGATATGGAACGCCTGATTGTCGAGACGGTGACTGAAATATCTGATATGGAGGATAAGTTTGAAAAGGGGTTTGATGAATTATGGAAGCCCTTTGAAATGAACTCTCCAGAAGGTGAATCAGGAAGTTTAACTGAGCATAGTCTGGGCAGTAATGAAGAAGAGGGTATAACAGACAGTGAAGAAGATTCTCTGTCCTCATTGGAAAGTGACTCTGATACTGACGAGAAGATAAATAAAGAAGAACTTTCAAAGCCGCAAGTGCAAGCTATGACAAAGGCACGGCGTCTGAAGGTGTTCAGAAAGGCTGCAAGGCAGTTGAAGGAGTTACCCCTTAAAGCCCGGGAAGATAACCAGAACTGGCTGCGTGAACTGGCTCTCAGTGGCGAGACAGTTGAGGGTGGCGAAGGGAAAAATGTCTGGTTAAAAGAGTCAGCCAAAGTGTTGCATGAAGCCTTCGGTGAATTAAAACCTCTTCCTCCAAAAGAATTAAGAATCTCTGCAATTAAAGCGAAGTTGAGCTGGATCAGTTGTCACTCTCTTGATGCTGCCCTGCATACAGGAAAAGTGGTGGCTCACTTTCTTTGGAACAGCCTGACCTGGAATGCGAGTAAAATCGCAAAAGCAGCGTTCCGCTGGATTGTTCAGGATGTATTACCTAGAAAGATTGATCTGACTCCAATTCCAACATTTGTTGCCTGTGTCTACTGGGTGGTTTCATTTGTTGGAAGCAGAGGGGCTGAGATGATAAACAATGCCATGAACAGAGCCCGTATAAGCAAAGTGATTGAAAGCCGCAAGGATGAAGAGGGCAGGGATCTGGCTTTCGATGCAGAGGTTACCCGCTTAACAGCTGAAGACTGGCGAGCTATGCGCCGTGAAAGCAAAAATGGTGTAAACGGGTTTGTTAAAGTGCTGGCCTCTTTGAGAAAGGAGCATGCGGATTTGTTAAAAGAACTTGAAACGATTCGCAGTGAAGGTCATCAGGAACTTAATGAAAAGATGCTGGTGAAAAGAGCAAAACTTATACTCAGGCGGAAATTTCTTGAGCAGCAGCTTCAGGATCTTCTGGCCGGTTCCGTTGGTCATTTCTTCCAGGAAACCATCCGTGGGGAGCTTGGACACCGCCAGCTCCTGGATGATATCGACCGTGGTATTGTCCCTGCCTAAGCTCAGTATGATTCTGAAAGCTGTCTGGTTCCGCCAGATTTCTTTTTCCCGATATAGATCAGAGGCACAATAATCAGGGTTGCCCCGATTATGGTGTAAATATCTGGCAGTTCACTGAAAATAAAGAACCCCACTGCTGCGGATCCCACCAGGCCGGTGTATTCAGCGCCGCAGATGTTTCCAGCATCAGCCATTTTGTAGGCTGCAATGGAGCCGCCAAAGAAGAACATAACCAGAATGGCGCTCAAACCTGCCCACATAAGCAGCTCCATATTCCAGGCAACATCCTCAGAAATGTAAAGACCAAATGAGACAGGCAGTGCCAGAGCATTCATCCAGAACAGCGTACCGATAACAGATTCATTCTCGGGTAGTTTTCTAACAATCACTACATTAAATGCTGTAGCCAATGCACAGGCAAAAGCAGAAACAGCTCCCCAGTTAATGCTGGTTGGTCGAATAATTATCAGCACACCGATAAAGCCAATAGCCGTGGCAATGCACTGTGCCCGTGTCGCCTTTGTACCCAGTAATAAAAAGGCCATAGGCAGGGTAAACAGCGGTAATGAGTAATAAATGGCATGGGTTGTCGCGAGAGGAAGAGTGTTTAACGCGAAAAACATGCACAGGCTGGCGGATGTTCCCAGATTGGCACGCAGCACATGAATTCCCATATGGCTCGAAGGTGTCGCATATTTCAGCCAGACGGGGAACAGAATAATGGTCGACATTAACTGTCGATAAAACAGCAGTTGAATCAGTGGGCCTTCAAAGCCAAGGCTCTTGATAAGAGCGTCGGACATAATGCCGAACTGGTTACCAACAACCAGAAAAATTATGGCCAGATATACAGGATTTTTATCTTTCATTGACAATATGTACCTCTTCCTGACGGCATAATACGGCCCAGTTGTTGTATTAAAAAAATGATAAAAATTCACTATTGATGAAATGAATTCATAGGTTGTTGTGCGTACATTACCCCCCATGAAGGCGCTGCTGGCGTTTGATGCAGTGGCTCGAAATGAAAGTGTGACTCTTGCCGGGCAGGAGCTGGGAATCAGCCAGAGTGCGGTCAGTCACAGGCTGCGTTTGCTGGAAGATTTTCTGGGTGAAACTCTGTTGAGCAAGCAGGGAAGAAAGCTGGAGTTGTCAGAGGTAGGCAAACACTATCATTTCGAAGTGGATCGTATTCTGCGTGAACTCTCCATTGCTACTGGTCAGGTCATGGGTGTAGCCAATGCCCGGATCCGATTTCATGTTTACAGTTCCTTCGGTATTAAATGGCTGGTGCCACTGCTGCCAAAATTTCACAGTCTCTACCCGGATATTGATCTTCGTCTGCAAATGGATTCGGAGTTGCCGGTGTTATCCGACAGAACTGGTGATGCATTTGTTACGGAGCAGCCTGATAAGCCCGGCTACTACAAACAGTTGATACGCCGTGAGCTGGTGGTGCCGGTCTGCGCGCCCTGGGTTTACCAGGAAATGTCCGAGGAACCTGTTGAAGAGGCCATCTGGCGTTATCCACTGTTGTCCTGTGATCGGGATACCGGTTCAGAGCCTGGCACTGACTGGGAAATCTGGGCCCGTACTCTTGGGCTGGATATGCCACCGAAGGTCAAGATCCACTCATTCAGTCATCAGGTTATGGGTATTGAAGCGGCGGCCAGTGGCCAGGGAATTACCCTGGCAAGTGATTTTATGGTGGAGAAAGATATTCAGGGGGGGCGTCTGGTACGCCTGCCTCTGGGGGGCTGGGAGACCGGCTTCCATGTTTACTTCTGCTGTAAGCACGGCCGTATGCGCGAGCCTGCGATCAAAGCCCTGGCTGACTGGCTATATCATGAGTCAAGTGAAGGCTCTTAAGTGGCTTTAGTCTTATTTGAACTTAATACGATATCGCAGCTGCAGCTGGTTAAGAAAATCCAGGTTTTCATCAAACAGGGGTTCCCGATCTGAGTTTTTGATCGCGTTTTCCCTGTTGCGCTCAGCCTCAATCTCTTTTCCTGTTTCAGGATGCTTGGTTTTCGGAATTGTCAGTTCAAACCAGGAATTATCGTTGAACCTGAAGATGGGAACACCTTTGCTATCAGACGTACTGGTATCAGACTGAGTATCAGCAGATGAAGGTGAAAAGTTGGCTTCTTCAAGTAAAACGCTGGCGTAGCCTGGCAAGGGTAACAACACTGCTGCAAATACCAGCGATAGAAGTGCGGGATATCTGGGCCTCATAACCAACACCTGCCCGAAAAGGTCACAGGATAGACAGTCTCTTTATAGAACTTTCTTGAACACCTTTGAGTTTCGAGGACGATTGTAGGCCTCCTGCTTTTCGGAGGGTAGTGTTTTCAGAGGGCTGGCAGCAAATCCCCGTTCAATAAACCAATGTGCCGTCCGTGTTGTCAGCACAAACAGGGATTTCAGTTTCTGTTGTCGTGCCTGTTGCTCAATAGCGGACAGTAATACATCTCCTCGCTTGCCCTGGCGGTATTCCGGGTGTATCACCAGGCAAGCCAGCTCTCCACAACCGTCTTTGGGATAGCTGCATAGTGCGGCACAGCCAACAATCATTCCGTCTCTGACAAGTACTGTGAATGTATTGATTTCACGTTCCAGCTGCTTGCGGGAACGGCGTACAAGAACACCCTTCTCTTCAAGGGGCTGAATAAGCTTCAGAATACCACCAACGTCTTCTATTGTGGCTGGACGCAGTTGTTCGTAGGCAGCCATATCCTGGGTGATCAGTGTTCCAAAACCATCCCGTGTAAACAGCTCCTGAAGCAGAGCGCCATCAATGCAATGGCTTACGATATGTGTCCGGACAATACTGCTGTCACAGGCAGTCACAGCGGCTTCCAGTAACCGGTGGAACTCTTGGTGCTGTTTGCTTTGCAGGCGTGAGCGTGCTTCGCGGGGGCGCATGGTTCTGATCAGTTCACCATCCTCATCCTGAAGACCGATACTGTTACCGAACAGAATTAACTTCTCTGCTTTTAATGCGATGGCTGTGCGGGTGGCTACGTCTTCCGCTGAAAGATTAAAAACCTCTCCGGTTGGGGAATATCCCAGGCTGGAAAGTAAGACCAGATGCCCATCGTCCAGTTGCTGAGAGATCGCTTTTCGGTCTACACGGCGGACTTCTCCGGTGTTCTGGAAGTCCACGCCGTCAACAACTCCCAAAGGGCGGGCTGTTACAAAATTGCCGCTGACTACCCGGATTCTTGAGCCATGCATGGGAGAGTTAATCAGTCCCATGGATAGTTGAGCTTCCATACGAACCCGCATGCTGCCATTGGCATCAATTACAGCGGCAAGAGATGATTTATCAGTGATTCGTGAGTCATTGTGGAAGCTGGCTTCAATTTTTTGCAGCTCCAGCCGCCTGCTTATCTGTGGGCGGGCGCCGTGTACCAGAACCAGGCGAACACCAAGGCTGCTAAGAAGAGCAATATCATGAATGATGTTGGGAAAGTTAGTATCTTCCAGCGCTTCACCTGGCAGCATGATGACGAAAGTTCGCCCACGGTGTGCATGCATATAGGGCGATGACTGACGAAAGAACCTGACATAGTTTTCGCTGGAAATATTCATATCTATTTGTTTTCTTTATTCGCTTTGAAGACAGTAACGGTGAATCAGGTTTTTAAGCAAGGTTACTGTTGGTTCAATTGTATCCAGTGCCAGATACTCATCCGGCTGGTGGGCCTGGGCAATATTTCCGGGCCCCATCACCACGGTATCCATTCCCATCTGCCTGAGGAATGGCGCTTCAGTCGCAAAGGCAGCACTTGTAGCACGATAGCCGGTCAGCCCTTCACAGGTTCTCAGCAGAGAGCTGTTTTCTTCGCTGGAGAATGGCGGTATGGGCATGGACACTGGTTCAAGTTCTAGAACAACACCAGCCTGTTCGCTGAGAACATGGGTGCGCTGATAGATGTTTCTTCGAATCTCGTCGGGATCCATTCCCGGCAGCATCCTGACATCGTATTCCAGAGAACAGGTTTCACAGATCCGGTTGGGGTTATCGCCACCATGAATACAGCCAAAGTTCATGGTGGGCATGGGAACGGTAAAGCCCGGATTACTGTACTGATACTTCCACTCCTCCCGGATAACCATCAGCTCAGTCATAATATGATGCATAGCATCCATGGCATTTCGACCCTTGGAAGGATCGCTGGAATGGCCTGATTTACCGGTTATTGTCAGGCGTTCCATCATAATGCCTTTGTGCATATGAAGCGGGATAAGGCCTGTTGGTTCACCAATGATGGCAGTTCTTGCTTTGGGCTGACCAATGCGTACCAGTTCCCTGGCTCCGCTCATGGATGACTCTTCGTCAGCAGTAGCAAGAATAATTAACGGTTGTTTCAGCTGCTCCGGCTTTAGCCCCCGTGCCGCTTCCATGGCCAAAGCCAGAAAGCTTTTCATATCACAGGTTCCCAGACCATAAAGCTTGTTATCCTGTTCAGTCAGAGTGAAAGGATTCTGGCTCCACAGTGAATCATCACAGGGAACAGTATCGGTATGACCGGATAGAACCAGCCCTCCCGGACCTTTCCCTAGCGTGGCAATAAGGTTGGCTTTACCTGGAGCATTGGGGATGGGAAGAATTTCACAGGAGAACTCCATATCCCCAAGCCAGTTGGCCAGCAACTCAATAACTGCAAGGTTGCCCTGATCATAGTCGGGGCGGGTGCTGCTGACTGAAGGGGTGGCGATCAGCTGCCTGATAGCAGGGATCAACTGTTGTGACATATTTATTGCCTGAACTGCGTTCTCTATATCAGGGAATATTAAACAGCATCAGGCAATTTAAGAAGAGATAGATTTAAACAATTATCTCAACTGCCATCTAAAGCTATCCAAATGATGTTTTCAGTAGATAGAAAAACACCAGGGAGAGAACAGCACCAGCAGGAAGAGTCACCAGCCAGGACATAAATATTGTCCCGATTACCTGAAGATTAAGAGCACCAATTCCACGGGCCAATCCTACACCGAGAACAGCTCCAACCAGTGTGTGAGTTGTTGAAATCGGAAACCCGATACCTGATGCAATCACAACCGTTGTAGCTGCAGAAAGTTCGGCAGCAAAGCCACGGCTGGGGGTTAGCTCGGTAATATGCTTGCCTATTGTGGCCATGACCCGATAGCCGTAGGTGGTCAGACCGGTAATAATTCCTGCGCCTCCCAGCAACAGAACCCAGCTTGGCATTACCGAGTTTGCACAAATTTCTCCCCCGCGTTCAACGACATTGACCACGGCTGCTAGGGGGCCAACTGCGTTAGCTACATCATTGGAACCATGGGCAAATGCCATTGCACAGGCAGTGAAAACCATCATGGAACCAAATACTTTTTCCACACTGGAAAAGTGGAAGGTGGCATCAGCGGCCAAATCACGGTGAATTCGCCTCAGGCTCAGACGGCCAATAATTGTTAACAGAAAACCCGTGAAGGTGGCGATAGCGATTGAATCAAACGTAGAGAAATCAAATCCCAGATGGCTTAGCCCTTTGGTCAGGGTCACCATGGACATCATAAAGCCCATCAGGAACATATAGAAAGGAACATACCGCTTGGCATTGCTGAATGGATCTTCAGTATCCAGAATCAAACGCTGGACAGAATGAAAGACACAGAAGGCCATCAGACCTGAGATCATTGGCGAGAAAATCCAGCTGCAGGCAATAAACGAGATACTGCCCCACTGCACAACATCGGCACCGATACCTGCGACAGCGAAACCAATAATTGCACCAATAATGGAATGGGTTGTTGAAACCGGCCAGCCATAATGGGTGGCAACCATCAGCCAGGTTCCTGCCGCGAGAAGAGCTGCCAGCATGCCATAAACCAAGAGTTCAGGGTGCTCAATAAGCTGGGGCATGGTCGGATCAATAATTCCCTTGCGGATGGTGCTAGTGACTGAACCCCCGGCCAGATAAGCACCTGCAAACTCCAGAATAACAGCAATGATTATTGCCTGGCGGATTGTCAGGGCTTTAGAACCTACAGATGTGCCCATGGCATTGGCGACATCATTGGCACCAACCCCCCAGGCCATAAAAAAACCAAAAATACAGGCCAGTCCCAGCAGGACAAAACCATACTCAGCAATGATGGACATAACAGCAGTACACCAGATAGATCAGCTTATTAATGAGCGAGCAACAACTGCAGGTAACTACCAACCCGGGATGCCCGGTCGGCGAGATCACCAACCCATTCGATAATCTTGTACATAAACATCACGTCCACTGGGGGGAGTTCCTTCTCATGCTCAAACAGGGTTCGGCGTATATGCACCTGAAGCCTGTCGGTATCACTCTCTATGGCGTCGAGCTCTTCAATCATATTCTCGACAAGGTCGGCCTCTCGCCCCCGGAAGCCTGTTTCCAGAAGGTCATCCAGCTCGTTGATGGCTCTTAATGCCTGGGCAGAGGTTTCTATTGAGCGCCTGACGTAATGCAGGAAACTCTCTTTTATTGGCTCGGGGAAACACATTTTGCGGCCAAGTACCAGACCGGCAATATCCTTGGCCCGGTTGGAAACTTTGTCCTGAACGGTGACAAGCTCTAAAAGATCCGCACGGGGAACGGGAAGAAACAGGGTTTTTGGCAGTGATAGCCGTACCTGCTTCTTGATTTCATCAGCCTCATGTTCCCATTTTGTGATGCGCTGCTGAATCAGGGCTGCTTCTTCCCAGTCTTCGGCAAGGGCTGCAACGAAGAATGGTTCAAGATCGGCAGCTGCCGCATGAGCCTTGGCGATATGATTCTGTATGGGCCCTATGGGGGATCGTCCAAAAACGCTGGACAACAAATGCCTTGGGGACATAATCACCGCTTATGATTGTTCTGGGAAAACCAGTATAAGTGGTTCTGGAAAAAGTGAAGGGTTTTGTGTAACGAAAGTACAAAGAAGTGAGCTGACCTGTCAGGCTGGATAACAGTCTCCAGCCTGAAGGTAATAACAGGGCAGGGGCTTAGAGCCTATTCACAATCTTATCGCAGGCTGCAAATGCCGAGTAAAAGCACCTGTTTCTCTGCTTTTGCTCGTTACATAGAACCACTATGTGCCTCACAAAACCAAAGAAACAGGTGCTTTTACTCGTCATTTTCGCTATCTGCGAAAGATTATGAACAGGCTCTTAGAGCGCAGAGATCAGAATCTTACCGATATCGGTATGATGCTTGATTCCGCCAAATGCTTTGATCAGGTCATCGTCACCATGAGCAATCACTGCAACAGGGGTACTGGTGTGAGTTCCGGTCCCCCAGACAGTGTTCTGCTTCTCAGCCAGTTCCCGTGCCAGCAGGTTCATCTGGATTTCATCGCCGTAAACGAAGAAGGCGCGGAAATCATTCACCTTGGGCAGAGTCTTGGTCGCCATATATTTATGGCCATCCACCTGATAGGGGTTGGGTGCCTTGGTCAGAATCCGGGCTGCAGCTCTTTCATCAATATCAAAGCTGCTGTTCTCGTTGACCACTTTAGCCAGGGTTGCAGGTGTACGCTCGGCTTTTGGAATCCCGTTATAGGCACTGATCATGCCGTAGAAGCTCTTCTTCTGGTTGTAGAGATTATCCAGAATCTCAGGAGCACCGAAGTTGAAGTTAGGCTTGAAGTCACGCTCAGCGAACACCTTACCTGGCAGTTTGGAGGCTTTGGGCAGATTGCTGGCAGAGTAACTGAAACCGAAGGAGCCGGTTTCATGGTCAGCGGTAACAACCACCAGAGTATCGTCGCGATCGGCAGCCCACTGACGAACAGCATCAACGGCTTCGTCGAATTTCAGCAGTTCATGGAGCATGGTGCCTGCATCATTGTTATGGCCGGCCCAGTCGATCTGTCCGCCCTCAACCATCAGGAAGAATCCGTCTTCATCCTGAGACAGTATATCCAGGGCCTTCACAGTCATCTCTTTCAAAGAAGGCTGGGTGCGTTCACGAGAGTTCTTGCTGTTGGAATAGGCGATGCCATCCAGCATGCCGGAATAGGAGAACAGACCCAGGAGTTTGTCACCATTGGCTTTCTCAAGCGCGTTACGGTTAAAGGCCAGATCATAGCCGGCATCTTTGGCTTCCAGCAGCAGGTTGCGGTTGTCCTTGCGCTTGGATTTGATTTTGACTGTGCCACCGGTCATATCAACCAGTTGCTTGTAAACGGCGCCTTTCTCGTTGGCAACCTGGGGAATCCAGTGACGAATGCCGCCGGAGAGCATAACGTCAACACCGTTCTCCAGCATCTGGGCCGCAATCTCATTTTCCAGGGAGCGATGTGGCTGGTGGGCTGCAAATGCCGCCGGGGTGGCGTGGGTCAGACGGGTATCAGAAATCAGACCGGTCGCCTTCCCCATTCTCTTGGCTTTCTCAAGAATGGTTTCAACACTGTTACCTTGTGGGTCAACACCCAGAGCTTCTGATGGTGCAGGAATGCCAGTAGCGAGCTGAGAGGCTGAGCTGGCAGAGTCAACCACCAGAGCACCTGCAGGATTCGGAAGGGAAAGCCCCATATGGCCGTCGTCAGCCAGTTGCTGCATGGCTGTTTTCTGGCCTTTGTAGATAGAGCTGGGAGCCATACGTGCGTAAGACTCCAGCAGACCCATCTGCTGAGGACCCATGCCATCCCCGATCATCAGAATAATGTTTTTGGCCTTTTCGGCAGCCATTGACGCTGTGGGAAGCATCATGAGGGAAACGGTCAGAGCGGTCAGCCCCTTGCGCATCCTGCTTTTGTTATACATTGTCTTTCTCCTGGCGTTGATATCTGAGGGTTGCGTTTCTATCCCAAAGGTAATTTATTAAAGAATTGTTAAAGCAATATGACGATAAGTTGAGATCTTGTTATGAGCAGTGAAGTGGAGTTGAAGTTATTGCTAACCCCGGAAGATCACCAGAGTGTATTGGTGACGCCCTGTCTTGCGGGTAAAGAAGTGGATATTCAGCACCTCGATAATACCTACTTTGATACCCCCGGCTTTGATTTGATGAAAAACCGTGCCGCTCTCAGAATTCGCAAAAAAGGTGACAGGTATATCCAGACCCTGAAAACACTGGGAACAAGTGTTGATGGATTAAGCCGTCGAGGGGAGTGGGAATGGAATCTTGGTGAGCCGGTTATCAATGAGCAGGAACTGGAGAAAGTCTGGCCAGAAAATCTGCAGGGCATTTATTCAGATTCTTTACGTCCGGTTTTCCAGACGGATTTTGAGCGCAGGGTTATTAATCTTGAATGGCAGGGTGCATCTATTGAGCTGGCACTGGATGATGGCTGGATTATTACAGATTCTGGCAGGCAGCGAATCTCAGAACTTGAGCTGGAATTAAAATCGGGGCCAGAGGCTGCTTTGCATGACCTGGCAAGGGTGCTGGGAGAAGGTGTTGATCTCACTCCCTGTGATATCAGCAAAGCCGAACGAGGATATCAGCTGGTTAGGTTCTGATGACGTAAGTTTGTGCATTCAGCGCCAGCGAGGCTTTTCAGATCTAGACGCAGCCGTGAAGGAATACTGGTTGTCTTTCGAACGGCTGCAACGACGAGCTGGAAAGCCTCGCTGGCGCCCTTCGGGTGGCCCAGAAAGCCGCCACTCCCTACGTCAGGCTTGCTTGATGTAGAACCACTACACCTTCACAAGCCTTCCTTGCGATTGGCGGCTTTCTGAGCCACTGAATTGCACAAACTTACGTCAACAGAACCTAGTATAAACTGAGGTAATAGATTTCCAGAGCACGGATGCATCGTGGAACAGAAGAAAAACGATCAGGCCAGTCAGAATCAGGGGCACAGTCGGAGCATGGGGCTTTCCAACCGGGAGAAATCCGCCGGCTATATGCTGGATCTCTCCCAGCTTGTAAAACATCTGGTACGTGATGGTCTGTTATCGGAGAAACAGTCTGAGGAGGTTCTGTCCCAGCGCCGTGATGCCCAGCAGGCCCGGCAGCATCCTCTGGAATATCTGGCTGGCCTGAAATTAAAGGATGCCAGGCATACTGATAAAACCCTGGATCTGGAAACTCTCACCCACTGGCTGGCGGATGATGCCGGGCAGCCTTACTTCCATATTGACCCCCTGAAAATTGATACCGCTTCTGTTACTCCTGTGATGTCACAGGCTTTTGCCCAAAGACACCAAATTCTCGCTGTTGATGTGAATGACAGGGAGGTTGTCGTAGCCAGCTCTCAGCCCTGGCATACCGGCTGGGAAGAAAATCTTCGCCATGTCTGCCAGAGAGAAGTACGACGTGTTGTCTGTAACCCAACGGATCTGACGCGTTATACGGCTGAGTTTTACAAGCTGGCCAAGTCCATTACCGGAGCTAGCAAAACTGATGGCGTAAAGACAGCGGTAACCAACAATTTTGAACAGATGCTGGAGCTGGGGAATGCTCAGGCTCCTGATGTTAATGACCAGCATATAGTCAATATCGTTGACTGGCTTTTGCAGTATGCATTTGAACAGCGGGCCAGTGATATCCATATTGAACCTCGCAGGGATCAGGGACATATCCGCTTCCGAATTGATGGCGTACTTCATACGGTTTATGACATGCCTTCCCAGGTTGTGGCTGCGGTAACAAGTCGTATAAAAATCATGGGAAGAATGAATGTGGCTGAAAAGCGCAGGCCGCAGGATGGACGTTTGAAAACCCGTTCTGAAGAAGGCAATGAGATCGAACTTCGCCTTTCTACTTTACCTACCGCATTTGGCGAAAAAATGGTTATGCGGATCTTTGATCCGGATGTTCTTTTAAAAAGCTTTGGAGAACTCGGTTTCAGTAAGGAGGATGACTCCCGCTGGCATCAGATGGTTAAGCAGTCAAATGGTATTGTTCTGGTAACCGGTCCAACAGGTTCCGGTAAAACAACAACCCTTTATTCCACACTCAAAGAACTCGCTACAGATGAAGTGAACGTCTGCACCATTGAAGACCCCATAGAAATGGTTGAGTCTTCCTTCAATCAGATGCAGGTACAGCACAATATTGATTTGAACTTTGCCAGCGGCGTTCGTGCGCTTATGCGACAGGACCCTGACATTATTATGATCGGCGAGATACGGGATCTTGAAACAGCTGAAATGGCTATTCAGGCGGCACTGACTGGTCATCTGGTTCTTTCAACACTTCATACCAATGATGCGCCATCTGCCATTACCCGACTGCTGGAATTAGGTGTGCCCCATTATCTGATTAGGGCAACAGTTCTTGGAGTTATGGCACAGCGACTGGTGCGTACTCTTTGCCCGGAGTGCAAGAAGCCAGCTTCTGTTGATGAGAAATCCTGGGGGGAACTGACCAGACCCTGGGTAGCTGAATCACCAAAACAGATTGCCAGGCCGGTGGGCTGTCAGGCTTGTCGTCAGACCGGTTACCTGGGAAGAACTGGAGTGTATGAGCTTATGCTTCTGGAAGGCACAACAAGAGACCTTATCAGTGATCAATGTGATCTGGATAAGCTTAGAGCTTCTGCAATCAAAGAAGGTATGCATACACTGCGTCTTAGTGGCGCTCAGAAAGTTGCGGCAGGATTAACGACAATGGAAGAGGTGTTGAGAGTCACGCCGGTTACCGTGACTCGTTAATTTGTATTGATTGTATTATTCAGACGCCGTAGATCAGGATAAGAAAGGAAAGGGTCATAATCCCTAAAGAGGTAAACAGCAGGGCAATTTCCTGCCATGACAGATAGTCATTGTTATTCATAGTACTGCTCCGTGTACAACAAACTTCCCACGTATCCATAAGTATAGGGAGATGCCTTATAAGCGAAGGTTTCTCAGGTATCTCGGTTCAATTGCCGCCGATACAGTCTTTCTAAGTTCGAAAAAGGAGGCAATTATGCCGGATTCCAGCCTGTTTGCATGATAAATCCGGCAGTTTGACAGGGTATTGAATTAACTTTCAGGCAGTCAGTCAGCATATTGACTTGAGCTAATAAGAACCTGGGTTAGCCACACATGGCGGCATCTAAGAGTGAGCTGACAGGATATGGCAAAAGTCATGCTCCCAAATAAGCCCTGCGAACATCATCATTAACCAGAAGGCTCTGTCCGGAATCAGCCATAACAATTCTTCCATTTTCCAGAACATAGCCGCGGTCAGCCAGTTTCAGCGCCTGGTTGGCATTTTGTTCTACAAGAAAGATAGTCATCCCTTCTCCGCGCAGCTTTTCAATTGTATCGAAGATCTGCTGGATAATGATAGGAGCCAGTCCAAGTGAAGGTTCATCAAGAAGCAGAAGTTGCGGACGGCTCATCAGCGCCCGGCCAATCGCCAGCATCTGCTGTTCACCACCAGACATGGTTCCGCCTCTTTGCTGGAATCGTTCTTTTAATCTCGGAAATAGCTGAAGAACGTGTTCAAGCATGGCATCTTTTTGTTCGTTATCTTCAAAGAAACCTCCCATATCGAGATTTTCTTCAACCGTAAGTCGGGCAAAAATTCGGCGTCCTTCCGGAACAATGGCAATGCCGGAGCGCATAATATCTGGAGTGGCTTTGTTGGTAACATCCTCGCCATTGAAAAGGATACGACCATTGCTGGCTCGGGGATCACCACAGAGAGTCATCAGAAGAGTACTTTTACCCGCACCGTTTGCACCAATCAAAGTCACAATCTCACCTTGATTGACTTCGATGTTAATATTTTCCAGCGCCTGAATTTTTCCGTAGTGAGCAGAAACGTTTTCAATTAACAACATTACGCTTCTCCCAGATAGGCTTTGATCACATCATCATTGGCACTGACGTCTTCCGGCTTTCCTTCCGCCAGTGGCGTTCCCTGGTTGATCACATAGATGTAGTCAGAAATACCCATCACCAGTTTCATATCATGCTCAATCAGCAGTACTGAAACATTGTGATTGCTGCGCAGGTCTGAAATCAGTTCATCAAGCTCTGCTGTTTCTTTTGGGTTCAAACCAGCTGCAGGTTCGTCCAGCATCAGCAGAGTGGGACGGGTAACCATACAGCGGGCGATTTCCAGCCTGCGCTGTTGGCCATAAGCCAGATTGCAGGCATCCCGGTTGGCCATATCTGCCAGGTCAACCCGTTCCAGCCAGTAGGCAGCATGATCAAGCGCTTCCTGTTCAGTTCGACGGTAGGACGATGTTTTCAATAAACCCGATAACAGGTTGGTATTGATATGCCGGTGCTGGGCAACCAACAGATTTTCCAGAACCGTCATATTCTTAAAAAGGCGCACATGCTGAAAAGTTCTGACTATGCCTTTGCGGGAAATTTCGTGATTTTTATTGCCTGCTATATCCTCGCCTTTAAAACGAATACTTCCAGCGGTGGGTTTATAGAAACCGGTCAGGCAGTTGAATACTGTCGTTTTTCCGGCACCGTTCGGGCCAATAATAGATGTGATCTGACCTTCCTGAATACTCAAAGCGACGCTGTCCACCGCCAGCAGGCCGCCGAAACGCATGGTGAGTTCTTCAACTTCCAGCAGCGACGCATTTTGATTATTGTTCTGACTGCTCATAATCTTTTCCTAGGCAGCTTGCGCTTTTCTGGTATTAGTAGCTTCCGGAGCTTCGTGAGCTCTTTCTTCCAGCTCTTTTTTGCGCATTTCAATATGTGGCCGTTTCATTGGCATCAGACCCTGCGGACGCCATGCCATCATCACCACCATCATCACGCCAAACATCAGCATACGATACTGCTCAAAGTCTCTAACCAGCTCCGGCAGACTGGCAATAATAATTGCTGCCAGAATCACCCCAAATTGCGAGCCCATTCCTCCCAAAACCACGATGGCAAGAATCATAGCTGATTCAATAAAGGTAAAAGACTCCGGGCTGATATGGCTCATCCGTGCCGCAAACAGTGTTCCGGCAAGGCCTGCGAACATGGCACCGATAGTGAAAGCAGAAAGTTTAATGGTGGTTTTATTCATTCCCAGGGACTGACAGGCAATATCATCTTCCCGCAGAGCTTCCCAGGCGCGGCCGATGGGCATATTACGCAGGCGGTTAATTACCCAGACCGTTAGAAGGGTAATAACCAGGGCGATAAGGTAGAGGAAAATAACCTTATGACTGCCGCTATAGGAAATGCCGAGAAGTTCATGGAAAGTGGTTCCTCCTTCTGAGGCATTACGTGAAAACTCAATCCCAAACAATGTCGCTGGTGGAATCTGGCCAATACCATTGGGGCCACCGGTCAGCCCAGACCAGTTATTCAGCAGGATGCGAATAATCTCGCCAAAACCCAGAGTGACAATGGCCAGATAATCCCCCCGTAACCTGAGCACTGGGAAACCCAGGATAAAACCGAACAGGGCAGCAAGTGCACCGGAGAACAGCAGGCAGGTCCAGAAATCCAGGCCAAAATACTGGTTCAATAATGCGTAGCCATAAGCTCCTACGGCATAAAAGCCGACAAAGCCAAGATCCAGCAAGCCCGCCAGACCAACAACCACATTCAGTCCCAGACCAAGCAGGACATAGATCAGAATATGAATACCAAGATCAACAGCTCCCCGCGATGAGAATAGAGGCCAGATAAACAGGGAAGCAATTAAGAGAACGGTAAGGATTTTCTTGAACGAATCATGCTTGTGCAGTGATGGTACCCTTTGGGCCGGGGAGCTTATCAGGTTCGATATACTTGAGCCGTTGAAAGGAATTTTCTCACGCACCAGCTGGAACAAAAAGATAAAACCCGTGGAAAAAGCGATACCGACAAGTGTTGAGTTATCCTGCAAGGTCACTGTGGGAATTATCTGCCCCTGGTTCAGCTGCAACCCCATAAGAGGAATGGACAGCAGCAGGAAAAGAACGGCAGGGATCAAGGCATTGAAAGCTTTTGATTGCGTCATACTTTTTCAACCTCCGGCTTGCCAAGAATGCCCGAGGGGCGGAAAAGAAGAATCAATATCAGCAGGCCAAAAGCGACAACATCTTTATATTCCGAGCTGAGATATCCAGAAGTAAATGACTCGGCAATACCAAGCAGAAGACCACCAAGCATTGCTCCGGGAATACTGCCGATTCCGCCTAGAACTGCGGCAGTGAACGCTTTTAATCCGGCAATAAAACCAAGATATGGATTAATAACACCGTAATAAAGGCTGAGTAGGACACCGGCTACAGCAGCTAAGGCTGCGCCAATAACAAAGGTCAGGGCAATGACATTGTTGGTGTTGATTCCAAGAAGCTGGGTCATGCCCATATCTTCCGCACAGGCTCTACAGGCCCTGCCCATTCTGGATTTGGAAATAAACAGGGTCAGCCCCGCCATACTGATAAATGTGACCGCAAAGATCACCATCTGCATCCAGGACAGACTGGCCTGGAAGCCGGAATCAGGGCCAAATGAAACACCGCCGGAAATTAAAGTAGGCATGGCAATATCGCGGCTGCCCTGGGCCAGGCGCACATAGTTTTGCAGGAAAATGGACATGCCGATGGCCGAGATTAGTGGAATCAGGCGATTCCCACCTCGAAGTGGGCGATAGGCGACACGTTCAATACTGAACCCGTAAGTACTGGTAATAACAATGCTGATAATAAAGGCAGCGACCAGCATAAGAGTTACGCTGTCGATACCGAGCATGGCCAGACCGGCCAGAACAATAAAGGAGACATAGCTGCCGATCATGTAAACCTCGCCATGGGCGAAGTTGATCATGCCGATAATGCCATACACCATGGTATAACCAATGGCGATCAGGGCGTAGGCACTGCCCAGAGTAAGGCCATTCAGCAGCTGCTGGATCAGGTAATAGACTGCATCTGACATAGTGAACTGCTTCTGCGCTTGTTTTTCGAGTTATTCGGAGCAATCAGTAAGCTGGTGCATGCTTTCACATACACCAGCGAAGAACAGTTATTTAGCCAGAGACTTGGTGCCGTCCTGGTGCCATTGATAGACGACAAAGTTGAAGTCTTTCAGGTCACCCTTTTCATCAAAGGCCAGCGTTCCGGTTGGGGTCTTGAAGTCGACACTGCGCATGGTTTTCGCCACTTCAGCTGTGTCATCAGTACCGGCCATCTTGATGGCATCCGTCATGACCTTAACTGCAGAGTAGGCCGGGAAGACGAAAGGACCTGTAGCATCTTCACCCTTGCCGGAGATGTACTCAACAAGAGCTTTGTTGGCGGGGTCCTGATCAAAGCTCTTGGGCAGAGTGACCAGCAAGCCTTCAGAGGCTGCTCCGGCAATTGCAGAAATATCCTTGTTACCTACACCTTCTGGTCCCATAAACTGAGCTGTCAAACCTTTCTCTGCACTTTGGCGCAGAATCAGGCCAAGCTCTGGGTGGTAGCCACCGTAGTAAACAAAGTCGACACTTTCTTTCTGCAGTTTGGCAATCAGGGCAGAGAAGTCTTTATCGCCAGCTGTGACACCTTCAAACAGGGCAACGCTTACACCGCCTTTGGTCAGTTCATCACGAACCGATGTAGCCAGACCTTCACCGTATTGCTGTTTGTCATGAATGACTGCAACACGCTTAGGCTTGATGACATCCAGAATATATTTGGCAGCAGTTGGCCCCTGCATACTGTCCAGACCGATGGTACGGAAGATCAGCTTGTGGCCTCGGGTGGTGATTTCAGGGCTGGTGGATGCAGCCGTAATCATCAGTACCCCTTCATCTTCGTAGATATCAGACGCAGGCTGGGTGCTGGAAGAGCAAAGATGCCCAACAACATACTTCACACCATCATTTACGATTTTGTTGGCAACAGACACAGCCTGTTTCGGATCACAGGCATCATCATAAACAACAGCTTCCAGCTTTTTGCCGTCAATACCACCGGCCTTGTTGATCTGCTCAATGGCTGCTTTGGCACCGGTAAACTGCATGTCGCCATACTGGGCTACTGGGCCTGTCACAGGGCCAGCCAGGCCGATTTTTAAAGTGGAGGTGGATGCTTCTTCCTGTGGAGAACATCCGGTAAGAAGTGCTAACGCTACGGCGGTCCCTGCCAAGGCGGCGCGCAGTTTGTTATTCATATAATCTGCTCTCTTGGTCTTTTTGTTATTCTTTATCTGGAAAATACTGCGGTTAGCAGTATTTTTCGCTCATGCCTGTCTGTAGGAAATCAAAAAATATTCCTGACAAGGTGTCGTTATACAGGAAAGTATCTTGATGTAACAGGGGTGTAATAAGTAGTCTTGGTGGAATTACCACCTTTATTTAACTATTAATTCGGTTTTTTACTGATCTCACGGTTCTAACTCCGTATCAAGGGGCTTATTGGACAGGTGTTTAACTGAAAATGCCTCCGGCTGAAATGGCTATTTATCATGCTAATGCCACAATGGTATAGATCTTGAGGCTCCTGTAAGCTGCACCGCCGCCAAATGGCGGTTTTTTGGTTTTTCTTTAACTGATACAGGCGACTTTATGAGCTTTGCTTCCCTGGGCTTATCACTTTCTATTCTCAAAGCGGTTGAAGATAAGGGTTATAAAACCCCTTCACCCATCCAGGCCCAGGCGATTCCTGCTGTGTTGCAGGGTAAAGATGTGATGGCTGCGGCACAGACGGGTACCGGTAAAACCGCCGGGTTTACCCTGCCACTGCTGCAACTATTATCTAAAGGGCCAAAGGTAAAAGGCAATCAGGCCCGGGCACTGGTGCTGACGCCAACCCGTGAACTGGCGGCTCAGGTGGGTGACAGTGTTAAGGCATACAGCGAACATCTACCTCTGACATCCACTGTTGTTTATGGTGGTGTGAAGATCAATCCACAAATGATGCGTTTGCGTCGTGGTGCTGATGTTCTGGTCGCGACCCCTGGTCGTCTCTTGGACTTATATAACCAGCGAGCTGTTAATTTTAAGCAGTTGGAAGTGCTGATTCTGGATGAAGCCGATCGCATGCTCGATATGGGCTTTATTCATGATATCCGGAAGATTATGGCACTTTTGCCAAAGCAGCGTCAGAACCTGATGTTCTCAGCCACCTTCTCCGATGATATTCGCAGCCTGGCAAAAACCATTGTCCGTGATCCTGTGGAAATCTCTGTTACACCCCGCAATGCCACAGCAAAAACTGTAAAACAGTGGATTTGCCCTGTGGATAAAAAGAAGAAGCCAGCACTGCTGTTAAAACTGATCACCAGCAACCGTTGGGAGCAAGTGCTGGTATTCAGTAAAACCAAGCATGGTGCCAATAAGCTCGTAAAATATTTAGATGGTTATGGTTTGAATGCTGCAGCGATTCATGGAAACAAGAGCCAGGGGGCGCGAACAAAAGCACTGGCTGACTTCAAAAGTGGTGAAATCCAGGTACTGGTAGCAACAGATATTGCTGCCCGAGGGTTGGATATAGACCAGCTTCCTCAGGTTGTGAACTTTGACCTGCCACAGGTGGCAGAAGACTATGTGCACAGAATTGGTCGTACCGGTCGTGCCGGGGCATCAGGCACAGCAATTTCTCTGGTTTGTGCTGATGAGTTCAAACTGCTTTCTGATATTGAGCGCTTGACCAAAAAACTTTTGGAGCGCAGAGAAATTGAGGGTTTTGAGCCTGTTCATGGCTTGCCGGAATCTCGGTTGAATCTTCGACCGATCAAACCGAAGAAACCAAAAAAGCCAAAAAAGCCAAAAGCAGAGCATAATGACGGCCAGCGTTCCGGTGATAATGCCAGAGGTCACAAGCCAGCAGATAAAAATAGAAAGCATACTGGTGTTCGTTCCGGGGGAAGTAAGCAGCCAGGGTTAAAGCCATGCGAGGGAAATCGCAGACGTCGCCCTACAGCAAATCGCAGTAAGACCACAGCATAATTAACAATTGATAAACCCCCGGCTATACCGGAGGTCAGTTAACTGTGAGGGATTAAATACATGCAAATGTTTAATCCCTCTATTTGATTAAGCCTTTAAGGTTTTTACACCTTCAGCAGTACCCAGCAGCAGAACATCCGCAGGACGGGATGCAAACAGACCATTGGTCACAACACCGGTAATCTGATTGATCTTGGTTTCCATTTCTACCGGGTTGGTGATGGACATATTCCATACATCCAGAATTACATTGCCATTATCAGTCACCACATCTTCACGGTAAGCAGGGTCTCCGCCCAGCTTGACCAGTTCACGGGCAACATGGCTGCGGGCCATGGGAATCACTTCAACCGGCAGAGGGAAGTTGCCTAAAACGTCAACCAGTTTGGATTCATCGGCAATACAGACAAACTCTCTGGAAACAGCCGCAACGATCTTTTCCCGAGTCAGGGCTGCGCCGCCGCCTTTAATCAGGTTCAGGCGAGCATCGCTTTCATCGGCACCATCAATATAAAAGCGCAGTTCAGAGACGCTGTTCAGATCGTAAACAGGAATACCGTGTTTTTTCAGACGCTCTGCGCTGGCTTCGGAGCTGGCAACAGCTCCGTCAAAACGGGTTTTCACTTCGGCGAGGGCATCAATAAAGAAGTTGGCAGTGGAACCAGTGCCAATGCCAAGAATCATATCACTTTCGAGATGAGGCAGAATGTAGTCCAGGGCTGCTTTGGCAACGGCCTGTTTCAGTTCATCCTGAGTCATGGAGCGGTTTCCTGAGTATGAAGGGTGGAGTAGTCGGTAATTATACGGAATCTTTCCTCTGTTTTGACTTTTATTATTGGAAAAACATGGCCACTCTTACGTACAATATTTTTTCCATAGAGCTCATCGCCTGCTCATGGCTGTTTGAATAATCATAAATGACATTAGAAGAACGCTGTTAGTTATATGCCGAACCAGTACATCAGGAAAATCCTTGAGGCTCCCGTCTACGATGTAGCCGTTGAAACACCACTTGATCCTGCTCCGTTCCTGAGCGAACGCCTGATTAATAATATTTTGATTAAGCGTGAGGATCTGCAGCCGGTATTTTCTTTCAAGATTCGTGGCGCATATAACAAGATTGTGCAGCTCTCAGAAGAAGATCGTAAGAAAGGCGTAGTGTGTGCCTCTGCAGGCAACCATGCCCAGGGTGTTGCCCTGGCGGCTAATAAACTCGGAATTCGTTCCGTGATTGTGATGCCAACAACCACTCCGGATATCAAGGTAAAAGCTGTGCGCGCCCGAGGAGGAGAGGTGGTGCTGCATGGCGATGCCTTTGATCAATCCCTGGCCTATGCGCTTGAGCTGGAAGTAAAAGAAGGGCTGAGTTTTATTCACCCCTATGACGACCCGGATACCATTGCTGGTCAGGGCACCATTGGGATGGAAATCCTGCGCCAGCATACCGGGCCGTTGGATGTGATCTTTATTCCCGTTGGTGGCGGTGGACTGATTGCCGGTATCTCTGCTTATATCAAATATCTTCGTCCTGAAACCAAGGTTATTGGTGTGGAATATGAAGAGTCTGCCTGCCTGAAAGCAGCCATGGAGGCTGGAGAACGTGTGGTTTTGTCTCAGGTCGGACTGTTTGCTGATGGTGTAGCTGTGGCACAGATCGGTAAAGAGACATTCCGTGTCTGTCAGCAGTGTGTAGATGAAGTTATCACGGTCAATGCGGATGAAGTCTGTGCCGGAATCAAGGATCTGTTTGAAGATACCCGTTCCTTAACAGAGACAGCTGGCGCTGTCGCTACGGCTGGTTTGAAGAAATATGTTGAGAGGGAAAATATTCAGGGACAGACGCTGGTTTCGATTGCCAGCGGTGCCAATATCAACTTTGACCGTTTGCGCTATGTGGCTGAACGCGCTGATCTGGGTGAAGGAAAGGAAGCCATTCTTGGTGTTACGATTCCGGAAAATCCTGGCAGTTTTAAGCGTTTCTGTGAAGCTATCGGTCGACGCAATATTACCGAATTTAACTACCGCTATTTTGATAATCGGGATGCCAAAATATTCGTTGGCGTTCAGATGCATCCGGACACAGAAACCCGTGAAAAACTGATCGGTGAACTGACGGAAGCGGGCTATCCTGTTCAGGATCTGACTGACAATGAAATGGCCAAGCTGCATGTTCGCCATATGGTTGGTGGGCATGCGCCGGGTGTCGTTGATGAGGTGGTTTACCGTTTTGAGTTTCCGGAACGCCCAGGAGCCTTGCTGAGGTTCCTGCAAAGGGTAGGCAATCATTGGAATATCTCTATGTTCCACTATCGGAATCACGGTGCCGCTTATGGCCGGGTTGTTGTAGGAATGCAGGTTCCTGAAGAGGAACGTGGCCAGATACCGATATTCCTTGATGAAGTGGGCTATCACTACTGGGAGGAGAGTGATAACAGCGTCTACAAGATGTTTTTAAGCTGATTCAGGTATTTTGGGCGACACATTATGTGTAAGTGTTTTGCGCATAATGTGTAAAACTTGTACCAGATCATGTTTTTTTATTCCCTGACCGCTATCATTTCTCGGATATTGCTAACCCTGTCGGTTGCTTTCATGCGTTGGAGGCTAAGGGTAGTTGCGTAAAAAAATAACCATGACCACAGTAGTTTGATCATCCAGTGAATGAGAGAGTGGGTGTGCATGGTTAGCAGAGTAACTATTGGGGATAAGATGTTCAGTTTTAAGCGATTTGATCCTGTTGCAGTACTAGTCACTCTTGTTGCTATCGGTGTAGTTGGAACTGCAACTGCACAGATGTTTGTCTAGCTTTCCATTCTTCCGATTGTCTGTTGTAGAGTAGCTGAGATACTGGGGTTGCTCCAAAGTTCACTCTCCTGATGCTCAATGGTGCCAGCCGTTAGGCGTCATCATCATCTTCTTCCTTATTTTTCCAAATTACTGCTTCGGCGTTGTATGCCTGCAGTGATAATTTCAACTGAAAGAAGAAAAATCAGTTGAGTTGGCAGTACCAACTCGATCTTATTTGTAGAGAGCAGAATTAGTCGCGATTCCGGTGAGCGGAATATCCCAGTGTCCGGTTGGTATTTGTTCCACCTTCTGGCATTCATGGGCAAGGCCGATAAGCACAGGTTTGGTTGGCTGGGTCTGTTCACCAACAAACTCAAAAGCACGGTCATAGTAACCGCCCCCCATCCCCATTCTGTTGCCCTGTTCGTCAAAACCAGTCAGGGGCAGCAGCACCAGATCAAGCTCTTTGGCTGCCACAGGCTGATACAGCTTCGGATCGGGTTCAGGAATACCGTAGTAGTTATCAACCATCACACTGTCTTCTGACCAGGGCATAAAGAGCATGGACCAGTCTGATTTGTCGATAACCGGCAGATAAACCTGTTTGCCTTTGGCCCAGGCATCTTCAACGATGAGCTGAGGATCAATTTCTCCATCTCTGGCCAGGTAAACAGCAATGTGCTGGCTGTCTATATAGAAATCGTGAGAGGTAATTGTTTCAAGCAGCTTTTGGCTGGCCGCCTTCTGTTGATCTTTATTGAGACTTCTGCGGTTATCACGAAGCTGCTGACGGAGCTGCTTTTTCTGCTGCTGCAGTTCATCATTCTGGGATTCTGATGTCATATCGACAGGAGTGCTCCAGTTGTTCTGGATTTATGGCGAGCGGAGGAAACTGGATAAGGGTAAAAACAAGACTCCCCACCCTGCCGTTATCTCTCATTGGCGCTTGAGACGTTGTCTCAATGGGGCTGTTTATAACACATTGAAACAAATAGACTTTTCTCACATCCTTGTGAAATCTGTCAACTCTGTGTCAACAATTTCTCAACCCGTGAGTGCAGCGTAAGAATATAGAATCCGTCCATAGCCGTCCATAGCCGTCCATAAATCCTACCAAAACAGGTGTGCGATTTTTACCCTACCCCTCAATGTTCCCTGTTTTCACCTCCCCCAACTTTGTCATTTTCACGGAGCAGGATGTGCCTCTGTAGGCTTAGGTGAACTGCAATAAAAATCGTGAGCTACAATAGGGCTATTGGAGCCTTTCAGGAGCGAACTCGCCACCCAATATCAAATTGTTTTCAGCCTGCTGCTTCCAAATATGATAAAACACACGCCATATTTTTTATCTTATTCTGATAACCGGATTCCCCATGGCCGTTAAGCCGAAGAAACAGGCTGCCCAAACCCTCGAAAAAATTGAACAGACACTCTGGAAGGCTGCCGACAAACTCCGCGCCAATATGGATGCTGCCGAGTACAAGCATGTTGTGCTGGACCTGATCTTTCTGAAGTGACAGCTTCGACCAGTTTCGTGAAGAGCTGAAGCAGCGTTTCAGCAACGCTGACGATGAATACTATTTCCCCGATGCCCTGCCAGAGGAGCTGGCAGCAGAGCTGGAAGAGAGGGATTGCACTTATTCTATTAATCCAGCTACACTGGTTTTCGTTGACAATGCCAGCATTCATACGTGCAAAAAGTTCCGGGCAAAGCGGGACGATTGGACGCTCGAAAAGAAGTTGATCGTCTGCTACTTGCCGACCTATTCACCAGAACTGAATCTGATTGATATTCTGTGGAATAAAAGGTCAAGTACGAGTGGCTGAACATCATGAAGGTGATGAACTTTGGTGAATTCGAAAAAAAACTAAAGGGGTATTCGATCAGTTTGGTCAGGAATATATGATTTCATTTGTCTGAATACTTAGCGTTGAAGGATTGCAGGATATGAATTCATTCAGTCACGCCTCACCTGGCAGCATCTTTTACACCATTCTGTTATTGGTTTTTAGTTGCCCTGCCATGGCGGGAGGTGGGCCGAGCAAAATAGCTGGTGGCTCTTCTGGCTCTGGCGTTGGAATTCCTTTGCTTCCAGTGGGCCTGTCTACAGGAGAAGAGAATGTTATAGAGTCTGAGCCGCTACTAGAAGTGCCTTCAGATGGACCCCCAGCAATCGTCGCGCAGCCCCGCATGAACCAGGGGCAGGACTATCCATGGGTAAATGATCTTGTCCACCAGCAGTGTCAGATAGGGCTGCGTGTCGCAAGAGCAGCTAAAACCTGCCTTTATCAAACAAGAACATGTCTGTGCTCACAAACAACCAGGGCAATTTGTTGTGGATGTACGGCACTTCTGTTTGTGGCAGGAGTAATCCCATGTGTGGCAGGGGTAGGCCTTGAATCTTTGTCTTGCCTGTTACCGTCTTCATTTTCTTCGTGCTATCCCTTGGGATCCAAGTTATCTTTCTGTTCTTTCGCTCCGCTGCTCAGCGCATGTGGAACTTGGTCATACTATAATGGGGCAAAATATTATGGCCCTGCGCCTTCTCTCCCTCCGTCTGCCTCTTATCAGCCCCCCGCCCCCTTATGTCAACACACGGCCTGCCTTGATGCGTTTGATGAAAGTCAGAAAGTCGGTGATAACACCCCGTTGGAAGTCAGAAGTGTGACGGGAGTATATACCTCGCAATATCCCGTGTATGTCTATGAAAGAGATGACCTGATATCTCTCGCTGATGTTTTGAGAAGTCATCAAATCACCGGCACAAAGACCTCGTATGGAAGCAGCGATCGAACCCCACTGAAAATCATCCCCTGGAGCGAACTCGATCCTGAAAAACAGCAACAGGTCATAGAAAAGAGGGAGAAATTCATGGCATGGACTCGAGGCAATTCATAACCGTACCGCAGGCAGCAAATACAAAATAACAACACCTGTTTTTGTCATCTTCGCTACCTGCGAAAGATTATGTACTTAATACGCCTTGGCAAAAATCACTTTATGGGTGGCATCTTTACCGGTAAAGATACACTTCTTGCCTTCTACCCCTTCCTGGTTAAATGGAATGCAGCGTGGGGTTACTTTCAGATCAGACAGAACCTGGTGATCAATAGCCTCTTCACACCATGGCACAACAGCGAAACCACCATGATGGCCTTCTGAATAAAGCTCAACGAACATGTCCAGATCATCAATCTCATGGGTATTGGCTTCACGGAATTCCAGTGCCCGCTGGTAGAGGTTTTCCTGCATCTCTTTCAGGATGCCCTCTGCCATACCGGCAAACTCTTCCTTATCCACCAGCATTTTCTCTTTCGGGCCCTGGTCACGGCGCTTGACGCAAACAGTGTCCTGCTGGACTTCCTTCATACCTACTTCCAGACGGATAGGCACACCTTTCTTGATGTTATCCCATGACTTGTGACCGGTCTGGATATCACGATCATCTATGTAGGTGCGAACTTTCACGTCACCCAGACGCAGGCCCTTGAGCATGCTCTTCAGGTTTTCACAGTAGCTGAGCACATCCCAGCGCTGCTCTTCTTTCTGAATGATAGGCTGAATCACAATATGCTGAGGCGCAATCTTCGGCGGCAGTAGCAGACCATCGTCGTCACTATGAGTCATGATCAGAGCACCGACCAGACGAGTAGATACGCCCCAGGAGGTGGTCCAGGCATGCTGTTCCTGACCTTTATGGTCCTGGAAGCTGATATCGTATGCCTTGGCAAAGTTCTGACCGAGGAAATGGCTGGTGCCAGCCTGTACGGCCTTGCAGTCCTGCATCATTGCTTCAATAGTGAAGGTATCTACAGCACCGGGGAATTTCTCATCCGGAGTTTTCTGTCCGGGAATCACAGGAATCGCCAGGTACTCTTTCACGAAGGTCTCGTACACATCGAGCATCTTCATGGTTTCTTCCTGGGCTTCTTCTTTATAAGCGTGGGCAGTATGGCCTTCCTGCCACAGGAATTCTGAAGTACGCAGGAACAGACGGGTACGCATCTCCCAGCGCATAACGTTAGCCCACTGGTTAATCAGAATAGGCAGATCACGATAGGACTGCACCCAGCGGGAATAGCTGTCGCCGATAATGGCTTCAGATGTTGGACGGATAATATAAGGCTCTTCCAGCTTGCCTGCTGGCTTCAGGCCACCTTCACCATCACCTTCCAGGCGGTGATGCGTAACAACAGCACACTCTTTGGCAAAGCCATCAACGAATTCAGCTTCCTTCTCCAGGAAGCTCATCGGCATCAGCAGGGGGAAGTAAGCGTTGACGTGTCCGGTATCCTTGAACATTTCATCAAGGTTCTTCTGGATATTTTCCCAGATTCCATAACCCCACGGTTTGATAACCATGCAGCCACGGGTACATGAATTTTCTGCCAGATCAGCACTCTTGACGACCTGCTGATACCACTCCGGAAAGTTTTCTTCCCTGGTAACAGGCATGCCATTCATTTTCTTCTTCATAATTCTTCCTGCTTTTTCAATCTATAGCTTTGCTGTGAGCAGACTGTTCAGCCATTTATTCACAGCAGGTGCGAGGAAAAGTCGGTATGCCTGATGTCTAAAAAGAGCAAACCGTCCCGCCCTGTGGCCTATTGGTAGGCTTGCGGCTAACGGCTTGCTCTCTTTTCATATCAAGTCACATCCCTATGATCATAAGATCAGGCTTGCTGCAGTTCGGCAGCAGCTTCCTTATCGGCTCCTTTCCTGGAGTCACGGATCAGGGTATAGGCGGTATAAGTGATAACGCAGATAACCAGCCAGGTCAGGATATTCAGTGGCAGGGACTTAACAAGGTAAGCCGCAACGAATACACCAATACTACCGAAGATGATGTTAAAGAAAGTAGCCTTGCGGTTGTAAGCGCCTTCCTTAATAAACTTCACACTCGCTGCTGGCATCAGGTATGCACAGGAACCCATCATGATCGGGAAAGCGACCAGCGGGCTCATTCCGAGCGCATAAACAAGTGCCATACAGGGAGCATACAGACCAATACCCAGAGTCATAAGAGCACCGAGGATAAAGTTTGCAACAACTGCAATGACAAGTTTCGCGCCAGTCAGACCAACAGCCTCACCGCCAACAGGCATCAGGCCCAGCTTGCCGGAAACCATGATCAGTACCACGCACAGCAGGGCAGAACCCATGTACAGCTGAACCTTGCGCTCATTCAGCTTGGCAACAAAACCTGCACCTATAATGGCACCGGCAGTTGCAGCCACCAGCATGGAAACCAGTGTTACGGTTTCAACCTTCACTTCAGAGATAAAGATAAAGGCTTCCATAATAACCGGAATACACATGGCGGTATTCAGGGTACCGGGCATAATGCGGTCTTTCACCAGACCAAACTGTTTAAACAGTGCAGTCATAGGTGCAAAACCACCAATACCCAGTGTGTCGAAGAAGTTAATAAAGAAGCCAATTAAAGAGTGTGCCGGAACACTGCCCTCCTCAAGAACTTCACCCTTTGGTTGTTTTTTCAAATCCATTGCAAATGTAAAAACAAACCAGAGCGCCATAACGGCCAGAATACCCAGGAGTATTTGTACCATGGTGTTTCACCTTTTTTAGGTCGTGTGACGTTTGTTGTGTGTGACTCTTAATATGAAAATGCCGCTTTCATGCTTTGTGACATTCTTCATCGTTCGGTGAGCGGCATTTACCGCTCAAGGCTGTTTAAATCTTAAAACGCTTAATTAATTGAAAGTGAATCCATGCCGGAGAGAATCAGCAGGGTCCGCCATCAAGTGGTTAATTCCTGTGATATAGGCACTGGCAGTGATTTCAGGAATCACGTAGGTCTGACCATCTTTTTCATAGGCCTCAACCACGCGACCTTTGAATGTGGTGCCGATAACACTTTCGTAAATAAACTCTTCGTTCAGAGCCAGCTTGCCCTTGGTGTACAGAGTGGCCATCTTGGCGGAAGTACCGGTACCGCAAGGAGAGCGGTCTACCTGACCATCGCCGAATACCACAATATTCTGCAGAGTGGCGCCTTCTGATTTGGCAGGACCATAAATCTCAACTAAATCAATAGAATTAATGTGAGGCAGCTCTGGATGAACAACACTGAGCTGGTGATTGGCTGCGTCTTTAATTTTCATGCCGATTTCGCACAGGCGATTGGCATTCTTCGGGCAGATATCAATATCAAGTTGGGAACCATCAACAATGGCAAAGAAGCTGCCACCGAAAGAGATATCCGCAGTGATCTTGCCGATGTCAGGAACATTGATGGTGACATCCTGCTTGTAGAGGAAAGCAGGAACATTCAGGAAAGAAACCTCTTCAGCCTTGCCGTTGGTCACTTTCACGTTACCACGTACCAGACCAGCTGGTGCTTCCAGCGTCACGCTGGTGTATGGCTCGCTGATCTCTTCCAGCATGCCCATCTCAACAGCAGCAGTCATGGCGCCGATGGTGCCGTGACCACACATATTCAGATAGCCGCCGCCATCCATAAAGATAATGCCAAGGTCAGCTTCTTTGGAAACAGGTGTGGTGATAATGGAACCGAACATATCGGCATGGCCGCGAGGTTCATGCATGGCCATGGTGCGGACATGGTCCATGTTCTCTTCCAGATAGGACTTTTTCTCGGCCATGGTGTCGCCGGGAATCTTGGGCACACCACTGGTGATTATGCGGGTCGGTTCACCCATGGTATGGGAATCAATAGCAACGATCTGTTTGTTGATATTCATTTGGTATTTCCCTTTCTCATTTTTAATTTCATCTTTAATTTCAAAAGGGCGAGGGCTTTACGCGCGTCCAGATTGACCAGACTGTTTTCCCCTACCACTTCTGTTTCAATTCCTTCCTGGTTTTTGTTGATATCAACAACCGTGTCCATATATTCGTTTTCCACAACGAAACGGGCCTGGGTGCCGATAAAACTTAAGCCGACTGCTGGAATACCGCGCTGTCCGATTTCCCGGAAAGTGTTTTCATAATCAACATGGCTGTTACCCCAGCCATCAACAGAGAAAATCACGCCATCAGCTCGCATGGCTTCAATCCATGTGGCTGTACGTTTTCCAACAAAATATTTCTCTTCATTAACCTGCGGAGTGCCGACTACTACGACTCCAAGCAAATCAATATCTGCATCCCTGGAAACAACATCCAAAATCGGATCACGGAAGTGATGCAGTGTTGTTTCCTTGGTTGAAGGCCCAATTCCCATTGGATCGCCCTCTCCTCTTTTTTATGTAAGTGTCCACGTAGTGGACACTTACAGCTCAAGGTTGTTGGATGAGTTAATTCATCAGTGCATGGCGCGAAGAGCACCATCACGGTATTCATTTGGTGTTAATAAAACCGGTAGATTTCCCAGATCAATAATTGACCGACCTGATTCATACCCGGCAGGTTCTTTTGAAAGTAGCCGGGTATCAGACATTGCCCCCTGTCCTGCTACCTGCTTCAGGATGACAACCTTTTTTCCTCCCGGTTTGATTTCGTCATAAAACTCATGGCGTTCATCACAGCTTCGGCCATCAAGTTTCTTTAATGCTCTGCGAATGGAACCAACAATCTCGTCACACAGTTCATGACAACGATTAATTCCATCCCGAATCTTGGTGCTACCTTCTTTTAAAGTGACATCAACATGAATAATGATGTCATTATGATTTGGGGTTCCCGGTTTACCCCAGCTGACCTGCTCCTGAAGAATGCCTTCTGAAGAACCAAATTCAGCAGCCTGCACGCCTTCACTATCAATTCCGGTCAGCATCACTGTCACGCCCATTAAGGTATGACTGATACCTTCTCCCATTTTTCCCAGCACCTTGGTGGAAACGGGAACAAAATCCATTATCGAATTAACCTGAATATCTCTTTCATCTGGATAAATTGCCCGGGTTTCATACGAGTGAACATGGTCTTCATAACTTTTCATTAGCTCATGGCTGCTGTCTAAAGAACCAGTTTGATATTTCTTATCCAGTGTCAGGCTATTTCTTGTAATGAGGGTGGCTTCGGAAAAAGCCACCTCATTAATCAGAAAGCCTTTAATAACTAATCTTCGTTTTTTAAAGCTTTCCATATTTCTATCCCGTTACACCTTGGCGATATATTCGTAAGGCAGTGGGACGATCTTTCCTGGGGTTTCAATTTCCACCAGTTTCAGCATGGTGTCCCGAAGAAGATCTTTCTGCATCTTGATGTTATGGGGTTCACCCGCGTTTGCGCCCATAGGAACGTTTGGTGCTACGGCACGTGGAGTTCCGGTCTGACGAACAACAGGAGGAAGTGCTGCGATAACAATTGTAGGAATACCCGATTCCTCGATCGCTCTTTGAACCAGTACGGCAGAGCGATGACAAGTGCCTCAGCCAGCTGTGAGGATGGCTGCGTCGACCTCCTCACGCTTAAAGATCTCGGCAATAGCAGGACCAGTTTCGTTCTTGAACTTCTCCTGGTTGCCACCACCACCCATGAATCCAACATGGATAGGTGCGATATCTTTAATAAAACCTTCTTCCTGAAGCTCTTTCAGACGATCGATGGGGAACATGCAGTTGATGTCTTTATTGACATCACCGTTGTCATATCCACCGTGGGAAACCATCAGTTCATCGGAATCAACGGCACCTGGAATTTCACGGAAAGAGAAATCACCGGCAAAGTTAAAACGCTCATCACTCTTCAGGTGAACACCGGCCGCTGTTGCCAGCGCGATTTTCATTTCACTTAATGGTTTCTTGACTGGTGCCCACACCGGCGGCGGTGTAATTGGCACAAAGATCTCAGACTGCATACCCTGAACACTTTTCACGGTAGTCTTTCCTCTCTGGATTTTTTCAGGGAAATCAAATTTCCCGCTTATGGCTGTTATTCTGAAATCGCTGCAGTTTGCTCATACTTATGTGCAGCTGCAGCTCTCGCTAAATTGCTGACGTATTTTTTATTCACTTCCCCGGAGACAACCTCGGGGAAGCTCATACGGAATTCGACTTCCTGGCCGACTTTCAGCTCGTAATCGGTGATCAACATACGCATGGGAACCTTCAGGCTTCCCAGCCGTCCCTTCAGATCCATCTCAACCGCCCCGTCAGACAGACCCACAATCACTCCCTGCATGGTGATAATCCGGTCACCGTAATTCATCCTTTGTTTCTCCTTAGCCGGGTCTTCAAACAGGGCCGGCTCACCGGCCCACAAGCTGATGCTCTGGAATTTGCTCTTTATTAAATGCCTTTCAGGCATTTCACTCAGGGCTGTTCGCAAAGTTCCAGGTTGTTCTCTTTCACATTGGGGTTCCACTTACGCTCAGGAGCCTTGATCTCCTCACCGGCCATGGCGGACTTCAGCATGGTCAGTGCGCGAACAGCGTCTTCCTTACACAGGGTGTTGCAGGACAGGATTTCGTTTTCGATACCCTCTTCAGACTTGTTGTTGTCAACCATGTGTTTCATGTACTTGTTGCCAACAACCAGCGCGCCCTGTACGGCACAGAAGGACATACCAACCACGTCAATCTCACGCATACCGATCTGTTCGATATGGCTGGCAAAGTCGATATGGTTATTGCCGAAACCTTCAGTGGTGACGATGGCACCATCAACATCCAGGGCTTCAACCAGCATGCCCAGACGTTCGGAGGTGTAGAATTTCTCAGCGTTTACCTGGGGGCTGCCGATCATCACGATGCCGCACAGATCGATTTCTGGATCATTCATGGCTTCGATGACCAGAGGCTCGCGCCAGTAGTGACGGGAACACTCTTTACTGGCCGGGCCAATGCAGGTCAGTGCGTGGATGCCACCGTCCAGAACTTCCAGAGGAGACATAACAACTGGCAGGTTGCCAAGATCGACATTGGGCTTGCCGCCCATAATTCCGACAGGCTCAGAAGGCAGGAAGATGTTGTCGTGCATGGCGCCCTGACCCATCACTTCCTTCACCACAACAACCTTGCGCTTGCCAGGACGGCGGTACTGAACCAGTTCTTCTGTTTCAACCACCAGATCATCAGCCAGCTTCTTCACAACATTGCGAATTTCCTGGGTGATGTAATCGCTGACACTATGAGCGGCCAGAGGTCCTGGGCGTTCCATGTTAGTGCCGGCCTTGATGGTGACCTGGGTCTTGATAAAGATATCGCCATGGTCAGGCGCACCTGGACGGCCCCATTGGATATTCTCTTCCAGGATGCCTTCAGAAGAACCGAACTCTCCGATCTGTACACCGTTTTCGTCGGTGCCGGTAACCATCATGATCACGCCATCCAGTACTCGGGTAGTGCCCAGGCCCAGCTTGTCGCCCTCTTCCTTGGTGGCGATAGGCTGTACGTCCATAATGGTTTCACTGTAGGTGTTGTACTGGTCAGGAGTGATAATCTCGACCTTCATATCAACAACCAGATCACTCTGATCTACCGCTTCTGCTTCAATGCCTTCACGCAGGAACAGGGTGGTACCGTCGACCGCGGTTTCATTACCGAAAGCGACTTTCTCAATCTTGAAGTGCTTTTTGGTCAGGCGGCGCAGTTCTTTCTCTGCCTGAGGGGCAGATTCCATTGCAACCGGTGCGCTGGCAGAAACAGGAGCACTGTTTCCAAGAGCGGCTTCCGGCGTGGCAGCTGCCATCTGGCCATTCATGGGAATTTCCAGATTAATGTTTTTGCCTTCACCGATATGAATCTTCAGCATGCCCCCGTTTATAGAGTTGCTGATACTGACGGCTTGTGCAGGCTGCTCTTCAGCCTGAACTTGAGGAGCAACTTCCTCAGCCTTGGCAGTCACACCTTCCAGAAGATCTGTAGTCAGCGGGGTAAGTGCTTCAACCGTCTGCTTCAGGGTTGCGCCCATCACTTCACCGATAGTGAGGCAACCTTCAGGCATGGTCAGCAGACCGGACTCTTCCAGGTCTGGAAACAGAACCGGATCTTCGAGATTGGATGGTTCCAGAACCACACCGGCTTCAAACCGGCAACAGGTCACCGCAGGATCATTTTCATGAGCCTTGGCAGTTTCTGAGTTAATTGCCATTCTTTTTTCCTTTCCGTTAATTAACGGGGATGGTTTCTCTGTCTTTTTGATTCAGCCGTTTCGATGCTCTTTATGAAAAACGGAAACGACTGAAATGTTCTTACAATTACGATCTTTTAAATCGATACAGCCTGTGACCTGCGGCGCGAAGTACGTGATCAGTGCTGTGATACATCGGGACCCCCAACCTGGGAGCTACGTTCATGACGGTATTCGTTCAATCCTCACAGGTTCCGGTGATGATCGTCTCCGCCCCCTGTCGTTTTAAGTAGAGGACTTTTTCCGTTTGCCCCGGACACTGGCCGGGTTTGTCGCACCGGTAACGGCCGTTGATATCAACCATGCGTTTGCAGCGGGTCTCGGCAATAATCTCAGCGCCCATCCCATCAGCGATTTCCCGCAGGCGTTCTTCCTGAGCGCCACATTCACAGGCAATCAAACCAACCTTGCGTTTCTCTGATGGGAACGGCATGGCAACAAGAAGGCCGCCGCTTGTTTTGGTAATAGGATCTTCTTCAGTAACACTGAAACCGGTAAATGGACCACCGGAAACAATCTCACCGTAAGGTTCCAGATATCCGCCACAGGCATTAATTAGAAAACTGTGAGGAAGACCAATCGGTACGTTTTTAAATACCTGCCCTTCCTGGGCATCCCTGACTCGTCCACCGATGGTGATATCTTTATCAATCACCGGTTTTTTCTGTTCAACGGCTAATGCCAGGTTCTTCAATGTTTCAACATTGCAGACAACGGCATTGGCTTTAGAGGGCAGTTCCCCGGGAGCCAGTGATACTCCCAGCAATTCGCGAACAACAACCCGTTCATCACCGGAAGGATAGGAATCCGGCAACCATTTAATTTCGATATGCTCAATCCCTTTCAGGGATTTCATAATAGAAGAAACAGCCTGCTTGTATTTCTTCTTAATAGCGATCAAACCATGCTGTGCATTAGTTGATTCCATAGCATATTGCAGACCTTTAACAAGAAGACAGGCATCTTCTTCAATAAAGTCGATATTATGGGATAACACAGGTTCGCATTCTGCCGCATTGGCAATCACATAACCTTCATCCAATTGTGTCTGCAATTTAATGTGTGTGGGGAATCCTGCTCCACCTGCACCGACAATTCCGGCTTCAAAGGCGTAATCAGCAATTGTTTCGCAGTCCTTGATTGGCAAGTATTCCTTGTTATCAAGATTGTCTGCTTCGATTTCAATGAATTGATCCGTAATGCTTTTAACTGTGCCGGTTGCACTCGCATGGATCTTGCAGCCCAGGCCCGAGGGTTCAGCAATACATTGCCCTCGGTTTACTATGTCACCAACATCAACTGTTGGATAACCGGGTGCACCTGTGGACTGCTGAAGCAGATACTTCAGAGTAACCACAATGTCCTCCTTGGGTATTTGTTCCTGACTGAAATGAATCAACTGAAATGAGTCAACTTGTTAATTCAAATATGTTAGCCAGGAAAATTTAGCGCATACGAAACCGGGACTCGCTTTATCCAAAAAGCAGTATCAAAAACGCAAGACAAAAGTATCCTGCTGGCAAAAAATGAAGATCAAACTTTAATCTTCTTTGTTACCAATGATTTGTTGGACCGATTTCATAAAACCCGTAATTAATTAATGCAGGCGAATCATACGACCACAAATCAAGGCAAAAATTGCTTTAGAGCAATAAAATGACCGTATTCAAATTTAATTCATATGAATGTTTTCATTCTGAAATATCAAAATTAACTCATTGTGACCTTTAGAGCTTTTTTTGAAATCAGGCTCAGATTATTAATTAAATACACCAAAACAAAAACAAACGAACAAAGTGGTTAACTTTTTTGATAGGAAAGATATTTTTTAATTAACCATTATCAACTTATTCAGCGCAAAGATACTTTTATCTATACCCATACGAACATGATTGCGACTTTTTCACCTGAAACATGCCTACCAAAGTGAACATTGATCACTACATGCCACGCTTATTCATAGCCACATAATATGTAATTTTTCAAAACAAAATTAACCTCAATCTATTTTTTATAATCCTCGCACTCATAAACTATTCAAATGACAACCCATTAATTTGGGCAAGTTACAGTTACATTAGGAACCAGGTTCTGTCGTTTCATACTTGCTCGTATTGTTTTTAGACAGCATGGATAACCGTCATCCTCCAAGTCTTTTTGTATGCGTCGAGCTCCAGAGCGGCTTTTGCTCCGCTGGAAAGCATCCAGAATAAGTTGATCACGCATTAGCTGCTTCTGGGCTCGCAGGTTTGGTTCATGACGGCCTTTTGCCCAACGGTGATACCCACTCCGTGAAACCTGCAGTACTGAAGCCATTCTGACTGTTGAGAACTGGCCACTATGCTGCAGCATAAATCGAAAGCGTTTTACTTTTGATTTCTCGCGAAGTAGGTGGCCGCTTTTTTACTATTTCCAACTGTACGCCATGAATAGAGCTGTGATTCTTGAAGGCCCAGTTCTTTGGCCGCAGAGGGAATACTTGTTTTCTCTGCAAGTTTCAGAGCTTCAGTTTTGAATCCAGGAGAGTGAAAGTTACGTTTTTTCTTGGTTGTCATATGCCACCTCAAAGAGTGATTCTACTCTCTTAGAGAGGTGTCCATAACTACTGCCTCGCATCAGAAGGCTAAAGCCCTAAAAAAGTAAACGTTTGTGACGATTATTATTAGACACCCACTCGCTTACAGGCTTTCCTGATATGTTCAAGATCTGCAAAACGGCTCTCACCCTTGCTGCATTCCTGACAGGAACAGCAGCTTATTCCTCGCTGCCTGTCGAGCAGGATGCTTATGTCAGGGGGGGATTCTATAAAACAATAAACTACCCCCATAAAGAAAACCTGGTGGTGAAAAATTCCTCTGATGAAAGCTACTCCAGAAGCAGCCTGCTGAAGTTTCGCCCACGAGATATAACCAACATAAACAAGGGAATACTTCACCTTCACCTTGCTCGCACAGGCGCAACAAAGCTGCTGATTGAAGAGATAAACAATTCATGGGAAGACACCCATATAGACTGGGAAACACAACCAGAAACGGAGGACACAGAAACCACCTTTTTTCGCATTGATACCCCCCAGGTTAATAAATGGGTTCGTATCGATATCTCCAACCTGCTTGCCGATAAAAAATTTTCAGGAAGTCTGCGTATCCGTAACGATAACAAGACTCTGGTTTTAATCTCGGCGCAGGAGTCGGGAAAGGGAGCGTATCTGGAGCTGAAATAACAAACTGATAATGAAAGAAAGGCTTCCAGAACCTGGATCCTGGAAGCCTTTCTTAAGCAGAGCGTAATAAATTAATGGGCATGACCTTTGGCATGCTCTTCATGTTCCTGCTTTTCAACATGGGCTTCATAATGCCCACGCAGATAAACAGTCACATAGCCAAAGAGCAATCCCAGAGTGCAGTAGATCATTTCAGTAATGCCTGCATTCAGGAAAGTTGCACCTGGTACATAACTCATAAAACCAAAGTAAGTTCCGGCACCGACAAACAGAGCAGGAATAAAGTTAAACCATTCGGTACGTTCCAGCAGAATGCAGAAAACAACCACAATAAATACCGCTATGGGGAAAGCAAAGAATCCCAGCGAGGGAGCCAGCTGCCCGCCCATACTCATAATGGCGACTGAGGCAATAATGCCACTGACGTAGTTCAGGAAAACCTTGATCCCACCGTTGACAGTGCAGCCTGCCATGAAATACATGGCCCATGAGATAAATGCGATCCAGCCAAAGCCTGCATTTTCAAATGGAAAAGCGTACACATGCAGAACCTGATCAACACACTGAATAATAAATGCCAGTGCTGCAATAATCAGAGGTATAACAATAAATTTGCGAAGAGGCATGACAATTTCCTCATTCTTAATACATCCCTGTATTTGTTGTTTTATGAATATTGATCAGGACAGCCTGTCCATCTCATAACAGAACATATCCCATGCATGGTTGGTGGTTTCACCGTCATGCACAATGGTATTGATGGCTTCCATCATGGCCACCGGGCATTCGGACTGGAATACATTTCGTCCCATGTCCACACCTGCCGCACCATCACTGATACTGCGATACACCATATCCAGCGCATCACGCTCCGGCAGCTTCTTGCCACCGGCAATCACAATGGGAACCGGGCATGCTGCAGCAACCTTTTCGAAATCATCGCAGTAATAGGTTTTCACAATATGAGCACCCAGCTCTGCCAGAACACGGGTTGCCAAAGTGAAGTATCGGGTAGTGCGTTCCATTTCCTTACCCACAGCCGTCACGGCAAGTGTAGGAATATCAAACCGGTTACCGGCATCAATAACCCGCACCAGATTTTCCAGACTCTGGCATTCATACTCGGCCCCGACAAAGCACTGCACAGCCATAGCAGAAGCATTCATACGCACAGCATCATCGACATCAACACCGACAATACCCTTGCTCATATCATCCTTCAATACAGTCCCGTCGGATGTTGCACGAAGAATTACTGCCTTGTTGTGATTGGGAGTAATACAGGTGCGCAGCCCACCACGGGTTGCCATCAGGGCATCGGCGTAGGGAGCCAAAGGTTCGATAGTCAGGTCCAGTCGTTCCAGACCCGCTGTAGCCCCCATTATGTAGCCATGGTCGAAAGCCAGCATCACAGTTTTGCCCGTATCCGGACGGAAAATTTTGGATAAACGATCCTTCATTCCCCAGCCACAGTGAGCCATTCCTTTAAGGTGAAAGCCCTCTGCTGCCTGCGGTGTATCCAGCCCGTAATCCTTGGCCAGAACACTACCGTCTTTATCAGCCATAAATGTTCCCTCGTTTCTTATTAACTCGTTATGCTGACCAGTATTCAGCGAATCCAGCAAACATCATGGACATGCTGGTTGCTCCAGGATCCTGATGACCTAAAGCACGCTCACCAATATTCTTGGCCCGGCCCCGGGTTGGCAGCATTCCTTTGGTATTTTCAGCCCCGTTGCTGGCAGCAGTCACAGCAGCCTCAAAAGCCGATGCCATATCTGCTCCCTGTTCAGCAAGCATTTCAAAGGCATCAACAGCAGGAACCAGCGCATCAACCATGGTTTTGTCACCAACCCCTGCGCCGCTACCGGACAATAGCCGGTTAGTGCCTGCACGCAGTGCTAGAGCTATCTCCTGTACAGCAGTCTGACCACCTTCAAGTGACTCACTCATTCCCATAAAGAATGAGCCCACCAGCATGCCGGCCGAGCCGCCATCCTGGCTCATGATGTTCCAGCCAACACTGTCTGCCAGTTGCTTACGGCTTTCACCGCTGTCTTTCTCGATGGTGTTTTGCAAAGCCGTCATGGCGCGATGCATGGTTGTTCCATGGTCGCCATCGCCAGTTTCAGTATCCAGCCTGTTCAGTTCGTCGGTATGGGCCAGGACTTGCCGGGAGGCAGCCATTAACATCTCGGAAAACTGTTGGCTTGATAATTGCGTTTGGGTCATGGCACACCTCCTCAAGGCAAAAGTATCCCTTGGGCAGAAGTTTCCTTCTGCCCAAACGTTTCAATTGAAAAGAGAGTTGTATGAGTTAGCGGGTAACCCAGTAAGGCGCATTGGAAGGCGCTTTCCACAGAGCCTTCATCTGGGCATCAACCCTGGCCAGACACATCTGGAAGCCTGCCATCTCCTGCACTGTGAGATACTCATCAATAGCACTGCAGGCGACAGTTGCACCGCGCTCACGCAGTGCCACATGGCAGGCGCGGTTGACCAGGAAAAGTTCCATCAGAGTGGTTGCACCTACGCCGTTCAACAGCAGCATAAGCTCATCACCAGCCTCTACATGAATAGCCTTGCACAGGTTATCCAGCATAATTTCTGCGGCTTCATTCGCTGTCAGGATCTTGCAGCGACCACCGCCGCCTTCACCATGCTGACCCATGCCAATTTCCATTTCGTCATCTGCCAGTTCGGCAATTTCCAGACCGGACTGTGGATGAGTTGCAGTTTTCAGAGCCGCTGCCAGCGTTGCCATATTACTGTGCATACGCTCTGCCACTTCATACACTTCATCCAGACTCAGGCCAGCTTCAGCAGCCGCACCGGCGATCTTGTAAACAGGTACACAGCCAACCAGACCACGGCGATCTTTCACTTCCGCATCAAGACCAGCACTGATGTCTTCATGAGTCAGCAGCATCTTCACGTTCAGGCCTTCACGCTTGGCCATTTCCATGGCCATATTGGCAGACATAACATCGCCTTCGTGATTCAGAACGATAAACAGAACACCTGCGTCACAGTTTGCCATCTTCAGGGCTTCAAAAACCTTGGGGGCACCTGGCGCTGCAAAAATATCGCCCACTACTGAAAAGTCGAGCATACCTTCGCCCACAAAACCGCTGAGTGCAGGTTCATGACCAGCACCGCCTAAAGTCACAATGCGTACTTTATTTTCTGGCTTGGGGTTGGCACGGCAAACTATCTTCTCTGAAACAATTTTTACTTTCTCAGGAAATCCCAGAGCCATACCTTCCAGCAGTTCAACAGTCAGATTTTCAGGATTGTTGATCAGTTTTTTCATGGTCATGATTCTTTCTCCTTACGAATGACTTCAGCTTTCAGTGAACGGCTTCCATTAATTCAACAGGGGCATCATCTTCAATAATGAAAGCGATTCTCAGATGCTCATTAGCCATCCAGGGTTCGAGCAATACATTGGCACCTTCCAGCTCCTTATCCAGGTCATCAACCTGATAAGCGACATGGGCGACTGTCTGCAACATTTCGGGCAGACCACACTTCTCTTCACAGCGCAGCCATTCAACACGGCTTGGCGACTGTTCAAAGTCAGTAATATGGAAACCACCTTCAACGTTATGGGTTTCTTCTCCGTGAATCTTGTCAGTGGGGATGCCAATATGACTGAACGTTCTCATTCTTGATTCCCTCTGTTTGTGTTTTTCTGTACGAAAAAGTTCAAACTCGGAATCAAAGATAAGGCGAATAGAAAGCAATTAATTGATTTAAATCAATTTCAATAGTGGCAGTTTTTCTGGAAAGATTTTGTTCAGTCCCGCCAGGTTGTTTTGCTCGATCAGGTGCAACAAATCTCACATTAGCCAGTAAGCAAGTGCAACAGAATCCTCGATAAAACGAAGGATATTTTATAGCAAGTGCAACAATGGGGGAGACGCGATACCAGCAAGTGCAACACTAGGCACGGAGCAATAAAAAAAACAGGGAAACGCGTGAAAGAGGGGTTAAACAGAAAAGCTGGGGCTGAAACTGCGAAATTGACCAAAATGGTCAATAAAAGTTCATGATGATTTCTGGCCATTTACCACTTCATAATAAATCTAAATGGCCGGATTTTCTCTTCGACTTTTTTGTCTCCATTAGAGGACCAACCCATTCCGAATGAGTCAGTTCTTTTATTGTTGAAAACTCTGCTTTAACGACTTTTCCTACCGTCCATTCAGGATTAACAGGGGCGTGATAACCATGATTTTTTAAAACCTGGAGAACAAATGTCAGTTCTTCATCATTTTCTATCATGTAGTAGTGATCTTTCAGTACGCCTACATCAAAGGGAATTATCACTGTCAGTGGATAGTTGGAAGCAGGATCTGATGCCGGGTTTAAATTATCAGGGCCATGATGGAACATTGGATTCTTCTTATCTGACCTGCCAACAGCGCTGTTGAAATATCTTAATATCCTCTGGTGACGTTGCGTCAGATTACCCAGTTTTTTATCCATGGGTTTCAGGAAGACATCCATACTTGCCACACTGGTTTGAAGCCGCTGAATATCCTCAGCAAGCTGCCCAACTGGAGATGAACCTCTTCTTTTTTGCATATGGGCTTCATAGACAGCGATACGTTCCCTAATCGTCTTTGGGCTGATTTGTGGAACAGCTGGTTTATCGACACCGGACAAATCTATTCTCGACATGGGTGTATAAATGAAGCCAAGGTCATAATCAGCAATAACCTTGAATATCATCATCGGTTTGTATCCAGCTGAGGTCAAAATTTTAATATCAAAAGTTCCATCCGGGTTAGAAATACCCATAAAGAAATAGGGCTTGCAACCGGCTGCCGGGCGAGCAGTGAAGGAGCAATTACCATTTTCAAACCAGCGAACATTTTCCAGTAAAGGGATATCTGTTTTCGGGAGGGGCATTCCCTTAAGCTCGTTAATTCTCTCCAATGTGAGTGAAAGCTGTGATGCCATATGGGATTTCTTATCAGCAGACTCCTGATATTTGCGAATCACATCGGAGGGAGCGTCAAACAGTTTACTTAAACCCTGATCCAAAGGTGGATAGGCCGCATGGGGCCCCCACTCTGATGTTTTCTCCTTAAAATCCAATCCTTTGGAGCGTTCATTCGCCAGAATCGGCGTTGTAGCAACTCTGGCCACAGGGCGAATACTTGTTACACACAGGTTCCAGCGTGCGGCTTCGGATACCCCCTCAAGATGTTCTTTTGGAATTCCTTGTCTGGGATCTTTAAGAATATTCTCAAGCCCACAAATTTTGGGGAATGTACCTGATATGGTTGCCTCTTTTTTGGACTTTTCCCTGTTAAGCAAAGGAGGTGGAAGCGATGTTCGCCGCAAACTGCTGCGACATGAGAGAAACTCACTTAGCTGCTGATCTGGATCCATAAGCTTTGCCTGGTTGAGAGATCCCCTTCTCATTGTTCCGGCTAAACCAGTAAGATTTTCAGCAGGAGACTCATTGCCTGGTGACGTAATAGTGATGGAAGGAACTACCAACGAGGTTGAGGTTGCCACTACTCCATTTTCACTTCCATGCTCTGAAGAAACATCGGAGCAGGAGGGTGAGTGTGTAATTGCTGATGCAACTGATAATCCAGAAGTATTCTTTGGGTCATAACGTTTTGTATAAGCAAGCGTGCCAGGAGATACAGGAGAAAACTGAGTAGCAGAGTACTCTGACAGCTTTTGGGAAGAATCAGATACCAAGCCAGGAATATTTTCTGATGATAGGGATTTACTGACCCCGGCTACCTGTAACAGCGGACTGGAAGCTCCTTGTTTGGCCTTTTTTCGCCCGAAAGAATCTCTTTCCCCGCAGTGAGAACTCAGGTCAGGAGAGAGTGAGCGAATCCTTTCCATAGTTTGCTCCAGTTCAAAAGCTGAATTGTCACTCACCATATGAATTTTTAGAATTATCAATTAGTCACAGGCTTACCCCCTACTAAAGTCGTATGTCCTTGATACCTCATGGTGTTTATCCTTGCCGTGAGCATAAAAACAGCCACAAGCTGCACAGCCCTGAGCCAATAAAAAAGCTCTGAACTGATAAAGAATAAAAATAAAAAACAAAACAACAGGCGTAACCATGAATTCCGCTGCCCCGCTCCTCGCTATAAGTCAGGTGTCGCTAGCCTTTGGTGGTGTGAAGGCCCTGACCGATGTCAACTTCAAGGTTAGCAAGGGAGAAGTCTTCTCCATTATCGGCCCCAATGGTGCCGGTAAAACCTCCATGCTGAACTGTATCTCCGGCCGCTACCGTCCTAACCATGGTTCCATTACCTTTAAAGGTAAGGAGATGACCAGCTTAAAGCCCAATGAACGGTCAGACCTTGGTATAGGTCGGACCTTTCAGAATCTCGCTCTTTTCGGCCATATGTCGGTGCTCGACAATATTATGGTTGGCCGCCATCACCTGCTGAAAAACAACTTCACTACCGGCCCGCTGTACTGGGTTTCCGGCGCTCAAAAAGAAGAGCTTAAGCATCGTCGGGAAGTTGAGGACATTATCGACTTTCTTGAAATCTCCCATATCCGTAAAAAGCAGGCCGGCACTCTCTCTTATGGTTTGCGTAAAAGAGTAGAGCTTGCCCGTGCTGTTGCCCTGAAACCTGACCTGATTCTTCTTGATGAACCCATGGCTGGTATGAACCAGGAAGAGAAGGAGGATATGGCCCGCTTTATTCTCGATCTCAATGAAGAGTGGGGCATGACCGTGGTGATGATTGAACACGATATGGGCGTAGTGATGGGTATCTCCAACCGGGTTATGGTGCTGGACTTTGGCCGCAAGATCGCCGAAGGCCTGCCCGATGAGATTATGGCCAACGAGCATGTGAAGAAGGCTTACCTGGGCGAGGAAGATGAGTTGCTGGTTGAAGAAGATGCTGTAGAGGAGATCGCCTGATGCAGTATCCCGATATCAAGCAGTATGACACTTTTCCCAAGGTTCTGGCCTGGAATGCTGAACACTATCCCGATGATGTGGCCATGCGGGAAAAGGAGTTTGGTATCTGGCAGGAGTTTACCTGGCAGGATTACAACAACCATGTAAAGTGGCTGGCTCTCGGACTAAAAGAGCTGGGTATTAAAGAGCAGGAAGTGATTGCCCTGCTGGGTGATAACCGCCCAGAATGGGTTTGGGGCGAAGTCGCTGCTCACTCACTGCGCTGTTACTCCATGGGAATTTATCAGGACTCTCTCCATGAAGAGACAGAGTATCTGTTGAATTTCTCTGAAGCTTCGGTGGTGATTGCTGAAGATGAAGAGCAATGTGACAAACTGCTGGAACTGGAAGATCAGATACCTTCAGTCAAACTGATTGTGTATTGCGACCCTCGGGGAATGCGTAAATATAAAGATCAGCGGCTGGTCGATGTACGCAAAGTTTACGAGCTGGGCAAAGCTATTGATAAACGCTCTCCCGAAACCTATCTAAAGATGATTGCCGCCACCAAAGGCGATGATCTTTCCATTCTCTGCACAACTTCAGGAACTACTTCAAAACCCAAGCTGGCCAAACATCATTCCGGTCCATTCCTTGATCACTGTGCTGCCTATCTTCGTGCTGATCCCAAGCAGGCCGGTGATAACTATGTCTCGGTTCTGCCACTTCCCTGGATTATGGAGCAGGTTTACGCCGTGGGGCAGGCCCTGCTGCACCGTCAGGTGGTGAACTTTGTGGAAACACAGGAAACCCTGATGTCGGACCTGCGGGAGATTGGCCCAAACTTTGTTCTGCTGGCTCCTCGAGTGTGGGAAAACCTTGCGGCCGAGATTCACTCCCGGATGATGGATTCCCAGCCCCTTAAACAGAAGCTGTTTAACCTGGGAATGAAACTGGCTGAAAGCGCCATGGAGAAAGGCAAGAAGTCAGCTCTGGCTGAGTTAATTCTGATGAAGGCTCTGCGTGACCGGCTTGGCTTCTCCAACCTCACTTCGGCTGCAACCGGTGGTGCGGCCATGGGACCAGATACTTTCAAACTGTTTAACCTGATGGGTGTTCCCCTGAAGCAGCTTTACGGCCAGACAGAAATGGCCGGCGCTTACACCATTCACCAGAACAACGATATGGATTATGAATCGGTGGGTGTGCCGTTCGATAACAGTGAACTGCGTATCGGGAATCCCGATGAAAACGGTGTGGGCGAAATTGTTGCCCGAACCACTGGCATGTTTACCGGCTACCACAAGAACCAGCAGGCTTATGATGAAGATGTACGGGATGGCTGGATGCATACCGGCGATGCCGGTTATATCAAGAAGGATAACCGCCATCTGGTGGTGATTGACCGGATCAAGGATCTGGCCGAAACCTCCAACGGTGTTCGTTTCTCCCCTCAATATATTGAGAACAAGTTGAAGTTCTCACCTTACGTGGCGGAGGCAGTAGTTCTCGGAAAAGATAAACCTAACCTGACCGCTATTATCTGTATCCGTTTCAGCATTGTTTCCAAGTGGGCGGAAAGTCAGGGCATTTCCTTTACCAACTACACCAATCTCTCGGCACGGCCGGAAGTGCGTGACCTGATTCGCAAGGCGATAGATGAAGTGAATGAATCACTGCCGGAAAGCCAGCGGGTGCAGCGCTTTATGTTGCTGTACAAGGAACTGGATGCCGACGATGGCGAACTAACCCGAACCCGCAAAGTACGTCGTGGCGTTATTGCCGAGAAGTACGCCGATATAATCGATGCCCTGTATGACAACAGCGACTCAGTGGATATCGATACCATGATTACCTTTCAGGATGGCAGCCAGAGCCGGATTCAAACCACGCTGGAAGTGGTCAAACTCCATTTAGACACACCAATTATGGATAAAACTGAAGCGCAAAGGAGGCTGGCATCATGAACTGGGATCTTCTGTTACAGCTGACCGTGAATGGTCTGATCGTCGGCCTGCTTTATGGCGTAGTCGCCATGTGCTTTGTGCTGATCTACAAATCCACCCAGGTGGTGAACTTTGCCCAGGGTGAGTTCCTGCTGATTGGTGCCTGGATCTGCTGGGCAACGCTGGTCTGGTTACAGTTGCCATTCTTTGTTGGCTTCCTGCTGACGCTGGCATTTATGACGGTGTTTGGAATATTGATACAGGCGGTGTTCCTGAAACCGATGATTGGTGAACCGATAATCTCGGTGATTATGGTCACCATTGGCCTGTCGATGTTTTTCCAGGCTTTGATGAAATGGTTGTTTGGTGTGTCTGCGGAGTCTTATCCACAAGTCTTTGAAACCCAGACTGTGACCTTCCTTGGAATGAATATCGAGATGGCTTATATCCTGAGCCTGATCTTCTCTGTGATTATGATGGCCGGTTTCTACTGGTTCTTCCGCTACTCCAAGATGGGTCTGGCTATGCGGGCTACCGCTTTTGATCAGCAGGTTGCCAGCAGCCTGGGTATTTCGGTTTCCAAAGTGTTTGCTGCCAGCTGGGCGATTTCAGCCATGGTCTCCGCTACTGCCGGTATTGTAATTGGTATGGTGAACGGTGTTTCCGGCGCCCTATCATTTATTGGTATCAAGGTGTTCCCGGCGGTGATTCTGGGGGGGCTTGATTCCATTGTTGGTGGCGTAGTGGGCGGTATCACCATTGGTCTGCTGGAAAACCTGGCTGAGTTTATCGACAGTCAGTATCTCCATATCGGCAACCTTTACACCATCGCGCCGTTCTATGTACTGCTGATTATTCTGACCATAAAACCCTACGGTTTGTTTGGTACTAAAGATATTGAGCGGATTTAAACTAATACCCGTAACAGTTATTCCAAGGAATAACTGTTACTTAAATGCGGGAAAGAGAGAATAAGAACAATGATTACACTTTCCATGCGACCCTGTGGTGATTTTCGCACCACTTATAAGGCGGATACCCGGATATTCGACACCCGCCTTATTCAGGCAGTAGCTATTGCTTCAGTGATTGGGCTCTGCTTTGCACCGCTTGTTCTGGATGCCTACTACCTGACGCTGTTTATCCAGATTTCCTATCTGGCTATCGCAGCACTTGGTCTTAATATTCTGGTTGGTTTTACCGGGCAGATATCTCTTGGTCACGGAGCCTTCTTTGGCTTTGGCGCTTTTGCCTCGGCCTGGTTTACCAATAGCTTTGCCATTCCGGTGTGGATATCTATTCCGATGGCTGGCTGGTTTACCATGGCTGTGGGGATGCTGTTTGGTTTGCCTGCAGCGCGGATCAAAGGTCTGTACTTGGCTATCGCCACACTGGCAGCCCAGTTCATTATCGAGGACTTCTTTGCCCGTGCAGAATGGTTCTCCGGTGGTGCTTATGGTGCTGCGGCTGAACCGGTGATCCTGTTTGGCTATGCCTTTGATTCCGATGAATCCTTCTTCTACATAGCTCTGTTTGCCCTGGTCTTTATGTATCTCTGGGGTGCCAACCTGATGCGCAGCCGGGATGGCCGGGCTTTTGTAGCAGTGCGGGATCATTACCTTTCTGCAGAGATTATGGGTATCAATCTGACCTGGTATCGTCTGCTCTCCTTTGGGGTTTCATCTTTCTATGCCGGTATTGGTGGTGCGCTTTATGGTCATTATCTGGGCTTTGTTTCTGCGGAAGGTTTTACCCTGATGATGTCAGTACAGTTCCTGGCGATGATTATTATCGGAGGTCTTGGTTCTGTTCAGGGCGCATTGATGGGAACCATCTTTATCGTACTTCTTCCTGAAGTATTGGAAGCTATTGTTGGTTTAATCACTCACAGTGGTCTTGTTTCAGCTGGAAATGTGGTTGAAAACCTGAGTTACTTTAAGGAAATGGCGATTGGTCTGGTGATTATTCTATTCCTGATTTTTGAGCCAGATGGTTTGGCTCATCGCTGGAAGCAGATTAAAGCCTATTGGAAGTACTACCCGTTTGCTTATTAATAGCGCACATTATTAGGTTCTGTTGTCATAAGTTTATGCGATTCAGTGGCTCAGAAAGCCGCTAATCGCAAGAAAGGCTTGTGAAGGTGTAGTGGTTCTACATCAAGCAAGCCTGACGAAGTGAGTAGCGGCTTTCTGGGCCACCCGAAGGGCGCCAGCGAGGCTTTCCAACTCGTCGTTGCAGCCGTTCGAAAGACAACCAGTATTCCTTCACGCCTGCGTCTAGATCTGAAAAGCCTCGCTGGCGCTGAATGCATAAACTTATGACAACAGAACCTAAAAACCTAGTGTCGACAATAAAAACAAAAAGGAGAGAGACGCTATGCCTTCCAACCTGAAAAAAGCACTGATTGCAGGTGCTGCCGGGGTATTAGGAGCATTACTGCCATTGAGTGCGTCAGCTGCGACCGACAAGGTCTTTGTCGGACACCTGGCTGACTACTCTGGCCCAACAGCCTTTGTTGGTAAGTACTACGCAGATGGTATCAAGGATACTCTGGCCTGGATTAATACCCAGGGTGGTATCGATGGCACCATGATCGAATCAGAAACCATTGATTACGCTTACAAGGTTCCCCAGGCCATCAGCAACTATAAAAAGTGGACTGCCCGTAAAGGTATGGTTGCCATGCAGGGCTGGGGGACAGCTGATACTGAAGCTCTGATCTCCTTTGTTGCCAAGGATCAGGTTCCGGTTTTCTCAGCCTCTTACTCTGGTCACCTGACTGACCCAACCGGCAAAAATCCGAAAACCAAAAAACCAGCTCCCTATAACTTCTTCTATGGGGCTTCTTATTCCGACACCTGTCGTGCACTGGTGAAGTGGGCCAAGGAAGACTGGGAAGGTAAAGGCAACAGCGGCAAACCTGGCTTTGTGCATATCGGAGATAACCATCCTTACCCCAATGCTCCTAAAGCAGCCTGTGCAGAATACGCAGAAGAGATTGGCTTTGATGTAAAACCACCAGTGGTTGTATCCATGAAGCCCGGCGACTTTAAAGCGCAATGCCTGTCTATCAAGACGACTGGTGCCAACTATGGCTACGTTGCCAACCTGGGCGGCTCTATCGTTTCCCTGATCAAATCCTGCGATACCGTTGGAACCGATATCCAGTTCATGTCCAATATCTGGGGTGGTGACAAGCTGACTTTTGAAGCTGTTGGTGAAGGCATTGATAACTATGTATTCCCAGCCATAACACCTTTCTGGTCTGACAAAACTCCGGCCATGAAGACTGTACACAAGATTGCAGAGGCGGCTGGCCGAGACACCAGTTTCCAGACCCACCACTATGTTCGCGGTGTCTGCTCCACCCTCTATATGTCTGAAGCTATGAAGTGGGCCAAGGCTAACGGCGGTATCACTGGTGAGAACATCAAGAAAGGTATGTATGCCAAGAAGGACTGGGTTCCAACCGGTATGGACGGTGTCTGCCTGCCTGCCAGCTGGAATGCAGAAGACCATCGTGGCATTAACACCGTGAATGTTTACCAGACCAAGTGGAATGGTGGCGATATCAAGGTGGACCGTATCTCTCAGGTCACTCTGCCACGCCGTGAAGACTGGCTTGGCTATTAATCTCCTGCGGAGCAGGAGCTAAACCGGGAAAGGATTCCCATTTATAAATAATAATAAGAAGTCCGGAGAAATCTATGGAAGCCAGAAAGCTGGAACCGGCAGAGCCTCTACTCAGTATTAATAATATTGAGGTTGTCTACGATGAAGTGATTCTGGTTCTTCGTGGTGTCAGCCTTGATGTGCATCAGGGCCAGATCGTAACGCTGCTTGGCCCAAACGGTGCAGGAAAATCAACCACTCTGAAAGCGATCTCCGGTCTTTTGAAAACCGAAGATGGTGAAGTCAGCCGTGGCGAAATCAGCTTTATGGGTGAGCGGATCGATCGCAAAAATGCCGAAGAGATCGTTCGCTCCGGTATTTTCCAGGTGATGGAAGGCCGCCGTATTATTGAGGATATGACCTGCATCGAAAACCTTCGCCTGGGTGCCTATACCCGTAAGGAAGGCGATATCCGCAATGATATCGAAATGGTCTTTGAATATTTCCCCCGCCTGAAAGAACGTACCGGGCTGGCCGGTTATCTCTCCGGTGGTGAACAGCAGATGCTGGCTATAGGCCGAGCGTTGATGGCCAAGCCCAAAATGATTCTGCTGGATGAGCCGTCCATGGGTCTCTCACCGCTCCTGGTTAAGGAAGTCTTTGGCATTATCGAGAAGATCAATAAGGAGCAGGGTATCACCATGTTGCTGGTTGAACAGAATGCCAACTTTGCCTTGAAGTGCGCCGATTACGGTTACATTATGGAATCCGGGAAAGTGGTTCTTGATGGATCAAGAGAAAAGCTGCTGGATAACCAGGATGTCAAAGAATTCTATCTGGGTGGCAGTGACGAAAGAAAAAGCTTCAAGAACCTGAAGTCCTACAAGCGCCGTAAGCGCTGGTTATAACGGGGGATTCACCATGTTTTTTGATCGCAAAGAACAGTTTCGCCCCTATGAACGTGAGCTCTCACTTATCACTCAGTTGCAGGTCAGTCTGGCTCATGCTCTGGAGCACTCACCTTTCTATGCCAAACATCTGGCTGGAGTTGATCCGGAAACGATTGATTCCCGAGAAGCTCTTGCCAAACTTCCGGTTACCCGTAAATCTGACCTGATTGAACTTCAAAAACAGGTTCCGCCTTTTGGTGGTTTAAATGGCCAGCCCGCCGGAACCATGGGCCGACTATTTCAGTCACCCGGCCCAATTCATGAACCAGAAGGGAAAACCAAAGACTGGTGGCGAATGGGACGAGCCTTGTATGCTGCTGGTTTTCGTGAAGGGGATATTGTTCACAACACCCTTTCCTACCACCTAAGCCCTGGCGGTTTTATCCTTGATTCCGGTGCCAGAGCCTGTGGTTGTGCAGTCATTCCTGCCGGTGTGGGCCAGACAGAGCAACAACTGCGGGTGATTGAATCTCTGCGTCCTAACGGTTATGCAGGTACACCATCATTCCTGAAAACTCTTCTGGAAAAGGCTGATGAGCAGGGGCTGGATATCTCCTTTATGGACAAGGCTCTGGTCACAGGTGAAGGACTACCTGAAGCCTTGCGCACAGAGTTTACCAAGCGTGGAATCCGCTGCGTCCAGGCCTACGCAACAGCCGACGCTGGTTTGATCGCCTATGAATCAGAAGCTCAGGAAGGAATGATTGCTGCTGAAGATATCATTCTGGAAATTGTAAAACCCGAAACCGGTGACCCTGTTCAGGAAGGGGAAGTCGGCGAAATACTGGTAACGGTATTTAATTCCGAATATCCACTGTTCCGCTTTGCCACTGGAGACCTTACTGCTGTATTACCAGGAAGAAGCCCCTGCGGCCGAACCAATATGCGTATTCGCGGCTGGATGGGGCGGGCAGATCAGTCCACTAAGGTGAAAGGTCTATTTGTTCACCCCTGCCAGATTTCAGAGGTTGTGCAAAAGCACCCTGAAATTAACCGGGCACGTCTGGTAGTTGAATCTATTGATAGCCGGGACAGCATGACTCTGCTTTGTGAAGGTGATGCAGAAATGGATACGAATGCCATAGAAGCCACTATCAAGATCATCTGCAAGCTAAAGGGCAAAGCCAGACGGGTTGATGATGGCGAGATAGTTAAAGATGGTCTTGTAATAGAAGACCTGCGTTGAAAGAGATAAGGCCTGTGTAGACTCAGGCCTTAATCTTAGAGGAAAAACAAAGACGCTTTACTTGTTCTTCGGGGAGAGAGCTGGTATGGCAAGAGTTTTCCGGACACTTTTTTACGCTACCTTGGCAAGCTGTTGTTCATATCTGAACGGTGCCAGGTAACCATTAATTGAGTGCTTTCTCTGGCGGTTATAAAACACTTCAATATATTCAAATATGGACTGTTGGGCTTCTTCCCGAGTCGGAATATACGTTATGTCGCCAACATAGGCTTTGATGCTTCAATACAAAAAAACCCGCTAACTGTAGGAGTTTAAGCGGGTTTTTTAGATTTTATTGGAAGCTTAGAAAGCAGCGTTACGTGGAGTCCGTGGGAATGGAATCGCTTCACGGATATTCTGAACACCAGTCAGGTAGCTCAGCAGGCGCTCAAAGCCCAGACCGAAGCCAGCGTGCGGCACGGTGCCGTAGCGGCGCAGGTCACGATACCAGGCGTAATCGTCCTTATTCATGCCCTGAGCTTCAATACGGGCATCCAGTACGTCCAGACGCTCTTCACGCTGGCTACCGCCGATAATCTCACCAATGCCGGGAGCCAGAACGTCCATGGCCGCAACAGTCTTACCATCTTCGTTCATACGCATGTAGAACGGTTTGATGCTGGCTGGGTAGTCAGTCACAACGATTGGACCTTTCACATGCTCTTCCGCCAGGAAGCGTTCGTGCTCGGACTGCATATCGATGCCCCACTCAACGGCGAACTCAAATTTCTTGCCAGACTTCAGCAGAACGTCGATGCACTCGGTGTAGGTCATACGGGTAAAGCTGGACTCAGCCAGTGTCTTCACGCGCTCGATGCAGGTCTTATCAACTCGCTGGTTGAAGAAGGCCATATCGTCAGCGCGCTTCTCCAGAATCTCTTTGCAGACAGTCTTGAGCATTTCTTCAGCCAGGTTGGCAACATCGTTTAGGTCTGCGAAGGCTACTTCAGGTTCAACCATCCAGAACTCAGCCAGGTGACGACTGGTGTTGGAGTTTTCAGCACGGAAGGTCGGGCCGAAGGTGTAAACCTTGCTCATGGCACAGGCCAGGGCTTCAGCGTTCAGCTGACCGGATACAGTCAGGAAGGACTGCTTGCCGAAGAAGTCTTCGTTGAAATCAACTTCGCCTTTGTCAGTGCGGGGCAGGTTATTGAAATCCAGTGTGGAGACACGGAACAATTCGCCGGCACCTTCACAGTCGGAAGCAGTGATCAGCGGAGTGTTTACCCACATGTAACCGTTACGGTCAAAGAAGTTGTGGATGCTGTTTGCTGCTGCGTGACGGATACGGTTCATGGCACCGATGATGTTGGTGCGCGGACGCAGGTGAGCATGCTCACGCAGGTGCTCCATAGAGTGGCGCTTGGGCTGCATGGCGTAGGTTTCAGGATCATCAACCCAACCCAGAACTTCTACGGACGTCGCTTTGATTTCCCAGTCCTGACCCTTGGCAGGCGATTCAACCAGGATACCCTTAACGCGAACACTGCAGCTTGCGGTCAGCTTCTGAACTTCCTCTTCGTAATTCGGGAGGTCGCTCTCGGCGATGACCTGAATAGGATCGAAGCAGCTGCCATCGTGTACGGCCAGGAAGGACATTCCAGCCTTGGAGTCACGACGAGTGCGGATCCAGCCGCACAGTTCAACTTCACTGTCTTTTGGCTTCTGGCCGGCCAGCAGGTCGGCAATTGGAGTATGGCTCATTGGCAACAATCGTTACTTATGGGTAAAGGGGGATTATAAGTTGACCAGCTATGAAAGGCAGGTCAGGTCAGTAAAAATTACTGACCCAGTCTGTCAGGGTCACCGGCGTTGGCAATTCGGAATATCCGTAGTTATTTTTCAGGCCACCTTGTTTGCAGGGTTCCCGTTCAGGAATGCCTTGATGTTTTCGGCGGCTTGCAGAAGCAGTCTTTCCCGAGACTCTTTGGCCAGCCAGGCAGTGTGAGGCGTTACAATCAGGTTGGACAGGCCGGTGTTCAGCAGCGGATTGCCATAGACCGGGGGTTCCTGAGTGAGAACATCAAACCCTGCGCCGCCAATGGTCTCTTGTCGAAGCGCGTTAACAACAGAGGCTTCGTCGACCAGTCCGCCGCGAGCCGTATTGATCAAAAGAGCATGGGGTTTCATCAGTCCCAGTTGTGGCTCACCAATCAGATTACGGGTCTGGTCAGTTAGAGGGCAATGAAGGGAAACAACATCAGCCAGCTTCAAGCCATCTTCCAGCTCAATCCTGTCAGTGGCAGAAGACAGGGAGCCAGGAACCTTTGCTATCAGAATATTCATACCAAAAGCTTTGCCAAGTCGTGCCACGGCCTGGCCCAGTTCTCCATACCCCACGATCAGCAGGTTTTTCCCGGCAAGTTCCATAACCGGTCGATCCATCAGGCAGAACATATCGCTTTTGGCCCATGTCCCATCCTGGCTGATCTGGCTGTACCGTGGCAGAGCCGTTGCCAGGGACAGAATCAATGAGAAGGTATGCTGTGCAACGCTGGCTGTACCATAAGCCGTTATATTGGTGACGGTAATACTGCGGGCGGAGGCTGCCTGCAGATCAATATTATTTGTTCCGGTGGCAAGAACACCGATGTAGCGAAGCTGGTTGGCGGCAGCCATTTCGGCATCACTAATCACGACTTTGTTGCTCAGTACAACCTCTGCGTGACGAATGCGCTCAATGACCTGGTCTGGAGGAGTCCGATCATAGACATCCCACTCCATATCCATTGATGTAAGCGGAAAGATATCAAGGTCATTGCCCAGGGTGGCTCGATCAAGCAGTACGGCACGCATTGTCCGGCTCCATCGTATTGTTTGGGCATTATTCTATCGGTTGGCCTCATTCAGAGCGAGGCTATGAACACGTCTTCATGCCAAGACCGCCAACTATTTGGCTGATAGCATCGAACCCTCAGGATTTTTTTGACACCCCCTGTATTGAGAAGTGGGCTCCGGGCAGATCAGTCAATGAAAATTATGAAAACCTGCTGGTGCCAACCCCATATTAATGCACCTTCTAACCTCATAAGAAGAAGTAAATCAGTGGATTATGGATATGGGTGGAATCAATAAAGCGGGTGGCTCGTATGATGTACATACCCCGCAGCATGCAGGTAAGGCTTCTTCGCCTGAGTCCATTGGGAACCACAAGGGCAAGAAAGTATCCAAGAGCAAGAACCCCTTCAAATTTATTGTTAAGGCTTTTACATCACCCTTCAAGAAAAGTGATAAGGCCATGACGCAGAGAAGTATCAGCCTGCCGAACCTGACGGATGAGTCTCATTTCGTATCTTCTGGCATCAGAAAAAGCAGCTCTCTTGAAAACTTCAAGGCTTCTGAACCCGTTCTTAATTCATACAAACCTCTTACGGAAGAAACCCGTATCCCAGATCCTGTTTACTCTGGGCCATCTGTGGGAGGAAAAAGGCGTTTCAACCCTGAAGCGACGGCAAACAATATTATCAAGCAGCTGGATGTGCTCGAGAGCTCATCAAAAGCCGGGGCGAAAGAACCACTGGACCCCAAATCATTAGCAGTGCTTTTCAAGGAGGTCCTCACCAAACCTCTTGCAGCGGATAAGATTCTGGAGTTTTCCAAAATGCTTGCTACAGAAGGGCGGGATATACGCCAGCATGTTCATGATAAAATGAAAACTGATGCAGATACCTTAGTTGATGAGGTTCTTCAGCATTATCCAAATATCGCAGGACGACTTTCCCGGGAAGATTGTCAGGCTATCAGCCGGGATGTTCAGGCATCAGCCTTTAAGAAAATGAGTGTAGATGTATGGTCCACGACTGGGGCTGACGATTTTGCTGAAAGTGCCGAAGCAGATTTTCTTCAACAGGCGAGCTGGGCACTAAAGCCCAATATGGTCATCAAACCAAAGCCGAAAGACATAACACAAACGAACTTTACACCCAGACAGGAAAACACAAGAAAAGCTGCTGGAGTTAAAGCTGAACCCAAGCAGGTCAACCTGTCGCAGACTGAAAAAAACAATAAGGCTAAGCCTCTGCAGCAACGTGAAGTAACAACGGCGACACTTCAAACTCTGAAAGAAACCTCATCAAGAGTTGTGCAGACAGCAGTTCCTGAAACGAAAACAACAGTAACTGGGTCTTCTAGGCCAGCTAAAACAGATCAACCTGCTACAACTGGGGCCATTGCAACAACGAATGAAACACCGGTTCAAAAAACAGGAAGTGAACAACAGTCTGATTCTGTCGTACAGAAAGATGGAGATATTACTCAACAGTTCCAACAGGCACTTCAGTCCAGCAAGGAATTTGTGAAAAATGAGCTGACAGCTAGACTACCTGCGGATCAGGCTAAGCTTGCTTATAACGCATATAGACAGATCAAAGTGACGGGAGTTTCTGACGATCAGGCTCGAAGTGCTGCCCTTCTGTTTACTGATTCGATCACAAAACATGGCCTGTCAAAAGATCAGGCATTAACCGTTGTTGTAGAAACATCAAACTGGCTGAATGATGAAGCCGACTATGCTCCTGATCTGGTTCTTTCTGCTGGCCAGGGTCTCATTGATTGGCTTAAGGCTGGAGAGCCAGAAGGCGCTGCTGTCGCTGCAATGACCGAGTGGCTCGAAGATGAAAGCTGGGAAGATCGGATAGATACAGACGACCCGGCTGATGATATATCGACAACCTCTGCTGGTGAACAACCTGATGCCAGCACTGTCTCACTGACTGATAACAGTCAGCAGTCAGCACAGGTTTCTGGTACGGATAATTCAATACCTCCAGCTCCTCCACCTCCACCGTTACCTCAGAACAACATAACAACAGAGCCGGAGGTGGAGACTACAAAGCCTTCTAAGCAAACAAAAACTACAACTGATGAAGCCGGTCAAACAGCTTCTAAACCGGATGCAGAGGATCCAAGAAGTGCACTTATGGCTGCCATCAGGGATGGTAAAACGCTAAGAAAAGTAGACACTGCCGAACCTAAGCAGGTGGGTGCAAAGGATGCCCTTATGGCTGCTATCAGAGAAGGTAAAACACTGAAAAAGGTAGATACCTCAGAGAAAGAGCGTAAAAGTCAAAAGCCTCAGGAACAGCCTGAAGGAATGGAAGGCATTCTTGATAGAAGAATTAAAAAGGAATTACTTGCACCTGCAGAAGAGTTGGCAGCAAAACTGACTCAGCAGATTAGTGATTTCAAGTATGACTTTGATGAGTCAGATGCTTCAAAACTGTCTGATATGCGCTCCCAGCTTCTTGGAACTCTCAAGGAGTCTGGTTTTAGGAGTGTGTTCTCTGCAGCCCCTGAGGAAACCATTAATAAGTTTCTTGGTGATATGATTGATTTCGATGGTTCAGAGAAAGATATGCAAAATGCTATTGAGTCATGGATAACTGGTCAGGATTAGGCTCTGTTTAGAGGCCGGAATTCCTACAATTAAAACGAGGGTAAAACCCACCCAAGCGCTATTTGGGGAAACTGCTGCACTGTGCGACATGGATAATCATTTGATCAAGGTTCATACCGGCTCCTTCCAAGTCATCAGCAATTCCCGCCGAATACACGCCTTGAGCCGTATAATGCATACTAAAGGCACTCATGTCTCTTGATCACAGAAGAACCCATCTCCTCAAATGAAGAGTTCCTGAAGCCAGCCTGATCTCAATTACTGACACAGGGCTTCAAATCAAGTCGCATCAGGAATCAAGCAGCGGATGCTTTTTCCCTGACCGTGCCCCTGCGTAATAGCTACAAATAGAGATTACCAGCAGTCAATTAGAAACCATTCAAACAGGCTATGAATCTGTATACGACAGCTGAACATTACGAGCTGACCACGGTGACTTGATTCCAGGAATCTGGGAATAAAGTTCCTTGTCTCGCATATGGGCATCCTGCCTGAATTGAGTTGAAATCAGGTTAAACTACCCACACTATCAGGGGAAGATCCCAAAAATATTACGGAGGTACTTGCTGAAAGTCGTGAGACTGCATCCATTAAAAGTGAAAAATGATTCTGAAAAGACCCACGATCTAGTGGGCCTTTCAGGTAATTTGCTCAATATTATTCTGATTTGCCTGTCGCTGTAATGGTGTCGTCTTTCAGTTCCTGATCAAGTACTTTCCATATTTTGTTAGTCTGGTTCCATGGGCGATCAGGGCTTTCTCCTTTCTCAACAGCCTGCCAGTATTTCCAGCCAAGTGGTTTGTTGCCCATCTCATAGTCATAGCCATCCCACTCATCTTCTCTGAAAGAGTAGAAGCCCCAGTGAACTCCCTTTCTTTCAAAGATAGAAAGCAGGTCTTCCATATAAGCGGCAGTGCCAGGGTTTTTGCGATAGGCACCAAATTCAGAGGCTACCAGATGATTGGCGGGAATATTATTGGTTTTGGCCCAGTCAAAAAACGGGTTCAGCCAGTTTTCCAGGGCTTGTTCATCCCAGTACTGTTCTTTGCCAGCGTAAGGGATCTTGCCGGGATAGGTGTACATCTTCTTGCCGTTTTTCTTGCGCAGGAAGTTTTTGCGGTTGGTGAAGTCAAACGGTTCGTACATATGAAATGCATACAGAACTTTGTTGTCTTCCAGTTTCGGCCAGTAAGTGAAAGCAGGAGCCTGGGCATACCAGCCTGCATCAACCATAACGGGGGTGTTCTTATCGACCTCCCGGATAGCAGCAATCACCTTATTGTAGAAAGCGGGCAGGTCGTGTGATGTGCCTTGATATTTTTTGTACCAGGCGTCGTAGCGTGAAGGATCGCCATGTTCAGCTAGGCCTGTTCCCATCTCTGCGATAGGCTCGTTAATAATATTGTAAGCGACAATGGTTTTGTTGCCTTTCAGCGCGGTAGCAATGTCTTTCCAGTACCGGGAAGATTGCTCCCACCACTTCTTATCATTCCAGAGACGAAGATCTCGTTTACCGCTATTGTTCTGAGCCCAGCGGCTGCCTGGCAGCCCAAGAGGGGCAAGAACAACCTTCAACTGATATTTCTCTGCCCAGCCAATCACTTCCTTTAATTTGGCCAGATCTTCGGGAACCAGGCTTTGGTAGTTATCCAGATTACCTGCAAGAAAATCCTTGGATTGACTGTCCCATTTACTGAAAGTGATTCGTACCCACTCCACATCGGCGTCAGCCGCAGCTTTAAACCATTTTTCAGTGGGAGTCTGGTTAAACTGGTTTGTACCATCCTGGGGCGTTGCCCAGAAATTCATCTTCTCATTGGATTGGCTGACACTTGCCTGTACGGAGACGGGCAAAACAGCAGTCATCAACATTACCGCAGCAATGTAGCGCAGTGCTCCTAGCATCTGTTATTAGTTCCAGTTGGTGATATATCCATGAAATGTATCACGGCACCACTGGAGGAATGGATAAGGGAAATACGGGGGTGGTGGGGAAAGGTTAAAAGTAAGCACCGCAATCCCTGTGGTGCTTTAACAGGATCTACTTAATCAAATAAAGATCACGTGTGTAGATGGTGTCTTGAGGGTTATGCATTGGCAGTCCGCCAAGTTTGGCACTTCTCAGGTAATTCTTGGTTGAATGAAACACCGGTATGATGGGTATATTCTGCGCCTAGATTTTCTCGGCTTGAGCATAAATTGCATTACGCTCTTCTTCAGTTGGTGCAACTTTAGCTTTGGCAACAAGCCGATCGTACCCGGGGTTAGAATAATGGCCAGCGTTATTACCGTGTCCAGATTGATGCGAGGCAGTAGTTATGGGCACCTCTTCGTCGTCCCCATCCATCTCTTCATCCGAAGATATCTGACCAGAGACAAAGATATTGCCAATAGCTTCGGATCTTCCCGGCTGTTCCATAGTTTTAACTCCTTTTATACTCAAAAAAAGAGCCAGTTGTACATCAAGCAGACAAATCAATGCCCTGTCTGAATAGTTAGAACGGCTGTCTATAACAGCAACATCCTTGGCAGAGCTTCTGCAAACACATACAATTTTTAGAAGTACGGCGGTCAAGATGTTCTTCCGCTTCATATTGAAAGCTGCCGGATCGCGGCTGCGACACTTACGAAAAGCACACGGAAAAGGACATCAACCTTGTCTGCACTCTCACCCCTTTTCAATGACCCACAACTCTGGACAGGCTTCTGTCTGATTTTGGGCCTGCTGGTTGGCAGTTTTCTAAACGTCGTCATATACCGGTTGCCGCTGATGATGGAGCGCAGCTGGAAAAATGAATGCCGTTTGATTCTTGATCCTGATGCTTCGGAACCTCCCAAGGAACCAAAGTTTAATCTGATAGTTCCTGCCTCAACCTGTCCCAAGTGCAAACACAAGATTCGTCCCTGGGAAAATATTCCCGTTATCAGTTATCTGTTTCTGAGAGGGAAATGCAGCCAGTGTAAAACGGCTATTTCTGCACGCTATCCGATTATTGAAATGGCTGCGGGTCTTCTGGCTATGTTAAGCGCTGCTGTATTTGGGCCAGGTTTGTCATCTTTCATGGTTTGTATCCTTTGCTGGATGCTGCTGGCCATGTCGATGATTGATATTGATCACCAGATTCTGCCAGACGATATGACATTCCCTCTGCTGTGGCTTGGCATACTGCTAAATACTCAGGGTATGTTTACTTCTCTGGAAAATGCTGTCTGGGGAGCCATTGCTGGATACCTTTCACTCTGGTCCGTGTACTGGCTGTTCAAACTGGTAACAGGGAAAGAAGGTATGGGTTATGGTGATTTTAAGCTGCTGGCAGCACTGGGAGCCTGGATGGGCTGGCAATATCTGCCGGTTATTATTCTGCTCTCCTCGCTGGTCGGAGCAATTGTCGGTATCGGTATGATCATCTTTATGGGCCGGGACAAAAGTATTCCCATTCCCTTTGGCCCTTACCTGGCAGCAGCAGGACTTATCGCACTGTTCCAGGGAGACAAGTTAATTGCAAGCTATCTGCACTTTGCCGGAGTATGACATTAAGATGTTTGTCGTTGGTGTAACAGGGGGAATTGGTTGCGGTAAAACTTCCGTCACCGATTATCTGGCTGGAAAAGGAATCATTATTGCGGATGCTGACCAGGCGGCACGAGTTGTTGTTATGCCCGGTCAACCTGCCCTGCAAAGTATTGCCCAACATTTTGGTGAAAATCTGATTCTCCCTGATGGTCAGCTGAACCGACGAGCATTGCGGGATATCATTTTCGATAATGAAACAGAACGGCGCTGGCTGGAACAGTTACTCCACCCCCTTATCTTTCAGCAAATAAACTTTGAACTAGAACAGGCAACTTCACCTTATGTGGTGCTGGTCTCCCCTCTTTTAATTGAGACCAGCCAGCACCAACTGGTTAACCGAATTCTGGTTATTGATGTTTCAGAAGAAACCCAGATCGCCCGTACCATGAACCGGGACGGCGTCCCCAGGGAGCAGGCTGAAGCGATTCTACGCAGCCAGTCTGACCGGCAGAACCGCCTCAATAAAGCGGATGATGTTGTGGACAACAGCGGAAGTCTTGAGCAACTTCACCAGCAACTGGACAAGCTGCACCAAACTTATCTGGATATGGCCGCTTCCAACTGAGACTGCTTGATTTCGACCTGGCTGCCGTCAGTATTGAACTGGATAAATTCTGCGTTGGCGAAACGCTTCCCTCGCCCTGTCAGGTATTCAGTAAGAGCCTGAATTGGCTGACCATGCCCAACCATGATTATATGGCCAGGTTCTGGCCAGCTCAGGGCTTTGGCCCATGACACCTGCATTCGGGCTTTAACCTGGTCATTGGTCTCGCCATGAAAATGCTCAGGATTCTCAGGATTCCAGGAATCCTTCTCATCAAACTGATCGTGATACATTCCTTCCCTTTCCCCTAGGTTGCGTTCTATGAGGCTTTCCAGAATGACAATTTTGTCTTTATCGACCCCCAGCCGGCTGGCAATTATCTCTGCCGTCTCAATGGTTCGGGGAAGGGGAGAGCAGAAGATTGCGGCAATGTTATCTGTGTTATAACCCGTATCGTGAAGATCAGCAGCCGTTGCTGCGGCCTGCTCCCGGCCTATATCTGTGAGTGGTGCCGGAAAGTAACCGTTATTAGCTGGGTTGGTGTTGTATCTTTTGCTGACATTTGCAACCGACTGACCATGACGAATTACCACAATATGCCGTGAATCATGTCCATTTGGGACTTCAGCTTCTCCATATGCCTGAAAACTACTCCCCACCAGTGATAGCCCCAGCCCCAGCAACTTCCACCAACGAGCACCAAATAACAACATAAAAATATTCCTGCACTGATTATTCACAAAAACACTAGGGTCTTTTGAGGTTTTCTAACGGCTGACGGCTTTCAGGGCCACTGAGCCTATGATGAAAACCCAACAGCCCCCAAGGAAAGTAGCAAAAAGCAGTGAGTAGCAGGCTCAAATCTTAACCTGCTGGACGCAAGCTATCAGGAACAACCAAATGGAATAATTTAATAGCAAAATAATTTTAATTGGACATAACAAAATGACTACCTTTCCTGAACCCTATTCATGTTTCGCCAGTCTAACTACAAAGGGATCAAGCCATGCAGGGAAAAAGACAGGGGAAAAAAATGTCGAGAGTTTCGAAGATATCAACTGGAACAATGATCTCCACAGCAGCTTTGCTGGGTATTACCTGTGGATTTATGGATGTTCCTGTAGTCAACACCATTGCCACAACGCTGGGTGATCTGTTTATTCGGCTGTTAAAGCTGGTCAGCACTCCCATTATTTTCTTCTCGGTTTTATCAACTCTGACAGGTATGGGAAACCTTCAGGAGGCTGGCATTTTGGGAGGGCGGGTATTTCGCTACACCCTTATGACAACACTGATTGCGGCATCCATAGCTCTTTCACTGTTCCTGTTGCTGGACCCTGCCAACCATGTTCAGGGGCTGGATATCGCCAACTCGGTGGTTGAAAACCAGCAGACCGGTTATCTGAAATACCTAGTTGATATCATTCCTACCAGCTTTATTGAGCCTTTCGCTCAGGGACAGGTTATCAGCGTGCTGTTTCTGGCTGTTATTCTCAGCCTGGCAATTTTGACAGTGCCTGTAGAGCGCAGAACCCGACTGCAGCAACTGTTTGAAGATCTGTTTGCTGCAATTATGAAACTGACAGCAGGTATTCTTAAGCTGTTACCAATTGCAGTCTGGGCGTTCGTGACAACTTTTCTTCATGAGATTACTGAAGAATCTATAGTCACCAATCTTGCTCTCTATTTTCTCAGTATTCTCCTGGCTAACCTTGTACAGGCACTGGTGGTTCTTCCTCTGCTTTTATCCTGGAAAGGTCTGTCTCCGGTAAAAACATTTAAAGGAATGTTTCCTGCTCTCTCAGTTGCCTTCTTTGCCAAATCTTCAAGTGCAGCCCTCCCTGTTGCCATGGAAGCAGCAAGATCACAACTTGGCGTCAGTGAGCGTATAGCCCGGTTCAGTTTTCCTCTTTGTACAACAATTAATATGAATGCCTGTGCCGGCTTTATTCTGATTACCGTACTGTTTGTTTCATCACTGAATGGAATGAGCTTTTCCCCGGTTGAAATGTTTTCCTGGATTTTTATTGCGACTATTGCCGCGATAGGAAATGCCGGTGTCCCAATGGGCTGCTTCCTGCTGGCCAGTACACTGCTGGCCACCATGAATGTTCCATTAGCGTTGATGGGGGTTATTCTTCCGGTTTATGCGCTGATCGATATGTTGGAAAGTGCGATCAATGTCTGGTCAGATGCCTGTGTCACCTGCATCGTTGATAAAGAGACAGAGTCTTCTCCTGTGGTAAGCCGCCAGCAGGCTTGATGCTGGCGGTCTGATATTTGCCTGAGGATCAGTTTTCTCAACTTAATTCAGCAACGATTTTCCGAATACCTTTACAGAGAAACGCCAGGTCATCATCGTTCATAATATAGGGTGGCATCACGTATACCAGCTTACCAAAGGGGCGAACCCAGATTCCTTCTTCGACAAAACGAGGCTGAATAACCTGCATATCAACAGGCTCTTTCAGTTCCACAACACCGATAGCTCCCAGAACCCTGACATCAGCAACGGCTGACATGCCGACACAGGGGTTCAGGCCATCCTTAAGCCCCTGTTCAATTCTTGCAACCTGACTTTTCCATTCCCCTGTTGCCAGAATATCCAGGCTTGCACAGGCCACCCGACAGGCCAGAGGGTTGCCCATAAAAGTTGGCCCGTGCATAAAGACACCATTATCAGAAATGGTATGACTGACTTCCTCAGTGCAAATGGTTGCAGCCAGCGTCATATTGCCACCCGTGAGGGCTTTACCAACTGTCATGATATCCGGGCAGATATCCGCGTGCTCACAGGCAAACATCTTGCCTGTGCGACCAAAACCTGTCGCTATTTCATCGAAGATCAGAAGAATGCCATATTCATTGCAGAGTTCGCGGACACGCTTGATGTAGGCAGGAGAATAAAACCTCATCCCACCTGCTCCCTGTACAACCGGCTCCATAATAATACCGACCAGATCCCGGTGATGCTCCTTTAACGCTTCTGCCAGCTCTTCAATATATTTTTCATCCCAATCGTCGCTGAACCTGCACTGAGGAGCATCAACAAAAACATGCTCAAGAAGAATTCCGCTGAATAGCCCGTGCATACCATTGACAGGGTCACAAACTGCCATCGCGCCAATAGTGTCACCATGGTAACCATTACGAACTGTCAGCAGGCGTTTACGACGCTCATCGCCTTTACTGCGCCAGTATTGAATAGCCATCTTTATGGACACTTCCACAGAGACAGAGCCTGAGTCGGCAAGGAACACTGTTTGCAATGGTTCGGGAGCGATCTCTACAAGCTTACGACAGAGATCAATAGCAGGTTTATGGGTCAAACCACCAAACATCACATGTGACATACTGGAAATCTGATCCTGCAGAGCCTCATTCAGCTCCTTCCTGTTGTACCCGTGTATCGCAGACCACCAGGATGCCATGCCGTCAACCAGCTCACTGCCATCTGCCAGCTTGATGCGTACACCTTCTGCTGAGACTACAGGAAAGACCGGGATAGGTTTGGTCACCGAAGTGTATGGATGCCAGATATGGTAGCGGTCGAATTCCATATCCTGTTCAGTAAACGCAATTTCATCTTTATGATGGCGTGAAACTGACTGCTGCACTCGTTCCTCCTGACACACATAATTTAAAAGCTGAAAGAAAGATTATCAACAGCATGCAGAGATGATACAACGACCATTTGTAAACTTTTACATGGTGATATTATTTACTTGATCAATTTTAGCATCTTCTTTCCAGAAGCCCGTCACATAGTAAAAACAACTTTCATTGCGTTGAGTAGATAGATTTTCGGTTCAGGAATGAATGAACTATCTTTCGATACCGTTCAAATAAAAATGCAGAATAATGATCAGACATCAGGGGCTTACAACGATCACTCTCGCTTTTTTTCTAGCTCTCTCCGGAGCTGGATTACTCAGCTTCAGTGCTCCCAGACTGCTGGGTTTTAATCCCCCGAAAGTGCAACCCTGTGATGTTCACTGCCCCGCTGGCATCCCAAAGGTTCCTGTTGATAAACCTGTCAGGGTAATGACCTGGAACGTTCAGTTTCTTGCTGGCACGTATTACCCCTACTGGGCCGAAGACAGCAGCAAGTTTCTGAAGGAAAGTGATATTGAAAGCAATCTGGATCGAATTATTGAAGTTATTAAAAACGCAAACCCGGACATTCTTCAGCTACAGGAAGTGCACTTCACTCACCCTGTCACCTTTCATAAAAACCAGCTGGAAATGTTATACAGAAAACTGGCTGACAAGCTTCCCTGTTACAGTTCTGCCAGTTACTGGAAAAGCACTTTTATTCCTCAAAAACACCTGACAGGGACTATCGATATGCGGCTTGTGACAATGAGCCGTTACCAGATAGATGATGCGACCCAAATATTATTACCTGCTACCCGAAAGAAGCGGGTACTTGTTCCTTTTTACCCCCGTCACTCACTGCTTGAAATACGAATGCCGCTTGAAAATGGCAAAAACCTATATGCCATCAATACCCACCTTGATGCTCCAGGTATTGGGCGAGGCAATATGTATGAGCAGGTTGATGCTGTCTATGAGCATCTTGAACTGCTGACTAAAAGCAGAAAGCATTGGCTGCTTTCCGGAGACTTGAACCTGATTCCCCCTGGTTTTCATGGTCACCTTCCGGAAAACCAGAAAGAACACTACCTTGAACACTCACTTCTGGCACCTTTTTACAAAAGTTTCCGAGGAGTTCCCGCACTGGACGACTTGAGCGGTTCTGAATGGCCTCAATGGCTGACGGCTTATGATTTAAACCAGGACAGGCTTGACTTGATTATCGACTACATCTTCAGGCCGGAATATATTGGAGCAACCAATTCCCAGGTCTTACACCTGCCCCTGGATATATCAGATCACATGCCTGTCATTACAGAGCTGCTCCTTTCCCAGGAGCTCTAGGAGCCTGTCGGACTTAACGCGCACCTACTGCGAAAAAGCCGGATTTGGCCAGTTTTTAGAACCACTTTCGTCAAATAGAACCACTATTATCCTCAAGTGCTTCTAAAAACTGGCTCAAACCGGACTTTTTCTCGCTACGGTCGGTTAAGTCCGACAGGCTCCTAGTCCCAATGGTACTGACTTAAGCCGCCTTCCCTTGGTATGTCTTAAGCCGTCTGGCCTTTGCACGGGAGTGTTGCAACTTTGGAAAAGCTTTTGGTCGCCTCTTCACTGCCCGTGGTTCAGACCGCCCTGATCGATCCCCTACCTGATGTTCGGCCATTATGCCCAGCATTACATCAACAACACCTGCCAGATCATCTGTAGACAGTAGTA
>NZ_JAMFLX010000040.1 GCF_023502345.1 Parendozoicomonas callyspongiae
ACCGATTGATCAAAGGACTGAGTCCGGCTTCCGTTACACACCCATGCCAGCCGTCGATAGTGGACAGGATATCTCATCTGTTTTCAGTTATCGAATATCAAACCCCAGAGGGTTATCACTCCGAGAGCATTGCCAGGCCTGTATCCGCGGAAATATTTCTGAAAGCCAGTATCAAACCATGCAACAGCAGATGGCAGACTTTATTGAGCAGATAGAAGGAATTGATATCTGGTATGGGCTTGTAACTAACAATTTGCTCGAGACTGTCAATACTCTAAAGGATATATCGAAAATACCCTTATCAAAGATGACAGGTCAATTTCTTAAAAAACTACAAAACATCCAGGAGGTACTGGGTGATACAGCCCTATGGTGCATAGGAAAGAATTCTCCAGAGTCAGAGCCTATTCTCAGATGCCTTTTTAATGCAGGTTACAGACTGTCAGAAAATAACGAATATACAGATTTAGTGGGAAAATACTGGCAATTGCCGCTGGATATTGTTCAGGAAATTTTTAGTAATAATTCGCAGGTGATGGATGATCCGGCTATGGGGCTGGAGTTCTTAAAGTATAAATCAGGCGATGTTTTTTTATGGTGGTTTGAACAATGGAATAAAAATAATAAAGGCCTTGGTTTGTTGGAAGATCTCTTTTGGGAAAAAATTAATACGGATTCAGTTTTTGTATTTGATATTTGTAACAGTGATTGTTGTCCCAAGATCGTGTTTAAATTTTTTGCGATTCCCATATTAAGAAAAATTATCCATGAAAGCGATTTGAAATCCTTTGATGAGTCTAGTGTTGCTCATGGTGATCTTGTTATGGAGAAATATTCCCAGTTTATTGAGTTACTTATAACTCATTTAGAATGTAGCGAATCAGTCATTGATGTTTTTATGAAAGTGCCTGAAACGTTTCGCCCCTATCTTCTGTGGTGGCTGACAAAGAATCAACAATTCAAAATAGTTAACCGGATACTGTCAGTACATGAAGAATACAAAGATATTTTGCGTGTTGTCGATAAAAGTAGCGGAAACAGTTGCCTGCATGTCGAGCTTTGTGGCGCTAAGTTTTATGAATTCCGCACCTTGGTAGAAACGGCTCAACTTCACTCTCTCTTCAGGCAAAAAAATCTTGGAGGCAAGTTCCCCCATGATTTTTACGGTTCTGCCACCTTGTACGCAATATCTTCTGATCTGGTGCTACCTCTGAAAATTATTGATTTTTTATTCAAGGTGCAACCACCTGAAAAGGTTCAGGAATGGCTGGAAAGACTCATTATTGGTTTTAAAGGATGCGGTGGCAGGCCTCTGATTCATATTGTGGCTTACGGTCTTCAAAAAGGCCTCACCCTAAGGTGCTGTCCCAGCATATATCAGAACTCCGAATGTTACACAGACAATATTCAGCAATTAGAAAAGGTATATCCTTTGCTGCCTACTTATCTTCCTGTGACGGCAAATAATTACAGGGCACTGGCGGATCAGTTGATTGAAAGCGATCTTTCTTCACAAGCCATTATCTGTATCCTGATTGCCCTGCCCGGGCCATACTCGCAGAAGATTATGGCGGAAATCCTTCAATCCCGGCGTGGTCATAGTTTTGTTAAGGGTCTGTTGAATACCGGGTTAAATCCACTGGGAGCAGGCTGGGATCAGGCGTACCCCTGGAATAGCCTTTTGTTTTATGCTGCTGGCAAATGTTTTGTGCCGCCAGAACCCTCTGAGGCAATAAAAACCGCATACCGGCAGCATCTGGTCGATACTGTTCGCACCTCCGGGAATGAGATCAAAGCCATGCCGGAGCTTCCGGCTGCGGTTTTGGAAAAATTTGTGAAGCAGGAAGGTTGTACTGGTGTTTACGGTCGTTCTTTGTTTACCCAGGCGGAGGGTGAGGATCGGTGTTATCGCATCAAGTTACGAAAGCGAACGTCCAGTCAGGTTGAACCGCTGGAGGAGTTGACTCGGGAAGCCGGTGTTCTTGGTTTTTTGAGGGAGCAGCAGGCTCTGTTTCAGTCATCGAAGTCTGGGCAGGGGATGGATATTCGCAGCAGGCTCCCGGTTTCTCAGGGTAATTTTGGCATTAAAAATCCGGAATCCTTGCTGGCGTTGCCCGCCGCAAAGAAAGGCCGACTGGAAGAGCAGGTTGCCACAGTGGAGGGTACAGGCCCGCTACCAGGCTATCTTTTTCACACCGCTTCGAATGAGCTTTATCATCGCTACGTGCATGAATCTGAGGGGGCCCTGGGTCTGAGCCGGGATAACTCTTTGAAAGGGTTGCAGCTTGCCGCACACGATACTGGTGTTCTGTTCAGGCACGGTCTGTCTGTCGAGAATATGCTTCCCGCGTATCATAACAATACTTGCGAAGATACACGTGAATATTTTGCTCTGAATCAGCTGCACTCCTATCAATCTCAGGGGGGGCTGATGAACTGGAATGGCCAGGCGACAGAGTTTCCAAATGTCTCTCCCTGGCCTGTGGGTTTGAGGGATTTTGCCGAAATTTGTCTGCATGAGGAGCTTATGGTGCACCCCAAGCAGATATATCCGGCATCTCCCCCGTTGCGGGTGCTGGGGAATAATATGCTGGCTCTGGAGCTTCTGCTGGCTCGAACTCTGCAGACAGAATTCAACAGCCGCAATGCCGGCATGTTCTCTAACAAGGTTGAGGAGGTTAAAAAGGAACTGTTGGTTCTCTACACAACATTGTTTGGTGAAGCATTTGGCATGCCTGAGGGCAGTGATTCCCGCCAACAGCTTTGGCGGTTGCTTGAGACCGGAGGGCTCGCTGATCAGGCGGCCAGAGAAATGGTGTACTGGTGTGAAACAGGGGAGCATCCCGGTTGGGTCCAGGACGTGAGAGAGAAGGCCATTCCGGCATGGGTGTATCCTTCCCCGGATGCAGAGACCCAGGCGGCATTTCTGCGGAAAAAAAACAGCTACCTCCTCAAAGAGCGGGGGTTTTTGTGCAGCACCCATAACCCGGATCTGAACCTTGGTAAGGCGAATGGCTGGTTTCTTTTGGTGCAGAGTAATTGTATGAAGGTGCTGGCTCTGGCGATGGGTGTTGTGCATAACGCAAAACCCTGATGAGCTGCCGATCTTGCCAGGACTGTCTTGTAAGAAGGGTGGAGTGATACCTTGTTTCAGGGTGTTTTCTATAGCAGGTGATCAATAATCAATTTCCTGTTTTTGAGTGAGTACTCGTAGCAATTTGATCGAAATTCGGAAAGGTCGGCAATAATGGTTTCGCAGAACCAGGGAAACTTGTACTTGGTTTCTGCATATTTCTGGCTGCCTCCCATAAGAACCCCAAGGCTGTAGGCTGGAAACTGCCTGTAGCGACTGACAACAAACCCGATCTGGTATTTTGGATCTGTTGCCTCAAGGATGGCTTCATAGTGGGGGTCTTCGATTCCATTATGAATGGCCGGATTGCGGGCGGTAATGCCATAGCGGACCAGTAGGAGAAACTTTGTGTGAGTGGCAGGTGTCTGACTCTTCTGTTTGTCGTTCCAGTCGGCGATATGTTTTCTGAATTCCTCCAGGAAACGATCTTTGGCAGTTGAGGCTTGCTTATTCTCGTACCTGGTTTGGTGTGGCATGTTCTGGATGGTTTTATCTGAGGCCCAGTTAATTATGATTTCACTGAAAATGGATTGATTACCATTGTGTTGATGGCTCTGGTTTAGTTCGGACATGTGTTTGATCCACCATCCGAAGTGGCGGTGAAAGAGGTAGCTGTCGCTTTTAGGGAGTTCTGTGTGTTTGAAGGCGTGAACTATCAAAGGTGTCTGGCTATGGTTGGAGGCATTATTGCTGGTTTGGGCTGAAGGCTGAAAAGACTCTGTGGGCTTTATGTTTTTTAGCGCCAGCTGCTCCAGATTTGCATGCTGGGTGCTTTCACCTGTCAGTATGGTTTCCTCGATACCGAGCTCATCAATTTCTGTGAAGGTGGCCTCCCGGCTGACGCCGTCAAACCGGGTATGACTCAGTTGGATTCCCTGATCGCCAAGAGTTAGCAGGGCAGGTTGGTTTTCAACCGTGGCCAGAAAGATGGAGGTACCCGTTTCCTCGCCGTTTTTCAGAATTCTTGCCGGGAGGCGTTCGGTGACAGAGACCGCCTGGATACCGATGTTGGAGCGGTAGTCAAAATCAACCTGGATGGAAGGGTTTTCAGTGATGCCTTGCCCTGATGCAGAAAAGCCTGATGGAGGGATTGATCTGATCTGGTCTGCCACCCTTTGAAACCCGTCACCCTCCAGCGAGAGTGTGTCTGCTGCTAGAGGCTCGGGAATCAATAACAGCAATAATGGAATGGTGAGGGCATGTCTCGCCAGATTCATAGGGTGCCACCGGGTTTATGGTTGTTTACAGACCTATCGACAAAAGTGCCCTGACCTCGAACGCTCCCGTCTCACTTATAATGATTACAGTTGATGAATCTCAGATTCTCATCATAATTGTGGCGATAGCTATTTCTATATGGTATAAAGCCGCGCTGCTGCATCCGATTTGGATGTAGCTTATTTTATCTATCATGAAATCGCACATATACCGACACATAATCCGGGGTGCCCCAGAGTTGCCAATATGGTGATTCGAGAGGGTCGGTTTATGGGGTGTATGGAGGCATAACCCCTTCAGGAGTTAAAAAGTCATGGCACAAGTTACCATGCGTGAGATGCTGAAAGCCGGCGTCCACTTCGGTCACCAGACCCGTTACTGGAACCCAAAGATGGGTCGTTACATCTTCGGTGCCCGTAACAAGATTCATATCATCAACCTCGAGCACACCCTGCCTGCTTTCAACAATGCCCTGGACTTCATCAAGAAGCTGGCTGAAGGCAAGAACAAGGTTCTGTTCGTAGGCACTAAGCGCGCTGCTGGTAAGCACGTTCGCGAACAGTCTCTGCGTTGCGGCCAGCCTTTCGTTGACCATCGCTGGTTGGGCGGCATGCTGACCAACTACAAGACCATCCGTCAGTCCATCCGCCGCCTGCGCGACCTGGAAGTACAGCGTGAAGACGGTACCTTCGAGAAGCTGACCAAGAAAGAAGCTCTGATGCGTACTCGTCAGCTGGAAAAGCTGGATCGTTCCCTGGGTGGTATCAAGGACATGGGCGGTCTGCCTGACTGCCTGTTCGTGATCGACGTTGAGCACGAGAAGATTGCTATTCAGGAAGCCAACAAGCTGGGCATCCCTGTTATCGGTATCGTGGACACCAACAGCAACCCTGACGGTGTTGACATGATCATTCCAGGTAACGATGACGCGATCCGCGCTATTCAGCTGTACCTGGAAAGCGCTGCTGACACCATTCTGGAAGCTCGCGCTGCTCAGGTTGCTACCGGCGAATACGTTGAAGCAGAAGAAGCTCCTGCCGAAGCTCCTGCTGCTGCTCCTGCTGCTCCTGCTGCTGATGCTGCTGCTGGCGAAAAAGGCGCTGAAGAAGCCTGATATTAGGCTTGAGTTGCCAGATCCACGGATCGTACTCAATATATGCGGCCTGCGGATCGCAACAGAAAAAAGGGGGCCTTGCCCCCTTTTTTCCGAAGTGCAGTTGTAAGCTGATAGTTCAGATGTTTTGCCTGAAAGGCGCTGCATGGATGATCAGCTTCTACAAAGAACTCATACGGATTACGCAGGGTTGCGTCATCCGTTTTCTTACAGGTAAGAGGATACTGAGATGGCAATTTCCGCTTCTCTGGTAAAAGAACTGCGTGACCGTACTGGTCTGGGCATGATGGAGTGCAAGCGCGCTCTGACTGCAGCTAATGGCGACATTGAAGTAGCTATCGAAGAGATGCGTAAGTCCGGTCAGGCCAAAGCTGCCAAGAAAGCCGGTCGTACCGCTGCTGAAGGTGTTGTTGTCACCAAGATCATCGACGGTGGCAAGGCTGCCCTGATGGTTGAAGTGAACTCTGAAACTGACTTTGCTGCCCGTGATGCAGGTTTCGTTGCTTTTGCTGATGAAGTTCTGGCCAAGGCAGAAGCAGAATCTCTGTTCGAAATTGATGCTCTGAAAGAAGCTCTGGAACCTACTCGTCAGGCTCTGGTTCAGAAGATCGGTGAAAACATCGGTGTTCGTCGTATCGTTAAGCTGGAAGGCGGCGTAACCGGCGCTTACGTTCACGGTAACAAGCGTATCGCTGTTCTGGTTGCTCTGGAAGGCGGTAACGAAGAAGTTGCTAAAGACATCGCCATGCATGTTGCTGCTGTTAACCCTCAGGTTGTTAACAAAGAAGACATGCCTGCTGAGCTGGTAGAGAAGGAGAAGGAAATCTTCACCGCTCAGGCTCAACAGTCTGGCAAGCCTGCTGAAATCATCGAAAAGATGATCGTTGGTCGTATCAACAAGTTCCTGGCTGAAAACAGCCTGGTAGAACAGGCTTTCGTTAAGGATCCTGAAATCAAGATCGGCAAGCTGGCTAAAGACGCTGGCGCTACCGTTCTGGGCTTCGTACGTTACGAAGTTGGTGAAGGTATCGAGAAAGAAGAAGTTGACTTCGCTGCTGAAGTTGCTGCCGCTGCTGCCGGTAACTAATTCTTCTTTGCAGGCCCCTGAAACTGATTTTCTTGTAAGTCAGCTTTGAATGGGTCAACAACAGGGTGACGTAAGTCGCCCTGTTGTGTGTCTGGCATTTGTAATTCTGCTTTTGCCGGGCAAATGGCTGTTTTGGCGCTGCACATCTTTCTCTGGCGGTGTCACAATGATGTTTGACTGTATTAATCTTGCACAGGTGTGCAGTCAGTCGTCTGGGTATTTTGCTTTTTGATTCGCACAAGTATCCAAACCGACTGCCTGTTAGGTTGTCTTGATAAGACCTAATAATTTCTGATCACAGGAATAGACTATGCCCGCTACAGATCGCCAACCCAAATATAACCGAATCCTGCTCAAGCTCAGTGGTGAAGCACTGATGGGGGATGGGGATTTTGGCATTGATCCCAAGGTGCTGGATCGAATGGCTCTGGAGATTGGTCAGCTTGTCGGTATCGGCGTTCAGGTCGGCCTGGTTATCGGTGGAGGTAACCTGTTTCGTGGCGCAGCTCTTCAGGAAGCCGGCATGGATCGCGTGACCGGTGACCATATGGGTATGCTGGCAACAGTAATGAATGCCCTGGCCATGCGTGATGCTTTAGAGCGTTCCAATATTAATACACGAGTGATGTCTGCTATTCCAATGAGCGGCGTAGTAGAGCATTATGATCGTCGTCGGGCAATTCGTTACCTTAGCGGCGGTGACGTGGTAATCTTCTCTGCCGGAACCGGTAATCCGTTCTTCACCACGGATTCAGCCGCCTGTCTGCGTGGCATTGAGTCAGAAGCAGATGTTGTGCTGAAGGCAACCAAGGTTGACGGTATTTATGACAGCGATCCGGTGAAAAACCCGGGTGCTGTGAAGTTTGATGAACTCAGCTATGACGAAGTCCTTGATCGCAAGCTGGGTGTCATGGATCTTACCGCGATCTGCCTGGTGCGTGATCACCAGATGCCTGTACGTGTATTTAATATGAACAAGCCCGGTGCTCTGCTGAATGTTGTCGTGGGTGGCAACGAAGGTACGCTTGTAACACCATGATCGCACCTTTCCTGCTGCGAGATAAGCTCAGGGCCGTTTGCGTGATAACAGGTATTTCGGGTCAGACCTGTAACAAATTTTCAGGATGTTAGGTGGGATGTTTTGTTCCACCTGTATGTTATTTGAATTGCAGGGCCGCCGCTCCGGCTTTGCAGGGTTGCTTTGGGAGTGAATGATGATTAACGAAATTAAAGCTGATGCTGAAGAGCGTATGGGCAAGACCATTGAGTCCCTGTCCCACGCTTTCGCCAAAATCCGTACTGGTCGTGCCCATCCAAGTCTGCTGGATTCTGTACGTGTAAGCTACTATGGCTCTGAATCTCCCCTGAGCCAGGTTGCCAACATCTCTGCTGAAGATGCTCGTACTCTGGCTATTCGTGTTTGGGAACGTTCCATGGTTCCTGAAGTTGAAAAGGCTATTCTGAAGTCCGATCTGGGTCTGAATCCATCGACTGCTGGTGAAGTCATTCGTGTTCCTCTGCCTGCACTGACTGAAGAAACCCGTAAGGGCTACACCAAGCAGGCTCGCCACGAAGCTGAGCAGGCTCGTATCGCCATTCGCAATATCCGCCGTGATGCGATTGCTGATCTGAAAGAGCTTGAGAAAGAAAAAGAAATCGGTGAAGACGACGAGCGTCGTGGTGCTGATGAAGTGCAGAAGATCACTGATCGCTTTATCGCTGAAGTCGAAAAAGCCCTGGCTACCAAAGAAAAGGATCTGATGGCTATCTGATCCCAGAGATAACCAGATCCTGCCGGGTACGTGTTTCAGGTCATGTACCCGGTATCTCTTTCCGGTAGTGCTAAAGTCTATGACCAAGACATCTGTAAGTGATAACCCTGCTGAGACGGCTCAGTCAACTTCTGGCGGAACTGTCTCCGATCGTTTGCCCCTGGCAATTGTTCCCCGTCATGTTGCCATTATCATGGATGGCAATAACCGCTGGGCCAAGAAACACAGCAAGGGCAAACTGGGCGGCCATCGGGCCGGTGTAGAGGCTGTACGTAAGGTTATCGAATCGTGCGGTAACTATGGTGTTGAGGTTCTGACCCTGTTCGCATTTTCCAGTGAAAACTGGAATCGCCCACCCGATGAAGTCAAAGGCTTGATGGAGCTGTTTCTAAGAGCTCTGAAGTTTGAAGTCAAACGCCTGCGCAGACATCATATCCGTCTGAAGGTTATCGGTGATATTTCCGCATTCAGCCCTGCAATCCAGAAACATATTCGTCAGGCTGAAGAGAAGACAGCAACCAATTACAAAGTGACTCTGGTGGTTGCTGCCAGCTATGGCGGACAGTGGGATATCGTTGAAGCAACCCGTCAGCTTGCCGAAAAAGCCAAGTCTGGACAGCTTGATCCTGCTGATATCACGGCAGGAATGCTGGAGCAGCATCTTGTGACTGGCGATCTGCCGCCTCCGGATCTCTTGATTCGCACCAGTGGAGAACACCGTATCAGTAACTTCCTGTTATGGCAGTGTGCCTACTCGGAGTTTTACTTCACTGATGTTCTGTGGCCGGATTTTGGCCCCGATGAGTTCTATAAGGCTTTGCAGAGTTTCAGTCAGCGTCAGCGGCGCTTTGGCAAGACCAGTGAGCAGATTGAATCAGACGCATGACACTACCTCCAATCCTGAACACGACACATAATATCAGCCATGGACTGAAACAAGCATGCTGAAACAGAGAGTAATCACAGGCCTGGCTTTATTGCCAGTTGCTATTGGGGGCGTGTTCTTTTTGCCTCAGCAGTGGTTCGCAGTATTTGTTGGAGCCATCATCCTTCTTGGTGCCTGGGAATGGGCTAACCTTTCTGGTTTTTCTTCCCAGTGGCAACGAGTTTCCTATGCCACTGTGACCGGGCTGATGATGTATCTGTTCTTCGGTATGCCTGCCAGCTTCCTGCTGGGGGTTGGGTTGGCCTGGTGGCTGACAGCCCTGATGCTGGTGATCAGTTATCCCGACTCCACTGCAGCCTGGCGGATGCGTTTTGTGCGCCTTCTTATGGGCTGGCTGGTTCTTATGCCGGCCTGGGCGGGGCTTGTTTACCTGAAATCCCAGGATAATGGTAATGAGTTGATTCTCTATGTGTTTGTTCTGGTCTGGGGGGCTGATGTTGGTGCCTATTTCTCCGGCCGGGCTTTTGGTCGTCGCAAGCTTGCGCCTCATCTTAGCCCTGGTAAAACCTGGGAAGGTGTATTTGGCGGTTTGTTCCTGATTACCCTGGTTGCCCTGGGTGTAGGCTGGTACCGTGAACTGGCACTGTTCCATATGCTGGCTCTGCTGGCTGTCACCTGGATTGTTGGAATGGTATCTGTGCTTGGTGATCTCCTTGAGAGTATGTTCAAGCGTGAGCGCGGTATCAAGGACAGCAGTCAGTTGCTCCCCGGTCATGGTGGTGTGATGGATCGTATCGACAGCCTCACCGCAGCGGTACCTGTCTTCTCTGTATTCTGGTTGCTGGCCAGCTAAGAGAGATAGTCCCTTCTCTATGGAAAAGTCTGCATATGATGCAGACTTTTTCTTTTTGGCTGAAAAGCCAGCTAATGTTTTCTTTCTATAAATGGTAAGGCTGTTAACGAATGAGCGGCTTTCAGGATCGAGTTTTTGCCGAGCAGCAGGAAACTGTTGCAGCTTTCAAGTTTGATGAAGCAGTTGCCCGGGTCTTTCCGGATATGATTCAGCGCTCTGTACCAGGCTACAGTATGGTGGTTTCCATGATTGGCCTGGTTGCGGATCGCTATGCCCGCCCCGGTACCAATATTTATGACCTGGGAAGTTCACTGGGAGCCGTTTCAATTGCCATGCGGCATGCGGTTTCCCATGAGAACTGCCGGATTATTGCAATTGATAACTCCGAAGCCATGACTGAGCGCTGTGAGAAGATTATTGCTGAAGATGATGGTGGCATTCCTGTTGATGTTCTGTGCGGTGATATTCGTGAAACCATGATCGAGAATGCCTCTGTAGCAGCTTTGAATTTCACCTTGCAGTTTATTCCTGTTGAGGATCGTCTGGATTTGCTGAAATCCATTCGTAACGGCCTGTGTTCCGGCGGAGCTCTGATCCTTTCAGAAAAACTGGCTTTCCCTGCCCAGCATCAGACTATCCTCGATACTCTGTACTACGACTACAAGCGTGCCAATGGTTATTCTGAGCTTGAGATCAGTCAGAAACGCACTGCTCTGGAAAATGTTCTTGTGCCGGAGTCTTTGGATGAGCACAGGGAACGTTTGATTGAGGCCGGGTTCAGGCATGTTGTTCCCTGGTACCAGGGGTTTAATTTCTGCTCCCTGCTGGCAGTTCGGTAACTGGATTAACGTTTTATGATTGCCACTCTTTACGATGACCTGTTTGAGGCCATGGTTGATACCCGCCTGGAGCCTTGGCTGAATACACTACGTGATCAGTTGCATGAAGTGCTGATTAATACTCCCCATGGTGATATGACCCGCTGGCAGGGGGCTTTAAGCAAGCTGCCACCCTTGAATGCTGATACGGTTGATCTGGAAACCAGAGCGGTAAAGGTTTCCAGTGAAGAGCCTCTTTCTGACGAAGCATCTCAACAGTTGCGTTATGCTTTGAAGGCGCTATGCCCCTGGCGAAAAGGGCCTTTCGATCTGTTTGGTGAATATATTGATACCGAATGGCGGTCTGACTGGAAGTGGGATCGTTTAATCTCTCATATCTCACCGTTGTCCGGGCGTCAGGTTCTGGATGTGGGCTGTGGTTCCGGTTATCACATGTGGCGGATGCTGGGAGCGGGCGCCAGTCGAGTACTGGGCGTCGATCCATCACGTCTGTTTCTGATGCAGTTTGAAGCGGTTAAAAAATATATCGGTCGCGATCAGCCTGTTCACCTTCTGCCCTTGAAAATGGAAGATGTGCCGCCACGCCTTCGTGCCTTTGATACAGTCTTCTCCATGGGGGTTCTGTATCACCGCAAATCACCTATTGAGCATTTGCAGGAGTTGCATGGAGCTTTGCGTGCCGGTGGTGAACTGGTTCTCGAAACACTGGTTATTGATGGTGAACTGGGTGAGGTGCTAATGCCGGAAGACCGCTATGCCATGATGCGCAATGTCTGGTTCTTGCCAAGTCCTGATACTCTGTTGTTGTGGCTGCGTCGCTCTGGTTTTCGTAATGCTTGCGTGGTTGATATGAACCGGACAACAGCTGATGAGCAGCGCACAACCGAATGGATGGGTTTTAACTCGTTGAAAGATTTTCTTGATCCTAATGATCATCTGAAAACTGTTGAAGGGTTACCTGCTCCTTTAAGAGCTGTTGTTGTTGCTGAGGCTTGATTTGGAGACAGGATTGCACTTTAGGGTGCAATCCTGATTGAAGGGCAAAATTATAAATAGCTATAGAAGATAGTTTTAACTCTACTGCCTTCCCATGTTTTGTGCAGTTTTACCACGAACTTGTTGACGAAATCCCTGCTGCTCATCCTGTAGGGTGTGTTCATGTCAGAGCTGTACACAGTCACTCGCTCATCTTGATAGGTTGCGATATAGCGGTGTGATGGTGGGGCTGCATAAGCACCTGCAGCAAAATCAAGTTCAAAAACTACGGCCTTACCTTCGGGTAGGTTGATCAGTACATTGTTGACTGTCGCCTGGGTGACACGTCTGTCGCCATTGAATAGCATTGGGGTGGGGAGATGGTCGGCCTTGCTAATCTTTGATATGGCTTGCTGGTAAAACTCGCTATATCTTGTTTTTTGGTGGTGTACTGGCTCGAAGCCTTCCTGCTCATATGGCTATCCAGCAAAATGCGCAAGGTGCTTCGTGCTTGATCTAGTGCGTGATAAGTATTGATAACATGACTGTTACCAGTGTAGGTAGTGCTTCCCCGGTGCTTATTTATTCTGACAGAGCAAGTGGATGTAGCGAGCAATATTGAGATAAGGTTCCTGTCTTCCATAGATTTTTTCAGCCTTCAGGATATCGTCAAAGCTGCTGCGTTCGCGATCATGGGAGCGCATGTTGTCATAGATGGCCCGAATTCCGGTAGAAGCTTTAATCTCAAAATCATTATTGAGAAGCCAGTCTTGGACGTCTTCTGGGTTCTGAGGGTTATCAGGTGTTAGTGTCTTGCCATTGCCTTTCAGGTGCGCACCTTGGTTGTTGGTATAGACAAAATTACCCATCATAAGATGGCGCCAGATAAGTGATTGTCTGTTATAGAACAGCACTGAGAACCAGCCACCGGGTTTGACCAGTTTGCCAAGCTCTTTAAGAACCTGTCTGGGATTTTCCAGCCATTCAATAACGGCATGAAACAGAATCAGGTCAGCCTGCCGATTCACGTAAGTTGGCAGGTTTTGGATGGGTGTGTGAATAAACTCTACTGAAGTGCCGGGGGTGATATCATTGTAGTTTTCTCGTGCCCGGTTCAGCATCTCTCCTGACAAATCACACAATGCCACTTCGTGGCGGGTGTTTCTGGTTAGCTCGGCTGAAAACAGGCCAGTACCACCTCCGGCATCAATAATGTATTTACCGGAGTTCTCGCTATCTGCTATCCAGGGAATATGGGTTTCAAGATCTTCGCGAATTAACGCCGTACGTATTCTTCCTTTATCTGTCCCATAAATCTGACGATGGAAGCGTTCAGCAAGTGCGTCGAAATTTCTGTCAGCTGTCAACCCTGCAGCTCCTGAAAAAAATGGCGCATCATAACAGATTTGAACTGAATAAGATGATAGTCGGTGAAGTTTGTAGGCAAAGAGTTGGCGTAGTGAAATTATTCGCTATATGTGTTTAAGTTTAATAATAAAGTCGGTGATCTATTTGCTAGTTCTATGCTCTATGTGCGAGCATTAACGCCGTTGAGTTTACTAGTCGGATAATCTAAGAGACGACTGCTGCATGGATTCAATCCAGACAATTTTAGCTTTTATCGTGACCCTCGGTTTGTTGGTCAGTATCCATGAATATGGGCACTTCTGGGTTGCCCGGCGCTGTGGTATTAAAGTGCTGCGCTTCAGTGTTGGTTTTGGCAAGCCGCTCTTTACCTGGCGTGACCGGCAGGATACTGAATATGTTATTGCGGCTATTCCACTTGGCGGGTATGTCAAGATGCTGGATGAAAGGGAAGGGGATGTCGCTGAAGAGGAGCGCCACCTCTCGTTCAACAGCAAACCTGTTCTGGCACGTATTGCGGTTGTAGCTGCGGGACCCATAGCAAACTTTCTCCTGGCTATAGCTGCCCTTTGGATCATGTATATGATCGGGATCAGGGCTCTTGTTCCTGTTGTTGGTGAAATAGCACCCGGTTCACTTGCGGCTCAGTCTGGCATTGTTTCAGGTGCCGAGATTGTTGCTGTTGATGGCAGGGAAACCAGAAGCTGGCATGACGTCAATATGGCTTTGCTAAGGCCGGTTGGTGAAAGCCGGTCCCTGGATCTGTCTTTGCGCCAATTTGAAAAGCCCTCCGCTGCACCTTATTCCGTAACGGTGAATATTCAAAGCTGGCTGCTAGGTGAAGAGCAACCGAATCCTGTCAGAGCTTTGGGCATAGCTCCCTGGACACCATCGGTACCGGCAATTATTGGAAAGATTGTGCCTGATGGTGCTGCTGACAAAGCCGGTCTCCGGGCAAGTGATGAAATTATCAGTATGCAGGGGCAGCCGGTTACAGGATGGAATGAGTGGGTTGAGCTTATTCGTGAAAATGCCGGTAATGAACTTTCTGTTGAAGTGCGACGGGATGGTCGTTTGGAAAATTTGCAGCTGATACCGGGAGAAAAAGAATTAGCCGATGGCACAAAAATTGGTTACATTGGTGCAGGATCAAGTCCTTATTCCTGGCCTGAAGAATATATTCGTGATATTCGGTTTGGGCCGGTGGCTGCTTTGGGGGTGGCTGCTGCAGATACGGCATCTCTGTCAACATTAATGCTGGATTCCCTTGGCAAAATGGTGACAGGTCTTGTTTCAGTCAGCAATCTCAGTGGACCGATTACTATTGCAAAAGCGGCGGGTGCATCCGTTAAATCGGGAGTTGAGAGTTTTCTCAGCTTCCTCGCTATGCTTAGTGTAAGTCTCGGGGTGATTAATCTTTTGCCTGTGCCGGTACTCGACGGCGGTCACCTGCTGTATCATTTTGTAGAATTGCTCAGAGGCAAGCCTCTATCGGAAAAGATGCAGATGTTTGGCATGCGCATCGGGCTTGCTCTGATTTTGGGCATAATGTTTGTTGCCCTGTTTAACGACTTAAGTCGATTGTGACGCTCTGGCGGGCGCTACCAATTGAATATCAACATCGACTCCGTGGTTCTAAAGCGGTTAGATGTTTAATTGATAGCGCCCCTCAGGGGAATAAGATCATTTATCTGGAAGAACGGATTCCATGAAGCGATTATTACTGCCACTCGTCGCCGGAACCATGCTTGCCGGTCAGGCTAGTGCCTTTGTAGTCAACGATATCCGTCTCGACGGACTGCAGAGAGTATCTGCCGGCAGCGTATTTAACGCCCTGCCTATTACTATCGGGGATGATGTTGATAGCCAGGCGGTATCTGAAGCTGCGCGGTCGCTGTTTCGCACTGGCTACTTTCAGGATATCCAGCTTGGGCGCGATGGCGATGTGCTGGTTGTCACCGTAGTTGAAAGACCCTCCATCAGTAAAATCGATATCGAGGGTAACAAGGCGATTCAAACTGACGATCTGCTGAAGGGATTGAAGCAGTCCGGCCTTGCCGAAGGGGAAATATTCCAACAGGCAACACTTGAGGCTATTCGTCTGGAGCTTGAACGCCAGTATGTTGCTCAGGGGCGCTACGGTGCACGTATTGAAACAGAAGTTGAGCCGCTCCCCCGAAATCGTGTTGCTGTGACCATCAAGGTACGTGAAGGTAAGGTGTCCACCATCAAGGACGTCAATATTGTTGGCGCCAAGGTGTTCAGTAAGAGCGAACTTCTTGAACAGTTCACCCTGAAAACCTCCAACTGGACATCCTGGTATTCCAGCGATGACAAGTATTCCCGGGAGAAGCTCTCTGGTGATCTGGAGCGCCTGCGTTCCTGGTACCTTGATCGTGGTTATATCAACTTTAATATTTCTTCCACCCAGGTTTCCATTACTCCCGATAAAGAAGGTGTTTACATCACCATCAATATTGATGAAGGTGGGAAGTATACGGTTAATGGTGTCAAACTGGCTGGTGACCTTGCTGTTGAAGAAGAAGAGATTCGTTCACTGCTTCTGGTGGAGGATGGGCAGGTTTTTTCCCGTCAGTTAATGACCAGTACTGAAGATCTGATTACTCGTCGCCTGGGTAATGAAGGCTATACTTTTGCCAGCGTGGCTGGTATCCCCAGGCCGGATCACGAAAATAATACAGTCGACATCACTTTCTTTGTGGAGCCGGGTCGGCGTGCTTATGTTCGTCGTATCAACTTCTCCGGTAATATCAAGACTGAAGATGAAGTGTTGCGTCGTGAAATGCGCCAGATGGAAGGTGCTTCTGCCAATACAACCAAGATTGAGCAGTCGAAGACCCGTCTGAGCCGCCTTGGCTATTTCAAAGAGGTTAATGTTGAAACTGTTCCTGTCTCTGGGGTAACAGATCTGGTTGATGTTAATTATTCGGTTGAAGAGCAGCCATCCGGTTCCATCACTGCAAGCCTTGGTTACTCGCAGTCTGATGGTATGATCCTGGGTGGGTCTGTCAGTCAGGATAATTTCCTTGGGTCAGGTAACAAAGTTTCCCTGTCATTGAATACCAGTAAGGTTCGTAAGCTGTACAGTTTCTCTTTTAACGATCCTTACTATACCGTTGATGGTGTTAGCCGCGGCTACAGCCTGTTCTACAGTAAGACGGATAATAATAATAGTAATGTGACAAACTACAGCGTTGATACGATGGGTGGTGATATCAGTTTTGGTTATCCTCTGTCTGAAATTTCCAGTATTAACTTCGGGCTGGGCGTTGAGAATAACAAGTTGAAAAAGGGGAGCTCAGCCTCCAATGAGGTCAACAAATTTATCAATGAAGAAGGCAGTAGCTTTACCAATTTCAAAGCCAATCTTGGGTGGTCGCAATCTACCCTGAATAATGGGCTTTTACCTACTCGTGGATGGTCTCAGGGTGTATCTTTGCAGACTAGCCTGCCGGGTAGTGATCTAATGTTCTACAAATTGAACTACCGTGCGCAGCGTTTCTGGCCAATTACTGGTCCATTTACCCTTCGGGCAAGTGGACGGGTTGGATATGGCGGGGCGTTTGGAGGCACTTCTGATTTGCCGTTCTTTGAGAACTTCTATGGTGGTGGTTTTGGCTCGATCCGTGGTTACAAAGACAACACTTTGGGGCCTCGTTCCAAACAGAAAGACGGCAGTTATGACCCGGTTGGTGGCAACCTGCTCGTAGAAAGTACAATGGAGGTGCTTTTCCCTCTACCATTTATTAAAGATCAGCGTTCACTAAGAACGTCATTGTTCTTCGATGCCGGTAATGTCTTTGATGCCAGCTGTGATAGAGAACTGGTGAGTTGTTACAAGCCATCTTTCAGTGATTTGCGTTATAGTGTCGGCCTTGGTCTAACCTGGATTACCCCGATGGGGCCTTTGACTTTCAGTCTGGCGAAAGCCCTGAAGGAAGAGACGCATGATGAGTCTCAGGTATTCCAGTTCTCTCTTGGCACGCCGTTCTAAAATTGCCTGATCGAATGCAGTAACTTGTAAAGAAAATGCTCTTATCTGTAAGGATAAGGGCATTTTTTCAAAGAGCTGCCTGGTAAAGTCAGTATTTACGGGTGACATTCAGGGGGGGAGGCGTTAGCCTTGCCCCCTGTAAATTTTTGTGGTTCCAAGGCCAGCAAGAGGTATGAAGTACCTTTGTGGCTGCAGGGAAGGATATCAAAGCTGTTTAATCAACAGATTGCAGGAGTGATAGATTTGCGTAGTTTAAAATGTATGGCCATGGCTCTGGTAATGGCTGCTCCGTTTGCTCTGCAGGCTCCTTTGGCTGAAGCTGGCGGTGTTGCCGTTATCAATTCCCAGGTGATTCTACAGGAATCTGCTGCTGCCAAGGCTTACGCAGAAAAAACCAAGAAGAAATACAAAAGTCAGGTTGATGCCCTGGAAAAGCTGGATAAGGAATATCAGGCGCTGGATGAAAAGCTGAAAAAAAGTGGCGCTCTGATGAGCCCGGCTGAACGCGCAAAGATTGAGGCTGAAAAGCAAAATAAAGAAAACAGTTTCAATGCTCAAAGGCTTGCTCTTGGTGAAGAAAAAGCCAAGGATGATAAAGCTGAGTTTGAGCGTATCGCACCTCTTGCCAACCAGGCGCTTGCTAAAGTTGCCGAAGATGGCGACTTTGATGTAGTTGTTGAGGCGGCAACTGTCCGTTATGCCAAGTCTGGCACGGATATTACCGCCAAGGTTATTGAGCAGCTCAACAAACTGACAAGCAAGAAGTAAAAGCGGATTTATGAAGTCTGTAAAGCAATACACCCTTGCTGAGGTGGCTGAACATATTCAGGCTGAAGTCAGGGGTGATTCCGATTGTGTGATCTCTGGGCTGGCAGCTTTGCAGGAAGCGGAAGAGGGCAGTCTGTCTTTTCTGGCAAATCCTGCCTATGAAAAGTACCTGTCTGAATCTTCAGCCAGTGCAATTATCCTTTCACCGGCTGTTGCTGAGAATTTCAGCGGTAATGCCTTGGTGATGAAAAATCCCTATCTTGGTTTTGCGCGAGCCAGCCGCTTGTTTGAAGCAAGTGATGGGGAGCGGGTAGGTGTTCATCCTTCAGCGACTGTTGATGAGTCAGCTTTTGTTGCTGAAACAGCCTGGATTGGTCCTGGTGTTGTTGTTGAGGCTGGTGCTGAGATTGCAGCAGGTGTCCGTATTCTTGGGAGCTGTTTTGTTGGTCGTGATAGCCGAATCGGTGAAAAATCAATCCTGAAGGGTAATGTCACCATATACCATGGGGTCACTGTTGGTTGGGAGTGCATTATTCACTCCGGTGCTGTTATTGGCTCGGATGGATTTGGTTTTGCCAATAATTTTGATGAATGGGTCAAGATAGCCCAGCTCGGTGGTGTGGTGATTGGTAATAAGGTTGAGGTTGGGGCGAATACCGTTATTGATCGCGGTGCTCTTGATAACACCGTTATTCATGATGGTGTGAAACTCGACAACCTTATTCAGATCGCCCATAACGTTGAGATTGGCAAGAATACAGCCATCGCTGGATGCGTAGGTATTTCCGGAAGTACCAAGATCGGTTCCGGTTGTACGATCGCAGGTGGAACAGGTATCGCAGGGCATCTGACTATTGCAGATAATGTCCATATTGCCGGTATGGCCATGATTACAAAGTCTATTTCTGAATCAGGAACAGCTTGGTCCTCGGGTTGTGTTGGTACCCTGCCAATCAAGGACTGGCGTCGAAATACCGTGCGCTTCCGTCAGCTGGATGATATGGCTAAGCGCATAAAAGCACTGGAAAAACAGCTGGAAGAGTAAAACTCTTTCTGTTAATTGTAAGGAGCCGGCTTTGCCGGCTCTCGCATTTCAAAGCCTGTTTAAAGCTTCTCATGGGAGTTTAAAGACCTTGGGTGGATTGTAAGGAATAAGAACAATAATAAGTTGGGAGCTGGAAAGCAGTTCCAGACGTTAGCAGGAGCTCGGGAGGTGCACTGTTATATGATGCAGGTTGAAGAGATAAAAGCGTTGTTGCCCCAACGTTACCCTTTTCTTCTGGTTGACCGGGTTGTTGACCTGGATCTGGAGAAGAAAACCATTGATTGTTACAAAAACCTGACCGCCAATGAAGATTTCTTTAATGGGCACTTTCCTCATCATCCGGTGATGCCGGGGGTTCTTATAGTTGAAGCCATGGCTCAGGCAGCAGGTATTCTTGGGTCATTCATTCAGAAAAACGCACCAGGCGAAAATACCGTCTACTATTTTGCCGCAGCAGATAAGGTGCGTTTTCGCACGCCGGTGGTGCCTGGTGACCGTTTACAGCTGATTGCGGAATTTCTTGGGGAAAAACGGGACATCTGGAAATTTTCCTGTAAGGCACTTGTTGATGGTAAGATAGCGAGTTCTGCTGTAATTACTTGTGCGAAAAAGGAAATCTGACCTTGATCGACTCCCGTGCCGTCATCCACCCATCTGCGCGGTTGGCCGATGATGTTGAGGTAGGACCGTTTACCATTATTGGGCCCGATGTTGAAATCGGAGCTGGTACCAAGATCCACTCTCATGCCGTCATCAAAGGCCCCACAACTATTGGTTGTAACAATACCATTTTTCAGTTTGCTTCAGTTGGAGAGGATTGCCAGGATAAAAAATATCGTGGTGAACCAACACGACTGGAAATCGGGGATAACAATGTTATCCGTGAAGGCTGTACTATTCATCGCGGGACTGTTCAGGACAATAGCCTGACCTGTATCGGCGATGGCAACCTGCTTATGGCGTATGCCCATATCGCCCATGACTGCATGATTGGTAACAATATTATTATTGCCAATAACTCTGCCATTGCTGGTCATGTTGTGGTCGAGGATGAAGTTATTCTGGGTGGTTTTACCGCTGTCCATCAGTTTTGCCATATCGGACGAAACAGCATGACGGCAGCCCAGACGGCTGTATTCAAAGATATTCCTGCTTACATTATGTCCAGCGGCAACCCGGCTACACCGCACGGAATGAATTTTGAAGGTATGCGACGCCGTGGCTGGAGTGATAAAACGATTCGCAGTCTTCGTCGTGCTTATAAAGTTCTTTACCGCCAGGGGTTGAAACTGACTGAAGCCTTGGAGGTTCTTCAGGGAATGGCTGTCGAAACGCCAGAGATCAATGCCCTGATCAATAGTCTGCAGTCATCCAGTCGCGGAATTATTCGCTGATCATGTCTGTTACATTTGCACTAGTTGCCGGTGAGGCTTCCGGGGATATTCTCGGGGCTGGCCTGATCCGTTACCTGCGTGAACACTGTCCAGGTGCTCGCTTTGTCGGTATCGGTGGCCCCCTGATGATTGCCGAGGGTTTTGAATCCCTGTTCCCAATGGACAGACTCTCGGTTATGGGGCTTGTCGAGGTTCTTGGGCGTCTGAAAGAGCTGCTGGGAATTCGTAAAAGTCTGCGTGAGAAGTTTATCGGTGAGCCTCCAGCCGTCTTTATTGGTATAGATGCTCCAGATTTTAACCTGCCCCTGGAGCGTTCTCTTCGTGAGGCTGGTGTGACCACCATGCACTATGTCAGCCCTTCTGTCTGGGCCTGGCGTAAGAAACGCATTTTCAAAATTCGTGATTCAGTCGATCATATGCTCTGCCTGCTGCCATTTGAGGCAAAGGTTTATCAGGAGCATGGTGTACCGGTTACATTTGTTGGCCACCCTTTAGCTGACCAGATAGCGCTTGAGCCTAAGACATCTCAAGCCAGAGATAAGCTTGGCCTGGCCGCTGATGATGTTGTGGTTGGCATTCTTCCTGGTAGTCGCAGTGGTGAGGTCAAAAGGCTTGCACCACTGTTTCTGAATGCGGCCAAAGGTATGCAGGAGCAGCGAAGTGATCTGGAATTTCTGGTTCCCTGTGCCAGTGCCCAGCGTAAAGAGCAGCTGGAAGCCCTTCTGGCTGAATATCCCGGTTTACCGGTGACATTACTGGATGGGCAATCTCATGAGGTTATGACTGCATCCGATGCTTTGTTAATGGCATCCGGTACTGCTGCCCTGGAAGGTCTTCTGCACAAAAAGCCAATGGTGATCAGCTACCGAATGAATGGTCTGTCCTACGCCATCATCCGTCGCATGGTGACAGTTGATTTTTGTTCGCTGCCTAATCTTCTGGCCGGAAAAGAAATTATTCCGGAAATTCTTCAGGAAGAGGCAACTGCTGAGGCTTTGTGTCAGGCGACACTGTCCTGTCTGGATAAATCAGAGCATAACCGTGAGCTGACAGAAGAGTACTACCGGATACACCGGGAACTGAAGCAGGATGCCAGTGCCCGTGCTGCGGAAGCAGTCATGGGAGTGATTGGACGCAAAGTAGTGGCCAAAGACCCGGTAGGAGAGACCGTATGACCGAATGGGTTCAAACCGGTTTTGAGCTGTTTGCTGATAGATCTGCAGATGAAATTATTGCTGGTGTTGATGAGGTTGGTCGTGGCCCTCTCTGTGGCGCTGTGGTAACAGCTGCCGTTATTCTTGATTCTGATAACCCGATTCTGGGCCTGAACGATTCAAAAAAGCTGAGCGAAAAAAAGCGAAATGCCCTTTTTGATGAGATTCAGGAGAAAGCACTGTCATGGTCGATTGGCAGGGCTGAGGTTGAAGAGATAGACCAGATTAATATTCTGCAGGCCACCATGCTGGCTATGCAGCGTGCTGTTGCCGGTTTATCTGTGAAACCGACGCTTGTGCTTGTGGATGGTAACCGCACACCTGACTTTGGCATTCCGGCTCGTGCAGAAGTCAAAGGTGATGGTCGTATTGCCGAGATTTCAGCGGCATCTATCTTGGCCAAAGTTGCGCGTGATCGTGAGATGGTTGAGCTTGATCGCCAGTACCCGGGGTACGGAATCGCCGATCATAAGGGCTATCCCACCAAGGCTCATATGGAAGCTATAAAAAAGCTGGGTGTTACGCCAATTCATCGCCGATCATTCAAGCCTGTGCGTGATTGCCTGCCAGAAAATATTTCATGAAATCAGGAGCTGGACTGTTCAGCTCCCGATAGTTTTTCCTTGTTTTAGGTTCTGTTGATATAAGTTTGTGCGATTCAGTGGCTCAGAAAGCCGCTAATCGCAAGAAAGGCTTGTGAAGGTGTAGTGGTTCTACATCGAGCAAGCCTGACGTAGGGAGTGGCGGCTTTCTGGGCCACCCGAAGGGCGTCAGCGAGGCTTTTCAGCTCGTCGTTGCAGCCGTTCGAAAGACAACCAGTATTCCTTCACGTCTGCGTCTAGATCTGAAAAGCCTCGCTGGCGCTGAATGCATAAACTTATATCAACAGAACCTAATGTGATGCGCAAAACCACCTTCGGCTGGTATTATTGCGTACATAATCATTCGATACTCTGAGACCTCAATGTCATCTCAACCGGCACAGTTTGTTCATCTGCGAGTTCATTCTGAATTCTCTCTTGTCGACAGTCTTGTTCGCATAAAGCCTCTGATAAAGGAGGTTGCAGACAGAGGAATGGCTGCCGTTGCCGTTACCGATCAGGCCAATATGTGTTCTCTGGTGCGTTTTTATCAAAACGCGCAGGGTGCGGGATTGAAGCCGATCTGTGGTTGTGATGTTTGGGTCGAAAGCCCTATTGCTGATGAGCCTCCGACCCAGCTTGTGCTGCTGTGCATGAACACAACAGGTTACAAGAATCTTTTGGAAATTGTGTCCAAAGGTTTTCAGGAAAACCAGCATCAGGGTAAGGCATTAATCCAGCGGGAGTGGATCTTTGCCCAGAACGAAGGGCTGATTGCGCTGTCTGGCGGGCGTCGCGGGGAAATCGGACATACTCTGCTGGGCAGTCATCCCCAGTTTGCCGATCAGCTGATGGAAGAGTGGCTGCAGGCTTTTGGTGACCGGTTCTATCTGGAAATTCAGCGCACTTCTCGTCCGGGAGATGAAGAATATCTGCATGCGGCTGTTGAGCTGGCCGGTCGAATGAATGTGCCGGTTGTTGCGACCAACGACGTTATGTTTATGGATCGTGATGACTTTGAAGCTCATGAAGCCCGTGTCTGTATCGGTGAAAGCCGGACACTGGACGACCCGCGTCGCCCAAGAAACTATTCCGAAGAGCAGTACCTGAAAACCCCGGAAGAGATGTGGGAGCTGTTTTCAGATATCCCTGAGGCCATTGCCAACACTATTGAAATTGCCAAACGCTGCAGTGTCGATGTGCCTCTGGGGACTTATTATCTTCCCGATTTCCCTGTGCCGGAAGGCATGACCATGGATGATTACTTCCGCAAGTTTTCTGCGGATGGTCTGGAAGATCGGTTGAAGTTCATTCTTGATCCGGATGCCCCGGACTATGAAGCTCGGCGCAAGGAATATTATGACCGGCTGGAGTTCGAGCTCGATATTATCCTGCAGATGGGATTTCCGGGTTACTTCCTGATCGTAATGGACTTTATCCAGTGGGGTAAGGATAACGGTGTTCCTGTAGGCCCCGGGCGTGGTTCCGGTGCCGGTTCTCTGGTGGCTTATGCCCAGAAAATTACCGACCTCGACCCTCTGCAGTATGACCTGCTGTTCGAACGATTCCTGAACCCGGAACGGGTATCCATGCCTGACTTTGACGTCGATTTCTGCATGGATAACCGGGATAAGGTTATCGACTATGTCGCTGAAACTTACGGACGAAATGCGGTTTCCCAGATCATTACCTTCGGTACCATGGCGGCTAAGGCCGTAGTTAAGGATGTGGCCCGTGCTCAGGGTAAATCCTATGGTATGGCGGACAAGCTCTCCAAGCTGATTCCTTTTGAAGTGGGAATGACCCTGAAAAAGGCCTTTGACCAGGAAGAGGCGCTGCGGGACTTTCTCGATAATGATGACGATGCCCGCGAAGTTTGGGAGATGGCTCTCAAACTGGAGGGTGTGACCAGGAACGTTGGTAAGCACGCCGGTGGTGTGGTTATCGCCCCTACCAAGCTGACTGATTTCGCGCCACTGTATTGTGATGAAAGCGGCCATGGCCTTGTTACTCAGTATGATAAGAACGATGTAGAAACTGCCGGTCTGGTGAAGTTTGACTTCCTGGGTCTGAGAACTCTGACCATCATCGATTGGGCACTGAAGATGGTTAACCCACGCCTTGAGCGTGAGGGTAAAGAGCCTATCGATATCATGCATATCGATCTGGAAGACCCAGCGTCTTTCGAATTGTTGAAATCAGCAGAGACGACCGCTGTATTCCAGCTGGAATCCCGCGGGATGAAGGATCTGGTTAAGCGTCTTCAGCCTGACTGTTTCGAAGATATTATCGCACTTGTAGCTTTGTTCCGGCCTGGCCCCCTGCAGTCCGGCATGGTGGATAACTTTATAAACCGGAAGCATGGCCGGGAGAAAATCTCCTATCCCGATGTGCAGTGGCAGCATGAATGGCTGAAGCCGATTCTTGAGCCTACCTACGGCATTATCCTGTACCAGGAGCAGGTTATGCAGATTGCCCAGGAGCTGGCAGGCTACACCCTGGGTGGTGCAGATATGCTGCGCCGGGCCATGGGTAAGAAAAAGCCTGAGGAAATGGCCAAGCAGCGGGCTGTCTTTGAGGACGGTGCCAAGTCGAAAGGTGTGGATGGCGAGCTTGCCATGAAGATCTTTGACCTGGTAGAAAAGTTTGCCGGTTACGGTTTTAACAAGTCTCACTCGGCGGCTTATGCGCTGGTGTCTTACCAGACTCTCTGGCTGAAAAAGCATTACCCTGCAGAGTTTATGGCGGCTGTCATGTCTTCCGATATGCAGAACACCGATAAGGTGGTGACGTTTATCGAAGAGTGCCGCAATATGAAGCTCAACGTGCTTCCACCTGATGTGAACAGTGGCGACTTTCTGTTTGGCGTTGATGGCGAAGGCAATATTATTTACGGTCTTGGAGCGATCAAGGGAGTTGGTGAAGGCCCAATCGAATCCATCGTTCAGGCCCGTTCTGAAGGTGGTCCTTTCCGTGATCTGTTTGATTTCTGCCAGAGAATTGACTGCAAGAAGGTTAACAAGCGCTGCCTGGAGGCTTTGATACGTTCAGGTGCTTTTGATCATCTTGGTCCTTGTCCTGGCAAGAAGTCTCTTAACCAGAATCGCGCCATTCTTGATGCCAGCATGGAAGAAGCTGTAAAGGCTGCCGATCAGGCTGCCCGCAGTGCTGCAGGCGGTTTGGGTGATCTGTTTGGAGGTTTAGCGCCGGAGCAGAAGGATGATGCTTATGACAAATACATGGGTATTCGCGAATGGCCGGATAAGGAACGCCTGAGAGGCGAGAAAGAGACTCTTGGCCTGTATCTGACCGGCCATCCCATTGATGAATATGAGCAGGAACTGCGACATTTTGTCCGCAATCGCATCTCTGATCTGCAGCCAAGCCGGGACAATATCAACATCGCCGGTCTTATCGTCAATATGCGGGTTATGAAGAACAAACGCGGCGATAAGATGGGATTCTTGACACTCGATGATCGGAGCGGGCGGATTGAGGTTTCCGTCTTCTCTGATGCTTTTGCCAAGAACCAACACCTGTTAGTGAAAGATTCGCTGGTCGTTGTTGAAGGCGAGGTTAGCTTTGATGATTACTCTGGTGCGCTGAAGGCGAATGCCCGCAATATAATGAGCCTGGTCGATGCCCGAAGTCATTATGTCAAAGAACTGGAAATTGGCATGGATTCAGCTGATTGCAGAGCTGGCTTTACCGGCCAGATTCAGACACTTCTGGCAGAGCATCGAGGTAATACTCCGGTTGTTATCCGTTTTGAGAAGGATGATGCCCGTGGGGTGATTCAGCTGGGAGATCAATGGACAGTCAGCCCTGGTGATGAGCTGGTGCAGATGCTGCGGGATCGCTATGGGATGCAGCGGGTGAAGGTGGTGTATTCCTGATGGATAAGACCTGACGGAAGCCCCTGCTTTTCTGTTTTAGTGGGCTTTTTGTCAGGTCGACGGGTTATGTTTAATGATCTTTCATAACGCTCAATTTAAAGACTTTTTGTGACTGTTTTCAGCCGGTTTCAGGGCACTGATCAGGGTGTTTCTTGGATCCTGAGGCTTTAGCTTTTGTCGGGATGGCAGCAGGTTCATTACCGAGAATTTTGGGAAATGATTCATGATTGTCATGTTTATGAAAGCCAGTGTCGTCTGGTAATTGATATCTGCATTACTTATTCCTGTTTCTGATTAATTTGTGAATTCTGGAATTAATTTATCTCTATCTAGAAAGAACCGTTACAAGGGGCAGTTATTGTGCTGCTCTAGTCTTTGGTGTGAAAGGCCCGAAGTTCCTGGCTTTCCGTGGGTGGTTCGAGTGTCCCGGAGCTGAATTCAGGAGGGCTTTTCCTAATGCTTCTGTGATATTGCAGGGCAAACAATAAGAACGGTTTCTAGCCCCCGATAATAACGACAAATCTGATGGCGCAATGACTCCGAGTGCAGCAGGGAAGTATCGGATATGTCAAAAAAAGCATTTGCACAGTCAGAGTTCAAAATTCATCAAAACAAGCTTGATTGTTTTTTGAAAGTCTATAACCGCCGAACCGGAAGAGAGCTTGGGTATATAGGTAATATCAGTCGAAATGGACTTATGCTGATTACCCGTTTTCGAATGGAAACAGGCAGTGTCTTCAATATGAGAATTGCGCTGCCAGAAGCCTGGATGAACAAGCGTTATATTGATTTCGATGCGCGCTGTCAGTGGTGTCGTCCAGATGTTGACGCTGAGAGTTTTGATTCCGGATACATTATCACCCAGAGTTCCGTTCATTATGATGAGCTGATAGAGGCTCTTCGTTACTACTTCTCGTTTTATGTCAGCTAGTCA
>NZ_JAMFLX010000041.1 GCF_023502345.1 Parendozoicomonas callyspongiae
GCTACTTCATCTAAAACAAAGAGAAAGTCTTTTTCTCATCACTTGCTTGCGCTTGCTTTAATAAATGAAGGGCTATCAATTTATGGAATACCTAATGACAGCCCAAAAAATTCTTAAACGGCTTCCACTACTCGTAACTTTTTATCTCTCTTTTTGCATAAGTCATGCTTTGGCTGAAAGTGGCGGTGCAATAGGCCCAGAACAGAACCAGGTTTCCTATACAAGAGAATATCTGGCCTCCCAGCGCCTTTTTGATCGAATGGTCGATACCTCCTCAAACCCACCAAATGAATCAAATATCCAACAATTGATTTTGAGTCATGCCAAAGTGGCCGAGAGGGAACTCAACAAGGCCATGAGAGAGTATCCATTCTACAACGCTGTCAGTTACTCAATATCCACCGTCATTGTTGCACTACCAATCCTGGCGAGCTGGAGAACATTGCAAAATGCTTTTTTCAGACTGCCTGAGATAGTTCAGATTCTTTCCACATCCTTGATACCACCATGTACCATGCTCGCCCTGATTCCTATTGCATCAATATCTCTTCAAGCCTATTTTGCGGTCGCTCCACCGGCTCTGGCCGAGGAAAACCTGGTTATTCAATACGGTTCCAAAAAGAATTTTCTGGCTCCAAGCACTCAGTCCTATATTGAGAATGAACTCTTTTATTCTTACTGGCAAAATCCCAGCGCCTACGGCCTTACGCGTCTTCGAAAAATTTTAGATAAGGCTTTGAGGCTACCTGTTTATACCAAAAGACTGACATACAGTCGCAAAAGGATATCCGAAGCACTCGTCAACTTTCCCCAGGAAGTTGTTGACCGGCTAAGTCGGTATGCCATGACAGAAATCATGTTCCAGAGAATGGATCCAAAACCCTCCAGCCACTATCCGGTCTATTTCCAGGGAGCACCCGGAACCGGAAAAACCTATGCAGCCCAAAAACTAACCGAGGCAATGGGAACCACGCTCGCCGTTGTCACTCTTGAGGGTGCAAGCATTGACGATATGATCGGCACGTCCTTTGAGAGCCAGGACGCACGAGCAGGACGACTGTTAGACGCGATTCTCGCTAATACTAATTCCAGCGCCGACATCAACCATAAGAATCAGGTTCTGATTATTGATGAATTTGATCGTCTGCTGATTTCCAATGATAAAAAGTCTGAAGAAGTTCTGGCCTTTATGCTCAAGCTTCTGGATCCAGTCTGCCGCTCATTTTATTCCGCCTACCTGAAAACCGAAGTTCAGCTGCCCGACTCCATCATTCTGGCCGGAAACACGGATATAAATCTTCTCGCCCTCAAAGAGCCCCGCCTGGTTGCTCTCGCATCACGTCTGGAAACCGTCCATTTCCCCGGATTTTCCCCTGAGGCCAAGCAGCAGATTGTTGAACGAATCATGATCCCTCGATTGGAGAAAAGCTACAGATCGCTGGGTAAAGGGCTGTCTGATTTTGCTCTGCCCGATGAAGACAGGAGCAAGATCGTCGCTTTTACACACTCGAATGAAGACCCAGGCCTGCGCAATCTTGAAAAATACATCAACAGCCTTTTTGAACAGCACCTTATTCATGTAATAGAACCCGATTAAGTGTGATTTTAGCGACTAGCTCTTCACCCGTGACACGGCTTATGCCAAACTTCCGGAATACGGAAAAGGTTTGCCAATGTCAGTCGAAGTGCCCAGTGCCCTTGCCATAACTCTTTACAGTATCAGCGCCATCCTTCAATGGCTCAGGGTTAAAGGAAGGGATATTCCAAGATCATACGTCCAGCTGCTTACACTTGGTGGCGTTACTGCTCAGTGTCTGAGTGTTTATCATGCCATTCATATTCCAGCCGGTATTAACCTGAACTTTTTCTCCACAGGTTCATTGAGTGCGGGCATGGTGGTATTGATAGTACTTGCCAGCAGCCTGCGAAAACCTGTTGAAAACCTGTTTCTCGGTCTTCTTCCCCTGGCTATTGCAGCCATTGCAACTAATATGCTGTTTTCGGCCTCCTCGGTTATTCTGACCAATCATTCGGCCGGACTGGTTGCCCATATTATTGTTTCCATCCTGTCCTACAGCGTGATGACCGTTGCAGCATTTCAGGCTCTACTTCTCTCTTACCAGGAAAGGCATCTGAAAGATCACTTGCCAGTTGGCATCATCAAAGCCTTTCCCCCTATGCAGACCATGGAGAAACTGCTGTTTGAGTTTCTTTGGGCAGGATTGATTCTCCTGACCTTCTCCCTGGGTAGTGGTTTTTTCTATCTACATGATATGTTTGCTCAGCATATAGCCCATAAAACTATTCTGGGTGTTATGGCCTGGTTTCTTTTTGCCACACTACTGGCTGGAAGGTCACTTCTGGGCTGGCGCGGACGAACAGCGATTCGTTGGACACTCAGCGGATTTCTTTTATTGATGCTGGCCTATTTCGGCAGCCGTTTTATTATCGATCTGGTTATTAACTGAGAGCGTATCACCTTGAACGAAGCACCCATCGGCATACTGCTGGGCGTACTGGTTTTTCTACTGTTTCTTTCTGCTTTCTTTTCCAGTTCCGAAACTGGAATGATGGCTCTCAACCGCTACCGGCTACGCCACCAGGCCCGTAGCGGCCATAAGGGTGCTATACGCACCAGTAAATTGCTGGAGCGCCCGGATCGCCTGATCGGGGTTATCCTGATCGGCAATAACTTCGTGAATATTCTGGCTTCCGCCATTGCCACCATCGTTGCCATGCGTATCTGGGGTAACAGCGGTATTGCTATCGCCACATTTGGCCTGACTCTTCTGGTTCTTATCTTTGGCGAAGTGACTCCGAAAACACTGGCTGCACTGCACCCTGAGCGGGTGGCATTTCCTGCTTCTGTGATTCTGCGGCCTCTTCTGAAAGTGCTTTACCCTTTTGTTGTTGTCGCCAATACGATATCAAACGCTCTGTTGAAAATGTTTGGCGTTGATCCCAACCATACTGGTGCCGACCAGTTGAGTCAGGAAGAGCTGCGCACTGTTGTGAATGAAGCCGGCTCGCTGATTCCCACCCGGCACAAAAGTATGCTTACCAATATTCTTGATCTGGAGAATGTCACGGTTGATGACATTATGATTCCCCGGAACGAAATTATCGGTATTGATATTGAAGAGGATATTGAAGATATCCTGGACCAACTGCGTACAGCCCAGCATACCCGTCTCCCCGTCTACAAGGGTGATGTAAACAATATTATTGGCATCCTGCATATGCGTAACGTTGCCAAGTTGCTGAGCCTTGAAGAAATCAACAAAGCCGCCCTGCTTAACGAGACAGCTGACCCGTACTTTGTTCCGGAAATCACCCCACTGCATACACAGATGGTCAACTTTCAGAAACAGAAGCTGCGTTCAGCGTTTGTTGTTGATGAATATGGCGATGTTATAGGTCTAGTCACACTGGAAGATATTCTGGAGGAGATCGTCGGTGACTTTACCACCGATGTTGATGATATCAGCCAGGACATTACTCCCCAAAAAGACGGTACCTATATCATTGATGGCACTGCCAGCATCCGGGAAACCAACAAATCCCTGGATTGGGAACTGCCTACGGAAGGACCAAAAACCCTGAACGGTTTGATTACCGAACATCTGGAAGAGATTCCAGATTCAGGAGTCTGTTTGGCCATAGGAAATTACAGAATTGAGATTCTGCAAACCCGGGATAATGTTGTGAAAACTGTCAAAGCCTGGGCTGTAAAATAGAAAAAGGGGCAATTTGCCCCTTTCATGCCAAACCGATTAAGCGTGCTGCTAAATATTCGGAAACCGCTCATCAACTTTGAGCTGTTCTTTATACTTTTTGAAGTTCTGCACATAGTGTGCACTGGACCACTCAAGCATTTTCTTCTGCTGATCAGTCAACTCCTTGACGACCTTGCCCGGAGATCCCATCACCAGAGAACCATCTGGAATCACCTTTCCTTCAGGAATCAGGGTATTGGCCCCGATCAGACAGTATTTGCCGATTTTCGCTCCGTTCAGAATAACAGCATTGATCCCAATGAGACTGTAATCTCCAATCTCACAGCCATGAAGCATAGACTGATGACCAACTGTCACCCCTTTACCAATAGTCAGGGGAACACCGGAGTCTGTATGCAGCACAGAGCCATCCTGAACATTACTTTCAGCCCCGATTGTGATGAAATCGTTATCACCACGAATCACTGCGTTGTACCAGACACTGGCATTCTGCTTGAGAATCACTGAACCAATCACCGTGGCATTATCCGCCACAAACCAGTCATCACCCTGAATATCTACACACCTGTCACCTAACCGGTAAATCATAACAACTTTCACTCCTTTGGCCTGAATGGGTGAAAGTATATGAATATTCCTCTACGAGAAAGGGTAAAACAGGTTAACTCCTCTCAAAATCAGCGCCAAACTATTAAGTTTTCATTCGTGGGTAAATACACAACAATGAACAGGCTGATCGAGTCTGATAATACCTCCAGCTAGCATTCTGAACTATCACTCTCAGGTGCTGTCTATTAATGCTTCAAAGGATTATGCATGAGTTTTCATAACGCTGTTGTCAGGAGAACAAACCATGGAAGGCCATTCAAGCATTACAAGAGTTTCATCGAGCACGTCGCTGGCACAGGACATTTGTGTTCATAAGCAAAAAGCACATAATGTTGCGACCATAGAACCACACTTAACACTTCCGCAGGAAAACCTTGCCAAAGCCAAAAGAACAGGGTCTCTTGAACAATTATCTATTGCTTCCACTGATCCATATCGGTCAACTGCCAAACTAGCTATAGCTAAAGGACCTGAAGAAAAACACCTTCAGTCAAGGATTCAGTTATTACAGTTTTCATTGGGATTTATCCAAGATGAAAACCAAAAACCACTCGATGCTATCCTGGAGCAGATTAATGAATCCCTGATAAATCTGATGGACTCCCGGAACACGAAAGCTCTAAAAGAACACTTACCGGAATTAATTCAGCTTGAGCAATCTATCCGTTGCCACTTCAATATTCATATGATTGATTGCTGGCATGAATATGCAGCATTACTTTATGTGATAAAGGGGCAACTGGAATCTCCCAATCGCCCACGACAAACCGTTCAGGTAGGCGACTACACAGTTCAATTAGCAAGCAAGGAATCAGCTCAATACTTCAGAGAGTCTATCGAAGGATTATTTGAGATGAGAAGATCTGCACTTAAGAAACTGAGAGAAGAAAAACCGCAAGACAAACAGTCAGAAATCCAAATTCGAATGGGGATTGAGGGCTGCCTCAACAGATCCTACAACCAGGTTATCACCACGCTGATGGGGGAGGCCCTTGGCTCACAGAGAAAAGCACGGAATATCAGCCTGACCCCAAACGACCGGCTTAAACTGCCAGAAGAAGACATCAAAAAGCTGGGAGAGAGCCCATATGCCAAACCTTTTAAAGAGGGAGATTTATCTGTCAAAGAGCGTGCCGCAAATACTATTCCTTTAAGTCACACTCAGTTGGTCTTGAATAAGAAAAACGGCCACTCCATTCGATTATGTACCAATCATATTTACATTAACGGTAAACATGCCGGAATGATTATGCAGGCCCCCCGCCCCGATGAACTTGAGCTGGTCATATCGGCCATTCTTGATGAACAAATCATAGGAGTTCTGGACTTGACCAGTTCAAATGGAAGGGCTCTTTGTAACGATACATCACGCGATAGTTACGACCCGGTTCTTGAGTGGCAATTTTTGGAAGACAGGCATGAAACTGATTCTTATATTCTGGAAGTGGTGAAAAGGGATTCCGTAGACTGGGGAGAGAGGCAAAAATACTATGTGTTTTTTAAGACCTTCAACGTTGTTGATAAAACAAGTCAGAAGTGTCTTCACACATTCACATCAATGAACTTTGCCAACTGGCCTGACCGCTCTGGTTTACATCCATACCATATGGAAGCTCTTGTGGACGAAGTCAATAAGGCGCTTGCTGAATATTCATTTACCAAAGAAAAGAAACCTATCCTGATAAACTGTCTCGCTGGCCTGGGGCGTTCAAGTTCTTTTGCAGCTGCATCTAACATCATTGAAGATTCAGAGAGGATTGATGTTCAAGGCTGGGAACTTGGCCAGCTTGCGTTAAATGCCATCCTGCATCTAAGACTGTCCCGATCAGGAGAAGCTGTTCAGACACTCACTCAGGCCTACGGTCTGCTGCATCTGGAAACACTGATGCAGCAAGAAAGAATGAAGCCAACTGTCTGCGAGCAAGAGGCACAAATGGCTTTACAGTGATGTTTATGCCTGTCGGCACCACAGTCCGTTTTCTACCTGGTCACCCCGCGTCTGAGGGACATCCAGGGGTATATTGGCACCAAGGGAAATATTCAGAAACTCCACCAGCATTATCGCTGTCAGGCCCCAGATCTGGTATTCACCAAACTGCCACGCCGGTACATGAAAAGTCATATGTCGATAGCTGAGTTTGTCTGTACGAACACTGCCTGATTCAAGAAAGAAACTGACTGGTACCCGGAAGATTCGATCAAGCTCATGGGGATTGGCAACAAGCTCAACATCAGGATCAATGACCCCAACATAAGGCGTCACTTTAATGCCAAACCTGGAAATCACATCACCTGTTGTGCCCAGGAAATCCACCTGACTTGTCGGCAGTCCAATTTCTTCGTGGGATTCTCTGAGAGCAGTCTGCAACAGGCTTTTATCTTCAGGGTCTCGCTTACCACCAGGAAAAGCGACTTCGCCACCATGGGTATTCAGGTGGCCGCAACGACGGGTAAAAACAATTTCAGGGTCACGCTCATGCCGCGTCAGGGCAATAAGAACGGCGGCTTCTGGAGCTTCAACATCTAATCTGCGGGGAGTATGAGAACTTAACTGTTGGCGAATATTTATCAGCATAGTATTGGGCACTTCCCTGCCCCGGATTATCTTTCTTGGTGAATATTTATCATTGGACTGCATACCCTAACCATCATACTGCCAACCAATCATGACAGTTTTGCAGTGCAGGAACGGCTAATTATAGTTGTCTTATTACATTTCCATAACCCGGTACTCTCCTGCAAGCATGGGCTCAACAAACATGCTGAAGGAAAAACCTGCATTAATCTTCTGATCCAGCTTACCGGCACGCTCGCGCAATACCAGAGGATTTACAATCTGGCGGTGCTTGAGAGCCGCGACAATAATATGGCTGGCATCCGGTGTTTCCCAGACAAACACATGGGGAAACACATCGATAATACGATCAATATCCTTCTGTGCGCTGCGCCGCCCCCCCAGCATAACCAGTAGCGTTCCCTGTTCGTTCAGACGGTCACGAATGCCCCGAAGAATGGTTGGGTCACGAAACACATCAGATGTGTCCTGCAATACTGCTTCCCGATCCAGGTAGACAACATCATAGATTCCACGTGGACGACTAAGCAGATAATCCAGTTTCTCATCGTGCCTGACAGTCAAACGGTCATCTGAGCGCACACCGAAGTATTCACTGGCGACCGTAATCATCGCCGTATCCTGATCAACCACATCAATAAACTGTGCCGGGGTAAAGTTGCGAAGAAAACGAATCAGGCCGATGTTTTTCATTCCAACAACAAGCGAGTGTCCATGGGACGGAGCAAGCAGGAATGATGCCAGAAGCTCCCTATGTTCAGCCTGGATGGGAACTTCCGGCTGCAGCAGGCTGATACGGGAACCAATGGTTTCTTCACCACGGGCATTCTTGTAAAACAGAGTGCGGAAAGTGCCTTCATCCATGACTTTCATGGTTTTCTGACCTTCAACAGTCACCCCTTCCAGAGGCAGGCTCCGGAAACCATTAATACACATGGCAGGCCCGGCCTGAAGGGAAAACGGCAGGAAAATCAGTAACAGGGCCAGGGCTCTCGGTAACATATCCACCAGGCATGTAACATGAAGGTGTACAGGTAGACAGCCCCTAAGCGACTGAGTTCCCTTCTTTTTACCATGGAAATACCTCACCGCATTTTCATTTTTCGGAGTGGGCATTTCCCGCTCATGGCTGTTTTACATTCTTCTTATTGCCAAAACAGAGCGTTCTGGCACACTGAAGTGAGTGTATTTGAGGGAAAATGGATGAAATATTGCAGCCAGTGCGGACAGCCAGTCAGTTTATCAATCCCCGAAGGTGATGATCGCCACCGTCATGTCTGCAATGTCTGCAACACAATCCACTACCAGAACCCCAAAATTATTGCCGGAATTCTACCGGTATTTGAAGATAAGATTCTTCTGTGCCGCCGGGCCATAGAACCCCGCCACGGTCTCTGGACTCTGCCAGCCGGTTTTATGGAAAACGAGGAATCTACCCTTGAAGCGGCACGTCGTGAAACCTGGGAAGAGGCCCAGGCCCGCACCTGTATGGAGCATCTGTATGTGGTGCTGAGTGTGCCGCGCATCAGTCAGGTTTATATGATCTACCTGGCCCAACTGGAAGCGCCCGAGTTTGGCCCGGGCGAAGAAAGTCTGGAAGTGAAACTGTTTGCCGAAGAGGAAGTCCCCTGGGAGGAGATCGCTTTTCATACTGTTCGGCGTACTCTTGAGTTTTACTTTGCCGACCGAAGCAAGAAGAACGATTTCCCCATGAAGGACGAAACATTAATTCTCTAGCTTCTTCTCATCTTCATCGTCATATACCTCACCATAACCGGTCAGCAGCGACATCATATGCTCACCAACCGTCGGCCCGGTGGTAATGATATAGACATGGGCCACCAGGAAGGTCAGCATCAGCCAGGCACCGGCTACATGGATATTGGCCACCCATGGTAAAGCCGGATGCGCCCCCTGCCCCATCCATACGCTGTAAAACATATAGAACAGACCACTGCCCCAGATCATTGGCATTAATACCAGTTTGAGCAGCAGGTAAGTGAGCCGCTGCAGCGGGTTATGTTTGGCCCAACGCTTGCGCCGGTAAGGATGATGCTCACCATTAAAGATGCCGAACAGATAAAACCGGATCACATCCCCCATCTGGTTGCTTGTAGGAAGGTAGTGTTTCCACTGCCCGGTTGTCGCCGACCAGAAAATGGCAAGAACCCATAATGTCAGCAGACTCCATGCACAGATATTGTGCACCATCACAGCCTTGTTAAAACCAACCAGCTGATAGCTGCCGTGTATTTCAAAGCCGGTCAGCAGAAGGGCAAAGATAATCAGCATCTGAGCCCAGTGCCAGAAGCGCTCAAAACGGGTGAAGATTAACTCCTGTCTCATAGCTGACCTCCTTTAGTTCTGCGTGTATAGCGAAGCAGGCCGTGGCCGATTCCCGCAAGGATTGACATCAGCACCAGCAACATACCGATCCTGTCCAGCCACTCACTGTGGTCACGTCCCGGCAGGTAGATGCCACCGATTCCAGCCATACGACTGTTGTCACGGTTATGACAGGCAACGCAGTCCAGCGCCTGATCAGCCGGTGCCACCATATGAGTAATCGGGAACAGATAGGTTGTCTTGGTAAACTCCACCTTGCCGCTGAAAGGCTGGTCAACGGCTTTCATCCCGGCTGCAGCCGCTTTCTGCCAGTCGTAGGATTTCCAGAATGCCGCATCATCCTTACCAAACAGGTGGGGAACGATCATCTGACCAGTTTCGGGGTCTCGCGGGGTCACACTGCGCATTACTTTGAACGGCCAGATACGGGAACCGGAATCAGCAGCACTGCCTTCCAGTTTCACCAGTTCCACAACACCTTCGGCATTCTTTTCAGTCTTGTCGCCGATCAGGGTGTAATTCATCTTGCCGTTAAACCAGGCATATTCAGGTGGAACCTTCTTCTGCCAGGTAAAGTCGCCCTTCTTCGGACTGTAAGTGATATTCCCTTCTTCATCCTTCAGAGTCTCCTTGCTCTTACCCGCTGTTGACCAGTCCCAGGCCACCTTGGTTTTCTTATCACGGGCAAACTCGGGAATATGGCAGGTCTGACAGGCAACCTTGGCCACATGCTTATTGAGGAGTGGTGCAGGTCCATCCTTATGAGGATCACTGTCATGACAGGATTCACAGGTTGCCCGCCCGCCAAACTCATGGCCAGGCACATCAATCCCGTTCATATCACGGGCATTCATAGTTATACGACTGCCGGCAGTGATATGGTCGACGGTGGTATGACAGTCCTGACAGGTCATATTCAGGCCATCAGCATCCATATGAACATCAAGGCCAAAGGATGGTTTGCTCAGGGTTGAGTCCATATCCCCATGCTTAACACTGTCACCGCCACCACCGTAGAAATGGCAGGAACCGCAGTTATCACGGCTGGATTCCCCAACACTGCGGGCAACCTTGGCCAGATCAACCGGCTCGCGGATCTTACCGGACTTGGGCGGCCACTCTTTCGGGGTATAGTTGGGATGTCCGGCCATGGTCGGGAACTTGCTGTATTCGCCGGATGTATCATGACAAACCAGGCAGTCCACATTTTCCTGCTTGGTAAAGTCGAACTTATCATCCTTCCAGCCATAGCCGGCATGACAACTGGTACAGCGGGCCTCATTGGTACGAACCGCCATACAGAAGTTGTTGATGATATTGTCTTTACCAGGTTCACGGCTGTCTTTGGCAGGATCGATCTTCCAGTTCCAGTGAATACTCTTCTGAACCTGGGCAGCCGCTTCGGTATGACATTCCAGACAGGCTTTGGTGACATCCGGCCCTGTGGCGAATGTCCCCTGCAGAACTTTAAACTCGCTATGGTCTGCCGTACTGGCAACAGCTAATGAAGCTGTTGCCAGCAAACCTGCAAGAGTGCCTTTCAATAACGATCTTGATGTTTTCGTTATGAACAGCCTGATTGGTGTTGTTCTTCTATCAACTGACTTTTTTTTGGTGATAACCATCTGGAAACGCTCCGAGATAGTGATAATCACCTACATCATAAGATGAGTATTTAGCGCCATTTATTGACGGATATCATGCAACTGGAGTTTATATAAGTAAAATCTAATATAGCTACCAGATATGTCGTCAAACTGATTATTTATCAGGCGGCTATGGCATGCTCAGGATGGTCATCATTTCCATGCTGAGCAGTCCTTTCAGAATTACGGACATGTCGTTTACCAATTATTCGTAACCGGTTAAACGATAGAATCCCGACAATACTCAAAGCTGTTACCAGGCCAATCCAGAAGCCATGAGGCCCCATGGTTGGTACCAGAATATCCGTCAGTGCAAGAATATATCCCAGCGGCATGGCAATAACCCAGCAGGCAAACATCATCATATACATGGGAACACGGGTGTCCTTGTATCCACGCAGTGCCCCTATTGAGAGAATCTGTACACCATCCACCAGCTGGAACATGGCTGCAAAGATCAACAGCTCGGCAGCCAGTGCAATAACGGCGACTTCCGTTGTATAAATTGAAGCAAGCTCAGGAGCAAAGGTCAGAATACCCAAAACAAGGAAGCTGGCCAGAATCAGAATCGTCACCACACCAGACATACTGGCAAAGAATGCATCTTTGGGATTTCCAGCGCCAATTTCATAGCCAATCCGAATGGTGACGCCAGCTCCCAGACTGACTGGAATCACATAAGTCACATTGGAAATATTCAGGGCAATCTGATGCCCGGCAACAACCGTGGCCCCCAGGCTGCCAATTGCCAGTGCGATAACGGCAAAGATTGAGGTCTCAATGAAAAAGCTGATGCCAACCGGCAGCCCAAGTCGCAGATGTTCAGCAATGGAACTAAGTTTTGGTTTCTCAACACTCTTCAGAGGCGAAGTTTTTTGATGATCCGGATGGCAGCGGGTGTAAATCAGCATCAAAACAGCCATCAGAGTAAAGCAGATTGCTGTCGCATAACCGCAGCCAGCTCCCCCAAGGGCAGGCAAGCCCAGCTTGCCGTAGATCAGCACATAGTTTGCCGGGATGTTGACCAGGAGACCTGCAAACCCAACCAGCATCGGAGCCTTGGTATCTGCCACACCCTCACAGTAACTGGTCATTACCTGATACATACACATGGCCGGTGCGCCATAAGCCATACCGCCAATATAAGCTCGGGCAATAGGTGCAATAGCTGCGTCGACTTCCATCCACTCCATCAGAGGATTTGCGCCCCAGAGGAGAAGAAGTGAAACCAGAGACAGGATCACTGCAATCCATACCCCCTGAAAGGCCTTGTGCCCTATCCGGTCATATTCTTTGGCTCCATAGAGCTGCGCCACAATAGGCGTCATGGCCATTAAAACGCCACGAATCAGGTTGAACAGCGGAAACCAGATACTGCCCCCGATAGCAACCGCAGCAAGATCTGTTGAAGAATAGTGCCCTGCCATGGTGACATCGACAAAGCCCATACCTATGGCTGACAGCTGAGCCCCCATTATTGGCAGGGATAAAAGCAATAGTTTTTTCAGTTCACCATAATAACGATGAAGTAATGAGGGACTTGGGGGCATTCCGGTGCCTTGGGCTAATAAATTATTGAAACACGACTTTGATTATAAGCCTCTGGATGAACAATAAATATTGAGAGAACTACATCTGCTGTTACTGCTTTCAATACCAAGAAACGTTTTTAGAAGAGGAAATTGAGGATTACTTGTCAACCTAGCAAATACCAAACTCTATTCTATGAGCAGCGAGGATCAAGCATCCAGACTTCAAAAGCCGGTTCTTCGTAAGGGTGTGAGTTGCGAAGAGCGGTAATTGCCGCATCAACGAGATGATCCTCACAAACCATCTCCACTTTATACTCAGAAACAGTTTCCACTACACCATGCTGTCCCAGGTGGGGGTTACTGTCTGCCAATGGACGAAACTGGCCAGTTCCCAGTGTCTGCCAGCAACAGCAGTCATAATCACCGATGCGGCCAGCACCGGCTGCAAACAGGGATTGCTTAACTGATTCCAGATTCGCTTCAGGAACGAAGAAACAGAGTTTGTACATTTTTATTATCAGTTTCTATTGAAAACCGGATTGGCATAGATCTTCAGGAACCAGTCACGGGCATTGCCTGCACAACTTTCAAGACGCTCTTTGAAAGTACTTTCCAAAGCACCAAGATCCTCGCTGGAAAAATTCTTTTTCCACTGATCCATGTTGTCCTGCTTCATGGCAATATCACGAGCCAGCCAGTTGGAGGGCCAGAGCTTGTAAAGCTGATGCATCTGCTGATCAATATTTTCAACCACAGCCTGTGGCGTATCCAGGGAGGAATCAACCGGCTTGCCAAAGCTGACATGCACCCGGCCTTTCCAGCCTTCAATGCCACGGATAATGCTGCGCAGATCTTCGTCTTCTTCCTTGTCGTAATCCCCATTGTCCTGACGCTGGAACAGCTCCTCAGCCTTCCTGGCATCACAGGGGTCATACTCGTAGGAGATTGAGACGGGAATAATATTCAGCATCTCCACCATTTCCGAGAAGCTGCGGCCTTCCTTTTTGTGGCTCATAAACAGCATTTTCAGAATGGCGGGATCAGTGCGGTCATCACCATCTTTGGCCCGCCCTTCCCGGTGCGCCATCCAGACATTATGACCATTGGTGATGGAATCTGTGATATAGGCAGAAAGCCGCTGAAAGGCTATCAGCTTCTCTTTACGACCGGTGAGTGAGCGGTGAACAATAAAGCTTTTATTCAAACGCATCAGATCCGCAACATATGGGCGACCCAGCAGGTTGTCACCAATAGCGTTACGGGTGGTATCAAGCCCCTGACGATAAAACACATAATTCACCAGAGCAGGGTCCATCACGATGTCACGATGGTTGCTCAGGAGAAGGCAGGGCTTATCACTTGAAAGGTTTTCCAGACCAGACCAGGTGACATTGTCGGTGGTCTTGGCAATCACCATTTCCAGCATGGGGGCAATACACATCTGCAGGCTGCGAACATCGTTCACACCTTTCAGCTGTCTGCGAAGATACATGCCGACAAAGGGGCGAAGCAGACCACGCAGGCAGGAAGGCACACCTCTGTGCCGAATATGCCCAAGCGCATCCAGAAGCTGAGGATTACCCAGCAACCGGTTAACAACCTCTTCCACCTCATCATCACGATAAGGACGTATATCTTTGAATTGACCCATATGGACTAGTCGATATATGCCTGTAATTACCAAGCCGCATTATATGGCTCAGAAGGTTTCAGTTCTGTATCAACCCGTTGTCTTTATACCCCGCTTTGTAACAGGAGACTACAGAAAAATTAAGAACAACCTGTAGCAGAGCCTCCCAATATAGGTAGATAGCGTTATAATCCCCACGCACAACACGAATAAGCCTGAACAAATGCGCATATTTTTCAACCTGTAACCGGTTGGAAATGTATTTTCAGGATACCAACAGCCATAAGTGTGAAGTACCCACCCCGACAATGAAAATGCCGGGTATTTCCATGGCAAGCATAGGCGCGCCGCCAGGCCGCTGGAAATGCAGACAGGACATCTGCATTTTGGAGTAAACATAAAGCTAATTGAGGCAGTTTATGGTCCAGCATCTTCGCACCAAAATCATTGGACTCGCAGCTATCCTGGGAACACTACTTTTTACATCCACGGCATGGTCAGACAACCTGACTGAGCAGCCTCAGATTACTCCAGAACTGATCACGCAGCTGAAAAGCAAATCCAACAGCGGCGACCATGATGCAACCTGCAAGCTGGCTGATCTTTACCGGAAAGGGAATGGTATCAACAAGGATCTGACTATTGCGTTTGATCTATACGCAGAGGCCGCCCGGGAAGGACACCCAATGGCTCGATATCGACTGGGCAGTGCTTATCACAAGGGCGAAGGAACAGAAAGCAACCAGATATCCGCCTGGATCTGGCTGACTCTCGCCAGCGAAGATGATTCACCAGTCAAGGCTGAAGCCCTGCAACTCAGAGAAAAAGTGAGCCGTTCTCTTACTGAAGCCCAGCAGGATCGTGCACAGGTTCTGGCGAACAATTTCAGAGAGATGTTTTACTGATGATTAAGGTTTTTTCCCCTCGCGACCCTATGGAAGCAGAGTGCCTGCGGGATCTGCTGATCAGTCACCATATTCACTGTCATACCGGCGGTACCTATCTGCAGGGTGCCATAGGTGAGTTACCCGCACACGATCTGCTTGGGCTGTATGTTGATGTTGCCGATGCAGATCGTGCCCGCGAAATCATTGATGACTGGATGAAGGCCAAACCCGTTATTGAGGAATAGAACCTAAAGCTGTTTCTCAATATCCTGAATAACTTCCGGAAGGTCAGCGATGCTGTCAATAATGTAATGACAGCCCGCTGACCTGAACTTCTGCCCGGCAATCCGCCGACATTTTTCCTTGGTCTGTTCCGAGGCTTCATTAAACTGACTCAGGGTCATACCAGTCTCATTGCCTGAAAGCATCAACCCAACAGTCCACATTCCGGCATTCAGACCCTCATATATGCCCGGCAGTGAATCATCAACCTTGATGCAGTGCTTCACACTGGATGTATGAAGGTCAATCATATTCTGCAGAGCCATCCATGGGCCAGGCCGGCCTCCAGGTGCAAGGTCATCGCAAGCTACAGCGGCATCGGGACGATAGCCTTTTCGGGCTGCTGCCTCGACAAGAACATCCAGAACCTCTCGTGGGTAACCCGAGCAGGAACCAATTTTAATCCCTCTGTGCCTTAACCATTCCACTGTATCCAAGGAACCGGGAATAGGATCTGAATATTCAGCAACCCTGACCTTCTGCAGAGGAAGGAACGTGTTATAGATCCTGTCGACATCTTTATCATCCATGGGACGGCCAAACTGATTCATCCAGCGAGAAGCCACAGCTGGCAGTTCTCCCAGCGCTTTAATATGGTGCCATTTCCCTAAGCCCATGGGCTCCCTGGCTTCTTTCAACGTTATCTTGAAGTCGCAGGCATCCCGAAAAGCCTCCACAAAAATGGCTGTTGGCGCCCAGGAACCAAAATCCACGACAGTTCCCGCCCAATCCAGAATCACCGCTTCAACTTTGTATCCGTGAGTGCTGCGCATACCCATTATTTATGCTCCCAGTACATGCTGTTATGAACGGCCTCTATCAGCCGGGCAATATCTCGGGGGTAAACTTCACCAATCGTCCCTATACGAAAACAGTCTGCATCAGACACTTTACCGGGGTAGATGACAAATCCCAGTTTTTTCAAGTGCTGGTAAAATTCAGCAAAACTGTAATCCGGGCTTACTGGAGAATAGAACGAAGTTATAAACGGTGAGTGCTGTTCATGGGGCAACAGGCAGCAAAAATCTAGTGATTCCATACCTTTAACCAATAGTTTCTGGTTATCACAGTAGCGCTGGTAACGGTGTTCAACACCTCCCTCTGCATCCAGTTCCTGAAGCGCCTGGTAGAAAGCCCTGACCGTATGGGTTGGTGATGTGAAACGCCACTTTCCATGATTCTTTTCCATACACTGCCACTGATCGTACAGATCCAGCGCCAGAGAGCGAGCAATACCCTTGCACTTTTCCAGATGGTTCTGTCTTGCAATCACAAAACCAAATCCCGGTACGCCCTGGATACATTTATTGGCTGAACTGATCAGGTAGTCGATACCAAGCTCAGCTATATCGAACGGTATTCCACCAAAACTGCTCATGGCATCAACAATAAACAGGCAACCACTTTGCTTAACCACATCAGCAACTTCTGCCAAAGGGTTGAGCATGCCTGTTGTTGTTTCACAGTGAACCATCGCAACATGGTTAATAGCCGGTTCGCTGGCCAGAATATCTCTCACTTGCTGTGCTGTTGGTTGCCCAGTTTCCCCACAGTCCAAAACCTGATGTCTGATACCCAGACACCGGGCAATCTCAACCATCCGCTGCCCATAAACCCCATTGGTAATAAACAGAACACAACCTGAATCAGGAATAATGGAGCCAAGTGTTGCTTCTACAGAAGCAGTACCGCTGCCCTGCATCAAAACAGCGGTATACCCCGGCTGGCTGGTTGCCAGCTCGACCAGTCGGGAGCGTATCGTCTCCACAATGTCGCGGTTGTAATCATCATCCCATGTGCACCAGTCACGCATCATGGCCTGGCGGACAGTCCGAGAGGTTGATAAAGGTCCGGGGGTTAACAGCAGGTAAGGGTTTTCTGATTCATCCAGGATGCTCATGGACTGTCTTTCCTGTTAATCGGATGACTGGACTTAATAAAATGGCTGAGAAACCATGATCTTTCCCGTAAAAATGTTTGTATTACAGGAAAAAACCATGGATCAAATTTCCGGGGCCATTTGATTCTTTCTGCCAGATTACATTGTTATCATTTTTATTAACTTATGCTGACTGTTTAGCCGCATTATCCACTTCCAGAAAGGCTCTTATCTGGTACATCCATATTCACGGATAAGGCTGCCCTGATCAAGTTTCTCTTACTTAGATTAAAAGCCGATATCCAGCTGATCATTTCCTCCCGCCCCAGAACCTCCCTTGTAACCTGATTCAGTGAAAACCCTTTCTCTGCCAGACTTTGAGCCTCATAGCAGAGGTTTTCCAGATTCTTCAGTTTCTCTTCCATGGACTCTCGTGCATATTCCACAATTCCCCGATGCGGGCAGAAGATCACATCAAAATCCAGCTCAAGCACTCGGCGAATACTGTCCATCAATAATTCAAGGTTTTCATCTCCCCGAAGTATTCTGATGGTCTTGGAGACATAGAGATCACCACTGAACAGCCATTTCTGCCTTGGCAGGTAGAACACATGAAGATCTTTCGCATGCCCGGGAGTATGGACAGGAATTACCGGGCTGCCATCTTCCAGCTCTATGAATTCAGGGTAGGGTTCTGTTGTAACTGGCTCCATGGAACCCCATACCACCTTTTGAACAGGTGGAATGCGATACCCTGTCGCCATTTTCCCCTTGCTCTGCTCTGGAGCCAGTGGTGTGACGCCAGTCAGGGCAGAAATGCGTCTGGCATTACCGCTATGATCTTCATGATGGTGAGTGATTAATAACTGGCGTACCGGTTTTTCTGAGATGAAAGGACGCACATAGCCCCATTGATTGCTGGGGCCACAGTCAATCAGCGTAGAACCCAGACGATAGACTACAAAGGTGGTATTAATTCCGGCGTTTAGCCGTCCCACCCTGATGCCTTCCACAGCATCATTGGCGTAGGTGTAATAACCTCGAACTGGCATGGCTTGTTCCTGTCACAGGCTATTCGCATCCTGCCCACGGAGACAATAGCAGGCAATGGCTTTTTCGCTGATCAATCGTGGCATAAACATCCAGGGTTTTCATCGCAGGCTCCCTAAACAGAAATGAACCTTTCACAAAGGTTGTTAGAAATACTGACACACTGGAGAGTGCCTGAAACACCTAAAGTCCTGAGTATTGAATTTTTGTTAAAATACGAGGTTAACATGCCAAGCAGGATTCACCACAAAACACGTGCCGCCACACCGGCCTACATGTGTCGAAGAAACCGTAAACATCGTTTGAAAAAAAACCGTCAATCAATCAATCTTCCTGGCAAAAAAAAGGAAACAGTGTGTCAGCTGGCACTGCTCGGAGGCAAAATGATCTCAATAGCAGTACCTGAACGGTTGGTTTGTTCCTCCTGCCATCATCCTTCTATAAAGACTATGTCCTGCCCCTGCGGTGAGAATATCAAATGCAGGAGATGCATTGTTTCTTGTCTTCAAATAAACGCTGGGTTATCTCTTGGTTTTGATGTTTGTCGAGCCTGCGACAAGGGTATTCAGGGTTCTATCGAGAAAAGGCTGGAAGGAGAAAAGCTTTACGACAAGGTTGAAAACATCACTTCCAGGGGGGTAAACCGTAAAGATTTCGAGTGGTGTATTACCCCCTATTCGAATGCAGAAGAAATAAGTAGTGAAGCCCACAAAACTTTTTACCAGCCACTTATATCTGGAAATGTGTCTGGAGCGTGTATTCCCATTAGCAGTCTGGCTCTGTCTGGGCAAAGCCCAGAAAAGCACCTTTTGCTTAATCAGGGAGAGCTTTTACGCCGACCTCTTCATAAATCGGAGGATGAATCTTCACAGGAATACAACCAGGATAACTTCGCAGACAAATGCTGTGCTGAAGGTGTTGTAATGCTTGGCTCTGCTGAAAAAACCTTTCGGATTGTGAAAAGTGTTGATATAACACAGGGGAACAAATGCGAGCTTACAATGAACGATGTTGGATTCTCTCTTCAATTTGATAACAAAAGCCTGGCTGAACCCAAGCGTGGCAAGCTAACAGTTATTTGCCAGGTTTTACTTCCTGAAGCCATCAGGGCAGCAATACCTGAATCGGCACTTAATGGCATTGTATCTGGTTTATACATGATCAATAGCTCAGTGGAAACGGATCCGGTCACAATCAATATTCAGCATTGTTTAGCTTTATCTCAAGGGTGCATGGGACATCTTTTAGATCATTATCAGGCGTTGGGGTTAAAATTTGTAAATGCTGTCGCTGTTGATCTAGGGAAAAAACCATTTACTGCTGAAATAATTGCTGCCAGAGTGAATCACGCACATCAATATGCCAGCGTAATAACCAGACTCCCCGACCACCCAGTTTTCATTTTTCTTGTCAGCGCATCAGGAAATAAAAAATACTCTGATGATGATCTTTATAGCGAACAGAAAAAACAAATTCAGGCTCTTCCTCAGCTCCCTCTTGCTGGAAGCCAACGGGTTGCTCAGCCTTATCACTTGCGTAATAAACCGGAGGAACCTTGGTTTTCTTGTTAATCTCATGAGTTAAGCCTCACATCATTACTGTGTGGCTTATTATTCAAATCAAAGACCAGGCTTTTTACGTGGAACAACACACCCATCAACAATTTTGACATAATCATCTGGTTTTTTGACAATACGTGTTTTTTTGTAGTCAAAGTCGATGTGGTCTTCTGTGTCATCATAATCCCAAGTAATTTCATCACCGACATTGATATCTTTTGTAGCAAAAAACATTGGTTTATCATCATTACAAATAAGATAGTTAACATTTGGATTCTTACTGTGATTGGCCATTGCCAAAGGAGTGGGTGCAGCATGCCCCGCTTCTCTTGCAGCATCAATGCCTTTGTAAACTTTACTCAGCCTTAATTCATTCCTTAGTGAATCTGAATAGCCAATTTTCCGCATAGCTTCGTCACCCCAAAGCCAAAAGACATAAGTATCATCAGACACAAATTCGTCTCCAGCCTCGCCTTCTCTCCAAATAATATATCGACCATCTGAAAGTATCATGCGAAAGACTTGCTCTCCATAATACTCTCCAAGGCACGTACAGGAGGGAATGAATTTTTTGGCAAACAAACCCTGACCTGCTCCTTCAATGTCACTTTGCTTAACTTCAAATATTTGTTTTGTTGAGATGGAGGACGCACTGTCTACAACAGAGCATGCTCCTTGCTGTTTAATTGCAAATATTTGAGTGTGTAAACTTTGCTCAATCCATTTGTTCTTTTTTACCTGTTCAGAAATTTTATCACTTTCCTTACGTTTCGTTATTTTTTTTTCCAAGTCAGATACCTGTTTATCTTTATCGCTTAGAGCCTGTTCCAAATGCAAAATCTGATCGCGCTTTTCGTATAAATCTTTTTTCAAATCGTAAATTTTTAATTCTAAAACTTTGTGAGTCTTTCGGTGACGCTTATTGGTTTCAGCGGAACCTTCCAATTTTTTGTTTAATTTTTTTATTTTTAAGTCCGCCTTTTTAAGCTTATCTTTCATTATTTTGGAATCGGATCGTATTTTTGAATATTTTTCTTTAAAAGATTCTTTCCATTTTTGGAGACGTTTATTGCAGGTTTTCTTAAGATCCTTGTTTGATGAAGAATGACGTTTATCTACTTCAGCTTCCGGACTGTCATCTATAGTCATAACAATCAACTTGGGAGACTCAAAGGGTAATTCTGGGCCCGGTGCCTTATTCTGAAAGCCAGAGTTTGAGTCAGCAGCCTTTATGCTCTCTCCAAGTGGAACACTTGACGAATCTGCCACAGGCGCAGGCTTACAAATTTCATGCTGCTCATTAAAAACCTGCGACTGGATATAGCGGGCTTGCGGGCTATGGACAACCCTACGCTCATGGCAAGACCTCAACAGTTCTGGCATTCTACTAACGTGAAATTGCCCATGGTATCCATGCCCTATCTGACTGGACTGCGAATAACCGAAGTAACTTGGTTGATAGTCTGACCCAGCGTGGTTGGCACCCTGAGGTCTACGAGGGTCAGAACTGCTGCGGCTGTAGCTATGGTCATAGCCATTAAAAGCTAATCTTTTCATCTACAATGATCCTTTTGTATACCGCTCAAGCGAATTATTTTTAGAGAATTAAGTACCCAGACAGTTGCTTTCATATGTTATGGCAAATGGTTTTTTTCACCCTTCAAGGCAAAACGCCAAGAGCGTAGCCATAGCTACGTGACCAGCGTCGTAACGTCGCAAGGGTGGGAAAAGACGCCATCAGAATATATGAAAGCAACTATCTGGGTACTTTTATGTACTGAGATAGCAATATCTCTGAGCATATTGACCATGAATGTAACGTACCAGTTCCGTATTAACTAACCTGGCCGTTATCAATACTGTTTCATCGAATCAGGCTTATACTTCCAGACTTGATTAAGATACCCCTCTGAAAGTAACAGGCAAGTTATAACCATCTGCGACCCGAACGACTTCATCTGTTAGCTGATTTGCCTCTGATAGGGCGGAAGCGAATCTAAAAGCGCCTGCCCGTAACGTCTTGTCAGAAGCCGACGATCAAGAATAGTGATCAGCCCCTTATCCTGCTCGGTTCGCAGCAAACGGCCGCTGGCCTGCACCAGGCGTATGGCTGCATCCGGGACAGAAATTTCCATAAAGGGATTTCCTCCCCTGGCTTCCACCCACTCAGCCAGAGAAGCTTCAACCGGGTCATCGGGCACAGCAAAGGGGATCTTGGCAATGACAACATGTTCACAGTACTTGCCTGGCAAATCGATACCTTCCGCAAGGCTGGCAAGACCAAAGATAACGCTGACATCGCCTTCATCAATTTTTTCCCGGTGCAGACGCAGCAGTTCCTTTTTGGAATAGTCATCCTGCATCATGACCAGCTTGCGTTCATCCCGGTCCAGACCAAAAAAGACATCCTTCATCTGGCGCCGTGATGAGAAAAGAACCAGTGTTCCTGCTGTTTTGGAAAACATACCCGGCAGGCTGTCAATCAACTCATCCGTATGTTTATCAGCCTGGCCCGGATCGGTTTTCATCTGGGGGATCTTTAATACCCCGGCATCAGCGTGATGAAAGGGGCTGGGTACAACCTCACAGCGAGCTTCCACAGGAATCCCGGCGCGCATGCGATAACGATCAAAGTGCCCCAGAGCGGTAAGAGTTGCCGAGGTCACAACAGCACCCCAGGCATGATTCCACAGATATTCGCGCAACAGCCCACCAGCCAGAATCAGGCTGCTGGCGACTTTCAGATCCTGATAGCCATTATTATCTGCCAGCTCAATCCAGCGTGCAGAAGGCGGAACACTCTCCGGGTCAGGCTTACTCCAGCTCATCCAGAGTTCATGATTACTCTGGAGCCGTAAAAGCAGTGAGCCAATCACAGGAAGAATCTGTTCTGCCTGAAGTCGATCAACACCTGACACATCACCATCCAGTGCACTCTTCAGCTCACCGACAACACGATCCGCCAGATCAACAGCCACACTGAACCCGGCCTTCATACGTCCAGCCATTTCCATCAGTTCATCCGGCACAACACCGTTAGGTAAACGGTAAACCAGAGTCCGACCATTCTCTGACTCGCTGGAGCTGTTGAAATCGGCGATTGAAAGCAGAGCTTCGCGCATGGAAGTCTGCTCTTCCTTTAACTCACGAAACCGGCCTTCAAGCTGTTCGAACCATTCACCTATCTTTCCGGGCAGTGCATGGGAACCAAGTATTCGTCCAAGTTGCTTGCCCGACTGCTCAAGCCAGCGAGCGGTGTCGTTTAAACGGGTTTCATGGGAAAAATGGCTGATTGCTTTGTCCGGCAGGTGGTGCCCTTCATCAAAAACATAGAGGCACTCTTTTGGCGCAGGAAGAATGGCCCCTCCTCCCAGCATTAAATCAGACAGTACCAGGTCATGGTTGGTGATAATGACATCGACCTTATCCAGACTCGCCCGTGCCCGATAAAATGGACAACCACTGAAATGTGGACAGCGAGGTCCTGTACACTGGGCATGAGTTGAGGTGAGCTGAAACCACTCATCATCTTCGATACTGTCTGCCCAGCTATCCCGATCACCATCCCAGGAACCGGATGCCAATCGGGTAATCATATTTTCGTAAAGAAGAGTGGCGCTTTCATCTAAATCTATCTTGAACCCTTCTTCAGCGAACAGGGCCATGGTGGCAGCGCTGGCATTCTGGCTCTGCAGAAGAGTATCCAGTTTTTGAACACAGATATAACGACGGCGTCCCTTGGCAAGAGCCACAGTAAAATCCAGGCCGCTGTTATGGCGTATATCGGGCAGATCCTTATTCAGGATCTGTTCCTGCAAAGCAACCGTTGCCGTAGAAATAACCAGGGTTTTCTCAGAGTCCTTGGCCAGAGGTATACCCGCCAGCGTATAACCAACTGTTTTACCTGTACCCGTTCCTGCTTCGATCACGCAGACAGCCGGATCTGAAGTCCGTTTACCATCATCGTCCATATCTATGGTGCCGATAGTCTTGGCAATCTCGGCAATCATCACCTTCTGGCCATAACGAGGTTTCAGCTCTCGCTTTTGCAGAAACTGGCTGTATGCTTTCTGAATTGTCTGGCGCAGGGCAGGTGCCACCTGGGACATGAAGTGTTCCGCTACCGTTTGATCAAAGTAAGAAAGTTATTATACCTGTACTGTATGGATATGCAGTAAGTTGTACTCACATTACTTTGAAGTGCCTTCGGTTGCTTCCAGATATCGACCTGCCACATGGAAAACGCCAAACACCAGAATCAGCGCAGCATCCTTTGCGGTATAGGTTCCGATTTGCAGCAACCGCTTGCGAAACAAAATAGCTTCCAAAGAATGGGCCAAAAGAATACAGCCACCAACAATAGAGACTATTTCACCCAGAGGCTGGGACCATGACAGGAAAAATGTCGACAGAACCGTCCCCCAGAAAAGAAGTGTTATCACCCTTAAAATATTCAATACGACTGCCATTTTTTCTGTTACATCCTGCTCTTTCTCAAACGGACTATACATCCAGAGCCTTACCTGGAACCAGCTTCTGGTATCATTCTAAACATGACGACTCAAAATACTTGCCCCTGTGGCTCTGCAAACACTTACGATAACTGCTGTGGCCTGTTGCATCAGGGTAAAGACACAGCCCAATCTGCTGAGCAGCTGATGCGCTCCCGCTATACCGCCTGGTCGCTGGGCCTGATCGATTATCTCCACGACACCACCTGGTCAAAACAACAGGCGGGATTAAACCGTGAAGAAATGACGGAGTGGGCTGAACGTACTCAGTGGCTCAGTCTCGAAATTCTGGACACTATGGCTGGTCAAGCCGATGATAACAATGGCGAAGTTGAATTTCTGGCCAGGTTCCAGCTGCCTCCTGTTGAAGCAGTTCAGGAACACCGTGAACGCTCAAAATTCGTTGTTGAAAGCGGCCGCTGGTTTTTTGTTGATCCTTCTATCCCGGTAAGATCCAGCAATATTGGGCGAAACGATCCCTGCCCCTGTGGCAGCGGTAAGAAATATAAGAAGTGTTGTGGTTAGAAGTGGCAGGCGCATAGCGTCTGCTTCAGATTCCAATTGTTCTGATATCCCAAGTCATTCTTAGCATTCCCCCTATTTCTCTTGTTCAGCAAGCGTCATTAATTTATCAATTTCTTGCTGAAGCATATTCAGGCCTTGATCAAAAGATCCTCCGCTCGCACGGGAACCCAAAAGTCTTCTGTCATCATCAAAAACTACCGATTTGGTCAGGCCTGGTCTTCTAGCACTTTGCGTACGTAATCGTGCGCTAAAATCCCCTGATTTGGGTCTGGCAGCCTGTTGAGTCACAGCTAATAAAGGGGGGGATAAATGAGGCTTCAGGTGTTCCATACTTCTGGTAATTTCTTTCTCTCTCTGATGAACAGCAACCGCCTGAGCTGCTTTCATTCTCAACTGATCCAGAGCAAATTCCTGCAGGGGTAATTTGGACATCTCAAGAAGATCGACTTCCTTTTCCTCCTTTGCAACGAGAACCCCATTGTCATCGTACTTCATATTATGCTCAGGCAGTGCTTCAATAATTAGCACCTCACCTGAGTCCGGATCAAGTATCACAACTGCATCATGCTTTCTTTGATCATCAATTCCTAACCTCTTAATTTTCACTTGGTAAAACCGGCTTCTTCTATTGAGTCCAAAAACTCCATCACTACAAAAATTTCTATTAAATAATACAGGGTTTAGACCAAGCTCAGAGTGTCTTATCCATTCAAAAAGTGCCCCCGCAAAACAGGCACCATCACATTCAGAAACAGGGATAGCCTGAGTTGTGAACTTAACATGGCCATCTTTCAAATATTGACGTTTCTTATCCCCTTTAATTTTTGACAGGAAACCATGACCGGGGTAAAGCTCAACACCTCTGGTGACATTATGGATGAATGCAACATGCGAATACTTTTTAAATCATCAATATACTTATGAAACTTGCCTCCCTTCCCCGGTTCCTGATCCTGTACAACAGAGTGCAGTACGGCTAGATCTGACAGCAAGAAAGATGTTTTATCTAGAATCGAATATGCTTTTTTATACCCGCTGGCATGTATGTCTCTTAAGGTTCTTTCCGAGCTAAATTCATCATCAACTGTCATGGCATATGTATGAACAAACCTGACTTCAATAACGTCTTTCTCTTCAACGCTGCCCACGAATACTCCAGCCTTACGTTTCTTGTTTTGTTTTGAAATATGTACGCTGCCATCAAGGTTTATTTCTACCTGCTTCCTGTAAGTTTTATTTTTTTTCTCATGTACATTTGTGATGTAACCAAGCCTTGATCGTACAGCTCCAATTGGAGCTCCCTCTTCCATATTTTGCAAAAATGGAAGGACATCGTTTTTCCTTACAATATG
>NZ_JAMFLX010000042.1 GCF_023502345.1 Parendozoicomonas callyspongiae
TCAAGGTTGTACTTGGTACTCGTAGCTCGGATGAGGCTTTCACGATCATTTTCCACCACACAAGTTGGGCTGAGTAAGATCCATTAGTGTATCAGCATGGGTGGCAGTGGGTATGATCTAGAAGCTGAATCAATAAGTACACTACAGTGCGGGCGTACCTTACAAATTCAACAGACAGTGTGTTTGAAGTAGGGTTACGTCGTCAGATAAGAGGAAGTTCAGTATATAAGATATGTGTTCCAAATATTTCGCATCTGCAGGGTAGCGCTGGCAACCACAACAAAAGTACCAAAAAGCTTAAAGGAGTGGCTTGTAACAAGAAAAAAACACGGATATCAAACATATATATAGGCAATAGTTCTGAAGTCATAGGCCTTGCAGACAAGTAATAAGTAGTTTGTTTTGCTGGATAGGTATAGTTGCTTGGGTGGGAGGGTGTATGCTGCTGGTTGTATGGTGCAATAATCTGTAAAATTTCGGGCCATTAGAAAACTTAGAACGCCAATAAGGCACCTTTTTGGCTTTGCTTTCCAGCGCGAGCGTAAGCTGGAGGGCGGTAGCGTAACTCAAATTTCTGATTGGAGAGGGGCATGCAAGATTTGCTGTCACTGATTGGTCGTTCAAACCTGCTATTTACCAAAGATATTGAAAAACGTGAAGATGAACTTTGCGAAATTGTTCAAAAATCCAGTTTTCTCGTCCTCGGCGGGGCTGGTTCAATAGGTCAAGCAGTTACAAAAGAAATTTTTAAGAGAAATCCAAGAAAAATTCACGTAGTAGACATCAGTGAAAATAATTTAGTTGAGTTAGTTCGAGATATCAGAAGTACCTATGGGTATATATCTGGAGAATTTAAAACTTTTGCCTTAGATATTGGTTCAATTGAGTATGATGTTTTCTTCGAAAGTGATGGAAAGTACGATTATATTTTAAACTTGTCTGCATTAAAACATGTACGTAGCGAAAAAGATCCTTTCACATTAATGCGAATGATTGATGTGAATATTTTCAATACGATTAAAACCATTGATCAAGCAATTAGACATAATATAAAAAAATACTTCTGTGTTTCTACTGATAAGGCTGCCAATCCAGTTAATATGATGGGAGCATCAAAGCGGATCATGGAAATGTTTCTAATGGATAAAAGTAAAGATATTTCCATATCTACTGCTCGATTTGCCAACGTAGCGTTTTCAGATGGCTCTTTACTACATGGGTTTGATCAAAGGCTAAAAAAACAACAGCCCATAGTAGCACCGAATGATGTACGAAGATATTTTGTAACACCCAAAGAGTCTGGTGAACTTTGTTTGCTATCTTGTATCTTCGGGGATAACAGGGATATCTTTTTTCCTCAGTTAAGTGAGGATTTACATTTAATAAGCTTTGCAGATATTGCTGTGAAATACTTAAAGAATAATGGATTTACACCATACTTATGTGAAACAGAAGATGAAGCCCGAAAGGCCGCTGAAAATTTACCAATAAAGGGGCAGTGGCCATGCTTGTTTGTTAAAAGTGACACTACAGGAGAAAAGGATTTCGAAGAATTCCATACCTCTGATGAGCAACTGGACATTACTCGCTTCGAAAATTTGGGTATCGTAAAAAATGATCCTATCTATGATAAGTCAAAATTGGATAGCTTTGTGAAAAAAATAAAGGAAATGAAAGATAATAGACATTGGGTGAAAGATCAAATCGTAAAAGAATTTAATAAGTTAATACCTGAATTTGGTCATTTTGATACAGGTAAATACCTTGATGAAAAAATGTAAAACGCATGCAGTATTCATTATTCGATGATGTGGTAAGCTCTTCTTAAATACTAATCAAAATCAGCAGTAATAAAAATATTTGTTATGTTCTCAAATTGGTGTTGAAACAGATATGAAGATTCTATTCATAGGCTCTGTAAAATTCAGTTATGTACTTCTTGATGAATTGATAAGAGCGGGGGAAGATATATGTGGCGTAATAACTCTTTCAGAATCGAGCTTTAATTCCGATCACAAAGATCTTACTCCCCTTTGTAGGAATAGAATACCTGTTCTTTCACTTAAGAAAAATGATCATTCTAAAATTCTTGAGTTTGCAAGGGAGTGTGAGCCAGATGTCATCTATTGTTTCGGGTGGAGCTATTTATTAAAGAAAGAGCTACTGGAATATCCAGAAATTGGTGTCATTGGCTATCATCCAACACAATTACCAAGAAATAGAGGAAGACACCCATTAATTTGGACTTTAGCTCTTGGATTGAGGGAAAGCGCCAGTACTTTTTTTATAATGGGAGAGGGGGCTGATGATGGAGATATACTCTCTCAAGAGAGATTTGATATTTTAGAAGCTGACGATGCAGGTTCTGTTTACGAAAAATTATTAAAAATTGCATCGCGCCAAGTTGTAGAGTTTACAGAGCAATTAAAAATAGGAACTGCCAAGCCAATCACTCAAGAGTTCTCAACAGCCAATGAATGGAGAAAAAGGGGAGAAAAAGATGGCTTAATAGATTTTAGGATGTCTAAAGGAGCCATATATAATCTTGTAAGGGCTCTGACTCATCCCTATATAGGAGCACATATAACCTACAAAGGTTATAATGTACCTGTTTGGAAGGTCGAAAAAATTAATTATGAAAAGAAGAATATTGAGCCTGGTAAAATAATAGCGACTGATGGTAAATCGATAACTGTAAAATGCTATGATGGTGCGATTAAAATTGTTGATCATGGCTTTCAAAGTAGCCCTGCTGTTGGAGAATACTTTTAATGAAAGTTCTAGTGGTTGCTCCACACCCTGATGATGAAACACTGGGCTGCGGAGGGACAATTTTGAAGCATCTAGAATTGGGTGATGATGTAACTTGGCTTGTCTTTTCCAGGATGAGTCCTGATAATTACTCAGCTCAAAGTATAAACAAAAGAAACATTGAGTTAGAAAAAGTAAAAGAAATATACTCTGGAATAAAATTAATTAAACTAGATTTTAATACAACAGAATTAGATAGATATACAGATGGTGAAGTTGTTGGTGCATTTTCGAAAGTTCTAAATAAGGAGCGCAGTGAACATATATATCTTCCTTATTATAATGATGTCCACACAGACCATCATAAAGTTTTCACGGCATGTTCGACGGCAATTAAGAATTTCCGATACGGTTTTGTTAAAAAAATATTTATGTATGAAACTTTGTCTGAAACGAACTTTTTGAATAAACCTCAAATAGGATCTTTTTATCCTAATTCGTACTCTAATATTACAGCGTACTTAGATTTGAAAATTAGAGTTATGAAGGTATATGAAAGTGAAATTCAAGATCACCCATTTCCACGAAGTGAAGAAGCAATAAAAGCACTTGCGCTACTAAGAGGTAGTGAGTGTGGGGTTGAGTATGCTGAATCATTCATGATACTTAAAGAAACTTGGTGAAAAAAGAGGTTTACCTCTAAATTTAAGTGGCTAACAAAGCATTCGTTTTTTGATCTTAATAAAATTCAATCCAGTGCTCATTGCATGATAATAAGTTAAATGATGAATATTGAAAAAGGGTATTATACGCAGCAAGAGCTTAAATCTTTCAATTTTAATTATTTAGGCGAAGATGTTTTAGTTTCAAGAAATTCAACGATAATCGGTACAGAATATATAAGCATAAATAGTAATTCTCGTATTGATGACTATTGCACTTTAGTTGCTTCTGAAGAAGGCGAAATAATTATTGGAAAACATGTTCATATTGCTGGATATTCGCTTCTATCTGCAGGTAGTGGAATAGAGCTCCATGATTTTTCAGGAATATCGCATGGAGTGAAGATATATGGCAAGACTGATGATTATAGCGGGAAACATCTGACAAATCCGACGGTAAGCTCAGAGTTTACAGGAGCAGTTTCTGGAAAAGTCACACTAGGAAGACATACTATAATCGGTTCTGGCAGTGTAATACTACCTAGAGTTAATATTGGTGATGGAGTTGCAGTCGGTGCCAACTCGCTCGTAACAAAATCCCTAGATGAGTGGTGTATATATTTTGGTTCACCTGTAAAAAAAATTAAAAAAAGAAGTCAGGAACTTTTAAAGTTAGAAAAAAAATTTTTGAAGACTAAAGCATGACTAAGATTGCTTTCATTACAACAGTATTTCCAAGTATCTCTCAGTATATGGGGGGGTTCTTTTCTTCTCTGATGAATCAGACATATAATGATTTTGATATCGTTATTGTTAATGACGGATTAGAAGATGTAGGGTTAAGTATTCCAAACGCATTAAAGCAGCGGGTTATGATACTTGAACCGGGAACAAGTCCGGTTAAAAATAGAGAAATATTACTTAACCATACTAAGAAACAAGGATATGACATAGCCATTTGGGGAGATGCTGACGATTTATTTTATCCTAATAGAGTTGAGGCATCTGTTAATGGATTAAAGGGTAATGATATTTATGTAAATGAGCTTCAAACGTTTGGTAGTACTAAAGAAATAGATTTTGTAGGAACAAGACTGAAAAACAAAACCAGAATAGAGCATGGTTATATATTAGATAAGAACCTTTTCGGAATGACAAATACTGCAATGAGATTAAAACTCATTGAGGATGATTTTGTCTTTGCCGATGTAGTGGCCGCAGATTGGTATTTATTCTCAAGGTTGTTATCTAACGGGGCTAGGGCAATATATAGTAATGAGACTAAGAGCCACTACCGCCAACACTGTGAAAACCTGGTTGGATCTGGAAGAATCTGTGATTCAAAACTGGAATATGTTTTAAATGTTAGAGATCTACATTTCTCAGCGATGGCTGAAATTTCATCTTTATATAAAGAAATCTACGAAGAGAATTTGATACTACTAAATGCGGTTAAAAACCGTGAGCTTACCTGTGATAATAATCAAGTTCCCTCTAATATGGCTAACCCATTGTGGTGGGAATTACCTGAACTTGTAGCTAGGAAACAATTATGAGCACAACTTGTAAGATACTTGCGAAAGATGCAAAGCCCTATGTAATTGCAGAAATTGGGGCAAACCATAATGGAGACATGGATTTAGCGAGAAAGCTAATTGACCAGGCGAAAGAAGCTGGTGCAGATTGTGTGAAGTTTCAAAGCTGGACTAAAGATTCAGTATTTTGTCGAAAGAAGTATGAAGACAATTATTTTCTTGGAGATGATTACCGGGATAGAAATGACTACACCCTAGAAGAAATTGTTGAAGCTTACTCTGTATCAGAATCTGAGCTTATAATGCTAAAAGCTTACTGTGATGAAGTAGGAATTGATTTCAGCTCTACACCGTTTAGTAGAGAAGAAGCAGATTTCTTAGTTGATACTCTTGATGCACCTTTTGTTAAAGTCGCATCTATGGATTTGAATAACTATCCTTTTCTAGATTATTTAGCAAGAAAGGGAAAGCCAATAATTATATCAACTGGTTTTAGTGATCTAAACGAAATTGACAAAGCCATAAGTACAATTGAAAAGGCTGGGAATAAAGATATTGTAATTCTCCATTGTGTTTCTTCTTATCCTCCATGTGATTGTGATGTGAATCTTAATAATATAAAAACTCTGATGAGTATTTACCCTGAATATAATATTGGATTTTCAGATCACACAATTGGCATAGAGATTCCACTTGCAGCAGTTGCTTTAGGAGCCCGCGTAGTTGAAAAACATTTTACTCTAGATAAAGAAATGGAGGGTTGGGATCATAAGGTTTCTGCAAATTATGCAGAAATGTCTGCAATTACGAATGGAGCAAAGAGAATTCAGGATGCTCTAGGTAGTAAGCGGATCGTTGCTACAGAAACTCAAGAAAAGAAAGTTGAATTTCGTAGAAGCCTTGTTCTGAAGCGTAAAATGAAATCCGGTGAAGTGATCAGTATTAATGATATTGGTTTTAAGCGACCTGGTACTGGCTTGAAGCCTGAAATGGTAGAGTTCGTTGTTGGCTTAAAAATTAATAAAGATCTTGAATATGACCACATCATTCGAAAAGAGGATTTGATGTAATGCTGGCTGTAATTCCTGCAAGAGGTGGCTCTAAGGGGTTACCTCGAAAAAACATTTTGCCACTTGCAGGAAAACCTCTGATTCAATATACAATCGAGGCAGCTTTAAAATCCGCAGTTATTACAAGAGTAATTGTTTCAACAGATTGTAGTGAGATCGCTAAAGTAGCCAAAGATGCAGGAGCAGAAATTCCCTTTATTCGGCCGGGTCATCTGGCTGAAGATAGTTCCCTTGCCATAGATAACTACAAGCATTTGCTAGAATGGATTGATGAAAATGAAGGTCTAAAACTCTCAGAATTTTGTGTTTTGCAACCAACTTCACCTCTTAGAAGTAGTTATGATATCGACGAGGCTATCTCACTGTATAGTAAAAAGAAAGCAGATTCAGTAATCAGTTATTGCTACGAACATCACCCGATTCACTGGCACAGGTTTTTAGAAGATGATGGCAGGCTAATCAATGAACAAGAAGCATTACCAGAGCTAAAAAATCGACAGGATTATAAGGCATCAGTATACCCTAACGGTGCAATATATGTGTTTGACAGTAGGTTAATACATTTAGGTGTCTATGAAAGTGATAAAACTTTCGCATATGTTATGCCAAGGGAAAGGTCAGTTGATATAGATACAATTGAAGATTTTCAATATGCTGAATATTTGATTCACCGATCAGAAAACATTTAAAGAAATGTTGGATAAGTGAGTCTGAACATATTGTTTTATATAATAATTGTTCAGGACTAATGTCAATCATGGTTATCAGTGTATGAAAGTTACGAAATCAATTCAATGTGCATATGCCATTTTGTAGTTCTTGTGAATTCTAATGTCGATGTTACTTGTCAATAGTTATGAGTAGAATATTGGCACTTAATGATTTAAATCTAAGATATTTATTGTTCATTATGTAAGTTAAGGTAACAACTCATGTTGTTACCTTTTTAATAACTTGTGACTCTAAATTATTAGAGTATAAGTTCTTGGTGAGTACGAATGGTTAAATATTCTGTGAAACTTGAGGATGTCACCTCAATAACAGATATAATTAGGGCAATTGATGCTACTGGAGTTGGCTTTCTGGCGTTCGTTGACTGTCATAATAAGTTAATTGGAGTAGTGACTGACGGAGATCTTCGTAGAAGCATTCTTAAAGATTGTAGCTCGGTAAAAGAGGTTATAAATTATAACCCCATAACAATGCTAGAAGGGTCTTTAGAAGTTTCTATTGTATCAAAACTGAAAACTTTACACAGAAGGCATATGCCGCTGGTTGATGAAGAAAACAATCTCAAGGAAATTTTCATATTAGATGAGTATGAAATATGCTCTAAGGAAAATCATGTTGTTATTATGGCAGGGGGGCTAGGTAGCCGATTAGGTGAACTTACAAAAAATATACCTAAACCAATGCTTGATGTTGGTGGGAGACCAATGCTTTGTCATTTGATTGAGCAGTTTAGAGATCAAGGTTTTTTTAAGTTCATCCTTTGCGTTAATTATAAAAAAGAAGTCATTTCTCAATACTTTGGAGATGGCTCTAATTTTGGAGTTTCAATAACTTATATTGAAGAAGAGAAGAGACTTGGGACAGCAGGCGCTTTAAGTTTAATGTCGAATATAGACATAAGTGAATCATTCTTTGTAGTTAATGCTGATGTTCTTACTTCACTCTCTTATGTAGACATGCTTGACTTTCATTCGAAAAATAAAGCTGAAGTTACTATGTGCGTAAGAACATATGATTACACTATCCCTTACGGAGTTGTTGTCTCAGATGAAAATGGAAATGTAGAAAGTTTATATGAAAAACCAACACAATCCTTTAATGTAAATGCTGGAATATATGTTGTATCTAAGGCTGCTTTGCAACATATTCCAATAAATACCTTTTATGATATGCCTTCTTTAATTCTAAAAATATCTGGTAAGAATGGAGCTGCCAAAGTATATCCAATGAGGGATTACTGGATTGATATTGGAAAGAAAGAAGATTTATTAAAGGCACAAAATGATTTAAGCCTGTTTGCGTAGATTTATGATGAAAATATTGTGTTATGTTGGTCCTTGGTCAGACGATTATCTTGAAAACATTTCAAAAGAAATGTATCCAGATGGAGTTTCTGTACTCGCAAGCTTACACAAAACAGTTGATCAAAGTGGTTTAGTTGATGAGTATTATAAGAACTTAAAAAATAATAGGAATCAAGCGTTTGATTTTAAGGATGAAGAGAAGGATATCATAGAGCGATGCAGGTTACTGCGAAGTTTGTCAAAGAAAGAAGCTCTTCTTCACCTAAATTGTATGCGTGATGCTGTTGTTCAAGTATTTGATAAAGCTAATCCTGAAATTGTTATTTCAGAGACTATAGATTCTTATGTTATGGACTTGTTCCACAGGGAATCTTTGAAGCGAGGGATTTTATTCATTGGCCTGGTAAATGTATTTGCTAATGGGTATTTTAGAATTTCTTCTAGAGGAGAATATAATTATTTAAGAGAGCCAGATGAAAAAGAAATACAAAAATTCCTTTGTAATATTGAATCTACTGACTATTTACCATCATTTATTAAAAAAACCGGTAATGATTTAAATCTGGACGTCTTGAAAAGGTGGGTGAGGAACGCAATTAAAATACCATATTTTTCAATTAAAAGGTTAACATCAGGCGACTATTATAATTGTCACTATTGGCAAACAAAAATGTTAGCAAAAGAATGCTTTCAGTTTATGCCACCTTTGAATGTAGGTGATAAAAAGTGGAAGGAAAAATTATCTACGTATGATGGAACTACAATCTATGTTCCATTGCAAATGTGCCCTGAGGCAACTATTGATTATTGGTGTGAAGACTTAAACATCATCGACTATGAAAGAGAGCTATTATCATTTATCGCAGAACATAGTGATTTATGCTTTCTTGTCAAAGAGCACCCAAATGTTGTTGGCTATCGAAGTTCAGATTTTTACTCGAAGTTGGAACATCTCGAAAATGTAGTATTTTGTCCGCCAGAAGTAGCATCTAACTCATTGAAATCAAGCTATGATGCAGTCTTGGTTTGGACAGGTACTGTGGGTTTTGAGTGTGCTATTAGGGGGCTTCCGGTATTATGCTATTCACATCCATATTACTTTCCTAGTGAAAATTTTTATCAGCATATTAATAGTAAAACTACTTCTTCAGAGATTCGAGAGTATATAGATCAACATCCAAAAAGTATTTCTCAAGAATCAAAGGAGCAACTGGCAAGACATGTATTATCATGTATTGATTATGGAAAATTAATGGTTGATGGCTCTTGGTCTCTCAAATCAAATATGCTTGAGATGGAGCAAATATCCAAGTCAATTAAAAAATATATAGAAAGAAAAAATGCAAATCACTAAACGCTACTTTCTATATTTGTTGTTTTACACAATTGCAACATTGCTCTCATTCACTAAGTTCGGTTTTTTGGCAAAAGCATTATCAGTTGAGGGGTTTGGTCAATATTCCTTGGTAATGATATTGTATGTCTATATTATTTACGTGGGGGGATTTGGGTCGGGCGAGTATGTTTTAAAACTTACTTCCCAGAAGTACCATAATAATCAATGCTGTAATAACAATTTTGAGATTGCAGTCATATATGGAGTATTAGGGGTATCTTGTGTTGGCATTTTTTGCATACTGATTGGTTGGCTTTTTTTTGATGAGTATCTCGATATAATAATGTTGGTTGCATTGTTATCTTGTTGTGCCATTTTCTACAATATTATCGAGGCATACAATAGAGGTAAACAAGCTGTACTAGTATTTTCAAGTATGCTGCTAACTAAATCCATGATGGTATTATTATTAATGTACTTCATGGTTGATGAATACCAACTGCTAGGTGCATTTTTAAGTGAATGTCTATCATTTGTTCTCGTTGCTGCAGCATACTCCGTACCTTATTTTAGGAGAAGAAATTCAAAATTTGGTGGGTTAGTAAAGCAAGAATTACAACAAATTATCAAACATGGTTTTCATGTTAATCTCTCAAATGCCATTAAAAACTTTTCAACTAGTCTCGATAGATATTCTGTTGGATTAATTTGGGGAGTATATGGACTTGGAGTATATTCATTTTTAATGATTCCTTACCAGGGGATGATTTTAGCTAGTTCAATGTTGTTTGGAATACTTGGTCCAAAAATTGTGACATTGCTTGTAAATAATGATGGAAAAGTACTATTTAATAAATGGATTTATAAAGTTATAGCGTTCTTTTTGATTGTTGGCAGTCTTACCGCTCCAATATTTGGGTACTTCGCAACTTTCCTCGTAGATAAGTTCTACCCTGATTACGCAATAATGGAAACTGGATACATTCTATCGATAATATATTTTTCAGCGATTATTGTCGCTGCAATATCATTTTTTGATTGGTATTTTATTGGAATATCAAAGGAGAAATTTGTTTCTATTTCTTCCACAGTATCCGTTTCAGTTATGGTACTTGCCTTTCCATATTTTTATTATTTTGATGGGGAAATACATCAGTTCGCATCTGTAATAATGATTTCACGTTTTGCTTCACTACTAGTATGTATATTGGTATATAGAAGAGAGTATATCCATAGTTAACTAGGTAATTTATAAAGTTGTATTTCTCTCTTCTGAACAACTTCTATTAAGAAAACTCAACAATGCTTGCGTTACTAGGTCAATTTATGTCTCACAAAATAAAATAATTAGCACCTGAAAAATTAAGTTCTAGTACGTGATTATTTCAAGCCCATTAAATTTGGCTGTGCATTCATACTTACATATTTCTATATGTGCAACGTGTAGTTGTACTTTTTACAAAAATTGTGATGATTAGAGAGAAACTTTTGAAAGTAGAGGTGCAGGATAACCTTACAAATACAGGTTATTATATTGGTAAATATTTTTTTATAATATTATTAGCTATTATTTCCTTGGGTCTTATTACAGACATGGGATATTGGCTTATAGGAAAATGGGTTGCAAACTTCCCAAAATTATTTTTTTATCCGGCAATCATAATTATGGTCTGCAGTTTTATGATTAGGATGAAAATTCCTGATGATATTTTTATAAAGTACATGTTGATATATGGGCCGGTGGTAGTAATTTACGGACTTTTTTGTAACCCTTTCAATAAAGCAACATTAGCTCACCTGTTTCCTTTGTCTCTACCTATTCTCGGAATATCATTCGGTTATTTTCTGGCAAAAGAGCAGCCAGCAACTTTCCAATACTTCCATTCAAAGATATTCTCAGCTGGCTATATATTGTCCTTTATGACAATCATCTATTTCTTCCTCGTCTATCTGGGTTATATCCCATACTATGGAGCTGGTGTTCTTTTTGCTTATCCAGTATTTTATAGTGCGTTAAAAAGAAAGTATTTCCTTTTATTGCTTTTTATAGTCGCTGCTACTTTAACAGGAAAGCGCTCTGTATTACTGGCAATTCTAGCTGTTTTGTTCCTGTATTATTTTGTTAATTTTCAAAATAAAAAAAGACTAATATATGGATTGCTAGTTATATTTCTTGTTAGCTTTTTTCTTTTTGGCGTTTATCATGCGAATATTGGTTCTGATTATGGAATGATGGGTAGATATTTCAGGTTTATTGATGCTGTGGTTGGTTTTGATCCAGACAATTATAACCTTGATTTATTAAATGAAGTGACTAGTGGTCGAATATATGATGCCTTGGCAGCGTATGATGCTGTAGATGATAATGCACTGAACATTGCCTTTGGGCGTGGTTTAGGGGCCACTTTTACATTCTTTTATGGTGAAGATAATATTAAGTTTACAACTCATTACTCACATTTTACTCCCATTGCGTATTTGTTTTTGGGGGGGCTGTTCTTAGCAATTCCAGTGTATTTAAAGCTCCTGTCTCTTCTTTATTACTCTGTAATTAATAAAAAAAGTTTATACTCGATGCTGTTTATATATTACTTCATCATGGGTCTTATCGGTGGAGCAATTTTCTTTACAGATCCTTTTGTCTGGTTTGTCACTGGCGTTGTTCTTTACCAAAAAGAACATAATAAAGTGTCTTTGCCGCATTTATATCTTTAAGGCGTTGATATGGAATATGGAATTTGTACAAAATGTGTGATGGACACATCAGATCCGAATATAAAATTCAATGATCAAGGTGTGTGTGACTATTGTAGTAACTTTGAAACAGAAATAGTACCAAACTGGCACACAGGTGAGAAAGGCTCATCTCAATTACAAACAATTGCTAATAAGATTAAGTCTGCAGGAATTGGTAAGGATTTTGATTGCATTATTGGATTAAGTGGGGGCTTAGACAGCTCATATACTGCTTATATTGCTAAAGAAATTATGGGGCTAAGGCCTTTATTATTCCATGTAGATGCAGGCTGGAATACTGATCAGGCAGTTGGAAATATTGAAAAGTTAGTTGATGGCCTTGGGCTTGATTTGTATACAGAGGTTATAAACTGGGAGGAGATGAAGGATCTTCAAGTAGCATTTCTTAAATCCCAAATTTCCGATCAAGATATGCCTCAAGATGTTGCATTCTTTTCGGCTCTGTATAAGTTTGCTCGTAAACACGACATAAAATACGTTCTTACAGGAGGGAACTTCTCTACAGAATGTTGTCGAGAACCTGAAAATTGGGGGGCATATCCAGGTATTGATAAAAAGCTTATTAATGATATACATTCACAGTTTGGCAAGAAAAAATTATCTTCATTCCCAATAATTGATATTTTTACTTACAAGATTTTTTACCAAAAAATTCTTGGAATGAAGATAGTAAAACCCCTTAACTACGTTCCATATATAAAGAGTGAAGCGGAATCAACACTTGAGAAATCATATGGTTGGAAGAGATTTCAGCATAAACATCATGAGTCTCGTTTTACTAGATTTTATGAAGACTATTGGATGCCGCGTAAGTTTGGTTATCAAAAACGCCGGGCACACTTTTCTAGTCTAATTATGACTGGTCAGATGACTAGAAAAGAAGCACTTGAAAGATTGTGTAAACCAGAAATGGATGAACACTTCTTGACTCAAGAATTTGAATTTGTTGCCAATAAATTGGGTTTGTCCACAACCGAGCTGAAAATGTTATTTGATGGAAAAAATAAAACCTATAACGATTACAAGAACAAACGGTGGGCTATTGGGCTAGGGGCACAGGTTATGCGACTTTTGGGCTTGGAAAGAAGGCTTTTTCGATGATTCATGTTGTTGATTATGGTTTGGGAAATATTCAGGCTTTTTTGACCATGTATAAAAAGCTTGGAATTGATGCAACAAGAGCTTGTAATGAAGATCAATTAACGGATGTTTCTAAGGTTATTCTTCCTGGAGTTGGCGCCTTTGATCATGCCATGAATCTTTTGAATGCATCTGGTATGCGTAAGAGACTCGAGGAGCTTGTTAATTGCGAACAGATTCCAGTTTTAGGAGTCTGTGTTGGAATGCAAATTCTTGCAAGTTCTAGTGAGGAGGGGGTTTGTGATGGTCTCAGCTGGGTTGATGCCAATGTCTGCAGTTTTGCAAACAACCCCGCATCCTCAAGCCTTCCAATGCCGCACATGGGCTGGAATGATGTATATCCCCATAGTGAATCTGGTTTATTCAAGGGTTTTTCAGATGATGCCAGGTTTTACTTTCTTCACTCTTATTATTTTGATTGTAAGGATCAAAGTAATAGATTGGCATCTGCCGAATACGGATTCAATCTTTGTTGTGCAGTCCAAAAAGATAATATCTTTGGAGTGCAGTTTCATCCGGAAAAAAGCCACCATTGGGGGGCTATGTTGCTGAAAAATTTTGCGGAGCTTTGACGTGCTAAGACCTCGGATAATTCCTTGCTTACTTGTTCACCAGCGCGGTTTAGTCAAAACAGTTGAGTTCAAGAACCCAAAATATGTAGGCGACCCAATAAATGCTGTTAAAATTTTCAATGAAAAAGAGGCTGATGAACTAGTAGTTCTTGATATAGATGCAACTGTTGAAGGTAAAGAACCTGATTATAAAATGATTGAACATTTAGCCGCAGAATGTCGAATGCCTCTTTGTTATGGAGGAGGAGTACGAACAGTTGAGCAAGCTAAAAGAATAATCGGGTTAGGGGTTGAAAAAGTCGCAATTAGTTCGGCTGCGATCAGTAATAGCAGCTTTGTAACAGATGTATCAGACGCTATAGGTAGACAAAGTGTAGCTGTAGTTATTGATGTTAGAAAAAAAACAGGGCTATTTTCAAAGGGGTATTCAGTATGTACTCACAATGGAAGAAAAGTGCATAAGGTGAACCCTGTTGATCTTGCTTTAGAAATGCAAAAGGCTGGTGCTGGGGAAGTTGTAATCAATTCTATTGACAATGATGGACATATGAATGGATATGACTTTGATATGGCTAGTACGATGCGAAGGGAGCTTGGAGTACCTCTAACTATACTCGGTGGTTGTGGGAAATTGGAGGATATCGAGAAATTAATATCTTCATGTGGAGTTGTTGGCTGCTCTGCAGGCAGCTTATTTGTTTTTAAAGGGCCTTATAAGGCTGTATTGATAAACTATCCAAACTCAGAGCTGAAAGACAAGATTTGTATGTCTGGTTTAGCCACTTACGCAGAGAAATAAAAATTGTTTAGAGGAAAGAGCGTCTTAATCACTGGCGGTACTGGTTCTTTTGGAAATGCTGTACTTGATAGATTTCTAGATACTGAGATCGCAGAAATAAGAATTTTCAGTCGTGATGAAAAGAAGCAAGATGATATGCGTAAAAAATACGCATGTTCAAAGCTTAGGTTTTACGTTGGTGATGTGCGAGATTACCAGAGTATTCTAAATGCATCGCGTGGAGTCGATTATATTTTCCATGCTGCAGCCTTAAAGCAGGTACCATCGTGTGAATTTCACCCAATGGAAGCTGTTAAGACAAATATTCTTGGTACAGATAATGTCTTGGAAGCTGCGATACAAAATGAAGTTCGACGTGTAGTTTGTCTGAGCACTGATAAGGCGGTATACCCTATTAACGCAATGGGTATTTCCAAGGCGATGATGGAAAAGGTCATGGTGGCCAAATCGCGAAGTGTCAATGCTGAAAGAACTATTATTTGTGGCACTCGTTATGGGAATGTAATGGCTTCACGTGGCTCAGTTATACCGTTATTTGTTGAGCAAATTCGCGCTGATAAACCAATTACGGTGACTGATCCGAATATGACCAGGTTCATGATGACGCTGGAAGATGCTGTGGACTTGGTGCTATATGCCTTTGAACATGGTAATAACGGTGATATGTTTGTTCAGAAGGCTCCTGCAGCGACTGTTGGTATTCTCGCAAAAGCATTGTGTAAACTATTGGGGAAACCTGAGCACCCTCTCAAAGAGATTGGAACGCGTCATGGGGAAAAACTCTATGAAGCTTTATTAAGTAGGGAAGAAATGGTATGTGCTGAAGATCTTGGAGGATACTACCGTATTCCACCTGATCTTCGTGATTTAAATTACAGCAAGTTTGTTGAGCAGGGAGAAGAGGAAATATCCCATGCCGAGGACTATAACTCTCATAATACTAACCAGTTAGATGTCGTCGCAATGGAGAAGATGTTATTAAAGCTAAAGTATATTCGATCTGTATGTGAAGGGTGCTTCATTAGTCCGGAGATTTAAAACATGCGAGTATTGATCACTGGCTCAAATGGCTTCATTGGAAAGAACCTCCTTTTGCATTTAAAAGAGCGAAAAGATATTGAAGTAGTAACATTTGATAGAAATGACCACATAGATGACCTAATCAAGTCTCTATCTGGGATTGATTTTATATTTCATCTTGCTGGAATTAATCGACCAAAAGATCCTAAAGAATACCAGAGTGGTAATGTTGGTTTAACCGACCATCTTGCCAGATCTATAGCATACTCCAAATGTAAAGCCCCTATTATATACACTTCCTCTATCCAGGCAGATCTAGATAATGATTATGGAAAATCAAAAAGGGCAGCTGAAGAAGTACTTATTTCATTAAGAGATAAATATGAAATTCCGGTGTATATTTATCGTTTGCCGAATGTTTTTGGTAAGTGGTCAAGGCCAAAATATAATTCTGTAGTTGCAACATTTTGTCATAATATTGCAAATGATATTCCCGTTGAAATTCATGACCGTGATTCATTGCTAAATCTGGTGTACATCGATGATGTAATTGACACGTTCGTCAATCAAATGGATGGCATAAATCAAGTGAATGTGGATCAGGTAAAAAATCCATATTATGAAGTTGATCAAAAGTACAAGACAACGGTTGGCAAGTTGGCAGATCAACTTTATCAATTTAAGAAAAGCCGAATAAACTTACAAACAGAAAATGTTGGTGGCGGGCTTGTTCGTGCGCTGTATTCAACATACCTCAGTTATCTTCCGAAGGAATCATTCAAATATGAAATTCCTTCACATCAAGATTCACGAGGTACCTTTGTTGAAATGCTAAAGACAAATGATGCTGGCCAATTCTCATATTTTACAGCACATCCTGGAATAACTCGAGGGGGACATTATCATCATACAAAAACTGAAAAATTCTTGGTGATAAAGGGCACAGCTAAGTTCAAATTTAAGAATATGGTATCAGGCGAATGTCATGAAGTCATTACAAATGGAAACGAGCCGCAAATTGTAGAAACTGTTCCAGGGTGGAGTCATGATATTACAAATATTGGCGAAGATGAGTTGATTGTTATGTTATGGGCTAATGAAATTTTCGATAGACAAAGACCAGACACATATTCATGTCAATTAACCCATTCGGCTTGAACCATTTAGAATAGATGATAATGAAACAAATGAAAGTAATGACCGTGGTAGGAACCCGGCCTGAAATTATTCGCTTATCTCGTGTAATTGCAAAGCTTGATCAGTGTTGTGATCATATTCTTGTGCATACTGGGCAGAATTATGATTATGAATTAAATGAGATATTCTTCCAGGATTTAGGAATACGCAAACCTGACTTTTTTCTTGAGGCAGCAGGAAGAAGTGGTGCAGAAACGATTGGAAATGTAATTATCGCCGTTGATCGTATTCTTCAGAAAGTATGTCCTGACGCTGTACTTGTGCTGGGGGATACAAATAGCTGTATGGCAGTGTTACCTGCTAAGCGTAGAAAAATTCCTACCTTCCATATGGAAGCAGGAAATCGCTGTTTTGATATGCGTGTGCCAGAAGAAATAAATCGCCGTATTGTTGATCATACTTCAGATATAAATCTAACCTATAGTACAATTGCACGTGACTACCTATTAGCTGAAGGGTTGCCTCCAGATCGTATCATTAAAACTGGGAGTCCAATGTTTGAAGTCTTGGGATACTATAAGGATGGTATTGAGTCATCCGAAGTTCTCCAGCGACTTGGCTTGAAAAAGGGTAATTATTTTGTTGTAAGCGCACACCGTGAAGAAAATATTGATTCAGATAAAAACTTCATGAAACTTGTTAATACTCTGAATTTAGTTGCAGAAAAATACAATCTACCCGTGATAGTGTCAACTCATCCTAGGACAAAGAAAAAAATCGATAGCTTAGGTATACAATTCAACGAAAAAATTCAACTTCTTAAACCTTTGGGGTTTAAGGATTACAACAAACTTCAATTGAATGCTAAAGTAGTTTTGTCTGATAGCGGAACAATAAACGAAGAGTCTTCTATACTCGATTTTCCTGCACTCAATATACGTGAAGCCCATGAGCGTCCCGAAGGTATGGAAGAAGGGGCTGTGATGATGGTTGGTTTAGAGGCCTGTCGCGTTATGCAAGGACTTGATTTACTTAACGATGATTCTAGTAGTAATGAGGCGGGAAGGAAAATGCGTTTGGTCAATGATTATAGCATGCCAAATGTTGCTGAAAAGGTTGTTCGCATAATAGTAAGCTACCGAGATTATGTAATGCGTACTGTATGGAAACAGTACTAATGTTTGAAAGAACAGAAATAGCTATTGTAAATAGAAGTTTTTGGCCGGCTAATCAGGTGATTGGAGAGGCGTTGTTACGCTTTGCAGAAAGTGCATCGGCTAAAAAGTCAGTTACTGTCATTACACAGAGCAGTGATAATTTACATTCCTTACTCGATAATAATCAAAGAGGAAATGGTGTATTATTCAAGGTATGTAAATCCTTAACTACTTCATCCAGCAGTATTGTTATAAGGGCTCTTGAAGCAATTTACTTTATGCTTTGGGTTGCGGCCTGTTTAATAATGATGCGACCTAAAAAAGTATATGTGGCAACAGATCCACCTATTTTGGTTCCCTTTATTGTTTATATCTACAGTAGAATATCCGGTTCAAAATACTACTATCACCTTCAGGACATTCATCCGGAAGCAGCAAATATTGTTGTTCCACTTTATGGACCTTTGTATAAGCTATTAAAGTTCATAGATAACATTACAATATCTAATGCTTCTGCAGTTATTACATTATCTGATGATATGAGTTCTTATCTTAAGAAAAGATCGTCATCTGATGTAGCAACATACTTGGTTGATAACCCATCATTTGAAGTTAACAGTAGTAATTATGAGAAATCGAAGAAGAGAGGTATTGTTTTTTGTGGAAATGCTGGCCGCCTTCAACGTATTCCGCTATTGATTTCTTCAATACGTAGCTATTTAGATAATGGCGGTAAGGCTGAATTCACATTTATAGGATCAGGAATCTTTACTCAGGACCTTGAGTTGTTAGCAAAATCATACCCACAGGTATCTTGTATGGGGTATTTGCCAGCACCGGAAGCTGCTTCAGTTGTTAAGCAATTCCCATGGGCGATGTTACCAATTGATGATGAGGTGACGCACTATGCCTTTCCAAGTAAATCATCTTCATATGTATTATCTGGATGCCAGATATTGGCCATATGTGGAAGAGAAACATCTGTTTCAAAGTGGATTATTGATAACAATCTTGGAATTACTGTTAACCCAGATGAGAAAGAACTGGTAAAAGCATTTTTTTTACTAGAGTCACAGCTAGATATTTCTTTAGAATGTTCCGAAGAACTTAAAAATAAACTTAGCATTGATTATTTTGTTGATCGTATTATTAACATAGTGTGTAGTGGCTAAGACAAATGTTAAAACGTCTCATTGATATTATTTTATCCGCATGTGCTTTAATTATTTTTTCACCAGCCATGTTATATGTCTCATGGAAAATATCTAGATCAATGGGCTTACCAGTAATTTTCCGACAAACTCGGCCTGGGAAGGATGGAAAGCCTTTCGAAATGATTAAGTTTCGAACTATGAAAAATGCCATGGATAAAAGTGGAAATTTCCTTCCAGATAATGAACGTCTTACTCCTTTCGGATTATTTTTACGTAGAACCAGCTTAGATGAATTGCCTGAGTTTTGGAATGTATTAAAAGGTGATATGAGCTTGGTAGGCCCGAGGCCTTTGCTTATGCAGTACCTGCCACTTTACTCAGCACAACAGTTTCGTCGCCATGAAGTTAAACCAGGTATTACAGGTTGGGCACAAATAAATGGAAGAAATGCAATTTCATGGGATGAAAAATTTATATTTGATGTATGGTACGTTGATAATAATACCTTGTGGCTGGATTTTAAAATTCTCATTCTTACTGTTAAGAAGGTTATATTTCGAGAAGGTATCAGTGCAGATGATCATGCAACAATGCCATTTTTTGAAGGAAGTGATGCTTCATCGCTAGCGACAAGTCGAGAAAAAGATGAATGAACCAATAATTTAAATAACTGTGTCTGAAATTAATGTTTTATATGTATCTGCGAGGCATAGTGTTTTTTTAAATCAACACTTTAGAAGATATTAATGTGTTGGATATCAGTGATTCTTTATATGCTGATGATGTTAGAAAGTCAGTGCAGGTATCATATATTGCTAATATAAAATTTTAGTTCAAAGAACTCACTCTCCTAATTACACGTCACACTTGTATGTTTAAGTAATAAGTGTCAAGTAAACTTGCTGATACCTTTTGTTGATTCAGGATTAGGCTTTTTTGTTAGAAGTAAATGTTTATCTCTAAAGATCGGAATAACAGCATTGCTCATTATGGAATTGTCAAAGTCGATTGTATGTTGAGCCTGAACAATAAGTCTATGTGACAGATTGTCTCGGAAAAGAATTTATTGCATTAAAGAAAAGGAATATTCATCTTGTAGTTATCTAAATTATGACTATAAGCTGGTATCCAAATAGATTCTTTGATGATACTTAAAAGTTTTATTAATTAGAAATTGTAAATTATGTTAAATACTTCATTATCGCCTTGGCCATCATACACTGAAGAAGAAGCAAATGCTGTACGCAGTGTTTTACTTTCTAATAAAGTAAATTACTGGACTGGGAGCGAAAGTCGGGAATTTGAAAATGAATTTGCGAAATGGTGTGGATCTGAGTATGCAGTAGCAGTTGGAAATGGAACACTGGCTTTAGATATTGCATTAAAAGCCTTGGATGTAAAATGTGGTGATGAGGTAATTGTAACCTCACGTACTTTTCTTGCTTCAGTTAGTTGTATCGTCAATGCAGGTGCAACTCCAGTTTTTGCAGATGTAGACAGAGATACCCAAAATATTACTGCTGAGACAATTAAGAAAGTAATTACTCCCAAGTCTAAAGCAATAATCTGTGTTCACTTGGCTGGGTGGCCTTGTGAAATGGATGATATTAACCTTCTTGCCAAAGAGCATAATCTATTTGTTATTGAAGATTGTGCTCAGGCTCATGGCGCAAAGTATAAAGGCCAGAGAGTTGGTTCTTTAGGTGATATTGGGGCATGGTCTTTTTGTCAAGATAAAATAATGACAACTGGTGGTGAGGGGGGAATGGTCACCACTAATAATAAAGAACTATGGAATAAAATGTGGTCTTATAAAGATCATGGAAAATCATATGATGCGGTATATAACCGAGAGCATCCACAGGGGTACCGTTGGTTGCATGAATCTTTTGGAACAAACTGGCGTATTACTGAGATGCAATCTGCGATTGGGCGGATTCAATTAAAACGCATGAGCGATTGGACCAACAAACGAGCAGAAAATTCTGATATACTTGGTGAGGTTTGTAGATCTATTCCTGCCCTTAGGGTACCTGTTCCACCGAATCATATAGAGCATGCTTGGTATAAATATTATGCTTTCGTGAGACCTCACTTCTTGAATGATGGTTGGACTAGAGCGCGGATCATAGATGAAATTAATAGCCGTGGTATACCTTGCTTCCAAGGATCTTGTTCTGAGGTATATTTAGAGAAAGCATTCGATGGTAGTGGTTTACGCCCTGATGAACCGCTTCCTGTTGCTAAAGAACTTGGTGAGACAAGCCTTATGTTTCTTGTACACCCGACTTTGCTTGAGAGCGAAATTAAAAAGACAGCTGCAGTGATAAAAGAAGTGATGAGCATCGCATCTTAACTGCTATAATTAACATCAGGAAAAACCTAGAATGCGTCAGCTTCTGCTTTCACTTCCTCGCTCAAGAAAAAGGCTCATAGGTGTACTGTTCGACACTATTGCTATTATAGTTTGTCTCGAGCTTGCGTTTTACATTCGCATTGGGATTACTGATTCAATTATTCATTATTTTCCTACATATATAATTGCGATTGTTACCACTCTTCCCATTCTTGTTCGAATGGGTTTGTATCGAGCAGTGTTGAGGTATATGGGAACTGATTCTATTGTTACCATACTAAAAGCCTGTAGTTATGCTGCAATTTGTCTGATGCTTTTTGGATTTATGTTTGGTCAGAATCATCTTCCTCGGTCAATACCTTTCATCTATTGGCTTATGCTGCTTCCAGTGATGACCATATCTCGTTACCTTATGCGCTCTTGGCTCCTGGGTGAAACGCTTGCTGATATTTTTCCAGAATTTTTTCCTAGAAAAATTGGTCATTCATCCCATGGAGTACCCGTTGCTATTTATGGTGCGGGTGCTGCTGGAGTGCAATTAATGTCTGCCCTTGACAAAGGGCTTGAGTATCAGCCAGTAGCATTTTTAGACGATAAAAGAGATAACGCTGGTCGTGCAATTCAGGGGCGAAAAATTTATCGCCCTAAGCATTTTAATCAAATGCTTCAGGAAAGTGGTGCACAAGAAATATTATTGGCAATCCCTTCGGCAACAAGGTCACGCCGAAAGCAAATTGTACAAACACTTGAGCAATTTGGGTTACCGATTCGTTCAATCCCGTCTATGGCGGATTTAGCAAGCGGTCGCATGAAAATGCAGGAGATTCAGAATGTTGATATTGGTGATGTTCTAGGAAGGGAAGAGGTTGCCCCAAGGGAAGGTTTGTTAGAACTATGCATAACGGGTAGAGCAGTTCTAGTAACAGGTGCAGGGGGATCAATTGGATCTGAACTTTGTAGGCAAATCCTCCAGCAAAGGCCAAGTTGCTTAGTTCTTTACGATCATTCTGAATTTAACCTATACGCAATTGAGCAAGATTTACGGAGGATGCAAGAAACACTTTCCGAATGTCGCCTAACAAAAATTCCTGCTGTACTTGGATCAGTAAATGATCCTCAGAGATTAGTCGAAACCATGAGTCGTTTCAGTATCGGAACGGTTTATCATGCCGCAGCATATAAGCATGTGCCAATGGTTGAACATAATATTGAGGAGGGCCTGCGAAACAATACTTTGGGGACTCTTTACGCTGCACAGGCCGCAATCATCACCAATGTAGAGCGTTTTGTTCTGATCTCAACGGATAAGGCTGTACGGCCCACAAATATTATGGGGGCATCTAAGAGACTTGCTGAAATGGTGCTGCAAGGATTAGCTGATGAAAAAATTGTAAAACTTTACCATGCAGAGCGGTTTGGTTTTAAAAAGGAAGAATCCTTTTTGGTTTCAACATGCTTTACCATGGTGCGTTTTGGAAATGTCCTCGGTTCAAGTGGATCAGTCATCCCGCTGTTTAGGGAGCAGATACGTACAGGTGGACCTGTCACTGTGACTCATCCAGAAATCAATCGTTACTTTATGACCATTCCTGAAGCGGCATTATTGGTAATTCAAGCTGGTGCTATGGCGACAGGAGGAGAGGTTTTTGTCTTAGATATGGGTAAGCCAGTAAAAATAACCTCACTGGCTAAACGAATGATCAACCTTTCGGGGTTAACTGTAAAAGATGAGAATAATCCTGATGGTGATATTTCTATAACTTTTACAGGGCTGAGACCTGGTGAAAAACTTTATGAAGAACTTTTGATTGGTGACAATGTACATTTCACTGACCATCCAAAGATTAGTATGGCGGTTGAGACAAAGGAAAAGTGGCTAGGCTTTTGTGACCAACTTGATAGGATATTAATTATTCTCAATAGAAGAGATTTTGATGAGCTAAAAGTTGTCTTATCAAAATATATTCATGGATTCTCATCGACTTCGAGTGTTGTAGATTGGATGAGTCAGGATAGAGTAGCAGAAACGAGTAGTCAGAGAGTAGTGGAGGCCCACGAATAATAGGCCTCCAACAATTTCTAGACTTACAATTTTAACCTTGCTTCGATACCTGCTAATAGGGAGATTGGTAAGAAGAAGAGCAGCCACTGGAAATCTGGCCTTACTAGGAAACTATATGAGTCTGTTAACATTCCAACAAAACCAAATATAAGAAGTAGTGATGCTGCTCTTTTTAGAAAGCAAGTTCTTCCTGTTAGTCCAATTTTTAATCCATATATTATTACAAGTAAATATAGGGTGGCGGCAGGTATGCCCCAATAATAAGCTATGTTAAGAGGAATGTTATGTGGCTGGAAGAAATGTACTCCTTGGCAGGTTGCTTCAAAACTATTACTTATGCCATGGCCATAAAGAGGCGCTCTTGAAATATATTCGATAGTTTGTTGCCAAAGTGGTACGCGACAATTCAGTCCGTCTGAGATGGCATATTGTATCTGAGAAATTATCTCTTCAAAGAATATTAAAAACATTATCCCGGATACAATGCAAGTTGTGATTATTAGATATTTTTTCAAAGGATATTCTTGTGAAAATATTCCTACAATTGTCATGGCTATAAAAGCAATAAGGGGACCTCTCGATCCTGATAAGAGAATAAAGATTGCTAAAATAATCAATCCAGCCACTGCCAGAGGCCATGTTTTTTTGTTAGGGAGCGTTGAAAGCAGATACCCTAAAAAAATGGAAGTAAAGCATCCATAATACAGGGAAGCTAATATGGGGTTATTAAAATCTGCGAATTCTCCAATTTCTAGTCCAGCTATTCTATAGCCACTTCCTCCAAGCCCAAGTGCTCGAATTCCCATTTGTTTGTCGAGAATACCATAGTGATGAGTCATCGTAATTAATGCAAATGCAGTGGCAATGATTGCAGAAATAAATAAAATTTTCTCTGTGCTTACTCTTTTTGAGTAGATTACAAGTGTTCTTATTACATAGAGATAGAGAGAGATTTTTAATACTCTGTTGATTTCATAATTAAAGCTTAACGCTTCGCTTGTGAAAAATGGATTTATGATTATCCATAAAAAAAGGAGAATGATGAGCTTTTCACTTGTGGTCATTTCCTTAGATTGGAATCTAAACTTGCTTTTATAAGTGTTTATTGTCAGCAATATTAATCCAGGGAAAAGACACCAAATGTATGTTTGAGTTATATATCCACCATTAGACCCTATCCAGAGCATGCCTGTAAGCTGCAGAAATACCCCAAACGGTAACAAATAGTTTTTGATCAAGAAATCAAGTTGCTCAAGCCACTTTGGTGAGTAACGTGCAGGTGCTACTGCCATATTCGAACTCATTGTTTAATGCTAAAAGATTACAAAGGGATACACTTTACATTAATATAGGCAGACTGTGCATTGTAATATACAGAAATTATTGTGCCTATGTTTGCTTGGCAGTAAGTATACAGAAACTATGGGGGAGGGTGCTCAAATTCTGAGCAAATTTTCAAGCACT
>NZ_JAMFLX010000043.1 GCF_023502345.1 Parendozoicomonas callyspongiae
ACTCATTCCCGACTTCCATTTCTGAGTGTGAGAGCTACGAAATGATACATGCAGCTGGCCCACATCTAAAACATCAGCCGATTGCACTTATTCTATTAATCCAGCCTTGTTTATAACGCTTTTCTTTTTTATCCCAAGAAAGGATGTAACCTTGATCATCAACAGGCATAGATCCAACATCGTAATTAGCAATTATTTTTTGGATTGATTTATCCACATCAATTATAAAACCAATCTTTCGATATAGTGTCTGCTTTGGACAGGGGGCTAAGAGAGAGGTAGCTGCACACCTTACGCTCTTGTCTCCTTGACTTAACTGAATGTATTCTTGTTCTGCCCTATCTAAACAACCTTCACTGAAAGAAAACATAAGCATCTTGGCTAGCAGCTTACCCTCACAAAGCTTTGTATTAAAAAGCGTATTTAAGTCACTATCACATGATTTTATTAATGGCAAAGGTTCAGTATACGGCGCATGGCTAACTGAATTAAAAGCAGTATCCATAATTTTCACTCCATAATTTTACTTTTATCCTAATTTTTTAGTTGATAATACATGCTAAAAGTTCCTTAACTCTTCTAACAAAGCAGACAGGAAACATAGCACATATGAGCCTTCGATAGGTCAAGGGGAATAACAATACCCTTGGCCACCTGCGTCAATGGAAAACAGCTTTGGAGTGGTTATAGTTCTCCGGACCACACAGATACGGGTAATACCCAAGCCCATTAAGGTGTGTCCAAATGTCAGAGAAGAAAACAAAATCTTATACCGCTAAACTCAAAGAGTCAGCTGTAAAAACTGGCTGTAGAATCTGATCAGCCTGTTACTGTAACGGCCAGAGAGCTTGGGGTGAATGCCAACACGCTTCATACTTGGATCGGCAAGTTGCGGCGACATCTTCCTTGAAAATCGCCGCAATGAACATTACAGCTTTTCACAAACCTTTCTCTCGCAGGACACCTTTTGTTTTCAGGAGCTTTTCCAATTGCAATAGAACCTTCTTATTAAGACCAAAGGCTTATCGCAGCTCTGACGCATCACTGTTACCTTTACCACAGATTGAAAACTCAAGGACGAGGATATTCAAATGTTTGCACTCTCAGGAATTTACAGTTATGCAAGATCACTAGGATCAAACTGTCCCAAGTCTGTTCGCCCTAAGCAGGAAGCTGCACCAGAAATCACGCAGGAGACTTCAGACCAGTCATCACGGGTGAAAGAGATCGGTTATTCAGTTGCCAGTGCATTAGGTAAAGCTACATGGGCCGGCACCAAAGTCGGAGCCTGGCTTGGTTGGGAAGCTACCAAGATCGGGGCTAAGGTTGGCTGGGAAGCCACCAAAGTCGGAGCCAAGGTCGGCTGGGAAGCGACCAAGCTGGCTGGGCGTGCGACTTCAACAGTTGCCAGCGCCGGAGTGAACTACCTGATTCCTGATGAATACTCTTCAACAGATGAGTTTGTTGATGCTATCGCGCCTAAGGGTGGGTTTTTATCAGTGGAAGAGTTTTCGGCTTGTGAGGATATTGAGTCTTTATTGGAGCGCGCCAAAACTTCCACAGAAGTGAAAGCAAACTATCCAAGAGAGTTAGCAAAGCTTCTCAAGAAGCATGGCTCTGAGGACCTGTCTAAAGCTCTGGAAAAAACTGCCACGGAAACAGGCCAGAAGTTACCATCAGTTGAAACTGTTGAAGCTTACTCGGGGCTGATTGATATCGTAGAAGATTTCGAAGCAAACCTGTCACGCGGGCAAAAGATAACAATCAAACCAGCTGTCGATAAGCTTCGCAAAAAGTACGGTGATCAAAAAATGGCATCCATACTCCAAAGAGTACGCGCTGAGTACGCCGCTAAACGTTCAATGACTGTGGAATGGGCTCTAGAGCACTACAAGCGCGAACTGGCAAGTGAATGGAGTGGTAATCCCAGAGGACTCTGATTTAAGCTAGTGGTTTGGGCCGGTACTCTCCCCCGACTCAAATCACCCTTAACTCTGGATATCATTTGTGAGCAATATTCTCCCGTTCAAGAAGCCCTCCCAGAAAGATAAGAATCGTGGCAAGATCATGTGCCGCAGCAATCTGCACAAGTGGGCCGTCGATAAAGAGAAAGTCTTTGATGTGAAGTCGGGAAAACTGGTCACAACCTATATATGCACCCGCTGTGGGAAAACCAAATCCCGGGCACATTAACCTCTTTCTCAAAATCATCTAACCATGGCGTCAGCATAAAATTGAGCCCGGTACTGTCTAAACATTTTTCGCATTTGTATAGGCAGTCAGAATGTTATCAAAAGCTGGAGCACAACAACCACCATCACCACAGTCTGTCCGAAAAGATCAACTGCATACACCACCAGCAGCTGATCAAACCTTTCTACCTTCAGGATCGCAAAAAGCCGCACTCTTGGAGCAAGAGAAAAAAGATATCTTTGAGAGAAAGGCAAGTCGGTATGACAAGCCCTCGAACCTCACTCCTGAGCAATTTCAAGCCTTATTAAAAACTTTTCATATTGAAGAGGAAGACTTTGAATGGCTGGGGCCTGTCTCTGGAGGGCTGACCAACAGTAATTTCAAATTCACCGTTACCAGCGGTCCCGAAGCCGGAAATCATTTCTTTTTAAGAATTCCGGGAGAGAACACCGAAACAGTGATCAATCGCTCCCAGGAAAAGAAGCATATCGATATGGTCGAGACACTTGATCTGGATGTGCCAAATATTTTCTTTGACTGCGAATCCGGAATGAAAGTCACACGGTTTATCGATGTTAATTCCTTAAATCAAAGCACTGTCTTTCAAAACAGAGCAGCCATTATCGCTTTACTGCACAAACTTCATAAATTACCTGCTGAGGGAGCTGGAGCTTCTCCATTCGATTATCCCAATAAACTGAAACTCTATGAACAACAGGCTGGCGCACACCTTAACTTAACCTTCCCAGAATACCGGGAGATAAGACCGAAAGTTCTGGCTTTGCTTAAACAACACTGCAGGGATGCCGGTCAGTGCCTTTGTCATAATGATCTGGTTCCCGATAACTTTCTGTCCCACCAAGACAGGCTGCTTCTGATTGACTGGGAATACTCTGGTTTGAATGATCCTTTCTTTGATCTTGCATCATGTGCTTTGGAATCCAACCTTAACGAACAGCAAACCATAGACTTCCTCGCTGATTACCTTGGTCAGGAGCCCAGCCGCAGTGAAATACAGAGATTAAGGTGCTGGCAGATAGCACAGGATCTGCTTTGGAGTGCATGGTCTGCCTGGAAAATCAGCACAGGTGTAGACTATCGGGAATACGGTCAAGAACGCTTTCAGCGTGCCATAAAGATGCTGTCAATCTTCCCTCCTCCCCAGACCAAAGACAGATAGCTGTAGACAGAGAAACTAACAACTCTGTTATACCGGCTACCCTGAGTATTTTGAATAATGACCCCTGATTGCTGTTGCCGGGAGAAACCAATATGTTCGCTACTGCCGATCTGGCCATCCTGGCACCTTTGGGGCTTAAGCTGGTCTTAACCCTTGTTCTCTTTATGACTGCCTCGTGGCTGTGCAATCGCACTCTCCATCGACTGACAGAACACTTCACCAACACCAGAAGTCACTGGGATGACACCCTGACCCGCGCTGCCCGTCCGGTTCTGACCATTGGCCTGGCATTGATGGGGCTGAGTGTGGCTTTCAGCCTTATTGCCGATTTTTGCAGCTTTAACGATGATGATGTGGTTCTTCTGATCCGCCGCATTACTGTAATTCTTCTGCTTTACGCACTGCTGATTCGCTATCTGAGGCTGGTCAGGGAAAGTCTGGCCATGCCTGACCGGGCCAGGATTCACTTAGATCTTCCTACGATCGAGCTTTTGCTGAAACTGTTGCAACTGGGCCTGACCGTGGCCACAGGCTTAACCCTGCTGCAGAATTTCGGGGTCAGTATCAGCGGCCTGCTGGCCTTTGGCGGCGTCGGTGGCCTGGCCATTGGTCTGGCAGCCAAAGATATGCTCGCCAACCTGTTCGGCGGGCTGACTCTGTATATGGATCGTCCCTTTGTCATTGGTGATAAGGTCAACCTGAAAGACAAGGGTATTGAAGGGTTTGTTGAAAAAATCGGCTGGCGCCAGACCCGTATTCGCGGCTATGACCGCACTCCCATCTATGTACCCAACGCCCTGTTTACCAATATGGCAGTGATCAATCCTTCACGAATGCAGAACCGCCGTATAAATATCACCATAGGCCTGCGTTATCAGGATTTTTCAGTTGTTGAGGCTGTGACAATGGCTATTGAAAGCTATCTCAGTCAGCACCCTGAGCTTGACCAGAACCGGGGTATACTGGCCAGATTTACCGATTACGGCGAATGCTCTCTGGATATTCTGGTGCGTTTCTACACTCTGACCACGGATTGGAAAACCTATATGGGGATTCGCCACAAGATACTGCTGGAAATTGGCAAAATTATTCACGAGCATGGAGCCGATATGGCCTTTCCCACCCGTACGGTGGAAATTGAATCAAAAGATACCATTGACGGTGAATTTTTAAGCTAGATTTCCCCTTCCTGCTATTTTTTCAATCAGCTGGTGTTACAGGCAAGCCGCATGACCTGAGCATTCTATGGATAATGGCTAATTCCATACGATGCCATTTCTTATTCATGTCTCCGGCATTCCACCTCCCCAAAAGAGCTTTCATTATCAGGAAAGAAGAACACCGGATTTATCGAGATGGCCTTTGCCTTGCTGAATGAAAGTTAAGCAGCCTGATCCAACTGCTCAGTCACTTCACTATCCCTGCCTACATGTCTTTCAACACCTTCAGTCTCAGCATCTCCCCACCGCATAGCCACCATCGCAGCCGAGCTGCAAACTACACATCCAAGTGCAAATGGCATTATTGTGCCGTTGAAAGCCTGCCCAATACTCGCACCGATAACCAGTGACAGCGATCCATTAATCAGACTGATGACAGAGGATGCTGTTCCGGCCAGGTGCCCAAGTGGCTGCATGGCAATGGCGTTCATATTGCCAAACAGGAAACTGATTGAGAAAAACAGCCCCATCATGATGGTCATAAAGACTGGTAAAGGCAGCTCCGTTCCAAAGTGCCAGGCACTGCCAAGCAGTATTGCGCTGAACACAATCATGCTAGTTATCGAGGTATAACTGATTTTATGCATACCAAAACGCATAACCAGCTTGGCATTCAACAGACTGGCAATGCCATATCCCATTGCCAGAACGGCAAAATAGAGAGCAAACTTCTCACCACTATGGAAAATATCCTGAAAAATCTGCTGGGCTGAAAGCAGGTAACTGGTGAAAGCACCCGCTACCAGTCCGGATGCCAGGGTGTATCCAAGCGTCACCCTATGGGAACAGGTTTCCCGTAACCCCAGGTATAAACTGCGGATATTGAATGAGCGCTGCTTCGATGGATCAAGGGTTTCCTGCTGCCTGACAACATACCAGCTCACAACAAGAATCCCGACAGCTGCCAGCACCATAAAAATGGATCGCCAGTGACTGAATGACAGTATCACCTGCCCTAACATAGGTGCCACGCAAGGCACCAGAATAAACAGAGACATGGCCATGGACATAATACGAGCCATGGCACGACCTTCATAAAGATCACGAACAATAGTCATGGACAGAATACGCAGGGCGGCAATACCGCAACCCTGCATAAAACGGCCACCCAACATGGTGTGAAAATCCTGCGCCACAAGGCAGATAACACTACCAGCCAGGAACACAGCAGTACCTGTTATCACGGCAGGCTTTCTGCCAACCCGATCCGACCAGGGACCATAGAAAAACTGCGCAACCGTCAGACCAGCCATAAAAGTGGTCAGGATCATCTGACGATCATTGTCGTTTTGAACGCCCAGATCCGCTGCCATCAATGGCAGGGCTGGCATCATCATATCGATAGACAATGCCACCAGAGACATCATAAATGCGGTTAAAGCTATAAACTCCCAGTCTCCCATACGTTTTGTGGGTGCTTGGGGACCAGCTGACTTACTTAGCAATGTACAAAATTCTCCAACATCTTCAGGATTGTTATCCTGAGTTCAGTTTTCTTAAGAAGCTGTCTGAAAAGTCATGTTGCTACCGGCATCTGCTCCTGCGTTGCCCTAGCTCCGGCATCCATGTCGTCGTGCGGCAGTGGGAGATGGGGCTAAAAATCAGTTTTTGATCGTTAAATAGAACCACTATTCGCCTCACAAAACCTGATTTTTATCCCCATCTCCCACCGCCCCGCTACGCACAGACTTTTCAGACAGCATCGAATTGTTGAGTGCGGAGGTATTCTCATTGATAGCATTTTCAATGTACAGTTAGGAATGCAGTCGCTGTAAATTTTCTCATTAAAGAAATGACAGGGATAAACATGCTCAGGTTACTTAGAAAGGCTTCAAGGATAAGAAGGCATTTTGCCAGAGATTTGATACGCAGACTGATGGAGCAGTCCCAGTGGATTGTGCACTCACTTTTAAAGGACTTTTTCTCCCGCAGCGAATTTCTGGTACTGCTCCCTCATCAGCATCCTTCTTTTGCTATGCAAAAGGCCCGCATTAAAAACTAATCCACAATACAAGACTGTCATTCCCATTTATTGCGAATGACAGTCTATTAGATCTTAGTCAGATAACGTCTGCTTATGGGTGCCGCAGAGGTCCCTTTTGAATTTTTTCAGCATTCAGTTACTCTGAACTCAATTGTTCATGGACATGAAGTAGAGCTTTCCTGAATAAGGATTGAGGGTCTTCATCAATTGTCTTTTCAAGAAGCTCTTCAATAATTGGGAGCGACATTTCCTTATATTCTGGAAACTCAGAAAGTTGATATGTTGCAACAGCTTGCTGAACAGCTGTCAATGCCTCACCTTTCTCATCACGCCCAGAGAACCAGACAAATACCTGACGAAATTGCTCAAAGCGTTTGTTTCTTTCCTCAGCCTTTTTCGTGTCAAGGTATTTCCAAACCCCAAATAGAAAAGCCAGAATACTTCCCAACATTGTCAGATAGGGAAGAACACTCATAAAACTTTCTTTCAATTTAAGTCCTTATATAGATAGAGAAGCATACTCGTCGGTTGATTGAGAGTGCTCGCATTACTGCTTTCCCGGCTGTTCTCTCTGAACAAAGATACTTAGCAGCGCCAGCCCACCGGAAGCCACCATCAGCAACAGTGACACAGCATTCAGAACCGGTGTTGAACCTTCCCGCATCCGGTCAAACATATTGATAGTCAGCGGCGCATCACTACCCACCAGCACCAATGTGGTATTAAAGTTCTCGAATGACATCAGAAACGCCACAATGGCTGCACCGACCAAAGCCGGTTTCAGCCAGGGTAAGGTGATAGTCCACAGTACATCCCAGTGATTCGCTCCAAGATTCAGTGCCGCTTCTTCCAGCTGAATATCAAATTTGCGCAAGCGTGCAGAAATGATCAGTGTGCAGATGGTACTGATAAACGCAAACTGGCCAAGAATAACCATGGTCAGCCCCGGGCGCAGAAATTCCAGATCAATTCCCCAGTTATCCTCAACACCATTGGCAATATTGCTGCCAAAGGCGAGTATAGATATACCCAGAATCACACCTGGAATAACCAGAGGTACTAGCATCAGGCTATATAACAGCTGCTTGCCTGGAAACTCCTTGCGCTCAAAAAGGAAAGCATTACTCAATGCCACCAGCACAGATAAAACCGCAACAGCTACGGCGACAATCACACTGATCCAGATACTTTCCAGAATACTTTCGTCATGGAACAGACCTGTGCGCTTAGGTGTTTCGGCAAAAAACCAGTCAAGGGTAAAACCGCCCCATGGCAATGAAGGAAACAGGCTGTCATTGAAGGAGAAGATCGCCACAACAACCAGCGGAGCTGCGAGCAACAGGAAGAACAGCGCAATATACGCATTATAAGTGCGTTGGTAGGCCCGGCTCTGGGGAATGGATGCAATCATAATAACTCTTCCCCTATCGGCTCATGGTGTCACGGAATGACTGGCCACTGAGTTTCAAACCCAGCCAGACAATCAATGATGAAAGAATAAGTAACAGCACACCAAAGGCAGCGCCCTGCTCCCAGTTAAACCGAGTAATAAACTGGGTAAATATCTGCTCGGTAAACCAGAGACTGTCTTTTCCACCCAGCAGTGTTGGTGTCAGGTAATTTCCCAGCGTCAGCATAAACACGACAATGCATCCGGACACGATTCCCGGCATGGCATAGGGAACAATCACTTCCCACAGTGCATTCCAGCCATTGCCGCCCAAGTCATAGGCTGCCTCCACCATACTGTCATCCAGACCATCCAGCGTGGTAATCAACGGAACCACCATAAACAGCATTGATGTATACACCAGACCAACCATCACCGTGACATCGTTGTACAACATCTCAACGGGACCATCGACCAGCCCCAGCCACTGCAGAAAATTGCTGACAACCCCGGTTTCACGCAACAGGATCATCCAGCCATAAGTACGCACCAGTTCGCTGACCCAGAAAGGAATCAAACAGGCCAGGAATAACATCCCTTTTGTTTTCCCCCTGGCAACCTTGGCGATATACCAGGCCACTGGAAAGGCGATAAGGAGAGTGATCACGGTTGTCAGAATGGACATCCAGGCTGTACGCACAAATGTGATCCAATACAGGGGTTCGGTAAAAAACTCCCCGTAGTTGGTCAGGCTGAATTTATAGACTCCATAAGAGATCCTCTCACGCAGAGAGATATTCAACATCTCCAGGTGTGGGAACAGAATCAGCAACGCCAGAGTCAGTAGCAATGGCGTCAGCAAAAGATAGAGTCCGAGGCGCGGGCCGGTCGATATTTTCATGATGCCAGCCCTGAACGATAGACATGGCTCTGCTCGGCATTCCAGCATAAATGCAGTTCATCGCCACCCTTTACTCTGGAAAAGGCCTGTGTCTGAGGCAGGACAACCTGAAGTTCTGCACCGGTCACCTGCTCACGGATCAATAAGCGACTGTTGCCTCCGTCAAAGAGAATATTCTCCACCTGGCCACTCAGGTTGTTGTCGGACTTGTCACCCTTCTCATAAGAAAGATGGATCATCTCCGGGCGCACAAAAAGATCGACCTGCTCTTCACTGTTAAGTTTCTTATCAAACTTCTCCCGTGCCACAAAACGCTGACCGCTTTCGGTAATAACCTCAACAGTCTCACCCTCTCGATTAACGACCGAACCCGAGAAGCGATTACTCTCTCCAACAAAACCGGCGACAAAAGGTGTCTGGGGGTGGTAGTAAAGATCCTGCGGGGCACCGACCTGTTCAAACCGCCCTTCATTCATAACGGCGACGGTGTCAGACATCACCATCGCTTCTGACTGATCATGAGTGATGTAAATAAATGTGGTATCAAAAGCCTGCTGCAGTTTCTTCAGCTCTATCTTCATATGTTCGCGGAGCTTGAGATCCAGCGCGCCCAAAGGCTCATCCAGCAAAAGAACATCAGGCTCCAATACCAGACAACGGGCAATGGCAATTCGTTGCTTCTGGCCACCGGATAACTGACTGATAGAGCGGTTACCAACGTCCGGAAGGCCTATCCGTTCCAGAGCACTTTCTACCCGTTTAGTGATTTCAGGCTTCTTCATCTTTCGGCGCTTCAGGCCATAGGCGATATTCTCAGCCACAGTCATCATGGGAAACAGCGCCAGATGCTGGAAGACCATGTTCACTGGTCGTTTATTCGGCGGAATACCAAGCATGGAACGCCCTTTAATCTCAATTTCTCCCGATGTTGGCTCCAGAAAACCTGCCAGCATTCTCAGCAAAGTGGTTTTGCCACAGCCGGATGGTCCGAGAATGGAAAAGAAGGAGCCACGGGGAATTGAGAAATTGACATCCTTGACCGCCTCAAAGTTATCAAAGTTCTTACAGAGATTTGTCGCGCGAAGATCTATCTCACTGGACATGCATACTTCCTGTCTGGATATCTGAAAGAACTGGACTCCAGTGACACTGAAGCCCAGCCAGGCTGAGGGTCCAGGTTCTGTTGACGTTAGTGAGCGGCTTTGATCCGGTCGAGAACCTTGCCTTCCATAGTTTCCAGACCTGCAGGCACAGGGGGATACCACTTGATATTATCGAGAGCAGCCTGGTCAAAGCTGGCTTTGTAGCTGTTGCTCAGACCGTCTTCTACAAAGCTGGCAGCACCCGCTGAAGCCGTAAACTGCCCGGCAGAAGCCGTGATCATGGCAGCGATTTCAGGACGGTTTACAAAGTTAATCCACTTATAGGCAGCTTCATCATTCTTACCCTTGGCAGGCAGGGCAAAGGTATCGATCCATCCCAGTGCACCAGTGGCGGGAGGAATAAAATTGATATTGCCAGTCTCCTGACTCAGCTTCCAGCCACCGGCATCCCAACCCATGGCGAGGGTGACTTCACCACTGCGCAACAGGTTGATCAGGGCATCGCCGCCACTCCAGTAGGCCTTCACATTGTCCTTACAGGCAATCAGCTTTTGCTCAACCTTTTGCAGAATCTGTTGGTACTTCACCGGATCGTTGTAAGCGGCGAAGGGGTCTTCCCCCATATCAAAGGCAAAAGCGATCAGGGTGGGACGCTTCAGGCGATAGGAGACCTTGCCCTTGTACTGGTCAGAGCAGAGATCACTGAAGCGATAACTTTGCCTGGCATTATCCGTATGGGCGATCAGGCCGCTGGTTCCCCAGACATGAGGCACACCATAAATCTTGCCATTAACGCTGGTACTTCCCTTGGTTGATTCCAGCATGGAAGCGACATACTGGCTTTCATCAATTTTGCTGATCTCAAGAGGTTTATAGATCCGGAACTCTTTCTGGGCACCGATAATCCGATCCTGGCTGGGCTGTGCCAGATCGAAACCGGCACCACGGGTAGCCCGCAGTTTGGAGATCATATCTTCGTTATTGGAAAGAGTGACCTTCACTTCAATGCCAGTTTCTTTTTCGAACTGGTCAATAACCGGCTGGGGAGCATAACCACCCCAGGTCAGAAGGCGGAGTTCCTCTGCCTGCGAAGAGAAACTGAATGCAGCCAGACCTACACAGATCAGTGCGCCCGTGAGCTTGTTTTTCATTGTTATTCCCCGACCTCAGTTTTTATCCAGGCTTTGTTGACATAAGCCTCTAAGGTATTTTTTTTATGTGACATTTTTATTTCTGTTTGGCTATCACATTTCCAGTAAAACCCCGAAGCAATGAAAAAGATGATCTAAATCAAAATTAACACAGCTCTTGCAATAACCGGCGATAAGTACAAACACTACACCTACTGCACATCATCAAGCATCCTTTTATTTTTACAAGGGCATAATACGTAGTAATATCTACACGACAGCTGACTGTATAAATCGTGAACTCTAAACTGGTCAGCGTTTTTACTCGAGGAGTGCCTCCATGCGCTATTTTCTGGCCATTATTCTCCCCCCTCTGGCTGTATTCCTTTGCGGCAAGCCGATTCAGGGAATTCTAAATATTATTTTGACGCTGCTGTTCTGGGTACCGGGCATTGTTCATGCCTTGTTCGTCGTCCATAACCATCTCGCCGACAAGCGGAATCAAGAACTGGTAGACGCCATCAAAAGCCAGGAGAAGAGTCAGTGACAGCACCATCACAGCTTCGGTACATATTAACTCTGCTTATTGCCGTTATTCTGGTTGGCTGCCAAAGCACTTATTACAGTGCAATGGAGAAGGTAGGCATCCATAAGCGGGATATCATGGTTGACCGCCTGGAAAGCACCCAATCCTCTCAGGAAGAGGCTCAGCAGCAGTTTCAATCAGCACTTGAACAGTTTCGCAGTGTGGTCAACTTTGATGGCGGGGATATTGAAGAGGCTTATAACACCCTGAATAGCGAGTATGAAAAAAGTTCCGGGGCAGCCCAGACAGTTCGTGATCGAATCGCATCCGTCTCCCATGTTTCTGAAGCACTGTTTGATGAATGGGAAGATGAGCTTGATCTGTACTCCAATAAATCCCTGAAGCAATCCAGTGTCAGGAAGCTGAAAGAAACCCGCAAACAATACGAGCAAATGATGAAAAATCTGAAACAGGCTGAAGCCAGTATGAAGCCTGTGCTGGATGCCATGCAGGATCAGGTGTTGTTCCTAAAACATAACCTGAATACTCAGGCTATTTCCGCTCTGAAGAAAGAATTAAATAATATTGAAGTGGATATTGAGGCTCTGATCGCCAACATGCAAAAATCAATACGGGGTTCCAGAAAGATGATAAGCACTTTAAAACGGTAAGCCCACAGGGCTTTGAGGAACCATCACTTTTTTCTCAATAGGCAGTTTATCATTGATAGCCTGCCTCAGTCCTCTTTGTATATTGCCCATTATTCTGTTTACATTATGATCGACACTCTTGAGCTGAATCTCATCCAGGGCATGAATCAGACTAATTAAAAGTGGGTGCAGGCTGTCGGGAATTTTACAATTGAAAACTCTTATCTTCATAAGAAAGGCTGTTGACTCTGAGCGATCCTGATCCGAATAGTTGACGCTCAGTTTTCGTTCATCTATCCATTGAATACTACTACATAGCTTCAACATAAAGAGATATGGTTTCATTTCTTGGGGAATATCGGTCTCCAGCAATGGCGCAACAAATTCCTGAGCTTCCTTATAATGCTGAACAGGCATTCTAGAAAACTCCGGACTTTCAACCTTTTTTGCAAATTCTTTCCATTTTTTCGGTGTTTTTCTGGCCTGCTCATATTCAATCAGGGTTTGTGCTTTATGGCAGAAATAATCTATTTTGAAGGGCCCATTTTTAGAATCCTTCCATTCTTTCAATAAATGACACAGCTCGTTTTCTGTATTCTCATCAGGGGAATTTTTTACTCTTTCGTTCAGTCGATCCAACCGTTGATAAAGGTACATATGCCTCAGTAGCGTCGTGAAAGTTGGTAGCGTCTGCGGATGATCCTCTGTATTCAGTTTTCCAATGTAAAGCTCAAGCGTACTTATTAATCCAGACTGAATTCTTGGCGGAAGTGCCAAAAAGCAACCCTGACAAATGTTCGCAAGCTCTCCAATGGATTGAATAACCAAGTGATACTGCTCCATAGCAGCATGGGTTATTATGGTTCTGTACAGCAATAATATTTGGAAATGTCCTTGAATAGCTTCACTTCTTTTAGAGCCAAATTGAGCCTGGGCCAGTTTTATCAGCCACTTGTACTCTTTCTCAAGCTGGTCAGTATCGACAGGAAGCTCAGTGTTTAAAATCAGATTATCTAAAGCAGCAATACCCGTTTCCACCTCAAATTCCTGAGAAACAGTTGCCGCACTTGCACCAGCACTCTCTCGTGAACCAAACCAGGCCTGAGAGAATTCGTCAGGTAAATCTTTATGCCCCCAGATTGATAAGGCATCTTTACCCATTGGTAAGCCAGCCGGTTTATTTTTGTCGACTTTCCACTCTGATGGACTGGTTTCTGAAAGGTCTGCCGCTGACTCAGCAGATTCTTTTAATGAATCATCAGATTGTAACTGTTCCCTATCACCTTTAGGCTCCTGAACGGCGGGCTCCTGAACGGCGGGCTCCTGAACAGGAAAATCTGATGACTCTTCCATGGGTTCAACTAATGATGGTGGTGGTAAAGGCGAAGACGATTTCGTCTCAACTACTGCCGCAACGCGATCTGGTTCACTCGATAAAACAGGCTCCACCTCATCATTATCTCCCGGTCCTGATGTGGTAAGTACGGTAATACTCTCTTCCAACTCTGGCCGGGGCATGACCAGGGCAGTAATCCTCTCCTGCTGTTCCTGAGAAAACAGGCCGATTACAGATGATTTCATTTCCTGTAGCTTCTGGCGCAGCTGGTTGGGCACTGGCGTACCGGAATCCTGCATCTTCAGTGCTTTTCTAACAAGAAAAGCATTCTCGGTATCTTCCAAAGCATTCAGCCAATTAATATAGTTATCAGAGAAATTTCGGCTGTGAACCTGTGCCCTTACAACTAACTGTCTAAGTATCCATTTGGCTTCAGGGATTATATCTGTGGCATCTTTCAACTGATCACAGGCACTTTGAACCTCAACGGTTAACTGGGTAACAGCCTGCTCTGGGTTCTTTGCCCTCTCCTCCTGTGCCAGACACCATTCATAAAGAGACTCCCACTTATTTTTAACTTTTTTTGGTCTGGATTGCAATGTTGCGATAGTTTCAATAATCTTAGCCGGGTGTTGCCAGATTAACGTCTCCAGCCGTTCCAGAGCCAGCATGATAGTGTCCACATCACCAGAGGCCAGAAGCTCCTTACAAAGTCCGGTGACCACATCAACCTCTTTGGGTGGTTTTCCACATTTCAACACCTGTTGTATCAATCTTATTCTGCTTTTATCAGATCGGCAGTAGCCATGAACATGGGCGATATCACAACTGCCGTCAATTTCTACTTTTTTCTTCTCAAGTGATTCTGCCAATGAATCAGCCAGATAACCGGCTACACCGCTTTTACAAAGGGAAGAATCTGGGCTGAGATTATCAGGCAGAATCTTGGCGACCCCGGCAATCATTTTTGGGGTTAGCTGACATACTTTCTGCGGCTGAACCACTTTGGTAAACAGCAGAACAATCCACTCAACATCCGGCCCTGGCAGTGTCAACTCATGCTGCAGCATCTTCACCAGAGTCTTATCTGCACCGTTTTTCTGGCTGGCCCGACCAGGCTCCATGGCAAAAACCCAGCTCAATGCTTTATCGTTATTGGCAGGGCTTTGGCGACGATAATATCGCACGATGTGATAACACAGTTGTTTATACTGATGGTGAGTTTGAAACCTGGACAAGTCCTGCTGCTCAACAAACTCAACGAGATCGCTTGGGATTTCTGTACACTTCCAGCTTGTATTCATTACAGAAGATAATGTACAGACATCCATTTTCTGAAATGGCTGACATTTATGTCGTTTCAGAAACTGATATAAATACTCTACGGAATCAGTTTGTACATCTGGCACCTGACTCTGTTGTAACAACAGATTTTCACAGAGTTCCAACACAGCGCTAATTTTATCATCACTTGGAAGTTGAACTTTACTGGTTTCGTTTATCAGATAAATAACCCATGGTAGTTGTACCGGCACCTTCTTCAGTGCCTGGTGTAAAGCTTCAACGACCTGATCTGGCCTGTTAACTGATTGACAGTCTGCCGAAACCTTTAACCATTTCATCGTCTCATCCAGCCCCCCCTGTTCCAGACAAGTCGCAATTCGTTCCTCACAATAGGCCGACTCGAAAGTTTTTTCTTTCGACTGGATTGAATTCAGGTATTGCTCAGGTGTCAGGTCGGAACTTGGTGCCTGTGCAGCTGGATAGGGGGCTGGAGATCTATCTGCTAATTCCCCTTTAGCACTCCCGGGTTTACTCGAATCTTCTCGTTTTATCTTTTGCTTTTTCAATGCTGCTGATTTTTCACATTGAGTCGATCCGCGGCTTTCCCGAACAGGCTTCGTCCGAGAGTTTACTACTTTTGGCCTGTATTGAGGATTCAGCCATTGCACCAGTTTCACAATTTCTTTTCTCTCAGCATCTCCCCTCCTACCTGCAAGAGACAAGAGAACTTCACATACATTGGGGGTATCTGGATGATCCATCAGCCAACATGCATTTTCCTGTTTCATGTATTTAACCAGATTTGCAGCAACCTCATCTAAATTTATATATTCCCTGACAGCTGGCAATGCTTTTCCCATGGCAATAAGATAAAAGAGGGTTAGTGGCTCATCTAAAGAGCTATATATTTCGATTACCGACTGATGCACCTTTTGCAGCTGTCCTCCAGAATTTAGAATTACCGCCCACAGCTTCACCAAAAAACAGGGCGCAGTGTCTTCGCCAAAATCAAAAATCGCACTCAATTCTGGAGATCCAAAACTCTTATACTTCGTCGACAAACGCACATACAATGCAGCTGCACCTGTATGAGCGCCATTCATAGCGTATTCGAGTGCTATTTTTGCATTTTGGAAATGTGTTTCGCTAGGACCTAAATCTGTCAACAGTGCCTGAGCATACAAATACGCAACATCTGTATCTCCAGCTAGAAAACTAGCTTCTTTACCAGCCACAGTTTTTTCATAAGTCCCTATGGCTGATAGCTTATTACCTGTATAGCGTTCCATTAAACCCAAATATGTATAGGCGCAGATATACCCATCTTGAGCTGCTTTTTTAAGAATGTCCTTTCTCTTGTTTAAAATCATAGAACCTGCTTCTACAGCACCAATTACGCTTAATTGAGCAAGAGTCAGATTAACTAAGTCTTTGAGCTTCGGGCTCATTTGAGCCGTATGTTTCTTCAAATCTTCATCACTGCATTTTTTTTCATTAATTATTCTGGCGAGAAATTCGATAAGATTCTTTTTTTCCGTTGACAGAAGAAGGCTTTCTACATCAAAGGCATTTTCCTTTAGTTGCCCTGTTTTCAGCCAGAGATAGAGAATGGCATGACTGTCTGAATCGAGATTTTGAAGCATATAATACAACGCCTGAATGTCCATACTTGCATTTTCAGCGCTTCCCAGCTCTGCGACATCTGTATCTGGAGTGAGTATTGTAGGGCAAAATTGATTTATCTCGCCTCTGCTCAAACTGGGTAGTGGGCAGGCCCGGAAAGCACAGATCAACCGCCAGGCATTAATAGGGTAAACTTTTGGTTCGCCGGAGAGAAATCCGTTCAAAATACTTTTCATAACTGTGGTAGATCTCATCTGAACAGCATTATCCGTAAAAACCTGAAGCTGCTGGGTATATTTGAGGTGATCTTCCTTATTAAGCTTTGTACTTTCGAGAGCACAGGCAAAGTAGTCAGCAAGAGTAGCGTAGCCATAGCCTGAACCCAGTTCGCACGCTTTTTTCGCTTGTATGACACACCCACCTTCATGTTGCTGAATTTCCTGGCCGCCCTCCGTGTGCCCTCTCGTCCAGGGACTAAGTGACACCTGCATACAATATGCGTCTGTTTTGAATGAGTCTGCTATTTTTTTTTGTAAAACATCTGGTGATATACCTTCGAGGCATTTAATAGCCTTGGTAAAATCATGGAAAAAATAATAATATTTCCATGCTAGTTCACCCGCTTTTTCAAATTTGTATTTCATTGCGAAATCAATGTAATGATACGCTTTCGGATGATTTTTGAGTCTACAGTGTGCAACGCCAAGATTATAAAAATAGCGCCCAAGAACCTGCACAGTTTCATCGTCAGATTCAGCAGGATTGATTTGTGCGATTTTTTCATCAAATGTGATAGCTGGTAAATAAACGACCAATCCCTTTAGCGTTTGAACTGCTTTTCCCTCATCGCTATCCAGCTCCAGATCAGTGGCAGGGAGAGCCTTTTTTAATTCCTCAATAAGATTTTCTGATGGAATATCAAGAGGAAAATCTTCCAGGCACTCGGACTGACGAGATTTGATTAAAGTTTCTAAATGTTCCATTTCTATTTTAATTCTATTAGTTTTTGTTCTGGCTAATTCATCCACTTCTTGCCATACCTGTGAATTTTCACAAGAAAGGTCCATAAATATTTTTTGGATCTCCTGTTGTCTTGAGCATTTAGACTCATATTCACACCGTGCTCTCTGTATTGTTTTCCATGCAAAATCCAAACGCCCCATATCAATCAGGCATTCAGCCTCCTTGATATGGTGATCGGGATCACAGCTCAGGCAGGCTGCCAAGTGATAACCACGTTGCCTGTTGTGACTATTCATGGAAATTAACGCATCATCCATTTCCTTGATAATTGCAGAGATAACGTTCACTGCTCCGGGGTCACGTCGTAACAGATAACACTCTTCATCACTCAAATCCGAGAGTAATGTTTTGATCAAATCCATAGGCGTGACTCCACGATCAAGCTTTATAAAGCCTGATTCATAAAGATCCAGTGCTCGAAAGGCACACCTCGGCGAATCACAATATCCTGCGGGAATCGTCAGTTTTTGTTGAAACTCATGTGACTGAAATGCCAGCTCCAGTATTTTTGCTTCATCGGTCAGCAGGCATTCTTTCATCTCCTCCCTGAACTGAATCGTTTTTTCCATTTCGCCACGGTGGAAATTGCTCAATTCTTTTCGCAACTTCCAGATATGAGCACGATAGCTGCCCTTACTTATAGCCATATCAAGCCCGTCAAAGGGCTCCCAGTCACTGGCAATTGAACTGGCGACGAATTTCACAAAACAACCCTCAGGGTTTTTGTCCCATGAAATGTTTGGGCAGCTCATAAAAACGTAATCTGCCTTATCAAGCATACCAAGACGCCAGAAGCAACGAACTGTGCTGATAATATTGAACTCGGGCTCAATATCCAGCTGTTTCATTTGCTGCGCTCCCATATAATGGCTGCAGGCTAATACATTATTTTCATTGTTCTCCTCTTTTTCATAGAGGTGAGATAGCAGAGTTGTGGCAGGGGGAAATCCATCGTGGAAACTGATCGTTGCCATAATGAGAGCTTCTGCCAGATTGGCATCCGACTCATCAGCCATGGCGGCTGCAAGCCAAAAACGATTTTCCGGGTGCCCATCCTTTTCCAGATACCTGAGGACTTTTTCTCGCTTGGCTCCAGCATCAGGAGTTATTGAGAAAAGCTCCAAAAGATTTGCCGCCAGAGCATGGTTTTTTTTCCTCTGCTCACATGCAAAGTTGTATATAGTGGCGATCCATTCACTGGCAGGGTGAGAGATGTCTTCTTTCAGGATTTGCATAACCACTTTACAAGGCTGGGTTTTCTTGACAAGTTCCTGATGACTCTTGCGGGCTAAGAGAAAAAGCTCAAGAGCTTCCATCGGCTGGGATTTTTTTACTCTCCATGAAGACAGATAATTGACTCCTGACAGGTAAACAGCCTTCATAAGCTGAGCCGCTGGGTTGTTCTGCTGAATAGCCTGTTCGAGATAAAAAAAACCTTTTTTCTTATCCTCCGGATAACCCCGGGTTCCATTAATATATGAGTCTGCAACTCTTGCGAGAAAAGTGAACTCGCCGTTTTTTGCAGCCTCGATGGCCTCATCCTCACATCTTTTTCGATCTACATCAGACAATTTTTCCCCGGTGTACCAGCCAAGTTTTTTAAAGCTACACGATGCCTTACGACCAATAGCCAGCTTGAACCAGTAAGCAGCGTTTTCCAAACCCTCATTGCAAGCCAACTGAAAAGCCTCAATAGCCTGATCAGGATTACTGCGCAGTGACAACATTCCAAGCCAGAGTGCCGACTCCCCATCCCCTTTCGCAAATCCTGACTTGAAATTTTCTTCCGCTTTATTACGGTTTTTTTTCAGTACAGCAATACCTCGTAAAGTATGGATAAATGGGGGTGCCGCCTCTAAAATCGGTCGCGGAAGTTTGTGAAGAATTTCTTCCACATTCTTGCCATAGGTCTTAAGATGCTGGCTAGTTGACAATTGATTTGTAAATAGAAAATGGCAGAGTTTGGCGTATTCCTTTAGATATAAAGATAATTCTTCACAGCTGTTCGCATCATTATGTTTTCTCCATCTTTCAATCAGATTTTGAATATCCTTGAAGTATTTCGGCTCGTACTCCTGTGCTGATGCCAGGTCAGCAAAACTCCTATAAAAAACTGGTTGTTTTGTAACCGATAGAGAAGTACTGGGATCGGCCCCTATTTGGAGTTGCCGTTCCGTGATTTTTTTATCTTCTATGCTGAAAGGACTGCCGCTTTGGAGAGATTCCTCTTGCAGAGCGCCTTGTTGTTTTATTGTTGCATCAGCAGAGGCTGTTTTTCGCCCCCCTTCATCAATATCAATATGTGGTTTGGGGGGCCGAGCAGGCCATATATTCATAGTGTCGTCCATATTAGAGGTTTAATTAAGACAACACAGAATGCTCATATCATGAGCGAATTAACACAAATGCCAGAGATACTGACAACGACCACTCAGCTTTGCCCAGCGGAAGAGCTGAATAGCGGCTGACAGGGATTACAGAAGTAAGAAAGGATGACTGTCTAGTCAGGCCTGCCTCAGGTTTCAGCGTCAACCTTACGTTCCGCTTCAGTTGCCAGACGTAGCTGACCAACAAAAACACGTTGTGGGTTCTTTCTGCAATAGCGGGCATAGAGCATCATATCAGCATTGACAGCCTCATCCAGTCTGACCTTGCCATGGGTTTTACCATCCAGCCCAATCCTGGGACGCCCTGCCCGAGTGCTCTCCAGGTACTGATCCAGGCGGGTGAAACAGCGCAAAGCTATTTTGGTGATATTGTCGGGCACCAGGCTGGTTTCTGCGATGTCCTTATCGATCCCGACTTTTAAGGGGCGGGGAGAAGAGACTCGGAAAATACTTGGCCACAGGGTACGAAGCACTCGCAGGGCTTCATGCCCGAGAATATCCCTGTTACTCCGTCCCTTGAGATCAGCCAGAAGCTGCTCAATATCATTGGCAGAAGATGCTTTTTTATTCTGCTGTTCTGGTTGGTTCACTGACTTCATATTACCTGGAAGACCTGATCGAATTATTCCCGGAAAAACCTATTCCTGCATTTTCCGATCCAAGAGGCAGAGCTTTGATCTGCTCATGGCTGTTTACCTGTCCGTTTCCGGAAGGCTTAATGTACCATACTCTTTGCCATACTCTGCAGCGGGTTTATAAATTCCAGACTGTGTTGATGTAAGTTTGTGCGATTCAGTGATTCAGAAAGCTGCCTGCTTACGTCAACAGAACCTAAAACCAAGAGTGAATAATAATGACACGCCTACCCACTCTGATGCCTTTGATTGCACTACTGGCAGGGATAGCCGGTTACAGTTTTTCTCCAACAATCAGTGCAGGGAAAGGCATGATTGTTCCTGTGCTTGCTGTGATCATGCTCTGCATGGGGCTGACATTGAAACTCAAAGACTTTCGCACTGTTGTCAACCAGCCTTCCGCTTTGCTCACCGGCCTTGTTCTTCAGTTTTTTCTTATGCCCTTGCTGGCCTGGCTGATCAGTGTCGGTCTCGGTCTGTCTGCAGCCTTGATGGCAGGTATGGTACTGGTCGGTACAGCCCCCGGAGGAACGGCTTCCAATGTGCTGGTCTATCTGAGTGGTGGTAACGTTGCCCTTTCTATCAGCATGACAACAGTCTCGACGATAGCCGCTATTTTTGCGACTCCATTACTGACAGCCTTTTATCTCCATGAAACCGTTGATGTGGATCAGGTGGGTATGCTGATCAGTATTGTCCAGATAGTTATTGTCCCTGTTCTGTTGGGCACGATTGTTAACACCTACAAACCTCAGCTTATTGATCCTATTCGCAAATGGCTGCCTAATCTGTCAGTGCTGACTATTGCCTATGCTATCTCAGTGGTTGTCGCACTGAATGCTGGCAACCTGGAATCAATTGGTATTGCCGTTCTGGCAGGTGTACTGCTTCATAACAGTATCGGGCTGTTTGGGGGATACTGGCTGGCGAGAGTTGTGGGGTGTGATATCCAGCAGGCAAGAACGATTGCTATTGAGGTCGGTACCCAGAACTCAGGGCTGTCGGTGGCACTGGCCATCAAGCATTTCACCGTAATGGCCGCGCTTCCTGGTGCAATATTCAGCGTTACCCAGAATGTTCTGGGCGCCTGTCTGGCTTCCTGGTGGCGATTCATACAGGAAAGGCAGGCTCCTGAAAGTTAGGTTCTGCAGGATTAAATCTGGTTATATTCTGCACCTGCCCGTGCATTGTTAACAATCTGGCTGTAGGTCGGATTATCGTTGTCGCGGCTTTTCCCCTGGTTGCGATCAAGGATGATCAGCTCAACACGGCGGTTAATGGCAGCACCGGGATGTTTCTTGTCCAGCAGCTGACTGGAGGCCATACCTGAAACAGAAGTGAAACGGTTATCCGGCATACCAAAGTAGTCCAGCATCTCGCGAACACTGTTGGCCCGCATATAAGACAGGATCCAGTTATTGTTTCTGCTGCTCTTGCCGTAAGGTACAGAGTCAGTGTGCCCGATAATCGCCATGTTCTGCCCGGTTTTGACGATCATGGGTCCCAGCTCCATCAGCATATCTTCAAAATAAGGCGTCAGCTGGTCTGAGCCAATTTTGAACATCGGCCTGTCATCGGTTTCAACAAGCTGAAGAAGCAGTCCACCTTTAATTTTTTTGACTTTGAGGTTGTCCCTCTGCTTGGCCATCTTGGTGACCTGAACCTCAAAAGGATCGCCACCGGCTTTGTGCAGAGGAACAACATCGGGTTTCTCCGGCAGTGCCTTACCACCATTGTCCAGCTCAATCACCTTGCCTTCAGAAGCGTTGCCCATAGGGAAAGGAGAACTGGGCGTGTCAAACACCCCCGGATTGGAGAAATAAACAGAAAGGCCCTGCCTCTGGGTAGCATCGGCGCTGGTCACAATCCATAACACCATAAACAGTGTCATCATGGACATGCAAAAATCAGCAAAGGCCCCTTTCCAGCCACCGCCTTCCGGAGCATCTCCACCCTTCTTACGACGGCTCATGCGCCGGACCCCTGCAGTCGCTGTTCCAGCTCAACAAAGCTGGGCTGAACGCCTGAGTAAAGAACCCGGCGTCCGGCATCGACGGATACGATTGGGTGGCGACCGGCACAGTTGGCGACCAGTGCGGCTTTAACGCATTCAAACAGCATCACTTCATCTTTGATGGAATGGCTGACCAGGTTAATCATCGGCGTCAGAATACCGTAGCAGGACAACATCCCCAGCATGGTTCCTACCATTGAACCGGCAACCGCCATGCCCAGTACAGAGATCGGGCCATTCATGGAACTCATGGCAATGATAACGCCCAGTACAGAAGCCACGATGCCAAAGCCCGGGGTTGCATCTGCTGCCATTTTCAATGAGTTGGCGCTTTGATTCTGCTCTGTCTCATAACAGTCCAGTTCAGACTCAAGAAGTGCTTCCAGTTCCCGGGCTGAGATCTGACCCAGGTTGGTCATTCGCAGGTTATCGCAGATATATGTGACCAGACGCGGGCTCTCAAGAAAGCCGGAACGCTTAAACAGATCACTGCGTTCAGGGCTTTCGATATGTTCTTCCAGTGCCTGACGTCCCTTACGTCGAATAACCTGGAACAGGTCATGAAGCAGAACCAGCAGCTTTTCATAATCTTCCCGACCACGGCGCTGACCCAGCAGAGCCCGCCCGAGGTAGTGTTTGGTCAGTTGCAGTACTTCACCAGGGTTCGATGAAAAGAACGCCCCGATAGCACCGCCGACCACTATGAGGATATAAGCGGGCTGCCACAATGTGGCCAGTACCCCATTCCCCAGAAAGAAACCACCCATCACGCTAGCCAGCGTGATAGCGAAACCAATCATTTTCAGCATCTAAAGCTCCAGTCCATAAAGCAGCCTCCCTACCAGTCCAGTAATCGTACATGACCACCAGGAATTAACTGATGAACCAAAAAATCACTGGGGATAAGATGGACACCTGCCGTACATCAACTATGCAGCGTATATGGAGATAGACAGAGAATGTAAGTCAGGTAAGAAAATGAAAAGAGCACTGACGCTCCAATTTCTAGATATTGTAATTTTTGATGCGCGCGGGCAAAAAAAAACTGATGCAATGAAGCATCAGCTTTTTAATG